>UICE01000018.1 GCA_900471815.1 Hyphomicrobiales bacterium
GAATATGCGCAGGATGGAATTTCGCGTTGCACCCATGGTTCGAAGGATGGCGATATCGCGGCCCTTGTCTTTCACGAGCATGATGAGTCCCGATATGATGTTCAACGCCGCGACGAGCACGATAAGCGTCAGAATCATGAACATGACGTTACGCTGCACTTGCAGCGCGGAAAAGAATGTCTGGTTGCGTTGTCGCCAATCGGTCAACATGACAGAGCGCTGTGCCGCTTCTTCAATCGGCTTTTTCAGTGCGTCAACATCATCCGGTTTGTCGGCAAATATCTCGATCGATTGAACTTTGTTGTCCTGATTGAAATAGAGCTGCGATTCCTCGAGTGGCATGAGTACGATTGAGGCGTCATATTCTGACATGCCGATCTCAAAAATGGCAGTCACCGGGTAGGATTTGACCCGTGGCGCCATCCCAAGCGGCGTCACATCGCCATCAGGAGAAATCAGCGTCAGCCGGTCACCGAGACCCAAGCCCATATTTTCGGCCATGCGCGTACCTATTGCTACGCCGCCTGCGGTGTTAAAACCCTGAAATGTGCCCTGCCGCACGTTCTTTGCCACAAGTTGCAGCTTGGCGATATCGTCTTCGCGCAAACCGCGGACAAGCGCGCCTGATCCGGCCCCCACATTGCCTTTGGCCAGAACCTGGCCTTCGACGACGGGGATGGCAAAAGATACGCCTGGCACGGCATCGACACGCTTGATAACAGCGTCAAAATCATCCAATGGCCGATCCATTGGCTGCATGATGACATGGCCGTTGATTCCGAGAATTCGGGTCAAAAGCTCGGCCCGAAAACCATTCATCACCGCCATGACGATGATAAGCGTCGCCACCCCAAGCATAATACCCGTAAACGAGAACCCGGCGATAACCGAAATAAACGTTTCCTTGCGCCGGGCACGCAGATAGCGCCAGGCAATCATACGCTCAAAGGCTGAGAATGGCTTTGAACCAGAGGGCGCGGTCGCTGCTTTTTCTGTCATA
>UICE01000015.1 GCA_900471815.1 Hyphomicrobiales bacterium
GCCCACACGGATGTGGTCAGCCCCAGCGCAAGCGTTGCGGTTAACAATATTGTTTTGATACCCATTATTTTCTCCGTGATGCCGGCATTTTGCCCTGCAGGTTTGGATCGACTTTTCCCTTGTGTACGTATGCGACGACAAGAGGAGCTCGTTTACTTTTGGATTATGGTGATTTCGTCAACTGGTGCCGGGCAACTCTTTCATGACTCGCTACATCTGTAGCGCGATTTTCGTAAGGTGGTGCTTTTACCATCCCGAGGCTTATCGCTGCATGATCATGCCGCCTGCGGCCTCGCAGTCGCGTCGATATCGTATGCTGGCATACTGCGATGGCCCCTCGACTTTATCCACTAGTTGGCAACGTCCAAACATTTGGCGAAGATGCTATTTCGCTCGCTCTACGATGTTGAACTGAACGATAACGATCAAGAACGTCCCTTAAGCAATAACAGCGAGCGCAACAGGTGTTTTTCGATGCCGCAGGCATCTCGAACTATCGGCAAAACATTCCGTAATTGAAGAATAAGGCGGGCTGCTACGAATGTTCCGCTGCGATCGCTTTCCTTCCGACTATTCAATGACATTTGTAACTAAAAAATATGATATATACGATAATTATAGTATAAATGATAATAAACTTGTCGGGTCTTAGAAAGGTGTAGCAGTGCAACTTCGTAATAAGCGGGTCACAGCGGTAAATGAGCTTCCCATCTTAAAGATTACTGAAATCGAGGCAGACCCTCATGCAGTATTGGGTCGCCACCGCCAAAACTATGCTCTCGTAATGCATGAGGCAGGGGGATACATGGTGCTTCGTCACTCCGATGTCACTCGGCTCAGCAATGACCCTCGCTTGAGGGCTACGGAAACCGCGATTCCGAAAGCAAGAGAAGTAATTATTGGGCCCCTTTATGATATATTTGATCGAGGTATGTTGACTGCAAATGACGCCGTGCACCTTCGTAGGCGCTTGCCGTTATCGCGAGCCATTGCTCAGCAGATGATCGGAGAATGGAGAGGCCATGTCAGGCGGATTGCAGAAGACCTCATCCGGGGTTTTTATGCTGATGGACAAGCGGAATTTGTTTCTCAGTATGCGTCGGAAATTCCAGTTTTGGCGCTAGCAGCGCTTCTAGGTATTCCTCAAGACGATATCCCGGCTTTCAAACGTCACGTTAAAAATATTGGTACATTTTTCGACCCAGAGGCGACAAATGACAGTGCTTTGGAGTGCGCCGTTTCCGCAGGCGAACTGCGAGACTATTTAGCGAGTATATTAAGTGCGCAAGGCGACACTAAACAACACTTCCTGAACGCTTTTAGAAATGCTGCGCAAGACGCAGGTTTGTCAGTTCACGAAGAGGTTTTTCAAATTATTCAAATGATCATTGGAGGAACTGAATCAGTCCGAGCGGGTATCGTAGCACAAACTATGTTGCTGCTATTGCACCGGGCTCAATGGAAGGCGGTTTGTAATGATTTACGTCTGGTGCCAATGGCTGTGACAGAGGCAATGCGTTATGAACCGGGAATTGCCGGACTGGTGAGGGTCGCAACAGATGACATTAGTATTAACGAGACGACAATTCCGGCGGGACAATTGGTCATACTCTCAACAATGTCCGCTATGCGCGATGAAAGAATATATCAACATGCTGACGTTTTCGATATTTACCGAACCGACACGTCGCCAGAACATCTCGTCTTTGGTAGCGGTCCACATCGGTGTGTCGCCGAAAACCTAGCCAAGGCCGAACTGGAGGAGAGCTTGGCGGTGTTGGCAACGCTTTTGCCTAGCTTAAGGTTGGAAGAGGTTCCCAAGTTTAGTGGACATGTCTTTACCCGTAAAGCGAGTTCGATGTGTGTTTCATGGTCGATCTAACCGAAATCGAAGGAGCCGATATACTCCAAATTTCAGGTTTTCCCACAGGCGAGCCATAGTTGTTGTAACTTTAGCTTAAGTAATCTTTCCGCTCCAGAATATTTAACTACAGTTGTAACTCAATATGTCGCGCGACAACCTGTCGGAAAATACCATAATCCCCTACGCTACGGTGGTCACATGGAACCCATTCGCAAATTAATTATCTCGTGCATAGCATAAGTAGGAGTTAACCCATGGTTGAAACGATCTTTCAAAACGTCGAGACTTCCCATGGATTCATCGCCACCGAAATGACCCGCGGCAATGGTCATGATGTAGTATTCATTCACGGGAACTCCTCTTCTCGCGAGGTTTTTCATAAACAGTTTCATTCCGATCTGTTTAAAAGCTACCGCTTGATCAGCTTTGACTTGCCCGGTCATGGAGCTTCTGGCGATGCAGTTAAAAAAACCTCTACGTATCCCCTGCCTGGTCTCGCAGATGCAACCCTGGAACTGTTTGAAAGATTGAATGTTAGGACGCCAGTGTTGGTAGGCTGGTCCTTGGGGGGGCACATCGCAATGGAGTTAATGTCCCGTAAAGTGCCACTGTCAGGGATATTCATAACGGGATCACCTCCCGTTGGAGCTGTTATATCGGAGGGATTTCGGGGGAATCTGTTGAGCGGCTTAGCGAGCAAGGGTCAATTTGTCGAACAAGAGGTAAGCCAATTCGCAAAAAAAGTTTTCGGAAACGAACCCTCTTGGGAAGATGTGATTAGAAGGACAGATCCCGAATTTCGCAGCATTCTTTTTTCCGCGGAGCGAAGAGGGGAAAAAAGCGATCAAAGGGCCGTTGTAGGTTCAACTAGCATTCCAACAGCCATGGTGAATGGAGCTGATGATCCAATCGTCAATTTAGACTACATCGACCAAGTGCCCTATGGTAATCTCTGGAAGAAGATGTGTCTTCGAGTCGCTCGTTCAGAACATGCACCATTTCTGCAAAATCCTACAGCATACAATGCACTGTTAGCCGAGTTTCTAGCCGACGTGTTTCCAAATGCATTGCAAGGAAGCAATAGAGTGCTCCCTGCAAAGGCCGGTTAGACGCGTTGCGATCTTTCCTTCTCGACGTTCGTTGAGACCTAGTCCCCTCGTATAGCTGGGGAGCGTGGAAGCGAGCAGGGTCGCTCTTCGCCGGGCCTGAATGGCGCAACTCGAGGTTGGTGATGCAGATATAACCTCTATACGGGGACTCGCAGTCGTTTTGGGCACGAGTTCAACAACTCGGCTTGGCGGTCTAAACCGAGTTGCGCGTGACGTCACCGAGCACAAGGCATCTGAAGGGGTTCGACTAGCCACGTGGTTCTCGTGATCGAGCGCAAGATATTTTCTATGACACAGCAGTTCATTTCGGAGAGGGCAACCTTACTACGCAACCCACAGGTTATTGGCCGAGCGATTGTCGCAGGAGTGTCAAATTAAAAGGGCGCCCACCGTGAGATTTCAGCTTTCTGACGGGATCATCGCCTGCAATACAAGCAGTCATTAGGATCCAGCAGACATAGCAGGTACGAGAATTGGCGGCCCTCACACCCATTTCAATATTACAAGTATAAATATTCATTACATATGTATTATATATGACATTACTATAAAATACAAATGTGCTTTCATATGAAATTAGCAAAAAACCTTACTCATATTCCGATCGTCTCGAATATGCCTACAGGTATCTGTATTTATAGCACCAAAAAGGGCTGCCTTATGGTAAAAAGTTCCTCTCTGCAAATGCAGGGCCTCTCTGCAATGACCTTAGCTATGGTATTTTTGCCCCTGATGGACGCAATCGCCAAGTGGCTATCGGTGGTCGACAAACTCCCTCCTGCAACAATCACTCTTTTTAGATTCGCTGTCCCGACAATTCTTACCGTCCTGATCATTATGTTAATTACAAAACCCAGGCCCTTTCACTCTGCAAACGTTTATGGAAATCTTTGTAGAGGGGTGCTCTTGGGAATCGCGAGTCTGTGCTTCCACGTCGCCCTCAAATATATGCCTCTGGCAGATGCGACGGCGATCTTCTTTGCCGAGCCGCTGATTTTGACGCTTTTGTCAGCCATTGCCTTAAAAGAACAAGTAGGGTGGTATCGTTGGAGTGCTGTTGCAATCGGTTTTACCGGTACTTTGATTGTTATTCAGCCCACGTGGAGTTCGTTCGGCTGGGTATCGCTGCTTCCACTTGCGTCAGCCGCTCTATTTGCGGCTTACTTGAGCTTGAATCGTTACTATGGAACAAAAGATACGCAGTTGATAATGCAATTGTATGCTGGGTTGGGGGGAACGATTACCGTTCTGCTGGCAATGATTCCCTCCGCATTTCTGGACCTAGATGATATGGCATTTTCCCTTCCTGACAGAGCGATCTCGTGGTTCTGGCTGCTGACAATTGGGGGGCTGGCAATGATCGGGCATCTATTAATCATACAAGCTTCGGCGCTTGCACCCGCATCTTTAATAGCGCCATTTCAATATTTGGAGATTGTTATGGCGGTTTTTATTGGGCTTTTGATCTTCAACGATTTTCCATCGATCTCTAAGTGGACGGGAATCACCGTCATCGTTGGGGCAAGCGCGACTCTGATTTGGGGTGAAGGGAGAAGCAGCGTTAAGAGTAAACGCTCATTCGAAAACGACAACAGGTGAAGATCTCCAACATGTGGAGGTGAGAGTACAGGCCGAGCTGATGTTGAAAGAGGCCCTCGCAGGAATTACGTGGTGTTATCTCAACGCTTGCTGCCGAGAAAGTTATGGCGTTGCACAGGGTCTGTATTGCGTTGGGCGACCGCACCAAGCGAGACCGGCAGCGTTACCGCGTGACGAGAACGAATTGTTCCTGAAGCGCCAAACGTGGGCTTTGTCGACCGATATCAGGTGGATCGTGTAGAAGGCAGCGGGCAATTCTGACTGTAATATTCCGGACGACTTTAATCCCAAGGGCCTCGACATAGATTTTTGCAACCTGCTAAACGGACTCATATGCAGCTTGGCCCAGATTATCGAGTGGCTCAGCAAACCATCCACCAACAGCGTGGACATGGTCTTGATGTATCAGTGCCATACTGAGGAAATGTAATACTACCAAAAGGTGTAATCGGGAATATTCATCTTTCACTCCGTCTCATCAACATTAAATTTCCGCTTCCTTGAAAGAGAGACAGCTACTATTTCAATCGAAACTATTTCATCAGCTCTCTAACAATCTAGACATTCGAATCATCGATTGAACGGACTGGTGAAGCTCCAGCCATACTGTCGAGCTTTGGAAACTCGTAAATCGAACCGTGGGTAAACTCGAAATGGGAACTCGACCTTGGTCAATAAACACAGCAAAAAGATTGGGTACGGCAGCTATTTTGTTAGCAGCAATCTGCCTGGCTCCATCAAGTGGAAGGACGCAGTCTGGCAATAATATGGTAGCTCGTGGCGCTTACTTATCCCTGCTAGGTAATTGTGAGCATTGTCACACTCCTGGCCATTTTTAGGGAAACGTGATGACAGCAAGAAACTCGGCGGATCGGATGTTGGGTTTACCATTCCTGGGATGGGAACAGTAGTCGGACCCAATATCACTCCGGATAAAGCAACAGGTATCGGCACATGGACACGCTCTGAGATTGTTACAGCGCTGACCACTGGCGTGCGCCCAGACGGTCGGATTCTTTCGCCTGTGATGCCTTGGCAGGATCTCGCAAAGCTAGATGAACGGGATGTCTTGGCACTCGCTATATACTTACAGTCAATACAGCCGGTCGTGAACCGCACACCTGGTCCCTTCGGACTAGGCGAGCCGCTCTCTGTTTTCTCCCTGCGTTTGATGCCGCCCAGTGTGGGAAGGCAGCGCTGACACTTTAACTGGTTTATCTACGAGATGGCTGCCCCCGGTTAGCACTAATATCGATTTGAATGCGTGCTCAAGGCAATATGCCATTGGCGCCAGCTGGGCGAGAAATGATGTATATTATTCAATGATTTACGGCACATCTGTGTCGGCCATGCGTAGCATTTAAGTATTGGCGTTTTTCAATTGTAGCGAGAATCTGAGAATTTGAAACGATATTGAAGTCTACAAGAAGCGTATGCATGCCGCAGCACGCGACGACTGAGATGCCACTTATCTGTCGCTGAAACCAGCCTCTGAAGAGAAAGATAATAATGGTAATTGTCCTATCGTCTCGCACTCCGATCGTCGCTAGCTGTCTTGGAGCTGAAATATGAAACATCTTCTCGTGGTTGACGATGACACCAAGCTTCGCAGTCTCTTGATCGATTACTTGTCCCAGCACGCATTTCGAGTAACAGGTGTCAAAGACAGCCATCAGCTACGACAGGTTCTTGCAACTGACCCGGCTGATCTCGTGATTGTCGATTTGAATTTAGGTCATGAGGATGGACTAGAAATCGTGCGGACTTTGTCCGGCAAGTCGGACGCGCCGATCATTATTATAAGTGGAGACAGACAAGAGGAGACGGATAAAGTTGTAGGATTGGAACTAGGAGCATCCGACTATGTAACTAAACCCTTTGGATTGCGGGAGTTTCTTGCTCGCGTAAGGGTCGCCTTAAGAGTGCAGCCGCTTTCGCCAGAACGGAAAGACCGAAAAATTTATTCCTTCAAGGGATGGGTGCTGAACGTGAAAAATAGGCGACTTACTTATAATGGAAATAATGAGGTCAAACTGACGGTCAGCGAATTCAATCTTCTTACAGCATTTCTTCGGTCCCCTCGGCAGGTTCTATCACGCGAGCAACTACTGTCGGCAAGTCGTGTCCATAACGAAGAAATATTCGACCGAAGCATTGATGTTCTCATTCTTCGGCTCAGACGGAAGCTGGAGGCCGACCCTTCAAACCCTAAGCTAATTCTAACCGAACGAGGGATTGGCTACTTCTTTGATACCGAAGTTGAGGTCGACGAGCGAAAGCGAGCGAAATGATCGAGTCAAGAAGGCTCATGGTATGGTTTGGAAAAGTTTATCAGAACTTCTCCGAAATCAAATATTGTGCGGCGGCGTTATCGCCACACAAAACGCGTTCGATCATAACTACGTTGAACATCACCACACATTCAATGAAATCAAAAGTGCCGGGAAACTTATAGAAGCATGCCGTGTCAAAATACGTGCCCCTTCACGAACAATCTAGCTATTGAATAGGGCGCTGATACGCAGTTGGGACGCTAGCTAACAGTTAGCTAGCGTATCTCAGGATTAAGACACTCTCCAACACCGCTTCGGGATTTGGCAATGTTGCTGCTCGATCCTCACAAGGCCAGAGGATGCTATTCTGGTCGATAATAGCCACCCTCGACACCTGCTGGCGAAAGAACAATCTGCCACAACTGGGTTTCTCGGGAACGAAAGCAGCCCGCCATTGCTAATAGATAATACTTCCACATTCGATAAAACTGTTCGCCATACTCTTCACGAAACTGCGGCCAGGATATTTCGAAGTTTTTGTGCCAAGCCATTAGAGTGAGATCATAGTCGGCTCCGAAATTGTGAAGGTCCTCTATAATAAAATGGTTGCTCGCGCTGTTGGATATCTGATCCAAACTTGGCAATTCTCCGTTTGGAAAAATATACCTGTCAATCCATGGATCTGGGGCGAATTTTCGGCGCTTCCTCCCAATGGTGTGGAGTAGAAAAAGCCCATCGTCTAACAAGCTCCGACGCGCAACCTGAAAAAACGAATTGAAGTTCTTATGGCCGACATGTTCAAACATGCCGATCGAACAAACTCTATCGAATCGTTCATCACTCTTTCTATTAAACGCGCGGTAATCAGACACCCTGATCTCGACTGGCAATCTCCTCACACGATCTGCAGCAAAGCTTGCTTGCTCTGTCGAATTTGTAATTCCTACGCAACTTACGCCATAATTTTCAGCGGCATATTTTGCAAAGCTACCCCAGCCGCATCCAATGTCCAATACTTTCATCCCGCGTTTAAGATTGAGCTTTCTGCAAACTAGGTCTAATTTCGCAAGTTGGGCCTCTTCCAAGTTTTGGGCTTCTTTCCAATACCCACAAGTATAAGTCATACTAGAGTCGAGCATCGAGCTAAAAAAATCATTGCCGATATTATAGTGTGATTTTGCGACCCGAACTGCACGTCTCTTGTTTTGCAGATTACAGATTCGTGAAATTGTCCCGAGAATAACCTCATGTATATTTAGCTTGTTAGCCAAATCCGCTCGAAAAACCCGATCAAAGAATTGGTCGAGAGCTTCGCACTCCCACCAGCCGTCTACATAACTTTCGCCCAGCCCTAGACTTCCTTCTCTCATAGCCCGGTCAAGCGTGCGAACATCTTTGATCTGGACATCCCAGGAATTTCGTCCATTTAGCGTAATACCGGCATATGCAAGAACTTTTTTCGCTGTTTTTACCAGCTTTGGCCGCTCACTCAGGACTGCACCTCGGTTTTTTAGTGACTCTACTGACATGCTTACCTCACTATAGTTAAAGGCCATGTCGTGAAGGTGCGAGGATACGAGCGTGTTTCAACCCCGTATGGTTTAATTTCAAATGTCACTTATTCGCGACAGTCTTTACGAAGACGATGCTATCGAAGCAACTGGCAAGAGCAGCAAACGTACCCAGCCTGCGATCGGACATTTCGCACAAGTCAGAAAGCCTCGCTCGCATCGCAATTTCGAAGACGATGAATTTTTGCCGATATCTCGCGTATAGCAAGACTTGTCAATTGGCGGATCTTACTGCGACTAACCTGCAATTAAAGCACACGGGTGCGAATTTTGGCGACCAGTGAGTGTTCCTCTAAGCATACAGCATTGCCCAACAATCCCTCTCACGATGGCAAGGTCATTGTCATATGTTGAAACTGAGAGGGTGTTTCGTAAGCGGGGTTCTCCTCTACACGCCATTTCCCAGCTTCGTCACTCGAACTTTGTGGGGACAGAGACTACAATGGAAACCTAAGGAACAGGTACTGTAGCTAACATGCAATGCGGAGCCTTCAAACAAGATTTGCCTGACGCACAGGCATACAATAATCGAAGGGTAATCCGCATGAATACTTTGGTAAATACGCCGTCCAAAAACAGCACTGATCTTAATGAATGGTGGGAAGTAACCCCCGGAGAGAAGTTTACGATCCGTACTTCCGTCAAGGAGACTGGAGGTCTGTACACAATGATCGAGGTGACTGCCGAGTCACGTAACGGTGTACCGGTGCACACCCATGCAAACGAGGAGGAGCACTTCATCGTTCTCGAAGGCAACGTTCATCTTACCAATGGTGACCAGAGCTTGACTCTGTCGACGGGGGATTCTGCGACAGTAAAGAGGGGGACTCCCCATGCCTGGTGCAATCTCTCCGACAGCAGAGTCCGAATGCTCATTATTTTCTCCCCCGGCCATATGGAGGAAGTGTTCAGGCTTATTGGCTCAACGGATGGTGGCGATCTAGCCGCCATCGCAGAATCGGCCAAAAGAGGGGGCTCTACTATAGTTGCCCCTCCGCCTTTTGAAAACATCTATTCGGTCATGTCTCCTCGACCGAGACCCTGAGCGCCGCAAGTCTGTCGGTCACCTAACCTGCCTGAAAGCAGTACGCGTGCATTCGGCCGACAATCAAGTGAAAGCAGAGCGTCATTAGTCCGAAGACAGCCACTTCGGCCCCGATAGAAATGCAGAACGAGTCACAAACTGCCAGCATCGTGTCTACGCTACTGCTATCGGCAAAACTGCCGTCCAAGCTCATGGCGGCAGTCTTCGAAGCCCTTGGATCATTCCCGCAGGGGCAAGGCAGTTGTTACGGTGTTCCGCCGGTTGCTGACATCAATAACAGCGTGCAGCGCCTTACGTTTCACGCGGATTGGAAAAGCCCCAATTGAAAAAAAGCCGGACCAACGGGGCCCGGCTTTAGTTGTGGAGGCTACAAAGCCTCCAGAGGGAACAACCGATACGAGGGAGTAGTATCGGTCAGGCGCAATTTAATCTGACCATACTATTTAAATGTTTTGATTTCGATCGATCCCGTTGCAGATGAAACCAAGCCGTTTTCAATTTGTATTTTATCGCCAGCGCCTCGCGCTGCTCACTAAAGTAAGGAGCTGGCTTCTATCCAGTTGATTTCCCTGCTGATGACCGCCCGCGGTGCGCGTCGGCATGCCGAAACCAAGGTCTAGCCGGCATCGAGGCTTATGCGCAAACGAGCCCAATTGTATCACGTGATAATGTCATCGATGGATTGGTGACCTTAGCGATCCCAAACAAAAAAAGTGCCGAGAGTGTCTGGATGTGACTTCATAGCTTGCCGGTATCTGCACAGATATTTGCCAAGCGTAAAAGCTAGCGCCGATATGAATAACAGGTAGTAAGCCGGTGCCATAGCATCACATTCGACCAGCCAAGCAAGAGTCACCGGGGTGAGGCCACCAAAAAATGCATAAGACAAGTTGTAGGAGAATGAAATACCTGTGACTCGGACGTGTGGTGGAAAGGCCACTACCATTATATAAGGTGCTGCCGCAAGGACGCCTACAGCCGCTCCCATGATAGGATATAGTATATAAAGACTCGAGATAGAACTTCCAGCCCATGAATAGAATGCAAAAGTTGCCAAAGCTAAAAAGATACTGCCACTCATGAGGCTATAGCCTGGCCCCACTCTATCGATGATGACGCCGTTGGCGACTAAGCCAATTATTACGAACACTACACCCAAGCTTGTCGCGGTTAGGGCGTGTTGGGCGAAGTAACCATATGACGTCTCAAGCAATGTGGACGTCATCAGCGTGGTAACGACAATTCCAGCCGATACGATCCAAGTTAGCAGCATGGATATAATTATACTTCTGGTATGATTTTCGAGTACGGTCTTAAGGGGAAGCTGAGGTTCCAACGGACGGTCTTTAATAAATGAAAGGAAGATCGGGGTTTCTTTGAGCCGTCGACGCAGTAAGATTGCTGGCGAACCAAGTACTGCGCCAATCAAAAATGGTATTCTCCATGCAAAGTCTTCAATTTCTAAAGATGAGAATCCAAAGGTGATACCAGCCGTTACCAAGGAAGCAAGGAGAATTCCAAAAGTGAAGCCAGCACAAACAAGCCCGCATCCCAATCCGAGGTTTTTGTAGGGAAGGTGCTCGGCTACAAATGTCCATCCCCCAGGAATCTCCGCTCCAATTGCAATTCCCTGAAAAATTCTAGAAACGATTAGCAACAGCGGGGCCCACATCCCAATGGAATTGTAGGTAGGTAATATGGCGATACAAAGTGTGGAGATCGACATTAGTATGATCGAGAAAGCAAAGATGCGTTTTCGACCGAACAGATCGCCGAAATGAGCAAGCACAACGCCGCCAAGCGGCCGAAAAAAGTAACCTGCAGCGAAAACACCCAATGACTGTATCGTCGCTAGATAATCTGCGCCCGAAGGCGGAAAGAAGAGCTTCCCAATTACTGGGGCGAGAAACACGAAAACAATGAAATCGTAAAAGACCAGTGCGCCCCCAATGGAGGCAAGCCCAATCATTTCCAGACTGCGGTTAAATTCAAAGCGCTGCCATCGACTGAAAGATGAACCTCTTAACTCGGTGCTTCCCAAATTGTCATTTGAATTCATTGACTGCAGCCTCCCTCCGCATTCGCCCTTTTTTATCAACGCGGGCCAGCGGGTTTATTTCAAAATTTGAAACATTTCTTACAATTGTAATCGAGTGTGTAAAATGCCCTTACCTAGTTCATTATTTTGCTGAACAAGGGAGCGGCGAGGCTGCAGCTTGTCGCTGAATAGCTCAGTACTAAACCCTGCTACATCGGCGGGCTTCAAAAAAAGTTCTCTGGTCGCCTTGGAAACGGTGGACAAAAGCTGGCCACTCCACGGTGATGTCTACGGTGTGATCTTAGAAAAGTTAATTCGATCAAAGATTGCATGAGCTAACGCTTGGGAACTAAAAGGCTTCTTTAAGGTCGAGTATTTAAGAAGGATCTCTTCATCGACTTTCTCGTTAGAATCCCGATCTATCAAAAAAAGTTGGGGGATGTTTCCCAATAGTTCTTCGACTTGCATAAGTGAGTTAAGCGTCTCAAGTGACCCTAAGTCAAGGATAACCAGTTCTGGTTGGACCTCCTCGAAGCTTAAGCTATGTAGGACATGGTCCAATGTTGAAAATCCGACAGGCTCATAGCCAAGGGCTGCAATCTTCTCCTCATACATTTCGAGCAGTAATCGATCTCTTTCCACGAGAATGATCGTTTGCCCTCGTCCTAGAGGACGCGATTGCTCATCAAAAAAGCTTTTGATCGGCACCGGCCGGAGATCGGTTAATGGGAAAAAAAGCTCAAAGCAAGTTCCGAGCTCAGGCCCGGTTAACACGTTGATGCTTCCCCCCATTCCCATCACAGCGCCGTGTACTGCCGATAAGCCCAGCCCCGTTCCGCCAGCTTTAGATTTGGTCGAGAAGAACGGTTCGAAAATATGCGGAAAGACAGACTGCGATATGCCGGGGCCAGAGTCGCGAACGGCTACACATACATAACTCCCAGCGTTTATCTCCCCGTGCGAAAGGTTTCGCCTTAGTTTTTCATGCACTAGCGCGACTGTCATAGAAATATTTTGCCCTCTGGCCGAGGCTTCCATAGCATTCTTGCACAGGTTCATCACGATCTGATGTATTTCAACAGGGTTTCCAATTATGACGGCCGGCCGATCTATAAGTTCGATTTTAAGCTCAACCTTGTTGCTCAGTGTGACCTGAAGAAGAGGAAGAACGTCGGATATCGCTTCAAGCACATCAAATGGTTTACTGGCTCGATCGCGCTTTCGACTATAGGTCAGAATTTGATCGACGATACGCTTTGCGCGTTCGCCACTTGATAGTATTTGTTCTACGTAGTGTCGTGTGCTTGAGGGTTTACGAAGAATTTGGAGCGCCATCTCTCCGTAACCAAGTATTGCTTGCAGAACGTTGTTGAACTCATGAGCAATTCCGCCCGCCAAGGCACCGACCGCATCTAGGCGTTGAGCATGTTCCAAGCGGCTTTCTAAAGCTTCTTTTTCTTGGCGGCTACGTTTGCTTTCAATGAATTCTATCAATGTTCGTATTGTGACTTGCATTAAAGCCAGTTCATCCATTCCGGCTTTCGACCTGGAGCTGTTAAATCGAATCAGGAGGGTCCCTACGCATCCATCTGGAAGGGCCATACCCATAATTATTCCCGATATTGTACCCTCTCTTATGTAAGCAAAATCGCCTGCTCTATGCAGATTATGGTGGAGACAAATGTTGTTGTTGAGGTGCGAAGCCAGTTTTTTTCTAGCTAACGCATTTGCAACGTCCAAAAAAAGCGGCTTATAATCGTTCTCGTGCTTTCTGGGCCAATAATGTTCTTCAGTTTCTCCCCGGTCTGTATTTACAATACAAAACTCACAGGCTTCGGCTTCAAAGAATTGGGCGAGCAGATTAAGTGCGCGTTCCATAAGTTCGGTAAAATCCCGAATTGGCAAGTTCGCCATTTCCGATTTGATGACAGAGATGATCCCCTCGTAATCCAGTCGACGTTTTAAGCGTTTTGCTTGATTGCGTAAGCGATAAACGAGATGAAATACATATAGACAAAGAGAAATAGCCGTAATGCCCAACAAGAGACGGCTCCAGGCTGACCGCGTGCTGGCTTGACCATAGAGATTCAAGTATCGGGCCTGAAGATTTTGTGCCCGTGTAGGGGTACCTGACGCTTGAATTGCAGAGATCTTTGCATCAACCATAGGAAGAATAGTCAGGATCATTTCCGCGTGGGTCAAGAGGGTATGAATATCGTTCGGCGCTGACGCATCCGTTTTCATTAGCAGGCGCAAGCAATCGCGGATCGCTATCTCTAGGTCTGGTTCAGGTTTCCCGGCAAACCTCATCATGAGGTTACCAAGATCGCCGACTTGAGACATTGCAAGCTTGATATCACCATCGGCTGACTGGTGGAGAGCAGTTAATGTTTGGCCAAAAAGCCCTGTCGAGTTCTGCAAGAGTACATTCCTCGTTTTGAATTGCTCCACCAAGCTTTCGTCGATTGCGATTCCGTCGATAAGCTCTGACAAGAGCAGCTCGACATTCTCGTCGAGCAGAATATCGGAATCGAAAAGCAAACCTTTAAGCTTTGCGGTTGCTCTTCGAAGAGATACAACCGATTCGACGAGCGGATCGTACGAACGCAATAGGCCGGCGCGAGTTTGGAGCACATCTCGCTGCAATGACGCGTGATTTAAATCAATCGTTCTCAGTGTCGTCATCACTGAGTCGTGTGTTGATTGCTCTGGAACTCTTAATGCGACCGCGACCGCCAAGAAAATAGCTAACGATGTAGCAATTGCTGTGAGCCAGACTTCACCGCCGATCTTGGAGTGGCGGAGCTTTAAGCCTTTCTCCATTGTATTCCCCTGTCAGGCTTTTGAGAAATGATACAATTGCCGTAATATCGCTTTCATTTAGTTGGCGGCCAAGTTGGCTCTCTCCCATCACTGCTACTGCCTCTTCGAGGGTGCCAGCTCTGCCATCATGAAAGTAAGGCGCCGTGACTTCGACATTCCGAAGGCTTGGCACACGAAACACCTGCTTCTCCTCCGCATCGGGGGAGGGACGACGAGGGAACCTTCCGATCTGATGGGACTCGCGCTTCGTACTGGGATCGGCAAAAACACCAAAGATTTGGAACATGTTGCCGCCGATATTCGAACCTTGGTGGCATGACACGCAGCCAATGCTTTTGAATAATTCAAATCCACGTTCTTGTTCGCCGGTAAGAGCAGTCTTGTCGCCCAGAAGAAAACGATCAAAGGGCGCATTCGGCGTCACTAGAGACTGTTGAAAGACAACCAGAGCATCAAGCAAGCTTTCACGGTCAGGAGGTCCACCGTAAATCTTCTTGAAGTGGCTAGCGTAAAGGCCGTTCGCCCGCAAACGCGTGAGCAGCGCCTCCCAAGTATTTGCCATCAAATTCCGCTCGAGCAGAATTGTTTCATTTTGATCAATCAATGATGTGAATTTGCCGCGCCAACCCAATCTATAGTTGTTTGCGACGTTATAGACGCTGGTGGCATTGAATTCATGTTCTCGTCCGTCGTATCCAATCGTTCTTCTTAAAGGGATAGTTCCGCCTTGCTTGAGATCGTGGCACGAGCTGCATGACAGCATCTCTCGACCAGACAGAATTGGATCATAGAAAAGCTTTCTGCCGAGCTCTACTTTCTCCGTATCTAACTTTGGCACCGGCGGTAATGGAAATAGCGGGTCCCGTCGATCAGCCGCCAAAGCGCTGTGGTTCGAACTGGGTAGAGCCTCCAAATCCATGCAAATGTCGCAGCCCGCCAACAACGCTACAATTACGATCCAACGCCACCAAGTTGCAGAGATCATGTCCTGGAGCTCTGCACGTCAGCGTCTATTACGTCGGCATCAAAAATGTAGCAGTCGGGTCGACGAATAGGGCCGCGGGTATTTCTGTCGAAAGTCCTTTCGTTGTGAGCTCTATCTCTGGCGCGTAGATGTTCCCAGATTAGAAACCGACGTAACACCTTGAACAAGGTGGCGAGCGAGTTGCATTCAGATGCCGTCATTTTCGCATCACTACCCATGTATTAGGTTATCGATCACGACAACGACCTTCACTTCTTTGCTTCTAGCTGCACTGTTTGCATAAGTGGTTTTAAGGAAATTAAATTGGCTGGACAGGACCTTACCGAGACCCCGGAATTTAGGCCATGCGATCCCAAGCTTATGGCAAACCGATATTTCAAGTATGTTTCAATACTGAGAAAAGAGCTTCAAGTGTAATAAAGAGGACGAATGGCAAGCAGATTCTAGACTTAGGCGCGGCACGCTTATCCTGCTGCTCCTTATGTTTGATGTCTGGAAAAATGCTAAGTTTCTGGTGTGAACGTCATCTCCCTCAAACACGTGATGACCAGCACCATCACGCGGACGTGAACCCACAGGCTACCTCAAATCGTGGAGATTGAGGGAGCATTCAACGCGCATCGCCACTATGCAAGGCAGCCGACGTTACAGCACCATCGCCGTCGTGAGCACAGGCTCACGACACTAGATTTATCGTTTCGAATTAACGATGGACCACCAGTGGACTGCCCAAATTTCTGGAAGGAATTAGGCAGCAGCTACCTGGTAATCGGGAACTTCCGAGATGGTTTTCAGAATCTGGGAAGCAATTTGATAAGGATCGCCTTGTGAGTTTGGGCGGCGATCTTCCAAATAACCCCTATAATTATTTTTCACGAAGGAATGCGGTACCCGGATTGAGGCGCCGCGGTCGGCAACGCCGTAGGAAAATTTGTTCCATGGAGCCGTTTCGTGCTTGCCGGTTAGGCGCTTATCGTTATCTGGGCCGTAGACCGCGATGTGGTCCATAAGGTTCTGATCGAACTGCGCCATCAACGCTTCGAAATATGCTTTACCGCCGACCTCGCGCATGTACTCGGTTGAGAAGTTGCAGTGCATGCCCGAGCCGTTCCAATCAGTGTCGCCAAGCGGCTTGCAGTGGAACTCTACGTCGACACCATACTTTTCGCAGATTCTAAGTAGTAGGTAGCGTGCCATCCAGATTTGGTCAGCAGCTTTCTTAGAGCCTTTGCCGAAAATCTGGAACTCCCACTGGCCCTTCGCCACTTCGGCATTGATGCCCTCGTGGTTGATGCCGGCAGCCAGACATAGATCAAGATGCTCTTCAACGATTTTCCGGGCAACCGAACCAACGTTTGAGTAACCGACGCCGGTATAATATGGACCCTGTGGAGCGGGATAGCCGTTTTCCGGGAACCCGAGCGGACGGCCGTTTTCAAACAGAAAATATTCCTGCTCGAAGCCGAACCATGCGTCTTCATCGTCGAGAATGGTCGCGCGACCGTTTGAAGCGTGCGGCGTGTGGCCATCAGGCAACATAACTTCGCACATAACAAGAATGCCATTGGCCCGAGCGGGGTCGGGATAGATAGCAACCGGTTTTAGTACACAATCGGAATTACTGCCTTCTGCCTGCATCGTGGAAGAACCATCGAAGCTCCAGAACGGAAGCTGATCGAGCGTTGGAAAAGTGTCGAATTCTTTAATCTGCGTCTTGCCGCGCAGATTTGGTATAGGCTTGTACCCGTCGAGCCAAATATACTCGAGTTTATATTTTGTCATTCCATTAATCCCAATTATTAGATGGGCTTAAATTTTATCCCTGAGCGTTACAGCAGTATTAAACTCTGCATTTATGTCATTACAAACGAAACATATTATGCCTTCCCGACAGCTGCTAATGTTGGCAGAGACATCCCACAAACTGAACCAACAGTGGAACGAGCTATAAACCTCAGTGTCAAACTGAGCTGTGACGGTGCGAACAAATGAGTTGCTGAATGTTTGTAAAGGGACGGGTTCAGAGATAAAACTGGAAATATCCTAAGCTTGAGGTGTCACTAACATTCGCACGGATCCAAGCTCTACATCTCTTGTCTCGCGCTTTTTACGCCGCCGTCCTTGATAAACTGAATGTGTGAGAACTCTTTAATCCAGCCATAGGCGACCACGTGCCCGCCGCCTAATGAGGCTCCGCGACTATCGTTACACTTGAAAGCAAAAACACCTACTTAGATATCTTAGCCAAAAGTGCGTCAGTTACTACCGCCCTAGATTTCTAGGAGCGGGAACAAGTGATTACTAAACATCCTGACATTTCGATTTATTCGATAACCTATTTTGCCAAATTAGCGGCTTTCGGATTTGCGATGTTCACCGTGCTGTGCATCGCACCAATAGCTGCCGCGCAGTCATTAACCAAAGAAGCGGATTTAACCGGCATTTATGAAAGGCAAATTGTGAGCTTCTGGCACAGGCACGGCGAACGCCATGACTTTCTTGGCGTCGATGGTGTACGAATTGCTGCCATGGTTTTCCCCCATCCAGGCAGTATTGAGGGAATCGTAATATCAAGCGGCTACGGCGAGAGTCTCATAAAATATCGAGAGGTCATTTACGACCTCTGGCGAGCCGGATATCAAGTATACATTCTGGATCATCGTGGTCAGGGTCTTTCAGAGAGACTAGTCAGGCCGAACGAGAAGGACCAAGCTGACCCAAAGGTCGTGAAGCGTCTGCATGATCTAGGCTATGTCGAACGATTCGAGGACTTCGTCACAGATCTCAAAACCTTCGTCGAGAGAAACGCTCGACCGAACAACAAACGATTATTCCTTCTCGCCCATTCCATGGGCGGCGCAATCGGGTCGCTATATCTTGAGACTTATGCTGACGATTTCTATGCGGCCGCGCTCTCTTCACCCATGCATCAACCCGACCTTAGCCCTGTTCCACCTCGTGCATGCTGGTTGCTTCGTCTTGGGCCCCCAAAGGGCTATGCGTGGGGCCAAAGACCTTATGTTGAGTCTAGGGAGTTTAATGCGGACCGTGACATGACAAGCAGTCACGTGCGCTACCAAATCTTGAAACGCCACGAGCTTCAACGTCACCCACAAGCACAGCTGGGCGGCCCTAGTTTTAACTGGGCCTACGAAAGCTGTAGGGCATCAAATCTGAGCGTCAAGAACGCCCGCCGAATCAAGGCAAGGGTTCTGCTTTTTCAAGCAAGTAACGATAGAGTTGTAAAAGCTGTCGGCCAGCAGAAATTCTGCGACGCAATGAATTCGTCCCATGCCGGCTCATGCCGCTTGGAGTTGATGGAAGGCGCGAGGCATGAGCTCCTAATCGAGAAAGATAAGTACCGCAACCGAGTGCTGAAGGAGACCATTCGGTTTTTTAAAATCGAAGGCAGATGATTCCGCCGAGGAGCGGGTTTACCGGACTGGAGAGAATTCAGGCGGGTTGCATAGGAAGATTTGCACTCGTGGATTTGTCTGCGGAATTGAGCGATGCTAGCTCTACGTCGAATACGTCGTGCTAAATGATCGCTGTCACGAAATTCTGCTGACGCGCTGCTAAAGACCGCCGTGTGTTGGCAGGCTCATTGACAAGGAACGAAGTATGCCAATTAATTTATTGGTACCTTCGAGGACAGGGTATTGTTTGGGAGACCTTAATCAAGGTGCTTTGGTTTTAGCCCCTGGAACATCGGCACAGTGCAGCGCGCTTGGTAGGACAACGTTAATTCCTTCCAACGGCCCCGTGACTGGAACTTGCGATATTGATCTGCGTGACCTGCCACGCACTGGCGCGCAGGGGATGCTAAGGAGATGTATCGTGAAAGCGATGAAATCATATTCGCAAAACGACTTCAGTGCTTTCGTCGTCCTGTCAAACTTGGCCGCCAGGTTATTTGATGCATCCCTGCAGCATCGAGCGCAGCGTACGGTCGTTCAAGGCTGAACGCGTGACAGGAATATACCTACACTTCGCCAACGCCATGTTCGGCGGGAATCTCATGGTTGAATTTTTATCCGAGAAGGAAGTCCATCAGAGGTCATCAATAGTCTGCGGTTTGAATATCTAATCGCTCAACTTGTTTCACCCAACGCAAACGTCGCTTATCGTCGGGGGAAATGATGCGCAGCGGGCCATCATAGGGAGAAAGCGGTTTGCCGTTGATACTATCCGCCACCAAAAAACGCGCACGATCGAGTTCAGGTAGCGAAATAACTGCAGAAAATCCGTCTCGGCCGCGCGCCACAAGGTATTTGTTGGCGCTAGGTCCTTTAAGTTCCTCTTTAACTGGTGCTCCGCTTATCTTTAAAAGATAGCTTACATCAACACCAGTATAGGTGACGATCACCCCATTATCGTCTAGCGCTTCAATGCCGCTTCGGGGAAAGGCTGCTAGATTGGATAATGAAAAAGTTTGAGGGTTAGGCACGTCGCCGCCAAGTGTGATTTCTCCGGCCAGCGCGCCAGATAGGCATCCCGAGAATGTAGCTATGATTGCGGTGAAAACAACGGATTTTGCTAGTGCTGACATCATTTGACATCTCCTGGACTCATTTCTGAGTGTGATGGACATCCACGCCACAAGCGTCGGATTTTTCAGCGCTGCCGCTAACCGATCATGAGGGCGGACGGTAAAGACAAATGGTCTGGTGATGTTAAACTACGATTACAGCGCGCCGAGAATTCACTACATTTGCAGTTTTCGCGCCGCCGCTCTTCGCGTTCGCGTCAAAACTGGGATTTAATGCTTCAAATTGGAATTTAAAGGGATATATGGGCCGGGGTGCGTCCGAATCCGTAGGTAGCTCAACCAGCGATTTAGTGGAGAAGTTGCCGTTCAACTTCGCCAATACCTCCGCCGCTTAACAAGTCAAATACTGCCAAAAGCGTTACAGGTGAAACACCTTCGACTTTCTTTGACACGCAATGTTAAAATTGCGGGGCAAAGATATGCGAAACATCACTATGAGAAAGACTTGCTTTGCCTGATCAGAATTCACTTACATCCGTCTGCGTCCCGCCCACCCTGAGCTTCGCGAATTTAAATGCCGATCCTCACCAACTCTACAGTAGGTTCCGAAGTAAATTTGCGTACCTTAGGCGCGAGGATGGTGTGTTCCTTGTGTTAAGAGCAGACGACGTTCACAGCTTGATAAGCGATCCTAGAACAAGGCAAATTGAGACAGAACTATTGCAGGCACGCGGAATATCGTCTGGGGCAATCATGGACTTCATCTCGAATAGCATGCTGTTCGCTAACGGCCAGGTCCACCGTCGGCGTAGGCAGCCCTTAGCTAAATGTTTTGCTTTCCGCATGATGGCCAACATTAGACCGCAGATTCGCGCCTTCACAAATGAACTGTTACATCAGCATTTGGGCGATGGCAGGATTAAGCTCCGTGACGATTATGCCGCTTCTATTCCCGCCATAACAGTCGCAGCTATTCTCGGCATTCCGCGCTCCGACATTCCACTGTTTACTTCTTTGGTCTATAAAGTCTCGAGGATTCTAACGACCTCGTGGTCAGTGCAGGATTTGCCAGAAATTGAAGCCGCAACCCAAGGATTGATAGAATACTGCTCTGCTTTAATAGACGAACGTAGAAAGTTTCCGATAAACGATTTTCTTTCGCAGTACATCGCCCATGTGGACGAGGAAGGTGCGCTTTCATCCGTCGAAGCAGTCATGCAGATTATGTCTGTGATACTAGGAGGCTCCGATACCACAAGAACTGCCATTGTTATCCAAACTGCACTAATGCTCGAAAGACCAAAAGTTTGGAATGCAGTGCGAGGAAATCCCAATTTGATTGCGGCTTCAGTTGCGGAAGCTTTACGATTTCAGCCCGCTGTGGCCTCCATTCCACGGTTGGCGCTGCAAGACATAACCTTTGATGGTCATACGATCCCAAAAGGTAGCCCAATGCTACTGTCAACCATGTCAGCTTTGCGCGATGACGCGTTGTTTCCTAATCCGGATCAATTCGACATAGGGCGTCACCAACCTCGCTGGCCCTCCATATTTGGGGGAGGCGAGCATCGGTGCCTTGGGGAAGCCTTGGCAAAGATAGAACTCGAAGAAGCACTTATGGCTCTAACATCGTCCACTTTTACAGTACAGCTAGAAGGTCAACTGTCTGTTCATGGGCATGCCGGGATTCGTCAGGTTGACGAGTTGGAAGTATCCTTCAACTAGCCGTCAGCGCGCCCACCCATTTCAAAACGATTTTCACGATACGATATCAACCGGTGGCTGGTACCGTGCGCATCCTGTAAACTTATCGGTTAATGGCGCGCATCATACGCTTCACGGGTGTCATAAACCTTCGATTTTTAGCTACAAATGCAATCATTTTAGCTGGCTGTGAAACCGAACTGTCAAGTCTTGGCGCTAAAAAACGCAGCTTCCAGCTTCGCCTTGATAGATTGCAGAAAGCTCGGTGATTACGAGCTTAATGAGCTTTCACGGTTGTCGCCGGCAACTTGAACAATGTGTATGGCGAAAGCTGTGTTACTAAGGACTGTCGAATGTCAAATCTCGATCTAAAACTGATATCTAACATTGCGTGTATGTCCCAGGATGCAAGTGCCCTGAGCGAAAACGAGTTGCAACTTTTCGATGAATTTCGGGAAAGTCTTTTCCAACTAGCTTTGAAAACCTTACCATTTGAGTTGGCCGCTCGTCGGGCAGTACGACGGACCCTTATTGACTGGATTCATGCCGACAGATCGGCCATTCCTAACAGTAGGGAATGGCTTTTAAGCGTTTGCAATCGACACGCGGAGGACATTAGTTCTCAGGTCAAAGACAGTTCGAGTATGGAACAATATTGTAGCGAATTAGCTTGTAAAGACAGTCAGCACCTTCAAGAAAAATCTCACGGCAATTGGTGGAAACGGTTTTTGGCTAAGCTACGCTTTCCAACACTTTTGCCCACAATCGCAGAAGGGTTTGCTGTCTGTGGGAGTGCGCTCTACCCAGTGATTGTGCTTAACCCGACAGACTTTCGAGATGTAGATAAAGACAGCCAGCGGGATGCCCAACAATAACAATCCTCCTGTTCGCTTACGGCGGGTTACGTGCAAGGTGCCTGCTTTGGGATGAACATTTACAGGATAATGATTGCCTAGTCTCCTTTAGGCAGGGCGGCTCATGCTGTCGTGAACGATTTTGTTGATGTTACACCGGTCATCGTATGAGTAAAGGTTTAGCTAGGAAGTGCGAGGGTTCAAACACCTGGCATTACCAATGAGCCACCTGATTGCTCATCACCATCATGACGTTTCTCCTACATGGCCACTGTCTTTTGCAACAGTAGCTTTCTGTTTCACAGGAACTCATTCGACAAGATTCAAAAATAACCCGCGCCAAATCTACCCGCCAATTCGTTGCGTCCCGCGGCGCCTACGCCAAGATCGGCTCAATTAAAAAATGATAAAATTGATAAAAGTGTTGCTTTTGAAACTTTTTGATTTTAATAGGTGCTGAGTTACGTCCGAGGAATTATTCAAGAGGCAAGTAGATGACATATGATCAAGAAGAGATTTCGCATGCCCGTTCGGTAGTCGAAAACCAAACGAACCAGCGCCGTTCCCTTCAACGAACTTATGACTTTATAGTTTGTGGTGCGGGTACTAGCGGCAGTGTCGTTGCAGCGCGTTTAGCTAAGCAGGAGGGTGTGCGTGTTCTGCTTTTAGAAGCTGGAGGTGATGATACAGGACCCGCTGTAACGGATCCAGCACAGTGGCCCGCGAACCTCGGCTCCGAACGGGATTGGGCTTTCTCGGGAGAGCCCACGCCAACGCTAAATGGCCGAAGATTAAACCTAAATATGGGCAAGGTTCTCGGAGGTAGCTCGAGCATCAACGCTATGGTATGGTCGCGTGGACACAAAACAGACTGGGATCATTTTGCGGCTGAATCTGGAGACCCTGATTGGGGATATCAGTCGGTTCTGGGTTACTACCGACGCATAGAGCATTGGCAAGGGAACGCTGACAGCGTTCGCCGCGGTTCTGATGGACCTGTTTACGTGGCGCAACCGCAGTCCCCACAGCCCGTCGCCCGAGCAATGATAGAGGCTGCAAGCAGTCTAGGAATTCCAAAGTTTGACAGTCCTAACGGCGAAATGATGGAGAAATCCGGCGGAGCTGCCATCGCCGACCTGCGAATTCGCGAAGGACAAAGAGAATCGGTATTTCGATCATATGTCTATCCTCTTTTGGATCGGCCGAACTTAACCGTCGTTAGTAACGCACTTGTATCGCGCCTCATTGTAAGAGGCAGAAAAGTGATCGGGGTTGAGGCCTTGATAGACGGACAGTTACAACAGTTTAATGCTTCGTGTGAAACTGTGCTCTCACTGGGCGCGATCCACACTCCCAAGGTGCTTATGCAGTCTGGGATTGGACCTAAACAGGAGTTAAATTCCCACGGCATTGAGGTTGTCAAACATCTACCTGGTGTGGGTCAGAACCTGCAGGATCATTTGGCTTTTGGGTGCACTTGGGAATATCTTCGCCCACAGGTCGTCGGTGGCGGTGGATGTGAGGCAACACTCTACTGGAAGAGTAACCCGGACTTAGTTTCACCTGACATACTACTGTGTCAGTTAGGTTTTGCTGTTCCTCCACCCACTGAGGTTGGTCTGGAGGCCCCGGAGCATGGTTGGACTATGTTTGCTGGGTTGGCTCAGCCCAAAAGCCGTGGCCGTGTCCGACTCTCTGGCGCACGTTCACAAGATTCGGTTTTGATAGAACCGAACTCGCTAGCTGAACCGGAAGACCTAGACACCGCATTTGCGACAATCCAATTATGCAGGGAAATAGGAAACAACGACGCATTTGGCACGCTCGTAAAGCGCGAAATCGTACCAGGAAAGCTAGATCGTCAAGGAATGGAACAGTTTATACGAAACTCCGCCATGACATTTTGGCACCAAACATGCACCGCGAAGATGGGCCGAGACGATATGTCAGTGGTAGACCACCAACTAAAGGTTTACGGGGTCGACAATCTACGAATCGCCGACGCCTCAATAATGCCGCGTATTACAGTTGGCAATACGATGGCTCCTTGCGTGATAATTGGTGAGCGGGCCGCGGATATGATCCTCGCAGCACACAACTTGGCTAATCCACCTTCAGCCAAAGTTAAACCGTAGCCGTCAGCGCATGCCGTAGCGTAGAAATATCCACGCTACGGCATCCTATTTCAGTTGGCTAAAGCAATATCTCTATCAACGAAGCGCCGGATGGGGCTGTAGTCTTGGGATCAGATAGCAGTCTCCGAGATATTCGTCTGGTCTGGCTTGGAGTTAACGATGCTAATTACCCGCAACAATCCCAGCGTGCTAATCGTGGACAATGACCCTGCACTCGGAACCACAATTGCAGAGTACCTCGCGCGCAATGACATGGTGACGAAACTGACTGCAACGCGCGCCGAAGCTTTGACAGTATATCAAAAGCTTGTTCCAGATCTTATCATTCTCAATCTCAAACTACATCAAGATGATGGTCTTGATGTCCTGAGAGATTTTCGCTCGAGTAGCGATGTGCCCGTTATTATGACCGGTGGTGAGCTGGAGGAAAGTGATCGAGTGGTGGGGCTGGAACTTGGAGCTGATGACTACTTAACCATTCCTTTTGGACTACGAGAGCTTTTAGCACGTATTCGAGCTGTCATGCGTCGAAGATCAGCGAGCATAAACCGCCAGACAGAAACCGGAAAATGGCGTTTTGGCGGATGGGAACTAAGGCTCAAAGCGCGCCAATTATTAGATCCCAGTGGTCGGCAAGTCCCGTTGACGAAAGGCGAATATGCACTACTGCTCGCTTTGGTTGAAGCCGCAGGAAGACCGCTGTCGCGTGAGTATTTGCTGCAAGCTACCCGCATCCATGAAGATATCTATGACAGAAGCATCGATGTCCAGATTTTGCGTTTGCGTAGAAAACTGGAGACCGATGCAAGCGCACCAAAGGTGATAAGGACGGAGCGAGGCATCGGATATGTTTTCGCAATTCCCACACAACGTGCTGGTTGAAGATACCTAGGTTTGAGGATGCAGCTCTCAACCTCTTGGCGCACTTTTACAATGCCACCACGGTGTGCGGCCGTATGATATTCAGAACGGAATGGAAGGATAAATCCAATGATAATTGTTGGGGCAGGTATATCTGGGCTAGCTCTCATGCGAGCTCTCCACAGCTTGGATATTGAGGCGAAAACGTACGAGAAACGACAGGTAGCCAAGGATTCGGGTCTTGCGATAAATTTGCCTGGGAATGCCATGTCTTCACTGCATTTATTGGGTGTACGCGATGCTGTCGCTGACTTGGGCTACCCGACGAAGCGTAGGGAATATCGAACGGAGACTGGCAAACTCCTTTTTTCCGTGAATGAAGCCGATTTCTGGGGATACAGCAATCAGCCGCGGTGCATTTTGCGCTCCGATCTCATGAGTATTTTACGGCAAGGTCTACCCGATAATCTCTTCTGTTTCGGCCAAGAAATTAATGACGTACAAACAGGAACGGATAACATTGAATTGAGTTTATCAGACGGCCGCACAGTTTTCACGAATATATTGATTGGCGCGGACGGTGTGAATTCCACGATCCGAGAGAAAGTTTTCGGACACACAACGCAAGCTGCTATACTTTCGCCTTTCAGTTGGCGATTTATGGCTGACAATCCCGGTATAGATTGTTGGACGTTGTGGGCTGGGCCAACGAGCATGTTACTGTTGATACCTGTTAGTGACGAACGTGTTTACGCGTGGGCGTCACTTTCGCGTGAAAACACAAGCAGCGATGCGATCAAGTTCTCCAGCGATCACTTTAGCGGGTTTCCCCTAATGCTCCGGTCCATAGTCGATAAGGCATTAGCGGAACCTAGTCATGTCTATTATTCGCCGCTGAACGAAGTGCGAATGAAAAATTGGTCACGGGGTGGAACGACACTTATCGGGGATGCAGCGCATGCAATGGCACCCGTCTGGGCGCAAGGGGCAGCGCTTGGGATTGAGGATGCGCTTGAGCTATCAAAGCTTCTGGCTGAGGGGAGCAACTGGCCGGAAATGCAACAAAGGTTCGAGTCCCTGCGTCGGCCGAGAGTTGAGCACGTGTTAAAAATGACGGATAAAATGTCAAAAGCTGCCAAGTTACCGCCTCTAGTTCGTAGACTGGTATTGCCCTATCTTGGGCCACGAACATACGCCAAGGCTTACGAGCCGTTGTTGAGTTAAGAATGTACTCAGCCAAAGTGCTTGGACGTAACTGTAATGCATCTCGATTAGGCAGTGTTACGTTGGTAACGTTCTAACGGCCCCACGTCATGATATTGCTATTAGCGTCCACTAGCCGTCTGCGTTTAGGGTTCTGCGAGCGAACAAAAAATCGCGGTACCATGTCGAAATAATTAAACGATGGAGATAGCGATGCAACTGCGGCGGGTGCAACACGGTGACGAAGCAATAGTTCAAATGTGCGGGGCAAATGGATGGATATCGGTGGGAGATGTTCTCAATAAACTAAAAACCCAAGACGCGGAAATCACCGCTGCATTATGGGAACACTCTAGTTGGTCCGAATGCCTGATAAAATTTCTTGCCCTACCGGCATCAGTTCGTGCCCACTGCGAGAAAGCAGCCGCCACCGTAGAATCCTCTGAACTTGATTCCCCAGTCATTCTGCCATTTGAACCGCGTTCCTGCCGCGATTTTATGTTCTATGAAAAACATATGCACGATGCAGCACGCGGCTTCGTCAAAACCTTTTGGCCAAAATATATGCCCGCTATCCGAGCATATGAAACATTAACGCGGCGTCCATTTCCAGCTTTTAGGCCGAAAACACTTTGGCATCGTGAGCCAATTTACTACATGGGTAACCATTTATCATTCTTAACATGCGGCGATGATATTGTTAGCCCTCGCTACACAAACGCCCTCGACTTTGAACTAGAGTTGGGATTTGTACTGGCACATGAACTATTCGATGCTAGCCCCGACGAAGCAGAAGCTGCCATCGGTGGGTTTGTTGTATTTAACGACATAAGCGCCCGTGATGTTCAATTCTTAGAGATGAAATCTGGGTTTGGCCCCCAGAAGTCTAAACATTTTTGTAACGTTATGTCCTCAACGCTGGTCACTGCGGATAAAATCTTGCCTGTCTGGCAGTCACTTCAGGGCTTTGTCAAAATTAATGGACACCTGGTGTCACAGCCGAAAACGCTCAACCCTCGCTGGTCATTAGGAGAGGCACTGTCGCACGTATCCCGCGCCGAACGCTTGCTGCCCGGCGAGTTTTTCGGCACAGGGACACTTCCTGGAGGCAGTGGCATTGAGATCGGACATCTGTTGAATGCGGGCGACGTCATAGAGATTGGTATCGATGGTATTGGGAGTGTGCGAAACCGCGTAGTCCAACAGAGAGCCGCATAAGATGCTCTATATACGAGAGGGCATTCTTCGCCCAACCTCACGGTCAGCTCGGCACTATCATTGGAGGCGGTCATCGTGATCTGCATCACTATATGGTGCGTGCGTATTTATGGGGTGTGCAGCAACGTCCTTGCTGTTACAAATATCGAACGGCTCCAGGCCATCCCACTCCTCCAGAGGATATCTGTATACCTTATTCAAGAAACGCTGATAATGCATTTTTGTAAGAGAAAATTATCTTCTAACAGTATCTTGTATAAAACATCGCGTTGAAGGTAGCACACGCATAGCTTATCTCATCAATAAATACGCTTCGGTTTCAGTTGAAGGAAGTGCGACTACATGTGAAATCCAACCGAGCTGCAACTTGAACTTAGCAATTCCGCACAAACTTGTTAGTCCTGCGCATTCGGTCGCGGTTCGAAGTCAGATTTACATAATAACGACTAGACAGAACTCGTGGCCGACGGGATTAATAGCGCGTTGCGGTCTATTTTCGCTGCAACGCAATCTTCCGCAAAATTTGGAACAACGCGATCTCCAAGGGGACGAAAAGGCCATCGTATCCAGTTAGTACTTAGGGCTCCAACTCCAGGTGCACGTGAAGAGGTCGTTGCGTTCCCTTGATGCAGATGGTCACGGTCCAGTTTGTAGTAGCTTATGGATGACGTTGTATACGGGAATAGATTGCATCCCTAAGTTGTTTAACATCTCGGTTCAATTCACCCAGTTGAACTGCTGATTGCCCAGATGCATTGAGCAACTCGTCACCTAGGCAACCCGCCTTTGACATGAGCTCATGACCAGGATCGGTCAACACAACCAGAACTTGCCGCTCATTGTCCGGATTGCGTGTACGGCGCACTAACCCAGCAGACTCAATTCGCTTAAGCACGGGGGTCAGTGTGCTTGATTCCAACATGAGACTCTCAGCAATGTTGCCGACAGTCTGCTGTCCGTCGCGTGCTAATACGTTGAGCACAAGGTACTGCAGATAGGTCAAGCCCAGCTCATTAAGCAACGGTTTGTAGGCGCGTTGGATAGCGATTTCAGCAGAATAGATAGTGTAACAGAGCTGCTCATCCAAGGGGACGGGGTAGTTGTGGTTTTTTTTCATCATTTAAAGCTCCTTCACCCTTCTTATAATCTCGATATCTGCAAAAATAAATATCGCGATAAATATTATGCTGGACAATGCGAAGAAATTTCGATATTCAACATTTATCGCAATAAATATTGTCGCGATATAACCGAGGAGAAGGCTCATGAATATGAAGATGAAAAGCGTCCTAGTTGCTACGGTTGCCATGGCCACCGGTGCCGCTACAAATATTTTACATGCATCTGAATCGATCCCAGCCAATCAAGCTGTGAAGAATATCGTGCTCGTCCACGGCGCCTTTGCCGACGGCTCCGGCTGGCGCGGAGTGTACGACGAACTGACTAGCCGGGGTTATAAAGTTAGCGTTGTGCAAAATCCCCTGACCTCTCTAGCCGACGATGTTGCCGCAACTAAGCGGGTCCTGGATCGCCAAGACGGTCCTACTATCCTAGTTGGCCATTCCTGGGGTGGAACTGTCATAACTGAGGCGGGCGTCAACCCTAAGGTCTCAGGCTTGGTGTACGTTTCTGCACTCTCGCCTGACGCGGGCGAGACAACCGCCGATCAGTACAAAGGATTTTCGAGTCCGCCTGAGTTCGTCATCGACACGCACGTAGACGGTTTCGGATTTATCGACTTAGCGAAATTTAAAGCTGGCTTCGCGGCCGATGCTTCAGACGCAGATGCGTCATTCTTGAGAGACTCCCAAGTTCCGATCAAAATGGAAGTTTTCGGTACCAAGCTCAATAACGCTGCATGGCGTACCAAACCAAGTTGGGCAGTAATCGCCCGGCAAGACAAAGCGTTCGACGGAAGAATGCTTCACAAAATGGCTGAACGTATCGGTGCGAAGGTCACAGAAGTAGACGCCAGTCATGCTTTATTCATGACGCAGCCTAAAGTGATAGCTGATGTTATAGATGACGCTGCAAAGCAAACTTCAAAGAAAGCGAAATAAACATAATTGAGGGGCAGGTGGGTTAATAATCCCACCTGCCGTATCCTTTAAAGTCAACTTCCTTCAAGACACTGCCATGGGTGTCAGTACGCTATGGAATATTGAGCAATATGATGGCTCCATCGCCAACATTTCAATAACCGTACCAGAACAGAGTCGCACGTCTACTGGAGCACCCATTGCGCCGTAGTAGCGGTTGAAAATACTTTAAAAGTGCCGCCTTCGCCTAAACGCCTGGCTCTAAACTCTCCAATCGTCAATGAGATTGATAAAAGAATTTTGCTTTCCCTGCTAAGCTGCAATCGGTCTATAGGCACTTTCACTTTTATACTTTGCGAGAATAGCTATGTAACGAGTCAGCGGCATAACCAGCCCTTGCAGTTCAGCAAGTTCAATCACTGCTTCACATATTGCACCAAGTTCGAGAGGCCGCCCGTTTTCAAAATCCTGTAGCATTGATGTTTTGGTGTCGCCCATACCCATACCGAAAGCCAGGAGCTTGTCCGGCTCGAGTTCACACCGCGCTCCGTAGGATGCGGCTGTAAGCAGTGTCTCCTCTAAGACCTTACGGCTAATCTTTGAAAAGTGCTCGTTTCCGCAAACATCGCGCAGAGGCGCTTGTGCGACGACGGAAAGCGGATTGGACATTAGGTTCGCAATGACCTTGGTCCATAAAGGATCTCTAATTCGTTCACTCAACACGGTTGTGATCCCACAGGCAATCAGCAAATCTCGGAGCATTCTCGAGCGCTCACGTGGTTGGTCGTCGATCTCTCCGATGATAAGCTTCAAAGGATTCAGTGCCCGCGCTAAACCGTGCTCAATGCGGTCGGCCGTGAACATCGTGACACAATCTATAATATTTGTGGAAGGGACAAGCCTTTGCAATTCACCGTCTGGGTCAACTGCAGGGGACGGTTCTCCCAGAGAAACGACCTCTATACACCTGAAAATACCACCATGGAATGCCGTTGACCCGGAACAACAACTATGTGCGCATTGACGGCGTGCATGACAGTGCTGGCAAGCGACTTCAGATCTTTTGCCTTGGAACATAGGAAGATGACATCTTCTCCGCTAAGGTCGCTACCTCTCGTCACCCGCACTGCCGCTTTATGGTCGCCCTTGCTGTCGAGCAGCCTGACCATGCCAGATGCCTTAATCTTGTCAAAACTCTCGCCTCGCGCGACAACAGTTACTTCAAACCCGCTTATGGCAATCCGAGTTGCTAGTGTTATGCCGACCGCTCCTGGTCCAGCAATATATATGCGCGATGGTTTCGGGAGACCCGTAATATGGGGCATCAGTTTGTGTGGCATTTGGTTCTCCGATAATAGAGGCCACATCATGTTCAATCGTAGTTATGTAAGTGTTTGAACAACGCACAAAATGATTACCGTTGTCATCTAAGAATCGTGGCGCAGGTTGCCCGATACCACGGCGAGTTGTCGGGAACGCTATTGCACAATCTAGATAACGTTTTGCAATCGCGACAGAACTAAAAATTTATTGTTTGTCAGCAGAGGGCCTTTTCAGTTGCACAAATTGCCCAATCAACCAACGATGCTCGATCCCCATATCTCGCAGTAATCTGTCGTCCATCAGTTTTAGTGACGCTATTGTATGTATTTCTGTTTTTCTAGCCGATCGCACTGCGCAAGTGGTACGCGCTTTTTTCTGTAACCAAATAAAGAGAGAAAGGACGAAGTCCCATGGGAGTTTTCTGCTGACTTCTTCGATATCGAAATTCTCGGCATTTTGATGAACTGAACCCTGGGTAACATGCAGGTGAACTTTCCAGTGTCGAAGGTGACGATACTGATGCTCAGGTTGCGGATCGATCTTGACATTTGGTCTATGCATAATTGTTGCTCTCCTTGAAATTCTCGAACAGGGAGACATTATTTTTGCGGTATTGCCGCAATGTCACGACGAAATGGCAAAGCAGTTACAACCGTCATAAGGCATTCGACCCGTTGATAGGGGCAGGCCCGGGTCTGTAGAAGCCTCATTGGGGGAGTTGTAAATTCTTGGAGATGATCATCTTCACAGCGGTCTGCATTGTCAGAGAATATGAATAGGGTATCAAAATGACAAGAACGGTACTTACCCTTGAGTAATGATCAGTATACGCCTACCCCAATGCATCGAGGCTAGCGAATATCTGATGAGGCGGAAACGCACTCCTTCAGTCATCACGATCAATGCGCTCAACCATTTGCTGTACTAGCAACTCCTGGAACAACCGGCATTACATTTGTAGCCTTGTTTTTCTTACATGAGAGTTGCTCTCAGATAATAGAGTTTTCTAATCTTCCCTCGAAGTTTACATTCAAATAATGAGCGAGCGAACAAAATGGGCTTACGAATAAACGATATTGCGCCGGATTTTACCGCC
>UICE01000014.1 GCA_900471815.1 Hyphomicrobiales bacterium
TCAAACTTGCTCTTAGCCATCTGAGCTCTCCGTTATATGTTCGCCTGCTCAGGCTTAACTTCAACTGTCACGCGCAACCTTATGGTTACGCAAACTTCTTCTGAATTTCCTGCGCGACTGCTGCCGGGACAGGTTCGTAGTGGTCGAACTGCATGGTGTACTGTGCACGGCCCTGGCTCATCGAACGCAGATTGCTCACATAACCAAACATGTTGGCCAGTGGGACGTTTGCGTTGACTACAGTGGCAATACCACGCGCTTCGGTACCCGAGATCTGACCACGACGTGAATTCAGATCGCCAATTACGTCACCGACGTAATCTTCAGGCGTAACAACCTCGACCTTCATGATCGGCTCGAGAAGCTGGGCACCAGCTTTCTGTGCACCTTCGCGGAATGCAGCGCGAGCTGCGATTTCGAAGGCGAGAACCGAGGAGTCGACATCATGGTAGGCACCGTCGATCAGCGTGGCTTTCACGCCGAGCATCGGGAAGCCTGCGAGCGGACCCGCACCCATAACACTTTCAATGCCCTTCTGTACGCCTGGAATGTATTCCTTTGGTACAGCACCACCGACGATCTTCGATTCGAAGATGAAATCATCACCTTCATGCGGCTCGAAGATAACCTTGATGCGAGCGAACTGGCCCGAACCACCGGACTGCTTCTTATGCGTGTAGTCGATTTCAGCCTTGCGGGTGATCGATTCACGATAAGCAACCTGTGGGTTACCAATGTTTGCTTCAACCTTGAACTCGCGACGCATACGGTCAACGAGAATGTCGAGATGAAGCTCGCCCATGCCGGCGATGATTGTCTGACCGGATTCTTCATCCGTCTTGACGCGGAATGAAGGATCTTCAGCTGCCAGGCGGTTGAGCGCGAGGCCCATCTTTTCCTGGTCGGCCTTGGTCTTTGGTTCGATCGAAATCTCGATGACCGGATCCGGGAAGATCATGCGTTCAAGAATAACCGGCTTCAGAGGATCGCAAAGCGTATCACCTGTTGTCGTTTCCTTGAGGCCAGCAAGAGCAACGATATCGCCAGCAAAGGCTTCTTCGATGTCTTCGCGGGAATTGGAGTGCATCTGCAACATACGGCCGATACGCTCACGCTTCAGCTTAACAGTATTGTCAAGCGAAATGCCCTTGGTCAGCTTGCCGGAATAGATACGGCAGAATGTCAGCGAACCAACGAACGGATCGTTCATGATCTTGAACGCGAGCATTGACAGTGGCTCTTCGTCCGAGGACTTGCGAACTGTTTCCGCATCGGTCTTCGGGTCGATGCCCTTGATCGAAGGAACATCAACAGGCGAAGGCAAGAAGTCAACAACACCGTCGAGCAAAGGTTGTACGCCCTTGTTCTTGAATGCCGAACCACAGAATACCGGATGGAATTCAACGCGGCATGTACCGATACGGATCAGTTCACGCAGCTTGTCATTGTCTGGCATATTGCCTTCGAGGTAAGCCTCGGTAGCAGCTTCGTCGACTTCAACAGCGGTTTCGATGAGCTTTTCGCGGAATTCTTCAGCACGATCTTTAAGATCGGCAGGAATTTCAACGATATCCCATTCAGCACCGAGCTGTTCGTCGCGCCATACAAGCGCCTTCATCTCGATCAGATCGATAACGCCCTTGAACTCTGTCTCAGCGCCGATTGGCAGCTGCATGACGAGTGCCTTGGCACCAAGACGTGTCTTGACCATATCAACGCAGCGATAGAAATCGGCGCCGGTCTTGTCCATCTTGTTGACGAAGATCATGCGCGGAACGTGATACTTCTCAGCCTGACGCCATACGGTTTCAGTCTGTGGCTCTACACCGGCGTTTGCATCGAGAAGTGCAATTGCACCATCGAGCACGCGCAGTGAGCGCTCTACTTCAATCGTGAAGTCAACGTGACCAGGCGTATCGATGATGTTGAAGCGACGCTTCTTGCCATCACGGCCAGTCCAGTAAGTCGTGGTTGCAGCGGAAGTGATCGTGATACCACGCTCCTGCTCCTGCTCCATCCAGTCCATCGTAGCGGCGCCGTCATGGACTTCACCGATTTTGTGCGACTTACCGGTGTAATAAAGAATACGCTCGGTCGTCGTTGTCTTGCCGGCGTCGATGTGCGCCATGATACCGAAGTTACGGTAGTCTTCGATTTTATATTCGCGGGCCATGATCTGGTGCCTCTAAGAATAGGGTTTCGACGATTACCAGCGGTAATGCGAGAATGCGCGGTTGGCTTCTGCCATGCGATGCGTGTCTTCACGCTTCTTCACAGCCGAGCCACGGTTGTTTGCAGCATCCAGAAGTTCACCCGACAGGCGATCAACCATTGTCGTCTCGTTGCGACCACGGGCTGCATTAATCAGCCAACGGATTGCAAGAGCCTGACGGCGCTCCGGACGAACATCGACCGGAACCTGGTAAGTCGCACCACCAACGCGGCGCGAACGTACTTCTACGTGTGGCGCTACATTGTCGAGAGCCTGATGGAACAGGGCAACTGGCTCCTGCTTGCTCTTGGCTTCGACTGACTCAAGCGCACCGTAAACGATACGCTCAGCAATCGACTTCTTGCCATGATGCATGACTGCATTCATGAACTTTGTCAGAACGAGATCGCCGAACTTTGGATCCGGGTTAATCTCACGCTTTTCTGCACTATGGCGTCTGGACATATTCTCTGTCTCTTATCTGCATCGGGTTGACCTACCTGGTGGCCAAATTCCCGGAAAATCTTACTTCGGACGCTTTGCACCGTACTTGGAACGGCGCTGCTTACGATTCTTGACGCCCTGAGTATCCAGAACACCACGGATGATGTGGTAACGAACACCTGGCAAATCCTTTACACGGCCGCCGCGGATCATCACGACAGAGTGCTCTTGAAGGTTGTGACCCTCACCCGGAATATACCCGATAACTTCGAAGCCGTTGGTCAAACGCACCTTGGCGACCTTACGGAGAGCCGAGTTTGGCTTCTTCGGTGTCGTCGTATAGACGCGAGTGCAAACGCCGCGCTTTTGCGGGTTTTCCTGCAATGCAGGGACTTTATTGCGCTTTACCGGCGCAGTGCGCGGCTTGCGGATCAACTGGTTTACGGTAGGCATTCAACCTTCCCTCTTTGTAATGCGTATCAAAGCGCTAGCGCTTCGGCACAAATCTCGTATCTTCGCCCGTCAGGGCCGTTTCAGCGCCATGCTCATGCACGAATTCGGGCAACTAAACCACCCCAAGGGTGGTTGCCCGAATAAAAGCAGAGGAAGCCATAAGGCCTCATGCGAGCGGCAAATTGCATTTCGTTCGTAAAACGAACCCTGTTTGAGATGAACTCCAGAGCGTGTCGCTCCGAAATGGCCAATCTCACATCGGCTCAGATGGGCTGCTGATACTGGTGTTTCAGCCTTTCGTCAAGCCTGAACCCCCAATATTCTTTGAGCGCACAGCATTTGCTGGCGCTTTTGCATCCCGACGACCGATAGTTTCGTTGAACAATCGTTAATTCAAGTTAAATTTCGTCTTCTTCACAGGGATTCTTGCCGACTCGCATGCCAGACCGACTCGTTACGTCTATTCTGACCGTAGAATCGAAGAATCGGGAATCAAACCAATGCCATCAGACAAGCCTGAACCGAAAATCGTCCATCTCGTCATTGCCGATGTATGGAAAGAGAAGCAGGATGAGCCGCGACAGGTTCATCTCCTTCTTATGCGGGACGATTCTGAAGGGCTGGTCGACTTCGCCCTGCAGATTCTCGCCAATGAAGGCTATGATGAAGCAGAGCTACTCGAGATCGGCACCCTCACCGAAGAGCCAACTGAAGAGCCTCATCTGTCAGCCTACAAGAATGCCCTGACTGGGCAGATCGCGATGATAGAGTTCAACGAATAGCTGTCACCGGCCGATCTACAGATTTTTTGAAATTCGCACCAGAGCACCACAGTGGGTGTTTGCTTCCGACAACGCAGGTACTGCCGAACAATACAACTGGACACTCTTATTGATTGCGAGCTCATGGGCGTTTCGGGACAATCCTTCAGATCGCCTCCCTGCCCTTTCCGACATATTCCTTCATTATCTCAAACATCGGCAACGTCTCTGAGAGATTTGAAGCATTTTTGCTGAAAAACCGCCGATTTTTGCTGAAGATTTTCCATCGTGAGTAGTAGTTTGGTTGCAGTCGGTTGAAAAGCCCATGAAAAAGGCCGCCTCGGATTTCTCCGGGGCGGCCTTTTGATTTGGTGCAGCTAACCAGCTTACTCGGCTGGCTGGCCTGTCATGTCTGTCAGCATCGGGCCAGCTTTCGCGGCGCTTGCTCCAGCTTCCTTGCGGCGCTCGTCGATGATCAACTCGTCGCGAGCTCCGGCAATGCGGCGGATCTGCTTGACCGTTCCGCCTGTACCTGCCGGGATCAAACGTCCAACAATGACGTTCTCCTTCAGGCCCTGCAGAGCATCCATCTTACCGGCAACAGCAGCTTCCGTGAGGACGCGTGTTGTTTCCTGGAAGGACGCTGCCGAGATGAACGACGGTGTCTGCAAAGAAGCCTTGGTGATGCCGAGCAGCACCGGAGTGCCGTAGCCTGGCTTCTTGCCATCTTCTTCAAGACGCTCGTTAATTTCGTCCAGCTCGATCCGGTCAACGTGATCGCCAGCAATAAAGCCGGTGTCACCAGACTCGGTGATTTCGACCTTCTGCAGCATCTGACGGACAATCACTTCGATGTGCTTGTCGTTGATCAGAACGCCCTGCAAGCGATAGACTTCCTGAATTTCATTGACAAGATATGAAGCCAAAGCTTCCACGCCCTTGATCGCCAGAATGTCGTGCGGTGCCGGGTTGCCGTCGAGGATATAATCGCCCTTTTCGATCGCATCGCCATCCTGAAGATGGAAAGGCTTGCCCTTGGGGATCAGATACTCAACAGGCTCTAGTGTCTCGTCGTTCGGTTCGATGACAATGCGGCGCTTGTTCTTGTAGTCGCGGCCAAAACGAACCGTACCATCAATCTCAGCGATGATAGCGTGGTCCTTCGGACGACGGGCTTCGAACAGTTCCGCAACGCGTGGAAGACCACCGGTGATGTCCTTGGTCTTGGCGCTTTCCATCGGAATACGCGCAAGAACGTCACCAGCCTTAACGTGCGAGCCTGGCTCGACCGAAAGGATGGATTCCACTGACAGCTGGAAGCGTGCGTCGCCGCCCTTTGCCAGTTTCAGAACCTTGCCTGCCTTGTCCTTGACCACGATTGACGGTTTCAGATCCGAACCACGCGGTGTTGAGCGCCAGTCGATAACCACACGCTTGGTGATACCGGTGGATTCATCCGTCGTTTCCGTAACCGAGAGACCGTCGACCATGTCTTCGAATTCGACGTGACCTTCGACTTCCGTCATGACCGGGCGGGTATAAGGATCCCACTCGGCAACGCGCTGACCGCGCTTAACCGTGTCGCCGTCATCAACATAGATGCGCGAACCATAGGTAACGCGGTGTGTTGCGCGTTCCTTGCCCGTTGCATCCAGGATGACAACTGCCATGTTGCGGCCCATGACAACCAGATGGCCATCGGAGTTACGCACCACGTTGCGGTTGCGGATTTGTACGGTGCCTTCATAACTGGCTTCGAGGAACGACTGATCGACAACCTGCGCTGTACCACCAAGATGGAACGTACGCATGGTCAACTGCGTGCCTGGCTCACCAATGGACTGAGCAGCGATAACACCGACCGCCTCACCCTGGTTGACCGGCGTACCACGGGCAAGATCGCGGCCGTAGCACTTGGCGCAGATACCGCCGCGCGTCTCACAGGTGAGAGCCGAGCGAATGCGGATCGACTGAACACCAGCCTTCTCAATGGCATCGATATCGAACTCGTCGATAATATTGCCGCCAGTTACAAGCACATCGCCTGAAATTGGATGCAAGATATCTTCAAGCGCGGTACGACCGAGAACGCGCTGGCCAATTGTCGCAACGACCTGACCCGCATCAACGATCGGCTGCATTGTGAGACCGGTTGTGGTGCCACAATCAACAGAGATGACGATGCAATCCTGAGCGACGTCAACCAGACGGCGTGTCAGATAGCCGGAGTTAGCCGTCTTCAATGCAGTATCTGCAAGTCCCTTACGGGCACCGTGGGTCGAGTTGAAGTACTCGTTCACAGTCAGACCTTCCTTGAAGTTCGAAATGATTGGCGTTTCGATGATTTCGCCCGAAGGCTTGGCCATCAGACCGCGCATACCGCCCAGCTGACGCATCTGGTTCGGAGAACCACGAGCGCCGGAGTGCGACATCATATAGATCGAGTTCATCTGCTTCTGGCGACCAGTAACAGGATCAAACTCAACGGCCTTAATGCGAGCCATCATTTCGTCGGCGACCTTCTCGGTGCACTTGCCCCAAGCGTCAACAACCTTGTTGTACTTCTCGCCCTGAGTGATCAGGCCGTCATTGTACTGCTGTTCGTATTCGGTCGCCAAAGCTTCGGTTTCAGCAACCAGCTTCGCCTTGGTTTCCGGAATAACCATGTCGTCCTTGCCGAACGAGATACCGGCGCGGCAAGCATGGCTGAAGCCAAGCTGCATGATGCGGTCGCAGAAAATGACCGTCTCTTTCTGTCCGCAATGGCGATAAACCGTGTCGATCATCTTGGAGATGTTCTTCTTGGTCATTTCCTGATTGCAGATATCGAAAGGCACATTGTGATGCTTCGGCAGAAGCTCACCGATGATCATGCGGCCAGGCGTCGTGTCGAAAATCTTCGACGTTGGCTTGCCGTCAGCGTCGATGCTCTTGAAGCGGCCCTTGATCTTCGTGTGAAGAGTGACCGAACCATTGCCGATGGCATGATGAAGTTCGCCCATATCGGCAAACGCCATGCCTTCGCCCGGCTCTTTAACCGCAACGATCGACAGATAGTACAGACCGAGAACCATGTCCTGAGACGGAACGATAACCGGCAGACCATTTGCAGGGTGCAGGATATTGTTCGTCGACATCATCAGAACGCGGGCTTCGAGCTGCGCTTCCAGCGAAAGCGGTACGTGGACAGCCATCTGGTCACCGTCAAAGTCCGCGTTGAAAGCGGTACAGACGAGGGGGTGCAGCTGGATAGCCTTGCCTTCGATCAGGGTGGGTTCGAATGCCTGAATACCAAGACGGTGCAACGTCGGAGCGCGGTTCAACAGAACCGGATGCTCGCGAATGACCTCATCAAGAATATCCCAGACTTCCGGCTTTTCCTTTTCAACCAGCTTCTTCGCCTGCTTGACGGTTGAGGAATAACCCTTTGCGTCAAGACGGGCGTAGATGAATGGCTTGAACAGTTCGAGCGCCATCTTCTTTGGCAGACCGCACTGGTGAAGCTTGAGTTCAGGACCAGTCACGATAACCGAACGGCCGGAATAATCGACGCGCTTGCCTAGGAGGTTCTGACGGAAGCGGCCCTGCTTGCCCTTGAGCATATCGGACAGCGACTTCAGCGGACGCTTGTTGGCACCGGTGATAACACGACCACGACGGCCGTTGTCGAACAACGCATCGACCGATTCCTGAAGCATGCGCTTCTCGTTGCGGATGATGATGCCAGGAGCACGCAGTTCGATCAGGCGCTTCAAGCGGTTGTTACGGTTGATTACGCGACGATACAGATCATTAAGATCGGATGTAGCGAAACGTCCGCCATCCAGCGGAACCAGAGGACGAAGATCCGGAGGAATGACCGGAACGATCTTCATGATCATCCATTCCGGACGGTTACCCGACTCCAGGAAGTTTTCGACGATCTTAAGACGCTTCATCAGCTTCTTCTGCTTCAGATCAGACGTTGTTGTCGCCAGATCTTCGCGCAGATCGCCAGCAATCTTTTCCAGATCCATGGAAGCGAGCAGCTCATGAATTGCTTCCGCACCGATCAGCGCAGTGAAGGAATCTTCACCATACTCATCGACAGCAATCATGTATTCTTCTTCCGAAAGAAGCTGGTGCTCCTTCAGTGCAGTCAGGCCTGGCTCGGTCACAATGTAGTTCTCGAAATAGAGAACACGCTCGATGCCCTTAAGGGTCATATCAAGCAATGTGCCGATACGGCTTGGCAGGGACTTCAGGAACCAGATGTGCGCAACCGGCGCAGCAAGTTCAATATGGCCCATGCGCTCACGGCGAACGCGTGACAGCGTGACTTCCACACCGCACTTTTCGCAGATGATGCCCTTGTATTTCATGCGCTTGTACTTGCCGCACAAGCATTCGTAGTCCTTGATCGGCCCGAAGATCCGAGCACAGAAAAGACCATCCCGCTCCGGCTTAAAGGTGCGGTAGTTGATCGTCTCCGGCTTCTTGATCTCACCGTATGACCAGGACAGAATCTTCTCAGGGCTGGCGATCGAAATCCTGATGGAATCGAATGCCTGCACAGGCGCCTGAGGATTGAAAAGATTCATGACCTCTTGGTTCATGCCGTTTCTCCATGGGGCAAAAAGTGCCCTCTCCTTGCGATGAATATCCGCCACCGCGGTTCATCTAGATCAAATGCCGCTTCTTCAGCGGCTCGAAACGAATGCCGGGGTGCGCGGAAACTGATCGCGCACCCTGACGTTTTTTACTCTGCAGCGTCAGGCAATGCCTGTTGCTGTTCCTGCTGGCGTGTATCGTCCAGCTCGACATTAAGTCCGAGCGAACGCATTTCCTTGACGAGAACGTTGAAGCTCTCGGGAATGCCTGCTTCGAACGTATCGTCGCCGCGGACAATCGCCTCATAGACCTTGGTACGACCGGCAACGTCATCGGACTTGACCGTAAGCATTTCCTGCAGCGTGTAAGCCGCACCATATGCTTCCAGTGCCCAGACCTCCATTTCACCGAAGCGCTGACCGCCGAACTGGGCTTTACCACCCAGAGGCTGCTGCGTAACGAGCGAGTAAGGTCCAATCGAACGGGCGTGGATCTTGTCATCAACCAGATGGTGCAGCTTCAGCATATAGATGTAGCCGACTGTCACCTGACGATCAAAAGTTTCACCCGTACGTCCGTCGTATAGTGTCGACTGACCGGAGGATTTTAGGCCGGCCTGCTCCAGCATCACATTGATGTCTGGTTCATGCGCACCGTCAAATACCGGCGTTGCAATCGACACACCGCGCTTCATCTGTTCGCCAAGACGAATGATGCTTTCATCATCATAGTTGCGAACCGGTTCGTTGCGGTCATTGTCCGGGATGATCGACTCAATCGTCGCCCGAAGCGGAGCAATGTCGCCCTGCTCGCCTAGTGCGTGCTGTGCCTTATAGGCTTCGATCAGTTCCCCGATCTTCTTGCCCATTCCGGCGCAAGCCCAGCCCAAATGCGTCTCAAGGATCTGACCAACGTTCATTCGGCTTGGCACGCCAAGCGGATTTAGAACGATGTCAACATGCGTTCCATCTTCAAGGAACGGCATATCCTCAACAGCAGCAATACGCGAAACAACACCCTTGTTGCCGTGACGGCCAGCCATCTTGTCGCCCGGCTGGATCTTGCGCTTCACAGCGACAAAGACCTTGACCATCTTCATGACCCCTGGAGGCATCTCGTCGCCGCGCTGGACCTTTTCGACCTTGTCCATGAAGCGCTGTTCAAGCAGCTTCTTGGAGTCGTCATACTGGTTGCGCAGAGCTTCGATTTCGCCCTGGATCTTTTCGTCTTCGACAGCAAACTGCCACCACTGCGAACGTGGGTATTCACCCATGATGTCCTGCGTAACGACTGTGCCCTTCTTGAACGCTTTCGGTCCGGCAACAGCAGATTTGCCGTTGAGAACATCAGCAAGACGGCCATAGACGTTGCGGTCCAGGATAGCCTGTTCGTCGTCGCGGTCCTTGGCCAGGCGTTCGATTTCCTCACGCTCAATAGCCATGGCACGTTCGTCCTTTTCAACGCCGTGGCGATTGAAAACGCGAACTTCCACTACCGTACCGTAAGTCCCGGGCGGCATGCGCATCGAGGTGTCACGAACGTCCGAAGCCTTTTCACCGAAAATGGCGCGAAGAAGCTTCTCTTCCGGCGTCATTGGGCTTTCGCCCTTCGGAGTGATCTTGCCGACAAGAATATCGCCCGGCTGAACTTCAGCACCGATGTAGACGATACCGGCTTCGTCCAGATTCTTCAGCGCTTCTTCCGAAACGTTCGGAATGTCACGCGTGATTTCTTCCGGTCCAAGCTTCGTGTCGCGAGCCATAACTTCGAACTCCTCGATATGGATCGAGGTGAAGACGTCATCCGAAACGATCTTTTCAGAAAGCAGGATGGAATCTTCGTAGTTGTAGCCATTCCACGGCATGAACGCGACCAGCACGTTACGGCCAAGAGCCAAATCACCCAGATCCGTCGAAGGACCGTCAGCAATGATATCGCCCTTTTCGATCCGGTCGCCTACACGTACCAGCGGACGCTGATTGATGCAGGTGTTCTGGTTCGAGCGCTGGAACTTCATCAGGCGATAAATATCAACGCCAGACTTGCCCGGTACGAGATCTTCCGTCGCACGGATAACGATACGGGTTGCGTCAACCTGATCGACGATACCTGTACGGCGGGCACCAATAGCAGCACCGGAGTCGCGAGCAACAACCGGCTCCATACCTGTTCCGACGAATGGCGCCTCAGCACGAACCAGAGGAACGGCCTGACGCTGCATGTTCGAGCCCATCAGAGCGCGGTTGGCGTCGTCGTTTTCAAGGAACGGAATAAGTGCGGCGGCAACCGATACAAGCTGCTTTGGTGAAACGTCCATCAAATCCACGTTTTCACGTGGGGCCATCAAGACTTCACCCGCATGACGGCAGACAACGAATTCATCTGTGAATCCGCCGGAAGAGTCGAGCTCCACATTGGCCTGCGCCACGTGATACTTGGCTTCTTCCATTGCCGACAGATAAACAACGTCGTCGGTAACCTTACCATCAATGATCTTGCGATACGGGCTTTCGATAAAGCCGTACTTGTTGACCCGGGCAAAGGTTGCGAGCGAGTTGATCAGACCGATATTCGGGCCTTCCGGCGTTTCAATCGGGCAGATACGGCCGTAATGTGTCGGATGAACGTCGCGAACTTCAAAGCCTGCACGTTCGCGAGTCAAACCGCCAGGTCCCAAAGCCGAAAGACGACGCTTATGCGTAATCTCGGACAGCGGGTTGGTCTGATCCATGAACTGCGAAAGCTGCGAAGAACCGAAGAACTCACGAACCGCAGCTGCTGCTGGCTTTGCGTTAATCAGATCCTGCGGCATGACAGTGTCAATTTCGATGGATGACATACGTTCCTTGATGGCACGCTCCATGCGAAGCAGACCAACACGATACTGGTTTTCCATCAATTCGCCGACCGAACGCACACGGCGATTGCCGAGATTGTCGATGTCGTCGATTTCACCACGGCCATCGCGCAGATCAACCAGCATCTTGACCACGGCAAGAATGTCTTCCTTGCGCAGGATACGGACAGTGTCTTCCGCATCCAGATCAAGGCGCATGTTCATTTTGACGCGACCAACAGCCGACAGATCATAACGTTCGCTGTCGAAGAACAGCGACTTGAACATGGCTTCAGCCGAGTCAATTGTCGGTGGCTCACCCGGGCGCATGACACGGTAAATGTCAAACAATGCGTCCTGGCGGCTCTCGTTCTTGTCCACGGCGAGCGTGTTACGGATGTATGGTCCGATATTGACATGATCAATATCGAGAACGTTGATTTCCGAAACGCCCGTGTCGAGCAGAACCTTGAGGGTCTTCTCGTCAAGCTCGTCGCCTGCTTCGAGATAAACTTCACCAGTTTCCATGTTGACGATATCTTCGGCTAGATAGGAGCCGAGCAGATCGTCTTCGGTCGCCTTGATGAACTTCAAGCCTTTTTCAGCAAGCTGCTTGGCGCTACGCGCAGTCAGCTTCTTACCGGTTTCGAGGATAACCTCGCCAGTATCAGCATCGATAACGTCAGTGGTCGCCTTGAAGCCGCGGAAACGGTCGACTGAGAATGGAATACGCCATGTCTCGCCGTCACGGTTGAATGTGAGCGAGTTGTAGAAAGTCGACAGAATCTCTTCTGGATCCATGCCGAGCGCCATCAACAGCGATGTCGCCGGAATTTTGCGGCGGCGGTCGATACGCGCATACACAACGTCCTTCGCATCGAATTCAATATCGAGCCATGAGCCGCGATACGGAATGACGCGCGCAGCAAACAGAAGCTTGCCGGACGAATGGGTTTTGCCCTTGTCGTGATCAAAGAAGACGCCCGGTGAACGGTGCATCTGCGAAACGATAACGCGCTCGGTGCCGTTTACAATGAACGTACCATTATCGGTCATGAGCGGCATATCGCCCATGTAAACGTCCTGTTCCTTGATGTCCTTGATCGACTTCGCGCCGGTATCTTCATCGATATCGAACACGATAAGGCGCAGCGTCACCTTAAGCGGCGCAGCATATGTCAGATCGCGCTGACGGCATTCGTCAACGTCGAATTTTGGAGCTTCGAACTCGTACTTGACGAATTCGAGCATGGAAGCACCAGAGAAATCCTGGATCGGGAAAACAGACTTGAATACAGCCTGCAAACCTTCGTCCAAACGTCCGCCCTTGGGCTCTTCCACCATCAGAAACTGATCGTAGGAAGCCTTTTGAACCTCGATGAGGTTCGGCATCTCTGCGACTTCCGGAATCTTACCGAAAAACTTGCGTACGCGCCTACGACCATTGAAAGAATGGGTCTGAGCCATCGTCGCTCCTCGTCTTTATGCCAGAAACTGGCCTGTTTCTTAAAACCGCGTATGCGGCCCCGTGAACGGGACAAAACCCGTTTCCTGAAAGCACCAAATTGCCATCAGGAAAAGGGTTGAGTACCGGGCCCTCCGGAGAGGGTAGTCGGCGGACAGGTCACCCTGCCCGCCAATAACGCAAGGATTACTTGAGTTCAACCTTGGCGCCAGCTGCTTCGAGCTGTGCCTTGATCTTGTCAGCTTCGTCCTTAGTCGCTGCTTCTTTAACTGCCTTAGGAGCAGCTTCAACGAGGTCCTTGGCTTCTTTCAGGCCAAGACCGGTGATTGCGCGGACTTCCTTGATCACGTTGATCTTGTTAGCGCCGGCATCGGTCAGAACGACGTCGAATTCAGTCTTTTCTTCAACAGCAGCTGCAACTGCACCACCGCCAGCAGCGGCAACAGCAACAGGAGCGGCAGCAGAAACGCCCCACTTCTCTTCAAGAAGCTTGGAAAGTTCCGCAGCTTCAAGAACTGTAAGGTTGGACAGGTCTTCTACGATCTTTGCGAGATCAGTCATTGTGATATTCCTTTACAAGGTTCGATATATTGACAGCGAGAACGGCCTTATGCCGCTTCGTCCTTCCGGGCATAGGCGCCAAAAACGCGGGCAAGCTGAGCTGCCGGTGCGTTTACGACCTGAGCGATGCGAGAAGCTGGTGTCTGGATCATACCAACCAGCTTTGCGCGCAACTCGTCGAGTGATGGAAGTGCGGCCAGAGCCTTCACGCCATCTGCATCAAGAGTTGTTGCTCCCATTGAGCCACCGAGGATAACGAGCTTTTCGTTGCCCTTGGCAAATTCAATGGCGATCTTTGGTGCCGTAATCGGATCATTGGAATAGGCAACAAGTGTCTGACCTACGAATAGATCAGAAATGCCTTCCGATTCCGTGCCTTGAAGAGCGATCTTGGCAAGGCGGTTCTTCGCGACTTTAACAGTGCCACCAGCATCACGCATCTTGGAGCGAAGATCGCTCAGCTGCGCAACGGTGAGACCGGTATAGTGGGCCACGACAACTGAACCGGAATCCTTGAAGACCCCATTCAGCCAAGTGACAAATTCGCGCTTTTCCGCTTTTTCCACTGTCTCTCTCCATTTGACAGTAATGCGATATTGCATTCCTGCCGGGTTGCCTTTTGTTGCAAGCCTTCAGTCCGAAAACTGAAACCAAACAACAGTTGAGGATCCTGTCCCCCCTGCTTCGCCGGATTGGCTGCAAGCGAAAGGCAACTACGGTTCGAACCTTGTTCTTTGGGCAGAGCCCTCAAATCAAAGTTTTTCCACGTCTCATGCAGGTTCTTACGAATTAAGGCGAACCACCCGCAATCTCGGACAGGATAACCGGATTTTCATCCGGTTATCCAGGCCCCGAAAGGCCTGGAATTCTTTTCAATCAAGCGGTTAAGCTTGAAAACTCAATCAACAGTTACGCAATGCGTACTGTTGCCGGGTCGATCTTTACGCCAGCGCCCATTGTCGAGGAAATCGCGACGCGCTTGACATATTCGCCCTTGGAACCAGCAGGCTTGGCCTTGGTTACCGCATCAGCGAAAGCCTTGATATTCTCTTCAAGCGCCTTGGCATCAAAAGAAGCCTTACCGACGCCAGCATGAATAATACCGGCCTTCTCAACGCGGAACTCAACAGCGCCGCCCTTCGAAGCCTTAACTGCAGCTGTAACGTCAGTCGTAACCGTGCCAACCTTTGGGTTTGGCATCATGCCGCGAGGTCCTAGAACCTTACCGAGACGGCCAACGAGCGGCATCATGTCCGGTGTTGCAATGCAGCGATCGAAATCGATCTTGCCGCCATTGACGATCTCGAACAAATCTTCTGCACCAACGATATCTGCGCCGGCAGCCGTGGCTTCATCAGCCTTGGCACCGCGTGCAAACACGGCAACACGAACTGTACGGCCAGTGCCGTTTGGCAGATTGACAACACCACGAACCATCTGGTCCGCATGACGAGGATCAACGCCGAGATTCATTGCAACTTCGATAGTTTCGTCGAACTTGGCGACTGCACGCTCCTTGACCATGGCAATTGCCGAAGTCAGATCATAGAGCTTGTTGCGGTCAATGCCTTCACGAACCTTCGCTACGCGCTTTGCTACTTTTGCCATCGGATCAGCCCACCACTTCCAGGCCCATCGAACGGGCAGAACCTTCGACCATGCGCATTGCAGATTCAACATCTGCTGCGTTCAGGTCTTTCATCTTCGCTTCAGCGATTTCGCGGACTTTCTCGCGCGTAACCTTACCGGCAACTACCTTACCTGGTTCTTTGGAACCGGACTTCAGATTTGCAGCCTTCTTGAGGAAGTAGGAAACCGGAGCGGTCTTCATTGCAAAAGTGAAGGACTTGTCCTGATAATATGTGATCACGACTGGAACGGGCGAGCCCTTTTCCATTTCCTGCGTAGCCGCATTGAAGGCCTTGCAGAATTCCATGATGTTGATGCCGCGCTGACCAAGTGCCGGTCCGATTGGCGGGGATGGCGTTGCCGATCCTGCCGAAACCTGCAGCTTGAGCTGGCCTGCTATTTTCTTAGCCATTATACTCTGCCTTATGGTTATGCCGGATAAACCGGCACCTTTACATTATGCTGAAAAACCAGCGGTTGCAGTTTGGTGGTTCGGTTTAAAACCCGGCTAAGGTTTCTCGCCTCCCACCTCTTCGTCACCGGAGTGACAGGACAACTTCGAGAGCCACCCTTATGATCAGACTTTTTCCACCTGACCAAATTCCAGATCGACAGGAGTTGCACGACCAAAGATCGAAACCTCGACCTTGAGGCGGGAACGCTCCTCATCAACTTCCTGTACCGTACCGTTGAACGACGCAAAGGGTCCATCAGCAACACGAACGCTTTCACCAATCTCAAACGAGATCGATGCCTTAGGACGCTCAACACCCTCCTGAACTTGGGTCAGGATGCGCTCTGCTTCCTTGTCGGAAATTGCGATCGGCTTATTATCCGAACCCAAAAAACCGGTTACCTTCGGCGTGTTCTTAATCAAATGATATGCATCATCCGTCAAATCAGCACGAACCATGACATAGCCCGGGAAGAATTTACGCTCAGCATCAACCTTACGGCCACGGCGCACTTCAACCACTTTTTCGGTCGGAACAAGGATCTTTTCAAAAAGATGCGACAGACCCTTCTGTCGCGCCTTTTCTTCGATCGACTCGGCGACCTTCTTCTCAAAATTCGAATAGGCGTGAACGATATACCAGCGCGCGGTCATTGTTGAATTCCCAATCCCGATTTTCTTGTCAGCCTGCGTTAACGACCAAGACCGAGAATGAGATCAATCCCGTATGCCATCAACTGATCAGCTGCGAAAAAAAAGATCGCAGCAAAGAACGCCATTATCATCACCATCGCAGTGGAAATGAGCGTTTCGCGACGCGAAGGCCATGTGACCTTTGCGGTTTCAGCGCGCACTTGCTGAAAAAAAGTTATTGGATTCGTTTTGGATGCCATTTACCGCTCGTGCGTGTCATTTCGCTGCAAACACACTGCATTAATATTTAAATGCCGACTGTTCACACCATTACGGCCCGTAAAGCTGATTATTCAGCTCCACGCACCGCGTGTCTGTTGACGTTACATAGAACCGATTCCGGTAAAACACAAGGCCCCGGAGTCAATTCCTTCTCAACATCTGCAGTTACACCATCCAATCGTGTACCCAGCAGACTATATAGATGGCAGGGGAGACAGGATTCGAACCTGCGACCTACGGTTTTGGAGACCGCCGCTCTACCAACTGAGCTACTCCCCTATCTTCGGGGCGTACATTCCACAAAGCCGTGGCCTTTTCAAGGGCCAATACGCGACTTCTTGCGCCTTGCTGAAAAATTATCTGTTTAGCTTGCCAACAATTGCGCCTGGCTGCGCCTATTTTCGATTCGAAACCAAATTCTTTGCAAACAAAAAGGGCGATCCAATGGACCGCCCTTCCCGATTCGAACTGTCAGGCGACAGTCTTACTCAATGATAGAAGCGA
>UICE01000013.1:0-6690 GCA_900471815.1 Hyphomicrobiales bacterium
TCCACAAAACTGTCAACAACGTTTTTGAACTTATTATGAAAAATATGACAGAGCCTGTGAATTTCGCTTTCGCATATAATTATGTGTCCCAAACTTCCGCGTGGCCCTGTGGATAAACAGCGGGGTCACAAACATGCCCGATTTGCGAAATAGCGCTCCTTCACTGCGTGGTGGCTATCCACATAATGAGAGTTAAAGACACCTCGCGTTGACACAGCGATCTTACGGGGGCAAAACTGCGACCGCATGAAATAGCAAGGCGAGGCCGCAAGGCTGGTATGCTGATCATCTCGCAAAGCCTTAATCTGATAAATGGCGATAGGTTCGACACGTAATCGTATGAATGAGTATGAGGGGCATTCTCTGATCGATCCAGGCAATGAGCCTCCGCTGATTACAGACGGGCGCCGAGGCCCTCCGGATCGCCGTGAGGTTTCCGCGCGTTGGCTTGCGGGTACGTTTTTAACCGGCATTACGTCGAGCATGCTTATTGGTGTTGCGCTCTTTGCTGCTCTTGATGGGCGCGAACAACTGGCTACGCCGCCTGAGCTTATGGCGCGCAACGCAATGCCAAGCGCCAATAATAGCGATGTTGTTAAAGGCGCCCGTGTTGCGGCGACCACCCCTATTCAGAAAAACCGCGACCGCCGACGCCTTGATGTATCAACGATGTTTAAAGAGGGTGAACGCGATGTTATTCGTACAATGCCTTTTGAACTCGTTCATATAGCGCTCGCAGATGTTCACAACACCAATCGCAGATATCCTTCATTTAACCCGCTGAACGTGTTTGCCGAAGCAAATGCCAACACCGATCCTGCCCCTCGAACCGGCTTGATCTATGGTGCCAAGGTTGAGAGTGAGGTCAGTCTGCGAACATTGGACTTTCCCTTGGCAACAGCCCAATACGATCCTTCTGACGATCTGAGCGTTGATGAGGTTGAAGAAGTCGTCCGAAATACCGGCGCATTGCTTTCCGATGGTGCCATTCAAGTCGCCTCACTTCATTATGTGGATCCATTGCGCTTTGGTTCCGATGAGGACCCTTACAATTTGCGCAGCCCCCTTGCGGTCAAGATTATTCAAGAAAATGTAAGCGTATCGCCCAGAATGGCTGAGGACGCTGTGAGCGCCGGCTATTCGGAGGAGCTGATTCCATTCCGGCGCGACAATGACGTACTCGCTGCGCTTAGCGATGCCGGCTATGAAGGAAGCGACGCCGAAGGCATGGCAGGGGCAATCTCAAAGCTGCTAAATTCCACGCGACTGAAAGCTGGCAGTGTATTGCGGCTTGGTGTTGAGTCGGAAAACAATACCGACCGGATCATTCGTGCCAGCGTTTATAATCGTTCGACCCATATTCTCACAATCGCTCTCAATGATAATGAGCAATATGTTCCCGCTGATGAGCCGGAGATGACACCGGGACTTCAGGTCGCATTCGACGATAGCCCGCCCGTCATGCGCCGCGCTGAAGACCTGCCGACCGTCTATGATGGTATCTATAGAGCAGGACTGGCATATGGCATGACCGACACGATGATCCAGCAGCTGATAAAGATGCTGGCTTCCGATGTCGATTTCCAGGCTCAACTATCGCCAACCGACCAGCTGGAAGCATTGTTCTCTTTGCCGACAGGCTCCGAGAAAGCCGATGAACAGTCTGAAATTCTTTATGTAGCTGCCAATTTCGGCGGTGATCTGAAAAAATTCTACCGGTTCCATAGTGATGATGGCACCACGGATTATTACGACGAGAATGGCAAGAGCTCTAAACAGTTCCTGCTGCGCAAGCCTGTTCCAAATGGCGTCTTCCGGTCACCCTTTGGAATGCGTCGGCATCCAATTCTCGGCTATTCGCGCATGCATACCGGTGTTGACTGGTCAGCGCCTCGCGGCACTGCAATCATCGCGTCGGGCAATGGCGTGGTGGAGCGGGCCGGATGGACCAACGGTTACGGCAATCAGACTTTGATTCGCCATTCCAATGGTTATGAAAGCAGCTATTCCCACCAAAACGCTATTGCGAGCGGTGTAACCCCCGGTTCGAAGGTCCGGCAGGGGCAAGTCATCGGCTATGTCGGTTCAACGGGTCTGTCGACCGGTCCACACCTGCATTATGAAGTGATGGTGAATGGGTCGAAAGTCGATCCGATGCGCATACGCCTTCCAAGCGGCGGCGAACTTCGCGGAGATGAGCTCGTAGCGTTCAAGCGTGAACGCGAACGAATCGACCAGCTCATTCAGGATGATGGAACACCGCCGACCAAAGTGGCAGCCAGCGGCTGATCCTATTCGTGGAACTCTACCGTCACGCCTTTTTGCACGAGCTTTGACAGTTCCGTCGCGTCCCAATTGGTAAGACGCACGCAACCATGGCTGTTGGTCTTGCCGATCTTGGAAGGTTCCGGCGTTCCATGAATGCCATAAGTTGGTTTCGACAGTGCGATCCAAACCGTCCCGACCGGACCATTGGGGCCGGGCGGAATTGTCAGCACCTTGTCATTTTCGCCCTGCTTGAAGTTCAGCTTTGGATTATAGGTATAATTGGGATTGAGTGCGATGCGCTCGACCTGAACTGTTCCGGAAGGCGAAGGCGTGTCTGTTGATCCGATTGTCGCCGGATAAGCCACAATCAGCTTGCCCTCGGCATTATATCCACGCACCTGTTTGCGCCCCTTGTCCGCAATGATCTTGGTCACCGCGCCACCGGCATTCTGTCCCGTATTAACAACCTGAATCGTTACCCCAGGCGTATTAAAATCAACGCCCGGATTAATCTCTTTCAGATAATTCTCATCCATATGGAACCGTTCCGCCAGCAATTCCGTCACTGAAGTAAATGCCATGCGCTCAAGCTGAGCCTTGTGAGCATAGTCCTCGGGAATGGAAGCGACATAGGGGTATGCGGCATCCTCCGATGAGATCGTATAAGATGTGAAAGCGGGACCGCCGGTTTGCTCTAGCGAAGCATTGATCCCCTCTTCATTCAGCGGATCAAACTGCTGTCCTGTCATTTCTTCAAATGCGGCGACGGCTTTATCAACGTTACCGCCCTTATGGCCGTCGATAACGCCAGGTGAGACGCCAATTCTGTCGAGCAAGACCTGAATAGCCGTAATCTTCGCCTTGGCGCCCTGCCCTTTCGGCAGTTCGACAGTTGGAGCTGGATTTGGATGAGCTGGAATTTGCTCTTGAGGCGCATCGCTCAACCCGTCAGCTGGAAAATCAGGATCAATGAGATTGGGATCAGATGGCTGCAAACCGGGTTCGCCATTTGCAGGCGGCAAAGGCTTACGGGACACACTTCCATAGTCCTGCTCGGAGGGGCCAGATGGTTGCCCGCCATAGGGATCGTTGGGAATTGCGCCTGTACCGTAAGGATCTTGCGGCGCTTCGGGAAAGTAATCCGGGCTTTCGCCATATTGATCGTTTTGCGGCTCTTCGACAGATACAATCCTGCCGCGGCCATCTACCGTAACCCGGCGGCCATATTCATCAAAGTAGGATCGGAATGCTTCACGGCGCGGACGACGTTCTTGCGGCTCGAATAATTGTGCAACCTCAAAGGATTTCTGGTTGTTCGCATTCACGCCAGGTTCGGCAGCCGCCATTCCCATGCCTATGGTGCCCGCTGAAGCAGCGAGCAGAATCTTCATCAACGAACCGCGGTAGAACGTCATGCCTAAGCTTCCGATTTCTCTAATAACTTGTCATTAATCATAAAATGACGCGTTTTCATGTTTTTATGGTTAATGAACAGAATGATCGTCGCATTTATCGGATGAACGAGACATGAAAATGGCCGCTATGTGGCGGCCATTTTGTATCTTGAGAAAGCCGCCTACGCAGCTTCATTGTCCTCAATGACCGGACTCGCTTTCGAAGCCTTGAAATTGAGGCGGTCCGATCCAGACGTAATCTTGACAGTCGAGCCGTCCAGTATTTCGCCGAGAAGAATCTTCTCCGCTAGCGGATCCTGCACCTGCTTTTGGATAACGCGCTTGAGAGGGCGTGCGCCATAAGCCGGATCATAGCCCTTATCAGCAAGCCAATTTGTAGCATCGTCGTCGATTTTCAGAACGATCTTTCGATCGGCGAGAAGAGACTGCAAACGCTGGAGCTGGATCGCAACAATGGTGCCCATTTCCTTGCGCTTCAAACGGTGGAACAGAATCACCTCATCCACCCGGTTGAGGAACTCCGGCCTGAACGAGGCTTTGACCACGTTCATCACATTCTCGCGCACGTCCTCAACATCCTGATCCTCACCCAGCGAAACAAGATATTCCGCGCCAAGATTGGATGTCATGATGATCAGCGTGTTGCGAAAATCGACAGTGCGACCCTGTCCATCGGTCAGGCGACCATCATCAAGAACCTGAAGCAGCACATTGAACACATCAGGATGCGCCTTTTCGATCTCATCGAAGAGAACAACCTGATAGGGACGACGACGAACCGCTTCAGTCAGAGCTCCACCTTCTTCATAACCAACATAGCCGGGAGGCGCACCGATCAAACGGGCCACCGAGTGCTTTTCCATATATTCCGACATGTCGAGGCGAACCATTGCCGTTTCATCGGAAAACAGGAACGAAGCCAGCGATTTTGTCAGCTCGGTTTTACCCACACCTGTCGGTCCGAGGAAGATGAACGAACCGATAGGCCTGTTCGGATCCTGCAAACCGGCACGGGCACGGCGCACTGCTCTGGATACAGCTTGCACGGCCTCGCCCTGTCCAACCACCCGTTTGGCAAGTTCATCTTCCATGCGGAGCAACTTGTCGCGTTCACCTTCCAGCATCCGGTCAACCGGAATGCCGGTCCAGCGGGAAACGACCTGTGCAATATGATCCGGCGTTACGTTCTCCTCAACCATTGAGGTCGAACCGTCATTCTTCTCCGACTCAGCCAGTTGTTTTTCCAATTGCGGGATCGTGCCATAGGCCAACTCACCCGCCTTTTGAAATTCACCATTACGCTGTGCCGATGCCAATGCATTGCGTGCGTCATCAAGCTGACGTTTGAGATCAGCTGCCAGACCAAGCTTCTGCTTTTCCGCCTGCCACGTATTGGTAATTATGGTCGACTGCTCTTCCAGATCGACAAGTTCTTTTTCCAGTCTCTCGAGACGGTCGCGGGAAGCATTGTCTGTCTCCACCTTCAAAGCCTCGCGTTCGATCTTCAGCTGCATGATACGCCTATCGATTTCATCCAGCTCTTCGGGCTTGGAATCCACCTGCATGCGGAGTCGCGCAGCACTCTCATCGATCAGATCAATGGCCTTGTCCGGCAAAAACCTGTCCGTGATGTAACGGTTCGAAAGAGTGGCAGCAGCGACAAGCGCCGAATCGGAAATGCGCACCTTATGATGCTGCTCGTATTTTTCCTTCAAACCGCGAAGAATCGAGATTGTATCTTCAACAGTTGGCTCATCGACAAACACGGGCTGGAAACGCCGCGCAAGGGCAGCATCTTTCTCGACATGTTTGCGATATTCATCAAGCGTGGTGGCGCCAACGCAATGAAGTTCGCCCCGGGCAAGCGCTGGCTTCAGCAGGTTCGATGCATCCATCGCACCTTCGCTTTTGCCCGCGCCAACAAGCGTGTGCATCTCATCGATAAACAGAATGATATCGCCATTTGCAGACGTGACTTCGGAAAGCACACCTTTCAAGCGCTCCTCGAATTCACCGCGATATTTTGCACCTGCAATCAATGAACCCATATCGAGGGCCATCAATTGCTTGTCCTTGAGTGATTCAGGCACATCACCATTGATAATACGCAGCGCCAGTCCCTCGGCGATAGCTGTTTTACCAACGCCAGGTTCACCGATAAGCACCGGATTATTCTTGGTGCGGCGCGACAAGACCTGAATTGTCCGGCGAATTTCATCATCGCGGCCAATGACAGGGTCAAGTTTCCCCGCCCGCGCATCGGCAGTCAGATCCCGTGCATATTTCTTCAAGGCATCATAGCTGTTTTCCGCCGAAGCAGAATCAGCCGTCCGGCCTTTGCGGATATCGTTGATAACTGCATTGAGACCCGCAGCCGTAACGCCGGCGCGGCTTAATATTTCGGATGTCTTGGATGATTTTTCGATAGCCATGGCCGTAAGCAGCCGTTCTACCGTGACAAAGCTGTCACCAGCTTTCTGCGCCACTTCCTCGGCTGTAGCAAAAACTTTTGCCAGCGGCTGGGCAAGATAGAGCTGACCATTGCCGCCTGTTACTTTAGGCAAAGCGTCCAGTGCCGCCTGCAGTCCAAGCCGCACATCGGCAATTCGCCCGCCGGCCCTTTCGATCAAGGACGCAGCAAGACCTTCTTCATCGTCAACCAAGACTTTCAGAAGATGCTCTGGGGTAAATTGCTGATTATTGGATGAGAGGGCAAAAGTCTGCGCGGACTGTATGAAACCGCGAACCCGCTCGGTATATTTTTCAATGTTCATTCTTGTCTCCTTTTACCCGGCAACCCGATTTTCGGCATTGCCCGGCGTGTTGGTGACGGATCCCCTGCAACGAGGCAGATCCATTCGCTCGATGCAGATATGGGAATATTATCCCCGGGGTACAAGACCGGATTTTCTGCTTTTATGATGCTTTGAATTTAGCATGTATGCCCCCTCCTTGCCACGCCCGCTTTCCGCGTCTGGCTATTGCTTGTGGTGGGAAAGACGGGCGG
>UICE01000013.1:6751-6909 GCA_900471815.1 Hyphomicrobiales bacterium
GGACAGAACGTCCCCGGATAACGGGTCCGTAACCCGCCATCGGAGGCGCCCATCCTTCCCCAAACTTCGAACGGCTCCGGAAGCTGTTCCCCGCGGGAAGGACAGGAGCAGAATAGTTCAGTGCCAGAGCTGTTGGATAAGTTTGTCGAGATTATTTT
>UICE01000017.1 GCA_900471815.1 Hyphomicrobiales bacterium
GACCCGTGCGCTTACCCATGTGTGAACGTAGAACCTCGACTTCGCCATCCAGGAAAATGAATGCAAGCGGTCCGCCAGCTTTCTCTCTCAAACGTTCGCGATAGCTTTTTTTCAAAGCTGAACACGACACCACAAGCCCATTTTCAGCTTTGGCCAGTTCAATGCCAATTTTGTCGAGCCACGGCCAGCGGTCATCATCTGTCAAGGGAATGCCGGAAGACATTTTTTCGACGTTATGTTCGGGATGAAGCGTATCGCCTTCCAAAAAAGGAAGCTTTAAGGCTTCGGCGATCGCAACTCCTACAGAGGTTTTTCCCGAACCGCTCACGCCCATTACTATAATGCGTATCATATTGAAGCTGTAATCCCGCCATCGATATGGATGACTTGCCCATTAACAAAGGACGAGGCATCACTTGCCAAGAATATTGCAGCGCCAACCAATTCTTCAACATTTCCCCATCGTCCTGCCGGGGTCCGTTTCTCCAGCCAAGTGGAGAACTCCGGATCATCGATCAATGCTTGATTCAATGGGGTTTTGAAGTAGCCGGGTGCGATAGCGTTGATTTGCAGACCATATTTCGCCCAATCCGTGCACATGCCTCGCGTCAAATTACGAACAGCGCCTTTCGTTGCCGTGTATGGCGCTATGGATGGCCGGGCCAGTTCACTCTGAACCGAAGCAATATTGATAATCTTGCCGCGCCCTCGCTTGATCATGTATTGAGCAGCGCTCTGGCCGGCGTAGAAAACGCTCGAGATGTTTGTTTGCAGCAATTGCTGCCATTTATCATCCGGAAAATCCTCCAGGGGAGCACGAAATTGCATACCGGCATTATTGATGAGAATATCAATCGGACCGATCTCGGCCTCGATCTTATCAATCCCCGTCTTGACCGTACCAATATCGGTTACATCGAAATGCGAGGTATGCGCCTTATACCCCTCAGCACTGAGTTCGGTGACGGCTGCTGCAAGTTTTTCCCGGTTGCGGCCGTTGAGGACGACGGTCGCACCATATGATGCGAGACCTTTTGCCAAAGCGAAGCCGATACCTTGACTGGACCCAGTAACGAGCGCGAGGCGCCCCTCAAGATTAAACAATGAGTAGGGCATGTGGACGTTCCTCTTATTCGCTTCTTGTGAGCGGACGAATATTCCGGGGTGCTCGATAAGCTTAACTAGCAGTCCTTTACGCAGCATTCTACCCGGCCAATCAAGCTCCATATGGCCGAAAAGCCAAATGTTCTGGATTAACCGTTGAAACGCCTGTCTCCTATGGTATTGATTCAACTGAACAGAACGAAAGAACACAATCATGACATTGCACCAAAATCTGATCGACGGCGAATGGGCCGGTGGCGACGCCATTGCCAATATCAATCCTTCCAACACCAATGATGTGGTTGGGGAATATGCGAGAGCGACGGCTGAGGACACGTTACGGGCCATTGCTGCTGCAAAAGCGGCCTTTCCTGCTTGGGCGCGTTCTGGAATTCTCGAACGTCATGCAATCTTGCGCAAAACTGCAGATGAGATCACTGCCCGCAAGGATGAACTTGGCCGATTGCTCTCTCGGGAAGAAGGCAAGACACTGGCCGAAGGGATTGGTGAAACTTTGCGTGCAGCGCAAATCTTCGACTTCTTTGCCGGAGAAGTGTTGCGGCTTGCAGGCGAAGTTTTGCCAAGTGCTCGTCCGAATATCGGTGTTGAAATTACGAGAGAACCGGTTGGCGTTGTCGGCATCATCACCCCGTGGAATTTCCCCATTGCGATTCCTGCCTGGAAGATTGCACCTGCTTTGGCTTATGGAAATACTGTTGTGTTTAAGCCAGCGGATCTCGTACCGGGCTGCTCTTGGGCAATTGTTGATATCCTCCATCGTTCGGGTCTACCAAAGGGTGTGCTTAATCTTGTCATGGGCAAGGGTTCAGTTGTAGGGCAGACAATTCTCGACAGCGCCGATGTCAATGCGATCACTTTCACCGGATCTGTCGGTACGGGAAAACGCGTCGCTGCAGCATCAATTGAGCATATGCGCAAATTCCAGTTGGAGATGGGCGGTAAAAATCCATTTGTTGTTCTGGATGATGCCGAGCTTAACGTCGCGGTCGACGCCGCTGTAAATAGTGCGTTTTTCTCAACCGGTCAGCGTTGCACAGCGTCTTCTCGAATCATTGTTACCGAGGGCATCCATGATCGATTCGTTGCTGCTGTTTCGGAAAAACTGAAAACCATCATAGTTGATGATGCTTTGAAGGCGGGGACGCATATTGGCCCCGTTGTCGATGCGAGCCAGCTCAAGCAGGATGAAGATTATATTGCTATCGGTCAAAAAGAGGGTGCAAAGCTCGCTTTTGGCGGCGAACGGCTGACACGGGATAATCCCGGCTTCTATCTGCAGCCCGCTTTGTTTACGGAAGCGACGAATCAAATGCGTATTTCTCGCGAAGAAATATTTGGTCCTGTCGCCAGTGTCATCCGCGTCAAGGATTATGAAGAGGCGCTGCATACAGCAAATGATACGCCTTTTGGCCTCTCATCGGGCATTGCGACGACGAGCCTGAAGCATGCGACTCATTTCAAACGCAATGCCGAAGCTGGGATGGTAATGGTTAACCTGCCCACTGCCGGTGTTGATTTCCATGTGCCTTTCGGCGGACGTAAGGGATCAAGCTATGGCCCTCGTGAGCAGGGCAAATACGCTGCCGAGTTTTATACGACGGTGAAAACCGCCTATACGCTGGCCTGATCCTCGTCGCAGGATCTATGTGAATGTTGAAGGGGCGTTGCGCAGGCAGCGCCCCTTGTTTTTTGCCCTACATTTTGTTGAGTTATC
>UICE01000012.1 GCA_900471815.1 Hyphomicrobiales bacterium
GGTGCATGGACCGGTGAAATATCGCCGCTGATGCTGAAGGACTGCAATCTCGATCTGGTCGAGCTTGGACATTCCGAGCGCCGCGAGTTTTTTGGTGAAACCGACCGCACGGTTGGCCTCAAGGTCGCGGCAGCCGTGCGTCATGGCTTGACCCCGCTGATCTGCATTGGTGAAAGTCTGGCTCAACGCGAGGCCGGAGAGGCCGACGCCGTGCTTGCTGCGCAAGTGCAAGCTGCCCTCGGCCTGCTTGAAGGTGAAGCGAAGCGGCATCCGATCCTTCTTGCCTATGAACCCATATGGGCAATCGGCGTCAACGGCATTCCGGCAACGTCCGACTATGCAGATGAACGCCATGCGAAGATCGCGGCTGTGGCCAGGTCGGTGCTCGGCACTGCTGTACCTGTCCTTTATGGCGGCAGCGTCAATCCTGAAAACTGCGCCGAACTGATTGCCTGCCCGAATATTGATGGCCTTTTCATTGGTCGCTCTGCTTGGGCAGCAGAAGGCTATCTTGATATTTTACAGCGGGTCGCAAAAGCAATTCCAGGAAAAGTGGGAACCGGTTTTCCGTCCGGAATTGCGTAAAGAACAGATCTAGAAAGGAAAAACTCATGAAAATAGCAATTGGAGCCGATAGTGCGGGTAAGCCTTTGCTCGATATCATCGCTGCGCATCTTGCGACAAAGCCGGAACATGTCATTGCAGACCTCAGCCAGTCCGGCTTTTATGCCGATCTTTCGCAAAAATTGGCGCAGACAATTGTCGATGGAGCCAATGAGCGCGGCATTCTCATCTGCGGCACGGGCATTGGCGTCAGTATTTCAGCAAATAAGGTGCCGGGCATTCGCGCCGCGCTAACCCATGATACCTATTCCGCCGAGCGTGCTGCCAAATCCAACAATGCGCAGATCATCACCATGGGCGCCCGTGTTATCGGCCCGGAACTTGCCAAGGCTATCGTGGATAAATGGCTGGAATCCGAATTCGATCCCCAAGGCGCATCAGCAGGTAATGTCGAAGCAATCGATAGGTTGGACAGCGCGAAATAAGCGCCTAATATGATGGAGCGATCATTGACTCATTATACCAGTTAATGTACCAAAACGTATATTCATGAGGTGAGGAAACATGACTGCAATCGCTCTACTCGGTGCCGGCGGGAAAATGGGCTACCGCTTGGCCAAAAATCTGATGGGCTCACGCTTTGAGGTGCGCCATGTAGAAATAAGCGATGCCGGCAAGTCTCGCCTTGAAGCAGAGCTTGGCCTGTCATGTGTAGATATTAACACGGCACTTGCGGGTGTTGATGTTGTCATCCTTGCGGTTCCAGATACAGTCATTGGCACGGTCGCCGCCAGTATTGTTGATAGGCTGGTTGCGGGAACCATGGTCATTGCGCTCGACGCTGCTGCCCCCTTTGCGGGACACCTACCCGTTCGACCCGACCTGACGTATTTCGTCACCCACCCGTGCCATCCACCGATTTTCAACGACGAAACCGATATGCAGGCGAAGAAGGATCACTTTGGAGGTCTCTATGCCAAGCAGCATATCGTCTCCGCGCTGATGCAGGGTCCCGAAACGGCTTATACTCTGGGTGAGGAAATTGCCAAAGTGATCTGGGCGCCGGTCATGCGGTCTCATCGTGTCACCGTTGAACAGCTCGCCATTCTCGAGCCGGGCTTATCGGAAACGGTAGCGGCTTCTCTGCTCATGGTCATGAAGCAGGCGATGGATGAATGCGTGACGCGAGGGGTGCCAGAACAGGCCGCACGCGACTTTCTGCTCGGCCACATGAACGTCCTCGGCGCGGTGATCTTCGGTGAAGTTCAGGGGGTGTTCTCTGACGCGTGTAACAAAGCCATCGAATTTGGTATTCCAGCGCTTATGCGCGACGATTGGAGAAAGGTGTTTGAGCCTTCCGAAATCGCTGAAAGCATCCGGCGCATCACCTGACCGGCATGGGGCCTTAAATCCCACAATCACTATCGGCTTCGCCGGGAACGGAGCCGTTCATTTTATCTGGGAGGAACGACATGAAATTCACACGCAGACTATTGCTTGCCACAGCTGCGATACTGGCAATTGGCACAGCAATGCCGGCCTATGCGGCAGACCTTATCGCAATTATCACACCGTCACACGACAACCCTTTCTTTAAGGCGGAAGCAGTGGGCGCCGAGGCAAAAGCCAAGTCACTTGGTTACGAGACCTTGATCCTTGTTCACGATGATGACGCGAACAAACAATCGCAGCTTATCGATACTGCCATTGGTCGTGGCGCCAAGGCGATCATTCTCGATAATGCCGGCTCAGAGGCGTCCATTGCTGCCGTCAAGAAGGCCAAGGACGCGGGAATACCATCATTTCTGATCGACCGTGAGATCAATGCCACCGGTATTGCCGTTTCCCAGATCGTTTCCAACAATTATCAGGGTGCGCAACTTGGAGCTGAGGAGTTCGTCAAGTTGATGGGCGAAAAAGGCAACTATGTCGAGTTGCTTGGCCGTGAAGCTGATCTGAATGCGGGAATTCGTTCGAAAGGTTACCATGACGTCATCGATGAATACCCCGAAATGAAGATGGTTGCACAACAGTCGGCAAATTGGAGCCAAACGGAAGGCTACTCCAAGATGGAGACCATCCTGCAAGCCAATCCTGACATTAAAGGGGTGATTTCCGGCAACGATACCATGGCAATGGGAGCGATTGCAGCACTGCAAGCGGCTGGACGAAAGGACGTTATCGTTGTCGGGTTCGACGGGTCCAATGATGTTCGCGATTCCATTAAATCCGGCGGTATAAAAGCGACGGTCCTGCAGCCTGCCTTTGCTCAGGCACAGATGGCTGTTGAACAGGCTGATGTCTTCATCAAGACGGGCAAGGGACCGGCGGAAGAAAAGCAGTTAATGGATTGTGTGCTGATCAATGCCGACAATGCCGCAGCGCTCGAAACCTTCGCCCTGAAAGATTGATACTCCAGAGAATAAGTGCGGTGTGGATGATTTCCGCACCGCACGATTATTCCTTTGGAAGGGAGCAGTATTCATGCCGAACCCTCGCAAAGCTGCCGCGGCCTGCGTCGCCATTGCGCTGATTTTGACCGGCTGCAAAATTATCAAGACGCCGACGGCTGAAGAGGCCACGGCGGCGGCAAACGGCGGGTTTAACCCGGATCAACAGGTTGCCGGGATTTGGGACACGAAAGTCATCTCGTTTCTTGAAAAGCGCGCCGGCACATTCCAAGAGGTGTCTGCTCTTTCCGCAACTGATCTGAACGCTGCCGCCGCTGCCTATGGGCACAAGGAAAAGGAGGGAAGCGCACCCTGGACTTTTGCCGCCAAGGTTTCCGGTTTTATCATTAAAGCTGAAACGAAATCCCGCGCTGCCTATCTCGACACTGATGTTAATAGTGACGGCAAGGCGGATGTCCGCATTCAAATCGGTCCGGTCATCAAAGGGACAGCACTACGTGACAGCCTCGATTTTGTCAATTTCAATGAGTTCAAGAACCAGATCCAATGGGCAGAATTTGGCAAAGCATTTAACACGCACGTTAATAAATTAACGCTTGAAAAGCTGCCGCGCGAAGGACTGGAAGGCAAGAAGATCGAAGCACTCGGCGCCTATCCCTTACCGTCAACCGGCCAGCCGGCATTATTTACGCCAGCCACCATCGCGATCGGCGGCTGAGATGACGGTTACGGACAAACTCCACACAATCCTCAAGCTCGACGATGTCACGAAGGTCTATTCGGGTATCGTTGCAGTCAAGCGCGCCAGCCTTGAATTGTATCGCGGCGCGGTCAACGTGCTCGTTGGCGAAAACGGCGCCGGCAAGTCAACGCTGATGCGCATGATTGCAGGCGTCGAGAGGCCAACCCTCGGCCGCATTCTCCTGGACGGCACAGAAGTCGAATTCAATTCGCCAGCCGATGCGCAGAAGCATGGCATCGGAATGGTGTTTCAGGAGCTCAATCTCTTCGGCAATCTTTCCGTGGCCGAGAACATCTTCCTGACCCGGGAGATTACCCGCGGCATGCGTGGCATCGATCACAAGGCGCAGGTGGAAAAAGCCAACCATTTTCTGGATAAACTTGATGCTGGCATCAATGCCGAGACCATGGTGGAAGACTTACCGATCGGCCAGCAGCAGCTCGTTGAAATCGCCAAGGCAATCTCGCTTGATACCCGTATATTGATCCTCGATGAACCAACTTCAGCCTTGTCGGCCGCCGAAGTCGATATTCTCTTCAAGGTGATCGGCGAACTGAAGGCGCAAGGTGTCGCGATTGTTTATATCTCGCACCGTCTCGAAGAACTGATGCGCATCGGTGACTATATAACGGTGCTGCGCGATGGCCGGATCACCGGTCAGGCCATCATCAAGGACATCGACACAAGGTGGATCGTCCGCTCGATGATCGGCTCTGACGCCAAGGATTTCGCCAAGTCGGTTGACCACAAGCTCGGTCCGGAAGCCTTCCGCGCCGAGGATATCTGCTTGCCGCGCAAAACCGGAGGCCTCTCTGTCGATCACCTCTCCGTCTCGGTTCGCGCTGGAGAAGTGCTTGGCATTTACGGGCTCATGGGCGCCGGTCGCAGCGAGTTCTTCGAGTGCGTCATCGGCCAGCACGCGCACTCGACCGGGAGGGTTTTTGTGGCAGGCGAGGAGGTCGTCGCCCGCGACACGTCCACCCGGATCCGCAAGGGCCTCGCACTCATCCCTGAAGACCGGCAGCGCGAGGGACTTGTACAGGTGCTTTCCATCGCCTCGAACCTGACCCTCGCCAGCCTTGAGAAATTTGTCAAATTTGGCTTCCACATCGTCGGTGAACGGGAAAAATCTGCCATCAAAGACTCGATCCAGAACCTTTCTATCAAGGCACCCAATCCGGATTTCGATGTTACTTCCATGTCCGGCGGCAATCAGCAAAAAGTCGTCATCGGCAAGGCACTGATGACCAATCCGAAAGTGCTCCTCATGGACGAGCCGAGCCGCGGGATTGACGTGGGTGCAAAGGCAGACGTGTTTCGTACCATGAGACGGTTGGCTGGCGAAGGTCTCGCCATTCTGTTTTCGACCTCCGATCTGGAAGAGGTTATGGCATTGTCCGACCGTATCGCGGTGATGAGCAACGGCAGGATCACGGCTATCCTTGACCGGGCTGACGCGAGCGAAGAACTCATTATCAAGGCCGCGTCTGAAGGACACAAATCCGCCGGGCATAATGTTATTGGGGAAATTGCGTGATGGCTACGGCAACTGCGAGTGAAAAAACATCCGGAGCATACAGCGGCTCCATTCTGCTGACACTGATGAAACTGCGAACGTTCATCGCACTTTTTGCCGTCATCATCTTCTTCTCGATCTTCGCACCCAACTTTTTGTCGGCGGCAAATATCATTCTGATGTCAAAGCATGTCGCGCTTAATGCATTTCTCGCCATGGGCATGACCTTCGTTATCATCACCGGCGGCATTGACCTTTCCGTGGGCTCGATTGTTGGCCTTTGCGGCATGGTCGCAGGTGGCCTCATCTTGCATGGCATCGATCTGCAGTTCGGCTATACGATATATTTCAACGTCGTTGAAGTTTGCCTGATCACACTCGCTGTTGGGATCGTCATCGGTGCGGTCAACGGACTTTTGATAACCAAGCTGAATGTAGCCCCCTTCATCGCCACGCTTGGCACCCTCTACGTTGCCCGCGGTTTCGCCCTGCTTTCCTCCGATGGTCAAACCTTTCCGAATCTCGTTGGCAAACCCGAACTGGCAACCACGGGATTCAGTTTCCTCGGGTCCGGCCGTGTTTTTGGTCTTCCGGTTTCCATCTGGATACTCATTGTTGTGGCACTTGGCGCCGCCTATCTGGCAAGATACACGCCCATCGGTCGCCAAATATTTGCCGTTGGTGGCAATGAGCGTGCTGCCCGCATGTCCGGCATCCGTGTCAATCGCGTCAAAATGTTCGTCTACATGTTCTCCGGCTTTTGCGCAGCGATCGTTGGCATCGTTATTTCCTCCGAGTTGATGGCCTCGCACCCGGCGACCGGTAATTCCTTCGAACTCAACGCAATCGCTGCAGCCGTATTGGGCGGCACCTCCATGTCCGGGGGGCGCGGCACAATCGGCGGTACCATTATCGGTGCCTTTGTCATCGGCATTTTGTCCGACGGCCTGGTGATGATGGGCGTCTCTTCCTTCTGGCAAATGGTCATCAAAGGTATCGTCATCATCGTCGCAGTGGTGATAGATCAGGCACAACGCCGCTTGCAGCAACAGGTCGCCCTGATGCAGTTAGCCAAGAAAGGTTGAGCCAATGTCGAATCTGCGTGGAGCTCTCATCGGTTGCGGTTTTTTTGCCGTCAACCAGATGCATGCGTGGAGAGATGTTGCGGGCGCGACAATCACCGCCATATGCGATCGCGATGCGGAGCGCTTGAAAAGCGTCGGCGATCAGTTTGGGATCGAGCGCCGTTATGGCGATGCCTCAGATTTATTCAAGGATGGCGGTTTCGACTTCGTCGATATTGCGACGACGGTAGCAAGTCATCGTACGCTGGTTGAAATGGCGGCCAAACACACGATTCCAGTCATTTGCCAGAAACCTTTCGCGCCGACACTGGCTGATGCCAAAGCCATGGTTTCCATCTGTCAGGACGCTCACATACCGCTCATGATCCATGAGAATTTTCGCTGGCAAACGCCAATCCAAGCCGTGCGCAAGATTTTGGACACGGGGACAATCGGTGAGCCTTTCTGGGGCAGATTCTCGTTTCGCTCCGGTTATGACGTGTTTTCCGGTCAGCCTTATCTGGCTGAGGGAAGGCGCTTTATCATTGAGGATCTCGGCATCCATACGCTTGACATCGCCCGCTATATCCTTGGCGACGTGAGACGCCTGTCTGCGCGCACAAAGCGCGTCAATGGAGCTATCCAGGGAGAGGATGTAGCAACCATACTACTCGATCACGAAAATGGCGTGACCTCCGTCGTCGATGTAAGCTACGCCACCAAGCTCCCAACAGATCCATTCCCCGAAACTCTGATTGAACTTGATGCGACAGAGGGTTCGTTACGCCTGTCTCAAGGCTACCGGCTTCAGATCAATGGTCCGCTTGGAAGCGAGGTTCTCGATGTGTCGCCGAGGCTCCTGTCCTGGGCATCACACCCCTGGCACAATATCCAGGAAAGTGTGCTTGCGATCCAGCAGCATTGGACAGATCATCTTCTGGTCGGCACGGAGCCCTCCACCTCCGGTGCGGACAATCTGAAGACATTTGCATTGGTGGAGGCTGCCTATCAAAGCGCCGAATGCGGTCAGACAATCGACATAAGAGCGCTATTGAAATGACCGCTGATCTGGATCATTTCAGGCTTTTTGGCACTCATCAGCGCCGAGCTCGGCCGATCCTTCTGACAGCGGGGAGACTATCGGCGGAATTCACCGATGGCGGCTTGAGGACGGTTTCCTATGACGGCGTAGAGGTATTGCGTTCTGTTGCCTATCTGGTCCGGGACCGAGATTGGGGTACATATGCTCCCCGCATCGAGGATCTTAGTATCAGTCAGGACGATGACCGGTTTCTCATTGCATTTATGGCCAGATACATGGGCGATGCAGATACAGAATTGACGGTTCTAGTTGCAATTTCAGCAGAGGCCTCTGGCATTCTTACGTTTGAAACCGAAGCGCTCTCGCAAACCGGATTTGAAACAAACCGCTGCGGATTTTGCGTTCTGCATCCGATTATCGGCCTTGCGGGTACCGCTGTCACTGTCGAACACGTCGACGGCGTGGTAGAACAGACGCAGTTACCATTTTTGATTGATCCCTGGCAGCCTTTCAAGAATATGCGGGCGATAACGCACAATGTTATGACCGGGGTCAAAGCTGAATGTCGCATGGAAGGCGATACGTTCGAGATGGAAGACCAGCGAAATTGGTCAGACGCCTCCTACAAGACCTATGTCCGTCCCCTGGCTCTACCTTGGCCTTATGAGATTCCTGTTGCAAAACTGGTCAAGCAGCGGATCGCACTGACCATAACTGATACGCGTATTGCGCCCAAGGCGGCGCCCTGTTCTTCCCGGCCCAATCCGGCAGTCGTCGTAACCCATGGCGTCAAGTCCGGGACAATACCGCGCATTGGCCTTGTCGTAACTCCGGAAGAAGCCAAGGCAACGCTCGCTGCACGCCAACATCTTGCCGATATTGCCCCACAGGAATTGCTGTTCCATTTTGATCCATTGGCCGGGCACGGAAAAGAAGCTTTTGAGGATTTTTCCGCAATCGCCGGAATCCATCGCGGCAGTACCACCGTGGAAATTGTGCTTCCATGCCAACAAACGGCGGCAACGGAACTTACCGAGATCGCAGCACAAATGAGTGCTTCCAATTTCAATCCCCACGCCATTGTCGTATCCCCTGCCGTTGACAGGCAATCAACACCGCCCGGTAGTATCTGGCCGCAATGCCCACCCCTTGAGGAAATCTATGACGCTGCGCGCGTTGCCTTCCCGCACGCGCGGCTTGGAGGCGGCATGCTCAGCTATTTCACGGAACTTAACCGCAAGCGTGTACCGGCCCGTGCGCTCGATTTCATAACTCATTGTACAAATCCCATTGTGCATGCGAGCGATGATCTGAGCGTCATGCAAACCCTGGAAGCCCTGCCCTTTATTACCCGGTCAACCCGCGCGATCTACGGCGATAAAGCCTACCGCATCGGACCATCGACCATAGCAATGCGCCAAAATCCGTATGGCAGCCGCACGATGGAAAACCCCGCGGGCGCACGCATTACAATGGCAAAAACCGACCCTCGACATAACAGCGTATTCGCTGAAGCCTTTGCAATGGCCTACGCAATTCAGGTTCTCGACGCCGAGCTTGAATGCCTCACTCTTTCAGCATTGACTGGTTCCTTCGGGCTTATTGCCGGACAGGGAGAGCCGGTTATCGAGGGGGGTAAAAGAGCGCTGTTCAACACAATAAAATGGCTTGCCGGTGTTGCACAAAGCAAATGGCGGGAATGCATCTCGTCAGAACCGGCGCACGTCGTAGCTTTTATTGTAGAAGGTGCAAAGGGATCATATCTGCGGCTTGTGAATGTCACTTCGGAAATGAAAAACGTCAACGTAGAAGCCTTCGATATTAAAGCGGATGACTCGCAACCAATGGTCGCTCTCGGGCCGCTGGCGACCATATCGCTGAATTTGAAAGACAATCCTCTCTAACCCTCGGCAATGAGTACGCATTCCCATGTCTGCGCACGAAACTTAGGTCACAGGTAGTTCCGTTCGGTCGAACCTACCCTGGCGACCGGGGAGCGTATTTGGCGACCTGAATGTCGTTAGCGGAACAAACGCCCTCGATAACGTCTGGACGAAAGGTATTCAGTCGAATCTGCGTCCAGGTCCGTTTGTTCCATCCGTCAGTCACCATTTGCCCTAGCCTTGATAACCTCGTCGTGTTTTTCTTCGATAAGCCTGAACATGTCCGTAAACCGACTATCGTATCTTATGGCGTTTAAATCGGAATCGTTCTTGAACCACATTGTTTGGTAGTAGGAGCTTCTAGGCAAAACACACTGCAGAAGCTGGATGGCTTGCTCAGCGTCGCCGATCAACGAGTATACGCACGCAACGTTGTATTGTGCTACAACATCATCGGGATCAATCGCCAACGCCCGGTCGGCCCATTCACGGGCACGTTGATCATCGCCAAGATGGGCCCAGGCAAGAGCTCCTCGGTGGGCTGGTCCGGAATTCTCCGGGTTTTGTTTCAATGCCTGTTCGGCCCGCCATAACGCCACGCGAGCCCAACTTTCGATCTCTGTTGAGTTGCCAAGCGATGCGTAAGCGCTCATCAAGTGAACGGGCGAAAGATAATCATCAGGTTTGAGCTCGGCTGCCCGTTTAAAGAACTGTACTGCTGCCTCGAAATTTCCTCGCATGTAATGGAAGCGAGCATAGTGAAAATTTGCCTCGTGCAGACCCTGATCAATCGCCAGCGCGTGGTGAAAAGAGGCAGCTGCTTCCTCATCTCGACCAGCCTGATGCAGCGCCAATCCACGGGAAGCATATGCTTCGGCCAAATTTGGGTCCAGCTCAAGGGCCTTGGCCGCCATTGCCGAAATTCGTTCCAACGGAAAATCTTCCGGCTGCCAGTCCCGCAAGGCTGCCTCGCAATCTGCAATACCAGCATAGGCACGGGCGTAATCGGGGTCCAGTTCCACTGCCTTGCAGAACATGCGCCGTGCCAGGTGAAGATAGGATTTCGTCCAGGCATGAGAGAATTGCCGCCCACGCAGATAATAAGTGTACGCTTTTACATTCCCTGTTGGCTCGGTCTCGATCGCCTTGCGCTCGTCCGGCAACAGTTTGATTTTCAATTGACTGACGATTGCGTAGGTTATTTCATCCTGTATCGCAAAAATATCTGTGAGCTCCCGATCATATCGTTCCGCCCAGACATGACCGCCATACATGGCATCAATAAGCTGCCCTGTTATGCGGACGCGTCCTTCAACTTTGCGAACACTGCCTTCCAAAACATAGCGCACACCAAGTTCCTGTGCGACCTGTTTGACTTTTATGGATTTGCCTTTGTAGGTGAACACGGTATTGCGCGCCACGACATGAAGGCTCGAAACCTTTGACAGATCGGTAATTATGTCTTCGGTAATCCCGTCGGAAAAATACTCCTGTTCTGGATCGCAGCTCATATTGGTGAATGGCAAGACGGCTATGAATTTCTGAGAATGATCAGGCACGTCAAGCGTTGCGGGTAAATCGGAACCTCTTGTGCTCGCCTCGCCAAAACCAACCGTGTAGACTCTGATGTTTTGCTTGATATTTTTAAGGGATTGCTCACCCCGGTCCATGAAACCCAAATTAAGCCGGGAGCCAATCTGATCGCGAACGGATGCAGCCACGGCAATGCCGCCCGGTTGCGCAATGCTTTCAAGACGCGCGGCGATATTGACACCGTCGCCAAATATATCGCCATCCTCAACAATTATATCGCCGATATTAATCCCAATGCGCAGTTCAATCCGGCTGTTCTCGTCTACATCGCGGTTGCGTTCCGCCATGCCCCTTTGGATATCAGCTGCACACGCAACAGCGTTGACCACACTGGAAAATTCCACCAGCATTCCGTCACCAGTCAGCTTGAAGATCCTGCCGGAATGGTCGCTGATCAACGGATCGATAAGTTCGCGGCGATGACGCTTGAAACTGTCGAGCGTTCCCGCCTCGTCAATGCCCATCAAACGGCTGTAGCCGACAACGTCAGCGGCGAATATAGCGCTCAGTCGACGTTCCAAATGGCCTCCAGATATCAATTGGCATGTGCAAACGTTTACCATAGCCGCTTGCTTGTGTGATGTCGCGTCCATCATTCGATTGAACAGCACTAGGAGAAGCCAGGGCTCCCCCCACCAAGCGGACTTTTTTACGACGGCGATGGTTGCCCATTTGCCCGGAACCGAATTCAAGTGCTGGTTAGATCGTGCAGGGCCCAGCAAGGCAAAGCTGTAACGATCAGCTGAACTGCATCATTCGCGCCTTGGCATTCATTCTGACATCCGTAGTCGATATCGCGAGCAACCCTTCATACCTTTCCTGTTTCGGCTTAAACGAATTGCGTGGAGATCATTGACCTTGCCTCCACACAGTGAGTTAACCGGTAGATTATTGCCTACGATTCTTGCGTCAAAGAAGGTACATCATGCGCGCACTTCTCATTTTCAGCTCTCTCATCGCTGGAACCATTGCCGGAATATACCTATTCGGAATGATTTGGCGAACAACAGCTCCGGAAGGAACAACGGCAATGGTTGTTGGCGCTGGCATGCCGGTTGTCGTCGGAGCTCTGACTTTTCTTGGTACAAAGGCGGCAGATGGCAGGCGGCCAAGCCTGCGCAATCTGCAGACATGGCTCGTTCTTTTGGGAATAGCTGCCTCCGCTGTTGGCCTTTTCGTGCTGTTGATCGTAGTCGTCTTTCTGGCGGTTCAGCGCGGTTAGAATCCAGGTAGAAACGACCGATCCTAAAGAAAACAGCGGCGCACATTGTTGGGCTTCGGCAAGCTGATATTTAGTGAGCCCCCGGACGCAATCGAATGCGGATCCGTGCATATGGGCCACTGAGCGGGCGCTCTAACTCCCATGGCTATCCAAGAAGTTCTCGAGATGATTCTGGCACCCTACCGCATTCAGTTGGCCCAGCCCCAAACAAGACTGATATTTTGGAACCAGTTGAAGTGCGGGTCGATTTAGCACCATCAATCATCTTCGTGGAGGTGGACATCTATCTTCCTCCCAACCATCGCGCTTCATGCATTAGCTTGCACAGTGGACCCACCACAACCTTGCCCTGACAGCTTGATGCCACGTTCAGCCACGGCTCAGAGAATAGACGAGTTGGGAGAGATCATCGCTGAGTGCCCGGTCTTCAACAAGCCGGGCTGACGAGCTGCGCACGAACCGATGTATCTGCAAGATCGCCGGGCCACAACTATGTTCGGGTTTGAGGTCAACGGCTTGTGCGGCGGCGAGGAATTCACAAGCTACAATCTGCCGCCAGAGATCAATCATGTCGGCGCATTTTGAAACGGCCAGTACCGATTGGGTAGCGTGATCCTCCACACCCTCCGAAACCGGCAGGAAATCGAGCATGACCGGGTTGGCTTTATGGCGAATGGCGGCCAATAATGCGACGACAGTTTTTTGCAGCGGCACGAAACCGGCTGAAGCTCCGCCCACAGCACTGAGATATTTTGGAAGTCCGTTGCGCGATGAGCCAGTCAGTTGAATAAACCGTGCAGCGCTGGCAGCGGCGACTTGTGCTATTGCAAGGCCCAAAGTCTCGAAAGCCAGTGCCAATGCGGGTGTGTGAAAATTGCCGGTTGAAAGCACCCGCTCTTCATCGATGACCACGAGCGGATTATCTGCCGCTGCATTCAGTTCGATTTCAACTGAGTGCTTTGCTCCTTCCAGCGCCGTCGACAATGCTCCATGGATTGAAGGAATGCAGCGCAGGCTTAAGGGATCCTGTATGGCAGGGCTGGTCGTATGTAATGCCGAACCATCAAGCAAGGCCGTCAGTTGTTCTGCTTCTTCGATTTGACCGGAGGCAGCCCGTGCACGTTGCAGCACCGGTGCGAGAATAAGTGGATTGCCACCCAAGCCTTCAAAACTCAAGGCTGCTGCCTGACGCTGAAAATCAAAAAGCGCCAATGCATCAAAGACAACAAGTGCGCCCTGCCCGACCGATACGGCTGAAGCATTAAGGAGCGAAAGCCCATCTTTTGGACCAAGCTGCGACGGGAGGAGACCGGCCAATTCAAGTGCAGACGCAGATGGGTAAACCTGCCCTTGATACTCTGAATGTCCCTCACCTATCATGCCTTGGGCAAGTGCCGATAATAATACCAGATCACCTGCTCCAATCGATCCAATTGAGGGCATTACGGGGTGAACCTGTTTATTCAGCAGAGCGAGCAGATCTGTAAATACGGCAGGCGAAATACCTGAGCCTCCCGCGACCAGCATTGAAAGCCGTGTGGCCATAACCGCCCGCGTGAGTTCGCGGGACAAGGGCGTGCCCGCCCCCATACCGCGGCCATGCACCAATTGTTGTTGGAATCCGGTGATATCGCCGCTGACGGGTGTTTTGAGATTGGCGCCGAGGCCGGTGTTCAACCCATAAATCTGCTGCCCGGATGCGGCTGCCATATCGAGTATAGCGCGCGCTTTTTCCAGCCGTTCATATACCTGCGATGCAATTTCCACGAACGCATCGTTGCGGGCTATAGCTGCAATATCTGTAATCTTGACGGGGCCGTTACCAAAGACGATATTCATGCAAACCGCAATCGCTGACCAATATTGGCTGTCTTGGCCTTTTCCAACATGGCATAGCCTAGTGCGATATCGCTAAGTGACAGGCCTCGGTGCCAGAACAGAATCGTTTCTCCATCGTCTTCCCGGCCAGATTTATGCCCGGCAACGATCTGTCCAAGTTCAGCGTGCAGGGTCTTTTCAGAGAGTTTTCCCGCTTCGACATGGGCTCGCAGCGAGCCGAATTTGCCGCCTTTGCATTGACCCCAGTCGTCGACGACAAGCTTGTCCATTATATCTGTCAACGACAGTTCGACGGCACTCATTGTGCCGTAGGGCACTACAAACGCTCCTGGCTTGACCCATTCGGTTTTCAACTTCGGCTCGGGAGATGGCAGCCGCGAGGCTTCGACGATGATGTCCGCGCCTTCAACACAGCTGCGCCAGTCATTGGTCACTACGATTTTCTTCCCGAGATCGTTCGACAACTTTTCCGCAAAAGTTTCCCGGCTTTCCGGGCGGCGCGAATGGATCCTGATCTCATCAAAATCATAGAGATGATTGAGCAGACGCACATTCCAGTAGGCCGTGCCGCGTGCGCCAATGTGTCCGAGAATTTTCGAGTTCTTTCGTGCCAGATGCCTGGCACCCAGCGCTGTGATCGCTCCTGTTCGCATGTCGGTAATTGCCGTGGCGTCAATTATGGCAAGTGGAACGCCGGTGCGTGGATCAAACAGATTGAGCACACCGAATTCCGAAGGATAATTCTGCTTATAATTATCAACAAAGTCGCCAACGATCTTGACGCCGGCTAAATTCAAAGGTGCAACATACCCCCGTAACACATTGAAGTGACCATTAAAACTCGCATCCGGCTCGAGATGGACACGGGGTTCGATAACAGTCTGATTATTGCCTTGAGCAGTGAGGGATTTCTCGATGGCGCTCAGAATTTCGGCATCGGTGAGTGTTAGTGCGTCGATATCGAATGCGTTCAGATAATCGATGTAGACTGGTTTCATGTTTGTTTCTTTGGTCACACTGCGCGCTCCGGAATATTAAGACCGAGATTATCACGTAGTGTCCTTCCCTCATATTCTATACGGAAGAGACCACGTCGGCGAAGCTCGGGTAAAACCAAATCAATAAAATCCCTGAGCGCACCGGGAAAGTAAGCACCCATGACATTAAAGCCATCAGCAGCCTTGCCACGAAAGCGCTCTTCCAGCTCATCAGCGATCTGCCTCGGTGTGCCGATCAACTGCCAATGACCGCGTGCACCCGCGAATTTGCGGGCAGATTGCCGGATATTGAGGTTCTCCCGCCTGGCCTGATCGACAATCAACTGCTGACGACTCTGTATTCCGTCGGTCGCAGGCATTTCTGGCAAAGGTCCGTCGAGCGGGTATTGCGACAAATCTTTAATGCTCAGATAGCTGGCCAGTAATGCGACGCCGACCTCATCTGGAATGAGGTCCTGCAGGGCCTCATATTTCGCCCTCGCCTCGCTCTCCGAATTCGCGACTATTGGAGAAACACCGGGAAGGATTTTGAGGTCGCCGGGCTTTCGACCGAACGCCGGCATCCGGGATTTAAGATCAGCGTAATAGGCCTGCGCTTCTTCGATCGTTTGCGCGGCAGTGAATACCACATCTGCTGTGCGCGCTGCCAGATTCTTACCCGCCTCCGATGCGCCAGCCTGTACCATAACCGGGCGTCCCTGCGGTGAGCGCTGGCTGTCCAAAATACCAGTTAGGGTGAAATGTTTGCCGTGATGGTCCACGGGATGAAGTTTAGCTGGATCGGCATAAACTCCGTCGCTGATGGTGTGTGCATCACTATCCACACCGTCCCACAATGCTGCTGCAGCACCGGCAAATTCTTCTGCCCTTTCATAGCGCTGCGCATGGGGCCTCAATCCGCTGGAAACAAAGTTTTCAGCTTCAAGTTCACTGGCAGACGTGACTAGGTTCCAGCCTGAGCGCCCGCCACTCAATTGATCTAGCGAAGTGAAGGCGCGTGCCAGACCGTAAGGCTCATTGTAGGTTGTCGATGCGGTGGCAACCAGCCCGATATGGGATGTATTGACCGCCAATGCAGCCAAAAGCGACAGCGGTTCGAACATTGTCGAGCGTGCCGCCTGACTTGCGAGATTAGGATCTCGCTCACGTATTGCCGCTGCATCCTCTACGAATACCATGTCAAATTTTGCAGCCTCTGCCATGCGCGCCAATTCGATGAAGTGGTCGATATTGACTCCCGCATTGGCGATTGCATCCGGATGCCGCCAGGCTGCGATGTGATGCCCTCCCGCCATCAGAAAGGCACCAAGTTTCATCTGCCCTGAATTCGTACCAGTCATGATGCTTGCTCCGTCATAGCAGTTGCCGGATGGGCAGGTCTTGGCAAACTCAGATGCTCGCGCAAAGTTTGTCCAGCATATTCTGAACGAAAAATGCTGCGCTTCTGGAGTTCGGGCACGACACTTTCAATGAATGGATCGCGGCCATTGGGCAGAAAGGGGGAAAGGCTGATGAAGCCATCGACCAGTTCGCTCCACTTTTCCAATTGGTCAGCAATTGCCTGTGCAGTTCCGACCAATTCGATGCCGGAAGTTTGTTCGTTGACCTCGATCAAACCACTGAGCTCCTGCCGAAGCTTGTTTGCCTCATTCTCGGTCTCGCCAATATAGGGGACGATATTGACTAGGATTTTGATGTGGCTTCGTTTGCGTCCGGTTCGATCAAGGGCTTCGTGAAAGTTGGTGAGCGTCGATTTCAACTCTTCCGGACTACTTACATCCAGGAAAATCACTTCTGCCTTTTGCGCGGCAAGCTCCAGTGTCTGCGACCGTAACAGTGTAGCGACTACCGGTTTTGCCTGCGGTGATCGATTGACGTTGAGCGGGCCGCGAACCGTGAAATTTTCACCGACGTGGTTCAACACATGCATTTTCTGGGGCAGGAAAAACCGCCCCTTGTTCTTATCATAGACAAAAGCGTCGTCTTCCCAACTGTCCCACAATCTGCTTACGACGTCGATGTACTCGGCAGCTTTTGCCGAAGCTGATGCTGCGATATAATTCCACCCGGTGCGACCGTGACTGATCGTATCAAGTGAAGCAAATCGTCGCGCCAGATTATATGGCTCATGCTGATCCATAGCTGCACTGGCTATCAACCCGATTTTGCCTGCCATGGTCGCCAAAGCCGCAATCAGTGTCGTGGGTTCAAACGGAACGGTTTGGGCTGACAGGTCTTTAACTGGCCTATGGCCAAAATTGTCTGCAAAAAGAACAAAATCCAGTTTTGCATCCTGCGCCCGCTTCACCTGTTCCGAAATTCGATCGAACCGAAGCGCATTTACCGATCCATTTTTTTGCCATGCAGCAAGATGATGGCCGAACGGCGTGATGGAGGTTCCAAGATGCATTTTCGCGCTCCCTGCGCCGTCAAACCGAAAAGATGGCGTCGCGGCTAAGTTTACCCGTCACGGTGCCATGTTCGTCGATCACTGCAAGAACGTCGCTATTGGCGGCAACCATCAGTGCCAGCGCATCGCGCAGATTACTTGTTTGCCTGACGCTCCTTGCATTGTTTGACGGTGCGTCGCCATTCATGGCATCTGCGACAGTAAACAGGCTAAGCCGCTTGATCGCTCTGTCTATACCGACGAAATTTTCGACAAAAGCGTCTGCTGGATGTGACAGCACAGCGTCTGGCGTATCATATTGAACGATCTTGCCATCTTTCATGATGGCGATGCGATCGCCTAGCCGGATCGCTTCGTCAAGATCATGCGTCACAAGTACGACCGTCTTTTTCACCCGCTGCAATATCTGGCGAAACTCGGCTTGCAGCCTTGTGCGAGCAATCGGGTCAATCGCCCCGAAAGGTTCGTCCATCAGCAGGACGGGAGGATCGGCAGCTAGAGCGCGCGCCACACCGATACGCTGACGTTGTCCGCCGGAAAGTTGGCGGGGATAGCGCTTTAGCATTTCGTTAGGATCGAGACCGACCAGATGAAGCAGTTCTTCTGTGCGGCTTTTGATTCTAGCGTCTTCCCAGCCAAGCAATTTGGGCACCGCCGCAATATTTTGCGCTATGGTCATGTGCGGAAACAGGCCGACCTGCTGAATCACATATCCAATATGCCTGCGCAGTTGTACGGGATCAACCTTGGTCACATCCTCGCCGTTGACGATGATCTTGCCTTCGGTCGGATCAATGAGGCGATTGATCATCCGCATTGTCGTCGTCTTGCCGCAACCTGATGGTCCGATAAGCGCAGTGGTTGTGCCCTCGGGCACAGCAATTGATAGATCGTCAACCGAGGCAGGCCCGCCATCGGTGTAGCGTTTGGTGACGTGTTCCATGTTAATCATGCGGCCGATCTTTCTGAAAAGAAAACTTTCTCGGCAAGGCCAAGGATGAACTCGGTACCAAGTGCCAAAAGTGCGATTGGAATCGCTCCGACGAGCAGCCGCGACATATCCATCATGCTGATACCAACAGCGATAAAATCGCCAAGGCCGCCTCCGCCAATGAATGGCGCGAGTGTTGCTCCTGCCAGCACCTGAACGGCAGCAGTACGTGCTCCAGCAAACATGGCTGGCGCCGCAAGCGGAATACGGATTTTCCGCAGAACCTGCCCGCGGCTCATGCCCATCCCGATTGCAGCTTCGATCGCATCCGGATCGACATCCCGTAATCCGATAAAGGCATTGAGCAGAATTGGCGGAAGGGCAAGTACCGTCAGTGCGACAATGGAAGGCAAAAGCCCGATACCCAGCAAAGGCATCATGATCGCAAGAATGGCAAGGCTCGGCACCGTGCGCAGAGCGTTGACGATATTGATTACGCTGAAGGCGAGATTACTGCGGTTGATAATCAGGATCGCCAACGGAAGCCCAATAGCAAGCGCAATTCCAAGGGAGACACCCGACATAACGAGGTGGCGACCCAGCGCCTGATAAAACTCAGGCTGATGTTCGATTATCCAGGTAAAGGCAGTGCTTAACATGCTGTCACCGCCCTCTTGCCATCAGTTTTTCGGCCTGGCTGAGGACAACATCGAAAAACGTAGCCATCAGAGCGGTCAGTATGCCACCAACGAGAATTTTCTCGGTGTATTCCTGATCTATTCCCGTGAGAATGATAGTGCCGAGACCTCCGCCGTCAATGAATGCGGCAACAGTCGCGATTCCTATCACTGTTACAAGCGCAATACGAATGCCGGAAATTATAAGCGGCATTGCAAGGGGCAACTCGATCTGAACCAACCGCTGCCACGCGCTGTATCCCATACCATCTGCGGCATCCAGTACGTCGGCGGGGACACCACGTAAGCCCGTCACGACATTGCGCAACAGGATGAGCAAACAATAAGACGATAGACCGACCAGTGCCGGTTTTGTGCCAAGCCCCAACCACGGTATGAGCAAGGCAAACAGGGCAAGACTCGGAATGACAAAGATAATACCGGTAATCGTCAGCACGACCGCATAAAGTTTTTGCCGGCGCGCGCAGATGACGCCGAGTACCAGCGCGATTATCAGTCCGATGAGAACCGCAGAAACGGACAGGAACAGATGCTGCCAGGTTGCGGTCAGTATTTCAGGAATGTTTTTAGGAGCCCAATTCAAAGGTGTTTCCTGTATTGCCGGTTCTGCAATGAACCAGCGGAGATGCAATCATCTCCGCTGGTTCCTATCGCATGGTCGCTGGAGCTTTTGGTTCCTTTTAGGCCAATCAGATACCTTTTTCCTTCAGGAATTCGGCTGCTACTTCCTTCGGTTCCTTTTTGTCACGTTCTACCGCTGCGTTCAGTGCGCGCATGTTTTCATTGTTAAGGAGCGGGCTGATCTTGTTCAGCACTTCAGCAATCTTTGGATTCTTTGCCAAAGTATCCTGCCGGACGACCGGCACCAGATAATAGGGAGGGAAAAGATGTTTGTCGTCATCAAGCACTACAAGCTTGCTGTCGGCGATCTGCCAATCAGTGCTGAATCCGTAGGAAACATCGATATCACCGCTCGTAAGTGCGCTGTAGCGGATACCGAGCTTGGCGAAGATACGGAAGTCCTTGAACTGGATGCCGTAAGTTTGCTTCAGGCCTGGCAATCCATCCTTGCGCTCGCCGAAACCACCCTCTGCGCCGAATGACAAATCTTTGGACACCGGACCGAGATCAGTCAGCGTCTTGAGCTTGTATTTCTCGGCAGTTTCAGGAAGCGTGATGATTGCATAGCCATTGTTAATCTGCGTAGGGTCGAGAAGTGTCAGCTGCAGGTTTTTCTCGTAGTAGTCTTTGACTTCCTTGTAGATTTTATCGGCGGTCCCCGACAAATCTCCTTTAACAACTGAAGCCAGGGCCGTGCCGGTATATTCCGGATATAGATCGATTTCGCCGTTGGTCAGCGCTGAATGAGCAATCAACGTAGCGCCAAGGTTCAACCTGCGCTCCACCGTGAGCCCCGCCTTTTCCAAAGCCTGCGCGTAGATTTCGGCAACAACGAATTGTTCCGTGAAATTTTTGCTGCCAATCTTAACCGTTTGGGCAAAACCAGAAGTCGCTCCAGCGAGCGTTATAAGAGCGCCCAGACCAAGCGCAGCGATGCTTTTCAAGATCATGATTTTTCCCAAGAGCTTCGTAAGATCTCGACGTATCTTACTGGTTTAACTAATTATTTTCATGCTATCAATCTTATCGACTAGTTTCGTAGAATGGTTTCCCATTTTCGCCCCTATAAGTAGAAATTATTTACTAGTGGATTGCAACCGTCGTTCAGACCATTGCTGTCATGTTGCGGCAACAGGATCGACCTGCCGATCTCGCGTTAACCCTTCACTGCGCCGGCGGTCAGACCCGATACAATTTTGCGTTGGAAAATCAGAACCAGAACGAGAAGCGGAAGCGTGACCGTTACAGAAGCCGCCATTATCTGACCGAACGGATATTCGTAACGGCTGCTACCGGTAAGCAGACCCATAGCGACAGGGACCGTGCGGTTCTCATCGGTGAGAATGAACGTCAAGGCAAACAGAAACTCATTCCACGAAAGAATAAAGGCAAGCAAGCCTGTGCTGGCAATGGCCGGCCCCATAAGTGGTAGGAGGACATGGGTGAGTATCCTCAGACGGGAGCATCCGTCAATTAGCGCAGCTTCCTCGAGTTCTTGCGGCAGATCTCGAATGAAACTTGTCAAAACCCACGTCGTAAATGGCAACACCAACAAGAGATAGGAGAAGACAAGTGCCGTCGGTCGATTGTAAAGACCGAGCCATCCGATAACCTCGAACATTCCGGACAAGACAACAACCTGCGGGAAAACTGAAATCATCAGCACGCAGATCAGAATGATACGGGAAAACCGAAAACTCATCCGCCCCAATGCATATGCCGCCAGGATACTGATGGCTAGAGAGATCACGCTGCTGGTAAAGGCGACAAAAGCTGAGTTGACGATTGCACCAATAAAGATCGGGTTGTGATAAAGGGTGATGTAGTTACTGAAATCCAGCGAGGGCAGCAAACTGAAAGAATAAAGATCTTCGCTCGATTTTGTAGAGGAAATAATAGCCCAATAATAAGGGAATAACATGTAAACGAGCACCAGCGCCACACCCGCATAAAGCCCGGCACGTTTGGCAATGCGTAATTTTCGATAGGTGCTGTTGGAATAATGTCTTGAACCTCCCGTCATCGGTCAACCCGTATTCCGGTCGAGTCTGAGAATGCTCACCATAGCGATCGCAATCAGCCCTATTATAAGAAACACCCAAGTTGAAGCGGCGGAACCTACACCCAGGTCCTGAAAGCTGATCAGTTGATCCCGCGCATAGATTGACATTGTCATCGCCTTCTCATTGTTGGCGGCAAGGACATAACTCAGATCAAACATCCGCAGCGCATCGAGTGTCCGGAAAAGAACGGCTACTCCAATGGCGGGTGTCGCCAGCGGCAAGGTGATCGACCACAGACGCTTCCATGCCGGCACTCCGGAAACCTCAGCGGCCTCGTAGATTTCTTCCGGTATCAACTGTAAACCAGCAAGAATAAGCAGAACCATGAAGGGCGTCGTGACCCATACGTCGATGAAGATAACCGTGCCGAGGATAAGGGACGGATCAGCTGTCCATGCGATGCCCTTTTCAAGGAAGCCTAGCCAGATCAAGCCCTTGTTGATAAGGCCAAATTGATCATTGAACATCCACTCCCAAATCTTTGCGGATACGACCATCGGCATGGCCCATGGAACCAATATAGCGGCCCGCACCAGCCCGCGCCCGACGAAGGCGCGATGCAACAGCAAGGCGATCGCAAAACCAAGCAGGGTCTCCAACGCCACGGAGACAAAAGTGAAAACAAGCGTATTGCGTACGGCACCCCAGAAAATGGAGTCTTCCCAAACCGTAATAAAGTTTTGAAAGCCGACAAAGCTATAATCTGCAGGATTATCGAGAAAGGCATCGGTGAAAGAGAAATACATGTTCCGTGCCAGTGGCCATGCTGCAACAGCCGTAAGTGCCAACAGAAGTGGCAGGAGAAAAAACCAGGCTATGGTTGTTTCCCTGTTTTTCATTGGTTTATTGCAACTGCTGGTTTCAGAACTAGGCCAACGTCGAGACACTGGTCTTTATCATCGAAAAGATAGATATCCTCGGGGTTCCATCTCAAGCCAACCTTGGACCCTGAAGCATATGCCGGAATGGCACCTCCGGAGCGTACGGTCCAGATCGTGTCATCGCTCAAGCGGATATAAGCGATCTGCTCATAACCAAGGTCTTCGACACGTTCAAAGACACCCTTTATGCAACGGCCTGCGTCTGCGGAAATTATTTCCAATGATTCGGGGCGAAGTCCTAGTGTCACTGGTTTTTTTGCATCTAACTGATCCAGTTTCAGCTCGAAGCCGCCAGGGCCGGTTATCACGCCCTGCGTTTCACTTTTGACAGACGCAAAGTTCATGCGAGGGCTACCAAGGAAACCTGCAACGAACTTGTTTGCCGGATGATCATAGAGCTGACGGGGCGTTCCTACCTGTTCAATGCGCCCATGATTGAGGATGACGATCCGATCGGCGAGCGTCATGGCCTCAGTCTGATCATGTGTAACATAAATCATCGTGGCACTGACTTCGGCATGCAACTTGGCGATTTCGAAACGCATCTCCATTCGCAAGTCAGCATCAAGATTGGAAAGGGGCTCATCAAAGAGGAATAGTTTTGGCTGACTGACCAGAGCCCGTCCTATCGCAACGCGCTGGCGCTGCCCGCCTGAAAGCTGCTTTGGTTTACGATCGAGTAGGTGGTCGATTTTCAACATATCGGCGACCTTGGCCAACCGCCGACCAATCTCGACCTTGGTCATTCGCGCTGTTTCCAGGGCAAAACTGATGTTACGAGCCACATTCATGTGAGGATAGAGGGCATAGGACTGAAAAACGAACGCAACGCCGCGTTTTGACGCCGGTACGTCCGTAACTTCTTCTCCATCAATTGAGACAGTCCCTTGCGAGACAGGAACCAACCCGGCAATGACACGCAGCAAAGTTGATTTGCCGCAGCCTGATGGCCCCACGAAGACCACGAATTCTCCATCTTCAATGTCGAGGTCGATCGACCGGAGCACATCAAAAGCTCCAAAGCTCTTGCTGACTTCTTTCAGTGTGACGGAGGCCATTATGTTGCCCTTGCCTTAACCTGTGACTTGCAATGCGTGAGCTTTGGTGAAGGAGAAGCCCGCCTGCGGGCGTTATCCGCAGGCGGTTGTGCTTCAGTTGGCTTTTACGTCGCGCTTCAGCTTCTTTTCAAGCTGCACAACTTCCTCTGCCACATCGCCGGTCCCGGAGATTATGTCATGGACCGCGCGATAGAAGGTGCGCGAAACCCGATTATAATTCTTCCCGGTCGCCGCAGATGGCCGAGCAACGGATTCTTCGAAAGCTGCTTTCGCCATGGGCAGGAACGGTATTTTCGCGAGGACGTCAGCGTCGGTGTAGAGCGCTTCAACCGTAGGGTTGTATCCGCCCTTTATTGCTCGCATTTTCTGGTCCTCAAGTCCCACCATATACCTCAACAGTTCTGCAGCTTTCTCTTGCTTTGCCGAATATTTCGACACGGCCAGATAGGCTGTACCAAGAGCACCGCTTGATTTTTGCCCATTTGCACCGATTGGCAATGCTGAGACGCCAACCTTATCAACCAGCTTGCCGCCCTGCGCCTGAGATGTCCCCCAGACATAAGGCCAATTGCGGTGGAAGACGGCATTGCCACTTTCGAAAAGCGCGCGGGAGCTCTCTTCATCATAGTTCAAGACACCCTTTGGGGAGATCGTATCAATCCAGCCCCGAGCCCGAGTGAGTGCGGCAACGGTTGCTGGATTGTTGATTGTCACCTCTCCTTTGTCGGAAAGAATGGTACCGCCACCGCCTGCAGCGATCCATTCGACGGCGTCACAGGTAAGCCCCTCATAGCTGCGGCCCTGCCAGGCGTAACCCCACATATCGGCATTGCCAGCCTTGCGCTCACTGTCCTGAATTTCCTTGGCGGTTGCTGTTAGCTCATCCCAAGTCTTCGGTGCCTGCTTGCCATATTTTTCCAGCAGATCCTTTCGATAGAACATCAGTCCGGTATCAATGTAGAAGGGCATTGCGACAAGCTTGTTGTCGATACGGGCCGCATCTGTCGCCGATGCAAAATGGGCCTTTACCTCTGCCTCGGGAACAAGCGAGACAAGGTCCGAGAAGTGATCCTTCATCATGCCCAACCAAATCACATCCACATAGAGCAGATCGACATCAGACGATTTGGAAGCGAATAATTGCTGATAGATAGGAATGGCGTCATCGAGATTTTGCGGTGTGCGATTGATCTTGACCTCATTACCCGAGGATTTTGCCCATTTTTGAGCCCCTTCTTCGCAAAGCTCATAATCCGTGGCCGAGCAGAACATCGATATTGTTTCTGCCTTAGCTGGCAGCGCCACTGCAACTGTCATAAAAGCGAGGCTTGCAAGCAGTTTGTATTGGTATCCCATGATCGTTCCCTATTTTTCTTGATTGATTGGAGTCATCAGCCGGCGGCACTGCGCCGCCGGTATCGGTCAAGATCGGAAAGATATGGCAGGTTCCTGCCACCATATCCGGTTACTGCAAGCGAGCCGCAAATCACTGCCACTTCCAGAGCCGAGATAAAGTCCGGCTCGTGCAGCAGACCGTGAACAAACCCTGCATTGAAGGAGTCCCCGGCTCCGGTTGTGTCGAAAACATCGACCGACAAAGCCGGTAGCCGGTAGACACGGCCATTATCGCTGGCGATAACACCTTCCGCTCCACGCTTGATCACGACGGTGCTGCAGTATCGGGTAAGAACGCCGAGCGCGATTTCGACGTCGGTTTCGCCGGTCAGCGCCTTGGCTTCTGTTTCGTTGGGCAGGAACACATCGATCTGTCCCAAAGCGTCAGTCAGGCCAGGCTCCGACAAATCCATATCTATGTGCTGGCAGTCCGAACAGATTCTTATGCCGAGATTACGAGCGGCATTGATAAGTGCCTTGCGCTCCTTATCAAGCGAGAATCCCTGCAGCAGAAGTACGTTTGGCCGGATTCGTTCAAGATCAGCCGGTGTCGGGCTGGGATCACGGTCTTCGCTGTAACTGATGAATCCGCGATCATCGGTAAACGAAAAAGCCGAGCTCAGCCGCCGCCAAGGCTTGTCCAGTTGGATAAATAAGCCATCGTCAATACTCTCTTTTCGAGCCTCTTCCATGATCATACGACTGAAGATGTCGTTACCGAAAGCACACCACCATCCGGCATTTGTCCCAAGACGCGTCAGTGCCAAGGCTGTTGAAAATGCTGCACCCGGCACCCAATCAAATTCCTGAGCCCAAAGATCCGCACCCATTCGAGGGATATCCGGCAGGCCACGGAAAACAAGATCGAAATAATATTCGCCAACGACCATCACTTCGTAGCTTGATCGTGCGGTTTTCGTCATTTCCATACTCCTGCATATGGCGCATGAGCGGCAAGGTATTCGTCGACCAATGGAACTGCACGCGAATAGGACAGCACAAGCGGATGGGCCATCAAAGCTTCAACGGCAACATCGCGGCTTCGCTCGCGAATTGCCTTTACAGCCAGACGTTCATAGTGCTTGACGCTTTGAACAAGCTGAAATTGTGGTTCCGGCATCTTGCCGATATGCAAAGGGCGAATTCCCTCCTTGTCAACGACGCAGCTTACTTCGACAACATCGTCGGAGCGCAGACCGTCTATTGATCCCTCATTGCGGACGTTGAGGCCGCTGTAGCAAGGCTTTCCGGTTTGCAGAGCATCCACAAGATTAAGCGCAACTCCGGCGTAACCCTCGCCTTCTTCCGAATTGCCCTCATGGCTGCCGGTATCGATCAGGCTATCAGCTTCTTCCATGGTTGGAGCATCTTCGAGCGCATAATGCATATAGGTTGAGCTACGACGGCGCTCATATGCGTAATAGCGGTTCAGTGCCTCCTGCGCATTCTTCTCAAGATCGATTGAACCAAGCGTCTCAATCAATGTCCGGTTAAGGTCTTTGACTTCCTCGCCGCGGGTACGGACATCGGATTTCAACGCCGCCACGGCTTTTTCGGCGTAGTAATAGTAATACAGATATTCATTTATCCAGTTCCGCTGCCTGCGGATAATCTTTGGATCAAACATCCGCTGGGACGTCGCCTTTAAAAACCGATCGTCATCCAGCAAGGCCTGCAGAACCTCTTGCCCGTTAATGGTTGCGCTTCGCGTAAACGAGAGATGATTGAGGCCTGCCACTTCTGCGTGCACATCGTTTTGTGGAACCTTGAACCACTTCGCCAAGGCTTCCTGCGCGCCGTTGGCGCCATCACAAATACCGACCGTGCGATGAAAGCCTTCATCCTGAAGTGCTTGCGCAACAAGACCAGCCGGATTTGTGAAATTAAAGAGCCAGGCATCCGGGCTGACTTTCTTTAAAAGCCTCGCATATTCCAAAATTGCCGGAATGCTGCGCAGAGCCATAGCGAATCCGCCTGGCCCGGTTGTTTCCTGTCCCAACACGCCATGCGAGAGAGCAATCCGCTCATCCTTGATCCGGCCTTCTTCGTCGCCAGGGCGAACGGTTGTAACAACATAATCTGCACCCTCCAGCGCTTTTTCAGCACTGGTGGTCAGGGAGATTTTCACGGGGGATTGGTTCCGACGACCCAATTCCTGACTGATACGCCCGAACAGTTCGAGCTTCTTCTCGTTGATATCCAGCAGGCAAATTTCCTTCAGCCCGCTCTGTTCTGCTCGGCGAAGCGCCGACCCAACAAACAATGGCGCTCTCACTCCGCCGCCGCCAACCAAAGTCAACTTCATGAATTGCTCCAATGCTCATGCTGTGCTATTGCTACTGGTCATAACCAGTTATGTCAACACAGTCGAAACATCTTGTATTCAATAACCTCGACAACAGGCGTAGCAATCTGCCAGATAGCTCAGACACCAAAAAGCGGGTGAAGATTCGAGATGAGTGAAACACACCGGAGTGGCCGAATAAATCCGGTCGATCGAAACCACCCCGACCCACTCTATGTCCAACTGCGGACTGTTCTCAAAAATATGATCGACAGCGGAAAACTCTCGGTCAACGACAAGCTGCCGTCCGAGCGCGAACTTGTGGCATTGTACGGAGTGAGCAGGATTACCGTTCGGCAAGCAGTCAAGGATCTCGAGAACCTCGGCTTTCTGCAAACTCGCGCAGGCAAGGGTATTTACGTCACCGAGCCCCGACCGACCTATGAAATTGAGATCGTACGGAGCTTCACCGAAACGGCCGAGGCTAATAATCGTAAGCCTGGCATGAAATTGCTCGCCGCAGACATTATTCAAGCCGATGCAGATATTACGCGTCCGCTTGGGCTTCCTTCAGGTTCAAATGTTGTTTTCATCGAGCGGCTGCGCTTCCTTGATGATTTGCCGGTTGTCGTTCAGCGCGACTGGTTTGCTCAGGCCCTGACACCAGGCATTCTGGATATAGACTGGAACACTGGAAACAGGTCGCTCTATGCCGAGTTTAAAGAACGCTATGGTGTCATTCCCGCGCGTGGCCAATCAACGCTGAGTGCCCGGCTTGCGACAGAATCAGAGGCCGGGTTTCTGCAACTTGATCTTCCTGCGGCTGTGCTTACTCTCGATCAAATTGCCTACGATAGCGAATATCGCCCGGTGAATGTCAGTTCAATGGCATATCACCCTGTCCGTTACCCGTTGTCATTGACACAATCTCGCAGGCGCAGCTGATGCCCAACCGCGCGCTTCTACCAAGGTATTACCGATGACTGTTTCTCAAGGACCCTGGCTGATTGTTGGTCAGGAATTAACAGAAGCCTTATCGAAGATAGACGCAAACGCCTTTGACCGCCTGGCACAGGTTTTCGCAAATTCCGAACGCCGCTGGTTCTTTGCCGGACAAGGTCGCTCCGGTTTGTCTGCGCAAATGGCTGCAATGCGCTTCATGCATATCGGGCGCAAGGTTCACTTTGTGGGTGAAGCAACCGCGCCCTCAATCCGAAAAACTGACGGACTTGTGATTCTATCGGCGTCAGGCGAGACACCCGTCGGTTTGAGTTTTGCCCGGATAGCCAAGTCCGAGGGAGCAACCGTTGTTGCACTCACGGGGAAAATGGGCAGTCCACTAGCTGAGATTGCTGATGTCATATTGCACGTACCTGTAGACGTGACTGCGCAGTTTGGCGGAAGCCTTTTCGAACAATGCAGCCTGATCATTCTCGATGGCCTAATATTGGGCATGACAGTTGGAATACCGGACGCGCATAAAGCCATGCAGTACCGCCATACAAATCTGCAATAGAGCATCCCTTCAGAAGGTACGGATTATTCACCTAACGTCCGGCAGATAATTAACTGCAGTCAGTCCCGGCTGACAAATTTGTTGAACCGGCTCTGAGCGCCATCGTTGGTCTCTTCCGGATGAAGAAATGCCAATTTGCTATTATCAAAAATCTCGAAAAATTCCGCCCTTTCCCTGGGTCCAGACAATGGAGAGCCTGCCATTGCGCGCTTCTGCCCACTTGCGAATTTTATCGTGATTGGTTGTGGTGTTCGAATTGGCCATCGAAATCTTCTGTCTTTTTGACCGTGCTGAATAAAGCGAAATGCCACAGACAGAGGTGGTTCCAAAAAACGATAAATCTCCTCACTAAGTGATAAGCCAGGATACGAAAGCCTTATTCCATCTTGATATTATACAGGAACTACCGACGCCGAGCTCTGGCGGCTATCTTTCGTTGGCTCTATCCGAAACCATACCGCGTATAGAGCTGGAAGGAAGAGGAGGATCATCACGGTTCCCGCTGCCGTTCCGCCAATCAACGTGTACGCCATCGATCCCCAGAACACAGAATGAGTTAAGGGTATGAAGGCGAGAATGGCAGCAAGCGCAGTGAGGATGACCGGACGTGTCCGTTGTACTGTCGCTTCAATGACCGCTTTATAATCGTTGAGACCAGCTGCCTGATTTTCCTTGATTTGTTCTGTCAGGATCAACGTGTTGCGCATGAGGATGCCTGCCAATCCTATCAACCCGAGAATGGCGTTGAAGCCGAAAGGCTGATTGAAGACGAGCAGCGTCGGGACCACCCCGGCAAGTCCGAGGGGTGCGGTCAACATGACCATCGTCATCGTTGACAAGCTGCGAACCTGGAGAATGATGACGATCAACATGGCTGCAATCATAACCGGAAAGATCTTGACGAGTGCGACATTGGCCTTGAGGGATTCTTCTATATTGCCGCCCATCTCAATCTTGTACCCAAGGGGAAGCGATGCAATGAGCGGCTGTAGTGCCGTCATGACCTGTTGGGAGACCTCCGGGGGTTGTGTTGCCTCGTTGATGTCTGAGCGTATCGTGATCACAGGGGTGCGGTCGCGTCGTTTCAGGATCGGCTCCTCAAACCGGATTTCAGAACGGCCGATCTGATCAAGGGGGACCTGACGGCCATCCCTGCTCATCAGCGAAAAGTCGGAAAGCCGTGATGGATCAAGACGGTTCTCGCCTGCGCTTCGGGCAACGACCGGCACGTTGCGGATATTGTCGCGCACCTGTGTGACAGGGATGCCGCTGAGCAGCAACTGCATCTGCTGGGCTGCCTCGGAGGGTGAGAGACCGATCAGATTGAGTCGATCCTGGTCGGGAACGAACCGCAGCACCGGCGTGCGGTTGCCCCAATCCCGATTGGCCTGGCGGACATCTGGAACACTTTTCATGATAGCAAGAGCCTGCTCGGAGATTTTGTAAAGTTCATCCGGATCCGATCCCATGATCCGAAACTCGACCGGAAATGGCGTGTAGGGCCCAAAGACAAGTTGCGTCACACGCACAGAGGCCTCAGGGACAAGTCCCTCGGAAATAGCGAGGCGCAAGCGATGCTTCAAATCCTCACGCGCATGCGCATCGGGCGTTAGCACAACGATCTTGGCGAAGGCAGGATCGGGCAATTCCGGCGCCATGGCAAAGAAGAAGCGTGGCGCTCCCTGCCCTACATAGCTGGTGACGATTTTTGTTTCCGGCTGCGTTTGCAGCCAACCTTCGACTTTCTCCACTGCGGCTGTCGTGGTCTCGATGCTTGCACCCTCGGGCATACGAACTTCGACCAGCACTTCGGGTCGATCCGATGTCGGGAAGAACTGCTGTTTCACGCCTCCCATCCCGACGACGGAGACAGCCATTGTGATGCCGACCACGGCGCAGGTCATGAATTTATGGCGAACCGCAAACTCGATGAGGGAGCGCAGGCGACGGTAGTTTGGCGTGTCATAGATTGCGTGCGGTCCGCCTTCTACAGGCTTGATGTCGGGCAGCATCTTGACGCCGAGATAGGGCGTAAAGATCACTGCTACAAACCATGAAACGATCAGCGCAAAGCCCACGACCCAGAATATGTTACCGGCATATTCACCTGCAGTCGATCTTGCAAAGCCTACTGGCATCAGCCCGATGATTGTGACGAGTGTGCCGGAAAGCATCGGCGCTGCCGTATGGCTCCAGGCATAAGCGGCCGCCTTGATACGGTCCATGCCCTCCTCCATCTTCACCACCATCACCTCAATGGCGATGATGGCGTCGTCCACGAGGAGGCCCAGCGCAAGGATCAATGCGCCGAGCGTGATACGATCGAAGAACCGGCCGGTTTCCAGCATGATGAGAAAAACGACGGCGAGCGTCAGCGGCACGGCAAGTGCGACAACGATGCCGACGCGCCAGCCGAGGGCAACCAGGCTCACAAACAGCACGACGCCAAGCGCCATTGCGAACTTGAGCATGAATTCGCCAACCGCCTCTTCGATATTGACAGCCTGATCGCTGACTTTGGTAAGCGTCATGCCCAGCGGCAGTGTCTGCGCGATCGCAGCAGATCGTTCTTCAAGCGCCTTGCCGAGATCAAGACCATTCCAGCCCTGTTGCATCACGGCGCCCAGCATGATTGTCGGCTCGCCCTCATGGCGGATGATGTAGGTCGCCGGATCCTCATACCCGCGCCGAATATCCGCCAAGTCGGAAAGTTTTAGAGTGCGCCCAGCCGCTACGATCGGCGTATCGGCGATCGCCTGCACGCTGTTATAGGCTCCGTCGAAACGGATGAACACCTGCGGCCCACGCGTGTCGATGGAGCCAGCTGGCGTGACCGTATTCTGTCTTTGCAAAGCTGCGGCGATATCGGTTGCCGATATTCCAAGTGTCGCGAGCTTGGCATAGGAAAATTCGACGAATATCTGTTCGGGGCGCTCCCCGATGATGTTGATTTTCTTGACGCCCGGAACGTGCAGGAGATCTTGACGGATGACCTCAGCCTGTCGCACGAGGTCCCGCATCGGCATCCCCTTCGCCTTCAATGCATAAAGACCGAAACTCACATCGGAATATTCATCATTGACGAACGGGCCCATCACGCCCGGAGGCAGATTGCGGGCTTCGTCGCTGAGCTTCTTGCGCGCCTGATAGAACTCTTCTTCGACGGCGGCCGGCGGCATGCTATCCTTCAAGGTCACGGTGAGGAAGGCGTAGCCAGGCCGTGTCGTCGTCTCGACACGGTCATACCAGGTCAGTTCCTGGATGCGCTTTTCCAGTGGTTCAGCGACAAGATCCTGCATCTCGCGCGCCGTCGCGCCCGGCCAGACGGAAGTGACCGTCAGGGTCTTGATGGTAAAGGAAGGATCCTCGGCGCGTCCCAGCTTGACAAAGGCGTACGCCCCCGCCGCAGCCAATAGAACGATAAAGAATAAGGTGACGGCACGTTCGCGAACGGCAAGAGCTGACAGGTTGAAGCTCATTGTTTTGTCACCTCTTGCTGCGGGGCAATTCTAACGGCTGCGCCATTTTCCAGGAGATGCGCGCCAAGAGCGACAACCCTCTGGCCAATGTTGACACCGGTGATAAATGCCATCTCCTCGCTGATCCGTTTGATTTCGACTGGTGTAAACGTCACCGTGAGGGTGGCACCGTTGACGACCCAAACACCCGTCCGCCCACCGTTGTCCAGGATCGAACCTACCGGAACTGCGACCTCCGACTGCCTGTGCGCGTCCAGGATTTTAATCGTCACCGTCGAGCCGAGCGGGGCAGAGGCGGCGGCGCCATCGAGGACGTAACGCGCCTCGTAGGTACGGGTCTGCGGATCGGCAGCATCGGAGATCTGTCGCAAGCGCGCCTTTCCGCTGATACCGTCGGCTCCATAGACACTGGCCTCAGCTTGGGATCCTATGTCGGGCCGCAGTGTCTCAGGTAGCCAGACAACGGCTTCACGCGGGCCAGCCTGCGCGAGTTGAATGACCGTCTGGCCCGCGGCCACGACCTGTCCGGGATCTCCAAGCGTCTCGACGACAGTGCCATCTGCATCTGCAAGTAGAACGCTATAGGTGGCTGCATTTTCTGCGACACTGGCGTCAGCTTCAGCGGCCGCAAGCTGCGCCGAGGCCGTGTCGAGCGCTGCTTTCGCTTGTTCATAACGTTGTGGGGTGGCAGCCAGTCCATTTTTCACCAACGCCGCATAGCGTTTCTCATCTGCCTGTACTTGGATCAGGACAGCCCGCGCCGCGATGACCGTATTGCGCTTGGCCGTAAGGGCGAGTTGGAGATCTGTTTCATCTATGCGCATCAGAGCCTGACCTGCCCGAACTTGCTGACCCACATCAACCATCCGCTGGACGATCTTGCCCGGCACCCGGAAACCGAGATTGCTTTGCACCCGTGACGCGACTGTGCCGGTAAACGACCGCTCTGCCGATGCAGTCTTCTTCGCCTCTGTCACCCTTACGAGCGGTGCAACCATCCTCGGATCCGCGGCATCGGCTTTCCGTTCAGTGGTTTCGGACATTAAGATAAAAGCAGCGACCGCCACCGTTCCCAGAAGACCTACAGATGTCAGGACATATTTGCGTTTCATTTTACATTCTCGGTTTGGCGAGCGATCCGTACAATTTAGATTGCGACCTAAATCTAAATATGCCATAGATGTCAAATGAAATCTAATCGGAGGCGAATATGAGAGTGAGCCGCGTGCAGGCAGAGGAAAATCGAGAAAAGGTGATCAACGTTGCCAGCCGCCTCTTTCGAGAGCGTGGCTTTGATGGAATTGGCTTGAAGGATCTGATGAAGGGTGCCGGTCTAACGCAAGGTGGATTCTATAAGCAATTCTCATCCAAGGAACACCTCGCTGCTCTGGCATCCAGCCGCGCCATGGAAAGTGCGACGCGCAGATGGTCGACAGCTGCCGCGACAGGCTCCGATCCCCTGGAGGCGGTGATGTCGTTCTATCTTTCAATGGGGCATCGCGGGGAAATGGCAGATGGCTGCCCATTGGTGGCGCTGGGATCTGATGCGGTGCGCCAGAGTGACGAAGTGAGACACCCATTTGAAGAGGGAGTAGCGGCTCACTTTGAGGTGCTGGATGAACTGATGAACGAAGCCAAGAGCTCCAACCCCAGCGCCAAGGCGATGACAATACTTTCGCTTATGGTTGGTGCCGTCACGCTTTCCCGTATCATGGGGGACAAGAGTTTGGCAGAAGGTATTCTTGATGCTGCGGCTGAGGAAGTCAGGCGCATTGCGCACCGTGAAGATGTCGTCTGACAGATGCCGCTGGCTTGTTAAGCTCGCCATTGATAAGATTCAAACCAGCAAACAGCACTATCGTTCATCAATGCTTTCGGAGCCCTTGACCACTCCAGTGGATTGATCGAGGTGGTTTCGCCGGAAATATCATTCAAGATCGGTAGATGCGATAGCGATACACGTCGCGAATGTGCTGGTTGAAGAAACGTCCTTTGGAAAAGGCCTGGCGAAAATCGTCATATATTCCAGGCGGCACATCCATATAGTCGTACCGATTTCTGCTTGTCACAAACCATATTGACAATATCCGTGCCGCTTCATCATAGCTGGTATTTCGGATCAACGTAGAAGGCATTTTATCCCTCACCAACCTCCACTACCCGGAGCTCTCTGACGGCCCGAACCATAACCTGTCGGTAGGGAAATGGTTCCCGCATCCGAGCCTGTAAAGCCGGTCGCGATGCAGCGACGGAACAAGACGGCTGTCACATGCTGAAGCCACAACAATTGCGGCCTATTGCGCAACCGATGTTGCGGGGCACAGGAAAAAGTCTGCCATTCACGTCCGATTGGTTGGGCGTCTCGGCAACGGAGCTTCAACGATTCTACAATTGCTGAGACCGATTGAAGACGACGAGGATCGACAGATCGCCCAGCTAGTCGCGGCGCAACCGTCGATGTCCCCATCACCCCAGGAAGGATTTAATGGCCGCCTTTGGTTGTCGGGACGGGGGTATTGAGCAACTGCTGCTCCCACAGATAGGCAATGCCGCTGCCGGCCATGTGCGAGATGAGCACTTCGGTCAGCTCTTCGACGTGCTCGGTGCGAGCCCAGTCACGCTGCCACTCGCCAGCAAGAGCCATCCAAGTCATCATGTTAACGCCTGCCGCAATCATCCGCTGGATGGCGACCTGATGAGATTCAGTTGAGCTTCCGCCCGATGCGTCAGTGATTACAGTCACATCCCAGCCTTCGCCAGCTGCCTGAATCGCTGGCATCGCTACGCAAACTTCGGTCCACAGACCTGCGATGATTAGTTGCTTGCGACCGGTCGCCTTCACCAGGTCCACCACCTTCTTGTCCTCCCACGTATTCACCCAGGTACGGTCGATTACTTCCTGCCCTGGGAAAACGTCTGTGATTTGCTTGAAGAGCTTGCCGCCGCGGTCCGCAATCACGCTGGTGAGGATGGTCGGAACATTGAAGGCTTTTGCCAGCTTTGCTAGCGCAGTCGTGTTGTTGACGACGGCCTGAGGATCATGGCTATTGAGGTTAGTTAGCTGGTAAGGCTGATGATCAATCAGAACGAGGACGGAATCTTCGGGACGAAGGAGAGAATTGAGGCCGTTACGAAAGGTCATTGAATATAGATCCTATATTGGCGGTTCGTTAAGAGATGTTGCGAGGATACCCTCATCGGAGAGCCATCCGCAGCCAACTTGTCATTGTCTTCTGCGAGCCGGTAGACCTAAATCGTGTGACGCTGTGTTGCAGGAAAAGGAACGCGATGTGCAACTTGAGGATCTGAGAATATTCATCGAGGTCGCTGATGCCGGCGGGATATCGTCAGCTGCGCTGCGCCTGGGCATTTCGAAGTCGATGGTCAGCCGGAGAATCACCCAGCTCGAGGCGGAACTTGGCGCACAGTTACTTGCGAGGACGACCCGTGGTATAGCGCTGACAGAAGCAGGTGTTACATTCAGGGAGCACGCAGCCCGGATTTCCACCGAACTGGATGTCGCAAAGGAAACGATGTTGCCGGCCGGTGAGCTTCGAGGCCGCCTGCGCATAGCCGTACCACTGTCATTTGGTCCAACGCATTTTGCTCCTGTCCTTTCGCAGATGGCGCGCCGACACCCCCAACTGCATATCAGTTCTTCCTATACTGATCGCTTCGTAGATCTCGTTGGAGAAGGTTTTGACTGCGCAATCCGTGTAGGCCACCTTCAGGATTCCAACCTCGTCGCAAGACGTGTGGGACCACTCTTTGGCAAACTTGTCGCAAGTCCTGCCTACGTCGAGGCTCACGGCGCTCCCGTAACACCGGATGAGATTGTGAATCACCAGGTGGTCATGCGGGAAGCTGAAACGTGGCAATTTATGGATGCCGACAAGATTGTCCTGGTGCGCCCCCAAGAGCGTTTCGTAGCTGACAACGGAGTATCGCTCGTGGCGGCCGCTTTGGAGGGGATAGGGGTCGCCTATCTACCCGAACCGCTCGTCGCCGATCATATCTCGTCGGGCGCATTGGTGCCAATCATGACAGGTTATCCGGTTCCACCGGCCGCCATCTTCGTTGTGAGGCCGCCCGGTCGGTATCCCACGAGAAAAGTGAGAATCCTCACTGAGATGCTTATCGAATGTTTTGGAAACCTGACCGAGGGCGAGGAGAGCGTCGGCAAAGGAGATGCTTGATTGGGCCATGAGCAGCATCACCGTGATTGTAGTCGGCCGCCGGCTGTCACTTGGCAGAGCCGACGGCGCGACAGCAGATGAGCCTTAGTGCTCCAGCCCGCTTACTGACAAACCCTGTCAGTACTAAGTGATCGATTTGGCCAGTATTTTGTTCTGCTTTCATGATTGAAAGGAGCGCAGACATGAGCGGGCATCTCACATATATGATTGCACGAACTATTATTGCCGGCTCATCCGAAAGCAGGCGTAAAGAAGAGGAGTTCTATCGGCAGTTCTCAGCGACTTTCACCGTCGTCGCATGCATCCGGAGAATATGCCACTTTTCAAAGCAAGCACTGGCAAGATGATCCAAGGGCTTCACTGTTCAACGGTTGGTGCAATCCCGTTTCGCGCCCGTTAATCACAAAGCAAACCATGGGTGGGCCGATGACAATAATATCAAATGCCTTGTAAGCGGTCCTTTGCACGACATTCTCGGATTGAAACTTCCCCGATTGATCCGGCGGATCAATGTGGTCAGGCAGAAAACACGAGGGAAATCCGAGCAAAATCTTCGGAAAACTTGCTGCCGAATGCTTGCAGGGATGAATGACAGACTGTCGGCGGATATTGCCTTAACCTGGGGTTTCAGATACGGAAAGTAGTATCAAGGTGCTGATTAAACGTCGACAGTAAACCTCTTCCACTATAGTCTAGATTCTTTTTCTGATCTTCAAACAAGTCAATGGCGATGCACTTCTCACTGGCTCTGGCCGCTGCTGCCATAATGAAGAACAGTCTACCGTGGTGCACAAAGCTTGTGGCTGGTATCAGTGTTGATGGCGTAGACGGAAGCCGCCAGCTGTGTAGTTCTGAGAGCATCTTTGGATAAAATCTTCCAGCTTTGTACATGTTGCTGCCCAACGCTCCGGTGGGAGCCCTTGCCGACTGTAGAATCAATGGCGATGCGCCTCGCGCTGACTTGCCGCTAACTTTCATCCAGCGGCGGTTCGAGCCCTGGCGGTAAATACGCCAAGTGGCATGATGGTGCAAACTGGGTTGAGGTCGCTATCGCTCGCCCATAGCTTCGGACGATATCTCGGCCAATGGCGAGAACAGATACTCAAGGATACGGCGCTTGCCTGTCTTGATCTCTACGGTGACTGCCATACCTGGTGTCAGTTGCATCTCTTTGCCCTCGACATTGATGGTGGTTTTATCGGGTGTCACTGTCAGCGGAAAAACCAGATTCTGCATGCGCTGTACATTTCCAGTCGGTATTGTTGATTGCAATTCCTTGGCCGCCGCGGCCTCCACCTGCTGAGCATCCGGTTCAGGGATGGCATCGGTAGCAACGCGTGACACTTTACCTTCGATAAGCCCAAAGCGCGTAAACGGATAGGCTTCAACCTTGATAACTGCCGGCTGGCCCGCTGCGACAAAGCCAATGTCTCGATTTGGAAGATAAGCTTCAATTTCCAGCGTGGCATTGGCCGGAACGATGCGCATAAGCTCACTACCGGCTGTTACTACCTGGCCCACAGTCGTAATGGCGGACATTTGCACGGTACCATCTATGGGACTTGTAATCGTCATGGACTTCCGGCGTTTTTCCGTCTTGATGACCTGCTGTTCAAGCTCATCGACCTTGCGCGCAGCCTCAGATTGTTTAGTGGTATTGTCAGCGATGTAGCTGTTAACCAGTTTTGCTGCCTCGCTCATGGCCACGTTAAGCGCAGCCTTGGCTGATGCAAGCTGACCGGTTTGACTGATCAGCTGCGTTGTTGCCTCCTGCTGGCTTTGCAAGGCATCGATGACCTGTGCCCGAGAACCTACTTTCGACGCATCAAGCTCCGATCGCATAGAAACCCTTTCCGTCAAAGTGGTTACCAGTATCTTCTGTGCCGCGATGGCGTTGGTCAGGCTGTCGATTTCCGCCTGTTTTTGCTGACGTTGCGCATCGAGATTGTCGATAGACGAGGCAAGTTGAGACAACTCCGCCTGAAATACCTGTTCTTCGCGCAGGCGGATGTTTTGCGCAATGGTGTCAGCAAATATTGGCAGCGGACCAAACATCTGACGGTTGGCGCCCCATATGCCTTGTCTGTTCCAGTCAGCAATTGTTTGCAGTACCGCAGTTCGCCGAGACACTTCAGCACGATAGGCTTGCAGGCTGGCCAAGGCACCGTTTTCCTCAGCCCTAATTTCGGTATCGTCCAGTTCAACAAGGACGCCACCCGCCTTCACGTGATCACCGTTTGAGACCGGCACGGATTTGGTTTTGCCCAGTTCCAGCGATTGGACCACCTTGACGCGCCCAGTCGGCTGGAACTTTCCCTGTGCCGTGGAGACAATGTCGAACGTTCCAAGCCAGGCCCAGATCAATGTTCCCGAGGCCAAAATGCAGATAAAATAGAGGAACGCAGTCCTGATCGGCGAGGCCGGTGTTTCAAGAATCTCCAATGCGGCTGGCAGAAACTCATTGTCCGCGCGCGTTCGGCTTTTCGTCTTGACCGACTTCGTACGCTGTGATGGCTTTACCGGAGCGTTCATGCTTGCGTCATTCCGTTCTGGAGGCGCCAAAGATGGGCGTAGAGGCCCTTATCGCGGGTAATCAAGGTTTCATGTGTTCCCTCTTCGATGATGCGTCCGTCCTTCATACCGATAATCCGATCACAGGCACGAACCGTTGCAAGCCTGTGGGCGATAATGATTACAGTACGCCCACGGACGATCTCCCGCATGTTGGCAAGTATGATGCGCTCGCTTTCATAGTCGAGCGCACTGGTCGCTTCATCCAAAATAAGGATAGGTGGATTGGTGGAAAGTGCACGTGCAATAGCTAGTCGCTGACGCTGTCCACCTGAAAGGTTGGCACCCCGCTCCTCGATCAGCGTATCATAACCACGAGGCAGCTTGGTTATGAACTCATCAGCGCCCGATAGTTTCGCCATCCGGATCGCGGCTTCGCGTGACATTGCTGGATTTGCAAGAACGATGTTATCGTGAATCGTGCGGTTGAAGAGCATGTTTTCCTGAAGCACAACACCAATGTTTGAACGCAGCCAGGCCGGGTCGACCTGCGCAATGTCCTGCCCATCCATGAAAACCTGTCCATTGTTTGGAATGTAGAAGCGTTGAACAAGTTTGGTGAGCGTGGATTTACCTGAACCTGACGGGCCGACAATCCCAATAACTTCTCCCGGGCGCACGGTGAGGTTAATGTCTTTCAAAACATCCTGTGCATCAGGTGCATATCGGAATGTCACCGATTTGAAAGTTAAAGCGCCCTTGGGTGCAGGCAAACTAACTGCTATGGCCGGACGCGGCTCTTGTGGTGCATTCAGAATATCCGCAAGCCGTGAGACTGACACCTGCACCTGCTGAAAGTCCTGCCATAGCTGCGACAGGCGCAGGATGGGTTGCGCAACCTGTCCAGCGATCATATTAAAGGCAACGAGCGATCCGACAGACAGTTCGCCGTTGATGACAGCCTGCGCACCAAACAGGAGCAAAGCTGCGCTTGTTACCTTGCTGACATATTGAATTGCATTTTGACCTTTGGCCGCCAGCATGGTCGCGGCAAATGAGGAATGGACATAGGCGGCCAAGCGTTCTTCCCATTGCGCCGCGACCACTGGCTCCACAGCAGAAGCCTTTAATGTCTGGACGCCAACGACTGTTTCAACGAGTAGCTGCTGACTATATGCGCCGCGGTCGAACTTCTCATCGATCTTGTCTTTGAGGAAGGGCCTGATGAGAAAGCCAATCGCCAGATAAAACGGAATGGATGCCACGACAATCCAGGCCAGTTTCTGTGAATAGGCAAACAGCACAAAGATAAAGACGATTGTGAACACAAAATCGAGCCCGGAGAATAGCCCCTGGCCCGTCAGGAAATTCCGGATGGTCTCGAGCTCACGCATCCGCGCCACTGTCTGGCCGGCTGCCCGGGTCTCAAAGTAACTCAGCGGCAGATTGAGCAGGTGGCGAAACAAGCGCCGCCCGAGCTCGACATCAATCCGGTTTGTGGTGTGGGACAAGGCGTAGGTGCGAAGATATTGCAAGACCACATCAAAGAGGCCGATAGCAGCAAGGCCAATAACCAAAATGATCAGGGTCGAATAACTGCGATGGGCAAGCACTTTATCGACGACCACCTGAAAGAATAAGGGCATGACCAGCGCAAAAAGTTGCACAAAGAGCGATGCCAAAAGAACGTGGCCGAGCGAGCGGCGGTAACGCCATAAGGAGGGCAGAAACCAGCTGAAGCCGAAAATCTCGCGCGACGCCCCCGGCCCTGCAATACGTCTTTGAACAAGGATGAACTTGCCCTTGGTAAGTTGCAAAAGCTCTTCCGCCGATACTTCCCGGGATTTGAAATTCAGCGGATTGACCAGTCGGCAATTTCCATCGGCGGTCACTCCGCCAAAAATGGCAAATGTACCGTCTGCCATGGCAGCAATATTGGGTGTTGGCAGGCCCGAAAGGCGCTTAAGGTCGCGAACAACTACTGTGCGGGCCTTCAAGCCGATAGACTTTGCCGCCCGCAAAATGTCATCGCATGCGGCATTGCTTCGAAGCGCAAGTTCGCGGGCTATGGTCTCAGGCTTGGACGAAATCCGGTAATAACCCGCAATAGCCACCAGAGCGCTCAGACCGCTGTCGGCCCGGGGCTTGTCAAAGGCTGGCGGCGCCTCATCCGGTTCTGTTTGGACCGTGACGCTATCCATAAAGGCACTGCAGTGTTTTTAATTGAGTATCAAACATATTGGGTCCGGGATGCGCACTGCATTGTGAATGAGGACTGGAGGAGGAGGTAGGGCAATGGAGACTGGAAATATCCATTGCCCGAGTTTCGACCTTAAGCCGGAATAGTTGACGAAGAAACCCTTCCTTTAAAAATGCCGATAACAGCCGATTTCCCCATCTTCGATTGTAGCGCAGGTTTCTACAATATCTGTAAAATTATTGTATTAAAATGATTATCAACGGAAGGCTTTATAGTGGACTGCGCGCCAAAACGTCAGGCACACCTCGCAGGTATTTCAGCATTTTTGTAAAAACTGCCCAAGCATTCAAGGATTAAGCATGTGCGCTGATACGATGGCTGCTTTGCGCCCCATTCTGGTTGTTCAATTTAGTCCAACTCGCTCCGAAAAGCTGGTATTTCAGATGAGCGACACCTTATCGTGACAGCGTTAGACGTTTGATTTTCATTTCACGGAAGGGATATCTTTTTTTGGCGACGTCCCGGCGACTGGCTCAAGATCAAATGCATCCCAAGCGACAGCTTTGGATACAAGCCCTTCCACGGGATTTCGCGGTGCAATCGCCAGTCTGCTCCTTGCCGCCAACAAAGGTGACCGGGTTCAAACATCGACAAGCCAAAGATATTCGAAAACAGCTCGACCTGGACGATCAATGCAAATACTTGCATTCACAGTTGTTGAACCGATATCGCTCGGTGAAAGCGCACTGGGCGAACCAAATATCTCGTTACCCTTGCAAACCCGAACTCGAATTCAAGCAGCGCCTTCTAGAAGACCACCTAAAAATTTCACAGTCAGAAGAACCTTTACGATTCGGCTCTTCCGGTGATGCCCACATGGTCGATATGGTACTTTCTTATAGCTGGCTTGAACAGCTAGCAGGGTGGATTCACTGTCGTTTTGTATTGCCGTGGGGCCAAACGGACACAAAGCATTGCATATTCAACCACGAGACCTGCCGGATTTCTGGATGCTTTGTCGGACCGGCTTGGTAAACTAGCCACGTTATGATTTCTACACGGCGAGCGGAAGCCAACAACTCTGGTCAAGTCGGCAATCCACTGTGCCAAGGTCCTGTTCCATCCGCAATTTAACTCTCATAGGGTTCCTCATGGCAAGCTCCTGCACGAGCGAGATATCCCGTCAGCGTTCGCTCCTCGTTGCGTTGTCGCCAGGTCAGCAGGCGGTCGACGGCCCCAAGCCGCAGTCCTTGCTCGCTGGATCGTCGGAACGGTTCACTAGCTCAACAGGTCCTCGACAATGTCGAAAAGCACCGGAGGCATGCCCGCGCAGTGGACATACTTGATTCTTTCGGTGCGTATGACCTGCAGGTTGCACCATTCTGAAGGCAGGCCGAACCGCCGCTCCATGCGCTTGGTCTTGAGATCGCGGAAATCAAAGCTCAATGCGCCTCATCGCGCCAACCGGCAGGATTCTTGCCGGTACAGAATGGCAGCAGGTTTAGACCATCGCAGTTGCGCGGGGCTTCGAGTCCGCCACCAGCAAGCAAAGTCGGCATGAGGTCCACAGCTTCAGTGAATTTCTCCACTATCCGCCCCCGATGGGCACGTGCTTCGGATCGAGGGTCACGGATAATCAGCGGAATGTGAGCGGATTGATCATAATAGCCAGCCTTGCCGAGCATCCAATGATCGAATAATTGCTCGGCGTGATCGGAGGTGAACACCACCAAGGTATTGTCCAGCATCCCGCTCGCCCTCAGCGCTGCTACGATGCGCCCAATGTGGTGGTCCACTTCGGCCGCCTGACCGGCGTAGATCGCCTTAACGCGCCGGATCGTTGCATCGCCGATATCGCAAGCCCGACCATTGAGACCAAGCACGAAGTTATTGACACCTGTAACATCGTGAAGAGCGGCGATAAGGGGGTGCTGGGAACTCAGGGGCTCCGGCTGTAATCATCTCGAAGAAACTCAATATCATCATTCCTCGCATGCCGTATTTGCAGTGCCAGGACTATCCCTGCGACCACTGCCGCGAGTGCTCCCACCAAGGGAATGAACGGCAAGTATCCGCTGGCAATTGTCACGCTGCCGAGCACACCGCCGAGTGCTGTTCCCAGATTGAATGACGCGATATTCAGCCCAGCAGCCACTGCCGTTGACTGAGGAATGTAGTGTTGCGCCATTTTCAGCAGGCGAAGTGTGAGCATCGTGACGGTGGAAAAGAAAGATATTCCCAATAAGCCGACAAGCAGCACCATTGCATCTGGCGAGCCTTTGAACACGAACAGACCGACCAGATTGAGACCCAACCCTGCAACGCCGACCATCACACTCCGGTTGACGTCTATCGTATCAACGACATAGCCCCCGATAAGATTTCCGGCGACTGTACATAAACCAAATAATAGCATTGCTGCGCTCAGCCACTTAATGTCGGCATCGGTGATTTGTAGCAAATATGGAGCAACGAAAGTGAAGAACGAAAAGGTTGCGAGGCTTACCAAAATACCGATGCCCGCCGTAATCATCAATTGCGGATGGGTAACTGCCTGAATTCCAGCCCAAACACCTCGGCGACTTGTACAATTGCAATTACCAACTCTGTTCTGCATGAAAAATAATAATCCTAGGCCTCCCAAAACACCAAGAACGCCAATGAATATGAAAATGATGCGCCAAGACCAAATATTTCCAAGGTAAGTCCCAAGTGGAACACCTAGCGCAAGAGCCAGCGTCAATCCGATCCAAACGACCGAAACGGCTCGCCCTGCCCTCGCGGGACCGGTAAGTTTCGTTGCCGCATCTGAAGCAACCGCCATGAAAACGCCGTGGCCAAGACCAACGACGAATCTGATCGCAAGCAGCGTAAAAATGCCAGGTGCAACAGACATGGCCAGGCTTCCTGCCGCCAGTGTGATCATGGCCAGCACGAGAACGTGCTTTTCCTGCCATTGCGAGACAAGCGCCGTTATGAAAGGTGCTCCGATCGTGGCACCAAAGGCATAGAAAGCAATTCCTGTGCCAACGATCCCAATGTCAGCATGAAGGTCAATGGCGACCGCCGATACCAGACCCGCTACGACAAATTCCGAAAGGCCAAACGCGAACGTGCATAGGGAAAACATGTAGACGGCGGCAGGCATAAGCACATCCTCTGAGAAAACTACTTCGTGGGCGCACACCCATTATTGTTAAGTAGCGGCTCAGGATTGGTTCGTAAAATATCTTATATGTCTCTTAACAAGATGCTCCATGTCTTACTTTGCACGGCTGGGAATCATGTGTGGGACCTGATCTCGTTAAGTAGCCGGTCGCGAACGGCAAGGGCCCGGTTGCCATTCCACGCCATCAACAATTCGAGGTGACGGATATTATCGGGTGCATCGACGACTATGGGACGAAATACGACGTCGCCACGCCCATCCGATGCCAGCGACTCGGGTAGTAGTGCAACACCAAAACCGCTCGCGACAAGTGCTATCAAGGTCTGCAGCCTCCGTGCTTCCTGAACAATTCGAGGCGAAAAACCGGCAGCCTGGCAAAGACGGATGATTTGATCGTGAAAGCCTTGCCCCAGAGCTCTGGACGATGCCACAAAAGATTCACCGCTGAGGGCATCTAGCGGGATGGAGTCATACGACTGTAATGGATGCCCCGCAGGCAATGCAGCAACGAAACCTTCACGGAATATAATCTCGTAGCACAATTCGGGAGTCGTTGTGCCCGGTGAACGCAGGATCCCGACGTCGGCCACACCGGCTTCCAAAGCCTTGATCTGCTCATGCGTCGTAGCCTCACGCATGGTAAACTCAACCGTGGGATGGGCGTTGCGGAAGGTTCGCAGTGCCCCCAGCAGCGACGAATAGGGCGCAATATTGATGAAGGTCATTGTTATGTGGCCATCGACACCTTTGGCGACGCGACGGGTGCGCGCTACCCCGTCTTCAAGCGAAACTAAGGTTTCCCTCGCCGTTTGCAGGAAGGATGCGCCAGCTGGAGTCAGGGCAACGCTTCGATTCGTGCGTTCGAACAAGGAAAAACCGATCTCGGCCTCTAGTCGGCGAATTGCCTGGCTAAGCGGCGGCTGGGCCATATGGAGACGCACCGCCGCCCGGTTAAAATGCAGTTCCTCGGCCACGGCAATGAACTGCCGCAGCAAGCGTGTTTCGATCATCAAAACCTCCTGCGTTCCAAAGACACGGATGTAGTATCCTTTTCGTCTCATTTGAAGGTGATGTGCTACTGTTGTCGGCGCTGTCGCGCAGATATTCCGCAAGTTCGTAGTTGGTCCAGTTCGCACCTATTGATAATCGAAGATGAACCCGGAGCTTGCAAATGCGCCTACCGTACCCATCTTTGCCCTCCAACGGTAATCGAGATTATCGATCAGCCAGAAATGACGCTCGCTTTTCTCCGGGTAAGACGGCGCTCCTCGGAAACGAGCTAAGTGCCGTCTTGTTGTGGCGGGTCAACCATCACACTGATAGTCCTGGGCGCATCCACGCCACTTAAAATCCGCGTCTTTCGCATCACCGAATTTTTTGCAACCGAGCCCTCAAGAAATTCTTGAGCAACTGAACGCTTAAAATGAAACCTCAGCGTGCTTACGGAACAATAAGCCCATGCGCGACGTTGTTTCTTCGAAGTGTTTCTGTCGTTGGATAATCAGCGAGAAGCATGAGTAGCTCTAGGAGAGCAACATGGATATCACCACACTTCTTATTATCGTTTTGATCGTTCTTTTCTTGGGCGGCGGCTGGTATGGCCGCGGTCGTTGGTATTAACTAATCGCTTTAACCCAAGTTATCCGTTGTACATTTGGGTTGGTCCATGCATATCGATTCGCCTAAATGCTTTCTACATTTAATAAACCCGGCGTTTTCTAGGCTCAGGCAGAACGGGCTTACGTTACGAGTCAGATTTTTCGACTAGCCTCTATCCCACCTCGTCGAATTGCAGCGTAACAACAGTGTATTACAAGATCGATTGCTACTGCCGGTAAGAAGCCTACAATATCTCGTCGCCGGGTTGTAACTTGTTAGGCTCCTGGCGCTTGGAAGACGCCTTAGTGCTTTCGCCCGATCAAGGGACAAAGCATGAAAACTCAGTACCACAATCTCATTCAATATACCGACAAGGATTGGCGTGTGATGCAGGTCGTGACCTTGCGTCAAGTGCTCTCCATCGCTCACCCAAAACCGGTGTGCATGCAGACCGTCATGCCCGAACAGTCATTGCGCTGTTCGATTTAAACATGCGCAACATTGATGAGATAGCCGAACAGGCAGTTCCGAGCGAGAGAAGTTTCGAAACTACAGCCTCTCAATCGAGCACGACGCTCACCCGTTAAGCAGGTTAAGGAAAACATGTCAAAGATTGCTAATAAAGCGAAGAGCAAAAAGACGCCGAAGCGGAAGTCAGGAGTTTCAGTGACAATCTCGGACCGTTCGTAATAGCTGCGGAGACAACGCGAATGGCAATGGTGTTTACAGATACCAAGGAGCCCGATCATCCTATTATCTTTGCCAATGACAGTTTTTTGGATCTGACAGGATATAGAAGGGAAGAAGTGCTCGGTCAGAATTTTAATTTCCTCCTAGCGCATGTCTCAGACGCTGCTGCTTTGGCCGACATTAAAGCCGAATTTGCAGAACATTCCGATCATAACTCGGAAATTCTCTATCGTCGCAAAGACGGAAGCGAATTTTGGTCCGCTATATTTATCAGCCCCGTCAAGGATGAGGCAGGCAAGATTGTCCAGCATTTTGCGTCGTTTGTGGACTTGACCAAGCACAAGGACGAACAAGCCCACTCTAAAATGCTCATCGATGAACTCAATCATCGCGTCAAGAATACGCTTTCGACAGTTCAATCGATTGTTTGGCAAGCACTGCGAATGGATTCTGAACCCAAAACCATCCAGGATGCGATTGAGTCACGGCTGCAAGCTTTGTCACGTTCACATGATCTTTTGACACGACAAAATTGGAAGAATATTGGCCTGCTCGACGTGATCACGGATGCCTTGGAACCGTTCGGGATAACGGGAGGCCGTGCAGAACGCATTAAAATCAAAGGTAGCAACATTCTCCTCCCGCCAAAGATTGCGTTGGCACTCGGCATTGCATTCCATGAACTTGCAACTAACGCCGTCAAGTATGGTGCATTTTCCAAAGAAACGGGTTCAATATCGATCGATTGGGAAATCAGAGAGACATCTGAAGGTCGCCGACTGCACTTGAAATGGCAGGAGAAGAACGGACCTGTTGTCGCCCAGCCACTGCGCCGTGGATTTGGCTCGCGCATGATCGAAACAGGGCTGGCTCATGAGATAGCAGGCGCGGTTCGCCTTGAATATCCCGCAAAGGGCCTGCTCTGCACCATGAACTTTCCGGCACCATACGTCGATCCAAATGAATAGATTGCTTTCCGATCGTCGGCTTCTAGTCGTGGAGGATGAAATGCTCATCCTCATGATGATTGAAGACATGCTTGGTGAGCTTGGATGCACGTCGGTAACCACGGCAGCTACCAATGAACAAGCGATTAGATTAATTGAAGGCCAAAGCTTTGACGCCGCCATGCTGGATATGAATTTGAACGGCCAAAAAAGTCAGCGCGTGGCGGATGCTCTTGTCAATCACGGAGTACCTTTCATCTTCTCAACAGGGAATAGTTCACACGATACTTGGGACGGATATGCACACCACGTCGCCATCAGAAAGCCCTTTCTGTTCAACGAACTGGTAGCTGCATTGACGCAGCTGCTGCGCGCGCCTCGGGAGGATGACACATCGGTCAAAACTCTTAGTCTAGGCTTCAATCGGACCTAAACACGAGCTCTGCGGAACAGTCAGATCGCGATGGAGACATCAGAAAATGCCCAAGCGATACGCGCCCTTATCGAGCGATTGCCCGGACAATCTTTGGCCGAGAAGCTGCACCATTTCCGGGTTGTCGGCGAAGGTGTTATGGACGAGTGCATCGCCTGCCTTGATATTTGTCGTGTCGACAATTGTGATCCCAAGCTGCTTCAGTTCTGACGCGTAGGGCCGCAAATCCGCAGCACCGACACGATCAACATCCCCCGAAATCCAATTGGAAACCGCGAGCGCTCGATCGCTCCTTGAGGCGAAGATTGTAAATTGCGGGCGCCTGGGGCCCATTTCGATGAGCTGGCGCCGGAACACATCGACATCGATGTCAGGCGAGGCAAGAACAACGTTCCTGATCTTTGGCGAGATGCTATTGTCTCGCATGGCCATGCCACGCAGTGCCTCCACCGCAAGCCAGCTTCCCATCGAATGGGCGAGAACCGTGACCTCCGTTACATCGGGACACTCCAAAAACCATCGGCAATCCGTGAGGCACAAATTGATGCCGCGTCAAACCAGCCGTCGGAGAATTATCCAAAACCCGTCCGAAAGGAAATTGGTTCACACGCTTGTCACTTAACGGTGGCTATCAGTTCAATACTGATCATTCCTGCGGAGTACTTCTCGTGATCCTAATCCCAAATGGACGCGCATGAGCGTCGTCGCATGTTATCTTTATCGTGATGGCAAACGGTTGAAAGACGTGCCGTTCGATGCAGTGTCCATCCCGGAAACAGATTGTGACTTCATCTGGATCGGGCTGCACAAGCCCACGCCGGAAGAGCTTTCACTGCTGAAAGACCGGTTTGGTCTTCATGAACTTTCGATAGCAGATGCCCTCAGCTCTTTGCAGATGCCCAAGCTCAGCGCCTATGATGATCAGCTTTTTGTCGTCGCAAAAACCGCGCAGCTTGCGGGTGACCGAATCGCCTATGGCGAAACCGCGATTTTCGTCGGAAAGCGCTACATAATCACGGTGCGCCATGGTTCGGATCGGGGTCATGGCGAATTGCGCGGCAGACTGGAAACCTCACCTCAGACCCTTCGCCATGGAACCGATTATATATTGCATGCCATACTCGACTTCATCATCGACGGCTACCTTCCTATAGTACGAACGATCGAGGACACGGTTCTCGACATGGAACGGAAGATGCTCGACGCGTTCCTTGATCGTGACCAGATCACTCGCATTTTCAGGCTGCGAAGGGAAATTATTCTCTTTCAACGGGTTTTGGACGCGATGCTGGACCTTTGCGGCAAGCTTGTACACCTGGACCTGCCGTGCCTGGACAAGGAAGCTAAGCCCTATTTCCGCGATGCCCTTCAGCATATGCACCGCGTTGAAACGATGGTAGGGAGCCTGAGGGATGTGATTACCTCTGTTTTCGAGGCGAGCAATCTGCTGGAACAACAGCGGCAGGGAACGATAACCCGGCAATTGGCGGCCTGGGCGGCCATTCTGGCCGTCCCGACAGCAATCGCCGGCATCTACGGTATGAACTTCGATAATATGCCGGAACTGAAAACGAGCTACGGTTATTTCGTTGTTCTCGGGATAATCGCCGTCTTGTGCATCGGGCTTTACGTTCGCTTCAAACGCGCCCGCTGGATATAATAGCTTTTATTTCTTCGGATCCGCTAGCGGCTCCTTTGATCGGCGTTGCGGAAGGCATGATTTTATAAATTTCCACATCGGTGAGACCACGTATCCCATGACCGGTATCGCAATCAACCCGACGATAATGCCGATAACACCCGCGCCAGCGGCCTCGACGACCCATGCGACAACGGACCCGACAGAAGGCAAGGCATGACTTGCCACCTCGCCCACCCCTTCGATCGCATGAGCAATAGCCCCGGCACCGTAACCCTCTAGTCCATGCACCAGGATACCGCCGCCCACCCAGATCATCGCGGCGGTTCCGATGATACCGAGCCCTTTCAGAAAATAGGGCATACCCATAACCAGCCCGCGGCCAACTGCCCGCAAAAGCGTGCCGACGGGAGCTGCCGTCTGCGAGCGCGCCAACACCAGGCCAAGATCGTCAGCCTTAACGATCAGGGCCACACCCCCATAAACAACCAGTGTGATACCTATGCCCACAACTGCAAGTATGAGGGCCTGCGTCAGTACATTCCCCGACGGAAGCGACGCAAGCGTGATGGCCATGATTTCAGCCGACAAAATGAAATCGGTCTTGATCGCGCTGGCCACCTTCTCGTCTTCAAGAGATTTGGAATCGATGCTGGCCGTTTCAAGTGCAGCCTCATGCGAATGGGCGGCATGCGGCAGCAGGAGCGCATAGATTTTCTCCACGCCCTCATAACACAGATATACGCCGCCGATCATGAGGAGAGGCGTAATCGCCTGGGGTGCAAGCAGGCTCAGGATCAGTGCTGCGGGGAGCAAAATCACAAGTTTGTTCTTGAGCGACCCCAGGGCGATCTTGCCGATAATCGGCAGCTCTCGCGCGGCTGAAAATCCGGTGACATAGCGCGGTGTGACTGCTGCATCGTCGATTACGACACCGGCTGCTTTCGCCCCGGCCTTCGCAGCCTGGCCAGCGATGTCGTCGAGAGAGGCCGCTGCAACCTTCGCCAATGCCGCAATGTCGTCAAGGAGGGCGATCAGTCCTATGCTCATTAAGCCTCCACCAAGAAACCGGATAGCATCCGCAGATATCAATGCAACGTGGCATCTTCCAAAAGAAGATGCCACGCGCAAGCTATTACGGCAATGCGCGTTACTCCGCAGGCATTGGGCTCAGTCCGCCTTCGTTCATTGGGCGAACCTTTTCGCGTTTCTGCGCAGCTCTCGAAAGCACGCCCTGGCGATTGACTGACTTCCGTTCACTTTCGATACGCTCAATGAGAATTTCGGCACGTTCAATAGAGCCGAGAAGTGCCAGAATTGTTCCACGCTCGGCAGCACCGGCATTCGGTCCCAGCGCCAAGGTTCTCGCGCGCAATTCCTCTACATCCGGAATGCTTATGTGGCCCGCTGGCATCGGTGGGTTGGTAACACCGTAGTCCGGCATAATACCCTGCAACGACGCATCAAGCTTGTCGAGAGCAACATCAACGATGACGCGCGCTGCTGAACTAAATTCTTCACGTTTCACGCGTCGGGCGACCTGATGAAGCGACTCAGTCAATGCAGCGGTGAAATCCGCCTCTTCAATCAGGCTGGCGACAAGATCCAGCTGTTCGTAAGGCAAGTCTTCTTTCATCAGCGAAGCTGTATATTCACGTATATCGCGACTGAGAATATCGGTAGCAAGATAATGTTCACCCGGATCGGACGGTGCGGATTTTGCAGACCGTGCAATATCCAGAAACATGGCGCCAGCCTGAAGATGACGAGCAGTTTCCTGCTGAACTGCCGGGATTGCTTTTGCAAAATCCCCGGCAAGTTTGCGGTCGAGGAATTTGGGTGTCGAATAATCTTCTGCGTCCTCAGCGTCGGTACGACCGATCCGTGCCAATACGCTCTCAAACACGCCTACGAAAGGAAAGAGCAACGCCGTATTGAATACGTTGAAGAATGTGGAATAAAGACCAACGGCAACCGGAACAAGCGGGAAAGTTTCCTTACCCTCCACGACAACAGGAACGCCCGGATCACCCCCAAACCACTGCATCGCCCACGCAAGAACTTCGATCGAGACAAAGAACAGAGGCACGGTGATGCACACGCCGATAATATTGAATGACATATGCGCATAAGCGGCGCGTTTGGCATTCTTGGACAAGTTCAGGGATGCTATCCAGGAGGTAATTGTGGTTCCAAGATCCGCGCCCAGAGAAAAGGCGACCGCAGTGGTCCAGTCAAGCACACCGGCAGCGCCCAACCCCATGACGATACCGATTGTAGCCGAGGATGAGTGGATCATCGCGGTTACACCAGCTGCGATAAGAACGCACTTGATCAGGTTGAAATAAGAGTCTGCCTGGAGGGTAGAAAGAACCGACATCACTTCCGGGATATTTCGGAGCGGTCTTAGACCACCGGTCATCAGGTTCAACCCGTAGAAAATCAGGGCAAAGCCCATGCAGGCAAGCGCGATGTTGCGCACTTTGTCATTCTTCGAAAAACAATATACCAACGAGAAAAGGCCGGCAAAGATCAGACCGAGCGGCCCAAGAGGGAGCGCAATCAAGCCATTGCCAAGTGTGGTACCGATATTCGCTCCCATTATGACACTGATGGCAGGCCTCAATCCAACGACCCCGGCGTTCACCAGGCCTACTACCATAACAGTCATCGCTGTTGATGATTGAATAACGCCCGTGATTAGCGTGCCGGCCACAACGCCTTTTATCGGGGTTCCTGCGGCTTTTGCCAGAAATGCCCGCATCTTGTTGACGGAAAGTGCCTGAATGCCATTCGACATGAATTCCAGACCAAGCATGAATATTCCGAGCCCACCGATCACCGGCACGAGAACATCCTTGAAAATATCTATATCCATTGCGTCTTATCCCCATAGCGCCAAGGCGCGGTCCATTGATCTGCCTGCATCCCCTTGCAGGCATGCTTTAACTTTCATTGCGTTGAGGAGCCGATCAGCCAATATTGCTTTATCCGGCTCACCAGAGGTTCCGATAAAGGTACATAACGCAGGGCCTGCGCATCGCGGCCGCCGCTCTCAAATGCCAGGCGAAAATAGTCATGGACACGGCGATAGCGACCAGGTGAACGACCCTCTATTGCCACGACGGCATAAGTGGCTCCACAGATGGGGTATGTGGCTTCGCCGGGTTGGTCAGTGAGGGATAAGGCAAAGTCCTCCGCCTTCGTCCAGTCAACCGCTGCCTGAGCCGCCCTGACGCCTTCCGGGCCGGGCATAACAAATTTGCCTGACTTGTTCTCAATGGCGGCAACCGTCAGATCGCCCCGTTCGACCTGCCCATATTCCGCGTAGGCAATTGCGCCCTTTGTGGCTTTCACGGCAAGGATAAGGTCTTGTGTCCCTTCGACACTGGTCCCCCACGGCCAGGCTATCAGCGTGTCCGCCCCATATTTCGCTTTCCACTCATCATTCTTGGAGGAAAGGTAGCTGGAGAACATATAGGTAGTGCCTGATCCATCCTTGCGATGGATGGGACTGATCTTGATGTCGGGGAGATTCTGTTCCGGGTTTAACTGTTTTATCGCCGGGTCGGACCATGATTGGATTTTGCCAAGATAAATATCCGCAAGAAGCGGACCCGACAGATTCAACCGGTCAATGCCTTCCAGATTGATTGCGATGGCAACGCTGCCCAAAACAATCGGGAATTGCTGAAGGCCATGTTTGGCAAGTTCCGCATGCGATAAAGGAACGTCTGTTGCCGCAAAATCCATTTCCGGCTGGCTGAGGCGCATAACACCTGCAAGCGATCCTACCAATTCATAGTCTACCGTCCAGTCTGGCGAAGTGAAATCTCCACCATCTGTGCGGGATGCTTTGTAGTTTTCAGCCCATTTCGCAATGATGGGCGCTGCAAATGTCGAGCCGGCGCCGCGGATTGGTTCAGCTCTGGCAGCGGGGGACAGCAAGACGACGAAGATCGTGATCGCCAAAACAAAAATGCCTGAAACGCATGATATTTTTTGGAGCATAAACAGCACGGAGCGTTTCATCATTGTACCTCAGATATGATCAATTAAAGGTTCACGAAGGCTGATCGCCTTCGCTTCAAAGGAGTTTGAAACGTCTGGCTTGCTTAAAAACTATTCTTACTTTTTCAGTATCTCCGTTTCTTAAAACATTAATGACAACTCCCTGCTTCGGGTTCTTATTGGGCCCATCACCGAAATTGACAGCCGCCTGTCATTCAACTGACACGTCGAGGAGATTTACATTGCTCGACTACGAAGGTCACATTCCGCAGGAGGTTTAGATGTCCGACAGCGCAGGCGATGCCGGCCTCAAGAACAAGGTCGCGATCGTAACCGGATCGACAAGCGGCATTGGTATGGGCATAGCACGCCGGTTGGCAGGGCAAGGGGTGAACGTCGTGATCAATGGCCTCGGTGATGCCTCTGTTATCGAGGCGGAACGGAATGCCATTGAAACCGAATTTTCCGTGCGGTGTCTGTACTCGCCAGCGAACATGCTTTCTGGTCCCGAAACTTCCGGCATGGTACAGCTTGCAGTCGATGAGCTCGGTTCATGCGATATTCTGATCAACAATGCCGGCATTCAGCATGTGGCACCGATCGACGAGTTTCCGGACGAGAAGTGGGAAGCGATCCTGCAGATAAATCTTGGCGCTGCCTTCCATGCCATCAAGGCGGTCATTCCCCCGATGAAGGCACGCGGATGGGGCCGGATCATCAACATTGCGTCTGCACATGCCCTGGTCGCATCCCCGTACAAATCTGCCTACGTGGCCGCCAAGCACGGTATTGCCGGTCTGACGAAGACCGCCGCCCTGGAGGTTGCAGCAAACCGGATAACGGTGAATGCGATCTGCCCCGGATATGTCTGGACGCCCTTGGTCGAAGCGCAGATCCCAGGCACCATGGCTGCCCGCGGCATGACCAAGGAACAAGTGATCCATGACGTGCTTCTGGAAGCGCAACCCACGAAGGAATTCGTAACCATCGATCAAGTAGCGGCGCTTGCAGCGTTCCTGTGTTCGCACGACACCGCTTCAATCACTGGTGCGATCATTCCCATTGATGGTGGATGGACCGCACATTGAACAATGCTTTCGTAGCTATTCAAGGGACAGACCATATGAAGACCGACGATGTTCGCCGCGCCTATGCGATGCCTCTGACCAACCCGGCCTATCCGCCCGGACCTTATCGGTTCACGGACAGAGAATATGTCATCATCACCTATCGAACCGATATTGACGCCTTGCGGCAGGTTGTTCCCGAACCGCTTGAAATTGTCGAGCCGATCGTGAAATATGAATTCATCAAGATGCCGGATTCAACGGGTTTTGGCGATTACGTCGAGTCCGGTCAGGTTATCCCGGTGCGATTTGATGGGAAGGACGGTGTCTATGTCCACGCCATGTACCTTGATGATGATGCCCCGATCGCCGGTGGACGTGAAATCTGGGGCTTCCCCAAAAAGCTTGCCTATCCCAAGCTTGTGCATGAAGGCGAAGTGATCGTCGGGACCCTTCATTACGGTTCGGTGCTTTGCGCAACGGCGACCATGGGCTACAAACATCATGCAGTCGATAAAGCCGCAATTGCCAGGTCTCTCAAGCAGCCTAATTTTCTCGTCAAAATCATACCGCATGTCGACGCCACCCCGCGCATATGCGAACTGGTTCAGTATCACCTTGAAGACATTACCGTGAAAGGTGCCTGGTCAGGCCCAGCCGAACTCGAGCTTCATCGCCATGTCATTGCCGATGTCGCCCGGCTACCGGTTCTGGAAGTCATCGGTGCGGTGCATTTCCTTGCCGATCTCACCTTGGGCATGGGCAAAGTCGTTCATGATTATTTGAGCGATCCGGTTTGAATCGCCCGGTCACAAAGGAACGTATCAATATGGACCAGTTAGCCGGCACTCCCACGAACAAGGCTGTCAGTATCAAGGAGGTGCTTGATCCCTATCAGTCCGTCGCGCTTGTCTTTCAGGGCGGCGGCGCACTCGGTGCCTATCAAGCCGGGGTTTTTCAGGCATTAAGCGAGGCAGGCGTGGCCGCCAACTGGTTATCAGGCGTTTCGATCGGAGCGATAAACGCGGCGATCATTGCGGGCAATAAACCGGGAGACCAGGTGGATCGGCTAAGGAATTTCTGGGAGACGGTATCCAGCAGAAAGGTCTGGCATTTCACACCGGAGGGCGACTACTTTCGCAAGCTGCGCAATCAGGCCAGCGCTATGATGACCATGACTTCGGGGCTACCGGGCTTTTTTGCACCGCGGGAAATGAACCCCTGGCAACAGCTTGCGGGGGCATCCGGCGCGACCAGTTTCTATGATACCAGCGAACTGGAAACCACGCTGAACCGGCTGATCGATTGGAAGGTTCTGAACGACAGACAGCAACGGCTGAGCGTCGGTGCCGTAAATGTGAGGACAGGCAACTTCCGCTATTTCGACAGTGAAATCGAAACTATCTCAGCCCAACATATTATGGCGTCTGGCGCACTTCCCCCGGCTTTTCCAGCGATCCATATCGAAAACGAATATTACTGGGATGGCGGCATTGTATCGAACACACCACTGCAATATTTGCTGGAACAGGAAGATGTTCATGATACGCTTGTCTTCCAGGTCGATCTGTTCAGTGCACGCGGGACTCTGCCCCGCGAAATGCCGGATGTGCTCGCCCGACACAAGGATATTATGTATTCGAGCCGGACACGCAACAACACGGATACATTCCGCCGGCTGCATAATCTCAAACTGAAGCTGCATCAGGCCTTGCTGCGCGTGCCAGCCGAAGCGCTCACCGCTGAGGATAGGGAATTTCTTTCCTCCATGCAGGATGTGCCACAGATCAACATTGTTCACCTCATCTACCAGCAAAAACTTTATGAAGGCCATGCCAAGGATTACGAATTCTCCGGAACTTCGATGCGCGAACATTGGGATTCTGGCTATGAAGATACGCGAAAGACCCTGCGCCACCGTACCTGGCTGGAAAAGCCGCCAGAGTCTGTCGGCATGACGGTGCACGATGTTCACCGCGATGACCCGAGTTAACTAATGTCGTGATGGTCGGATTTTACCGTAGGCGACGGAGCATGGCCTGCATATTCTAAACGGGTACCACGGACGAAACTCTTTTTGGCTTTCCTCAAACTGACGGCGGTGGTGGTATCCACACTCCGTGAGGGCCAAGTTTCGTGGAAGATTGGTTGCCGTTTTCGCAGGAACTCTTATCTAAAACTAGACTTGGATGATATAGTTGCCCGACGTCAAGATAGAGGCGCTTGGCGTAACCAAGCTGGAACCTACCCCAGGCAATAAAATATCGATATACATGATATACTATACGAAGATTTGTACTTCATATGACCGCCAGCTCAATAGTCGACGAAAATATGTGCTTCCTTTGCTGCCTAAATGAAAGCCGAACGTGCCTCCGCCACAGGTGTCCGTCCAAAGCTTCAAGACACTTTTGCCGAGCCAACTTTAGGCTCATGCCCTCATGGGCGTTGGTCCTTTCGGTATGCACCATGCTTGAGCAAGGTCCTGATTACTGCTGGATCCATTATATGCAAGGTGGAGTGGAGAATCCCCCGGTTATCCACTCTCTCATAAGATTACAGCCAGTTAGAGAAATTGCTTTCATTCGATCATAGGTCTGCTATCGCCATTTTGGATACCGGAAGCTGCCTTTGCTAAATCATCATGACAGACGGATCATAAGCCCCCTCAATACCGTCTGTGTGATCGTCTTTGCAGCCATGTCATAGTCCACTGCCGTTAGTTCGTCGACATTAAGCGCATCGCAGGCCAAAGCCTCGAACTCGGCATAGAATTGCGTCACTGACCACAACAGAATGAACAGGTGGCGGGCATCGATTTTCTCGATCTTTCCCGCCGCCGCCCATGCATCGATTACTCTTGCCTTCTCGGACGTAACAGTTCGCATGTGGTCGCGGGCCGCGACCGAAAGGTGTTCAGCTCCCTGCAATATCTCATTTGCAAAAAGGCGCGTCTCCGCGGCATTCTCCCTGGCATTGTCCAGCTTCGCACGCACATAGGCCTCGATCGCATCGCCGGGTTCACGATCGGCGGAAATATGCCGAAACGCATCATCCCAACTGTGGATCAGGTGATCTATGGCAGCGGTGTAGATTTCCTCTTTGGACGAGAAATAATAATAGACATTGCCCTTAGGCAGACCCGAAGCCTTGGCGATTTCAACGATGCGGGCTCCATCAAGACCTTTGCGCGAGAATATCTCGACAGCTGCAGTCAAGATCTTGAGCACATTCCGCGCTCTGATCGGCTCATCCGACGCGGCTTGCGCGGCAAGTCCTTTTTCAGCGGCGGCATGAGTTGCGCTAAGTTCTTCTGCCATTGGTATCCCGTTATTTTTCATAAGGTTTTGTCCGAATAATCGCCCACGTCAACACTCCTTTTCCCTTAGGAGGTAGGTCAGTCTTATTGAATGGGCCGCAAAGAATCGTGACGCCAATAAAAAAGAAGTTGACAATTTGGTCAAGTTTTTTCATGAAAAGCTGACAAAACGGTCAGGTTCTTGAAAGAGCCTGCCAGAGTCGACCAGTCAGGGGACGTGGAAATGCCAATATCGTTAAGGGCCGCCATGGGGGAATTTCTGTCAGATTGGTCCGCTGACCTGACTGCACCATGGCGTTCGCTGATCGGGCATGCGGGGCCTGACATCGAAGCGATAGCGCCCGAACTCGAGCTGGAGGTCTGGGAGCCTATTTTCCCCGTTCGTCTCGAAAAGCATTTTCCCGGAATGCCTGCCGGCGCGCACTGCCTGAGGGCATTTGAAGGAATTAAACCCGACGACGTTCATTGTGTCATTCTGGGTCAAGACCCCTACCCCGAACCCGGGTTTGCTACCGGACGTGCCTTTGAGGCCGGGAATCTTGCGGGTTGGAACGAACTTGACAAGATGTTTTCCAAGAGCATTCGGGCCTATATGCAGATGATCGTGGCAGCGCGAACAGGCGATCTATCTTACGCCCGCAGCTTCGAAGACTGGCCGAAGACACTTGCCGCCATGGAAAGCGGTACAGTCGACATCGAACATCCATCCGCTATAGCCGACCGCTGGGTCTCAAATGGCGTTCTGCTTCTGAATGCCTCGCTCACGCTCACCCGTTTCAAAGTGAATATGGATGAGCATCAGACGAAGGGCCATCTGCGACTCTGGCATCCGCTGATTGTGGAAACCCTGCGTGTCCTCGCCTCCAAGGGCAAGCCGTTGGTGTTCCTCGGTTTTGGTGGCGCCGCTGCAGACGCACTGGCAGACGCTGGCATTGACGAGTCTGCCAATGGAAATCTGCGCTGCATCTTGCGGGAACATCCAGCCTATGCCGATGCCATCCTTTCTAGACCCAATCCATTCATTCTTTGCAACGACTCTTTGAAGGAGATGGGCGCTCGTCCCATCGCGTGGTAACCATGGCGTCAACGAAAACATTCGATTTCATAATCATAGGCGCCGGTTCGGCAGGTTGCGTCCTGGCAAACCGCCTGTCCGCCGATCCTTCCAACAAGGTACTTTTACTTGAAGCGGGCGGGCGGGATCTCAACCCATTGTTTCGGCTGCCCATGCTTATGGGCAAGCTATTTCATTCGGGCATCTATAACTGGCACTATCACACCGAGCCGGAGCGGCATCTGAACGGACGCTCTCTCTATTGGCCTCGTGGCAAAGTACTTGGCGGAACATCCACGATCAATGGCATGATCTATGTTCGCGGCAACCGTCACGACTATGATCGCTGGGCGCAGATTGGCGCAGCGGGATGGTCATACGATGAAGTACTGCCGGCATTCCTCCGCTCCGAGAACCACGTGCAACGCAATGGCGCCTACCACAATTCCGAAGGCGAACTGACGGTCTGCCGGGCACGCGGCTGGAACAGCCTGCTGGATGTTTTCAACGAGGCAGGCGGACAGGCAGGATATCCGCACAATGACGATTTCAACGGTGGCGAACAGGAAGGTTTCGGTCGCTACGACTTCACCATAGCCAAGGGCAAACGCTGCTCGGCAGCTTATGCCTTTCTACGCCCTGCCAGGAAACGTTCGAACCTGACGATCATTTCACGCGCTCATGCGAGGCGTATCCTCATTGAAAATGGCCGGGCTATCGGCGTCGAGTTCAGCCGAAAAGGCAGTATTTCGCAAGTCTATGCAGACCGTGAAGTGATCCTGTCTGCTGGTGTCGTCAATTCACCGCAAATTCTCATGCTGTCGGGAATCGGCGCGGCGGACGAACTTGCGCAGCATAATATTCCGGTCGTCCAGGACCTCCCCGGTGTAGGCAAAAACCTTCAGGATCATGTGGATTGCGTCATGTCCTATGAGTGCCGGGAGCCGGTCACTCTCTATTCGGACCTGCGCGCCGACAAGCTTACCTGGTCGGTGATCCAGGGTATGCTGTTCGGGAAAGGAATCGCAACGACTTTTCCCTATGAAGCCGGAGCCTTCGTCAAATCGCGCCAAGACCTGGTTGCACCCGATATCCAGCTTCACTTCATGCCGGCACTTGAAAAAACCGCGAACCTGCATTTTCCAAATCCGTTCAAGAAAGAGCGTGTAGAGGCCAATCACGGCTTTTCGTTGCGCGTCGGTCCGGTCAATCCAGAAAGCCGCGGCGAGATCAGGCTGCGCTCGGCCGATCCGATGGACAGGCCATGCATCACAGCGAACTATCTGCAAACAGAATTTGACATTCGAACGATGATCAATGCGATCCGCATGACGCGGGACATTATCAAGCAGACAGCTTTCGATAAATATCGCGGCAAGGAACTTGCTCCTGGTCCCGCCGTCGAAAGCGACGCGGAAATGATCAAGTGGCTGCGTGCCAATGCCATGACGACGTTCCATCCTGTCGGCACCTGCAAGATGGGCAATGACCAGATGGCCGTCGTCGACTCTCGATTGAGGGTTCACGGCGTAAAGAGCCTGCGCGTCGCGGACGCTTCGATCATGCCAATCATTTCAAGCGGCAACACGAATGCCCCGGCGATCATGATCGGGGAGCGGGCTGCTGAATTCATTCTTAAGGAGCCATCCATATGATCGTCGAACATCGCACCTATACGTTTCGCCCTGGATCGGTCGACGGCTGGCTGAAAAAATACGAGACCGAGGGCCTGCCGATCCAGAAGCGGCACCTCAACACATTTCTCGGTCTCTATGTCAGCGAGATCGGCCACCTGCACACAACGGTTCTGATGTGGCGCTATGACAGTCTTGCCGACCGGGAGACAAGACGGGCAGCCATGTATGCTGACCCGGATTGGCAGGCATTCATCTCCGGCGTCTGGTCTCTCGACGCCATTCAGAGTCAGGACGTTATGATTATGAATCCGGCACCATTTTCTCCCGACGCCTGAGACGGGCGGTGTCTGAAGTGAAAAGGGCCCAAAATCCTGGACCCCGATGACGACCGGGCGGCAAACGAAGCCGCCCCAATAAGAAGTTGCTGATATACAACCTCCAGAGCAAGGAAATGGGAACATGACCAACAAGACTTCAAATGAAATGAATATGTTGCATAGGCCGGTCGGTCGCCGCACACTCCTCAAGGCCTCGGCCGGACTGGCCGCCATGACAATCGCAGGTGGCCGACTGACAACGGATGCGCGCGCTGCGGGCGGCCTTGTCGCGCTGGTTCACACGCAGGCAGCGGGTGATGCCGGTCCCGTGGACTCGATGATCGCCAGGCTCACACAACTCTCCAAAGAGCTGGGGTTCCAATATCGCGCCGTATACGCTCAAGACCCGGCGACCTATGAGACCATTTTCCGTACTCTCGGCGATGCTGGCGCGGCAGTGATCGTTTCGACCTTCAACGAGGTAGCAGAACCCTTCAAAGCGCTCGCCCCTTCCTACCCCGATACTAAGTGGATTCAACTTTTCGCTGATCCCTTCGAGCCAGCAATCCCCAATGTCGTGACGGTGTCCTATGATTACTATCTCGGCTGTTATCTCTCCGGCATTTTTGCTGCGCGCGTGAGCAAGTCGGGCAAGCTTGGTTTCATCGGGGGCGTGTCCATTCCGCCAATCAATGCCGACTATAATGCATTCAAGGCAGGTGCCTTGTCCGTGCGTCCGGATGCATCGGTCAAAATCGCGTTTGCAGGATCTTTTCAAGACCCGGCAAAAGGTCAGGAGATCGCGACACAGATGTATTCAAGTGGCATTGACTTCATCCAGACTGATGCTGCAGCAACAGATTTCGGTATCATTGCCGCAGCAAAAGAGACGGAAGGCCGTCTGGTGAGCGTCCTTGATCCCGCTCAATTCCCGCAAGGTCCAAAATCCGTAATTTCAATCGTCGGCCTCGACTTCGGAACCTCGCTCTATAACGAGGTAAAGAAGGCATTTGGCAGCGAATTTGCTGGCGGAACCCATGAGCATACCGGTTTGGGAACAGGCGTTATCGACTTCATCCCGTCGCCACTCTTCGCCGAACAGGGGCCAGCTGACATTGTTGCCAGGGCAAAGGAAGTGGAGCCAGAGATTGCAGCGGCACGAGCAGCAATTCTTAACGGATCATTGAAGGTTCCGTTCAATACAAAGCTGTGAACTTCGACTGGATCAAGCCGCGATGACACAACTTAGCCCCCCAATATTTGAATGCCGCGACGTGACCGTTCGCTACGGTCATGTCCTCGCGCTCTCTAATGTCGGAGCCGTTTTTGAACGTGGCATGATCCACGCGGTGGTCGGCCAGAATGGTGCGGGCAAGACGACGTTTGCCCGCGTCCTGGCCGGTCTGGTTCGCCCTGCATCGGGTGAGATCAAGATCGACGGTCGCCCGCTTGCAGGCGGCAACGTCAGGGATGCCCGGCGTTCGGGTGTTGAACTCGTCCACCAGAGCTTCGCGCTACCCCCCTCTTTCACGGTCGCCGAAGCAATGCAGTTTGGCGCGAAAGGCGGAAGATTCTTTACAAAGAAAAAACTTGAAAAGCGGTGGCAGCTCCACCTCGACGCGCTCGACGTGAAGGTGAGTACGAGGCAGCGCATTCGCGACCTGCCGGTCGAGACCCAGCAAGGGGTTGAAATCGCAAGAGCTCTTGTTTCGGACGCAAAGCTGCTCATTCTGGATGAACCCACCGCGGTTCTTTCTCCTGAAGGTGCCGAGAAGCTTTTCGAACGAGTGAGGCGTCTCAAGGAGCGCGGCGTGACCGTGATCCTTATCTTGCACAAAATTCGAGAAGTTCTGGCAATTGCAGATACCGTCACGGTTCTGCGTGGCGGTAAGCTCGTGGATGGGCCGCTTGCCAGCAATGGGATTGATGCGAACCGGCTGGCAGAGCTTATTATCGGGCCAGCTGCTGCCCGCAATCTCAATCCGGAAGCCAAAGCCGCTTTGACCGGAACAACGCTGCTCCCGCATACCGAAAGGCAAGCGGACATCACTGCGGCGCCGGTCCTCAAGATGCGTAACGTTTCCACGCGACCCGACCCTGAAGGTCCTGCGCTCGACGGGATCACCCTCGACATCCGTCCCGGAGAAATTATCGGTGTTGCGGGCATTGAGGGAAATGGACAAAGGACACTGGTGCGCGCAATTTCGGCATTGGCGAATATCGTCAACGGTGAGATTTCCATCGACAGCACAAATGTGACCGACACCCCGCTCGCGGCAAGACGGGCGATCGGGCTGCGCGTCATTCCCTTTGAGCGGAATGTTGAAGGACTTAGCATGACCAGTTCCCTTTGGGAAAATTGGTCCGCACGAAGTCTTCTTCAGACACCGCTTTTATCCACTATCAGCCCCTCTGCTATTCGCAAGCAATGCGATAGCGCCCTGAAGCAATGGGATGTCCGTTATTCCGATGTGAGACAGCGCGCTGGTTCCCTTTCGGGAGGAAACGCTCAGAAGGTAATACTGTCGCGCGAGATGGATGAAGATGCCTGTCTTATTCTTGCAGCGCAGCCCACCCGTGGTCTGGATATCGGAGCGACCTCTTTTGTATGGGACTCGATGCGCAATGCGCGAGCACGCGGTTGTGGTTTATTGTTCATCTCGTCGGATCTAGACGAAATCTTCGATATTTCGGACCGTATAATTGTCATGCTGTCCGGGCGCATCGTCGCCGAATTCCGCCCCCCCTATGATCTTGCCGCAGTCGGCGCAGCCATGACAGGAGTGCTGAGATGATCGATCGGCTCGTAACCGTTTTCCGTGCGCTGATCTTCATCATGCTGGGACTTACGCTTTGCGGCATCATCTTTCAGGCCGCTGGCTATTCTGCTCCCTTGATGTTCCAGTCTATCGCGGATGGCGCCTTCCTCAGACCAGGCGCACTGCAACAGATACTTCGCTGGGGGCTCCCGCTGTTCATCACCGCTGCGGGTGTAGCCGTCTCCTTTCGAGCGGGCTATTTCAATATCGGTGCTCAAGGCCAGTTCTACATGGGAGCCATCGCAGCCGCTTTCATGGCGGATTGGCTCAATGGCGCATCGGCACCTGTCCTTGTCACGGCCTGCTTCCTTGCGGGCATGACAGGCGGTGCACTCTGGGCACTTTGGCCAGGACTTCTGCGGCTGAAATCAGGTGCTGACGAAGTGATAACTACCCTAATGGGAAATTTTATCGCAGGTCTTGTCCTGCTCTATGTCACCGCCGGGCCTCTTAAAGATCCATCAGGAACCGGACAGCAGGCATCAAGCCGTCCACTTGCGGGTGCCTACCGGATCAGCGACTCGCTCGGGCTGTCTCCAACGATCATCATCATCGCCGTTATTGTCGGCCTTGCGATGTGGTTTCTGGTTAATCGGACCGCCTTCGGGATAGTTTCCGGCCTTGCTGGTCGAAATCCGACAATGGTCGAGTGGCAAGGCGCGCGGACATGGCGCATAGGACTTGCAAGTTTTCTCCTCAGCGGTGCGCTTGCCGGTCTTGCAGGAACCATCGAATTCATGGGGCCAAATGGACGGCTGACCGGTGGTTTCCTACCCGGTCACGGCTTCACCGCGATTCTGATCGCTCTCGTTGCCAACTTCTCGGTTGTCGGCACGGCCTTCGTGGCACTTTTCTTTGGCGGGCTTGCGTCTGCCGCTCTCTACCTGCCCATCATGGCTGGCCTACCCTCTTCGGCAATCGACATTATCAACGCAGCCATCGCTCTTTTCATCACCGCAAAATCCAGTACCGTCGACCGGATAGCGAAAATTGGAGGACGGATATGGAAGACTTCGTAATCGCCATTCTGCGCTCAGGCACTCCTTTGATTTACGTAACACTTGCCGGTGTGATTGCTCAACGAACAGGTGTCTGGCATCTGGGCCTTGAAGGTCTGATGATTGCAGGTGCCTGCACAACCATTCTTGGCATTGTGCTCACACAATCGATCTGGCTTGCCCTTCTGGGCGCAATTATCGTCTGCGTGCTTGGATCAATCCTGTTCTGGTTTGTAGTGGAAAAGCTCAAGGCCAACCAGATTATCGCGGGGTTGGGGCTGACCGGTTTGGGGCTGGGTGGCACTGCACTCGCCGTGCAATCCATATTCGGCACGCAGGCGGCTGTAAGCGCACCATTTGGCCTGCCCCGCATCGGTTCCGCTTTTGGATCATTCGGCTCCTTGTCTATCCTCGTCTTGATCATGCCTGCAATCGTCTTTGCAATGTGGGTTATATTGCGCCGAACTCGTTTCGGCCTGCGCTTGGCTGCCGCTGGCGAGCACCCTTTCGCTGCGCGCAGTGTCGGCGTCAACCCGGCTGTCATGCGCCTCATTGCATTGATGGTTGGCGGCGTGCTTTGTGCGCTGGCGGGTGCTGAACTTGCTGCGGGAAGCCTTCAGATATTTGCCCAAAACATGACGGCCGGTCGTGGCTTCATGGGGTTTGCTGCGGTCATATTCGGGGCCGGACATCCCATCGGCGCGACTCTGGCGGCCATGTTCTTTGCCATTGTTGGCGCACTCGGCATCAGGGCTCAGCTGGCTTTCGGCGATCGTGTTCCCCACGACCTGCTGCTCGCTTTGCCCTATTTGGCCACTGTTCTCGGCATCTGGCTCAGCACGCACCTGCGCGGAGGTACCAAAGCTGCCAGCGGCTTCGGTGAGCTACGCGATCAATAGACACCAGCCTGGCGTCGCTCCACTTCGGAACCGGTGCGACGGCACAACGAACAGGACACGCCCATGCTCCAGACGCTGATCAAGAATGCCACCCTGTTGACGATGTGTCCTCAGAACGGAACCAAGCCGTTCGAAGGCGACATTCTGATCGAGGACGGGCGCATTGCTGCTATCGGCCAAAATCTCGCCGCCCAACCGAGTGCCACCCTTATCGACGGCAAAAGCCGTCTCATCATGCCGGGCCTCATCAATGCGCATACCCATTCAAGCGAAACGTTTTTTCGCGGGCGATATGAAGGCATGCCATTGGAAATCTGGTTGCTCTACGCCTACCCATTATTGATGGGCCCCGTTATTAATGACAGGCTGCTTTATCTGCGCAGCCTTCTTCTTGCCATGGACTCGTTGCGCAATGGCGTCACAACGATTTGCGACGATTTTTTTGATCCGCCGGTACATGATCTCTCACGGCTATCAACGGTATTCAGGGCCTATGACGATGCGGGTATTCGCGCCAATGTGTCCAGCGCCGCTATGAACGTACACACATTGGATGCCTTGCCCTTCGCCCGCGAGATCATGCCGCGCCATCTGCAGGAAAAGCTTGATTTTGGCCCGCCCATGTCGGCCGAGGCCTATATCGATTATTGCCGTTCCGCATTTTCCTCATTGCATGGCAAGGCCGGTCGGCTCAACTTCATGATCGCACCTTCGGCGCCACAACGCTGTACCCCGGATTTGCTGCAGGCTTGCCATGCGCTGGCTGTGGAAATGGGCGTTCCGCTGCATACACATATCTTGGAAACCAAGACACAGGCCGTAACCGGACATCAAATTTACGGCAAGAGCCTGATCGGCTATATGCGTGATCTCGGCGTCCTGTCGCGCAACACGACCATCGCCCATTCTGTTTGGGTGAGTGAGAGCGACATGGAAATGATGGGCGATGCCGGATGCTCAGTTGCCCATAATGCCATTTCCAACCAAAAACTGGGGGCGGGGATTGCTCCCATTCGCCACCTGATGAATGCGGGCGTAACCATTGGTCTTGGAACCGATGGCGTTTCGTCGAATGACACAGCTCGCGTCTTCGACGTCATGCGGGTGGCCGGACTGATCCACAGCGTCTCCGGCCCGGATCACGATCAGTGGATTCGAGCTGACGAGATACTCACCATGGCGACGATCAGCGGAGCACGCAGTGCCATGCTGGAAAATGTGACTGGTTCACTCGAAATTGGCAAAGCCGCCGATCTGTTGATCCTTGACCTCACAACTCTCAGCTTCACGCCTCTCAACGACATCGCCAAGCATCTCGTCTACGTAGAAAATGGCTCTTCCATTGAAACGGTCATGGTCGCAGGACAGATTGTTTTCAATGCAGGCAAGTTGCAACTGATTGATGAGGCTGCGATACTGGCCGAGATCCGTGAACTTCTCCCAGCGCATCTCGCCGCACATACTGAACTCGAAACACGCAACGCAGTCTTCCACACCACTATGGCCGAAATTCATCGACGCGCTACGTCTACGGATATCGGCATGGACCGCTATGCAGGAGATACTGGGGCGTGAAGGACCGTCGCGATTGGTTAATACGCGATGCCGGCCCTGTCCGCAAATTGACGTTTGTCTGTGTGACCGCCGACGCAGCCAGTGCCGAAGCGGCAGTCAAAAGGCCGATAAAAATGAACAGTGATTTCTTGAGCATGATTGTCTCCAGCATCTCGGTTTAACGATGTCTCACCGTGATACGGCTGGCTGGCTACAGTCCTACGCGGACATCAGCATGGCCGGGCCGGGACGGGACGAGGCGGTCGACCTCACCTAATGTGGTAGGATTTACGTCGCTTTTTTGTGTGCGGTTAACATTAGCCGCCTTGAATGGAATTGAACCGCAGACCACTCAATGCAGTTCTCTTAAGTGCGGTTCCAGACGAGGCACTATGCGATTTTCGGAGCACATGCCGGGAAAATCACCTGTGCTGCCACCAGCTCCGCGCCGCGGAACCGGCCGGCGCTTCAGATTTGGGTTCCAGAATCGAGAAGAGCGCCGAGGATGGGGCGATTCCGGTGAAGGGGAGGATCGTACATTAGGATAAACCAGGCCTTCGTGATTTGGTTCAATCCGGTCCTTCCTCATATTGCCGTCAGCAGCAGAGGTGGGTAGGAACAGTCATTCGCGCACGGTCTGTTGAAGGCCGCCTACGAGCCCAAGGCCATCGAGTGGAGTCGAAGCACAAGGTGATTGATAGCCAGTGCGGCGCCTGGGCTGAGCGTTTTGGACCGGTGAAGACGTATCTCGGCGCCAGGCAGCGGCGGCAGGCATTGACCGGGATCAACGTTGCGCAGGCCGTGCGAAAGCATGCCACCCTTGACGACGGTCACCGCCAAGCCCTGCCTAACAATAGCCTCCACGGCTGCAAGACTCGAGCTGACATAAGCCAACCGCCATAGTCGACCTGCCTCACTGAGCGCCTCAAGGGCCCAGGCGCGAAACAGGCAATCTGGATTCGACAAGGCCATCGGCAGAGGATTGATATCCTCGACGGCGTGGTCGGCCGCTGCTACCCAAACCGCCTTTTCCCGACAGATCAACTCTCCTTCGGTTGCGCCTTCTGGATGCATGGCAATGACCGCATCGAAGGACGATCCGAGCCTTTTCAGGAATCGGGCAGTCAGACCGATCTCCATCTCGATTTGAACGAGAGGAAATCGCTCGGCCATGTCGGCCAACAGGCGCGGCAGGACCTTGGTGCCATAGTCCTCCATGACACCGATGCGAATGCGTCCGATAACCTTCTGATTGGAAAGGCGCGCGATCGCTTGCTCGTTGAGGGTGAGGATACGACGCGCATCGATCAGAAAATCCTCGCCGGCTGCCGTGATTTCGACGCGCCCTGTCGATCGGCGAAACAGCGCGACACCAAGGCGCTCCTCAAGGCGGCGTACCTGCAAACTCACCGCCGCCTGTGTTCGGTTGAGCCGCTCGGCGGAGCGCGTGAACGACAGGTGCTCAGCGACGGCGACGAAAGCCCGCAAGAGTTCCGGATCGAGGGTCGAAGTGCTCATAATTGAATGTTATCAAGTTTATGAGATTAATTCGATTCCTTTTAGCATACTTGTCGCTTATCACGGGCTCTGAGCCCGGGAGGTGCGGCGGTATGGAAATTCTTGGCGTCCTTGCGGCAGTTCTGTCCAGCGCGATCGGGGGTACTGCGATCGGCGCCACACGCTATCTTGCGGACACGCTCGATCCACTGACGATTGGGGCCATTCGGTTTGGCGGCGGTTTCCTGGTCCTGCTGGCGATAGCGGTTTGGCGGCGCGACCGATGGCCGAGCAAAGACGACTGGCTCGGCACGGCTGCGTTGGGTCTCTTGTTCTTTGGTCTGTTTCCAGTGCTTTTCAACGCGGCTTTGATCTATACGACCGCCTCGCGGGGTGCATTGGCGCTCTCGACATTGCCACTGCTCACCATGGTCGCCAGCGCAATCTTGGGGGTCGAACGGCCGACAATGCGCAAAGTGATCGGCGTCCTCTTTGCAATGGGTGGTGTATTTGTTGCGCTCGGCAACGGCACGACGACCACACCACCGGACGCATGGCGAGGCGATACCCTGATGCTAGCGGCCGCATCCTGCATGGCGCTTTACAACGTCTGGTCCCGTCCGTTCATATCCCGCTCGGGACCGATTCCGTTTGCCGCCTTCGGCATGGGCGTGGGCGCGGCGTGCCTGTCGGTCTTGTCTGCTCTGACTGGTGGTCTTGCACAACTCGCCCTGCTGAGCGCACCGCAATGGATTGCTAGCGGATATCTCGCGATCGTATGTGGAGCTGGCATTTTCTTCCTGTGGGCCTATGCACTTGGCAGAACCACTCCCACACTCGTTGCTGTGTCCGTTGCGGTGAATCCGGTAACGGCTTCGATCTTCGGCGTTGTCCTCCTCGGCGAATCGACGGGAGCACACCTGATCATCGGGCTTCTGGCTGTTCTTATCGGAATCGGTATCGCATCAGGACCAATCGACCGGCGCGGTCTCCTGAGCCGACGGCCGGCATCCACTGCCACCAAAGCATCAAGTGGCGTCAATCGAAGCAAAATGCACTGAGGATGAGACGGCGTAGCAGCCTTGACTATGAGGTAGATTGAGTTGGCGACAATGCGGTATGATCAACGTTCGCACTACCCTTTATCTGGCCATCGTTTTGCGCCGAAATTATTGCTGAAGCGGTGTGGCTGTACTTCCGCTTTCCGCTCAGTTTTCGCATGGTTGAGCGGCATCGACAAGCTGCCCAACCATAAGGTTCAAGAATCTAGGTACTGTGCTGGTGCGACAGCCGCCTTGCGCCTTCAATCCGGTCTTCCTGCCAATGTTTCTCCTCAAGATATTGTCTTGCGCTGTAGACCTTTATACGAACGAACAGATTGCAGCGGCGCTGGGGAGCATCCCACGACCAAATAATCGGGCCTGGATGATAACTCGAAAGCGACCACTGCGATCGCAGCGAGCCTAGTGTGGGATGCTAGTCTCGCGTAGGAATTGCATTATCTGACTAGCCACCGCCCGTTCCTCGTCAGTTCGAATAACGAGCACTTTTACCTTGGATGAAGGGGCACTAATATCCTCTTCACCCCACCAGTTCCGCTGTGCATCTATTTTAATGCCCAGCCAATCTGCTGCCTCCCCGATCTTCTGGCGAATTAAAGGAGAGTTTTCCCCGATACCTGCACAAAAAACCAAAGTATCCAGCCCTCGCAAAGCAGCAGTCATCGCACCCATTTCACGTGCGATTGTATAAACGAACAAATCGACTGCTTCTTGTGCAAAGGCATCTTGTGAGTCTAACAGTGTTTGCATGTCGCCTGAAATTCCCGAAACGCCAAACAGCCCAGATCGGCTTTCCAACAAATCCGCGACTTCGTCCACATCCATTCCGCGATATTTGATCAGATGGAGGATGACAGCGGGATCAAGAGAACCGCACCGGGTGCTCATGATCAATCCATCCAACGGTGAGAACCCCATGGTGGTCGCCACACTGACACCTGCATGCATTGCGCAAAGGCTAGCCCCACTTCCGAGGTGCGCCACGATTGTGCGCCCCCCTGCCATTGCTCCAAACTTTGATGTCAGTTGCGACGCAATCGAGGTGTAGGAAATACCGTGAAATCCATAGGAAATTATCCCGGACTCCGTGAGTTCCCGCGGAAGGCCATAAAGCTTGGCAAGCCGCGATCTATGGCCATGAAACGCAGTGTCAAACCAGCCGAATTGCCTGATTTTCGGCCAGTTTCCTCGCACGGCCTCCACAATTTCAAGGTTACGGGGCTGATGCATCGGTGCCAACGGCACCAAGTGCCGAAGTTGCTCAACGGTTTTGTCGTCAAGTAATGCTGGTGATGAGAACAACGTACCGCCATGCACAATACGATGACCAACGATTTCGATGGTGCTGGATAATTGCCGATCCTCAAGATCAGAGATCACCAGATTCACGGCCTCGCCGATACTGATAGAATCTTTGGCGAGGTGAATATCTGCGCCAGCACACCCACAATTATCGACAATTTTCATTTGCGGGGTGTGGTCCAGCGAAGAGATGCTGCCGCGAAGCAAGATAGGCAAGTTCTCCCTTCGCTCAAATAGAGCATATTTCAGACTGGACGAACCTGCGTTCAAAACCAGAAGTGAGTTGCTCATTACGCTTTCCATTTCCAGTCGAGAATTTCTGGCATGTCCAAACCATGCTCCCGAATATAGTCGTGATGGCTCAACAGTTTTGTGTTCATGCGTTGTTTCAGTTCGACCGCTGCTGGGCTGGTATGGCAAACGTGACTTATCACGCTCAAAACCAGGCTGAATCTATCGAGACCGTTCATAACCGTCATGTCGAAGGGTGTTGTGGTCGTGCCCTGCTCATTGTAGCCACGGACATGGAAATTACCGTGATTGGTCCTGCGGTAAGTCAAACGATGAATTGTCCAGGGATAGCCATGATAGGAGAAGATGACGGGCCTATCCTTAGTGAAGATCGCGTCGAAATCCTCATCGGCAATTCCATGCGGATGGCGTTCCTTTGGCTGGAGCGCCATGAGGTCAACGACATTAACCACCCGGATACGAAGCTCGGGCATGAATTCGCGTAATATGCTGACCGCAGCGAGCGTCTCCAACGTCGGAACATCTCCTGCACAGGCCAAGACAACGTCCGGCTCAAGTCCATCTTCATTCGATGCCCAGTGCCATATTCCAAGACCTGCCTCGCAATGAACCTGCGCCTGGTCCAGCGACAGCCACTGCCACATCGGCGGCTTTCCCGCGACAATGATGTTGATCCTGTCCCAGGTGGACAACACATGATTGGTGGTGCAAAGCAGTGTATTGGCGTCGGGCGGAAGGTAAACTCGCACAATGTCTGCCTTCTTGTTCAGAGCAACGTCGATAAAGCCCGGATCCTGATGGCTGAAACCATTATGCTCCTGGTGCCAGACATGGCTGGTGAGCAGATAATTCAGGGAGGAAATCGGTTGTCTCCAGGAAATATTCCTGCTCGCATCCAACCATTTAGCGTGTTGATTGAACATCGAATCAACGATGTGGATAAAGGCCTCGTAGCACGAAAAAAACCCATGCCGGCCCGTAAGCAGATAGCCTTCGAGCCAACCCTGACAGGTATGTTCCGACAGGATTTCCATAACCCTCCCGTTCGGCCCAAGGTTGGTATCTTCGGGTAAAGTTGCAGCCATCCAGGCACGGTCCGTTACTTCAAAAACCTCCTGAAGACGATTTGAGGCGGTTTCGTCTGGCCCTACGATGCGGAAATTCCGTTCGACGACGTTCGCCTGCATCACGTCACGCAGGAAGCCTCCCATCACCTTGGTGCCTTCGGCTTTCACGCAACCGGGCAAAGACACGGTCACTGCATGGGATTTCAATTCGGGCATGCCCAAGGACTTTCTGAGCGTTCCTCCATTCGTGTGGGGATTGCTTCCCATTCTACGGCGTCCGTGCGGCACAGTTTCAAGGATTTCGGGCACCGGCGCGCCCTTGGCATCGAAAAGCTCCTGCGGCCGATAACTGAGCAGCCACTCCTCCAAAAGCCTCAGGTGATCTGGATTGCTTGCGAAGCCCGACAACGGCACCTGGTGAGAGCGCCAGAAACCTTCCGTCTTCAATCCATCGACTTGTTTGGGTCCGGTCCAGCCCTTTGGACTGCGCAATACGATCATTGGCCATCGCGGACACGCCACCTGCTCATTTTTGTCAGCACGGGCATCTTTTTGAATTTCTCGGATTGTTTTCATGGCCTGATCGAGAGCAGCTGCCATCAATTGGTGCATGGTCGAAGGATGATCCCCCTCGACAAAGATTGGGTCGTATCCATAACCGATAAACAGCGAGCGCAATTCCTCGCGCGGGATTCGGGCAAGAAGCGTCGGGTTTGCAATCTTGTATCCGTTAAGATGCAATATCGGCAGCACCGCGCCATCCATTTGAGGATTCAAGAACTTATTCGAGTGCCAAGCGGCAGCCAAGGGCCCGGTTTCGGCCTCTCCGTCGCCAACCACGCAGGCAACAATCAGGTCCGGATTATCAAATGCTGCGCCGAAGGCATGAGATAGTGAGTAGCCAAGCTCGCCGCCTTCATTGATGGATCCGGGAACGTCCGGGGCCGCGTGACTTGGAATACCTCCGGGAAAGGAGAATTGGCGGAATAGCTTGCGCATTCCGCGTTCATCCCGCGTCACATCCAAATAATGGGAGGTGTAACTGCCCTCAAGATAGGTATTTGCCACCATTGCAGGGCCACCATGTCCCGGCCCGCAGACATATATCATGTCCGCATCGAAGGTTCTGATAACCCGGTTAAGATGGGCGTAGATGAAATTCAATCCTGGCGATGTTCCCCAATGCCCCAACAGGCGCGGCTTTACATGCTCGATCTTCAAAGGTCTGCGGAGCAAGGGGTTGTCCAGCAGATAAATCTGGCCGACCGTCAAATAGTTGGCAGCTCGCCAGTATAAATCAATCATTCCTACTTCTTCGGAGGATAGGAACGGCTCTGTGGTCATCGTCTCAGACATTCTGTCCTCCTGCGGTAAGGTGATATAGTCAACTGGAGTTGTTGCATCTCGCCCAATTTTGGGACATTCCGAGGAAGCTGATGGGCCAGCCGATACTAAATTCGCAAGGCTGAGGACTCCTGACATCAGAACTCCCCATGCCGGGGTGATGTTCCGGCAAAGTTATGATTTAACAGCCTTATGCCCTGTCATTTCGGTAATGAGGATACGAAAATAGACGGGTTCCAGAGGCCGGGGATGGTCTCTGATTACCGTTTTCACATAGGCTGGCTCCCACCACTCGGCTCGTTTGCTGAGAAGGGCATGAGCCTCGTTGCGCGCTGCGATATGGTCGGGATGATCCGTGAGCTCTTCGTACTGACCAAAGGCCACGACGGTTTGCCAATTATTTGTGCCACTAATCTCATCAAACTCAAGGCAGACATGAGGATTTGCACGCATCCATTCAATCTTGCGCCCGTAAGTCGTGAAAGAATAGAAATAACCGGGCCGGGCGACAAAATTCATGGGGATGATATATGGCTGGCCATCGCGCACACAGGCAAGCCGCCCAACCTTGGCATGTTCCACCAGATGCATGATTTCAAACTGGTTCATTGCGTTGATTTGCATCTTAAAGGCTCCGTATCGCTATCCGACGTTCCCGCTTAATGGGCCATGAGAATGGGAAGGCTGGGATCATCGATCATCGACCGTGTAACGCCCCCGAAAATCCGCTCGCGAAATCTTGTGTGACCGTAGCCCCCCATGACGACAAGTTCCGCCGAAATATCAATTGCATGTTGCTTGATGACATTGGCTATCGCGTAATTGGAACTCGGGATTCTGTCGACGACAATTTTAACCCCATGATGGGCAAGATACGCCGCAATATCGGCTCCAGGTTCAGGGCCGCTTGCCACCGAGCTTGAATCCGGATCGATCATTGTGACGTGGACTTCTTCAGCGCACGCCATAATGTCGAGAGCCTCGCGGGCTGCTCTCGTACACTCCACGCCCGAATCCCAGGCAAGCAAAACCTGTTTTGGTCGTAAAGTTGGTCTGGTTCCATGCGGCACCAGTAAGATCGGTTTGCCGGATTCAAATAATGCACCGTCTATTATCCGATGCTTCAATCGTTCATTCGCGAGAATATCCGGACCAATGATCGTAGCATCCGTATATCGCGCATGTCTGCCGACTATATGGCCGACCCTGGCGGGCTCTGGATACTCATCGATGACGGTTGCCGAGATATCTGCATCTCGGACAAGACCCTCCACTTCATCGACTCTTTTGTCGAGCGCTGCCAGCTGCTGCTGTCTCTCTTTCAACCAAATATCCGCCGACCCAAGAGCGTAGTCGCCTATTGGCGGTGGCGATGCAACTGCAAGCACCGTGACCGAAAGTTGCGCATTGATCTCAGAACATAGATCGATTGCCACCTCCAGATCATGGTCAGTTTGTGTGACCTCGACGACACTCAACAAACTTCTGAAAACCATTGCTCTCTCCATAGGACGACGGTGCGATTGAGCAATTGATAGAGGCCAAGCGGGACACGAGCATTGCGCTGGATCAAATTGGGAAAAGTTCCGGTTTGATGCGCATCAATGCATCCAGTCCAACGATCGCCGAAGGTGCGAACTTCTCTCAACGCATGCAAATATCGAAGGAGATGAGACTATGAAACTTTTGGTTCTCTATTCGACCGTCGAAGGACAGACCCGTAAAATTGCCGATGCTATCGCGAGCCACATTGAGGCTAAAGGGCACTTTGTTGAGCTAACAGATGCAAATCAGGTGGGGCCAGCTGATCCGGGCACCAGCGATGGAGCAATTTTGTGCGCGCCGGTTCACGTCGGCCGATACCCAACAGCTTTTGTCCATTACGTTCAACACTGGCATTCTGTGTTGAACGAGGCAGCCACAACCTTCGTTTCTGTATCATTGTCAATTGCCAGCACAGATGAAGCTGAGAAAGCGGAGGCGCGAAATTATCCTGTGACGTTGTGTGAGCAAACAGGTTGGAAGCCCAAAACTATCCTGCATTGTGCAGGCGCTTTGAAGTACTCCGAATATGATTTCTTCAAGCGGTGGATGCTAAAGCGAATAGCCACCACTGAAAGTGGGCCGATCGACACGAAGAAAGATTACGAGCTTACCAACTGGACCGACGTAAAGCGGTTTGTCGACGATTTCATTAATACACTGCAAACCGAGGAGGGGTGAGATTATGTTGGGTTGGCTCGTTCGTTTGATCTTTCTCATTGCCGGCACGATCACAGGGTGGTTCGTGGCAACCAACGCCACAAATTTTGTTGTCCTGCAGATGTTTGTGATGCTCGTCATCATTGCTATTTTTTTCGGAGCCTTGGCGTTTCTGCCTGCCGCTCTGTCCTGGTTCAGACGGCAAAGATAATCTGTAGGCAAAAGTCACCTTAACCGATAATCCTTCGCACGATCGGAACGAGCTTCAACAAATCGAACAGCAGCACTGTGGCAATTCCGGCACTTGCGGCAAGCGCCGCCTGCCCCGCCGCAGGTTTGACGAAACCGAACAACGACGCAAGATATGGCTGCAAAATGCAGATCGACACTACACTGACTGCAATGATTGACGCGATCCAGAACGTCATTCGCCCCCTTTCAAACAGATGCAAAATCACAATTTCACGGCGACTGTTCGATAGAGCAAGCGACAAGTTCCCCGCCGTAACTGCAATGAAAGTTGCTGTTCGAGCGGCTTCAACGCTTACACCTTGCAGCAAAAAAAGCTGGTAAAGGCCCAAGCATACAATCAAGAGCAAACTGCCTTGGCCAAGACCGAAACTTATCTGGGCAATACCCACCAGCGGATCTTCGACTGGTCGCGGCGGTCGGCTCATAATGTCATTTTCGGCGGGTGTGCGTTCGAACACTATTGAGCACATCGGGTCGATGATCATTTCAATCATTACTACGTGCGCAGGAAAGAAAAGGGGCGGCATGCCAACAATAAGAGGAAACAACGCCAGTCCTGCAATCGGAACATGCACCGCCGAGATATAGATCATCACTTTACGCAGATTATCGAAGATGCGTCTTCCCATTTTAACCGAACTAACGATACTTCCGAAATCTTCGTTTAATAACACTATTCCTGCCGCTTCACGGGCAACATCCGTTCCCCGTTTTCCCATTGCTATGCCAATATGAGCAGCCTTGAGTGCTGGCGCATCGTTCACGCCGTCGCCGGTCATCGCAACTATTTGCCCTTGGATTTTCAATGCCTCTACAAGACGCAGCTTTTGTTCTGGCATGATGCGAGCGAATACATTTCCGGATGTAGCCAATCGCCTCAGCTCATCGCTGCCCGCTCGTTCTAGCTGGTCGCCTGTGACAACTCCGCCCCTGATATCAAGGCCCGCGGCTGAGGCAATTGCCAACGCCGTAGCCGGATAATCGCCGGTGATCATTTTAACAGATATTCCAGCTCGCATGGCCTCTCTCACCGCGGCAGGCACAGTTGTGCGCAAGGGGTCCTCAAAACCAATCAATCCGGCAAATGTAAAATCAAAATCATGCTGAGACTCGGGCAACACATTCCCCGCACTTGTGCCGATACCGACGCCCAGGACACGCAATCCGTTTTTAGCCATAGCCTCCACATGCACCATGACAGCTTTCGCTTTGTCGTCATCCAGATGGCACAAATCAATGATGGCTTCTGGTGCCCCTTTACAGGCGATCGCAAAATGTCCTGCATCATCTTTCCAGACGATGGACATGGCCAGTAATTCCGGCTTCAGGCCATACTCGCGCACCATCGGCCAATCTATCGTGTTATATTCCCTGGTATGCGCTGCCAGTCCTGCGACGGCCTGATCCATCGGATCGATAGATTGGTGCCGTGTCGCGAGCCAAGCCGCATCTACGAGCGAGCGGAGGGTCTGCGGTATGTCACGCAAATCCGGGGCAACATCCAATTGTTCCGTCAAATTATCGAGAAACCGGACGCGCATGCGGTTCTCAGTGAGCGTGCCCGTTTTATCCACACAAAGAACTGTAGCAGCTCCCAAAGTTTCAATTACAGCCGGACGACGAGCCAGAACCTTTAGGCGCGCAAGCCGCCATGCTCCGATAGCCAGAAAGATGGAGAGTACCACCGGGAATTCCTCTGGAATCATACCCATGGCAAGCGCGATTCCGGACAGGACGCCTTGCAGCCAATCCTCTCTATAGAGTCCATAAAACAGGATAAGAGAGCAGCACACGATTGCTGCCAGCCCTCCGAAAAGTCGAACAATGCGGTTTACAGAGATTTGCAGGCGAGTTCGCTCCACGACGATAGACGAAAGCGAAACGCCGATGCGCCCGGCTTGCGTGCGGGTTCCGGTTTCCATTACCGTTGCAGTACCATGACCTTTGACAACGAGGGTTCCAGCATAGATAAATGGCTGGTCCTCGCCTCCCGGATCCGCAGGTGAGGCATAACTATCGCTTGCGCGCTTGCGCACCGGAACGCTTTCACCAGTCAATAATGATTCATCCACAATCAGGCCCGAACTATCACGCACCACTGCATCGGCCGGAATACGTTCTCCTTCGTCAACAAGAATGACATCCCCGGGAACGATGAAATGCCCTGGAATGGTTTGTTCCTTGCCGTCCCGAATAACACGCGCGGATGGCGCGCTCAGGTTGCGCAGAGCCGCAAGCGCATTTTCACTCCTTTGTCGTTGAAAAAAGACCAACCCAATTGTCAACAAGGCGAATCCAGACAGGAGAAGACCCTCCGCAAGATCGCCAATCAAGAGATAAAGCGTTGCCGCTGCTGCAAGGAGGAGCAACATTGGCTCAGAAAATATGTCTTTCACAACAATAAAAACTGATCTGCTGGCATCTCCCGGCATGGCGTTCGGCCCATGCCGTTCGAGCCGCCGCCTCGCCTCGGCGCTCGTCAGTCCGGCAAGGTTTGGGTTTTCGAATGGCTCGGCGGAGGGGAGTGGTTGCAGCGTGATCATCTCGTTACCTTGGTTATTCGCATGCCTACGAAATGCTCAACGCATCAGGAATAAAGGAAGTGTCGATGTTTCGATCATGCTTCTCGTCACGCCCCCGAAGAGCCGTTCGCGCAAACGCGAGTGCCCATAAGCTCCCATAACGATCATATCCGCAGCGATTTCAGTCGCGTGCTGTTTCAAAACGTCAGCCACGGCCGAGCCGGACATGTGCAACCGATGGATTTCCGCCGCAATGCCATGTTTGGCCAGATAGGGAGAAATGTTCTCCTGCACGCTGCTGTTGCACGCGTCTGCCTCAGCGTCTTCGACAATAACGACTATGACTTCGGCGGCAGCAGCCATGACGTCAAGGGCTTCCCGGGCCGCACGAACAGCTTCGATCTGCCCATCCCATGCAAGCATAACCTTGCGGGGTTGTAAGGTGGCGATCGCGCCTCGAGGGATCATCAGAGTCGGTCTGCCGGAGTGAAAGAGTGCCCCGCTCAGTACAGGCATTTTCAGTCCAGGCTGATGCAGCAAATCTGGCCCTAATAACGTCAAGTCCGAAAAACGGGCGCGCTGCCCTATAATTTCATCCGCCCACGCCTTTTCACAATAGTGGCTGTCAATATCACAGCTCAGGCGAGCATTCTTGATGAGCGATGCGATTTGCCGCTCACGCTTTTTCATGGCGGCAATATCGTTCTCGCGCTCCAGCAACCAGCTGGTGGAAACAACGACCCCATATCCACCCATCGGACTGGGCGCTAGCGATACGATGAAAACGCTCAGATGCGCGTCGAGCTCTTTACAAAGCTGCGCTGCATTTATGATGTCCCGGTCGCACTGATCCATACCGATGACGCAAAAGACGCTCTTGAAAGCCATCTATCTATCCTTGTGAAGAACAATATCTCGGACTTTTAGCCATATGCCAGGCTGTTGCGTGACTCATTGAGCTGGATCAAAGCGCATCGAAAATTCTCGACTAAATTGCTAGCGAACACGGAGATTTACGAATGGTCAAATCAGAGCTGTCTTCCAAATTTCGACATGTACGGCTGGTGCTGGCACGCGATAAAGAGCATCCAGACGGTGATGCTCACGAAGGGTATGACCTTTTGGTACCGCTTGACGAAAATGGGCATCTTGATGCCGCCGAGTGGAAAGCCAAGCAGAACTTGTGCCGTGTCCGGCGCTTCCGATCCAAGGGCGAAGATTTAATCGGGGCGTTGCGTCGAAAACCGGGCGGTCAATGGTACTTCGATTATGCACAAGGCGAGTCTGACGACGAGATTGTCTTCAACCTGAGCGACGAGCGTTTTGTCCAGGGAGAATACTTGTCTGTCCGGAATGGCGGAACTATGCATCCATATAGAATTACTCTCGTGACCATGCCGTGATCCAGTAAGCTCGGGCGCAAACCCCTTTGCTCTAAGGAAATGCAATGTCTTACAAAACGATACTCGCGAACTTTAATATCGATGGCCCAACGGGACCACTTATGGATTTCGCGATTTATTTGGCCACAAGCTTCAGCGCACACCTGATTGGTATTTGCGCGGCCGACATAACGCTTCCCATGACGGCACCTGAAGGCGTGATAACGAATGGCGAAACCGTGCGCCGCTTGAGAGAGGAAACCGAGCATCGACAGAAGAAAATGCGGCGCGAGTTCGAAACTTTGCCGGGTAATAAAATCTCCCGTGAATGGCGCGATGCGATTTCCAATCCCACGAGATTTCTACTCGACAATTCAAGGGTGGCCGATTTAATTGTGACGGGATGCGAAGATGACATGACGCTTGGGCATCCCGATAGTTACATCAATTTAGGCAATGTGGCATTGCAGGCTGGACGGCCGGTTCTCGTCACCGCAAAGGGAGCCCGTCGGATTTTCACCAACACGGCTGTCATTGCGTGGAAAGACACACGCGAAGCTCGGCGCGCCGTTATTGATGCTCTTCCATTGTTGTGCCAGGTCAATGAAGTTATCGTCGTGACCGCGGACAAGAACGCGGACATTCTTACGCAGGAATGTCTTGATGATGTCAGCATATTTCTTCACAGACACGGGATTGCGGCGCGCAGCGAAATCCTGACGGACAAACACGAAAGTGAAAGCCTTCTCAGTTTTATCAGACAAGCGGAGGCGGAGCTGGTCGTTGCAGGTGCATACGGCCATAGCAGGGTCAGGGAAATGATATTCGGTGGCTTCACTCGCTCTTTGCTTGCGGAAGAGGGCGTCAGTCGTTTTTTGTCAAGTTGATTGTCATGAGCCACCGAGATTGAATGTGCCTGATGTGTTGCCAACTCGAACCAGAGTAGTCTTCGATCGCATGTCACATAAGATTGGCAGTAAAAGATACTGCACAACGCGTTGATACGATAAGCGCTGGCGGCAAGTCGGCTACAAACCGATATCAATCTGGCTGTTTGCCGGTTCCGAGTTGAAAAATATGCATTTTTGTTGCTCTCTGTTACCAGAACATATGATTTTTCATTTTATCCGGAACTCCGACAACATTATGCCAGTACGAGACACATCCGGTTTTCAGGGACGGTTCCTTCAAGTTGCGCTCTCTTCGCGTTTCGAAGGGGCACGGGGCTATGTTCTGGCAGTGGTGGTGGTGCTGATCGCCTTGCTGCTCCGGCTTGCAATGCAGGACCTGCTTCAGGATCGCGCTACTTTTATTCTCTTCATTCCCTCGATTCTTGTGGCGTCCATAGCGGGCGGAATTGGACCAGGATTGGCAGCGGTACTTCTCTCCCTGGCTTCCTCGCTTTATCTGGGCGGGATGCAGTACGATCGATCGCAAGCCGTCGTAGAGTTTGGTATTCTTATTGTCATTGGTCTGGTGATCGCGTGGATGGGAGGACTGCTTCACCAGGCACGGCGGGTCGCCGACAAAACGGTACGTGATCTCGATGCTCGCGAAGCGCATCTCCGGTCGATTCTCGATACGGTCCTTGATGCAACGGTCGTTATTGAAAAGGATGCAACAATTACATCGTTCAACGCGGCAGCCGTGCGCCAATTCGGATATTCCGAAGCAGAGGTTGTCGGCAGGAATGTCCGCATGTTGATGCCCGAACCTTACCAGAAGGAGCATGACGATTATATAAGCAGATACCTTAGAACCGGTGAAAAGCGCATTATTGGTGTGGATCGGGTTGTCGTTGGCAGACGCAAGGATGGTTCGACCTTTCCGATGAAACTGGCTGTCGCTGAGATAAAAACCGGAGATAAGGTATTTTTCACGGGGTTCATCCGGGATCTTACCGAGCGTCAGGAGTCTGCAGCGCGACTTGAGGAGATACAAAGTGAACTGGCACGACTGGCACGACTTAATGAATTGGGGGAAATGGCATCAACACTGGCGCACGAATTAAATCAGCCGCTGTCGGCGATCGCAAATTATGCCCAAGGGTGTACGCGCCTGTTGCGCGACATGGATGATGCCCTTGCCTCAAGGATGAGAGGGGCCCTTGAAGAAACTTCGCGGCAGGCGCTCCGCGCGGGCCAGATTATCAGACATCTAAGAGAATTTGTAACCCGCGGCGAAACCGAAAAGGCGCAGGAAGACATTCACAAGCTGGTTGAGGAAGCTGGCGCACTGGCACTTGTAGGGTCACGGGAGCGGGGGATCAGATCAATATTCGAATTCGGTCCCGATGCGAAATTGGTTATGGTCGATGGCGTGCAAATTCAACAGGTCTTGATCAACCTGATACGCAACGGCATGGAGGCCATGCGAGACAGCGAGAAACGTGAACTGGTTGTACAAACCAGCTTGGACGGAAAAGGCTGGGTGGTTGTCGAAGTTGCGGATACCGGAACAGGCATTCCTGACGAGATTGCTGCACAACTGTTCAAACCCTTCATGACAACCAAACCCGGCGGCATGGGGATTGGACTTTCGATTTCCAAACGCATTGTTGAGTCCCATGGCGGGGAAATAGTTGCACAAAAGAACGAAAGCGGTGGTACGACGTTCCGCTTTACACTTCCGGCAATCGAGGATCATCACGAAAATGGCGATTGATGACTACACCGTTCACGTGGTGGATGATGAAGAAGCTGTCAGGAAATCTTTGGCTTTTTTGCTGACCATGTCCGGCTTTACGGTTCGCGTGCACGAGTCGGCGACCGGATTTCTCGCGGCGGCACCGACAATCCGCAATGGTTGTCTGATAACAGATCTTCGCATGCCTGACATGAGCGGCGTGGACCTTCTTCGAAGTTTACAATCTGCGGAACTTCACATCCCCTCTATTGTCATAACCGGACACGGCGATGTTCCCATGGCTGTGGAGGCGATGAAGGCCGGAGCTTTGGATTTTATCGAAAAGCCGTTTGAAGAAGAGCTGTTGATTGATGCTGTCAAACGCGCGGCGTCGAAACTGACCGATACGACAGACGGTTTGGACGATTTTGCCACAATTCACGCTCGATTGAAGGAACTAACTGACCGTGAGCGGCAAATCCTTTCGGGTGTTGTGGCAGGTCATGCCAACAAAACAATCGCTTATGATTTGAACATCAGCCCACGCACCGTTGAGGTGCATCGCGCCAACGTCATGACAAAAATGAAAGCGAAGAGCTTGCCGGAGCTAGTGCGGATGGTGCTCAGCATAAAACTCGATATTGGTTAGCCATCTTCTTTGGTTTGACTTGGCGCAATACGCACCGCTCGAAACAAGGTTAAAACGGACAGGTTACTTTTCAGTGGCTGACCGCTCGGTTATGTTTCGAGGAATACCAGTTGACCGTTACCTGCCACGTCCTTGTTGTTGCTCCAGATGCTAGCTTGCGAAGGTCGCTGGAGTTTGCACTTGAGGTGGAAGGCTTCCTTGTTCATTCCTACACTGACTACACCGCCGCCCTCGCCTCGCCTCATGTCGCAGAGTGTATCTGCCTGGTAATAGACGAGGAAGCCATCTTGAGCGCTTCGGTAGTGATCGCTGCGCTCCGAAAACTCAGCAAACCAATAGTGCTTTTGAGCGACGGCTTAGACTCGGTTCCTGACGCGCCTAACATGCGTGTTCTTCGAAAGCCACTGCTGGGAAATACACTAATTAGAGCAATCCGGATGGCTGGCCAAGCAGGCAAAATGCACCCGTCTACGTAAAAATGCGTAGGTACATAACCGAATTTCGCACCCCGCCAATTTCAACGAATGTCTCCCATAGAGCGAATGGGAGGTCATCATGTTAGCCTACACAAACACCGGAATGTCGGGACACCCTATATCCGATGATAATGGCCGTTCTCTTGTCCAATTGCCGTTCAGTCTCACTCTTCCCCACCAGATAACTTATTTTGCTCCTGGATCGGAAATTTATGCACAAGGCCAAAAGGCAGGAACAATCTACGAGGTAGAGTTCGGCGCGGTTCGTGTATATCGGCTTCTCACCGACGGGCGCAGGCAGATCAGCGCGTTTTATCTACCCGGCGAAATTTTTGGTCTAGAAGCTGACGAGACCCACCATTTCTTTGCCGAGGCCATAACTGGCACGAACCTGCGCCTGTTACCACGTTGGAAGCTCGGCAATATCCCGCAGGAACTGTTTTCATCGACATTACGCAGTCTCACGCGTGCTCAGGAACACTTGCTTGTTCTCGGTCGACAGACGGCAATCGAACGGGTGGCTGCCTTTCTGATCGATATGGCCGATCGACAGGGCGGACTGGAACAGGTGGAAATACCAATGTCACGTGTGGACATCGGTGATTATCTTGGTCTGACAATCGAAACTGTTTCGCGTGTGTTTTCCAAACTGAAAGATAAGGGTATCATCACTCTTCCAACCCTGCGCAGTGCCCAAATCAAAAAGTGGAATGCACTTCGAGCTTTGAGCGAGTGAACTAATGCAAACCGTCCACGGAAAGCCATGAGAGATTATTTGCGGCGGCTGACGGGACAGGCAAGAAATGAGGCTACCGATCGTCATCTGGCCTACGTGTTGACGTTCGTTGCAGGCGCTGCAAATGCCGGCGGTTTCCTGGCAGTCAGGCAATATACTTCGCATATGTCAGGGATCGTTTCTATGGTTGCCGACAGTGCTGCTCTTGGCGAAATTGAATTTGTGCTTGCTGGGATAGGCGCTTTTGCCTCGTTTGTCGCAGGTGCTGCCGTTTCGGCTATACTGGTCAATTGGGGAAAGCGACATTCTCACCAGAGTGTATATGCTTTTCCGATTGTGGTTGAAGCTTTGCTATTGCTTTGTTTTGGCGTCCTTGGCAGCAATCTTTCCCAACATGAATGGCTTTTTATTCCAGCGACCGTGGCGCTCCTATGCTTTATCATGGGACTGCAAAACGCAGTCATCACCAAACTTTCCAACGCCCGCATCCGAACGACCCACGTAACGGGAATGACGACTGACATGGGTATTGAATTGGGCAAGCTGTTCTATTGGAACACTGTGCGCGATGATATCGGCAAGCCATTGGTACGCGCAGACCGAGCAAAGCTGAAAGTTCATTCATCTTTGATCTTTTTGTTTTTTGCCGGCGGTATTCTTGGCGCGGTCGGCTTCAGGCTTACTGGCTACAGTGCAACGATTGTTCTTGCTGCCTTTCTTTTCGGGATCGCGGTGATGCCGCTGTTTGATGATGTGAAACAGCCGTTGAAGAAACGATAATTGATGGTGCGAATCTCGGTTTGATCGGGATCAATGCGCTTCAAGCGTATCTGCTCAACGGTATAGTTCCGTTGACCATATTCCCCAACAGAGACGAGTCGGATGTCATACCCTCGATTGCACTTCCACGGAGCAGCCCACGGTGTCACTGGTTCCTGTTTTGAACTTGAATTGCCGGCTACACGTATCATTGTTGATTGTGGAATGTTTCAAGGGTCAAAATCCGAGAGGGCACTAAACTATGAACCCTTCCCTTTTGCCCCATCGTCAATCGACGCAGTTGTGCTCACCCACGCACACATCGACCATAGCGGCTTACTGCCCAAGCTCGTCAAACAGGGCTTTCATGGCCATATTTTCGCAACCTTGGCGACTGTCGATCTATGTTCGGTTATGTTGCCGGACTCTGCTCACATACAGGAAACGGAAGTAGAACAATTGAACCGACGCAATGTGCGCCGGGGCAAGCCGACTGTCTTACCAATTTATACCCAGGAAGATGCGGCTGCCTGTATGCCTCTCTTTTGGCCCCACGAATATCTTCATTGGTTCACGGTTGTGGATGGCGTTAGAGCCCGTTTCTGGAACGCTGGCCATCTTTTGGGTTCAGCCTCGGTCGAACTCGAAATAACGACCGATAATGGTCAGGCTATGCGCTTGCTTTTCTCCGGCGATATCGGACCGGACCATAAACTTTTGCAATTTAAACCGGAGGGACCAACCGCATTGGATTATGTTATCTGCGAATCCACTTATGGTGATCGTGACCGCGGCGATACGTCTGCCGATCAACGCCGCGCCAGGTTGCGGGACGAAGTGCTGGCGGCAACAACAGCCGGAGGACCGCTAGTGATCCCCTCTTTCGCCGTCGAACGTACCCAGGAACTCCTCGTAGACCTTTTTCTACTCATGAAAGCCGGCGACATTGCAACTTTGCCCGTGTTCGTAGACTCGCCTCTGGCCACTCGTGCGTCCGAAATTTTCGAGCGACACGCGGGGGAGATTGAAAACAGGGCCGGCCTGCGGAGCGCCCTTGCCGCTTCAAATCTTCGTTTCACCGAAACCGTGGAACAGAGCAAGGCAATAAACAAGATGAAAGGTAATTTCATCATTATAGCAGCGAGCGGGATGTGTGACGCGGGACGCATCCGGCACCATCTCAAATCCCACCTGTGGCGGCGGGAGGCCACGTTGCTGCTTGTCGGATTTCAAGCTCAAGGTTCTTTGGGCAGAATACTGCTTGACGGAGCTGCCCGGGTTAGAATTCAAGGTGAAGAGATAGAGGTAAAAGCAAAAATTCGCCAACTTGACCTCTATTCGGGCCACGCGGATGCGCCCGAGCTACTGCGATGGGTGCACGAGCGGATTCCTATCAAACATGGGATTTTCCTGACACACGGTGAAGACAGCGGACTTGAAGCACTAAAGCGTGAACTCAAAGCTCTGTTCCCGAAGACATCGATTGTGGCACCTCTGCTGGATGAAGCATACGAACTGACCGAAGATGGAGCGCACCGCGTCGATCCGGGTCGTCAACCGCGTCTGCATCCAGGCAGCGTGGCTCATCTCGACTGGCACAATGATCTGTCGCGCCTGTTGCTGGATATCAGCCGAAAGGTGAGCGAGGGGGCCGACGAGCGAGGAAGAACGGCGATCATTCGCCGTCTCAGGCGGGCTATGGAAGCTGCCGCCGGAGGCGAAAAATAGCTGTTCTGTCCGACCGCTCATCCTACGGTCAGCAGATCTTCAACCGCTCTCACGCCAGGGGCAGACCATGCTGCACGTGTAGCCAGATTGCGATCCGCCCAAGCCTTCACGTGCCCTTCGAGTGTTACCTTTCCAACATCGTCGACCGTAACATGAATATCGGATGGCTCCACCCGTGCAGTTCTGTTCAAAGCGTTTTCGATCCGTCTTTTGACATCAAAACGCGACACATGAGGCTTGACCTCAATATTGTTAGCGACGTCGAATACGCCCGCCAATGCCCGCACTGCTTCCGTTGCCGCGATCTTCTGATAATGCCACTCGACGGTACCCCTCAGTATTACCCATCCGTCTTCCACCTGCACCTGCACAGCTCCATCTGGTATGGTTGTGCTCCAGTCGAGTATGTTCAGCGCACGCTTGGCTATTTCATCATCAGCCGTGCGATGTTTACCGGCAGGTCGCACCTCCAAATCTTGTGCGATCCCGCGAACGCCCTTGACGCGGCAGACGACGTCGGCTGCAGTATTCTTCTCCATATATGTGGCGACATGACCCGTCAGGGTGACAACTCCGCTTTCCACCGATACGCCGATGTTGGTAGCATTGAGGCTTGGTTCAAATTCGAGTTCATCCAAAACATTTTGCCTAAGAACCATATCATTCATGGCGGTATTCCTTTCATGCATCAGCCCCTTAGTTTCACAAGATGCGCGTGACCTCACGGAGTTTGCATTGATCAAGATCAAAGCAAACCCTTGGCGCCCGCACATTTCGCACCAGAAATTGTCGATGCCTTTCCTGTCAAAATGCTGAAATTCACAGAACCGCTACTGCGTACAAATAGGGAAATTGTCAGCAATCCTTCGTTTGAAAATGCCGATAATAGTCGAATTTCGAGTAATTTTAATTTTAGCCAAATTTCTACAATCGAGATAAAAGGCCTGTTTTGTCTCGCCTACGGAGTGTAGATTGCAGAACCGCTAGCCTGCAGGTGCTGAAGACCGTCAAAGTGAATTGGAGCATTCTCGTACGACTTCAGCCAAATTGCCTGACCCCAACCGGTCAACGCAGACAGGTACGTGTTAGCGACCGTAAAATTGTCCCCCATAAGAAACTGCCTGTCCGCGAGATGCTCATTAATCCAGGCGTAGCGTTTTTCCGGCACTCAGCGCTTTGCAGTATCAGAAACGCGTCCGCCTTCTCCACGCGCGCTCCCAACTGATAGCCGGACAGGGTTCCGCGGCTTCGATCGCTTATAGCGTGGGATACGAAAGCCCCAACCAGTTCAGTGGCGAAATGCGCGACTGTTCGGACTGCCACCGTCGAGGGATCTGGCAAAGGCCATGCACGAAGTGAAAGCTGCGTAGCTGCTGGGTCACCCCTATACGATTGGCTTTGAGCTCTCATTCCAATTTGAACGATCGCTTTACCGATCGGCAAGCACTCGGTGGCCGACGCAGTCAGGCCGCCGAGTTTTCTATCGGTGATTCGAGATGGATTGAGTGAACCCTAGTAATTTCCTAGGAAATGCATCTTTCGGATCAAATCGGATGCCCTCTCTCCAATGACCACGCACGGCGCCATCGTGTTGCCGGTGGTAATCCGCGGCATGATCGAGGCGTCCGCGATGCGAAGGCCTTCGATGCCGTAGACCTTGAGTTCGTTGTCGACCACCGACATGGCGTCGCGTCCCATCTTGGCGGTGCAGGATTGATGCCAATAGGTGACAGCCGAGCGACGGATAAAATCGATCATGCCTGATCTGTTTCGCTGACCGGGAGCGGCTTCGCCTGTCACCAAGGGTCTGAAGCTATCACTGTTTCCGAGTTCGCGGCACAACTCGACTGCGGCTAACGCTGCTGCCATGTCTTCCGGTTCACTGAGTGAGTTCGGTTCGATCAGGACGGGATCGTTTATGTCGGGGCCAGAGAGCCTCAAACGGCCGCGGCTTTTCGGCTGTGCTAGACCATTGAACATCGTCCAGCCGTGCTCCGGTGTTTCAAGACCGGCCTCAAGCGGCGACGGAACGGCGAACTCCACCTGGCACTGGAGGATATCTGGCTGGGACAGACGTCCGTCACTCTTCCAGTAGAGATTTGCCTCGCAACCGCTCCCGCCGATGGCTTCCGGTTTTCGATAGGCCCAGGTGCAGCCGAAGGCGAGATGATCCTGATGATTGCGACCAACCCCCGGCAGGTGTTGCACGACTGGAATGCCGTGAGAATGCAGTTCGTCTTCCGGGCCGATACCGGACTGCATAAGGACTTTCGGCGTGTTGATCGCTCCAAGCGACAACACCGTTTCGCAATGCGCCATGAACTGACGTCGCCGACCATCGATCAGAGCTTCAACACCTCTCACCCGCTTACCATCGAAGATGAGACGCGTAACCAGCGCCTCCGTTATCACCGTCAAATTTGAACGCGACAGCAGCGGACGAACGTATGATTCAAACACCGTTTCCCGCTTGCCCTCCCTGATACGCAGTTCAGCAATCGATGCGCCGCCAGCGGCCTCCATCATTTCGCCATTTGTTGAATCGAAGACCGGAATGCCCATCGCTGACGCGGCGCTCAAAAGCGCTTGCGCCACTGGCTGCGGCGACGCAGGCTGCGATACATGGGCGGGCCCACCGGTTCCGCGACGAGATGGGTCCGGCACGCCTTGCCAGTTTTCGATCCGGCGATAGTAGCCAAGGATCGATTGATAGCCCCAGGCCTCATCCCGGGCCTCGGCCGCAAAGTGGTTCCAGTCTTCCTTGTGTCCCCTGGCCCATACCATGACGTTGATGCTCGAACCACCGCCAAGCCCTTTGCCCATGCTCAGAGGAAGTCGGCGGCCATCCAGGCCAGCCGCTGGCTGTCCGACAAAGCCCCAGTCCCGGTTTGATCCAAGATTGAGTGGCCATTGCGCAGGGTTCGATACGGTCTCGGATTCATCATCTCCGCCCGCTTCAATCAGCAGAACGGTCGCGTTTCCATCCTCCGCCAGCCGCGCCGCGACAACCGAGCCGCTGGAGCCGGCGCCGCAGACGATGAAGTCGTAGACGTCACCGACCGCGTCATGTGGGTGCAACGTGGTATCGGGTGCATTTTTATCATGGCTATGCCGTTTCACGTGAGATCCTCTGTGAATTGTTTCAGGTAAATTTGGGGGAGTCCTGGACGCTAAGACGAGGAAATGTTTACGGATCTGGGTCAAGGATCCGACGTCCTACCGTTATTTCGCATCGGGCCTGCCGATCTGTTTAACGGGTTTGTCTCGACGCCATCGGGAAGGTCTCGACCGTCCCGATGGCGCGAAGTCGATCATTGCTTTTTCGCGGACGCGGCCTTGGCAGCCTTATCAATGGTCTCGGCGATGACTGCCGGCTGCGTCATGAACAGGGCGTGGCTTGCCGACACCTTGATGATCTTGGCCTTGATGCGCTCAGCCATGTGGATCAACATGGCCTGGTCGAAGGCCTTGTCTTCAGTAGCAATGACGGCCCAGCTGGGCTTGGTACGCCAAGCGGCATTTTCGAGCTTGGTGCCGAACGCCGACATGTTGATCGGAACCTGCGCATCCCTCATGAAGGCAACATCGGCGTCGCTGACGTCATGTGCGAACCCCGCCTTGAACTTTTCCGGGCTGACATAGCCAAAACCATCCTTTGTGGTCTCAATTACGAATTCAGAAGCAGGCGCAAAGCCTTCATATTGCTGAGCCGTCGTCTCGCCGACATCGGGGGAGAGAGCGGAGACGTAGACGAGGCCCGCAACCTTCTCATCAACGCCAGCCTCCGTGATGACCGTGCCACCCCAGGAATGACCGACGAGAATAACCGGACCATCCTGACGCTCAAGCGCACGCTTGGTGGCGGCGACATCGTCTGCAAGCGACGTCAACGGGTTCTGGACGATGGTGACGCGATAACCGCGTTTCGTCAGGTTGTCGTAAACACCCTTCCAGCCGGAACCGTCAGCAAACGCGCCGTGAACAAGAACGACGTTTCTTACGGATTGATCTTTAAGAATAGTGTCGGCGGCAACCGCCGCCGGTAGCGCAACCGACAGTGAGGCTGCGGCTGCGATTGCCGAAATGGTCGTGATGGACTTGCGTGTCATGGCCTTCTCCTCGTTGTAACTGCGATAATCATTATCGCGATATCTATTAGATTTCACATCTTGCTCTGCACGTCAACATAATTCTTATCGCAATATTGGTTTTCGTGATAAATTCGATTATATGGGCGTCTTCAGGAGTTCAAAATGACCAAACGCCATAACGATCCCCCGCCTCTGCGCGACCAACTTTGCTATGCGATCTACACCGCCGGCATCGCCGTTCAGCGCGCTTACAAGCCGCTTCTCGACGAGCTTGGGCTGACATATCCGCAGTATCTCGTCCTGAACGTTCTCTGGGCGGAAGACGAACAAACCGTGGTTTCTATCGCCGACCGACTAGCTCTTGAGTCCAGCACGTTGACACCGCTTCTGAAACGCCTGGAAGCCGCCGGGCTCGTACGTCGGACGCGCAACGCTAGCAATGAGCGTCAGGTTCTGGTGGCGCTGACAGATCAGGGTCGTGCCTTGCAGCATAAGGCAGGCTGCCTCAGCGACACCTTGCTTGCAGCCTCGACCCAGACACCAGCAGAACTCGCTGCCTTGAACCGCGACGTACGGCATCTTCGTAACGCGATCTATTCCCAGATCGGCGGGTGGGACGCACCCGCCTGACCTGAATTGCGGTAGATGGCCTAAATGCTCAAGCGGTCGGAACAGTCCCGCCGTCGATCACATGCTCCGTGCCGGTGATAGACGATGCCCGATCGGAGGCAAGGAATGCGATCAGGTCTGCGACCTCTTCCGGCGCGGCTGGTCGTCCAAGCGGTATGCCGCCGAGCGAGTTCATGATGACCTGCACCGCGTCGTCGTAGCTGATACCGGCTTGCTCGGCTATGCGCAGGGCCAGGCCATTGGATCCCGGGCTTGCGATCCAGCCGGGAGAAACCCGCACCACCCGTACACCCTTCGGAGAAACTTCCTTGGAAAGGCTTTTGCTGTAGGTGTTGAGCGCCCCCTTGGCCGAAGCATAGGCGGTCGTCGCCTCGGGTAGTGGAAGGTTTCGCTGGATCGAGGTGACGTGGATGACGACACCACTTCCCTGAGCGACCATGCCAGGGATCAGTGCACGATCCAGCCTGACCGCTGGAAAGAAGTTAAGGTTGAATTCCTTGTCCCACTCCTTGTCTGTGAGCACAGTAAAGCCGCCAGAAGGTGCCGAAGAACCGCCCAGCACGTTCACAAGAATATCGAGGCCGCCGAGTTCCCGATGCACCGCATCGACGACGGTTTGAACCCCCGTCGGGGTCGTCAGATCGGCTTCAACGAATGCCGCACCGGAGAAATCTGCCGGTTTGGTGCGCGCGCTGGTAAGCACACGAGCGCCAAGATCCTTGAAGAGCGCTACGGTTGCAGCGCCGGCCCCCGAAGTGCCGCCGGTGATCAGGGCGCGGCGGCCCTGCAAGGTGAGGAACTGTGTCATACGGTGATCTCCAGTTCGGCGACCTTGTCGCCCGCGAGGACGAAGAAGAACCGCAGGTCGATGGGGCTTCCCGGGAAATCACCTACGGCGCGGGCCGTTACCTGGGTTTTCCCGTTTTCGGTGGCAATGAAGAAGGGTTCCACCGTGTAGCTGTATTGCTGAGCTTCATCAGCCATCCATGCGCGGATGGCATCCCGGCCCCGGTGCGTGAGGCCTTTATCTTTCACGATGCCGTTCTCGGTGAATGTGGAAGCGATCACATCCGGGCTGCCTGTCCGGTCGGCATTGAAATAGTCTTCGATGCCTTTGGGTAGTTTGATCGTCATTCGTATCCTCCAATCATGTTTCCAGCCTTTACCGGCTGTAAGCTCGACTCTCTTCCGGCCGACAAGGTCAATCTAAGGCCGGATGATTGACATAATAACTGGGACAAAGCAGGATGAGGAATTTCGAAAAGAGGGACAATGGCGCGATCTTTTCTTACCGACCTGGATGCCGTTCTAAGCATTGCCCGGCTGGGTTCGTTCCGGGCCGCAGCGCTAGAGCTCGGCATGTCCACGACCGCACTGAGCAACGCCATTGCGAAGCTAGAGCAGCGCCTGGGCATTCGCTTGTTCAACCGTACAACGCGCAGCGTTTCGCTGACCGATGGGGGAACGACCTTTGTCGAGCGAATTGGACCGGCAATGACCGACATCCACGATGCCATGCTCGCGGCTCAATCGCTTCAGGATACTCCGACCGGCACATTGCGTATCAATGCATTTGCGTCAGCGGCTCGAGAGGTGATGGAGCCGCTCATCCTGTCGTTCATGCGGCGTTACCCCCAGGTTCATGTTGATCTGGTCACGGAGGGTAAACTCGTCGACATCGTCGCGGCCGGCTTTGATCTGGGCCTGAGGACGGTTGATCTGGTCCCGAACGACATGATTGCCCTGCCACTCGGTCTCGATCGCAGCAATGCCGTCGTCGCGTCGCCGAATTTCCTGCGCACTCACGGCAGGCCAACCGTCCCGGCCGACCTATACCGATTTCGCTGCATCCGTGCGCGTCTGCCCAACAACGCCTTGTTTCGTTGGCGGTTCGAGAAGGACGGGAACGCCGTGCAGATCGATGTCCAAGGCTCTATCACGCTGGACGAGCCAGGCCTCGTCAGTATAGCGGCCCAGAATAGCGTTGGAATTGGATATGTCATGGAAGCGGATGTGCGCGATGACATTGCGGCCGGGCGACTAGTGCGCGTTCTCGAGGACTGGACTCCCCCACTGGCACCATTAGCCCTATACTACCCCGGCAGGAAGAATCCGCCGGCTGCCTTCAGCGCATTCATTCAAGCTGCCCGCGATTTTGCGAAGGGGTAATCGACCGGTGCATAAATCAACGTCTTCTCGACATCGAAGATACGCACCCAACATACTTTCACGTCATCCGTCTTGCTGGGAAGAACAGCCTGGAAAATGACTGTTATCCGGACAGGGACCTACATCCCATGTACGTGGCCGATCGCTGTGATTTTAGATGCTCGGAAAATCAAATGGCAGGAAATGGTCAAATCAAGAGGCGCAATTACCGCCTTGAATAGAACTGAACCGCAGACCTATAGATTACTGCTGCGTACAAACAGAAAAATGATCAGCACCCTTCCTTTGAAAATGCCGATAATAAGCTGATTTTCAAAGATTTCGAATGTAGCGCANNTGTCGACCATGTCATCGACGTGGTCGACTCTGAATCCAGCATCGATCTCCTTGTCACCAGTATGAAAACTGAAATCGAGTCCAGTCGATCTGAAAGTTCCAACTGGCGCTACTACATTGGGCCAACCGAGGAAACCTACAATGAAGATTAACAAGGTCATTGAGACATTTGGAAACGGGCCGCATAGGTGACAATCGTTGATCTTCGCCTCGAAGAACAGGTCGACGCCCTGATATTGCGGGTGATCTCAACGACGGAGATCAGACTTCCATGAAAATCGCCCAGTTTCTGGCAAAGCAAATGCAGCGACTTCATGAGGCCGGCTTCAGCGTTTATAAGAGTTTGCAACAGAACCTGCTTTTCTGCTGCGCCACTTCAAGGAGCTAAAGAGATGACGAAACTTGATGCGGTTCTCGTTCATTGCGCTGCCACGTCTGGCAAAAATATGGCAAACGGTTCTTCCACCGTGCGCTTGAGATAGGCGGAATAGGTTTCAAAACCCGGTTGATCAGGACCTATTCGACCCATCGGAGCCTCGGGTAGCGACTTCATTGGAATAAGAACGATTGGCGCAGCGACCGGCGTTAGTTGTGCACCGCGTCCGGCTTGCAACGTGGTTAGTATTCCATGCATTTCGCCGGTAATCGAAGGCCGGGAAACAATGATCAATCTCTGCTGTCCAGACGTGTTGGTGGAAAGATAGATGTGACCGGAAAGATTGGGGATCGCTACAGTACCCTGCTGGGTGAAGGCTGCATCCGACCGGTCCTTTTCGTTGAACCTGAGATTGGAGGAAACCTCGCTCCAATGAATCTCGGTGCAATAGGCAAAGATCGCCTGCCTGTCGCCGAATGATGGGCGGATTGTCAGATAAAAGCCCTCGATCCACGCGACAGATGCTCGCGAGTAAGCTCCAAATTGCTCGTCTGCATGGCCGTTCGAAATGGGAGGCGAAATCTCCTGTACGTCTGTTGCTTGCAGGCGCATCGTCAACGCCTCTTCCAACCGTACCGTCGTTGCAAGTGTAAAGGGACGATGGCCTGAAAGGGCTTTTTCCAGCGTTGAAAGGCTTATCTTGGCAAGATCGGCCAGATGCTGCCTCGAGACTCTGCGACGCGCCAGTTCCTCTCGGATTTTCGCGGCAACAGCTCGGTTCTGTTTTTCGGAAAGTTCGTCGCTGTCCATTTATCTGCCCCGAATACGTTAGGATCCGCACATTCCTTCACATATCCACACATTACAGTATCCGGCAAGGCGGGAGATGGCGCACGCGTGCGGAACATCGCGGAAGCTTACGCTGGCGGCAAAACGGTATGTGGATGAAATGAGGAAAGCTTCCCGATGGGAGCGCCAACAGGAGCTTTTCCAATGAATCCTTTAATGATCAACCGCAAATGCAGATCGATGCCCCGGTGGGTGAGGCAGAGTTGCCGAGTTATTGGCCTGATCAACATTCTGATCCTGCCCTTGATCGCGCTTGCTGCAACGTTGTTTTCCGCAATTCCTGCACGCGCCGAAGCCCCGGTTTCCTCACAGATAAAACAAATGACGCTTGATGACGTCAAGGCCGGCTCGTTGCTTTTGAAGAGCACTGAACCCGGCCGCTATGTGGAAGCCACCCGCGTGGCGACAGATGTCGACATCATTGTCAGTGGCCCCACAGTTCGTACACGCATTACACAGATTTTCACAAACCCCTCCAATGGTTGGGTTGAGGCTGTCTATGCATATCCCCAGCCGGAAGACAGTGCAGTCCACGGCCTCAAGATGGTTGTCGGCAAACGTGTTATCATAGGAGACATCAAGGAGCGACAAGAGGCTAGGGCCATCTATGAGACCGCCAAGGCGGCAGGTCAGAAGGCCGGCTTGTTGGAACAAGAGCGACCAAACCTTTTCACCAACTCAATCGCCAATATCGGACCGCACGAACAGGTCGTCGTACAGATCGATCTGCAGGAGCCCATCCGTCTTTCCAACGATGAATTTTCCCTTCGCGTACCGCTGGTCGTTGCACCTCGCTATAATCCTGCCCCATTAATGCAATTAGCGGATGTCTCTGCCAACGGCACTGGTTGGGGTATCGTGGCTGATCCCGTTCCGGACTCCGAAAAGATTACATCTTCTGTGCTGGATCCTCGCGTCAACGCGCCGGTAAACCCCGTGAGTATCAAGATTCGCCTACAGGCAGGATTTAACCTTGGCGAGGTAAAGAGCCACTTCCATGCAGTAAAGACGGAAATCGTCGATGCTCAAACGCAAGTCATCACTCTCACTGACGGCGCTCATGCCGATCGTGATTTTGAACTGACGTGGGCACCAAAGGGCAGCAAGATTCCTACTGTTGGACTTTTCCGTGAACATATCGGTAAGGATGACTATGCCCTTGCCTACGTAACACCTCCCGCCATCGAACAGCAGAAAGATACACGTCCACGTGAGGTCATCTTTGTCATCGACAATTCCGGCTCGATGGGCGGAACGTCAATGGATCAGGCCAAGGCCAGCCTTGATTATGCATTGAGCCGTTTGAAAACCGCCGACCGTTTCAATGTCATCCGTTTTGATGATACCATGGACCTTCTTTTTACAGACACCGTCAAAGCTGATGCCCGGAACGTTTCCGTGGCTCGTGAATTTGTTGGCAGCCTTCAGGCATCTGGCGGCACGGAAATGCTGGAACCATTGCGGGCGGCGTTGTATGATCCCCGTCCCGTCGACCAATCCTTCATCCGCCAGATCGTTTTCCTCACCGATGGCGCTATTGGCAATGAACAGCAGCTCCTTGATGTGATCGCCGCAAAACGCGGACGCTCACGGGTGTTCATGGTCGGCATAGGGTCGGCTCCAAACAGTTACCTGATGAATCGCGCGGCCGAACTTGGCCGTGGCAGTTTCACCTCCATTGGTTCCGGTGAACAGGTCAATGACCGTATGCGTGATCTCTTTGTAAAACTGGAAAATCCAGTCGTAACCAACCTTGTCGCGACATTCTCGTCCGGCAATGTGGACATGACACCATCTACGCTGCCTGATCTTTACCAGGGCGAGCCTTTGGTCATAGCAGCAAAGCTCGGCTCTCTTTCCGGAACTGTTACCGTGAAAGGCATGATCGGCACGCAGCCTTGGGAGATCACTGTTCCTGTTGCCAATGCCGCGACTGGCGAAGGCTTGTCCAAGCTCTGGGCACGCCGGAAGATATCCGAAGCGGAAGTCGAGAAAACGCTTGGCACCATCGGCATTGACGAAGCCAACAAGCGCATTCTCAGTCTGGCGCTGGAACATGATCTTGTAACCCGCCTTACAAGCCTGGTTGCGGTCGACAAGACACCGTCACGTGATCACAGCGAGCCTCTGATCCGCTCCGATGTCCCGCTGAATCTTCCTGCAGGCTGGGATTTCGACAAGGTCTTCGGTGAGCAAACGATCCGCAAAGCTGATATCGATACCCCCAATATTGGGCAGATCGCGTTGAGCAAGACGCCCGCCGTGGCCCAGGACGTGCAGGAACAGCTTCCCCTGCCTCAAACTGCAACTGATGCCGAATTGCGCATGTTCGGCGGACTTCTCATCTTGCTGATCAGCGCTGGCCTGTTCTCTTTCAACCGTAAATTCGGGCGCAAAACATCATGAACGCGATGCCAGAAACACCTAAGGGCGGGGCGGTCTTCCACCCTGCCTTCCGGGTAGCAACTATTACAGCTGCTCTCATCGGTTTCCTGCTTTTCAGTCAGGGCGTGTGGATTTATGCCAAGGCCCAACTCGCGCAGATTCTGCTGGAACGCGCATTTTCCGAAACGCTTGCAACTGGCAAACCCGTCAAGCCATGGTCTTGGGCCGACACATGGCCTGTTGCCCGTATCGAGGTTCCTCGCTTGGCCCAAAGCGCCATCGCGCTACATGGTGCAAGTGGCCAAGCTCTCGCCTTTGGCCCCGGTCATGTCGAACGAAGTGCCGAGCCAGGCGGCGATGGCACGACGGTCTATGCCGCACATCGCGACACACACTTTGCATTCCTGAAGAATGTGAGCATCGGTGATGTCATCAGAATCACAGGACAAGACGGGCAAGCTTTCCATTATCGCATCACAGCCACCGAAATTGTTCGTTGGGACTATTCAGGGATCGACACCAGAGCCGATGGCAAGAATCTCGTCCTTGCTACTTGCTGGCCATTTGACAGCGCCACGTCCGGGCCAATGCGCTACCTCGTGAAGGCGACGCTTATCCCGGCAATTGACGAGATTGCATTTACGCAAACCCCTATGCTAGGGGGCACACTCTATTTTAAAGTGCAACATGCCAATGAATTCTTGAGGTTAGCCATGGAGGAATTTGGATGTCAATCTGCTATACGCAGATCACTTTGTCCGAACGTCGCCGACGGTGCCGCAATATCCGGCAGCCTTGAACGCGATGGGTTGGAGAAACCTACACTCGTATCAGCGTAATTATTGATTGCGCCCGGATGCCTGCCAGCTTCAAGTGATGCTCTCTTGTCTGCCAGATTTGCCTGGTCAATGGCGAGATCAGTTCTGGAAGCATAATCACCATTAGAAGACCTGTCCCGATCACGTGAAATCTGGTTTTGCGTCTCCTGTCCGACATAGGGTCCCGGTTGGCCGACTCAAACCCCTACTAGCATAATTCTGTGTGGCGGTCTGATTTGCACGGTTTTCCCGCTCAACCTGCGCTGCTTCACTGCGTATACCCGTCGGTGAGATACCCGTTACAGACGTCGGCGAGCGCGTCGGAGTCAGCGACGTCTAGTGTATATCATACGGATTGCGGGAGATATCAGCCATAGGGTTAGTTGGACTGACTTGGCTGGGCGAAACTGTAGTTTGGCTGTGACCAAATTCTCGTTCCAGGCTGGCGACGGCGAAACCACAATCCCCGGCTGCCTGATCCCTATCCTGGTCAAGCGCCGCATTCTTACGATTAACTGTAACTGCAGTACGACAGACCACTCCCCGGCTCTCGTGGCGTGGATTCCCTGGGCCGGTCTGAGGCGGATGAGCGCGAAAGAATGGTAGCATTGGAAAAGTCCACCGGACTTCCAATACACCCACATTGCCAAGCTGTGGTCTTCCGCCTTTGCCGGTATGACTCAGTCCAGGGGCTTGGCCTCAGGGAACTTCCACTCGCCGCTGACAATGGCCTGGTCAGGACGATAAAGTCGTACAGTGTAGTTCCAACCCTCAACAATCGGCAGGCAATTTGGGGTTTTTCCATCACAACCGCCGAATTGGGCGGTCACCGATCCGTCCGTATTCTTCGTCGCAGTGATGTCGTTGATCGAATAGGCATTGTAGTCGTTTTTCTCGAAGAAGCCTTTTGTGTTGTAGACGCTGATCGACCAGAAAGCCTTTACCGGCACAGTCTTTGGCACATTGAGGGTGTAGACCGTTTTGCCATCATTTTTCGCGGGAGTGAAACTCGGGTACATTGCGTCCTTTTCCGGAATGCCACCCCATCCGGAGGCTGTGCCAATTAAGTGCTGGATCGGGTCGACCTGGCCGCGGGCTCCAAAGGAACCGTGATACGACGTCTGATGTTTTGCTAGCGTGAGCAACCCATTGCGGATGTCTGTGAGGTCTCCTTCATTCCAGTTTGGAAGGTCGAGCCTCCCTGGCTCCTTTTGGCTGACCTTGATGGCATCCTGAAGCCTGTGGACCTCGTCGAGATCCTTCGGATCGTTGGGATCAACCAGCGTCCGGACAGCGACGAAGGCATATCTGGTGCCAACCGATTTCTGCGTCAGCGCAACCGGTTTCGTCCCGTAGGCGACGATTGGCAGGTAGTGATCCTGATCGACGACCATCATGGACATATAGCGCTTGCCCGCCTCCGGCAGCGTGAGCGTTACCGGCCCGCCAGCAAGATCAAACACAGCAAACGAATAAAGCGTATCCCGGTTCATACGGATGACCGTTTGCTTATCGATCGATACGGGCTCCCGAGAGTGCTTGAACTTGCCCAGTCCGCCTATGTCCTTTGCATTGGCTGCGAGGTAATGGTCGGTCTCGGCACGAATGAAATTATCAGTGCTGACCTGTATGGGCTCTGCTACCGCCCCTGTTGTGAGAAAGGCTGCAGCTGCTACTAACTTCAAAATAAGGCGCATGGTCCTCGTTCCTTTTTATTTAACGATTTGCTTCAGTTTGAAAAATGAACGCCAGTAGCTACTTCAATAGAAACTGGCTGCCCAAATTCGGTTTGCGAATTCGCCGAGAAAATTCTGCTTTTGACCCGGCTTATTTGGGGAACAGGAATGTCACCGTGGTTCGCAATCCCCATTCCGCGCCGCCCGTCGGCGCGTCGGCGTAGTAACGTCCTCCAACCTGGAAGCTCATGGCCTGAGACCCCACTGTAAAGACCTGTGAAACACCGAAATTGATCGGAACAGTCCACTGTTCGTCGTTCCAGTCATAGTTGGTGTCGAAGCTCAGGGACGCCGACGTTCCGCCGCCAAAATTGTAGGATACGAAGGGCTGCAACAGGCTGACGCTGACGTCGGGCCGATCCTTCGGCCCTGCAACTGACCAGATATGGTTGGCCAATGCTCCGACCGTCCAGGGACCCTGCTGAACGAGACCGACAGCTGTCGGCCCAAGGCCAAGCTTTCCTGATCCGGGGAAGTCATCCGTGGCAGTCGGCAGCAGAACGACAGGCCCTGCGCCCCAGATCAGTCCTCCAGGTCCCGAATCCTTGGGCGAAAGGAAGAAACTGGCATTGATGTCGCCTAGACCCGCGATATCGCCGCCGGGCAGATAGTCGCGGTAGCCGATAGGGACGATGGTGCGTGTGATCAGACTCCAGTCTTCATTCAATTCGAATGGAATGACGGGCTGGATATTCACCGTGTAGGCGAAACCGTCGCCGTCGGCGCCAGCACCGAAATCGAAGTTGTTTTGGATCGGAACGCTGATCAAGCTGGCAATTGGATTGGCCAGCTTTTGCGACAGATCGTCTGCAGATTCCTGGGCAGAGGCACTGCAAGAGAATGTTGCGCATAGAAAAAAAGCCGAAAGAAACGCCGATGCACCGCCGCTGTATGCGAAATTCACGAAGAACGAATGTCTCCATACTCCAAAATTCATTTACCGCCCCCAAAGTTCCTTTTACAAAATTCGCTTGGCAAAAATTGACCGGAAGCGCAGCTCACTGGAGCTGCACGACGTTGCCAATCATAACCATTGGGCCACTTTGCATGTGCGGGGGCGGCAGATTGTCCGAATACGGACAATCTGTGAAATTTCAGGTTAGTTTATTATCGATCCGGTATTCCCGGTTGCTGTTTTGCGACCGTGACAGGAGCGTGCATAGGCGCCCCGACGAGTTGAAGTTCATTCGGGAAACAAGATACGCGTGTACTTCCCGGAGATTGTGCCGCTTTGCCTACCGTCGTTACCGAAGTATCGGCCTTCGCGGTACAGACGTTCTTTGACGTCGCAGAAAACGCCGTTTGCGAAAGTGAATTCTGTTCGGTCAAAAGCACCTGTTAAAAACAGTTTGATCTCGGCTTTCTTACCAAGGTGTTTTCCCGTTTGCACGGGCGAAACGCCCTTATTACTGGCACACATATAGCGGTCGCAGAGCACGCCTTTCTCCGGTGAGAGAAGCCCATCTGGACTCCCCGCCGACGCGGGTGCGACAAATAACATTGCCAAGAGTGCCATGAAAGCCAGAGGGCTTTTTTTCAACTCGCATCGGGCACCCGCCCCCTATCCAGGTTGTTTCGTGAAGGGAGAAGGTACATGTAACAGGGCATTAGTCATCATTTAAATCAGTTCGTGGATTACTTAAAATTTGTACACAAGCCCGAGCATAGGCCCCTTCTGGACCACGTCGTAGACAAAGCCATTCCGGTCATAGTTAACGCCAAGCGCTCTATATCCTGCGACCGCAGACAAGTTATTTTTAAACTGATAACCGACAGCTCCGGCGACATCCCAGTCAACCTTGGCCTGACCGCCACCGACAACACCCCAACCAGTCAGGTATAAATTGTCGGTAAAGAAGTATTGCCCTTTGATGCCTCCAACCGCATCAACCCAGGTCGCACTATCGCGCTTGCTTCTGCCATCAAAAAAACCGCCTTCGATGGAGATTTCCGTGCTCGCATACCAGACACGTCCACCAGCAACGACATCAAGGTGACTCCTGCCGTCCTCAAGTATACTGTAGCCGCCACCAAAAAAGCCCGAGAATGTTTCTGACGTTACATCGATGTTCCTGCTCAAGACGCCGTAAGGCGTTTTTCCGCCTGTGGAAATCTTTGTGTACATAACGTCACTAAACAGACTGTAGCGGCCGTATCGTGCCTCGGCTACTCCCATAAATGAAAAGTCGAGTTCTTTGAGAATGCTGCCAAAATCAGACTTCATTTTTATAGGCGACCGCCCGAACTGACCAGCGCTGCCACTTATGCCGGCAGCCCAGAAGTACGGGCTCGCGCTGAAATGCCATTGTTCAGGCTCCGAGGAGCCATTCTCCAATTGCGGAATGGCTATGGGTATATCCGCCGCAAAGGCCGTATTGTTGTTCCCGCACAGCATGCCCAATGCAATTGATATTGCGCAAAAAAACTTCACGATACCCCCCTGGAAATTCTTTTAGAAAGACTGAGAAATCAGACCAATGACACTATTGAGCCGACAAAGCCGCATTTTCCGCAGCGCAGCTTAACGTCGGGGGTGAGCCGTTTGCTTTTGCGACCTGCACCTCCTCGCGTGCAGCCCTGATATCAGCGAGGAATTCTGTGTTGCTATGGAGCTTGGCCACGGTTGCAGCACCCATAATACGTCCCGCATCGACATCGCTTTGCCAGTGAGCGTTACAGATCACACGACTCTGGCCGAATTCGATCCCACGTTTGAGCAGGATATCGGTCCGTTCAGGATTGACCTCGCTCAATACCAGCGCCCAAGCCCACCCGGCCGCAGTATGACCCGAAGGGTATGAGCCATCATTGCGTAACAGCGACTCCTGATCGTGATAGCAGGTGCCTTCGTTGTGGACCACGAAAGGACGGGTTCGATTATATGTGTTTTTGACGCCATAGGTTGACAGGCCAGCATCAGTGAGGGTCTTCTGCATCAAGCGATACAGATGAGGTGTCGTTTTTTCATTGATGTCCACACCCATCGCGCAAGAAAAGCTTTTAGCCGGCTGTGGAAACTCCAGATCTGCATCCAGGCGCGCCAGATCCGAGCGCAATTTGCCGCGCAGCGGTATGGTTGCGGTTCTTGCCTCTTCGTCGCGCGCAAGCGCTGCACTCTCTTCCCGCGGCGGCGGGCCGAGCAGTTCAAGACTATCGGGCAAATCCTTTTTTTCGAGATAGCCCGGTGATAATTGGAAATGCAGATCTGTAATTTCCGGATGCGCGGAATTTTCCGCCGAGACCGGGCCCATACCCTGGCCGGCGTAAGCGATGACCGAACACAAAGCCAATTGATAAATCCTCGACAGCATGCAAGAGCTCCTGAATATGCAATCTCTGGACGACCACATTTCTGAGGTCGAACCATTCGGTGGGGGCGGGAATACGTGCCAGGAAATAAGCCGCCATAGCGTCACCGCCCGCAAGGCACCAACCACGCCGGCCGTATTTTCTCGGCACCGGATGACTTTCAAATAATACGATGAGAGATCGCTTTCCCCCTTGTCGCCGCAACCTCTTCTGTCTCGACGGGAAGATACATGGCTTTGAACGGAACACTGGGTCAAACGGTACAATTTGGAGAAGAAAATGGCACGTATGTCGCGGGAAAATGCGGAACGCATCATGTGTGAAGCTGGTTGGCTGGCTCACATGCCCGAAGCCTTCAGGACGCGTTTGCTGCAGAATGCGCTGCTTTTGAAATTTGATGCGGGCCATGTGATATTTCGTGCAGGTGACCCGGCGGGGGGCATCTATGGCCTTGTCGCGGGGACTGTTACCGTGGACACGGCACCTCCCGACTCAACGCCGCGCCTGATCCACATCGCCGTGCCCGGAGGGTGGACTGGCGAAGACAGCTTTATGACGGGCAAGCCACGACGCATCGAGCTCGTTGCGCGGAGCGAAACCTGGGTGATGCACGTCCCGCTGGAAGGGATGGAGCAGATGGCCGCCTCCGACCCGAGCAACATTCGCGCTTTCGGCGTCATCTCGATCCTGGCGGCGGATAAACTCCTTAGAATTGTGCATGATCTACAGAAGAAGAGTGTCAGCTCAAGAATTGCGTCAGTCCTGCATCGCCTGTCCTGGTCAACAAATGCGCCCATTACCGTTTCCCAGGAAAATCTCGGTGTCCTGACGAACTCGTCTCGTAAGCAAGTCAACAGCGCAATTCAGCGATTTGTCGAGGCAGGTTGGATCGAGACCAGGTATCGCTCCATAATTGTCACGAAACCTTCGGCTTTGCGTCGACACGCTGAACAGGATGTGGCTGACTGACTTCCTGCGGTAATCGGTGTGCTGGCGGAAATGGGCCGGGAAAGTCCCGTGGGTTTAGCGTCACGGATCTAGAGGGCGTCTGCGGAGATAGTGTCCACGATGGTATATTTCAGGTGCGGAACTCTCCTCGCTTCGGATGCTGCTGAACCGCCTGATCGTGACACCGGCGTGCAGTCCCCGCGTCCCACGCGGATCTCCATGGCTTGAGTGCGATTGTCCGTTTTGACACAGTTTTCCGACGAAAAATTTTGTACCAAACATACATGTTTACGAAAAAGAGACTGCGACGACACCGGTCAACGTGGCTTCTCATCGCAAATTTGAAAATCAACCCGCGCCGGGATGGGTAGGTCTATGGCTGGACACATTCTTTCAGAGAGAATTCTGCTATCAATAAATTCAGGACGTCGACGAACTGAGACATGTAATGCCCGAATTCCGAAAAGAATTCGGAAATCCGTTTCAGGGAGTAGTTTACTCAATGCCTGAGCTGGACGCTCTTACGTCGGTAAAAGCGAACACGGGAAATTTTGCCGTGTACGGCAATCCCGATTCGGTTGAATTTCTCGCGTTCCACGGTGGTCCTTTTTTCAGGCTGCAATCACGTCTGAAATTGCTCCGGCAGGACGCACTTCGTGTAGGGCCCCGATCCGCCTTGTTCGTAGCCCTGGCCTGGGGCGTTCCTTTCGCGCTAGGCTTGCCACGCAGTTTTTCCCTGGAGTCCGGTCAAGGGGCCTATCTTGCCGATCTGGGCGTATGGGCGAAGTTTTTCATCGGAATCGGTGCCTTTGTTTTGGCTGAACAGCACGTTGAAAAGGGTTTGAGAGCGTCGTTGTCACAATTTTTGCAAGGATCGCTCGTTGCTCCGACGTGTGCTTCAGCCGCGGCCTCTATAGTGGCTTCGGCGCTTCACCAGCGCGACTCTTGGGTAGCTGAGGTTGCGTGCCTTGCCTTGGCCGTTTCTGCCTCAACTCTTTCCTATCTGAATTTTCACAGAGCCGAATCGTCGTCATGGGCTGTAGAATATTTGCTTGAGGATAATGTGATTACGCTCGCAGGTTGGTGGTCGATCTGCTTCAGTCTTCCGCTGTTCGTATTCCTGTTCATGAGAGTAGCATGGAGACACTTCGTGTGGCTTCGCATGCTCCGCAGGTTTGCGAAGCTTGAGCTCTTCCTGGTTGCAACCCATCCCGACGGTAAAGGCGGATTGGCATTCTTGGGGCAGTACCCGAACGCCTATGCCATGTTCGTCTTTGGAATGAGCTGCGCGATCGCCGCCGCAGTCGCAAAGCACACCCTCCAGGATGACCTGTCCACGGCGACATTAAGTATGGTCATGAGCGGCTGGCTCGCGATCGTCGCTAGTTTCTTTGCCTATCCGTTGTCCGCATTCACCTCTCCGCTTGTTCGATTGAAAGAGCAAGGCTTGTCGTTGCTGAGTATTCAGGCAACACAATTTTGTCGGGCCGCCGAGCGGAAGGCGCTTGGTCGGAATATCATTTCAGATTCCACACCCGAAGCCGACACGGAACTCTCAGATCCGGGTAAGCACTACGAGTCGATGCGCAAGCTCTCAACGATCCTTTTTAGTCGAGCTGCTGTGGTTCCGGTTGCCGCCGCCGCACTTATCCCCTTTGCAGTGTTGGGTGCGATCAAGCTGCCATACAAGGAGGTCCTGTCCGTTCTGAAAAAACTTCTCCTGCTTTAGCAACTCTGTTTCCCGGTTGAACCGGGGCGTTGTGACCAAGGGGCAACTTCTCGCCATTTTCCGTTGCGTTTAAGGCGCGTATTGGCAAGGATCAGGAGCTTGCGCATGGCGCACGGCTATCCTGCCCCCACCCGTAATCGAGATTGTCGAGCAGCCAGAAATGACGTTCCCTTTTTCCGGGGAAGACGCGCTCCTCGGAAACGAGTTGAACGCCGTCTTGTTGTGGCGGGTCAACCATCACACTGATAGTCTTGGGCGCATCCACGCTACTTAAAATTCCGCGTCTTCATCTTGATTGTATTGATGTGAGTTTAAGGATCATAGAAATCGCGGGCCTTCATTCCTGTTGATGTCGTCCTTGCATCCGGCGGGGCTGTCACCGGCAGACCAACACTGCTGTCGGTGCAATGGGGCTGCGAGCACTTGGCCAATTGGAAACGGTAGCGACTTGCGCCGAAAAGATCGCGCTTTTCGGTGACTTGCCGCTTTATCCAGACAGAAGCGCAACCCCCAAATTGCGGTAAGGCTCCAGTGATTCTTCTGCCATGTCACCAGCCACAATGACACCGGCCAAATTTTCCACGCCCATAATCCGATAGGGAGAGGCGGCACCAAATTTTGCCGGTGTGGCCAGGACATAGGTCTCGGCCGCCTGCCGCGAAATCGCATATTTGACCGCTGCCTCCTCATAGTCACCGGTCGAAAGCCCGTGAACTGGATGGATCGCTGTTACACCAAGAAAGAAAATGTCCACCTGTATCTGACCGATGGCGGAGATGGCTGCTGAACCGGTTGAAATCATGGAATGCTTGTAGATCTTGCCTCCAATCAGAATAACCTCCGCCACGTGACGCTCCAGTTCGCTGGCGATGGTTGGGCTGTGGGTGACAATTGTAATGCGCATTTCACGCGGCAGAGCCCGCACAAGATGCGCATTTGTCGTCCCGCCATCGAGAAAGATCACCTGCCCGTTGGTTACAAGGCCTGCTGCCCTGTGTCCCAGTCGCTGTTTGATGCTTCCGGCAACATCCCGTCGCGCGGCAAGATCCGGCAGCGGTGGTGTCAATGGCAGCGCTCCACCGTGAACGCGTTTGAGCAGGCCCTCATTTGCCATTTCCCGCAAATCGCGCCGGATCGTATCTTCGGATAGCCCCAACTCATCGGCCAATAATTTGGCGACAATTTCTCCATCGCGGTTAAGTCGGCTAGAGATTAAGGCGCGTCTTTGGCTGGCTAGCATCGAATTCTCCTTGACTTTTGCACGATATTACACGAGTTTTCACGATATATCCAGAATATTCAGGAAAACTCAGGCAAAAACGGAGACAATAATGCTTATCCTTATCGCAGGCCCTTATCGCTCCGGTACGAGCGACGATCCAGGGAAGATGGAGGAAAACCTGAAGCGGCTCGAGCAGCCATCCTATGCACTTTTCAAAGCCGGGCACCTGCCGATGATCGGCGAATGGGTTGCGCTACCCGTATGGAATGCAGCTGGAGGCGACCATGTCGGTGATGATCTCTATGAAGAGATTTTTCATCCGGTTGCCGGCAGGCTCTTGCAGCTATGTGATGCGGTACTGAGACTGCCTGGGGAATCAAAGGGCGCAGACAATGATGTGCGTATAGCCCGGGAGCGTGGCATTCCTGTTTTCACTCGACTGGAGGACGTTCCAGGATGCGGGAAATGATCTGCGCTGGTTACCGGATGTTATTCCGTTGCCCGTGGAAGGTCGGCAACAATTCCGCAGCGGCGAACCGCCTGCTCGACAGGCTGGAGTTGCTCCGTGCCTCGCTCTTGATCCGCAGTTACTCGCCGGCGAATGTTCGCTATCGACATCTGTACCCTACAATCGGCGCACGCCGCCTCATATGGCCCCGCCTGCACTCGGATAAATGACGGAAATCGTGATCTTTGCTGGCCGATAGCCTTGCAATATCGGCGCCAGACGCTTTTCCTTGATATCTGCCTAGGCCACGAATGTCGCGAGGGTTGGAATCTCCCTACCTGCCAGCATTATGAGCACGTTGTATCAGCACCTGCCAAGGCTATGGGTCGCGGCCCGTAGCCGGCTTGTAGTCACCGACCTGGACACGCAATTCGCATTGTTGCCTGCATTGGCCGCATCACACCCTTCGGCCTTGTTGCTGCGGTATCTTCTTATTGAATCCCCCGTCTGCAACGTGAGGTTTGTGTGTTCAGGCGAAAAAATCAACCGCTCTCGCCCGCAGCAGAGACCTTCTTGGAGGTCCTGTATCAGATCTTGCCCAACATTGGTTTCCATGATGGTGTCACATTGGATCCAGACATGTGCGCATGAATCGGCCACCACTGGGTTGTGACTTGGCAACGTGCAATACCTACAACCTTGGCCAAGACTGAAGAGACAGGAGCTTTCTTGCCCGACGGCGTATGGGCGATGTTTCATTCTGCCTCACGTTGGTAGGCACTATGCTCGTGGGCTGAATTGTCGCTTAGGTAAGTTGATTTTTCCCAGACTCAGTTGGCATCTAAACGTTTTGCTGGTTCGTTTAACCAAGCAATGAGAAAGGGTTGCGACCTACGCATGACCTCAATGATTCTATTTCGCTGTCCCGGAGGGCTCTTCTTCTGAGCACAGCGGGAGTCGGAACAGCCCTCGCGCCGCTTCGGCCCGGAACTACTGCCGCCCAATCATCACCTACCCCGATGTCTTTTGCGGCAGAGGTTCGGCCATTTCGCATTGACATTCCATCGACAGCGCTTGCCGACCTTAGCCGCCGTCTTGTTGCGACACGCTGGTCTGACCCAGCCACACCGATGCTGTTGGCGGAATCTTCGCCCCTTCGCGGTCCGACTGTCAACCGTTGGCATTGCGGGTTGGAACACAGGTAGCCAACGCGCCGGGCGAGCTGGATCTTGACAGTGGGCTTGAAGTCGTCCCGTCGGCGTACCGAGACAGCAGTTGTCGTCTCGTCTTTGGGCGGATTGGTTTCGGGCGGAACGGTCTTGTCTGGCATAATGCGAGCATATTGCATAAGCAGTCGTTGCGAAATGGCCGGCATAAAAGAACCCGCCGAAGCAGCGTTTAGTCGAGTGGCTAAGGCGCACGGGGGTGACTTCGGTTAAGGGAACGAAGCGACGAAGGTTAGTGAACCCTTGCACTGTGACGGGATGAAGTCCCAAGTTCTCGGTCTGTTCTTGCATTCCTTGGAGACAACGCTATGCCTTTGAAAGGGTCGGATTGGACAATGAAGATCCGTGGATTCGACAGACTCGTGAAAAATGCCGAGCAGACGTCACGCACGCTCAAGAATTTCGACGGGGATATTGAGGGCTTGGAGTTCAATCCCGCTGAGCCAGGCAGCATCGACCGCGCGATCGCGGCGATGGAGGCCATGATCGACGAGCGAGTTGGCGCTGCGAACAACAACCCGTTCATCGCGCCCTTGGCCAAGAGTATGAAGGAAGCTTACCGCCAGCAGATACTTGACCTCGCTGCAAAAAGCGTCTGGAGGGCTCCAGCGCGTGACTGCTTCCCACGACCTTCTTGCGTTGATCAACAACGCTGTCATTGATATCCAGTCCGCCAACTACCAGACCTACGAGCGTCCTCTCCGTGTACTTGGGCGCCTGCTGCGCGATGAGCAGCTTGCCGACATAAATGCTACCTCGACAGCAAGGCTGGACTTGAAGGCATTTCTTTCATCGGGAAGCCGCCAGGGTGGCATGATTGGTAGCGCAAGGTCTATAGCGACTTTCAGACACAGCCTTCTGCTCTCAGCTTCATGATCGTTTCCTTGTTGAATTTAGAACTATTTGATTATCGCTGAATCAGACCTTCTGATGCTGACTTTGCGTCAGCCAAGGATCAGAGAGCATGAAGCCGGACGATAAACCTTATTTCACTCGTATTTGGCCTTATTTGCTGGCCGGCGCAGTACTGTGCGCGCGTGTCTACTTCTCTGGGTCGCTATTGCTCGGTTAAGCACGAACCTGGATACCGCTTTAGCGCAATTTCTCTCGAAAATCGGGCGCGCAGCGGGAAGTTCCCGTTCGTTTCCGTGGAGTTAATTTGATGTATCTTGCCAGGCAAAAAGCGAGGGGCATCAAATGACAAACGGATTGATCGTGATTTTTCTTATGACCGCGTTTGTTACTGCGCTGCTTTACGCGGCATCTTTTTTGTTTGGGTAACGACCAGATAACGCACGTTCAGGTGCGGGAACGTATGTTCAATGAAGGCTTGGCCGGATTACTTGCAAGACCATAGCTTGTTGCCTGCAATAGGTGATGTTTCACTGGTGAACAGATCCGGTCTGGATGAGCGATGATCGTTCATCTGCTGAAAGCGATTGAACTCTCGATGTATATAAGGAGAGAACTGGAGGCGGATCGATCTGCTTCAACAATTCGTTTGCCTCAGGAGAAGGCGCCGGTATCGTCCAGTGAGCGCCACATCGCGACGAACTTGTTGATGAGCGCCGCTGCCGGAATACCTTACCCGCAGTTGCATTTGAAATAGAACCCATAAAACTTAACGATATTTGCTGTACCAACAAAATCGGCGTGGAACGTCCTGGCAATTCGTCCAGTGAAGCAGTTCAAATTATCTCTTCGCGCAGCAGTCCTGACATTGGCGGCTTTGCAGCCAGTCCCCCAATATTTCAAACGTAGCCAAATAAATACATCCCGTAGTTTTTCGGCATTACAGGCCCTCTATGCATACTTGCAAAGAACATATGCGCCGGAAAGGAGTTAGCACATGAAAATAGTAAGATCAGCAATTTGCGCGGCTCTATTCACAGTGTTGACTGGGCTTTTCACAGCGGATTCATCGTTCGCTCTTCCAAACCTGAGTAAGCGGTCTGCTAATGTTGAAATCAAGCAGAATAAAAATCAGATCAAGGTTCCTCGCTGTTCGAAACCCCGGCATCTCGGCTATCCGGGTGGAACGTTTCTTCCGTCATTTTTGTGAAGCCATACGCTCCTCCATTGGGACCGGATTCCGAAGGTAAAGAGTGAATCGTAAAGTTTTGACGGTGGGCTGTGCTCCAGAGGAGGACTGTAGCATCCGCCAATAGACCTATGTGCAACGATCTCGTAACTTGAAACGAGCAGGAGCACGTCACCCTGCTCGTTCTGCGTTAGGAACGGCTGGTATTATTGTTGTGTTATTGCCGAGAAGCTCGATCATCGCCCCTGCCAATCCGCATTTCTGGCCTTGAACACCAGTGCGGTCAAGAATACAGACCCGCATCCGATCGCCCAACCCAACATCGTGTCGCTTAGCCAATGGTCGGCGAGAATAATTCTCGATCCGCAGACGATAAGACCGCCGGCTATGAATAGCTGCTTATACCGGGGTGTAAGAATTGCGAAGGACATGACCACCCCGCTGGCCAGCGCCGACTGAGCTGATGGCATTGACTGAAAGGCGTCTTGGAAAGATAGAGGATGGAAACTCAGATGACCAAGGGCTGTCTCAGGACGAGCCCTACCGACGGTTAATTTCAGTAGAAGGCTGATAGCAGTAGCAAGCGTCGCATTGACGAGAGCCCAAACAGTCATCGGAAAGCCAAGAATAAGCCAAGGTAGTCTAATCACAGCAAAAAATAAGCAGGCAATAGCCAGCAACGGGATCATCACAATCGGATCTGTTGCAGCCGATATAAGTCGCCCCACCTCTATTAGGTATCGAGGGCTGGTTTCAACCCAAGCGGCAAGCTCTTGATCAAGAAAGTAGATTGAAAGGCCTGAAATGAGAAAAAGACAGGCCATCTGCCATATTAAACGCGGTCGACTGGGATGAGAAGAAATTTTTGCGGTTAACCGGCTAATATCTGTAAGTGGAAGCATTCTATTCCCAAGAAACAATGAGCTAAGATGGGTGATCACCTCGCTACCTACTTACAAATAACTCTTGCCGACAACTTCTAAGCGAAACTTTCGCCAGAGCTTTGATTCTTCAAGTGGTACTCGTAGGCTCGATATCTGATGGTGCTGGCATATTAACGCTAGCGGACCCTGTGATTATGAAGGCACTTCCTTAATTGAGAAAGGAAGTGCCTTGTGAGGTTTCAGAAGCCCGGCTGTTTGGTTTTGCGCAGATAAGGCAAGATGCGTTCAAATCCGCCAAAGCGGGCATTTGCATCTTCGTCTGATACACCGGCGGTGATGATGACGTCCTCGCCCTGTTTCCACTGAGCGGGCGTTGCCACCTGATGCTTGGCCGTCAA
>UICE01000001.1 GCA_900471815.1 Hyphomicrobiales bacterium
GCCCACACGGATGTGGTCAGACCCAGCGCAAGCGTTGCGGTTAACAATATTGTTTTGATACCCATTATTTTCTCCATGCTGCCAGCACCTTCTACAATGCCGCTCGTTCCCAGATCGACGCTTTACTGTATCTTTGTGCATCCGCGAAGGTGCACCGCACAGGTAAGTTTCCCCTACCTTTTTAGATTGCGATGACTTCGTCAACTGGGATCGCGCAGGTCTTATGCAGAAAGTTGTTTGGGCATGAATTTTTTTGCATCAAACTCAGTGGTGTTACGCACCTTTGCCCCGGAAAAACACGGAACGTATCAATGTAAAAAAAGCGATTGAGCAACAGGGAAAGCCGGCTTGGTGGTCCACCGTACTTTTCATAAAACTCATCCTCCGACATCCGGCACCTTTGATTCCGGCTTATTAGCTGATGGGCCGTGCCCCACAACAGGTAAAAATCGCCACCCATATTTATCTCCAGTAAAAAACCATTTGCACATGAGAGAAGAATGGGCAGATTAATGGCTGTTTTCTACGAGCAACGATGAAACAGATTTTTCAAAAATGAAAAACGAGAATTGGGATGACCTGAAACTTTTCCTGCATGTTGCGCGCGAGGGTGGCTTAACCGGCGCATCGGAAAAAACCGGTGCAAGCCCGGCGACAATAGGACGGCGGCTATTGGCTTTGGAGCGCCAGATGGGGCGCAACTTTTTCATACGGCGGCAAACCGGTTATTCGCTGACCAAGGACGGACAAGCGCTGCTCACACATGTTCTGGCGATGAACGAAGCCGCCCGGTCTATCGGCGCCTGGAATGAAGGCGTCAATGAGCTTCCAACGGTGCGTATTTCAGCTGGCAGCTGGATGTCGCATTTCATGGCGGTCAATCTGGCGCAGCTATGGACGCCTGACGACCCATTCCGTCTTTGTTTCAAGACGGCGGAAATCCGTCTTGATCTGGCGCATCGCGAAGCGGAAATCGGCATTCGCAACAGCTTTCCGGAAAGCAGCAATCTGGCGGCGCGACCGATCGGCGATGTTGCTTATGCACCCTACTGCGCCAGCCATTTCAACATGGTGCGTGACTGCAACTGGGTGGGGATCGGGGCTGATGACGCGGTCGCACCTTCTGCGCGCTGGCTGCTTGCTCAGACAGACCTATGGGTGACGATCTGGGCAAATAATCCGCGCATGCTGCATGATCTTCTGCGTAGCGGAGCCGGACGGGGAGTGCTGCCGTGCTTTGTCGGCGATACCGACCCTTCGCTGGTGCGGGCCGGCGAGGAGATCAAGCCGCTTTATCACCGGCAATGGCTGGTAATGCATGATGATGACAGGCGGCGCCCGGAAATCCGCACCTTGGTCGAGCGGCTTGCGCAACTGATCGAAAAACAGCAGCCGCTGTTTCGTGGCCAAAGGCCGAGAGGATGATTACTGAAAATCAAACGCGCTCAAGCCTGTGACCATTTCATCAAGGCCGAGCGGGCGTGTAACCGGTGGTTCGGCACGGGAAAGACAGGCCGAGCGCTCGCACAGGCGGCAGGCGGGCCCGACAGGCGTGAGGCCAACAAACTTGCCAAGAGGCGCGGCACTAATGCTGCGATTTCCCAGCGCGCTGCCATAGACTGTCTCATCGGCAAAGCTGATGTCACATCCCAGCAGAAGTGCAGTACGACGCGGACGCTCATTGAAAGCGCCTTGCGGACCTTCGAGCGTGCGCGCGATGGTCAAAAACTCTGCACCATCCGGCATTTCCACCGCCTCAACCAATATTTGACCGGGCTGCGCAAAGGCCGAATGAATGGCAAGTTTGGGACAGTCGCCGCCAAAGCGCGATTGTGGAAAACCCTGCGCGCCCGCCCTGCGGAAACGGTTTCCCGCATGATCGACTTCGAGCATGAAAAAGGGAATGTTGTTACCGGGTGCGGCAAGCGTGGTGAGCCGGTTTGCCGCTTGTTCGAAGGAAACGGAGAAACGAGAGCGCAGCACATCAATGTCATATCTGGCGCGGGCAGCGGCGGTCTGGAACGCCTGATAGGGCATCATCAGCGCATGGGCGGCGTAGCGGCCAAATTCAAAGCGGGCGATACGGCGGGCTTCGTCGGATGAGAATTTGAGATCCTGAATTTCGGCGGCAATGACCACCTGCATGCGGATCAGCGCCGCCTCCATGGCCAGTTCACGCAACTGGTCGAAAGGCGACAGGCGCTCTGACAGAAACAGGCGCTGCGAGTGACGATCATAACGGCGGCGCCAGTTGGGCATGGTCGCGACTGGCAGGATGCGAACTGTGGTGCCATATTCGCTTTTCAGCCACGCCTTCAGCGCTCCTGAAAGATCATCCCCGGGCTTTATCAGACTGAGGAAGCTATCTACCTCTCCTTCAATGCGCGGGAAATAATTGGCGCGGCGCTCCATCACCTCGCGCACTTCATTGAGCGGCAGGCGCGTGCCGGAAAGCGATGGCGCCTGCCCGTCCTTGGCCAGAAGCGCCGAAAGATCCGACAGGCGCTCTTGCTGTTCACGATAGGCGCGGTAGAGCTTGATCATGCCGGTGGTAGCATTGGGCGCAGCGTTGGAAATCTCGATCAGTTCCTGATCACCCGGCAGTTCTCCATTCAACAGCGGATCAGAAAATACCTCTTTCAGCGACGCCATGGACGAGCCGGTTTCAAGCTGCAGCGTATCCAGCTCGATCTTATAGGTGGAGGATAGCTTGAGCAGGAGCTGCACGGTGAGCGGACGTTGATTGCGCTCGATCAGATTGAGATAGGAAGGCGAAATGCCGAGCGCCTCGGCCATGGAGGTCTGCGTTAAACCTTGCTCATTGCGGATGCGCCTGATGCGCGGACCTGCGAAGATTTTCCCCTCAGCCATCACAACTCCCGCATTCTGTGACAATATTTACATTAAAGCGCTGTTTGCAGCCTATTACAACATTTACAGATTTACAATCGCGATCTGTAAATCACATTACAAGATAACTCGATATGTTGGCATAAAATGGCGATATTTCTCGCTTTCATCGCAGTGCAATGTAAATTTAGTCAAACAGAAGCGGCTATCTTGCTTCCTGATTTGGTCGCCGTGAGTGTTTACATCTATTTTTGGAGACGACAATGACTGATTTTTACAACCTTGTACCGAATGCGCCCGCTGGCCGCTTTGACAATATTGAGCGTCCATATACCGCTGAAGACGTCAAGCGGCTGCGCGGTTCGGTTCAGATAAAGCACACGCTGGCGGAAAACGGCGCGAACCGGTTGTGGAAACTCATTCACGAGGAGGATTTCGTCAATGCGCTTGGCGCGCTCTCCGGCAATCAGGCCATGCAGATGGTTCGCGCCGGGCTGAAGGCGATCTATCTCTCGGGCTGGCAGGTTGCCGCAGATGCAAATACAGCCTCATCCATGTATCCGGACCAGTCACTTTATCCGGCGAATGCGGCTCCCGAACTGGCAAAGCGCATCAACAAGACGTTGCAGCGTGCCGATCAAATCGAAACCGCCGAGGGTAAAGGTCTTTCGGTCGATACATGGTTTGCACCGATCATCGCCGATGCTGAAGCAGGTTTTGGTGGGCCCCTGAACGCTTTCGAGATTATGAAAGCCTTTATCGAGGCAGGCGCGGCGGGCGTTCATTATGAAGACCAGCTCGCTTCGGAAAAGAAGTGCGGCCATCTTGGCGGCAAGGTTCTGATCCCGACAGCAGCGCATATTCGCAATCTCAATGCAGCGCGTCTGGCTGCGGACGTGATGGGTACGCCAACACTGGTTATTGCCCGCACGGATGCGGAAGCTGCAAAGCTGCTGACTTCAGATATTGACGAGCGCGATCAGCCTTTCGTTGATTATGATGCGGGGCGGACAACAGAAGGCTTCTATCAGGTCAAGAATGGCCTCGACTCCTGCATTGCCCGTGCTGTCGCCTATGCACCACATGCGGATCTTATCTGGTGCGAGACATCCAAGCCTGATCTGGAACAAGCACGACGTTTTGCCGAAGGCGTGCACAAGGAACATCCGGGCAAGCTACTGGCCTATAATTGTTCGCCTTCCTTCAACTGGAAGAAGCATCTGGATGAAGCAACAATTGCCAAATTCCAGCGCGAACTCGGTGCGATGGGCTATAAATTCCAGTTTATCACGCTGGCCGGCTTCCATCAGCTGAACTTCGGCATGTTTGAACTGGCACGTGGCTACAAGGACCGGCAGATGTCCGCCTATTCGGAACTGCAAGAGGCTGAGTTTGCCGCTGAGGCAAATGGCTACACCGCCACCAAACACCAACGCGAAGTTGGCACAGGCTATTTTGATGCGGTTTCACTGGCGATCACAGGTGGCCAGTCTTCAACAACCGCAATGAAGGAATCAACGGAAACCGCGCAATTCCGCCCGGCTGCCGAATAGAGATAACAAGAGGAGAACGATCATGGCTTCCATTTCACGCGTAAAAGAACGGGCTGAGGAACAGGCTTCCTCCATGAATACAGACCAGCAGGCTGTTATTCGTATGGTTGCCAATGATCTCCATCGCCTCAACCAGTCTGTCATGAAGGCGGTTGATGCCGGAGTTTCGGTCGAGCTGGTCCGCTCTGCCCGTCATCATGGCGGCGATGGAAACTGGGGAGACCTTTTGATCCCCGTCGTTGTAACCCGGCAGTAAAGATCAGGACCGTAATTCTGATCGGTAAACCGGTTCCCACTTTTCCTGGAAATAAGCTTTGTCTACGCAATTCCGGACGGAAAACCGGTTCCCACTTTTCCTGGAATTGCTCTGCTGTGGCCTTCTCTGGTTTCGGTCTGGGGACCAGCACGGCAGCGCAGAACCGCCCGCGAGAAATTGCGGGCGGTTTTGTTTTAACGGTTTCCAAAACGCCTCACCTCGCCCGTCATTCTCTGGCTTGACCCGCGAACCCTAAGAACAGGAACGGCGCTATCAATGTGTGGATCCTCGGATCTCCGCACCACTTGCCGTGAGAACGCCGAGAAAATTGAAGAAGCCGGACCAGATGACGGCAATCTCGGCGGGAAGCGAGTTCGTATAGATGACTGTCGCGACGGCATTGGCAGTGTCGTGGAAGTCGTTGACGAACTCAAAGCCCAATGCTGTGACCAGCGCCAGCCCAAAAGTATCCATGGCACAGCGACAGAGCTCGTCAGATCCCGCGTCAGCGACCAGCCCACGTAGAACATGCCGCCAATGAAAATGGCAACCACGGCATAATTGGGCAAATTTCCGAGCTTTCCGGGCTTTGCCAATGAGTGATCAACGCCCATTCCCATGTTGGTTGTATCGGGTCATTGTCATCATGAAAATTCCTCATCGAAATGAAAAATCACTAGGACAATGGCATGAAGCTTTAATGACAATGGGTCTCATTTGCTCTATCGCTTTTTGAAGAAGAAAAACTCTGGAAACGTCCATGCATAAAGTCGTCATCAGCGGTACAGGCGTTTTCACGCCGGACCAGTCCATCAGCAATGCCGAACTTGTTGAGGCGTTCAACACTTATGCAGCGCGGCAAAACGAGCTGCATGCGGGCGAAATCGCTGCTGGCACGCGCGATGCGATGACTATGTCAAATGAAGATTTCATCGTCCGCGCCTCGGGCATTGAAAATCGGTATGTGCTCAATAAATCGGGCATTCTGGATCCCGACATCATGCATCCCGTCCTGCCCGAACGCAGCGATGAAGATCTTTCCGTCATGGCGCAAATGGCCGTCCATGCTGCCACTCTGGCTTTAAAAAAGGCCGGGCGTGAAGCATCGGAAATTGACGCCGTCATTTGCGCGGCGTCGAACCATGAACGCGCCTATCCGGCGATCGCCATCGAAGTGCAGCAGGCCCTTGGTATTGAAGGCTTCGGTTTCGATATGAATGTGGCTTGCTCATCGGCAACATTCGGTATTCAGGCGGCCGCCGACATGATCCGCTCCGGCTCCGCTCGCGCAATTCTCATGGTCAATCCGGAAATTTGCTCGGCGCATCTAGAATGGCGCGATCGTGACTGCCATTTTATCTTTGGCGATGTTTGTACGGCAGTATTGCTCGAACGCGACGATCTGGCCACCGCAGAAGATCGTTTTGAGATCGTCTCAACGCGCTGTCTGACGCAGTTCTCCAACAATATCCGCAACAATAATGGCTTTCTGCGCCGTACACGCGAAGGTCACATGAGCGATCGCCGCGATATGCTTTTCAAGCAGGAGGGCCGCAAGGTTTTCAAACAGGTCGTGCCTATTGTTTCCGATCTTATCCTGACACATCTCGCCGATGAGAATATCGCGCCTGCGCATCTTTCACGCCTGTGGTTGCATCAGGCAAATAAGGGAATGAACGATTTGATCGGGGTGAAAGTGCTTGGCCGTGAGCCGGAACCTGGCGAACAGCCCAATATCTTGCAGGATTACGCCAATACATCATCGGCAGGCTCGATCATCGCATTTTCGAAATATTCCGATGACCTTGCGCCGGGAAGCCTTGGCGTTATCTGCTCATTTGGAGCGGGATATTCCGTGGGCAGCGTGATTGTACGGAAAGTTTAAAGTTACTCTTATTGCAAGAAAGGCTCTAAATCCGGTCCACTAGCGCGTACCAGCTGAGCGCCAGAAACAGCATGGGCGAACGGAATGTGCGCCCTCCCGGAAATGCCGGAACTTTGAGGTCTTCCAGAAGCTTCAGCCGGTCGCGATTGCCAGCAACAGTTTCCGCATAGAGCTTGCCGACGAAATTGGACAGCATCACGCCATGTCCCGAATAACCGCCGGCGGAAATCACATTGGGCATGACCTCCCGCACAAAAGGCTGGCGTGGCATGGTGATACCGACCGATCCGCCCCAGGCTTGAGTCATCTCCACATTGGCAAGCGCCGGATAGATCTCGGCGATCTGGCGGCGAATATGGGTGCTTATATCTAGCGGATTGTCGGCTGTATAAGCCTCACGCCCGCCGAACAGCAGGCGTCCATCTTTTGAGCGGCGGAAATAACGTACGACGAAGCGCGAGTCATCGACGCTTTCACCACCCGGCAGCACCGGGCTATCGTCACCCAATGGCACTGTTGCGCCTATGAAGGAGCGTATCGGCATGACATGCGACGCGCTGATGGGTTCAAGGTTACCGCCATAGGCATTGACCGCGATCAAGGCCTTTGCCGCAGTGACGGTACCGGTCGCAGTGGTGACACGCACCTTGCCGTTCTCGGATTTAATGCCGGTGACCTTGGTGTTCTCATAGAGATGAGCGCCTGCCCTTGCCGCTGCGCTGGCGGTGCCGACGACAAGTTTCATCGGCTGGATATGCCCGGTTCCTTTGTCGTAAAGGCCGCCGAAATAGCAGTTGGAGCCCAGCCGTTCGGCAGTCTCATCGGCTTCCATATAGTGAATATGCGGATAATTGAATCGCGTCGTCATAAGCTCCGCATGTTCGCGGTAGCTCTTGAGGTAACGCTTCTTGTGCACAACGGACATCTGGCCGGGCACATATTCAATATCGATCTGATGGGTTTCAGCAAATTCCAGCAAATGGCTCTTTGCCTCTTCGGCAAGCTCGAACAGGGCTTTGGCGCGTTCAAAACCATATTGAGCCTCGAGCTCTTCCGCCCATGCGCGCTGACCCGTACCAAGCTGGCCGCCATTACGCCCCGACGCCCCGTCGCCAAACCGGAACGCTTCCAGCAGAACAACATCAACACCTGAAGACGCCAGATGCACGGCTGCCGACAGGCCGGTGAATCCGCCGCCAATAATCACAACGTCAGCCGTGCGAGAGCCATCCAGAGGTGGATATTCCGTACGATCAGAAATCGTCGTTTCGTACCACGATATACCGGGCGAGATGGGAGACTGGTAAGCCATATATTGATGCAATCTTGTTCACTCTTGAGGCAAAAACGCCGTGCGTGGTTCGACGGGACTCACCATGAGGAAGGTATTGCCCTGCAAGTTAATTGCCGAACAGTTTCAGCACCGCAATCAATCACTTCCCTCATGGTGGCCCCTCCCCAGCTTGTCGAATGGCGAACCACGCACGAAAATGCTGCCGCCAAACTCAAACGTTCAGCAGCAGAAATTCACGTTCCCAAGGACTGATAACCTCCATGAAGGTTTCGAACTCTGCACGTTTGATGGCGGCATAGGTGATCGCGAAAGACTCACCCAGCATGGCAATCAAATCCTTGTCCTGCTCGAACAGCAAGGTGGCCTCGATCAATCCGCGAGGCAGCTCGATCAAATTGTCATTAACCGTCGTGGAAGCGGGTGCGTCGGGCTCAATCCGGTTGTTCATACCGAGCAACCCGCAGGCAAGCGATGCTGCCAGCGCCAGATAGGGATTGGCATCCGAGGACGGAATACGATTTTCCACTCGACGCGCCGCCGGGTCGGAGCGCGGCACACGGAATGCCGTGGTGCGATTGTCATAGCCCCATTTGACGTTGACCGGTGCCGAAGCAGCCGGTGTCAGGCGGCGATAGGAATTCACATAGGGAGCAAACATGACCAGCGAAGCCGGAACGTGCTTCTGCATACCACCGATGAAATGCCTGAATGCTTCGCTTTCCGTGCCATCCGGATTGGAGAAGACATTGCGTCCGGTCTTCTTGTCGACGATGGACTGGTGGATATGCATGGCAGACCCCGGTTGTCCCTGAATGGGCTTGGCCATGAAAGTCGCATACATATCGTGCTTCAGCGCCGCTTCTCTGATCGTGCGCTTAAACAGGAAAACCTGATCGGCAAGTTCGACCGGATCACCATGACGCAGGTTGATTTCCAGCTGCGCTGCACCTTCTTCATGGATCAATGTATCGATCTCAAGGCCCTGACTCTCGGAGAAATGGTAGATGTCATCGATCAGTTCGTCGAATTCATTGACGCCCGCAATTGAATAGCCCTGTCCGCCGCCGATAGCGCGGCCCGACCTGCCAACTGGCGGTGTCAGGGGATAGTCAGGATCGGGGTTTTTCTTGACGAGATAAAATTCGATTTCAGGCGCAACGACGGGCTTCAGCCCCTTCTTGTGATATGCCGCCACCACGCGCTTCAATACGTTGCGCGGCGTAAACTCGACCGCATGCCCATCCTTGTTTACCAGATCACAAATGACCTGAGCAGTAGGGTCGCTTTCCCATGGCACCTCCGACAGGGTGGAAAGGTCTGGCATCAGTTTGAGATCGCCATCATCTTCAGGATAGGCGAACCCATGGCCATCTTCCGGATAAGAACCGGAAATCGTCGCCATGAAAACAGCCGATGGCAGTGCAAGCGATGTGTTTGAAGTGAATTTCTTCGAGGGCATCATCTTGCCCCGCGCCACGCCAGCTTGATCGGGCGTGATGCATTCTATGTCTTCGATATCCCGCCAGGCCAGCCATTCGGCAGCTTCACGCCAGTTTTTTACTCCGCGTGTGGCTTTGACATAGGCAGGCGTACGCGGCCGCTTCGCTGAGGTTCGCGCGGATTTCTTTTCGGGAGTTTCGGAAGGCATCAATCACCAGGATTAGTTTCGGTGACAGGATGATAGCGCATAAAACAGGCCGATGGGAGGCTGGGCCCGAAAATTGTTTTAGCAAACTCGTGAAGGATGCGGCCACGCGAATATCTCGTCCGAAATGCGCGCGTGGCCCTTCTAACTATTGCTTTGGCGCGTCCGCGCCTATGCTCACTTCAGCCCAAGCATCGAAATCGCGTTGCATTTCCGTGATTTTTTCGCGAGCGCCATCAAGGGCGATCTTGCCAAGCAACAGACGCAGCGGCGGATCGTTCGCCTCAACCGCCTTGACGATTGCCTGCACGGCTTTCACCGGATCGCCCGGCTGATTGCCGCTCGCTTCCCTGATCTGGCGCATACGCTCCCCGGCAGAGGGGCGATAATCTTCGATGGTTTCCGACGCTTCATTGGCAGAACGACCGGCCCAATCGGTACGGAATCCGCTCGGCTCTACGATCAGCACCTTGATGCCAAGATGCGCGACTTCCTTGGAGAGCGCCTCCGACAATCCCTCGACAGCAAACTTTGTCGCATTATAAAAACCGACCGCCGGAAAGCCCCTTAATCCGCCAATCGAGGAGATATTGACCACGGTGCCGGAGCGTTGCTTGCGCATGCCCGGCAGAGCCGCCCGGGTCATGTCCATAAGACCCCAGATATTGATGTCGAACATCTTGCGCGCTTCGGCCAGATCGCTTTCTTCGAGAGAGCCAAAATAGCCGATGCCCGCATTGTTCACCAACACATCTATGCGTCCGAAGCGCGCTTCGGCAGCCTTGACTGCAGCGGCGACTTCTTCCGGCTTGGTGACATCAAGCTTCAGGACAAGAGCATTGTCCTCGTGACCCTTGGCGATATCTTCGACCTGCGCGGGGTTGCGGGCGGTGACAACAGTCGGATAACCGAGCGACAATGTATATTGGGCGAGCTCGCGGCCAAAGCCGGTTGAACAACCAGTGATGAACCAGACAGGTTTCGATGTCATGATGATATCCTTGAAAAAGCATAACGCCAGAGCGGCAGCTTGGCCGGGCAGCGCTTATTAAAGGGGGAATACATCAAAGATGTAGACCCCTATCTCATTGATTCAAGGGTAAACCCCACTTTTATATGCAACGCCCGCCGTCGACCTCGAGCGCAACGCCTGTGATGAACTGGGCTTCGTCGGAAGCCAGATAGAGCGCTGCATTGGCAACATCGAGAGGTACAGACAGACGGCCGAGAGGAATGGTGGCCTTGAATTGCGCCCGGCGTTCTGGCGTATCCTCACCGAGAAACAGCCCGAGCATGGGTGTTTCGCCTGCCGCAGGGCAGAGGCAATTGACGCGAATATTCTTCGGGCCAAGCTCGACGGCCATGGATTTTGTAACGCTGATGGCCCAGCCTTTTGAGGCATTGTACCAGGTTAGACCCGGACGCGGGCGCAAGCCAGCAGTCGAAGCTGTCGTGATGATCGATCCACTGCCCTGCCGCTCCATGATCGGCACAACAGCAAGAGCGGTATAATAAATGGCCTTCATGTTGATCGCGGCGATGAGATCATATGTATCTTCATCTACGCCAAGCATGGAACCGTTTCGGTGGGAATAACCGGCATTATTGACCATGATGTCAATGCGACCGAATTTGTCCATGGTGGTCTGCACCATGGCGTCAATTTCTTCCTTGCGCGTCACATCCGTATGCACGGCAAGAGCGTTTTCACCGAGGGATTGAGCGACGGCCTCCGCTCCGACAAGATTTAAATCAGCAACAACGACATTGGCGCCCTCCTCGGCAAAACGGCGCGCCATTGCCTCGCCAAATCCTGATGCCGCACCGGTAATGATCGCTGTTTTGCCTGCCAAACGGGCCATGTTCTATCCTCCATCTACTGTGATTTGTTTTATGGGATTCAATCGTGGCGGAAAACGATCGTCTTGGTTGCAGACATATCGTAAAGCGCCTCAAACCCCTTTTCGCGGCCATGGCCGGAACGCTTGAAACCGCCGAAAGGCAGCTCCACGCCACCGCCAGCGCCATAGGAATTGACATAGACTTGCCCTGCACGCACGCGCTTGGCCACACGATGCTGACGCGCACCGTCACTGGTCCAGACCCCCGCGACAAGCCCATATTCAGTGCTGTTGGCGAGGCGAATTGCTTCCTCCTCATCATTGAAGGAAAAAAGCGAAAGTACGGGGCCGAATACCTCTTCTTGCGCCAGAACTGCCGCCGGATCGACCGCACCGAACAGAACCGGCGCGACGTAGAAACCGGAGAGAGGCGCATCCACATGGATTGAGCCGCGCGCCACGACCTCAATCCCGGCTTCGGCAGCGGCTGTTATATAATTTTCCACGCGGCGCTTTTGCGCTGCATTGATCATGGGTCCAAGGTCGAGATCCGCGTCATGTGGCCCGGCGACAAGATTGTTGAACCTTGCCGCCAACTCTCCCGCAACTTCGTTATATATAGAATGCTCAATGAGAATGCGGCTTCCTGCCGAGCACGTCTGGCCGCCATTCTGAATGATGGCATTGACGAGGACCGGAAGGGCCTTGCCAATATCGGCATCGGCGAAAACAATTTGCGGTGATTTACCACCAAGCTCCATCGTTACGCCGCGATTATTGGTTGCTGCTGCTTGCTGGATCGCAGTGCCAGTGACGGGTGAGCCGGTGAAAGTGACGTAATCAACGCCGGGATGCGCAGACAATGCCGCTCCTGCTTCACCCCCAAACCCGGTGATGATATTGAGCACGCCATCTGGAAACCCCGCTTCAATGGCGAGTTCGCCGATGCGGATGGTGGATAGCGAGGCATCTTCGGCGGGTTTGATGACCAAAGTATTGCCCATGGCAAGCGCTGCGCCAACAACGCGCGCCATGATTTGCATCGGATAGTTCCATGGGGTGATACCGGCAACAACGCCGTGCGGCTCGCGTAATGTCAGGGCCGTGTAGCCATCCAAAAAAGGTATCGTATCGCCGTGAATCTTGTCAGCTGCACCGCCATAAAACTCGTAATAGCGTATCGTTGCAGCAACGTCAGCCTTGCCCTGTCTTATCGGTTTTCCGGTATCGCGCGCCTCAAGGGCAGCGAGTTCGTCACCATGTTCTTCTACGAGCTGCCCAAGACGCGTCAGCAAGCGCCCGCGCTCAAAGGCAGGCATATGCGACCAGGCTCCCTCTTCAAAAGCCAGCCGGGCCGCGCTGACAGCGCGATCCACATCGGTTGCGTCGCAGGCGGGGATAGTGGCGAAATCCGACCCCTCCGAAGGGCATGCCACAGCTATGGTTTTTCCCGTGACTGCGCCGACACGTCTGCCATTGATGATGTTCAGGAAATTCTTATCCTGTGCGATAATTCGCGAGAGATTCTGTAACATGGCTGTTTCCCGTTCGTGATAGTCGTACCGGAACTTCAGCGGATTGGAAATGCAATTTGACGCAGTTTGCGCTAAAGGACTGGTCATTTTAAATCGATTAGATTATAGAAACCATGCGCTTCGGAGCTACACTTTGTGTTGCGCAATTCAGGCATAGCGAGACTCTATTCATGACAAGTCAGATTATCCCGGTTGAACCATTTGATTGCATTGTTTTTGGCGGAACCGGCGATCTTGCCGAACGCAAGCTGATCCCGGCGCTTTATCAGCGCCAGCGGGATGGCCAGCTTTCCGAACCAACCCGTATTATCGGTGCGTCACGTTCAGCCATGTCGACTGAGGATTATCGCAAGTTTGCCCAGGCTGCGATCAAGGAATTCGTCAAGGCTGATGAATATGACAAAGCGCAGGTGGAGCAATTTCTCCAGCGCATCAGCTATGTCGCGGTTGACGCGACCTCGGATGCCGGATGGGAAGAGCTGAAGAACGAAATCGGCAATGACTCCAAGCGCATCCGCGCTTTCTACCTCGCGGTCAGCCCTTCGCTTTTCGGTGATATCGCCAGCCGTTTGAAGAGCTACAAGCTCGTTACCGACCACACGCGCATCATCGTTGAAAAGCCTATCGGCCGCGACCTCGATAGCGCCATCGCGCTCAATGACACAATCGGCCATGTGTTCAGCGAACAGCAAATCTTCCGTATCGATCATTATCTCGGCAAGGAAACCGTGCAGAACCTCATGGCGCTGCGCTTTGCCAATGCGTTTTACGAGCCGCTATGGAATTCCGCCCATATTGATCACGTTCAGATCACTGTTGCCGAGCAGGTGGGTCTTGAAGGCCGTGCCGGTTACTATGACAAGGCCGGTGCGCTGCGCGACATGGTGCAGAACCACATCATGCAGCTCCTGTGTCTTGTCGCAATGGAACCGCCCGCATCCATGGATGCCGATGCCGTTCGCGATGAAAAGCTGAAAGTGCTGCGCTCGCTGAGCCCCATCACCTCGAAAAACGCCGAAGAACTAACCGTACGCGGCCAATACCGTGCCGGTGCTTCATCGGGCGGCGCCGTCAAAGGCTATCTCGACGAACTTGGCTCTCCAAGCAGCACGGAAACATTTGTCGCCATCAAAGCGGAAATTGCCAATTGGCGCTGGGCTGGTGTGCCGTTCTACCTTCGCACCGGCAAGCGTCTCGGCGCGCGCGCATCGGAGATCGTCGTTTCGTTCAAGCCAATTCCTCATTCCATTTTTGGCGAGACAGCCGGACGCATTGTTGCCAACCAGCTCGTCATCCGCCTGCAGCCGGATGAAGGCGTGAAGCAGTGGATGATGATCAAGGATCCGGGTCCGGGCGGCATGCGCCTGCGTCACGTTCCGCTGGATATGAGTTTTGCCGAATCGTTCAAGGTTCGCAGCCCTGACGCATATGAGCGGCTGCTGATGGATGTTGTTCGCGGCAATCAGACATTGTTCATGCGGCGCGACGAAGTGGTTGCGGCATGGCGCTGGATCGACCCTATTCTCAAAGCCTGGGCCGAGACCGAGCAGGTGCCTTCTGGCTATACCGCCGGAACATGGGGCCCCTCATCCGCTATTGCACTTATTGAGCGTGATGGCCGCACATGGCACGAGCCGGAATAGGGCGCAATTCCATGGCGACAGACGAACGATTGAACAGTTTTGAGAATGGCGACGCTCTGGCCGAGGCTTTGGCAACGACTGTTGCGGGCCACCTGCTGGCGGGCTGCGAGGCAAATGGCAAGGCCGTGCTGGCTGTCTCTGGCGGGACGACACCTGCCCGCTTTTTCAAGGCTTTATCGCTCAAGGATTTGCCGTGGAACACGATCACGATAACGTTGGTGGACGAGCGCTTTGTGCCGCCCACCAGCGAGCGCTCGAACGAACGTCTGGTGCGCGAAGCGCTTTTGCAAAATGCGGCAGCTGGCGCAAATTTTGTCGGGCTGTATCACGAAGCTGTTGACGCGGATCAAGGCGCGAAAATGGCGGCCGCTGAAATTGCCAGGCTCGGACAACCTTTCGATGTGGTGGTGCTTGGCATGGGCGGTGATGGCCATACGGCGTCATTTTTTCCCGGCGGCGACAATTTGAAAGCAGCAATTTCCAAAGATGAGAAAGCTTTGGTTTTGCCAATGTCCGCAGAAAATGCAGGCGAGCCGAGATTGACGCTGACACTGCCTGTCATCATAGCCGCGCGTTTCATCGCGTTGCACATTGAAGGTGCCGGCAAGATGACCACGCTGGAAGCAGCACTTGGCGAGGGTGAGGTCGAGGACATGCCTATCCGCGCCGTGCTATCCTCTCAGCCGATTGATCTTGAGATTTTCTGGGCGCCGTAAACGCCCGGATGCGTGATCGCCGGGAGGCTCCCAAACTCACCGGCAGACGCTACAAGGAGAGAACACATGACCGTCATGCAACGGGTGAAAAGCATTACAAATCGCATCCGCGAACAGTCAAAGCCAACGCGTGATGTGTATCTCGATCATTTGCGCGAGGCCGCATCGCGCAAGCCAAAACGCTCCGCTCTTGCCTGCGCCAATCTCGCCCATGGTTTTGCCGCATGCAGCCCTTCCGACAAGGCGGCGCTTGCGGGCGATGTGGTGCCAAACTTAGGCATTATCACTTCCTATAATGATATGCTTTCCGCGCATCAGCCATTCGAGACTTATCCGAACCTGATCAAGCAGGCAGCAAAGGAAGCAGGCGGCGTGGCGCAGGTTGCCGGTGGCGTGCCTGCCATGTGCGATGGCGTGACACAGGGCCAGCCCGGCATGGAATTGTCGCTGTTCTCCCGCGATGTCATCGCCATGGCGACAGCCATCGGCCTATCGCATGATATGTTCGATGCGGCGGTATATCTTGGCGTTTGCGACAAGATTGTTCCGGGTCTGGTCATCGGTGCGCTGACTTTCGGTCATTTGCCAGCCGTGTTCATACCTGCGGGCCCAATGACCACTGGACTGCCGAATGATGAGAAGGCCAAAACACGCCAGCTCTACGCGGAAGGCAAGGTCGGGCGAGACGAATTGCTTGAATCGGAGTCAAAATCTTATCATGGTCCCGGCACCTGCACCTTCTATGGCACTGCAAATTCCAACCAGATGCTGATGGAGATCATGGGCCTGCATATGCCCGGCTCATCTTTCATCAATCCGGGCACGCCCTTGCGTGATGCGCTGACGCGTGAAGCCGCCAAGCGCGCACTTGCAATCACCGCGCTCGGCAACGAATTCACGCCTGTCGGCGAAATGATCGACGAGCGTACTATCGTCAATGGCGTTGTCGGTCTGCATGCAACCGGCGGCTCAACCAACCACACGATGCATCTGGTCGCAATGGCGGCCGCCGCTGGCATCAAACTCACATGGCAGGACATTTCCGACCTTTCCGATGTGGTGCCACTCTTGGCACGCGTCTATCCGAATGGTCTTGCCGATGTAAACCATTTCCACGCGGCGGGCGGCATGGGCTACATCATCCGCGAATTGCTTGATGGCGGATTGCTGCATGAGGATGTCAAGACGGTCTGGGGCGGCAGCGATGGCTTGCGCGCTTATACAATCGAACCCGCGCTTGGCGAAAACGGTACTGTGGTTCGCAATCCTACGCCAGCCGAAAGCGCCGACAAAAAAGTCCTCTCGACCTGCGTGGAACCGTTTCAGGTGACTGGCGGACTGAAGATGCTCAAGGGCAATCTTGGCACTGCCGTTATCAAAACTTCCGCAGTCAAAGCCGACCGCCATATTATTGAAGCACCGGCTTTGGTCTTTGACAGTCAGGCGGCGCTGCAGGATGCCTTCAAGGCTGGAAAACTTAATCGCGATTTCGTAGCCATTGTGCGTTTCCAGGGTCCGCGTGCCAATGGCATGCCGGAACTGCATAAATTGACCCCTGCCCTTGGCGTATTGCAAGATCGCGGTCACATGGTTGCGCTTGTTACCGATGGCCGTATGTCCGGTGCATCGGGCAAGGTGCCAGCCGCTATTCATGTCACGCCAGAGGCTCTGGACGGCGGCACCATCGGCAAAATACGCGATGGCGACATTGTGCGGCTAGACGCTGAGATCGGCACGCTTGACGTGTTGGAAGACCCGGCAGTGCTGGCGGCGCGTCCGGAGCCGGTCGTCGATATCAGCCATAACAGCTATGGAATGGGACGGGAACTCTTTGCTTCCTTCCGCAATGTCGTAGGCCGCGCGGATGCAGGCGCATCGGTGTTTGGACTTTAGGGTCAGCACGTGCCTATCCTGACCAAGGATGCTGGTTTCGCACTTACCGATATCGAAACAATCGGGCCGGCGAAAAATCAGTAATTGGTACGGCGCTCGTCGGAAGGTGAGCGCCCGAATTGCGCGCGATAGCTTTGGGCAAAATAAGAATGTGATGTGAAGCCGGTGGCCAGCGCTACATCCAGAATGGGCGAGTGGGTTTGCCGCAAAAGCTCGCGCGCGCGCTCAAGGCGCAGGCTCATATAGTAGCGTCCGGGCGTCATATTGAGGTGACGCAGGAAGAGCCGCTCTACCTGACGAACGGACAATCCAACGGCCTTGGCCAACCGCACGGCAGATTTCGGCTGCTCCAGATTATCGGCCATAATCTCGACGATCTTGCGCAATTTCTCCGATTTGCCGGTGAGATCGCGCTCAGGGCCGATGCGCTGTCGGTCTGTTTGAGAGCGAATACGCTCATGATGAAACTGGTTGGCCACCTCATTGGCAAGGGCCGGGCTGAAATCCTGCTTGATGATTTCCAGCATCAGATCGATCGATGTTGTGCCGCCTGCACATGTATAGCGCTTGCGGTCAATCTCGAAGACATTTCCCGTGCATTCAATCTGCGGAAAACGCTCCTGAAAACCAGCCCGGTTTTCCCAGTGAATGGTGCAACGATGCCCTTCCAATTGGCCCGCCTCAGCAAGGATATAGCTGCCAATATTCAAACCGCCCAATGAGGCGCCGCGTCGTCCAAGATTGCGTAATGTCGCGATGACTTTCGGCTTGTCTTCAAATTCGGTCGTCAATCCGGCACAGATGAAAAATATGTCGGCCGAGGGCAGATCAGCAAGCGCATATTCCACATTGATCTGAAGACCATTGGATGCAGTTACAGCTGCTCCGGTCGCCGATACAGTGATCCACGAATAAAAGGTCTCTTCGGACATGCGATTGGCCGTGCGCATTGTATCGATAGCAGCCGCAAGGCTGAACATCGGAAATTTGTCGACGAGCAGAAAGGCGAAGGTTCTGCCGACCTTGATTGTTTCGGCCATACGGTGTTGTAACGAGATTCCCTATTTGAGCAAATGGATCAGAAGCGCGGCGGCGTTTTTCCAGCGGAGCGATAGGCGGCGACAAGCGTATTTGCCATAAGCATGGCGATTGTCATGGGACCAACGCCACCGGGCACAGGGGTGACCGCCGCAGCAACCGTCGCAGCATCGGCAAAATCCACATCGCCCACAAGCCGTGTCTTTCCTTCGCCTCGCTCAGGAGCTGGAATACGATTGATGCCAACGTCAATGATCGTCGCTCCGGGCTTTACCCAATCGGCCTTGATCATTTGCGGCCTGCCCACTGCGGCCACCAGGATATCAGCTGTGCGGCAGAGTGCGGCCAGATCTTTCGTTTTGCTATGGGCGATAGTGACTGTCGCATTATGTGCAAGAAGCAAATTGAACATGGGCTTGCCAACAATATTGGAACGACCAACCACCACAGCATTCAAGCCGGAAAGATCGCGCCCGAGAACCCGATCGATCAACAGCATCGAGCCAGCAGGCGTGCAGGGAACAAACGCAGTGTCTAGTTCGCCGGTGCCCAATTTTCCGACATTGATAAAATGGAAACCATCGACATCCTTGTCCGGCGATATCGTCTGGATAATGCGGCCCGAATCAATGTGCTTGGGCAAAGGGAGCTGAACCAGAATGCCGTGGATCAGCGGATCGGCATTGAGCTTCTCTACCAGCGTAACAAGGTCTTCCTCGGAGGTTTCCGCAGGCAAGGTATGTTGCTCGGAATGAAACCCGCATTCGCGCGCCTTTTTGCCCTTGGATGCAACATAAACCTGACTGGCAGGATCTTCGCCGACGATGACAACGGCGATCCCCGGTGTGATACCCGTGCCCTCAATCAGCTTGGCGGCAGATAGCTTGACCTTCGAAACCACATCCTCGGCAATCTCCTTGCCATTGATTGTCACTGCCATGTGCTGCTCCTGAAACTCTTACTTCGCGGATTGAGCGTCATTCTCTTGATTTTACGCCCAAACAATACCGTCAGAACGGCGTTCCCTGACGCAATAGCGAAAGCGATACAGAACCGCAATGCGATGATACGTTGCAGGGCTTGGCTAACGCAGCAAATCCAAGCATGATTGTGAACACCTTACCGATTCCGGGAATTCAAATGCGCTATTCAGCCTTCAGCCTGCTTAAAAATGCCCTTAACGGCAACAAGGACTGGAAGCCTGCATGGCGTAAACCTGATCCGAAACCTGCCTATGATGTGGTTATAATCGGGGGCGGCCACGGACTTGCGACGGCCTATTATCTTGCCAAGGAACATGGCATCCGCAACATAGCCGTGGTGGAAAAAGGCTGGCTTGGATCGGGCAATATCGGCCGCAACACCACCGCTATCCGCTCCAATTACCTCCTTTCTGAAAATCAGCATTTCTATGAAGCGTCGATGAAGTTGTGGGAAACCATGTCCCATGACCTCAACTATAATGTGATGTTTTCGCAGCGCGGCGTTGTTAATCTCGCTCACTCCCTGCCGCAGCTCGACGTCTATGCAAGGCGCGGCAACCAGATGCGGCTGAACGGTATAGACGCAGAACTGGTGACTCCGGTCCAGATCAAGAAATTGATACCGGGCCTCGATATCGGCAGTTCGGCGCGCTTTCCCATTATTGGCGGCTTGATGCAGCGCAGCGCGGGTACGGCGCGGCACGATGCCGTGGTTTGGGGCTATGCGCGGGCTGCCGATCAACTTGGCGTCGATATTATCGAGAACTGCGAAGTGACCAGTTTTCTGAAAGACGGCGATCAGGTTACCGGCGTCATGACGACCCGCGGACCGATCAATGCCAAAAAGGTTGGCTGTGCGGTGGCGGGCAATACGAGTGAACTCATGCGCCGTGCAGGCATTGATCGTTTGCCGCTTGAATCACATGTGCTGCAAGCGTTTGTTTCGGAAGCGCTGAAGCCCGTCGTCGATACGGTTGCAACTTTTGGCGGGGGGCATCTTTATTTCAGTCAGTCCGACAAGGGCGGGCTGGTTTTTGGCGGCGACATTGACGGTTACAATTCCTATGCGCAACGTGGCAATCTTCCGGTTGTTGAAGATGTCATGAGCGAATTCGTCGCGCTTATCCCGGCTCTGGCGCGGGTTAAGTTGCTGCGCTCGTGGGGCGGTATCATGGATATGAGCATGGACGGCTCACCCATCATTACCACGGGACCACTCCCTGGCATGTATCTGAACACCGGCTGGTGCTATGGCGGCTTCAAGGCAACGCCGATTTCCGGCAAATGTTTTGCCTGGACAATTGCCCGGGATGAGCCGCACCCTCTCTCCGCGCCCTTTACGCTGGATCGTTTCTATCGTGGCTATGTTGTAGACGATAAGGGGCAAGGCCCCACGCCAAGGCTGCACTAGAGCAGATCGGAACGCTGGAACTACCTAAGAAGCCTGCCGCTCGGCTTCTTCACGCAATATCTCGCGCAATGCTGCAATCTCGTCCAGCATCTCTTCGATATTGGAATTGTCGTGTTCACGGGGGGCAATATGGGCGTCGGCATAGGCATAAAGGAACTCGGCGATTGCCACTTCATCCTCAAGCTCGGATGAGGTTCCGCTGCTATGCACACGTTCAATGGCAGCACCCAATCGCGACTTCTCCGGCGAGGTAGCCTCATCACTGGGCGAAGGTTTGGTCCGCTTGCCATTTCCTGTTGGGCGAGGCTCCGTTGGCGAATTTCCCGCACGAAAACTTTCGATCATACCAAGCAGGATCGCGATACCAAGGCCTGCGAAAAGCCCCCCGAGCAAACCTGCGACAGCCACGAGCTTGCGCGACCCGCCTGTGCTTTCGAGTGCAGGCCGTGCAGGAGAAATCACGCGTATATTGGTGGTGTTGACGCCTTCAAGCTCACCGGTTTCCTTGGCACGCAGGAGAAACGCTTCATAGACTGCACGCTTGGCCGCAACTTCGCGCTCAAGTTCACGTAGTTTGACCATCTCCTCATTGTTGGAGGCGGTGCGCGCCTTTAACTGGTTCAGGCGTGTCATCAACTCCTGTTCCTGCTGTTGAGAGCGCTTGAGTTCCGTTTGCACCGATGAGGCGATGCGCTGCAATTCATTGCGGATTTCACTGCGGATACCGCTGACTTGCGATTGCGCCTGAATGAGCTGCGGGTGGCGCGGTCCAAGCTTGGTGGCAAGGCCATCGGCCTGCTGCTTTAACGCACCATATTGCGAGCGCAGGGCGACAATGACGCCTGAGCGAAATTCTTCCGGCAGAGTATTGCCAAGCACACCCTCAACAGAGGTACTGCGAATAGATGCTGCCTGCGCGTTCAGCCGGATTGTCTGGTTGCGCGCGGCTGTCAATTCATCATTGGTGCGCGTGATTTCGTCGTCGCTGATCAGCCGTCCCTGAACATCAACGAGATCATTTTCAGCCTTGAACTTTTGAACGGCGTTTTCAGCCTCTTCGACCCCTGCCCGCAGGTCATTCAGCCGGGCTGTCAGTGCCTCTGTGGCCTGTCTTGCCGTATCGGACTGAATATCGCCCTGCTCTTCACGGAAGACTTCCGACACGGTATTGGCGATGAGTGCGGATTTATCCGGATCGCGTGAATCGACCGTGATGTTGAAAATGTAGTTCTTAGTGCTGCGCTCGACGTTCAAATGCTCATAAAGATTGCGAAGGAGCAGAGTCTCTCGTGTCGTGGCATCAGGCGTGCTGTCAGTGGAAAACAATTCCCTTATCGTAGCAACCAGCCCGCGCTCTTTCAGATCACCATTAAACTCCGGATCTTTGGCAAGACCGGCCCGGTCTATCACTTTCGTCAACACGCTGCTCGACTGGATGACACGCAATTGACTTTCAGCAACGGCAAGCGAGGCGTCGAGAGGAAGTTGGGTTGACGAAATCTCTTTGTCGACGATTTTGAGGTCACGAGGGTCAACAAGCAATTCAACCGTGGAGGAATACAGCTTGGGCAGGGTCATGGCGTAACCGACGCCCAGCAAAGTCCCAATGAGCGTCGTCGCCACGATCAATGATTTAGACCGGCCAACTCTGTTTATGACAATACGCGGATCGACCAGAGGCCGCCATTCATCATCCTGATAACTGGTATTTTGAGGTTCTGACCGGGCTGGTTCCGGCCGCCGCAAAGGAGAAAATACCGGCTTCTCAAACGGCACCGGCTCTTCAATTACCGGCTCGGTAATTGGGGGAATGGGGACTCGAGGCACGTCCGCAGGCTTGTTGTTCGGCAGCAGGTCGTCATAGGTCGCATCGGGCATGCGAACTTCGCTTTCGGCAGCATCAACGCGGCGATTGAGCTCGGCCTTGATCGCCGCCATATCGGCGCGCATACGGTTTATGGCATCCTGCTCAGCTGCCTCATCACTAAGATTTTCAGGGATATCATTGAGCGGCGGCTGGATAGATTCGGACTCAGCGGCAAGGCGCAAATTGCGCATTCTGTGATAATGATCGAGATTGGTCTCGTTGCGCACGGATGATGCAGGCCCAGCTGGCAATGGCTGTGCCTCCAAGCCCTCCTCGCTGGCAAACGAGAGCAGCGAGCGCCGCTTTACCGTCTCGTTTTCACGACTAGTCATCCGCAACTGAACTCCAACATCTCAACCCAAATGCGATCAATCGCGGATGCTGAGATCCACGGTTAATCCACACTAAAGTTCTATGGAAAATAAAACGTTAATGATAGGTCGTGCAAGACGGTTCAACCACATGATCCACTAGGGAAGGCAACGCAATACGAGCCGTTAAGCCTTTTACGCTAAATCATTGAAACATTGTTATGCAGGATATGAAATTGGTCGTTCGGCACGTGAAAGCCAATGCGGGGCTCATCCGCGACTATTTCTCGGTGATCAGCGGATCGGCGGGGCGGCTGGTTATATCGCTGGCCTATTTTGTCGCGCTGGCCAACACGCTGACAATTGCAGAGTTTGGACTGTTCGCCACAGCATCGGCGACCGGCGTGGTACTTTCACGCCTTGTCTCTTTCGGTTTTGTCTCGCCGCTTTACCGTATCTCGACGGTGAAACCGCAGTTAATCGGTGCATATACGGGCGGGTTTCTGGCGGCCGTCATCATATCTCTACCGATCTTCATACTCGCTGCCTATCTGGCTCATCTGGTATTTTTCGGTGCCGATCTTGCGCTTGGAACTTTTGCCGTCATTGTCGGCACTGAGGCCCTGCTCTGGCGCTCCATGGAAGTTGTCGTCATTGTCAATAATGGCCTCAACCGATTTGGCCGGGCAGCGCTGCTTGTCATTATCGGCACGGCATTACGAGCCGGTGCAGCGGTATTATTTGCATTTTCCAGCATTGCCAATCTTGCCATCTGGAGCTGGTGGTATGCAGGCGCCAATGGCATTGCCCTGATCATTGCCATCCTGTTTTTCTACCCGAGAGTGCGGTTGCGGCTGGTGCCGAAACTTTATCGCCGCAGGCTAAGTGACTCATTTGCGGTCACCGGCGCGGAAGTATTGTTCTATGTTCAGTCAGAACTGGACAAATTGCTGGTTCTGGCTGTTGGCGGACCGCAGACAGCCGGTGTGTACACGATCATCATGCGTCTCGTTGATTTGACCGCGCTGCCGGTGCGCTCTTTCAATATGATGCTGGTTCAAAAGCTGATGCGCACGCCCGATATGCTCAAGTCGATGAAAATCCGTGGCGGGTTGGAACTGGGCGTGTTTCTGGTCTCGACTCTGGGCTTGGCCGCGCTAGCGCTTTTCCTGCATATTTTTCCACGGGCCCTGGGCGACAATGTTGCGTCAGTGGTTGCCCTGCTGCCCTTGGTCATCCTCGTACCGGGCCTGCGCAATCTCGTTGAATACCAAGCGGAAATACTCTATGCGCGCGGCCAATCGGGTTTGAGGGCAGTCAATCTTGCCGTGCTCGGTATTATCAAAGCGGGGCTGCTGTCCTGGCTTTTGGTGACATTCCTTGAGGTCAATGACTGGCTTGTCTGGCTCAACGCAATGTTCGTAGTGATCTATATCGCTTCTACCGCGCTCACCTACAGCGCGATCAAGAAACCGGCGCGCCGCGTCTAAAAGAACAGTTTGCGAATGCGATCGGTGCCATCACCAAGAAATGACTGAATGCCGATTGCCACCTGATAAGGTGCCATTTCCTCAACGAATTTCACCAGTTCGGCATCGGTTGGCGCGGGTGCCGACCAATGAATCCGGCAGAATTCGCGGCCATCATGGTAATGGCCCCTGGCGTTCAAAACTTCATCGACATAGCGGCCATAGATCATGCATTCTGAAAACTTGCGTGTGCGGCCAATAGCTGCCACCCAGTGCTTGCCGCTGCGCTTCTCTATGAGATTGCACATGCCGATCACCGCATCGCGCCGCCATGCAATGAGGGTTCCAATGTAATCATGCCCCGCAATACTAACCGGCGTCACGCCGAGCAGATTTCCCGCATTTTCCGACCAGATGAGCTGATCGCCCGGGACTGGCCGCAACAGATCACCATCGCGCCGGAACAGCCGCATAGTGTTACCGCGCCAGAACGAAGCACAGTCAAACGGTTTGAGAAAAGTCACGTCTGAATCAATGTAGATCAGCGCATCATCATCTGTATATTTGGCAATAGCGATGCGCCGCAACTGCTGCATATGCCAGCCACGCAACGGCATGGTTTTTGGCGACAGCCAGATACGGCGCCTGCCAAAATTCGTGGGATCAGGAAAAGGCCTTATCCAGCCGGGTAAAAGATCGTTTTCATCGATGATGATGCGGTTGGGCGTTTCGAGCTGCTTGAACAAAGCAATATCGCGGTGCTCTACCAGGATATAATGCTTGGTATAGCCCGTCACAAAACGGTCAATGGTCTCGCATAGAAGTTGGCAACGCCGGAAATCCGGCGCGTAACTCGCGGTAACCAGTGCGTTCTTCAATTGCGACCCCTTAATTTTGCTCGCACGACGCGTAGCAGAAAAAGCGGGTTGCCGACAACATAGCGGCGCCACAAACGTCCCGGTTCCTGGGCTAGACGATAAAGCCACTCAAAACGCATTTTTTGTATGAGCAGCGGAGCGCGAGGCACGGCGCCCGCCATGAAATCGAACAATGCGCCGACGCCTAATGCCACGGTGCAATGCTGTGCCGTCAATTTTTGCGCCATGAATATTTCCTGGCGCGGAACGCCCATCGCGACAAGAAGAATATGCGGCGAGAAGTCGTTCAATGATTCCAGGATACGCGGTTCATCTGCCGCGTTAAAAAACCCGTCGCTGATCACGCGAATCTCGTGCTGAGGAGCGATCTGCCGGAACTTGCCCGCCGCTTTTTCAACGACATCCGGCCTTGCGCCAATCAGGCCGATGCGCAGCGGATTGATTTCGGCTTGCAACAGAGCGGGCGTAAAGTCTGTTCCATTCAAATTGGCGGGAAACGGTGAGCCATGCAGAATCTTTGCGGCGATATCTACGCCGATGCCATCGGGTAGAACCAGAAAATTATCCAGCGCTGCGCGAAATCCGGCGTCTGTTTGTGCAACATTGGCATTGTGAGCATTGAGCCAAGTGATGAGCGTAAAATCATGCGTGGCAATGCACTGGCGCAGCAGATCAATCGCTTCCTGCCATGGCAAAGCAATAACAGACACGCCGAGAATAGAGCGGCTGGGTAAAGCGCTCATGCTCATTTCACCGCTTCAATTCGGCCAAGGCCGAGCTTTAGCTGGCGATCAAAGCGGGCCTGTTGCGCTTGCCGGAAAACTTTACCGGAGCGGATCATATCTTCGCCGGACCGTACCTTGCGAACCATTTGGCTGACAGCCTTGGCGAACACTACCGGATCGTCCGCCACCACGCAGTTGTCCGGTATATCGGCAATGCCCCGTATAGACAGCGCTGTAGCGACACTCGGTAAGCCCAGCTCAAACGTTTCGATCGTTTTCAGCTGAACGCCTGTTCCCGCCCGGCTGATCAATGGAATCACCGCGCAGCTGCGAACAAAATCCGTTGCGTCCGGCACGCGCCCAGCAAAATTTACCTTTGGCCATGCCGCTTTGAGATCAGCCGGGATGCTGCCAGCAACTGTAATACCAATATCATTGTCCAGATGGGGCGCTACTTCGCGCAGAAACCATTCAAGGCCAATACGATTGGGCTGCCATGTCCACGTGCCTATCAGGCCCAAATCATGTTCAATCGTGCGGCTGGACATTTTCGCCGGGTCCGCTTCAGTTACCAAAGGCAAGGCGGCGGCCCGATCAGTTGTATTAAGTTGCAATGCGGCTATGTCTTCATCAGCCAATGTAAAGACGAATACAGCACTATCGCAAAGGCGCTTTTCCAATCCTGCCAACAGCCGGGATTCGCGATAGAACAGATATTTTTGTATCGGGCTCGTCGCGGCCTCTGCGTTTTCGCGAGCGGAGCGGTGCTCGACATTATGGGCGATGAATATTTGCGGCTTGCCGGTAAAACAATCTTCGAAAGCACCCGCAAGCGCCACACCATTCAATATATAGGCGTCGAATGGTTCCGCAGAAGCAAGTGCGGCTCGAAACTTTGCCCTGGTAATGATGCGCAGTTTTACTGAGGATACGGTTAGTCCTGTGAGCACGGCCTTGCCCAGCCAACGCAATTTGCGGCTAAAGCTCGCCGTATCGTTTCTAACATCCACCTCGCCGAGCAATATTGTATTTTCCGGATCAAGCGGCGTGCTGCCCGGCCAGACAAAGCCGATTACCGTGACCTTTACGCCAGCGCGCTTCAGCCCATCGATAATTGCCTTATTGGCTATTTCATAGCCGGTGGCCGGTTTACCGTCCGGGACGATAGATGTGACGAAAACTACATGCATTGCGGCTCGAACGTAATGAAATATTGAACAAGTGTCTTCTATATCCTCATATAGATAAATAACGGATAAATAGCCCCGTGATGAAACTGAACGGCCACGACAATATAAGTATCGTCATGCAGTCGCCCGGCCTTTCGCCGGAAACGATTGACGTTGTTGTTACTCTGCCAACCTTCAAGCGGCCCGATCACCTGCTGAGGACCCTCGCCTCGCTCAAGGAACAGGCGACAGACCGGTCATTTGCAATTATTGTCATGGAGAATGAGGCGGAGAAACGCGAGGGCGCGGCTGTCGCTTCACCGCTGTTCGAAAGCGGCGACTATAGTGGCTTGGTAATCGTCGCGCATGATCGCGGCAATTGTAATGCCTATAATGCCGGTTGGCAGACAGCGCTGGAAATCTTCCCGAACTTCACATCCTTGGTGGTGATCGACGATGATGAGATTGCGGCCCCCGATTGGCTCGAAAATCTTTGCAGAACGCGCGAAGCCTATAATGTCGATTTTGTCGGCGGCCCTCAAATCCCGATATTTGCAAAGCCGGAACACCAAATATGGGCAAAGCATCCTGTATTCAGCCCGCATTATGATACAACCGGACGCGTGCCGATTATTTACTCCTCGGGCAATCTGCTGATTGGGCGAAATGTGCTTGAGGCGATGCCTTTCCCGTTTCTCGACCTCACCTTCAATTTTATGGGTGGCGGAGATTCTGATTTTATCAGCAGGAGCGTGGTCAAAGGCTTTACCATTGCGTGGTGTGCAGAAGCGCCCGTCTATGAAACCGTGCCTGCCCGGCGCGTAGAAGCTGGCTGGATCAGAGCACGCGCTTTGCGCAATGGCGTCATCTCAAGCCTCATCGAAAAACGCAAACGCGCTGACGAACCTTTGGGCAAGGTAAAGACCGTTTTGAAAAGCCTTGCGCTGCTTGCAATTTCGCCTTTTCGCGCCGCGCTGAAAACAGCGCAAACCGGCTCGCTATCTATCGGTGTCTATCAAATTTATATTGGGCTTGGCCGCGTCTTGGCAGAATTCGGATATTCGAATGAGCAATATCGGCAACCTGAAAAGAACTGACGCGCCTATGGCGATACCGATGCGGCTTGTCGCCAGCCTTCTTGCCGGGCTGATTTTGTGTGTTCTGCTTGTGTCATTCCGGCCATTTCAACCGGCGAGCACTGCCATTGCCGGGGGCGGCGGTGATCTGGTCAACCAGCTGGGTTTTGGCGCCCTTGGCGGCGTTTCAATTCTTGCGATGATTGTGTTGGCTGATCCACGCCGTCTGCTTTCTCTTGCAAGCCCGCTGTGGGTCGTCATGTTCGGGTTTGTTTTCCTTTCAACGTTTGTTGCTGTCGATCCCGGTGCGGCACAACGTGCGGTCATCTTCACCATTATCGGGGTATTATGCGTCGTTGCTGTTCTGGCGCTTCCACCCGAAATGGACGGCTTCTCGCTTGCTCTGATTATTGCTGCAACGGCAGTACTTGTTCTGTCCTATGTCGGATTGGTCGTCGTACCCGATCTCGCCAAGCATACGGCGGGTGAAATAGAGTCTGAACATGCCGGACTTTGGCGCGGTATTTTTGCCCATAAGAATGTTGCCGGGCCCGTCATGGCCTCCTTCGCCTTTGCAGGCATTTATCTCATTCGCCGTGACTGGCGAAAAAGCGGGGCAGCAATTTTGATATTTGCGCTGGTCTTTGTTGCGCATACTGGCTCCAAAACATCCACTGCCCTGGTCCCCATGGTGATCCTGCTTGTCATGGTTCCAGGTCTATTCGGATTACGAATACTGACTGCGCTGCTCATCGTGGCTGCGCTTGCAGGCTTTTTCTGTTTCACCATTGGCACGCTTTTCTTTCCTCCCCTACACGATCTACTGGTTCAAATGGGAGCCGATGCGACCTTTACGGGCCGAACATCAATATGGCAGTTTGGTCTTGAAAAGCTCCGCGAAACGCCATGGCGAGGCTATGGACTGGAAAGCTTTTGGGAGGCGGCAGTTGTCCGGCAAGCGGAAAACCCATATTATCTGGACTGGGATGTCCGAGGCATAGTTCATGCGCATAATGGCTATCTGGATATTGCCATTGCTATGGGCGTTCCCGCGTTGATTTGCGCGATGGTCGTTCTGGTCGTTCTTCCGCTTGTGGACTATGTGCGAACTTTGAAGAAACGCGAGAATATATTTCTCTCCGATTTTCTTATGATGTGCCTGACCTTCTCGCTTATGAATGCCTTTCTTGAGAGCTTTTTCTTTCGCCGGGCGGATCCTGTCTGGTTGATTGTCGTCATGGCCTGTTTCGGATTGCGCATGACGGCCCGGGTTCCATTGCAATCGCGTTCCTGATTTTGACGGAAGCCAGTTGACCGAAGCACCCGGACCGGATCAAAGTGCCGCCCATTCAAATGGAGAGAAAAAATGTCCGATAATGTGGTTCTGGTTGGATGCGGCAATATGGGTTTTGCCATGCTTAAAGGCTGGCTGGACGCCGGGATATTGCAGCCTGACCAAGTCACTGTTGTCGAGCCAACCCCTGCCCTTCTCGAACGCGCTGCAAGTTTGGGCGTGAATGCTGTTGATGACGCATCAAAGGTTGAGGACGATCTCGCACCGCGTGTCATACTTGTCGCGGTGAAGCCTCAGGTGATGCGCGACGTGCTTCCTGCCTATGCGCGATTTGCAGGAACATCGACATTTGTCAGTGTGGCAGCGGGAATAAAAGTAGCATTCTTTGAAGAACATCTCGGTGCAAGCGCAGCGATCATCCGCACCATTCCCAATACGCCGGCAGCAATCGGCAAGGGCATGATCGTGACATTTCGCAATGCCCATGTCGCAGATGATAATGCAGCATTTGTTGACCGGCTGCTTGAAACCAGCGGCGCCGTGGCCGCAGTGGATGATGAAAGTCTGATTGATGTTGCAACAGCCGTTTCAGGATCGGGACCGGCTTATGTATTTCATTTCATAGAAGCGCTGACAGAGGCTGGTGTCCATGCAGGGCTTGAACGGAAGACCGCAGAAATACTGGCCATGCAGACAGTGTTTGGAGCAGGCGCATTGGCCGCTTCAAGCGAGGATACGCCGACAAAGCTGCGGGAACAGGTAACCAGCCCGAAGGGAACAACGGCCGCCGCCCTCGATGTCTTGATGGGTGCAGACAGGCTTAAAAACCTCGTGATCGAAGCGGTTTCCGCTGCACATAAGCGTGCTGTCGAATTGGGTAATCAGGCATAGAAATACGACCGGAAGTTTCCGGTCGTATTCACTGACTTTGCTGGAGGCAAAGAAATTTGGATTAGCTCGGCTTTTTGGTGACGAGCGTCAGCAGCCCTTTTGAATCGAGGCTGGCTATCACAACTGCTTCGGATGTGAGGCCTTTTTCCTTCAACGCGGATGTTACTTCCGGCGATTTATCGATGGAAGAACGCAGTTTCTTTACGTCTTCGTCGCTGCGCTGAGCAACGGCATCATTGACCTGCGTTTTGGTGGCATCCGGCAATTCATTGATATCGACAATATTGATGGTCGTGATCTGCGGTGCCCCTGTTTGAGCTGGCGCTTCAGGTGATGGAGCAGCAGCGTTTGGAGCGGTCTGCGTAGCTGTCTGGGCATAAGCGGCCGAAGTGGCCAAGGGGAATGCCGCGCAGAGCGCGAGCACTATCATCTTTCGCATCGTTTTTCCTTTCAGATGATTGGCGAACGATCATCTATTGATGATGCCCGCCACTTCACCTGCGAAATTCGATCTCAACCAGTCGATGGCCGGGTTTTTTCAAGGCAATATTACGGCAAAAATGTGTCCGCCATTTATGCCAACAGACCAACCGGCGCGGGCGTCCTATCATGTCCAATCATTGTTTTGGCCAGAATTTCATATGACCGCACCCGCGCCTTATGCTCGAAAATATGGCCCGTAACCATGATCTCATCGGCGCCGGTACGATGGATAAACTCTTCGACACCGGTCTTGATGGCAGGCGCGGCACCGACGACAGAACAGGATAGAGCTTGGCGCAGAATCGCCTTTGCATGCAGATCAAGCGTTTCTTCATAGCCCTGAACAGGCGCTGGAAGCGGTCCGGGATTTCCGGTACGCAAATTTACAAAGGCCTGTTGCTGGGATGTTTGCAAAAGTTGGGCTTCTTCATCGCTCTCAGCGGCAAATACGTTGAGACCAAGCATCACATAGGGTTTGTCGAGATAGCGAGACGGCTCGAAACGCGCGCGATAAATTTCGATTGCGCGCTCCATTTCCGCTGGCGCGAAATGGGATGCAAAAGCATAAGGCAGCCCCAATGCGGCAGCGAGCTGAGCGCCGAAAAGGCTGGAGCCCAAAATCCACACGGGAACATCAAGTCCCGCACCAGGAACGGCTATGACGTGCTGGCCGGGTTGAGGCTCGCCAAAATAACTCAGCAATTCGACGACATCTTGCGGGAACCCATTAATATCCTGATTGAGATTACGGCGAAGCGCCTGAGCCGTGATCTGATCCGTACCCGGAGCGCGGCCAACGCCAAGGTCAATGCGGCCAGGGTGAAGAGAGGCAAGCGTGCCAAAAGCTTCGGCGACCATCAAAGGCGAGTGGTTGGGCAGCATGATACCGCCCGCACCAAGGCGAATTTTGGAGGTCCCCGCTGCAACATGCGCGATCACAACGGCTGTCGCCGCACTCGCAATGCCGCGCATACTGTGATGCTCGGCAAGCCAAAGACGATGATAGCCAAGGCGCTCGGCATTCTGCGCGAGATCCAGTGAGTTACGAAGAGACTGCGCGGCAGTGCTGCCTGCTGCAATCGGTGAAAGGTCGAGGACTGATAATGGGATCATGAGCTGAATATAGGCCGCGACAAACGCTACACAATGAGGCCACGCGATTTCATGATTCACAAAAATTGAACGTCGATTAAATCGGGATCTTGTTAAATCCTGTTCTTATCCGACTGTGCCGCTGCGGGAGGAAGCCAAGCGCAACTCCATGCCAACAACGGGGCGTCTTTCCTGTGAAAGCTGTTCATCGGATTCGCGAATGGCGGTTTCAATGAAATAGGCAATCATTTCAAAACCCTCATCATCTGCAAGAGCGCATAACCGGGAAAGCTCTGCTTTCAGAACTTCCAATGTCTCGGTCCTCTTATTCATGCCTGCCGCTCCCACAACCCAAAGTTGCGGGACCCTAATACCACATTTGACATTTTGAAAAGACTAAATCTTGCACGGACCACAGGTTTCGTTAGTAATTTACAGTAAAATTAATTTCAAATTTTATCATGTTGCATGCAACCCTATGAGATCATTCAGCAACGTACTTTCTCAACTAAAAGCTAGACATTTGCACTTCAGGAGTTTCACACATCTTTTTTGATCCGGTCTTGGTGGCATTATCAATAATACCAGAGGCGAGGTCGGAAACGACTTCAACAGCGATATCTTCCGGCAAACCGGTCTCCGCCATGCCGGCCCGCATAGCTGCCTCACTTGCTTCAGTACCAGTACCGCAAATATAGGCCTTGGCTTCCAATACAGCCGCCCTTTGGAACTTCTTATTACTAATATCGCCGCCCTCACCTTCGGTTTCCAGAGACCCCTTGATGCTGAAAGCATGACTTGTCATAACAGGGGCAAATGCCAGAAACCCTGTCGTAAACAATATCATTGATGATCTTAAAAGGTGCATGATTCGCCCTTTCCAGCCATAGTCCAAAGCGCGGCAGTTTGCCGTTTTCAACCTCGTTAACCCATTATAAACGATGCGGAGCCGTTTGCGTTCCCCGGACCTCTTCAACTGGCTGTGATGTCTCGCTTAAAACCAAGCGAAAATGTTGCATTGCACCAACTGCAATGCTGCTATGCAATATTGTCTGTATTAAATCACGGTGATTGAGTTATTTTCAGATCAGGAATTTTCGACAGCGTCACCTCCTCCCGACCCTGTCGAAACGGACGGTCTCTTCTCCTCCCAGAAGACCCTCCATAACCAACGAAACCCACCGCACCTCCTCCCGCGGTGGGTTTTGTTGTTTCTAGGCCTCAGGCTGCGCGGGCGCAGAACGGCCATCCAACTGCTAGCTTCCCATGGAATTGTTCAAAACCTTGCTTCTACAGTGGATTGTGCCAGTCAGGTCATTGCGGGATAGCAGCCACAATCGAAATTTCATTCTCGGATGCTCGCCCGGCTCTCATTCAAATAAAAATGCCGTTTCAGTTCTTGCGAAATGAAACGGCATTGTAATCAGGCCATAAAACGTATCAGGGCTTATAGCTTGCCCGTCTCCAGTTTGCGCCTTGCGACGCTCTCTTCGAGGGTCAATTTCTTTTCAGGCTTTGCACGTTCGGTAAGAGACTTCGGCGGCGGGACAAACGAGACGTCCTTGACCGGCGAATTGGCGGGAACGCCACCAGTCGAACCGGTTGTGCAACCAGCAACGACGATTGCCGAAAGAATAATCAAGGTAGGTGCAACTCGCATTCAACTTTCCTTTTGCATAAAACGCCATTGAGTGGCGCAGGCCTCAAGCGCTGCGAATTTGACATTTGCGTCCCATCCGGTCGCAAACTCTTATGCAAATGTCAAACCCGTAAACGCGGACCACGGTTGACCATCGAATAATGGCGATAGCGCGTCAACGAACAAGAATTGCCCGCAAATCGTTTACATTTGTTCCAGTGGGTCCGGGTACAAAAAGATCCCCAATGGCATCGAATGCCGTCCACGCATTATTGCCATTGAGATAGGCCGATGCGTCCTGTCCCTTTGCCAGCAAACGCGCCACCGTTGTGCTATCGGCAAATGCACCTGCATTGTCTTCGGAACCATCAATGCCGTCCGTATCGGCGGCAAAAGCACTGATGCCATTGGCGCCATCAATATCCATGGCGAGCGACAACAGGAATTCGGTATTGCGACCCCCTTTGCCCTTTCCGCGCACTGTGACTGTGGTTTCGCCGCCGGAGAGGATCACAACGGGTTTCGTAAAAGGCTGTCCTTTTGCAAGCACGTGTTTTGCAAGAGCCGCATGCACATGAGCAACCTCCCTCGCCTCGCCTTCTATTGCGTCAGAGAGAATGACGGCCTCGATGCCATTTTCCCGCGCAACTTTGGCAGCAGCTTCGAGGGAAACGCCAGCCGATGCTATGACATGGTGTTCGTGACTCTTGAAAACAGCATCACCTGGTTTTGGAGCATCCGCAGCATGTGATTGAAGATGCGCAAGAGCTGCGGCCGGCAAGTCGAGACTGTAGCGGTCCACAATTGCCAGCGCCTCTTCCCGCGTTGTTTCGTCCGGAACCGTAGGCCCGGAAGCGACAAATGCAGGATTGTCTCCGGGAATATCCGACACGACAAGCGAATATACCCGGGCCGGAAATGCCGCTGCAGCAAGACGTCCGCCCTTGATGGTGGATAAGTGCTTGCGAACCGCATTCATTGCCGAAATTGGTGCTCCTGAAGCCAGAAGAACCTTGTTCACTGCAATCTCGTCCTCAATGGTCATGCCGTCCGGCGGCGATGGCAGCAATGCAGAGCCCCCACCCGACACAAGGGCGATGACAAGATCATCCGCCGTCAAACCAGACACGGTTTCCAGAAGACGTTTCGAGGCGACGAGACCCGCCGCATCGGGCACTGGATGGGACGCTTCGATAATTTCTATGTGCTCGCAGGCCACGCCAAAACCATAACGGGTCACGACCAGTCCTTCGATGGATGAATCAGGATATTTGGCCGTCCATGCTTTTTCAAACGCGCTCGCCATTTGCGCCGAACCTTTGCCTGCGCCGATTACAATCGTCCGGCCTTTTGGCCTTGGTGGCAGGTGAGATGCAATCACGCGCTCAGGATTGGCGGCGTCCACAGCAGCGCGGAACAGTTTGGTGAAAAACTCCTTGTCTCCCATGGGTGTCAAACTTCCAGATCGAACACAAAGACGCCGTCCGGTCCGCCAATGGCTGAAGAGACGATGCGCCCGCCAATGGCTTGATGTTCCGGATGAATGAGATAGGCATCCCGCGCCGCGGCGTCAGCGAAATCAATCAGAAAGCCTTCGGTAAATCCTTTATCCATGCCCACCTCCGGGCTGACATTGACACCGGACCGGAAGGTCAAGGCGCCCGGCAGTTTCGCGCAGAGTATGGCGAGATCATCATAACAAGCCTGTCTATCCGACGTGGGAACCCCATCACGAAAACGGATAAAAACACAGTGACGGATCATGAAAACCTTCCTTCTGAATATTGGATGCGCATCCTGACGGGATTGCTGAAAATTGCGAGCAATATTTCACCCCTCAACAAAACGTCAGGTCAAAATGCGCTCTACGGCCATTGCCATAGCAAGCAACCTGCGGTCGGTACCGTGCTGCGCCATGAGCATTAGCCCCGCTGGCAGTGCCATATCCGGCATCGGCAGGCTGATCGCGGTCAGATCAAACTGGTTGGCCACCTGCGTATTGCGCAGCAGCAGCGATTCTGTTTCCCGGTAGAAATTTTCATCGCTGACCGCCTCGATCGAAGGAGCCATAATTGGCACAGTCGGCAAGGCCAAAAAATTATAGACTCTCAATCGCTGATCCATTTCATGCATCAAAGACTGACGTTTCAACATGAGGTCGATGTAATCGGATTCGGACGTCTCCAACCTACGCAAGAGCGGACGCTGCACACGCTGGTCTACGTCCAGGCTTTCATCTCGCAACCATCCCGCGTGAATCCTGCTGGCTTCGATACCTGCAATCGATCCGACCAAGGTTGCTCGCGCCATGGCCTCAATCAGGTCATCTATCGAACAGTCGACAATCGTCGCACCGGCTTTTTCGCAGGCTTGAAGACTTAAATCGAATGCCTTTTCAATTTCCGATTCGATATTGCTGAATAATATACCGCGCGGCACGCCAATATGCAGGCCGGACAATGAGAACTGATCGAGGGGCTGCGGACGCTCCCCCGCCAAGACCGAGTCGGTAAATGCGCAGTCTGCTACGTTTCGCGCCAAAGGCCCAATGGAATCCAGACTGGGCGAAAGGGGAAACGCGCCTTGCCGAGGAACGCGCCTGGCGGTTGGTTTAAAACCGGTCACGCCATTCAAAGCCGCTGGAATCCGTATCGAACCGCCCGTGTCCGAGCCGATTGAAATTTCGCTCGTGCCTTCCGCTATCGAAATTCCAGCTCCGATAGATGAGCCGCCAGCCACGCGCGAAGAATCCATGGCATTGCCTGCTGTCGGATAGTGCGGATTCAAGCCTACTGCGGTGAATGCAAACTCGGTCATGAGTGTTTTGCCGATGATGACCGCACCCGCTGCGCGCAATCGCTGCACGATGAGCGCATCATTGGTCGCTGCCGCAGCCGTTTTCCGTATCACCGAGCCAGCCAAGGTGACCTCCCCGGCAACGTCGAACAGATCCTTGATGGAGACTATTCGCCCATCGAGCGGCCCAAGCGTTTCGTTCTTGCGGAAGCGACTGTCCGAGGCCTGCGCCTCCTGGCGCGCTGAACCGGCATAGAGGCGGGTAAAAACCCGCTCGTCTGCCTCACGCTCCATCAAGCGCGCAAGAATATGTTCAAGCCTTTGGGAGGCCGACGGATTTGGATTTGGCAAGAAAATATCCCGCTGGAAATGTTGCGTCACGCTTTCTATAGCGCGAAGACCTTGCGGGTTAAAGTCCGGTAACTTGCCATGCACCGAGTGCAAGGGTGCGTTGCAACATTCATAGTTTTAAATCGATATTATTTGAAGCAATCTACGCAACAGGGAGGGCAACAATAAAAGGGGTAAGAGCCATGAGCCTTCGCAATCGCATTCAGAAATATCGTCAATATCGCCAGAATCTCCATGAGCTGCGCCTGTGCAGCGATCGCAATCTTGCTGATCTTGGAATTTCCCGCGCCGACATCCGCCAGATTGCCTGGATGGCGTGCAACTAATCAAACCCGTAAAGCTTTAAAAAGGCGCCGTGGGCTTTGCTCCGGCGCTTTTTGTTGAGTGTTTGGTGGCACGACATCCGATGCATCGCATTGCACGGCGCACATCAAACCGGTACTAAGAAGCTCGTGGGACAATATCCGATGATCGGAGCCCGGGGTGAGCATTCTACAGTGATCAAAGCATTCATCATACATCTGGCACGGTCTACAGACAGACAGCAACAGGTAGATTTGCTTAGCCAAACGCTCCCTGTTTCGACCGATGTCGTCGACGCTGTCGATGCCAGAAAACTGACCGATGAAGATGTCCGCCGGGTCTACAAAGCCGGACTGCATGCTCCGCGCTATCCCTTTGATCTCAATATCAGGGAAGTCGCCTGTTTCCTGTCGCACCGGAAAGCATGGCAAGCGATCGTCGACCAAAATCTCACAGCAGGGCTGGTGCTTGAGGATGATGTTGCCCTGACGCCCGAATTTGCCGCGGCATATTCCGCAGCCGCCCGATTTGCAGGCCCGACGGATTTTATCCGCTTTCCATTCCGGCCTCATCGCGAACAGGGGCCGGAGGTTTTTGCCGCTGACAACGCCCGCATTCTGCGCGCCAAACCGGTTGGGCTGGGAATGGTGACGCAACTCATCGGCCATGAAGCGGCCAAACAATTACTGGCTGTCACCGAAACCTTTGACCGTCCGGTTGATACGATGTTGCAGATGAACTGGATAACAGGACTGTCGCCGCTCGCAGTCGTTCCTGGCGGCGTCAGGGAAGTTTCTTCGCAACTTGGCGGCAGCACAATTCAACAGAAGAAACCTTTGCTGGAAAAATTAAGGCGCGAAATATTACGGCCGATTTACCGAATGCGGGTCAACGCCTATTCTCGCGGCAAGGAGAGCTGACCGTGCCTGTACCAATTCTCCTATATCATCAGATCGCCACGCCACCGTTTCGCAAGACGCCCTTTAGAAGCATGATTGTAAGCCCGGAATCCTTTCGGCGGCAGATGGGCTGGCTCAAGCGATTGGGTTATCAAGGGCTCTCGCTGCGCGAAAGCTTGCCTTACATTTCCGGTCAGAAAACCGGAAAAGTGGCCGCTATCACCTTCGATGATGGCTTTACCAATGTTTATCAAAATGCCATGCCGATCCTGCAGGAATTCGGTTTCACCGCGACCAATTTTTTCGTCAGCAACCAGATTGGCGGCTCGAATGAATGGGATCGTCCGCTCGGTGTTTTACCAGCAACCTGCATGGATATCAGCCAGATAAAACAATGGCTTTCTTCCGGTCACGAAGTTGGTGCGCATACAATGGATCATGTGCATCTCAGTCAGATTCCCGAGACGCAGGCTTTCGAGCAGCTCTCCCTTTGTAAGGAAAAGCTGCAGGAGATCATCGGCGAGAGCGTCGACACTTTTGCCTATCCCTATGGCGACCACAATGACAAGGTACGCGAGCTCGTAAGGCAGGCTGGCTATATAGTGGCGGCAGGCACAGAACGGCGCCGCTCGACCGGCAATGACGATCTGATGAACCTGCCAAGGCTGACAATCCGCCGCGATGATACCTGGTTACACTTCGTCGCAAAGTGCCTGCTGCGCTAAGAACCCAGAGTCCAGTTATCCGCTTTCCAGAGCGGCAATCCCGTTGATTGCGCAACGTCCGGATCAGCGGTGTAAACAGGATGGCCAGCCCGAAGAAGTGCAACCAGCACATCATGATCAGTCTGACTGTGCTGACGACCCAGATTGAGATTGTTGTAAATGTGCCCTTGGGACGCAGGATTGATGCCGGTGATGATAACGGCGCGAGCCCCACTGGCCAGCGCGTAAAGCACGGCAGTCACACCATTTGAGAATCTTGTTTCAAGATCGTCTTCAGTGTTCAGATAGCCCATAATGCGCTTGAACAATGCCATGCGTTGCAGCCTGTTCACGATATGCAGGTAGCGATAGCTGTAATTGAACGCAGCCAGCCCGTCTTCAAGCTCTTTCCTGCTCTGGGTCCAGCGCATCACATAAAGATGCCCTGTCGACTGGTCTTTCAATGCCTTGCGTACCGCCACGGCATTGTCATTGGTGCCATAGACCTGCCTGTATTGAAGGAAAGTCACATCGGGATCGGCCAGCCCCCAACCGGTCGACACCGATTGCGACCCGTTGATCGTAAGAAGGTGGTAATTGGATTGATAACCTTCCGGCAGATTTGAAACAGGCGCAGATCCCACAATCAAAACAGGATTGGGAAAGGGCGAAGGATAGTGAGGCGGGTGCGGGCGAAGCGCATAATAACCGACCCGGCGAATGAGTGATTTATAAGCTTTCAATTTTCAAACCCGATGCAAGAGACCGAATGGTACATAGGCTATTTGCAGGGTTCTGCCCATCCTCAGTCTGCATAAGTTTGAACAGGACGGCCGCTACACGCGCTATCTCATGGAAGCCCCAAGGTGTTGTTAAACCGCTTCGTTCAGTTTCACACGCTTTTCCAGCATCGCGATGCTCTCCTTTCGCTCGCTATAGCGATCTGTCAAATAACCGGAAACATCGCGAGTCAGCAGTGTGAATTTGACCAGCTCCTCCATCACATCCACCACCCGATCATAATAGGCGGAGGGTTTCATGCGACCGTTTTCATCAAACTCCTGATAGGCCTTCGCCACAGAGGACTGATTGGGGATAGTGATCATTCGCATCCAGCGTCCAAGCACCCGCATCTGATTGACCGCGTTGAAAGACTGGGAGCCGCCCGAGACCTGCATGAGGGCAAGCGTGCGGCCCTGCGTCGGACGGATTGCTCCCATTGCGAGCGGTATCCAATCAATCTGCGATTTCATGACGCCTGTCATTGCGCCGTGGCGTTCTGGACTGGTCCAGACCTGGCCTTCGGACCAGAGTGATAATTCCCGCAATTCCTGAACTTTTGGATGATCGACCGGTGCGTCGTCCGGCAGTGGCAGACCGGAAGGATCATAGATCCGCGTTTCGGCACCAAAATGCTCAAGCAACCGGGCTGCTTCCTGCGTCAGGAGACGACTATAGGCGACTTTGCGCAATGAGCCATACAGCAGAAGAATGCGTGGACGATGCGTCGACATCGGAGCACTGAGCTTTGCGGACTCTGGGAGACGCAGAGCCTCCGGATTTGTGTTCGGCAGATCAGACAAGGCGATTTCCTTCCGCATCTATAACGACTTCACCGTCTTCCTTGGTGAAGGGGCCTTGTTGTGCAGCAGGTAAAATATCCAGCACCCGTTCAGATGGCCGCGCCAAACGCACGCCGAGATCCGTTACAACGAAAGGGCGGTTGATCAGGATCGGATGTGCTTCCATTGCATCTAATAATTGCTCATCCGTCAGGGATGGATCGTCAAGACCAAGCTCGGCGTAAGGCGTTCCCTTCTCGCGAATAGCCTCACGCACCGTCAAACCGGCTCGCTTGATCATGTCTTTGAGTTCTTTGCGGCTCGGCGGTGACTTCAAATATTCAATCACGACAGGTTCAATGCCCGCATTGCGAATGAGTGCCAGCGTATTGCGCGACGTGCCGCAGGATGGATTGTGGTAGATGGTGACGGTCATCCGACTGTCCTTTCAATTTTCTTGAGATTTTGAACGGCGGCACCGCTTTCGTACCAGCCCTTGCTGCGATTTACGATCCACACGACAGACAGCATGACGGGCACTTCGATTAACACGCCCACAACTGTGGCAAGCGCCGCACCGGAATTAAAGCCAAACAAACTAATGGCGGCTGCAACGGCGAGTTCGAAGAAATTGCTGGCGCCGATCAGCGCGGATGGCCCTGCAACGCAATGCTGTTCCCCGCTTATGCGATTGAGCAGATAGGCAAGTCCCGAATTGAAATAGACCTGAATGAGGATCGGCACTGCCAGCAAGGCAATGATCAACGGCTGGGCTATGATCTGCTCACCTTGAAAGCCGAAGAGCATGATGAGGGTTGCTAAAAGCGAGACCAACGAAATTGGTTGCAAGATACCAAGAAGGCGTTCAAACGCAGCATTGCCCCGTCCCAGCAACTGGCGGCGGGCAAACTGCGCAATAATCACCGGAATAACAATATAAAGCACCACTGACAGGACAAGCGTATCCCAAGGCACGGTAATTGCCGAAAGGCCGAGCAGGAGGCCGACAATGGGAGCAAAAGCCACGATCATGATCGCGTCGTTCAAGGCAACCTGCGACAGGGTGAAATGCGGCTCGCCTTTTGTAAGGTTAGACCAGACGAATACCATTGCTGTGCATGGAGCCGCTGCCAGAATGATCAGACCGGCAATATACGAGTCGATCTGCATTTCAGGCAAATATGGCCGAAACAGCCAGCCGATGAATAGCCAACCGAGCAATGCCATGGAAAACGGCTTGACCGCCCAGTTGATAAATAGCGTGACGCCGATACCACGCCAGAACTGTCCTACATGGCCAAGCGAAGCAAAATCAATGCGCAGCAGCATGGGGATGATCATCAACCAGATCAGTACCGCCATCGGAATATTGACCTTGGCATATTCCGCCGAACCTATGGCGTGGAAAACGACTGGAATGAAATGACCAAGCGCAATGCCGACGACAATGCACAGGGCAACCCACACGGTGAGGTAGCGCTCGAAGATAGACATTCTGCTTTTCCTTAAAGAGAGACCGAGCGCACCATCAAGGTAGCGGTTGAAGGGCAAAGACCAGAGGCTTGCGGTGTCGCCAGAATCTCGGGGGGCGCTTCGCTTTTGGCGATGGTCTTGAAACCGAGCTTGTTGAAAAATGGCGCGGCTCCCATTGTCAGCAAATATCCAGATTCTGCACCCGCCATCTCGGCGTAGCGCAACAGCGAGCGAGTAATGGCAGTGCCGTAACCGGACTTCTGCATGCCTTGCGGGACTGTTATTGAACGTAACAGAGCACTCTTGCCATGCAATTCGATTCCACCAAACCCGGCAGGCTCACCCTTATCATCCGTGAAGCGAAAGAATGTGCCTCCGGACTGCAACAGATCGTCAATCGGCAGCGAGGCTTCCTGCAGCGCTTTTGCCAATTCCTCATCGGACGACAGAATCGGTTCGGCAATGACGGAGCGGGCGGAGTTTCCGCTGCACTGGATCGAGACATTGGAGATACGGTCAGCCATTGAAGGTCTCCTTGGGCGGGCAACAGGGAACGATATCCGCAAGCAGTGGCGCGCAAATGTCCGGATGTCCGGCACAGCAATCTTTCAGAAGATAATTGATCGCTCCGCGCAGGCTTTCGAAGTCCGCACGATAGATGATGGATCGACTTTGCCGTTCGGAGGAAATCAAGCCGGCCCGGGAAAGAATGCCAAGATGAGTGGACATGGTGTTTTGCGGCACATTGAGTATCCGTGAAATTTCACCCGCCGGAATGCCGTCAGGCTCATGCATAACGATAAGCTTGAACGCATCCATCCGCGTGGTCTGGGCCAAGGCGGCGAAGGCATCGATTGTGCTTTCTTTTTCCATATATCGAGATATACGGATATAATTACTTGCAGTCAATTGATTTTGCTGATCAACGAGAGCAAACTTGCTCTAGTTGCAGCATGTGGACGATGCACTGCTCGAGCCACAACAGCTGGTGGCAGCGGCTTGCGCTGCACGATGTCTCGGCTTGCAGATCGCCGGACGAGCAACCAGGTTCAACACAAGCCGTTCAGCCTCAAGGATCAACGTGCTCGCGTCGAATATTTGCATGGGCATATCTGGCAGCCCTACTTCGAACGTCAGGCGAGCATCGGCACGAAGCTCAACCTTCTTTCCTACCAGGCTGAGGATGCTGCTGAATTTTTCCACGGTCATAAAGTCTCTACCCTGTTCCGACGGCAAGTCTTCTACCTGCAGGACCGATTCATGCCAGCTATCGGGATTGCCACCGCAGTCCAGCGTTACAAACGAACCTGCCTTCACCTCTGTAACATGATATCCGGCCTGGATGGTCCTCCCTGCATATTCAATAACAAGAGGGCGTTCGTGATAGGGTTCGAGCGCTGACAGCAATGCATGAAGTGAAGCATCGCCATGAAAATCTATGAGTATAGGGCTGGTAACGGAGTTCATGATCATATAACCTCATTTCAACATCTTTTGAGATATTGAGGTAATTATGAATGAATTGCAAGCCCTTGACGCTTTTGCGTCGCTCTCACAAGAAACCCGGTTGAGGATTGTGCGCCTGCTGGTCAAGGCTGGCCCGGAGGGAATGCCTGCCGGAGGGGTAGGCGACGCTATGGGAGCATCATCGTCCAAGATCTCGTTTCACTTGAGCCATCTGGAGCGCTCTGGCCTGATCCAGTCACGGCGCGAGGCGCGTTCCATCATTTACAGCGCCGTCTATCCCGCGCTCTCCGGGTTAATTGAATTCCTGATGAAAGATTGCTGTCAAGGACGGTGCGACCCAGTCGAGAAAAATTGCGCTGATACCTGCACCGACTGAGCCGCGTACCCGTTTGATCCAAGAGGTCCAGAATGTCCGCTTCCTCCCATCGGGACTACCTCGTCGTTGCCGTTCTCGGCCTAACGCAAATTATCGGCTATGGCACGCTGTATTATAGTTTCAGTGTACTTGCCCAAGCTATGGCGGAAGATTTTGGCTGGCCACCGGAATGGGTTTTTGGCGTTTTCTCAATTTCGCTTCTTGCAGGTGGATTGGCCGCTCCAGTGGCGGGCGGCTGGATAGATCGCCACGGAGCAGGCAAAGTCATGAGCTGGGGCACCATTGGCGCGGTGACGGCATTGATCGCCTGCGCGATTGCCCCAAGCCCCATGACCTTTACTGCTGGATTGATAACGATAGAGCTTGCCTCCACCTTCGTTCTCTACAATGCCGCCTTTGCTGTATTGGTACAGATCAACCCTGTCACCGCACCACGGGCGATCACTTATCTCACGCTTATCGCAGGCTTCGCTTCGACAATATTCTGGCCCTTGACCTCAGCGCTCCACGCGTCTTTGTCGTGGCGAGAGGTCTATATCGTCTTTGCCGCGCTCCATATAACTCTCTGCCTTCCAATACATGTCTGGCTGTCCTGTCTACCCGCCAGATCGAGGGCAGATATGTCTGGTGAGGCACCGGCAACGCCCTCCGTCGAGGGCAGCCTTGCTCAAGACCGGAGACGATCAGGCTTTATCCTGATGTCCATGGGACTCGCCCTTGTAAGCTTCGTTGACGCAGCAATTCTTATCCACATGTTGCCGATGTTGACCTCATTGGGAATTGGAAGCACAGCGTCCTGATCGGAACATTGTTTGGCCCCGCTCAAGTTGCCAGTCGACTATTCAGCATGTTCAGCGGCAATCATATCCACCATTGGGTCTGGCGCTGATCTCAGCACTGCTCGTGCCTGTGTCCGTTTTCATCCTGCTGTTGAGCGGCTCATGGGTTCCCGGGTCCCTTGCATTTGCTATCATTTTTGGTTTGGGAGCTGGGCTTGCCAGCATCCTACAGGGAACGCTGCCACTCGCTCTCTTTGGCAGCCACGGTTACGGACAACGCGTGGGAAAGGCCACCGCAATTCGCTTGGTTGCGACTGCCGCGGCGCCTTTCGCATTCGCATTTATCATGCAACATTTTGGTGTTCGAGCCGGCTTGATAGCCTTTGCGGTATTTGGATTAATGGCCGTCATATCGTTCGCCGCTCTCGGCAGGCAGGGCCATGGCGTTTTTGCCAAGAAATCAGCCCGCAGACCTCTGTCTGATTTGGCTGAGTTGACCAGTATTCCCGATTGACGACCGGGTTCTTCTCCCTATAGATTGACGATATCGAAAATCGCTATTGTGAGCCGAATAACTATAGCCGGGCAAACATGGAACATCAGGATTTACTCAGCGGCCTCATCCGGCTCCACGTCTTGCATCACGCAGTCGAAGGGGAACTTTACGGCCAATGGATGATCGATGAGCTTGCCCATCATGGGTATAGGCTAAGTGCGGGCACGCTTTATCCAATGCTCAAGACCATGGAAAAGAAGGGCTATCTTGTGTCAGAAAATCGGCGCGACGGACGTACGGCCCGTAAATTTTACCGTGCCACCCCTTTGGGACGCGAGGCATTGGAAATCGCCCGTCTCAAAGTAAAGGAACTCTTTGGAGAAATGATTTCTTAGAGCTCTGGAAAAGAGCGCCCGTCCATCCGCAATAAGGAACTGCTGAGTGACCATGGTCGAACCCACCCCCATCGCTTCCGCCATGAACCGGATTGTCGAAGTATTCATTGTGTTCCTGAAACTCGGCCTTACCTCCTTTGGCGGGCCCATTGCCCATCTTGGCTATTTTCGAGAGGAATTTGTAAATCGCCGCAAATGGTTGACCGATGAAGCCTTTGCCGACGTGGTGGCCCTATGTCAGTTTCTGCCCGGCCCTGCTTCCAGTCAGGTTGGCTTCGCTATCGGAATATTCCGGGGTGGCGGGGTATTGGGAGGAATCGCAGCCTGGACAGCTTTTACCCTTCCTTCCGCGATTTTGCTGATCGCATTTGCTTATGGAGCAGCAAATTTTGCGGGACCAATCGGTCAGGGCATTGTCCATGGATTGAAACTTGTCGCCGTCGCCGTTGTGGCACAGGCAATCTGGGGTATGGCTCGTACGCTGACACCTGATAAAACCAGAATCGCCATTGCGCTGGCCGCAATAGCTGCCGCAGTTTTCCTTAGTAGCACACTCGGACAGATAGGCGCGATTGCAGGTGGCGCATTGGCCGGTCTGTTCTTTTGCCGCAATACCGATACTCAAGACACACATCGTCTCGGCTTTTCCGTTACCAGGCGCAGCGCCATCCTGGCCCTCATTCTGTTTGCGGCTTTGTTTGCTCTTCCTGTGATATTGCCAGATAGCTTGCACAGCCAAGCGATCTCGCTGTTTGACGCGTTCTACCGTTCTGGCGCGCTCGTCTTTGGTGGCGGCCATGTGGTTTTGCCACTGCTCGAAACAGCGGTCGTGGCTCCCGGCTGGGTGAGCCACGAGGCGTTCCTTGCAGGTTATGGGGCAGCACAGGCGGTTCCCGGGCCGCTTTTTACGTTTGGTGCCTATCTTGGCGCAATTGTGAGTTCACCGCCCAACGGGCTGCTCGGCGCGCTTATTGCAGTGATTGCATTGTCTCTGCCGGGATTGCTTCTTGCCTATGGAACCTTGCCGTTCTGGGACGACCTCAGACGCCTCCCCTTAGCGCAAGCAGCCATGAGAGGCGCCAATGCCGCTGTGGTGGGGATTCTTGCAGCTGCATTCTATAATCCTGTTTGGACGAGCGCAGTTTTCAAGCCATCGGACTTCCTGCTGGTGACAGCCGGATTCCTGTTTCTGACAATATGGAAGATCCCGCCTTGGATTGTCGTAGTCGCTCTTGCCATTGCTGGCGCGATCATGGGCGCTGCGTAGGCTTCAGTCGTTACAAGAAAAGTGGCCCCCATTTGGGGCCACCTAACATTAATTTGACGTGGATCAGATACCGCGCAGCATCTTGCAAAGAGCGACAAGCCCGCCGTCATAGTTCATTGCATTAGCGGAAATATCGCGGCAACGCACCTTCAACTTCGTGCGCTCGGTTGCACTCAAGCTGGCGAACCGGGCGGATACCACACGGGAATTCAGGCGCGTACCGGGACTGACAGAAGTTCCCCTGGGAGTCACTCCAGCAGTGGTCCTGGTGCCGGGATTTATGCCACTGCCAGGATTAGTGATGGTGTTACCAATGCCGACGCCGACGCCGGCATTTATGCCACCTGCCCCACCAACGCTTAAGCCCGCCCCTGCACGAACCCCGCCAGTGACACTGGCGCCCACTCCGGCCGTAACACCACTGGTGCCGCCAACATTCGCTCCCGCGCCGACCGCCGTTCCTCCGGATCCGCCGATCGAAGCACCCGCGCCTGCATTTACGCCGCTTGCCCCGCCAACGTTTAAGCCTGCACCTGCATTGACCCCGTTATTGACAGAAGCTCCCACTCCGGTCGAAATACCGCTCGTGCCGCCGACATTTGCTCCAGCGCCGACCGTCGTTCCTCTGGATCCGCCGATTGAAGCGTCCACTCCAGCCTTGATGCCGCCGAGATCTGCACCGACGCTCGCACCGAGGCCGCCATTGCGCGAGCCACCGACGGAGATACCGCCTGCAAATGCTGGAACAGTAAGTGCTGTTATGATGACAGAATATGAGAGTAACTTGGTAACATTGGTTATAATTCTAGTCATTATGTCCTCCCTTATCCCAATTTTCAAACCAATGTGAAATACAATGGCAGCTTGGGTTGGAGAATAGTATTCATTATTTATTTCAAAATTACAAGTAAATCTAATACTAAGCTAATTACTATTCATAATACTATTAAAAATTCAAACAAAACTCTAACTCATCCAACGAGATGCGAAAACAAACAACACACTACTCAAGCATTCGTTACAATTTTATCAAAGTTGAAATGGCCCTCCATTCTTTTATACCCATTCTATACTATTTTTTAACTTGCGCTTGAAAATATTTGCAATCATCTATCCACGAGAGCTTCACCACAATTCGCACGCCATTGGTTCGATTGTGGGTCACTGGAGTCGCAATGATCTGACGGACTTTGAGTGGCACGTGATCGAGCCGCCGCAAACGCACTAAAAAAGGAACAACAGTGTTTAGCTTTTGCGGTTGGCATGCGTTTTAAGGCCACTTGGGCGAAAATAATCATCAACAACAATGGGTAAAATGAGAAGTGGTGCCCAGACGCGGATTCGAACCACGGACACGCGGATTTTCAATCCGCTGCTCTACCAACTGAGCTATCTGGGCACTTTTGGCTGCCAAAGTTGGCAGGCCATTCCGACGCGTTGGTTTTCGTTGGAAGCGGGTGGGTTATAACACTAAAAATCCTGCTGTCCAGCATCAACTAAGGATTTTTTCGCCGTTTTTCTGCCTCTTGCAAAGGGCATAGATCGATGCGTTCTTGATGGGGTTACAGACAGGATTCGTTTTATATGATTGATACGGGGGATAAAACCGCCAAAGCGACGCCTTTTGGCTGGGGCATTCTTGGCAGCGGTCAAACTGCTGGACAATTTGCCGCTGATCTGGCGCTGGTGCCCGGCGCGTCGCTTGTGGGTAATTTTTCGCGGACAACAGCCAATGCAAAACGGTTTCAAGAAAACTTTGGCAGCAAGCGTGCCTATTCCGACATTGATGCATTTGTAGCCGATCCCGAGATTGATGCGGTTTACATTGCAACGCCAAATTCGGTCCACGTGGCGCAGGCTCTCAAATCCATCCGCTCAGGCAAAGCGATTCTGACGGAAAAGCCGCTCGCGCCTTCCCACACGGAAGCCTCCGTCATCGAACGGGAAGCCAACCGCGCCAATGTATTCGCCATGGAAGCGATGGGGACAAGATTCCTGCCAGCAATCGCGGCCGCGAAAGCCAAAGTGGATGCCGGAGAAATCGGAGCAATCCGCAAAATAACCGCCGAGTTATCCTATGAACATCCATATGATCCCAAGACGCGCTATTTCAGCAGATCATTGGGCGGCGGCGCCAGCCGGGATCTCGGGATCTCTTGTGTTTCCTTGGCAATGTTTTTCCTTGGTCAACCACAAAAGGTTTCGGGGCTGTGGCATGCGGCCCCAAACGGCATCGACATGAGTTCTGAAATCGTGCTGCATTATGATCATGTGAAAGCAGAACTTTCCTGCGGTTTCGACCGAAATGGCAAGAATCATTTTATCATCGAGGGCACAACCGGCACGATTCGGCTGAATGCTCCGTTCACCGAGGCAAGGGAACTGACGATCTACCAAGGGTTTTCCCGGCAAGCGCTGTTCAGCCCTCTATCAGGCCCAGGCGGAACTATCGGAAAAATACTGGATCGCCTTCCTGTGCCGGGCCGGACTGTTGAGGAATACGATTTTGACGGCAATGGCCGCCAGTTTGAAGCAATTGCATTGATGGATGCGATGAGGCAGGGCAAAACCGGCTCTGCTATCATGCCGATAGCAGATAGCATAAGTGCATTGCGGGCTATCAATATTGTATTGTCGCAGCCTGCAACGCAGCGGGTGATAAGACTTTAGAGCTCGTCAGCCCCCCCGGGCCGACAGCTACATGTCTTCTTCGCCGTCGCTGTCTTCCGAGCTTTCGACGGCGGGCAATACATAGGCGCCCGTCAGCCAACGATTAAGGTCTACATTGCGGCAACGTGACGAGCAGAATGGATAGTGTTCACGTTGGGATGGCCGCTTGCATTCGGGGCAAGGACGTGTCGGTCGCAGGGGCGTAACATTCGCCATACTGTTTTTGTTGTCAGTCACTATTGCAGTCCATTGGAAACATATAGTTGCTAGTGGCCTGAGGCCTGCCAATTGGCATAAACGGGAAACCCCTCACCCTGCAAAAGGTTCATGGTTTCGTAAAGCGGCAAGCCAACAACATTGGTGTATGAGCCGACCAGCTTGATAACGAAGCTGCCCGCCAAACCCTGAATTGCATAGCCGCCTGCCTTGCCGCGCCATTCGCCTGACGCAAGATAGCTTTCCAGCTCCTCCCGCGAAAGCCTTTTGAAGCGAACGCGGGTTTCAATGAGGTCCTGACGCAATTTTCCTGCCGGCGTTATCAGGCAAAGGCCCGTATAGACGCGGTGGGAGCGACCGGACAGCAGACGTAGGCATGCGGTCGCATCATCAAGTATTTCCGCCTTCGGCAAAATGCGCCGCCCGACAGCGACAACCGTGTCAGCGCTAAGGATATAGGCCTTGCCAAGCTCGGCACTTCCCTTCAGTTCTGCGGCAACTTTTTCCGCCTTCAAACGGGAAAGCCGACGCGCCAGTGAACGCGGGTGCTCCGCCCGTAGCGGCGTCTCGTCCACGTCGGCGGGCAGCAGACTATCCGGCTCAATACCGATCTGACCGAGCAGCGACAGGCGGCGCGGTGAACCGGAGGCAAGAACGAATTTGTGCTGATCGCTCATAAAGAGAATTCCTGCGGACAGGCTGAAGGACGTTTACTTGAAACGGTAGGTGATGCGACCCTTGGTGAGGTCATAGGGGGTCATTTCAACCAGAACCTTGTCGCCTGCCAGAACGCGAATACGGTTCTTGCGCATGCGCCCAGCCGTATGAGCAATGATTTCATGATCGTTTTCGAGCTTTACCCGGAACATCGCGTTGGGCAACAGCTCCGTCACGAGGCCAGGAAACTCCAGTACTTCTTCTTTCGCCATGCGTAGTTCTATCTCCAGAAATTGAATTTGCGGCCGTGTTCGACCGCAATTTTGCGCGGAACCTATAGTATTGCGTAGCATTTGTGAACAAGGGAGTTCGATCCAATTGTACGGACGCACAAGAGTATCAAGTCAATGGACCGAAACGATCCTCAATATGTTGTTTCAAATGATCCCGAACATCACGATAAGCGTCCAGAATCTGATCCCTGCGACCGCGCACCAATGTCGGGTCAGGCGTGGGCCAATATTCCACATGCACCGACGTCGTCCGGGTCAGCTCCAGAGCCATATGGTGCGCCTTGGGTGATAATGTAATAATCAGATCGAAATAATCGTCTTCAAGCTCCTTGAAGGTGCGCGGCGCTACGGACAGCCGCTTCAATCCGATTTCTTCGAGCACGGCATCCACAAAGGGATCGGGATCGCCCTTTTCAACGCCCGCTGATGCCACATAGACCTTTGACGGCAGTATTTTTCGAGCCAGCGCCTCGGCCATGGGAGAGCGAATGGCATTCATGCCGCATATGAAAAGAACGGCGCCCGGAATCCTCGGTTTGCCACCTGCCGCATCATCCGGCAGATGGTCGGGCATTCCCGGCACGGGTGCGCCTATCCCCGCCAATGGAGCACACATACCAGTGTAAAAAGCCGGCGGGCAGTGTCGAAATCGACATCTATCTTGCCGCCAAGTCGATCCATCAGAGCCTGCGATCCCTCGTTGTGCAGCCCTCGCCGACCCATATCGATGGCTTCGATCTTGCTCGGGCTGGATGCGCGAATGGCATCATAATAGCTTTCGCAGATAAGGAAGTAGTCCTTGATGACCTTGCGTAAAGGCGTGAGCGAAAGGATGTGCGTGACAACATCGTCGCCGCTTTCCCGTGAAATCGCAAAAATCAGACGTGATTCGACCAAAGAAATCTTCAGCTTGTAGGGCCCAGTCCCCTCATCGCTGACAGGACGGAAACTATTCTCTTCGATAAGGTCAAAAATTGCGACCGCTCGTTCATGCTCGACGTCGGGTGTTGAACGGCCGATCGTGTCGTCCAGTTCCACATCGATCAATCTCGCATCACTTGCCGTCATCAGATTCCTAAAGGTTCAACCGGATTGCAACCGAATTGCCATGCGCATCAAGCCCCTCCGCACGCGCCAGTTCAATCGCTGCCGGTCCCAAGGCACGCAGTTGCTCAACGCCAAGCCTCAGAATGGAGGTTCGCTTGACATAGTCAAGCACGGAAAGCCCCGAAGAAAAACGGGCTGAACGGGCTGTGGGCAAAACATGGTTGGAACCACCAACATAGTCACCGATGACTTCCGGGGTATAACGGCCAAGAAAGATCGCGCCTGCATTGCGGACGCCGGCCAAAAGCTCTTCTGTATCGGCGGCTGCAATCTCCAGATGCTCCGGCGCGATGCGGTTGACCAGAGGCAAAGCTGACGGCAAATCATTGACCAAAATGACCGCGCCATAATCCCGCCAGCTCTCGCTCGCGGTCTGGCCGCGCGGCAATGTCTTGAGTTGATGCTCGACAGCGGCCATGACCGCCTCACCGAAAGTCTCATCATCCGTTATGAGAATTGATTGCGCGGCGCTGTCATGCTCGGCCTGAGCCAGCAAGTCAGCAGCGATCCAATCCGGATTGTTATCAGCATCGGCTAAAATGAGAACTTCGGATGGGCCGGCAATCATGTCGATACCGACGGTGCCGAAAACTCGGCGTTTGGCAGCAGCCACATAGGCGTTTCCGGGGCCGACAATCTTGGCGACCGGCGCAATGGTTTCCGTGCCGTAGGCAAGTGCCGCAACCGCCTGCGCGCCGCCCACACGGTAAATCTCGGAGACGCCAGCAAGACGCGCTGCAACCAGAACCAGCGGGTTGAGCTTGCCGTCTGGTGAGGGAACCACCATGACAATGCGCTCAACACCCGCCACTTGTGCCGGAACAGCATTCATCAAGACAGAACTTGGATAGCTCGCAGTACCGCCTGGAACATAGAGCCCGACTGAATCAATTGCGGTCCAGCGCGAGCCAAGTTCAACGCCCAATGCATCCGTATAACGGTCATCCTTGGGCATTTGCCTTGCGTGGTGGGAATGGATGCGATCGCGCGCAAGCTTGAGTGCCTCGACCGTTGCTTGCGGCGCCGATTCCATAGCGGCATTAACCTCGTCCGCAGAAATGGCGATACCATGTTGCGCCAAATCTATACGGTCGAATTGCTTCGAGTAGTCAATCAGCGCCGCATCACCATTGGTGCGAACATTCTTGATAATCGTCTCGACCACGCGGTCAACATCTTCGGAGACCTCGCGCTTAGTCGAAAGAAATGCGGAAAAACTCTCGTTAAAGTCAGAGTCAGACTGTTTCAGCACAATTGCCACGATACATATTCCTTAGGGTCAGAAGCTAGACTTCATGCTCTGGACGCGATTGTGTTTCCCAGGCCGGGCCCAAATCCGCCATTTGGGCTTCAATAGCTTCAACTTCGAGACGCAAGGCTTTATTGGCGGCAAAAACTAGCTCGATAAACCCGGATGGAGCCTCGGTAACGATGAAACGAATTGCCAATACGGAAAGAACGTCATCCGGATAATGGCGGTCGATGCCCGTGGCTTTGAGACTCAAGACCTGACCAAAATGGAGTGCTGTGCGCCGACGCTCGAAACTGCGATGGCGCTTGCCATCATCGGCCAGTTCCCAGACGAAGCGATTGACGCCAAGTACCAGCTTCTTTTCCGCTGCCAGATAGTCGATATCGCTGACTTTAAGCACGGAATCCTGCAGGTGCGCAGATAGGATTTGCAGATCTTCCTCATCAAGCGCGATGAGTTTGAGAGTGTCCATGTCTACCCTTTGCCTTAATTTGCGGGATCAGGGCTTCCGGTGAGGAAGCCTGCTCTCTTCCCTGTTAGAGGAAAGCGAAGGCAAAGGGAATTATGCAAGATGCATAATCGACGTGGAAATTCCGGATGATCAGTCGCTGATGCGCTCAACCACCGCACCGCAACGTGTCAGCTTTTCTTCGAGACGCTCAAAACCGCGGTCGAGATGATAGACGCGATTGACCGTCGTCTCCCCTTCGGCCGCAAGACCGGCAATAACCAGCGAAACAGATGCACGCAGATCTGTCGCCATGACCGGGGCACCACGCAGGCGCTCGACACCCTCGATCTTCGCGGTCTGACCTGACAGTGAAATTTTGGCACCGAGCCGAGCCAATTCCTGCACATGCATGAAGCGGTTTTCAAAGATGGTCTCGGTAATATGGGACGTGCCCTTGGCCTTGGTCATCAGGCCCATGAACTGCGCCTGCAAGTCGGTTGGAAAGCCCGGGAATGGCTGCGTTGTCACATCGACGGGCATGATGCCGTGGCCATTACGCACAACGCGCAAGCCGGAATTGGTTTCTGAAATTTCAACGCCGACCTGGCCAAGCGTTGCGAGGGCAGCAGTCAAAAGATTGGCATCGGCGCCTTCCAGGATGACATCGCCACCCGTCATGGCGACAGCCATGGCATAGGTTCCTGTCTCGATACGGTCAGGAATGACGCGGACGCGCGCGCCGGAAAGACTTGTTACGCCCTCGATTGTGATCGTCGCCGTGCCAGCGCCGCTGACCTTTGCACCCATGGCATTCAGGCAGTCAGCCAGATTGACGACTTCGGGCTCCTGTGCGGCATTCTCAATGATTGTTTCGCCTTTGGCGAGCGTTGCTGCCATCATCAAAACATGGGTTGCACCGACCGATACTTTCGGGAACACGTAGCGCGCGCCGACAAGACCGCCCTTCGCGCTGGCTTTGACATAGCCGTTTTCAATCTCGATATCGGCACCGAGAGCGCGCAGGCCATCAATGAACAGATCAACCGGCCTGGTACCGATTGCGCAACCGCCCGGCAAAGAAACGGTTGCAACGCCCATACGGGCGAGAAGCGGCCCGATAACCCAGAAACTTGCCCGCATCTTGGAGACAAGCTCATAGGGTGCTACGGTATCGACGATATTGCGTGCAGTAAAATGGATCGTGCGTGAATAAGCGCCGTCCTGACGCTCGCGGCGTCCATTGACGGAATAATCAACCCCGTGATTGCCAAGGATGCGGATAAGCTGCTCGACATCCGCCAGATGCGGCACGTTTTCCAGCGTCAGCGTGTCATCGGTCAAAAGAGAAGCAATCATCAACGGCAGGGCCGCATTCTTGGCGCCCGAAATAGGAATGATGCCGTTGAGCTTGTTACCGCCAACAATCTTGATGCGATCCATAATTTGTCACTTTCGCGGGGGAAATACCCGTCCTGTCGTTAAAGGCCCTTTGCAGAGCGGGTTCATTTAAACCATCACGTGTGCTGGTTCAAGAAAGGCTTGTCATTCCTGTGCATAACGCTGATCTTCGAATCGGCCTTACACAGATCTTTCGATCTTGATTGTGAGTGCGTCGTTTCTGCGTCAAAGAAGGAGAGGCAGAAAAATAATGCTCTATTTTTCGCTATCGGCTGACTCATTTTGCGACGCCGCGGCTTTCAAACCTTCATCGCGCCCATCTTCAGCGCCTGAGCGGCGCGATCTCGTCTGCTGTTTGCGCCGCGCAAGATTTGCGCGCAGTTGTTCCGAGCGGCGTTTTTCCCGCTCCTCTTGTTCGCGGCTCGGGTTTTTGGGCAATAAGGACATTGGTTTTATCCGGTATTTTGACCAGTGCCGACAGCAATCTGCCGGTAGCCAGCCTATGTTTTTTGCTCTCTATGGATATTTTACCCAAGAGATTACGATTGCTTGCTTGCGATTTCAGCAATGATATGCCAGAAGTCCGCCGCGTTCGCAAATCGGCTGCGGTAGCTCAGTGGTAGAGCACTCCATTGGTAATGGAGAGGTCGAGAGTTCAATCCTCTCTCGCAGCACCAGTTTTCCAAGCAGACAATATGGCTATTCCTTATTGTCGGTTTTGCCCGGAACAAGGCCAATTGCGATGCCTATGACAATTCCCATTCCTATATTGCCGAAGACAGTTCCGATCGCAGTACAAGGCGATATTGAGTGGCTTGTATTGGTCATCTGGCTTTAATCGAACTTTGCCAGCTCTTGTTTGAATCGTTCAACCATCCACGTCGTTGCGGGGCCCATTGCTGCATCAACAGGATGAAGAACAACTAAATTATAAGGCAGTTCCGGATAGGGCTCCAGATCAAGGGGAACAAGCCTGCCTTCGGCAATATCATCCTTGACCATCCATTTAGGCAAACCACCCCAGCCAAGGCCAGCCAACATGAGCGAATGCTTTGTCGCGACATCAGTCAGGCGCCATGTCTTATAGGCAAACACGCCAAAGTCCTTACCCTTTGTATGTTCGCTCAAATCTGTCACCACCAATTGGATGTGGTTGCGGATAACAGCCAATGGCACCGGCCCTTCATATAGTGCCAGCGGGTGATCAGGCGCTGCCACAGGCATCATCGTTGTTTGCCCCAAGCGGCCAATGGCCAACTCGTCGTAAAGCTCCAATGGCTGCCCGCCAAATCCGATATCCGCCTGCTTCTTGAGAACCAGATCCCAGACAACACCCAGTGCGCCGACGTGCAAACGCAGGCTGACCGTGGGAAACTGCGTTTGAAATGCAGTCAACACAGCAATGAGCACAGGCGACGGCAGAGTGACATCCACCGCCACTGCAATTTCCGCTTCCAGCCCCTGTTTTAAACCCTCGGCCCGCGAGCGCAGGTTTTGAAGCACCGAAATCATGCGCCGCGCATCCTCAAGCATGGCTGTGCCAGCATCAGTCAATCGCGGTTCCCGTACTCCGCCGCGCTCGAAAAGCTGCAATTCGAGCTGTGCTTCCAGATTGGCGATTGTATAGCTGATTACTGACTGCGAACGATTGAGCCGTCTTGCGGCGGACGAGAAACTCCCGGTTTCGGCAACTGCTACAAAGACTTGCAACTGATCAAGTGTAGGATTGGGCAGCATTTAAATATCTATCTTATCGATGGGTTCAATAGATATTTTCCCAGTTTTATAGATAGATGTCCAGTGCCAAATATTGCCTATCAGTTTCGTTCCTGAAAGGACAATACGATGTCATCCATTCTTCTCGTTACTTCGAGCCCACGCGGTGAAGCATCTCACTCAACCCGTGTTGCAACCGAATTTGCAAAAAAGCTGGCTTCGGCAAAGCTTGGCAATACACTCGTCACACGTGACCTCGCCACCACTCCCCTTCCCCATATCGATTCCGATTTTGCGGCAGGCATCTACACACCCGAGGAAACACGTACAGCCCCACAAGCAAAGGTGGTGGGTGTCTCTGATGTGGTTGTCGATGAGCTTATGGCGGCCGACACCATCGTTCTGGCAACCGGCATGATCAATTTCAACATCTCGTCGACGCTTAAGTCGTGGCTCGACCACGTTATGCGTTCCGGCAAAACCTTCAGCTACGGTGCAGAGGGTCCCAAAGGTCTTGTAACCGGCAAAAAGGTTTATGTCATTCTCGCCTCCGGCGGCGTTTACTCCAATGGTCCGGGCGCATCATTTGACCATGCCACACCCTATCTGAAGACAGCGCTTGGTTTTATCGGCATGACTGACGTGGAATTTATTCGCATCGAAGGCGTTGCCATGGGAGCGGATGCAGAAGCGAAAGCCGTTTCATCGGCCATCGAACTGACCAACGGTCTTGCACTCGCGGCCTGAATTGAGCGGCATGAAAAACAAAAGCGGGCTTAACGGCCCGCTTTTTGTTTGGTCTGCAATAAAATTGATAGTCTATCCTTGGCGATTCCGTTCTGCATCATCAAGCCGCTTCAATTGATCCAGCAGGCTTTCAGGCACGGTTTCTTCTATTTTATATATTCCGGCAGCTCTAATTGCCGACCGGTAACAAGACTGCGATATATGTCGTCGCAATATTTGAGAGAGTTGTTTTTCGTAGGTCCGGTTGCTGCCGTCCATTGTTTTAGACTCCAACTTTCTTGTCCTTTAAACCCGTTCGCTACGACGAAGGTTCCCCTTTTCCTACATTGCAAGGTCTTAACGCAATGTGTCGCTGCGCCGCAGCCTAAAGTCTCTCCCCGGTTTTCAACAGCTTGGTGGAACGTCTGGTCGTGCCAAACGTTAACCGCCAAATCATTTCAGGGGAAAATTCATTGATCGAGACGTTCCATTATCTCAATTCCTTGCCTGTCGTTCCGCACGTGATTGCCCTCTTTATAGCCTATGCGCTTGCCGTCCCGATTGGCATTGAGCGCGAGGCGGAAGAGCGTAGCGCCGGCGTGCGGACTTTCCCGCTGGTGGCGCTTGCCAGTTGCGGTGTCATCCAAGGGACGGAGCATTTGACCACTGATAATCCCGAGGCAATGGCCCGCATTGTTGAGGGCCTGATTACCGGTGTCGGTTTCATTGGCGGCGGCGCCATCCTCCAATTGAAGAATTCCGTGCGCGGGACGGCTACGGCGGCAAGCATATGGGCAACAGGCGCCATTGGCATTTCGGCTGGGCTGGCAAGCTATGATGTCGCGATCATCATTTCACTGTTCACATTCCTGACGCTGCGGCTGATGCTGCCCTTCAAAAAAGAGCCAAAGGAATAGCCTGTCCCCCTGACCTATCGTTGATTGCGGAATTGCAACGCCGCCTCCCACTTCAGCGCGGACTCAACGATCTTGTCCAGATCATCCAGCTGCGGCACCCAGCCCAGCTCATTGCGGGCCTTGCTGCTGTCGGCCACAACCGAGGCGGCATCGCCCGGTCGCGCACTGGTGGGGCGGGCATCGATCGGCGCACCGTGTACGCGCTCAACACTGGCAATGACCTCCTTGACAGAATAACCACGGCCATAGCCGCAATTGGCTACCATGCTGCTGCCCCCCGAACGCAACCGCTCCAGCGCGAGACGGTGCGCTGCAACCAGGTCAGAGACATGTATGTAATCTCTTACGCAGGTGCCGTCGGGCGTGGAATAATTATTGCCAAAGACTTCCATGAACCGGCGTTTGCCAAGCGCGGTTTCACAGGCGATCTTTATCAAATGTGTTGCGCCACGGGTTGACTGGCCCGTGCGGCCCTTTGGATCAGCGCCCGCTACGTTGAAATAACGCAGGGCCGTGTAGTGAAAATTATGGGCGGCGGCGGTATCGCGTAACATCCATTCGGTCATCAGCTTCGACAGGCCATAGGGCGATTCCGGACGGGGGGGATGTTCCTCATCTACCGGCAGCAGACCAGCATCGCCATATACAGCGGCGGTTGACGAAAAGATGAAATTCTTGACCTCAGACTTAACTGCGGCGTCAATAAGCGTGCGGGATTTTGACGTGTTGTTTTCATAATAGGCGAGCGGGTCGCGGACAGAGTCGGGCACAACGACGGAACCCGCAAAATGGATGATGGCGTCGACATAATTGCGCTCAATAGTCTGACGCATTAGTGCCTGATCGGCAATGTCCCCGACGACCAGCTTTGCCTCAGGCGGCACCGCCCATTTGAAACCGGTGGAAAGAGCATCAACGACGACGACAGATTCGCCAGCCTCAAGCAGGTCCCAAACCATGTGACTGCCTATATATCCAGCACCACCCGTCACAAGTACAGTCATTGCGATCGCCTATCCTTTATGTCCTCACTCCAACCTATATTGCAGCATCTGGCGCAACGGAAAAGCCTTGTGACTGCCTCGGAACGCATTTCTATCCGGTTTCCGGTCATTTATACGTCCAATTGCTGAGATACTTACCGGCCCATTCCTTCAACCGAACCTTGCTGCTGAATGCTCGCCGAAAAACTAGAGTGAAGATCAACCATCCGCAACTTACAGTAGCTTGACGTCATTTGCCAAATAACGTTTATATGAAGGATATTACTTCATATAAATTTGGGATGATTTATTATGAATCGCGTTTCTACAAAAATATTTTTTTGTATTATTCTAAGCTTATAATGCGATCAGTTGAAAATTTCTGACGTTGTCACCGATATATACTAAAGAACAATTGATTTAGGCCGGAGTGTTATCCAGCCAAAGAAATCATCTGCGATTCTTGCTTCATACTGACATGCCGTCCGCGTGTCTGCGCACAGCTCGAGTTTCATTGCGTATTTTTTATACTGGGAGGATTTAAATTGAGCATTTTACGGAAGTTCAACAGGGTAAGCACTCTGGCAATTGTTGCGGCGGCTTTGTGCATTACGCAGGCCAAGGCAGAAGAATTTGTAAGCAAGCCCTTTCCCTTTAAGCGAATGGTTACATTTGGCGACAGCCTTTCGGATATAGGGGCGCTCAAACCACCACTGGACCTCATTAGGCAAAACCAGCAAAAAATAACGCAGACGCTCAGAGATATTTCTGGTTTGATTGAGTCTCCTCCTGCGGACACTCCAGATTTCGACTGGTGGAAATCACATGAGTATTCTAATGCTCTTCGTGCATTTTCCGAGCCTCCATACTCTGTTCCCAGGCAAACTTTAGCTACGCTCGGCAAGTCTCTGTCTTCTGAGACCAAGAAAGCGATTGTTGCTACCCTGAAAGACGTTGAGAACAAAATCAAAGACATGGCAGAGTATGGCGCTAATATGCCGTTTGGCAGGTTTAGCAACGGCCCGGTCTGGAACCAGTATCTTGCGGGTGATCAGGTCCAAGCAACAAGCTATCCCGACAATGTCGACAAGCTTATATCAAGAGCGCTCATTGAGGCTGTTTACCAACAAAATGATGTTGGACTTAAATACCTCCTGAGCACCCTTGCACAGGCTACGGGACACCTTTGGGAATATCCAGCGCAGCCTGCTTCTGACAGCTCGTCGATGAATTATGCCGTCGGGGGCGCGCGCGTGGGGCGTAAGGGTGATGACCTTATTTCAACACTGCTCATCCCCGGCTTACTCGATCAGCTGGAAGAATTGGATTACGCTCACATCGAAAAGGATACGCTTATTGTCAGCTGGTTCGGCGGCAATGATTTGTTTGCGCTGAGCAAGCTCCTCGCGTCTGGTGCAAATCCTGCCCCCTTGGTGAAGGAAGTGAAAGACAATCTGGAGCAAGGGCTGGAGACGCTCTATTCTGCCAATGGGCGCATTTTCCTGCTGCCAAATGTGCCGGATGCCTCCCTGACTCCCGAGTTCAAAAACAATGGTGATACAGCTCGCGCCCTGACAAAGGTAATAAACGATACGATCGCATCGGTTGCAGCCAATTTCGAGGCAAAGCACTCCGGCGAGGTGACGATCTATAAGCCTGACATGCTGAAGCTTATGGGTGTTGTTACGCGGTACCCGAGCGCCTTCGGCTTCTCAAATACAACCGATAAATGCATTGACGATGAAACCTGTCGGCTAAATCCAACGCCATTGGAAACTGGCTATCTCTTCTGGGACGGCGTTCATGCGACAACGCGGGCGCATGGATATATCGCGAATTATTTCGCCACCCATTGGCAGCACCCTGACCTTGCCGGATCCTACTTCTCATCACCTGAAGGCTTTTACGACACGAGGCGCCACTATTTCTTTCCGACAAACGACCTCACCTTCGGCGATCAGCTGAACGGCAACAATGCTCTATACAAATTGAATGATGCGACCCTCACGCTGACCGATGCCAATAATTATACGGGCGGAACCTTCATCGAGGGAGGAAAGCTTCAGCTTGGAAATGGCGGACTGAGCGGCTCTATCGTCGGGGATGTTGCGGTATCCAAAGGAGCCGAGCTCGGTTTCAACCGATCTAATAGTTATACTTTTGCCGGCTCGATCAGCGGCGAAGGCACTGTGGTGCAATTGGGAACGGGCGTGACCATTTTAACGGGTAACAGCACCTATACCGGTCCAACAACAATTTCGCATGGCGGATTGAGTGTTACCGGTTCACTGATTTCGGACGTTACCGCCCAAGGTAATACGTTCATAGACGGAAATGGGAGCGTCGGTTCGCTTCATGCGGAAACGGGCTCCAAGATTGCTCCTGGAACGAGGGATCGTATAGGTGATCTTCGCATCGCCCGTGACGCAACCATAGAAAAAGAGGCTCTGCTCGATATTGAGATTGCTGATGATCTATCCTCTGCCGATCGAATCGACATAGGTGGCAAGGCCATGTTGCGCGGCGGCCATGTTCAGCTCCGCATGCTTGGTCACCCCGAGTTACTCACCTCGGAGCAGGTCGATCAGCTATTTCTCAAACAATATGAGATTTTACATGCGGATGGTGGAGTAGAGGGCCAATTTGAAGCGGTTTCTCCACAGTTCAACTTTATTAGCCCGTCTCTCATTCAGGATGCAAAAAGCGTCAATGTCCATTTTGATCCGACCAAATCGGTTTTGGACAGGATGCTGGCGATGGAGGACCCCATTTACGCGAGTTCCAGTAACCACCGCAGCGTCTGGGGCGGGTTCAAGTCCTTTGGCACAAAAAGCCCGCTTTTCAATACTGTTCTATTCTCCACAAAGGACAGGCCTCTGGATTATGACACGTTGACCGGTGAGGTTCATGCCTCCTTGAGCAATACCCTTGTGCAGAACAATCAGATGATAGGCGATGCTGCCGCAAGCCGTATCCGCAGTGCATTTGACGGCATTGCTGCCAAGGGGCAGTCGGCGCAGTCTGTCGGCGTGGCACCTCTTGCCTACGGACCGGACCGGACGAAAATCCCTGAAGCTTTCGCCCTCACCGAACCAGAAGCGACAACGCAGCTTTGGGGACAGGGCTACGGCTTCTGGGCGCGGCTTGATGGCAATGGCAATGCAAGCGGCGTCAGCAGCAAGACGGGCGGTCTGGTCACCGGCTTTGACGGTATCATCGAAGATGATTTTCTCAGTGCACAGTGGCGTGCCGGTCTGCTGGGAGGCTATGGCAGCAGTTCCGTCAATAACACCTATGGCAAAGCCGATATAGACAGCTACCAGATGGGCGTCTATGGCGGGGCAAACTGGGATGCGCTTGGCTTGCGCTTCGGCGTCAATCTGGCTCATCACGAGATCGAAACCGAGCGCGAAGTGCATTTCGGTAATATTAACGGCGATCATCATGCGGATTATGGCGCGAACTCGGTTCAGGTTTTCGGCGAACTCGGCTATGAGTTCAAACCTGCGCAGGGGCTTGTGGTCGAACCATTTGCCGGTATCAGGCATGCTTCGGTCAAAACTGAGGCATTTGAGGAAAGTGGTGCGGTCAGTCAGCTTGCGGCGCTCGCAAACAGAACGGACAGTACAAGCTCGACACTCGGTCTGCGCGCTTCCTACCAAATGGTCTTTAGTGGCGATATTTCAGCCATGTTGCGCGGTACGATAGGCTGGAATCATGGCTTCGGTGACCTGACACCGCAACAAAGATTGTCGTTTGCAGGAGCATCTCCCTTCACGGTTGAAGGGCTGCCCACGGCGCGCGATGCCGCCTTCATCGAGGCAGGAATGGACTTTAATGTCAGCCAACGGACGACACTGGGTGTAACTTATACAGGCCGATTCTCGCAATCGGGCCATGCCAATGGTGTCAACGCCGATATCGCCGTGCGTTTCTGACGTAATAGCAATCGCCGGGGGGATGCCCCCCGGCATTGTCCTGCGTAATTATCAAGCGCAGGCTGCTGATAGGCCAGCATTTCCATAAGGTTTCCACTGTCCATCGCGCATTATGCGAAGCGTGGCAAATTGCCCACCCCGCGGTCGTGGATTTTGGCGGGCAAAAACGGTAGTAAATGAAGCGTACAGGAGCACTTCATGGACTATCGTCGTTTTTTCGAAGACGCTATTGACCAGCTGCATGCTGAAAAGCGCTATAGAGTCTTTGCCAATCTGGAACGGATTGTGGGAAAGTTCCCGCGCGCGCTCTGGCGCTCGGCGGAGGACACGCGCGAGATTACTGTCTGGTGCTCCAATGATTATCTCGGCATGGGCCAGCATCCCAAGGTGATTGCAGCGATGCATGACGCGTCGAGCCGCATGGGTTCGGGCGCTGGCGGCACCCGCAATATTTCAGGCAACAATCACCCGCTTGTCGAGCTTGAAGCTGAACTTGCCGATCTTCACGACAAGGAGGCCGGGCTTGTTTTCACGTCGGGCTTTGTTTCCAACGAAGCTTCGATTTCAACCATTGCCCGGCTTCTGCCCAACTGCCTGATTTTTTCCGATGAGTTGAACCACGCTTCCATGATCGAGGGCGTCAAGCGTTCGGGTGCAGAGAAGCGCATTTTCCGTCACAATGATCTGGCGCATCTGGAAGAACTCCTGAAGGCTGCCGGACGCGAACGCGCCAAGCTGATTGTGTTCGAATCTGTCTATTCGATGGATGGCGATATCGCCCCCATTGATGCCATTGCCGATCTTGCCGAAAAATACAATGCCATGACCTATATTGATGAGGTTCATGCGGTCGGCATGTATGGCGAGCGGGGCGGTGGAATCACCGATCGCGAAGGCCTTTCGCATCGAATCGACATTATTGAGGGAACGCTGGCAAAGGCATTCGGCACCTTGGGCGGCTATATAACCGGGCCCAAAAGTGTCATCGATGCAGTTCGTTCCTATGCACCGGGCTTTATCTTCACAACGGCCTTGCCGCCGGTGATCGCCGCTGCCGCGACAGAATCCATCCGGCACCTGAAGGTGTCTCAGGAAGAGCGCCGATTGCACCAGCAACAGGCGCAATTGACCAAACATGTTCTTGCACAGGCCAATCTTCCGGTCATGCCCTCAGAAACCCATATTGTGCCGGTTCATGTGGGCGATCCGGAGTTGTGCAAGAAGGCCAGTGATCGCCTGCTTGAAAAGCATGGCATCTATATCCAGCCGATCAACTATCCGACAGTTCCTCGCGGCACCGAACGGCTGCGCATTACGCCAACACCGTTCCACAGCAATGAGCTGATTGTTGAGCTGAAGGATGCCCTCGTGGAAGTCTGGACCGCGCTCGGCATTCCATTCTCCACCGGAGAAGCGACACCTGTGGAAGCCAGTGACCGGGTGGTAACGCTGGCCGTATCCAAGGCAGGCGGCTGATAAGGCCGTCCGCTACCGGGATCTGATCCATTCGGCCAGTCGATCGGCAGCGGTCTCAATCTCATCGAGCCTACGGGCGAAGCAAAGCCTCAAAAAAGCCCCTCCTCCATCGCCAAAAGCTGTTCCGGGCGCGAGGCCAACCTTCGCCTGGTCGACAATATCGAAGGCAGCCCGATAAGAATCGCTAATGCCTTCAATTCCGAACATGAGATAGAATGCGCCGGCAGGTGGCGATAGGTGCACACGTCCCGTGGCAGCCAGGCGGGCACACAGGATATCGCGAGCCTTGTGGGCGCGTTCTACTTGCGAACGGATGAAATCATCACCCTGATTCAGCGCGACTACGGCCCCACGCTGCATGAATTGCGCAACACCTGACGTGGAATACTGAATCAGGTTTTCAATGGTCTGGCCGAGCGAAGGATGGGCAACGAGCCACCCCACCCGCCATCCAGTCATGGCCCAGTTTTTCGAAAAACTATTGACGAAGATGATGCGATCTTCCGGATCCATGACATCAAGGAATGACGGAGCCCTGCGCGCGCCATAATAAAAATGCGCATAAATCTCATCGGCAATTATCCATAGGCCGTGTTGGCGTGCTATTGCCAGTATCTCCTGCAATGTCTCCACATCCGCAGTCCAGCCGGATGGGTTGGATGGCGTGTTGATAAACAAAGCTTTGGTTTTTGGCGTGATTGCATCGCGAATCTTTTGCGGATCGAAGGTCCAGCCATTGCCGGTAAAATCCTGCGTCACCGCAACGGGCGTTGCTCCGCCAATGGCGGCGGCGGCAGCAAAATTTGGCCATGCGGGAGAAAGATAAATGACTTCATCGCCCGTCCCGGCGGTGGCTTGTACGGCGAGTTGAATGGACTGCATGCCTGAGCCTGTCACATAGAAATGCTCGACAGGAAGATCGACAGAGAAATGACGCTTATAATAGTCGGATAGAGCCTGCCTCAACTCGGGAATGCCGCGCTGCCAGGTGTAAAATGTCTCGCCATTGTCAAGACCTTCGCCCGCTGCGGCCCGAATGAATTCCGGGGTTGGAAGATCGCCCTCACCGGCCCAGAGAGGAATAACTCCTTCCTGCTTTCTGCCGTGGTTCATAACCGCGACGATGCCGCTTTCCGGTGCCACTGCCGCTTCGTGCCGGAGATGTTGAATTAAACTCATGGCGCTTCCCACTCAATATTTTGCAGGTCCCCAAGGATCATTCCGTAGAGACCCATTGAGCAGAAGGCCTAACGCAACGCAGGTCTTTTATCACGCGGATATTTGTGATGTTTCCATCAGCCGAAATGATGTGCTGCTGACAGAAGATGACAAAAGAAAAACCCCAGCTTGCTGGCTGGGGTTTGGGGAAAACTTATTTCTTCGCAAGCAAATCGCGAATTTCCGTAAGTAGAACTTCTTCTCTGGCTGGAGCGGGATCGGCCGCCACTTCCTTTTTCTTGAATCTATTCATGGCTTTAACCACCATGAACAACACCCAGGCGATGATCAGGAAGTTGATCAGGAGAGTGATGAAATTGCCGTAAGCAATGGTTGCACCGGCTTCGCGCGCAGCTGCAAGGGTTGGGGCCGGAGCACCCGACAATTGGATGTAGAGATTTGTAAAATCAATACCGCCGGTCAAGAGGCCGATAATTGGCATCAACAGATCAGCTACGATGGATTCTACCAGCTTGCCAAAAGCGCCACCGATGATCACACCGATTGCAAGATCAACCATGTTACCTTTCAAGGCAAATTCTTTGAATTCCTTTAGCATGATATACCACTCTCCAGTATTGTGTGATAAAGCGAATCATCCGCCCCAGATAGTCTTTATTCCAAGCGCCACACTACCAGAATTTGCGTATTAATTAATAGACCGGTTGAATGTTTCTACAGCTGATTTGCCGGCTGACTCGCTTGCTTCAGCGTAAATCACTCAACGTTTTCGGCCCAATACGGGGACATAGCGAATGGCAAGCTGGACCGCGATAATCGTCGCGATTCTCTACTTCTCGATACAATTCTGTACGATCTACATTACGGATCATCAGAGCGAAGCCACAATAAACCGATCACGCCCATTGCTATATTCACTCGCAATTGCCGCGAGTGGCAGTAGTTGGCTCTATTACGGGTCGACGGGCTACGCTGTACTGCATGGCATAGAATTTGTTGGTCTGTATGTGGGAATTCTACTGATCTTTACTGTCGGCTTCCCCTTCCTGCTCAAATTGCGACAGTTGGCGCGGGCAGAAGGTATCACTTCGATTTCCGACATGATTGGTGCGCGATACGGTAAAAGCTTCCTGGTGGCCGCCGTCGTAACGTCCATCACGACCGTGGGTTTAATCCCCTATTTCGCCCTGTTGATGAGTTCGATTCACTACCTCTTCGACGTGCTGGCAGGCGCTTATACGCCGCAAACCGGCCATGACCACACCGACCACCTTGTCGTTCCATTTTTGTTTATCGCACTGATCGCCGTGTTCATTGTCTTTTACAGCGGCCGGTCCAATCCTTCAGCAGAGCGCTACAATGGAATCGTTCATAGCTTGGCCTTAGACACTGTGATCAAATATGCGGCGATTTTATCCATTGGAATAGCCACTGCCACTTGGCTCTTCGGCTCGCCGTCAGAAATTCTTGCTATGATTTCGACCAATCCAAGCCACATAACCGCTCTCAAGCATGAATTTTCCGTTGGGGACTTCATCAGTCTTGTTATATTCGGAGTGTCTTCGGTATTTCTTCTCCCCAGTCAATTTCATCTCATCATCGTTCAAAACAGGAATGATAGCGAGCTGCGCACGGCCCGCTGGTTCATTTCGGCAACCATGCTGGTCCTTGGAGTTTTCATCTTTCTCATAGCGACTGTTGGCTCGATCGTTCTTCCGGCCAATGCTTCCGTCGACTTCTATTTCCTGGCGCTGCCCGTGGCCGCAGGACAATTCTGGCTGGCAATAATCGGGGTTGCGGGCGGGTTGGCAGCAGCCGCGACAATGATGCTGTTTCCATCGATATTATTGTCCGTCATGATTTCAAATGACCTGCTTTTGCCGCTTGTTCTGAAACGGACATCGGTGGGCACAAATGCAGCCAAGGATTATTCAAAAATCATTCTTGGGCTCCGCCGCGTCGTTGTTTTCGCGATTCTTCTGGCCGCATTCGGCTATCAATTTGTCCTTTCGGTGCATGTGAGCTTTGCATCACTGATACTTATCTCCGCCACGGCCATGATCCAGCTTGCTCCTGCCTTTTTGGGCGGAATGCTGTGGAGCCGTGCCAATGCGCGCGGCGTTTTTCTTGGCATATTCGGAGGCATTTCCATCTGGTTCTACACGATGGCCCTGCCAAGTCTCGTGCCGATGGATTCCAGTCTTCTCACCAATGGCCCATTCGGCATTGTAACGCTACGACCACAGGCCTTGTTTGGCTTCGAGACATCCGAACTGGTCAATAGTCTCTTCTGGACGCTGGTGGTGAATGTTGCGCTCTTCATCATCGGATCGGTTTCCAGAACCGCTACTCCAAGCGAACGCATCCAGGCATCGATATTCATTGCAGATAAGGTTCATTCAAAAAACCCACTCAATAGTGTGGAATCGAACCTCACGGTCAGGCAATTGAAGGCTACGCTGGCAAAATATATTGGCAGCGCGCAGACGGAATTTGCTTTCAACAATTTCTACAAACAGTCGAACATCACGCTGGGCGATGATGAACCGGCGGACTTTAACACCATACATTTTGCCGAACAGTTTTTGTCCGGCATCGTTGGGCCACCATCAGCCCGACTGATCTTGTCGCTGGCGATGGGACCGGCCAGGACAGCGCAACGGCAGGCGCAAATTCTGCTGGATCACGCTACCGATGCCTTCTCGCAGAACCGCCAGCTTCTCCAGACCGCTTTGGACCAGATGGATCAGGGAATTGGCGTCTTCGACAGTCAATATCGCTTGAGCTGCTGGAATTTGCAGTTTCAACTCACTTTGGATTTGCTCAGTGAACAACAGCGGATGGGGACACCGCTCGACCGGATTCTGACCGCATTATTTCGCCATGGGGATAGTTTGAACGCGCAACAGCCGCTCAATATGGACGCATTCATCAATGCCAAAGAACCCCTGCGCGTGAAGCTTCGAATGAGCGGAAAAACCATCGAAATTCGCTCCAACGCCATGCCTGACGGCGGATTGGTTGCTACCTTCACTGATATCAGTGACACCATCAATGCTGATGAATTACTGCGGCAAATAAACGAGTCTCTCGAACAGCGCGTGCGCGATCGCACAAGCGAACTGACATTGGCCAATCAGCAATTGGCGAAGGCCCAAAAGCGTGCGGAAGAGGCCAATATCGAGAAAACCCGTTTCTTGGCAGATGCCGGCCACGATATTCTTCAACCGTTAAATGCCGCGCGCCTTTACTCATCGGCATTGATCGAACGCTTGGGCGATTTGCGTGAGCGAGAGCTTGTACAAAATGTCGACTCATCGCTTGAAGCTGTCGAGTCCATTATCAGTGCACTCCTCGATATTTCCCGGCTGGATACAGGCGCATTGAAACCGGTCATGTCTGTATTTCGCCTTGATCCGCTCCTGCAGCAGATAGTCAGGGATTTTGCTCCCGCAGCGCGAGAAAAAGGGCTGGATCTTCGTCTCGTGCAAACCTCTGCTATCGTAACGACGGATCGCAACTTGCTGCGACGTCTGATCCAAAACCTGATTTCCAATGCGATTAAATACAGCCGAAGCGGCAAAATATTGGTGGGCATGCGTAAACGCGGCCAATCTGCACAGCTGAGTGTCTGTGACACAGGCATAGGTATTGCCCAGTCAAAACTCGATTATATTTTCCATGAGTTTGCCCGGTTATCAGAAGGCATGAAAGAATCTGACGGACTTGGCCTTGGTCTGTCTATCGTGGAACGGATTGGCAAAATCCTTGACTTGGGTATCAACGTACAGTCGGTTGTCGGCAAGGGCTCGATATTTTCAGTCACGATGCCGCTTTCCGATAAACTTGCCTTATCCTCCAGTGAAACCGCGTCCACATTGCGTCCAGCGAGTTCGCTGACGGGAATGCGCATAGTCTGCATTGATGACAATGCGGATTCGCTGGCTGGTCTGCAAGAACTGTTGAATGCCTGGGGTTGCAACATAGTGGCATTTCGAACGGCCAAGGCAGTCCTGGAGTATTGTTCTAAAAACAAATCCCCGCCTGATGCTATCCTGGCTGACTATAATCTCGAGGACGAGAACGGACTCGACGTCATTCAATCGGCAAGGGACTATTATGGCAGTGATATTGATGCGGCGTTGATTACAGCCGACAGATCTGAAGAGGTCCAGCGCCGGACAGCCGCATTGGGTGTATCGCTGATCAACAAGCCAGTGCGGCCAGCCATATTGCGCGCGCTGCTCTCACATTTCCGGCAAAGTATCGCAGCCGAGTGATTCTCGAAGGTTAGGCCAAATTTTACTCTAGCCCTGTGGCAGTTCCACCGGTTGCATTTCGTCCCTGAACCGGGCCAGCCTGATCACGGCTTGGGTGCGACTTTCCACGCCCAGTTTGTAAAGCACCGCAGAAACGTGGGCCTTGATCGTGGCTTCTGACACATTCAGGTCATGGGCGATCTGCTTGTTCAGCATTCCATCCGCCATCATATCGAGCACGCGCGCCTGCTGCGGCGTCAACTTGCGGATACACCGGATCAGATCGGCTAAATCGGCGTCCAATTCACCTTCTTCGCTTCCATCCAATGGGGACCAGATACCCCCGTCAAGAATGGTTTGCACGGCTGCATTAATGACATCTGGTGTGGAGGATTTGGAAATGAATCCGGAAGCGCCCAGTCCGAGCGCAGCCCGTATGGTTACCGGATCATCCGTGGCTGATACGATAGCTATCGGAACAAGTGGCTGCAGCGCCCGCAAGGTGATAAGACCGGTCATCCCACCAATGCCGTTCAATGAGAGATCCAGTAATACAAGATCAATCTCGGCCGATGACTCAATAAGACGCTTGGCACCATCAAGATCGCCAACTTCAATAATTTCTACATGTTCGTTTGAAGAGGAAAGCGCTAATTTTAAAGCGCCTCTAAACAAGGGATGGTCATCCACAATGACAATTGTATATTTCATAGTCCAAACGATCCCTTGGTATTGAAAATAACTGCAGTTATTAATGCGAAATATCTAATTCAAACGACTAAATCCAATTCATCTGATATATCAACTAGATTTTTACAGGTCGCAATTTTACTGCGCCCTACTCAAACCTATTAGGGTCAGAGAAATGAAATGCCTTGTTAAAATCTTATTCCCAAGCGATTATCGCTTGTGGGGAAAAGTTTGAAAGTAGAACTGGATGATCACACATACTCTCTACCCTGAGGCGCAGCCTTATTCGGAAGAAATGTTGGAAGTTTCCGAATTGCACACAATCCACGTGGAAGAGTGCGGTAATCCTGATGGCAAACCTGTCATCATGATTCACGGCGGTCCGGGTGGTGGGATAAACCCCACCATGCGTCGGCTGCACGACCCGGAACTTTATCGTATTATTCTGTTTGATCAGCGTGGTTGCGGAAAATCAACGCCCTATGCCGAATTGAATGAGAATACGACATGGGATCTGGTCGCCGACATGGAGCGTATTCGTGCGCATCTTGGCGTGGAGAAATGGCAAGTATTCGGCGGATCATGGGGATCAACGCTTGCGCTGGCCTATGCGCAAACCCATCCTGAAAAAGTAACCGAACTTATCTTGCGCGGCATATTCCTTATTCGCCGCTTCGAGATTGATTGGTTCTATTCAAACGGTGCCAGCATTATATACCCGGATCGCTTCGAAGCGTATCAGGAGCATATTCCTGAAGAAGAGCGCGGCGATATGATCGCGGCCTATTACAAGCGCCTGACCGATCCTGATGAAGCTGTGCGTCTGGCAGCGGCCAAGCTGTGGGCGCGCTGGGAAGGTTCAGCCCTCTCTTTGCTACCTGATCCCGCCAGAGCGGATGCCTTCGCCTCCGACCATTTCGCCATCGCTTTTGCGCGTATCGAATGCCATTACTTCCAGAACAAGGGCTTTTTCGATACGGATGATCATTTGCTGCGCAATGCACATCTGATCCGCGATATTCCAGGGATCATCGTGCATGGCCGTTACGACATGTGCACTCCCCTTCTGAACGCATGGCATTTAAAGAAGGTGTGGCCGGAAGCCGACTTGCGTATCGTGGAAGATGCGGGACATGCGGTAAGCGAACCCGGGATAGTGCATGAGCTTGTGGCGGCGACGAAACGCTTTGCCACCTGATGTCGGCAGTATAAAAGGCCGGCATCCATTTTTCTGACCAGTCACGCTGCCAGATGCTTGCGGCGTGACTTGATGACCCAAATATGGCCGAACGGGTCGACCAGCACGCCAGCGCGATCGCCGCTCTCAAGCGTCTCCACTTCGTTGCGTGCCGTTCCACCTTCCGAGATTGCATGATGCATCACGCGATCCGCATCATCCACATGGATATCCAGCATAACGGGTGTTGCGCCAATAGCATGGGCAGAGCGAGGACCACCCAGCGAGGCATCAGCATCACGTTTCGGGTTGGCTCCCACAATCATAATTACCGATTCACCCATGCGTATTTCGGCGGCTATCAAAACACCGTCATGCAAATAAGGACGACCCGCCAGTTTTGCCCCGAATACATTCTCATAAAAATCGAGGGCATCCTGCTGATCACCATGTCGCACAAAAAGCCTGATCGAAACCTCTCCAATCAATGTTGGTACGGCAAACATTTCATCGCTCCCAGAGAAGAATTCCAAGCGATAAAGGTGCACGAAGTTGCAGAACAAATCAAGAACAAATGCGATTCAATGCACAGTGCCTACTGCCAACTTACTGTCAAAAATCAAGGCATTTCAGGTCTTTTGCGGAACAGCCGGATTTGACGGCGCATCCTTGTTTTCGCCATCGAGTTCCTTGGCCAATCCCATGAAGCGCCGCATGAACTTTTCCATGTAGCTCAGGCCTTTTTCAAAATCCTCATCTGAAGGAAGATTATCGCGGACCACCGGCGGCAGCTTGCCGATTCCGGCCACCGTATCTTCCAGCTTGGCAACACGAGCCTTCAGATCGGCAATGTCTTCTTCGTAAAGCGTGCGTTCTTCCGCTGCAACTTTGCAGACCAGTTGGCCAAGCTTTTCATGACAGATCGACATTTCACCAGTTTTATTATTCATCCGGACATAACCGTCTGCGGTTTTCTCCAGCGAGTAACTTGTTGTTTCTTGTGCCGTTGCTGATCCTGCAAATAGCGATGCAGCAGCAAGAAAGGCGAATGGTGCGAGTGTGCGTGACATTGAGTTCCTCCAGCCTTTGCAGACGATCCATCATGATCAAACAATACGCCAAAAATCCGAAAACGACCGATATTTCTGTTATCGAGTGCAGTCTACGCTTTGCGCATGGCGGATTTGCGTCTAGTAAATCTGTAATGACACAAATGATTTATAAGCTGACACCGCGTGCGCTTTGGCAGGTGGCCGAAAGTAAGGGTGTATTCGATGGCGCGCCTATCGACCATGCCGATGGCTATATCCATTTTTCGACAGCAGAGCAGGTTCGGGAAACGGCCGACAAGCATTTTGCCGGACAAGATAATCTGCTTCTGGTCGCTGTACGTGCCGACAGACTTGGTCAGGCGCTCAAATTCGAAGTATCGCGGGGCGGCGCCCTCTTCCCCCATCTTTATGCACTATTGCCGCTCGATGCTGTTGAATGGGTAAAGCCGCTGCCTCTCGGCAGTGATGGCAAACACATATTTCCGGAGCTAACGGCATGAGCGGCCTGTTTCAATCAATCGGTCGCAATCTGCTCTTCAAATTCGATCCGGAAGACGCTCACGGCCTTTCGATCAAGGCGCTCAAGACTGGCCTTGTCCCAGCCTGTGCCCCGATCAGCGACCCGGCATTGCGTGTCAACGTAGCGGGCCTCGACTTTCCCAACCCGCTTGGCATGGCGGCTGGCTATGACAAGAACGCTGAAATTCCCGATGCCTTGCTCAAGCTCGGATTTGGATTTGCTGAAGTCGGCACGTTGACGCCGCTGCCCCAGGCGGGCAACCCAAAGCCACGTATTTTCCGTCTTGTCGAGGACGAGGCAGTGATCAATCGCCTTGGTTTCAACAATGGCGGGCACGATGCTGCATTTAAACGTCTGAGTGAGCGACGCGGGCGCGGCGGTATTGTCGGCGTCAACATTGGCGCGAATAAAGATTCCTCTGATCGGGTCGCCGATTATGTGGCGGGAATTCGCAAGTTCCATGATCTTGCAAGCTATTTCACCGTCAATATTTCATCACCAAACACGCCCGGCTTGCGGGATTTGCAAACTCGAGACAGCCTGAAAGAGTTGCTTGGCAAAGTTCTGGAAACGCGTGACGATCTCGCTGCGCGCTCTGGAGCCAAACGACCGGTTTTTCTCAAGATTGCACCGGATTTGCCCGATGCCAGCCTTGATGACATCGCGGCGGAAATTGCCTTGCATCCGCTCGATGGGCTTATCGTTTCCAATACTACATTGGCTCGATCCGGCTTGAAGAATACCGGCAACGCTGCCCAATCCGGTGGCCTCTCAGGCCGTCCTGTTTTTGAGCGTTCAACGATCATACTCGCCAAAATGCGTCAGCGGGTCGGCGTACGCCTTCCCATCATAGGCGTAGGCGGTATAGACAGCGCCGCAGCGGCGATCAGCAAAGTTCGCGCAGGAGCTGATCTTGTGCAACTTTATACCAGTATGATCTACCAAGGGCCGGGTCTTGCCGGCCAGATCATCAAGGAAATTTCGGCGATCATGCGCAGGGAAGCTATCTCCAATATTGCAGAATTGCGCGATCGCGATGTCAATGATTGGGCATCAAGAAGCACCCCAGACTAATCGGCAAACTGTACGCGTGCTCTGCTGGGCAAGATGTATAAGAGCGATATTCCACGCAGTCCGAGAAACAGGTACAAGGCAAGCCATAGCCCGTGATTGCCCAAATATTTCGGCAATATGAAATAGGCCACAAAATAGCCCAGCAATGACAGAACCATCATGTTGCGCATATCGCGTGACCAGGTTGCGCCGATAAATACGCCGTCCATATGGAACGCCAACAGGCCGACGACCGGCGATAGGGCCGCCCAGGGCAAATAGATCGCGGCAAGAGCCTGCACGTCCGGTGATTTGATCAGCACCGCGACAATGGCATTGCCATAGATCAGAAAAAACAGCGCCATGAGGGATGCAAGCACCATCCCCCACAAAAATGACAGCCTGATACCACGGTCAAATGCCGGGCGATAATGCGCACCCACGGCTCGCCCGGCAATCTGTTCTGCGGCAGTGGTAACGCCATCGATCAAATTGCCCGAGATCAGCAGGAAATTCATCAGGACAGCATTGGTTGCAAGCGTTACAGCGCCTGCTTCCGTCCCTGCGCGCGTGAAATAGGTATAGGCGATCAATAAGAAGAACGAACGCAACATGATATCGCGATTGACGGTAAACATCCTGCGTATTTCGTGCATATCCAGAATGCGCGCGCGGGATGGATTGGGTACAGAACGAAACTGCCTGTAAACGAGGGCGAGCCCGACAAGAAGCGCGGCGGTTTCGCCAAGCACTGTGCCCCATGCAATACCCACGACGCCCCATCCCATAACAAGTCCGAGCCAGATCGTCATGACGACATTGATGCCGTTCAGCAGGAATTGAAGATAAAGACCCTGCATCGCCTTGCCTTGCCCCAAAAGAAGGCCGAGTACCACAAAATTGCCAAGCGCCATGGGCGAGGAAAGCAACCGGATCGATACATATGTCGATATGGCATCGGCGATTGCCTTACCCGGATTCATGAAACTGATCGTAGCACTGAGGATAAGTGGCGTTGCCGCTATAAAGACCAGTCCCGCAACAACCGCGATGCCGATAGCGCGCCAGAAGACCGCCTGTTGCTCAATATTGTCGTGCCGCCCCATGGCTTGCGCAACCAGCCCGGTCGTCCCGGCGCGCAGGAAGTTCATGGTCGAAAACAGAAAATCGAAGACCAACGCCCCAATGGCAAGACCACCCAGCAAATGCGGATCACCAAGCTGACCAACCACGGCAGTATCGACGAGCCCCAGCAATGGCGTTGTCAGCGATGCCAGCATTACTGGAATGGTAATGGCCAACATGAGGCGATTCGTTACCTCAAAGGGACGAATAGTTTTTGAACTGAGAACAGGTGGCGTATCGATCATCATCTATGGCACCGGCATTGCAACCGGAATCAGCTGCTGTTTCTCTATGCCACCGCGCATCAAACCTTGCCAGAGTAATTGCGACAACTACCTTAGCTTGCAAGAACCAGCGCCCAGTATCGCTCTCCGCTACCACCCTTTGCCTCGGCATAGGCCAAGCCATAGCGTTTGAAACGAGCATCCAGCATATTGCGACGATGCGGCGGGGACGCCATCCACATCGCGAAAAGCCGGTCGATGTCCATGCGCCCCATTGCAATATTCTCTGCAGCGGCACCATGAATTTCGTTGGTCTTGACCCGTGCTTCGAAACTCTTTCCCCAGCCCGTGGTGTGAACCATGCGCCCGGCCTTCGCCATATAGGCTGCCTGTTGTCCGGCTGCTCGCTCCAGAATGGCATCGCTCTCCAAACCAGAAAGTCCATTGCCGTTACGAATATTATTGATGTTTGCGCTCGCAGAAGCCGAAGCGCCCATGCTGTTTCCGGCAGGCCCGATGGTCTGACAGGCGGCCAGCGGGAGCAAGGTTCCAACGGCAGCCAGACCGATAAAGTGGCGGCGGGAAATTTGAAAACTGGTGTTTGGCATGAGCAACCCTTGAATATCGAGCGCATGCGGGTAGCGCCCAATTATGGCTGCTTCACGTTAAAGCTGCTGTGCAAGTAATTTTTGTTTTACCGGCGGTAATTCAAAATCCGCAGGATGATGAAACATGGAACAACAACCGCTGCTCCAAGCAGCAAGTAGGATGCAAAACCTTCAATCGCCCCGAATCCGAGATTCCAGATACGCCGGACGAAGTTTTCGACCCCGTAAACAATATCCATCGGTGACCAATTGAAGGCGCTCATGACGACGCCAACAACCAGCGAAACAATTATCAGTTTCAGCAATACCCTTCCCGGCGTATCTCCCAAGAAACGGTTTGTGCGTTCTGACATTTTAACTCCGGGGCTCGCTCTTCATCGCGATAACTCTTATGGCCTTTGCAGACTGCAATCAAGGCGGAGCTATCAGGCTTGAAGGTTTCAATCTGGAGCGGGTGAAGGGAATCGAACCCTCGTATTCAGCTTGGGAAGCTGCTGCTCTACCATTGAGCTACACCCGCATTACCTTATCAGGATCGGTTGAGCCCGGCTTTGTCAAGCCGGGCTTTAGCACCGTAAGTCTATTTGAAATGCTTGGAGAGTTTCAAGCCTTGAGCCTGATAGTTTGAACCGAGGTCGGTGCCGTAAAGCGCGGCTGGGCGTTCCAGCATATGCTCGTAGATCAGTCTTCCAACGATCTGCCCATGTTCAAGAATGAACGGCACCTCATGGCTGCGCACTTCCAGCACAGCACGGCTTCCTGTGCCTCCGGCAGCGGTATGTCCAAAGCCCGGATCGAAGAACCCTGCATAGTGAACACGGAACTCACCAACCAGAGGATCAAAGGGCGTCATTTCAGCCGCATAGAGGGGGGGGACATGCACTGCCTCCCGGGAAACGAGAATATAGAACTCGTCTGGATCGAGCACGAGCTCGCGCGCACCGCGATCATGGATTGGTTCCCAAAAATCGAACAGATCGTGAGCGCCGCGCTTGTCGACATCGACCACGCCCGTATGATGCTTGCCGCGATAACCGACCAGCCCGTTTGCATCGCCTGTCAAATCGATAGAAAGCGCTATACCTCCGCCCGATATATTCGGCGTCTCCGAAGCCACCAATATTTCATTGGCATGGAGCGCTGTCAGCTCAACTTCTTCCAATTGCGCCCTGCCTGTACGAAAACGTATCTGTGACAGCCTGGAGCCTGCTCTTGCAACGATAGGGAATGTGCGCGGGCTGACTTCCAGATAAAGTGGCCCCTTGTACCCTGCGGGCACCTTGTCGAATTCCTGCGCACCGTCGACTATGACACGTGTGAAAATGTCGAGCCTGCCAGTTGAGCTTTTCGGATTGGCTGAAGCAGAAATGTCCGGCGGAAGATCGAGGCTTTCCAGAAGCGGGACGATATAGACACAGCCCGTTTCAAGAACAGCGCCCTCGCTCAGGTCGATCTCGTGCAGCTTTAGACGCTCCAGCTTCGACAAGACAGCCGTTCCAGGCCCCGGCATGAAACTGGCGCGCACCCGATAGGCTTTGGTTCCAAGCCGCAAATCCAGGCTCGCCGGTTGAATTTGATCGCTGTCAAAATCACGCGCAGTCTTTAGCGACCCCGCCTGATACAATGCCCTGATACCGTTATCGGCAAGAATGCCCGCTTGGTGTCTGCTCATGTTAGCCGTTCAACCCCGTAAAACATGAGGAAAGCTTTAGCGTTTCACCCCGTTGACGCAAGCGCCAGAGAGGATTAAAGCAGTTTTATCCCGTGGTGATTTGGCCGGCCGGCTTGCAGCCACGTAAAATAATTTGCTAAAAGAGGCCCGGTATCGTTCCGGCCTTTTTGCGAGACACGCAAGGCCGGTTTTTTATTGCCTGATCAGGCAGATTGAGAAGACGATGCCAGAAGATACAAAAATCGGGAACATTGCCCGCACGCTCCGCCCTGCCACTCAGCTCGTTCATGCCGGAACGCTTCGCTCCGGTTTTGGCGAGACATCCGAATCCCTGTTTCTGACGCAAGGGTTTGTCTATCCCAATGCAGAGGCGGCGGAAGCGCGCTTCAAGGGCGAAGAACCCGGTTTCATTTATTCGCGCTATGCCAACCCTACGACAGACATGTTTGAAAAGCGCATGTGCGCCCTCGAGGGTGCCGAAGATGCACGCGCCACTGCATCGGGCATGGCAGCGGTCGCAGCGGCCATTATCTGTCAGGTCAAGGCCGGTGATCACGTGCTGGCCGCCCGCGCCATGTTCGGCTCGTGTCGGTATATCATCGAGACATTGTTGCCGCGCTATGGCGTGGACTTCACCTTGATCGACGGTTCCAAAATTGAGAATTGGCAAAATGCCATTCGGCCGAATACAAAGGTCCTGTTCCTGGAGAGCCCGACAAATCCAACGCTTGAAGTCATTGATATCAGCGCGGTGGCAGACGTCGCCAATTCAGTTGGCGCAAAACTTATCGTCGACAATGTGTTTGCCACACCGCTCTTCCAGAAGCCGCTCGAACTTGGCGCGCATATCGTCGTTTATTCAACGACCAAGCATATTGATGGACAAGGCCGTTGCCTCGGCGGCATGATCCTTTCGGACAAGGCATGGATCGACGAAAACCTGCATGAATATTTCCGCCATACTGGTCCGGGCCTGAGCCCATTCAATTCATGGGTGATGCTCAAGGGTCTGGAAACACTATCCGTTCGTGTTCGGCAGCAAACTGAAAGTGCTGCGAAAATCGCAGACTTCCTTTCCACCCATTCCGCGATCTCGAAAGTCATCTATCCGGGGCGTGCGGACCATCCGCAAGCCGATATTATTTCCCGGCAGATGAAGGGCGGCTCCACTTTGCTTGCCTTTGAAGTAAAGGGCGGCAAAAAGGCAGCATTCAAATTTGAGAATGCTCTTGAGATTGTCCTGATTTCCAACAATCTGGGCGATTCAAAAAGCCTCGTTACGCATCCGACGACGACAACCCATAAGAACCTTACCGACGAAGCGCGGGCTGAGCTCGGAATTTCCGACGGATTATTGCGCTTGTCTGTCGGGCTGGAAGATGCTGACGACCTGATCGAAGATCTCGACATTGCATTGAAGGCTACTCTTTGATCGGGTAGCTGTCGCGCCGGGAATGAAACCGGCGCGGTTTGTCTCATTTGAAGCTCCCAAGCTGCGATCACAAATGATTTAGATTGAGAAGGTTGACGTCACGGCTTTGAGCCGTGATATCAAATACATACGTCATGATGATTGTACTGATCGCGGGATACTTGAATTGCGCGTAATGCTTTCCGGATGAGATGGAGAAGGCTCACGCGATGAGAGCAGGAATGTATAAAGCCACCACGTGCGACATAGAGGTTAGTGTCGAACCGTTTTATCTGGAGGAGCAATCCGACCCGGCCGCGAGCCATTATGTGTGGGGCTATCGTATAACCATCGCCAATGAATCTGAGCGTACGGTTCAATTGCGCTCCCGGTACTGGAAGATAACCGATGCCCATGGCCGCGTGGAAGAAGTAAGCGGCGCTGGCGTTATTGGAGAACAGCCCGTACTCAATCCAGGAGACAGTTTTCAGTATTCATCTGGTTGTCCGCTCAAAACCCCTTCGGGCGTCATGGTTGGACACTATGTCATGCAAACCAATGGCGGCGATCGTTTCAACATAGAGATTCCAGCATTTTCGCTTGATCTTCCCGATCAATTGCGGACATTAAACTGATTATGGAAGAAATAATGCAGGAAACCAACCGAACCCAATCCCCTTACGTCAAGGCGCTTAGCTGCTCCGCCATTGCCTTGTTGGTTGGACTTACCGCGCTTTTTTTCGGATTTCGGCTTCCAAGCTTTACCACAAATGCAGAAGCCGCCAGCCAGCTCGTGGCACTCGTTGCCGTGCCCGGATTGATCGTTGGCCTGCTGGCCAAGAAATCAACCCGGCCATGGCCTTTGTGGTTGATTGTCAGCGCCTTTATCGTCCTGCTGATTGTGGTAACGATCGCACATGAAATGACGACCGAGTTTCGAGCCTAGGCTCTCACAGGTCAGGCCTTCTTGACGAACTCTGTCTTTAACACGAGCCCTTTTACCTGCTTCGTATTGCACTCAATTTCACCGTCGCGCCCATTCAAGCGGATATTCTTGACCAAGGTTCCCCGCTTGATTGTTTCCGACGTACCCTTAACTTTGAGATCCTTGATCAAGGTTACAGAATCGCCGTCGGTCAGTTCGGCGCCGTTACTATCCCTGATTGTCATAATGCGAATTCCTAGTTTTTTGGCAGAAATTCTGCTGGATCGAAATCATATTGTGTCGAGCAAAATTCGCAGGTAACGCTGATTTTGCCTTCCTCGATACTGTCATTGATTTCTTCAGCGGTGAAACCTGAAAGAACCCCGGCAATCTTCTCGCGAGAGCAGGAACAATCATCATTGACCGGAACCGCGTCGAAAACCCGGACGCCCCGTTCGTGGAAAAGGCGATAGAGCAATCGCTCCGCGCCCACCTGCGGATCAGTAAGCTCTGAGCTTTCGATCGTGGAAACCAGCGCCTTTACTTCCGCCCAATCATCATCCTCGAAGAGTTCGGCATCATCTTCAGAATCGCCATTCGGAGCATCGCCAGCAGGCAGATCACGCTGCCGCATGCGCAACTCAGACTCGGGAAGGAATTGGACAATCAAGCCGCCAGCACGCCATTGCTCAACAGGCTTGCCATCTTCTCCGCGCTCGATCAACTTGGCGACCGACAACCGCAAATCGGTAGGAATCTGCTCCGACTGACGAAAGTAGGTTTTCGCGATTTCTTCAAGATTGGAACCGTCAAGCGCGACAATGCCCTGATATCGCTGCGAATACTCACCCTGATCCACGGTCAATGCCAGCGTGCCGCTGCCCATGAGTTCGACCTGGGAAAGCTCGTCCGCTTCAATCGCATCAGCAAGACGTTCTTCATCATAGCGTGCATAGGCACGCACAGAATTCGGGGTGCGGAAATCAACAACCAGCATGTCGACGGGACCGTCTGACTGCGATTGAAAAATGAACTTGCCTTCAAATTTCAATGAAGTGCCGAGCAGGACAGTCAGAACAATCGCCTCAGCCAGGAGTTGCGCAACAGGCTCCGGATAATCGTGGCGGCTCAATATATCATGCAGCGCAGGCCCAAGCTGGACCGCTCGACCGCGGGCATCCAGACCCTGAACCTGAAACGGGACTACAGCGTCATCGCCTGCAAATACATATTCATCGGGAAAGCTTGATGATTCAGACACCAGGGCGCCCTCCTTCAAGACACCATGCGAGAATGGCCTTTTGCGCATGCAACCGGTTTTCAGCCTCATCGAAAACCACCGAGTGCGGTCCGTCAATAACAGAATCCGTAACTTCCTCGCCCCGGTGCGCGGGCAGACAATGCATGAACAATGCATCAGGGTTTGCATGCTTCATCAACGCATCATTGACCTGATAGGGCATGAATACATTGTGACCACGGGCGCGGTTTTCCTGCCCCATGGAAACCCAGGTATCTGTGACAATACAATCCACACCTTCAACAGCAGCAACAGGATCGGTGGTAAGCTTGATCTTGCCCCCGGCATTACGCGCCCAATCGAGATATTTCCGCTCCGGCTCACTGCCGTCGGGCGTTGCAATATTCAGATTGAAGTCAAATCGCGCTGCCGCTTCGACCAATGAATGCAGAACATTGTTGCCATCGCCTGTCCAGGCAAACGTCTTGCCCTTGACGGGGCCGCGATGCTCTTCAAACGTCATGATATCAGCCATGATCTGACAGGGGTGTGTATCATCGGTCAACGCATTGATAACCGGCACAGTGGCATTTTCCGCCATCTCGATGAGCCGTTCATGGGTTGTCGTACGCATCATGATAATATCGACATAACGCGACAAAACCTTGGCGGTGTCGGCAATGGTTTCGCTACGCCCTAGCTGCATTTCCGAGCCGGTCAGCATAAGTGTTTCACCACCGAGTTGACGCATGCCAACATCGAAAGACACGCGCGTACGGGTCGATGGCTTGTCGAAAATCATCGCCAACACCTTACCGGCGAATGGCTTTTCAATATTGCCGGATTTCAAGCGCGTCTTGCGCGCGCGCGCATCGTCAAGAATAAGCCTAAGATCGCCTGATGAAAGCGCCGAAAGATCCGTAAAGTGACGGAGATCCTGCTTGATTGTCATTGGATTACCCTCACGCGATCTTCTGTCTGGATGCAGGAGCAAGACGTGCTGCCGCAGCTTCGATTTTCGACAATGCTTCGCGCATTTCTTCTTCGCTTACAATCAATGGTGGCAGAAGACGAATAACATTGTCGCCGGCACCCACAGTCAAAAGATGTTCATCGCGCAGCGCCTGTACCAGCGTCGTGTTCGGAACAACCGCTTTAAGACCAACAAGAAGGCCACGCCCCCGGACTTCGGAAATAACATCCGGATAGCGATCGGAAATAGAAGCCAGTCCCTGCTTTATCAGCAAAGCCATTTGTTGCACGTGATCAAGGAAGCCGTCCGCAAGAACGATATCGAGCACGGCATTGCCAACGGCCATTGCCAAGGGATTGCCACCATAGGTAGTGCCATGCACGCCAGCGGTCATGCCCTTTGCAGCTTCAGCTGTTGCAAGACATGCACCCAGCGGAAAACCGCCTCCAATACCTTTGGCCACAGCCATGATATCAGGCGTGATGCCTGACCATTCGTGGGCAAAAAGCTTGCCGGTACGACCCATTCCTGACTGCACTTCGTCCAGGATGAGCAAAATACCCTCGTCGTCGCAAAGCTTGCGCAGGGCTCGCAGATCCGCATCGGGAACCGGGCGAACGCCGCCCTCGCCCTGGATCGGCTCGATCAGAATAGCTGCGGTCTGAGGACCAATTGCGGCTTTCAAAGCCTTCTCGTCACCAAAAGGCACCTGGTCGAAACCTTCAACCTTGGGACCAAATCCTTCGAGATACTTCGCCTGTCCACCTGCGGCGATTGTCGCAAGCGTCCGGCCATGGAAAGCACCCTCGAAAGTGATGATGTGGAAGCGTTCCGGATTGCCATTTACATAATGATAGCGGCGTGCGGTCTTGATGGCGCATTCAAGCGCCTCGGCACCGGAGTTCGCAAAGAACACTTTATCGGCAAATGTATTGTCGACAAGGCGCTGTCCCAGCCGGGTTTGGCCGGGAATTTCATAGAGGTTCGACAAATGCCAAAGCTTTTCGGCTTGGACCTTCAGAGCTTCGACCAGATGCGGATGCGAATGACCAAGCAGGTTCACGGCGATACCGGCAGCAAAATCAAGATAGTTTTCGCCACTCTCGGTCGTCAGCCATACACCGTTTCCTCGCTCAAAGCGCAGATCCGCACGAGCAAAAGTGTCGTATAGCGGTTGCGCGTTTGCGTCCGTCATTTTTTCCGGGCCTCCATAACCCTATTTTTCGTACTGCTGACCCTTAAAGGAAATCGGCAATGATTAAATCAAAAAGCCGCCCCACAATGCCATTTTTGGGGGCGGCCACACCAAAGCAATATCATCATTCAGTTTCCAATTGTCAAATAAACAGTTCAAAAGACTTACATCACAAATATTGCTGTATTTTGATTGCAACCGGCGGGCTCAACGGCCCGGTATTATTTGGTTTGTCGACAAAGCCGTAAAACGTCATTTTTGCAACAGTTTAACGCGCAAGTTGGGGAAAACCAAAAAAAGCACCCCTGCAACCCAAGCCTGACTCTTGTCACGGAGTCATCGCATATTGTAGCTTGGGAAACGAAATAGCTAGATTTCGTACGGCGTCCTCGTCATCTGAATAGATATAGTATCGATACAATCTGGAGCAATCCAGATGCGAGGAAGGATTCAGTCCGCAAGCCGTACAAAACAAAGCCCCATATGGAGCTAGGGAACAATGAACTGGACAGATGAGCGCGTAGAGCAGCTGAAGAAACTTTGGGCCGAAGGCCTGAGTGCAAGCCAGATCGCAGCACAACTGGGCGGCGTCAGCCGCAATGCCGTCATCGGCAAAGTGCACCGGCTAAAGCTGTCCGGACGCGGCAAGACAACCTCGTCGCAGACCCGCAGCAAGAAGGTCAATACCGCAGCATCCAGCAGCCAGCGCAGCAGCAGTGCAACCGTCGGTCACATGTCGAGCCGCGTTGTAAATCGCAGCGTTGGAGCGACCGCATTGCAGGCGGAATACAGCACCGATCTCGTGCCCATGGTTACGCGGACGGTTACCGATGTTGTGGTGCCGATCTCTCGCAAGCTCGAATTGGTCGAGCTGAGCGAACGCACCTGCAAGTGGCCGGTTGGCGATCCATTGCTGCCTGGCTTCAATTTCTGCGGCAATGATGTGGGCGAAGGCGGGCCTTATTGCACATACCACTCGCGTCTGGCCTATCAGCCAGCTTCGGATCGTCGCCGTCGCTAATTGAGCCGCTATCAAAGTTCTACAAAAAAGGCGCCAATTGGCGCCTTTTTTGTAGGTCGGCGGCTACACTTTTTGCGGACCGAAAACCACCGTGAAGGATGAGCCTTCTCCGACCTGCGAGCGAATTATCAGTCGCGCGCGATGCCGCGTCAGAATGTGTTTTACAATGGCAAGTCCCAGACCAGTGCCTTTTTGCGCCCGGCTTGTTTCCACATCGATCCGGTAAAATCGCTCGGTGAGGCGCGGAATATGTTCATCGGGTATTCCCGGCCCGAAATCCTGCACGGTCACCTTGGTCATATCGCCCGTCTGCTTGAGCTCCAGAATGACACGTTTTCCGGATTGTCCATATTTGCAGGCGTTTTCCAGCAGATTTTGAAACACCTGCGTGAGCTCGTCACGATCCCCAAGCACGTTGACTGGCCCCGGATCGATATCCCGCTCGATAGTAATACCCAAATCGGAGGCAACGGGACGAAGTGAATCGGCAACGTGATTAAGAATAGCGGCCAGATCAACCTGATCTTTCACAGCAATATGCGCCTTCATTTCGATGCGCGACAGCGACAGAAGATCGTCTATCAGCCGAGCCATGCGTTCGGCCTGTTTTTGCATGATTTCCAGGAAATTATCGCGAGCCGCTTCGTCTTTACGTGCCGGGCCTCTCAATGTCTCAATGAAGCCTGAGAGCGAGGCGAGCGGCGTGCGCAGCTCATGGCTGGCATTGGCGATAAAATCTGATCGCATGCGCTCAAGCCGACGGGCTTCTGTCTGGTCGCGGAAGGATAGAAGATATTGCCGATCACCCGCTCGCGCTTGATCCAGCAAAAGAACCGTCGCGCTGTACCAGCGCTCGACCGGCACCCGCTCAAAATAATCCACCGAACGTGCTACGCCATCCGCCATGACCGAATGAACCAGCGACTGCATTTCCGGCGCGCGGAAATGCAACATGAGAACCCCGCCGCGCTCCACCGAGCGAAATGCGCCGCTCGCCGCCGGGTTGACGTAAAGAATAGTGCCCTCATGATCAAAAATTATCAACGGGTCCGGTAATTGCGCCGCCAATTGCTGGCCCGACAAGTGGAATATCGCCGGATCGCCGGGATCCGCTGTTACGGGTTTTTCCGTCCTCGGCAATGCTGCGGATACCACCACGACGCTCACAAGAACGATCATCAGAACGGCAAAACTTAGCCACCAGGATTCACTTACTCCAAGTATCAAGGCGGTAATGAAAGCGGCGGCGGCAAGTATGAAACGCGAACGGATAATGCGCTCCAATGCCCGGCGCCTTAGCCCGCTACCATCCTGCCCCCAGATACTCATCCACTAACCTCCCGATCAGTCAGTGTTTTTAACCACTAGACGCCACACTGCTGTCCCAATAACATGGATTTATGTCAATTGAGGACCTCGCATTGGGCAAAGATTCAAAAAAGAAATCAACATCATCCAAACCCGAGATCGCGCCCCTCAAGCTGAAGATTGATGGCAAGAAGCGTAAGTTTGATATCAACAATCCAACATTGCCAGACTGGATTGATGATGGAGACCTGACATCGGGAGGCTTTCCTTACACCGAAAAAATGCCCAGCGATGAGTATGCGGAGACACTGGAGAAGCTCCAGATCGAGCTTGTAAAGATGCAAAGCTGGCTTCAGAAGACAGGTGGCCGCTTGATTTCGGTGTTCGAGGGAAGAGATGCAGCTGGCAAAGGCGGCACAATATTCAACTTGCGCCAATACATGAATCCGCGTTCTGCACGCAATGTTGCCTTGCCCAAACCGAGTGAAACCGAGCGCACACAATGGTATTACCAGCGCTATGTTTCGCATTTCCCAAGTGCGGGTGAGTTCGTGACCTTCGACCGCTCCTGGTATAATCGTGGCGGCGTGGAGCCTGTTATGGGGTTTTGCACGCCCGAACAGCACGAGTCTTTTCTGGAGGAGACGCCCGGCTTCGAACGCATGATCGTTGCGGATGGTATCCATTTCTTCAAATTTTGGCTGGACATAGGCCAGACGATGCAGCTGAAACGTTTTCATGATCGCCGACACAGTCCACTGAAAAACTGGAAGTTTTCGCCTATCGACATTGCCGGTGCCGAAAAATGGGATGATTATACCAAAGCACGCGATAGCATGCTGGCGCGAACCCATACGGCATATGCACCTTGGACGATCGTCCGATCAAACGATAAACGTCGTGCGCGAATTGCCGTCATACGGCGAATTTTGTTGAGCCTGCCCTATGCGGATCGTGACCTGGCGGTAATCGGCAATGAAGATTCCCTGATCATCGGAAACGGTCCAGATTTTATTTGAAAGAAATTGCCGAGTGGACGGGACGATGCGGCGTCTTTTCCCAAAGAAAAGGCGCGACATATAATTGCCAAAGCGCGCGCCACGCCGCCAAAGATATGAGCGCCCAATAGATTGGCAAGCCCGGTAATATCCAACCCGACATTTTCTCTTTTTTCAGAGCCGCCCGGCCGAGGGAATGAAATGAGAGGAAACCCGAAACAATATTCATCAAATCAAAAATGAGGATGGGACCCGCAAAACCGGTACTCTTCACAAGCGTGATCATAAGCAGCATGTAGCTGACGAAAAGCACCATGAAGGGAAAGAGCAGCGCAGAACCCAAAACGCCTGCCGTCAGGACATGGTAAACCAGAAAGCGCTTTAATCCGGCCTGCTGGAGCATTTCCCTGGGTTGCCGCATCTCAACCAGCCATGTTTGCATCCAACCTTTCAACCATCGCGTTCTCTGTTTCAGCCATATTCCAACTTCGATTGGTGCATCCTCTGCTGTGGGCAGAGTGAGCATTTCGATGCGATATCCATGACGCGCAAACCTTGAACCCAACTCTGCATCTTCGGTGACATTGAAGGGATCCCAGCCTCCAACCTCCACTAGACACTCACGACGAAAATGATTGGATGTGCCGCCGAGCGGAACCACAAATCGACCATCGGCCAGCCAAGGCAAGAGCCCTCTGAAATGCGCTGCATATTCAAATGCAAATTGCCGTGCGATCCAGCTGTCCTTTTCATTGGTAATGACGAGCGGGGCCTGAAGACAGGCCAGCTTCCCGTCGGTGCTTTCTGAAAATCTTTGCCAGGCCTCGCGCAACTGACCGGGATGCGGGCGATCCTCCGCATCATAGATTACGACGTAATCGCCCTCCGCCAATTGCAGGCCATAATTAAGCGCTTTCGGCTTGGTTCGTGGGCCTGTGCAAGGCACGCAGATAATTTTGAAACTGGCGGGTAGCATTTCTTTTTCGAAGGCCGCGCGGGTGTGATAATCGTCCGTTTCGCAAAGGAACAGAACTTCAAGACGCGAGCGCGGCCAATCAAGCTGCTTCATCGCTTCTACAAGCTGAGGAACCACCTCAGCTTCCTTATACAGCGCCACCATAACGGTGTATTTTGGTAAGCTGCCGCTCGTACTCTTCATGAGTTGCACGGTTTGATTGGAGGCATGGCGGCCCGCCAGAAACCGCAAAAGAATACAGCCCATAAACAGCAGAGAGAAAAGAGCGTGAAATGCCTGCCAAAGCGAGTTCGGAGCGAGCATTGCGAGGAACAGGCAAACAGTAATTATCATTCCGATAATAACGCCTTGCTGACCGTCGGCCACGGTGCGAGCCGAATGTCTTGGACCATTCTCAAGCATATTAACAGCGTTGCGTGCTAGATGATCCGAATGCTTTGCCAGAAAAAACTGCGTCAGGCGTGCTGGGGAGATTATGTTGACGGGAGGACCCTCAACACTTCTATCGACAAGACCCTGCTTGATCCGGGCAATGGTTGAGAGCGTGGGTGCGGTATAAATCTTCAGCGTAAAGTCCGCAGTGACTCCCACGATATGCCGCCTGTGGCGCACATCCACAAATTCCGCGCCGCTTGGCGAGATAATATGAAGATCATCGTCTATGTTCTCAAAGACCAGACCTGCTTCCTCTGCGAGACATTGCGTGAGCAGCAAATGGTCTATGCCATTTACCGCGTAAAGTTCCTCGATAAATGACGTGCCGTTTTGACGATACCGCGTGAATGCCTCTACCAAGGCGGTTTTTGGCAGGCCCGCATAACAAAGCCGTGCTGCAATGGATGGCTCCAGACGGCGCTCCGTCATCGCAAACTCAATATCGCAAAAAGCTCATTCCGTGCCCACACATAGATATGAGAATAATCGTCTTTTGGTTGCATCGAAATATACCTACAATTATAAGTAATTATTGCTTTTTATAAAACAACTATTCAATAAATCACTATAATTATTCAATATATACGCGGGTCAATAGTATTTTAGTCTATATACAACACTGCTGCGTGCAGTCCGCGCAATTATATAAACCTATGCGTTCAAATAGCGGTTTCGGTTTTCCGCCTTATGCGCTAGCCTCTGTGCAAATCAGTGCGTTCCGAGACCTCATGTATTTTCGATCTATCGTCACCTTTGTGTTGGGGCTTCTTCTGCTAACGATAGCGCAGACGGCTTATGCCGGGGATTTTCCCCACTATTGGGACGGACGCGAGCGGGTGTCCAAACCTGATCTGACGGCGGTCAAGCGCATCCGTTTTGTTACAACCGTCGACTACCCGCCATTTAATTTCATTGACAATACCGGCCGCATATCGGGTTTCAATATTGATCTGGCGCGGGCGATATGCGCCGAGCTTGATGTTACAGCGATCTGTCAAATAGAAGCGCGGCCATGGAACGAACTGCAGACAACTCTGGAGAGCGGTGAGGCGGAAGCCATACTTGCCGGACTAAGACCTACGGCTGCGCTTAGGCAAAAATATGCCTTTACGGCACCATATATACGCTTGGTGGCGCGCTTTGTGACATTAAGAGACAATCAATTGAGCGACCCAATCGACAAAGTATTGGAAAGCAAGAATGTGGGCGTGATTTCAGACTCCGTGCACCAGGCGATATTCGCAGATTACTTTCCAAAAGCTCATTGGATTGGCTATCCCACACGCGATCTTATGCTCAAGGATCTTAAAGCAAAAAAGATTGATGCCGTATTTGGTGATGGTTCAGATTTGTCATTCTGGATCGGCAGCACCGATGCTGCAAACTGCTGTGTCTTTGCAGGACGCCCCTATACCGCCCCGCAATTTCTCGGCGACGGATTGATGATTGCTACAACGCTTCAAAACAATGACCTTGCCGAAGGCTTCAATTTTGCCCTGAAGTCAATGGAAGCAAAGGGTACGATATCGGAGCTGTATTTGCGGTATTTCCCCGTCGATTTTTATTAACGGCACCCTATAAGCGTAAAAAATCAATTCTGACCGGGCGCTGCAGGGACACATGCGATTGACGCGGGATATCTGCCGCCATAGTGTCCGCCCGCTCCACAATACAGCAGCAATACAGGATAAACGAATGACTTCGCGCCCAAACACCCATATCGAACTGACCCCCGAATTGATCGCGGCGGCAGCAGAGGCCAAAGCTTGGCCCTTCGAAGAGGCGCAGAAGATTGTCAAACGCTACCAGAAGACCGGATATCCAGAGACGGTTCTTTTCGAAACTGGTTACGGCCCTTCCGGCTTGCCGCATATCGGCACATTCGGTGAAGTTGCTCGCACTACTATGGTGCGGCATGCCTTCCGGGTTTTGACCAATGACACCGTGAAAACGAAACTTTTGTGCTTCTCCGACGATATGGATGGTATGCGCAAGATACCGGACAATGTGCCGGACCCGTCAATGCTGCAACCTCACCTGCATAAGCCGCTGTCATCGGTCCCTAATCCCTATGGCGGTGACTATAAGAGCTTCGCTGACCATAACAACGTCATGCTGTGCCGGTTTCTCGATACGTTCGGCTTCGATTACGAATTTGCCAGCGCAACTGAATATTACAAGGATGGCCGCTTTGATGAGGTCTTGCTGCGCGCCGTCGAACGCTATGATGACATAATGAAGGTCATGTTGCCGACACTTGGTGAAGAGCGTCAGGCAACTTACAGCCCATTCCTGCCAATTTCGCCAACAAGCGGGCGGGTTCTCTATGTGCCGATGAAGAAGGTTGACGCGAAGAATGGCACGATAACCTTTGACGACGAAAATGGTGAGGAAACGACCCTTTCCGTAACGGGGGGCAACGTCAAGCTGCAATGGAAGCCGGATTTCGGCATGCGTTGGGCAGCCCTTGGTGTTGATTTTGAGATGTTCGGCAAGGATCATCAAACAAATGCGATTATATATGATCGTATTTGCGAGATACTGGGCGGACGCGCGCCCGAGCACTTCGTCTACGAATTGTTCCTCGATGATATCGGGCAGAAGATTTCCAAGTCCAAGGGAAATGGCCTCAGCATCGATGAGTGGCTGTCCTATGCTCCGACTGAAAGTCTGGGGCTGTACATGTTCCAGAAGCCGCGCACCGCAAAGCGCTTGTATTTTGATGTTATTCCCAAGGCTGTAGACGAGTATTTCACGTATCTTTCGGCCTATGAGCGGCAATCATGGAAAGACCGGCTGAATAATCCGGTTTGGCACCTGCACAGCGGTAATCCGCCAACCGTGGAAATGCCTGTGCCCTTTGCCCTGTTGCTCAATCTCGTCAGCGCATCCAATGCGGATAGCAGCAGCGTTCTTTGGGGATTTATTTCGCGCCACGCCGCAGGTGTTACGCCGGAGAAAAACCCAGAGCTCGACGCATTGGTGAGCTACGCCATTCGGTACTTCAACGATTTCGTCAAACCCACCAAGAAGTTCCGCATGCCCGATGAGGTAGAGCGGGTCGCGCTGCAAGAAATGTCGGAAAAATTGTCGACATTGCCGACCGGTGCCGATGGCAATACCATACAGAATGCAATTCTGGATGTTGCGCGTGCAATAGAGCGTTATCAGGATAACACCAAGAAAAGCCCGGAGGGTGGCCCCGGCGTCGCCGTATCGTTCTTCCAGATGCTCTATGAAGTTCTAATCGGTCAGGAACGCGGGCCACGTTTTGGTTCATTCGTGGCATTATATGGTATAGAGGAAACACGTGCTTTGATTGCTAAAGCGCTGGCTGGTGAGTTACTCTGATCGGAGTTCATTTGGAGACGTGAATGATTGACCATACCGGGATAATCGTCAGCGATTTCGAGCAGAGTAAAAAGTTCTACGCCAATACGCTGGCTACAATCGGATACACGTTGATTACCGAAATCCCGGCTTCGATCACCGGCGATGCCGACGTCGCCGGTTTCGGCGAGAATGGTAAACCTGATTTTTGGGTGATCAGCGGCACACCGAACAAGCCGCCCCTCCACGTGGCCTTTAGAGTGAACAGCCGCGATATTGTCGATGCTTTCCACAAAGCGGGATTAACAGCAGGCGGCAGTGACAATGGGCAACCCGGGTTACGGCTTCACTACCATCCAAACTACTACGCGGCGTTCATTCGTGATGCCGACGGGCACAATATCGAAGCCGTATGCCACCTGCCTTGAGACATTAATGTGGGGCGGGCGGAAACGGAGCGTCGGGAGAGGTAAGTGGCGGGGGTGCGACGGGATTTTCAATGATCTCGGGTGTTTCTGCCGGCTGAGGCAGCGGCAGTTCCGTGTCCGTTGGTAAGGATGGCGGCGCACTGCCGAACATACCAAGCTTTTGCTCCTGGGCTTTTTTCATCATCTCAACCGCAGGCGTACCGTCTTGGGCACGCGCCCAGCCATTTGACACGAGCCAATCGGCAATATCCATACTTCCCAGCTTGCATTCTGTTGCAATCAGTTCATCCGAGGGCTGCCCCGGTACGTTGCACTCGATTGCGCGTGAGCGCAGCCAATTGCGCAAGGCAGTGCGCGCAGCCATCCCACAGGGCCAATCAACGCCATCGGCATTGCAGGTTTCTTCAATAGCCGGCGCATTTATCCCCTTAAGTGAAATCTTGTATCCGGATACTTCGATGTCGCCTGCACTTGTCGCGACAGGCCGGTAAAGCAAGGCCGGTTTTGCGGTATCGTCCACTGCCACAGGTGCGGGGGGTGGAGCAGGAGGCGTAGCCTGACCGATATCGCTTAAAGGCTGGCGGGGAGCTATGCGCTCCAATGGTCCCACCTTCGTGGGAGCAGTGCCATCATCCGGATCCACCTGACGCAGAGGAAGCTGATCAATGGTTGATTGAGCCTCATCTTGTGGGGCTGGTTGATCCTGCTCTGGCGAAGCTCCGCTCTGCATTTCGGCCGGCAGCTCAAAATCCTCGACAGCAGCACTCACTTCCTGATCCGACGCAATGGTTGACTCAAGCGCTCCATGGAAGGGTGCAATGAAGGAATAAGCCAGCGCCAGCGCGACCAGACTGGTCAGGATATAGAGCGGTATCTGGCGCATGAGTGCGAATTCCTATTGGCTCGCCCAAAGGATACGCGCAATCCAATCAATATGGGCTGCGTCAAAAGTCCTGTTTGTATGCTCGGGATTCATTGACTGTAGTTCTATTGTCCGAGGCGTCTGACGTGAAAGAATTTTTGCCATGACTTCGCCGTCCTTGGTTCGAACAACCACACGGTCACCCCGCCTTATAGCTGCGCCGGGCGCCACGATGATTGTATCGCCATCCCGGTAAAGAGGCAGCATTGAGTCCCCCGACACTTCAAGCGCATAGACCGCATCGTCCGGCCCGATAGGAAATTCCACCACATCCCATCCCTGGCCGACAGGAAAGCCGCCATCGTCGAAAAATCCGCCTGCACCAGCTTGCGCGAAACCCAGAAGCGGGATGGATCGCATCGCTGCGCCAGCAGCATTGAATGCTTTTCCGTGCACTAGCGTCATGAACTCATCCAGAGAAGCGCCAGTTGCTTCCATGATCTTTGCCAGTGACTCGGTTGAGGGCCAGCGCGCGCGGCCATCCGCAGCATATCGCTTGGATTTGTTGAATGTCGTTGGGTCAAGGCCGGCACGCTTCGCCAATCCGGACACGGAAAGAGAATGACGTTGAGCCAGCGCATCGATGGCCGCCCATATGCGGTCATGTGAAAACATGGACATATCCAAGTAAAAGGAAAAAATACCTTGAACATGATTTTAAGCGGCACCTTAACAAAAGTCGAGAGAAATTACGGAAAACTTTCTTATTCCGCTTATTCAAACCGCCATTATTCCATTATTCTAGAAAAGGCGGGAACCGTTCAAACGGTCCCCGCCTTGATACTAAGCGGCTTTCTTTGTCTTTGCCGCAGGATAGGGATTGAAGCGCTCGTAAAACGTATCGCCCTTTTCGGCCATATCGAGCAAGAGCTTTGGAGCTTTGAATTGCGCTCCATATTTCCGCTGCAGACCTTTGGCGATCTCAACGAACTTCGCTGCGCCGATACCGTCAATATATGACAGCGTTCCACCCGTATAAGGAGCAAAGCCGAAGGCCAAAATGGAGCCAACATCTGCCTCGCGCGGATCGGTAACGATCCCCTCCTCCATCACGCGTGCCGCTTCCAGAGCGATCGTTACAAGGAAACGCTGTTTAAGCACTTCAACGTCGATCTTATCGGCATCCTGTTGCGGATAGAGTGTCTTCAACTCCGGCCACAAATGTTTTTTCGCAGGCTTGGCAGGATAGTCGTAGAAGCCCTTGCCATTTTTGCGGCCACGACGATCATATTTATCAACCAGCGTATTGATCAGCTCTACGTGACGCGGGTCGACCGCCTTGGGGCCAAGATCAGCAAGCGTCGCCTTCAGGATTTTCTGAGCAAGATCGATTGCCGTTTCATCGCCGAGAGCCAATGGGCCAACGGGCATGCCTGCCATGCGAGCCGCATTCTCGATCATTGCTGGAGGAACGCCCTCAATCAGCATGTTGTAGGACTCTGACATGTACCGCAGGACGCAGCGATTGACGTAGAACCCACGGGTATCGTTGACGACAATGGGCGTCTTCTTGATAGCGCGCACATAATCGAGCGCCACGGCAAGCGCCTTTTCGGAGGTTTTCTTGCCCATAATGACCTCCACCAGCATCATCTTGTCGACGGGCGAGAAGAAATGAATGCCGATAAAGTTTTTTGGCCGGACAGAAACTTTTGCTAGACCAGTAATGGGAAGCGTCGAAGTGTTTGACGCGAAAACAGCGCCGGGTTTAAGCACGGCCTCGGCCTTTTCCGTCACGACCCGTTTCACTTCACGATCTTCAAACACCGCCTCGATAACAAGGTCAGCACCATCAAGATCGGCATAGTCCGACGAGGTGGTGATCAGGTCGAGAAGCGCCTCTTTATCCTGAGCAGTCGCTTTGCCCTTTTGTACTTCCTTGGTAATCAGATCAGCAGAGTGAGCCTTACCCTTCTCCGCGGCTTCAACGCTTTGATCGATAAGAACGACAGGAATGCCGGCTTTCGCGGTAACATAGGCAATACTTGCCCCCATGAAACCAGCGCCGACAACGCCGACCTTCTTGAATTTCGTGGGCTTCACATCGTCAGGACGGCGCGCGCCCTTGTTCAACTCCTGCAGGGAGATGAACAGCGAGCGGATCATCATGCTTGCTTCAGTCGTCTGCAAAATTTTCGTGAAGTAGCGCTGTTCGATCTTGAGAGCAGTATCGAAGGGGACGAGCAGACCTTCATAGACCGATTTCAGGATCGAGGCGGCACCGGGATAATTGCCATAGGTTTCACGGCGCAAAATAGCCGTGGCGGCTGGCCACAGATTAGCACCGGCGGCAGAATAGATTGCCCCACCTGGCAGTTTGAAGCCTTTTTCGTCCCATGGCTGCACCGGCTTCAAGCCGTCCTTGATCATCTTCTTGGCGGCTTCGACCAGTTTCTTGGCCGGAGCAATTTCATGCACCAATCCCATAGCCTTGGCGCGCGATGCAGTCAGGCTTGAGCCAGTTGTCATCATCTGCAAGGCATCTTGCTGATTGGTCAGGCGCGGGACGCGCTGCGTTCCGCCGGCACCGGGGAAAATACCGACCTTGACTTCAGGCAAAGCCATCTTGACCGAAGGATCGTCAGAAACCACGCGGCCATGGCAAGCGAGCGACATTTCAAAAGCACCGCCCATGCAAGTGCCATTGATCGCCGAAACCCAGGGCTTGCCCGATGTTTCGAGTTTGCGGAACAGCCCGCCCATTTTGCCTGTCGTTTCGAAAAGCAGCTCTACTGCTTTTTGAGGATCTTTTGCTTTCTCGTCCTGAAAGAGCTGGAACATGCGCTTGAGCATGGTCAAATCCGCACCGCCAGAGAACGTATCTTTGCCGGATGTGATCACAGCGCCCTTGATCGCAGCATCACCTGCAACCTTGTCGACGATGGCATCCAGTTCCTTCATGACCTCTTCTGTGAAGACGTTCATGGATTTGTCGGGCATGTCCCAAGTGACGAGAGCAATACCATCTGCATCGACGTCGAATTTGAAGTTTGTATAAGTCATATTCTCTCTCCTCAAACGCGTTCGATGATGGTTGCAGTGCCCATACCAGCGCCGATGCATAGGGTTACCAGCGCGATATTCAGATCGCGGCGCTCAAGTTCGTCAAGAACCGTGCCAAGGATCATTGCGCCTGTTGCGCCGAGTGGATGGCCCATGGCAATCGCGCCGCCATTGACGTTGATCTTGTCACGCGGAATGTCGAATGCCTGCATGTAACGCAGAACGACAGCGGCAAAGGCTTCGTTGAGCTCAAACAGATCGATGTCCGAGATTTTCATCTTGGCGCGCTTCAACAACTTCTCTGTCACATCGACAGGACCAGTCAACATCAGAGCCGGATCAGAACCTATATTGGCAAATGCTCGGATGCGGGCACGCGGTTTGGCCGATAGCGCCTTACCAGCACTCTTGGAGCCAAGAAGAACACCGGCGGCACCATCAACAATACCGGATGAATTACCGGCATGATGCACGTGATTTATAGTTTCAACTTCCGGATGGGCCTGAATGCCGACAGCATTAAAACCGCCCATTTCGCCGGGCATGACAAAGGAAGGATTGAGCGATGCCAAAGCCTGCATATCTGTTGTTGGACGCATATGCTCGTCATGGTCCAGGATTGTCAGACCGTTGACATCCTTGATGTTCAGGACGGAATTCTTGAAATAACCCTTCTTCCAGGCTTCGCCCGCACGCTTCTGACTCTCGACAGCGTATGCATCGACATCATCGCGGGTGAAACCATATTTCGTGGCGATAAGATCGGCCGAGACGCCCTGAGGCATAAAATAGCCCGGCAAGCCGACTGACGGATCCATATACCAGGCACCGCCGGACATGCCCATTCCGACGCGTGACATGGATTCAACGCCGCCGGCGATAACGATATCATCTGCGCCTTGCACAATCTTGGCCGCAGCAAAATTTACTGCATCGAGGCCGGAAGCGCAGAAACGCGATATCTGCATGCCTGGAGCTTTGAAATCATACCCGGCTTCAAAAGCGGAAGAGCGAGGGATAACAGCGCCAGCTTCGCCGACCGGATCGACGCAGCCATAAATGATATCGTCCACCAGGCCAGTGTCCAACCCATTGCGGTCACGCAAGGCTTCGAGAACATGCGCACCAAGGCGAACGGCAGGAACCTCATGCAGGCTGCCATCTTTCTTGCCCTTGCCACGCGGTGTGCGGACGTGATCGTAAATATATGCGTCGGCCATAATATACTCCCTGTTGCTACCGCAGGCTCAAAGGCTGCGGGCGATCAAAAGCTTCATGATTTCGTTGGTGCCGCCATAAATCCGCTGGACGCGAGCGTCACGGAACATGCGGGCGATTGGATATTCATTCATATAGCCGTAGCCACCATGTAGCTGGAGGCACTCATCCACGACCTTGTTTTGCAGGTCTGTCAGCCAATATTTGGCCATCGAGGCTGTCACCGGATCAAGCCCGCCATTTACATGCCGCTCAACACAATGATTGTAGAACACCCGGCCTATCGTTGCTTCGGTTTTTAATTCCGCTAGCTTGAACTGGGTGTTCTGGAACTCGATCACAGCCTTGCCGAAGGCTTTACGCTCCTTCACATAGTCACTGGTAATTGCAATGGCGCGTTCCGCCATGGCAATGGCAGTACCGCCAATTTGCAACCGTTCCTGCGGCAATTGCTGCATTAGCTGGACAAATCCCTGTCCTTCTTCAGTGCCCAAAAGATTGGATGTCGGTACCCGCACCTCGTTGAAGAACAGCTCGGATGTATCATTGGATTTCAACCCGACCTTATCGAGGTTACGGCCACGCTCAAAACCCTCCTGCCCGTCAGTCTCAACAATCAGCAGCGAGGTACCTTTGGCGCCCTGAGCCGGATCAGTCTTGGCGACAACAATGACCAGATTTGCCAATTGACCATTGGTAATAAAGGTCTTTGAACCATTGATGACATAGTGATTGCCATCTTTCTTCGCGCTGGTCTTAACGCCTTGCAGATCGGAACCTGCACCGGGTTCAGTCATGGCAATAGCGCCGATCAATTCGCCAGTTGCCATTTTTGGCAACCATCTCTGCTTTTGCTCTTCTGAGCCATAATGCAGGATATAGGGTGCTACGATGGAATTGTGCAGGGCAATGCCAAAGCCATCGACACCGACATGGCTGATCGCTTCGAGAATGGCGCTTTCATGGGCGTAGGTACCGCCAGAACCACCATATTCCTCTGGCATAGAGGCGCAGAGAAGCCCGTTTTGGCCTGCCAATTCCCATACGGAACGGTCAAAAATTTCCTGCTTTTCAAAGCGGTCATAATGCGGCAGGACCTCGGCCTCAAGGAATTTTGCGGCCATTTCCTGCAGCATGACGACGTCGTCAGTTTTCCATTCAGGCCTTGGAACACCCAACACGTCTTCTGGTCGCACACCCATGACAATCCTCCCGAGATTTGTTAAAGCAGGCCGCGCGACCGCGGCCCGTGGCTGCGTTGCATCAGCTTAGAATGCTTCTGCCGCAAGCGCCATCATTGTATCGGCTCCAGTCTGGATACGTGCCAGATGGGCAGAGGTCTCAGGCATTACACGTTCCATGAAATACTTGCCCGTGATCAGCTTGGTTTCGTAAAACGCTTTGTTTTCTGCGCCATCAGCCAATTTGGCATTTGCCGCCTTGGCCATCTGCGCCCACATATAACCCAGCGACACCAAGCCAAAGAGATGCATGAAATCGGTGGATGCCGCTCCGGCATTGTCCGGATTGGCCATGCCATTTTGCATCAGCCACATGGCCGCTGCCTGCAGGTCATTGAGACCTTTTTTCAAATGCTTGGTGTAGAAGGCAAGCTTCTCGTCACCACGATTTTCTTCGCAGAAGTCGCCGACCTCCTTAAAGAAAGCCATGATAGCGCGGCCGCCATTGGCGCCAAGCTTGCGTCCGACCAAATCCAAGGCCTGAACACCGCTTGCGCCTTCATAGATCATGGCAATGCGCGCATCGCGGACATATTGGCTCATTCCGTGCTCTTCAATATAGCCATGGCCACCAAAAACCTGCTGTGCCATGACGGCATGCTCAAAACCCTTGTCCGTCAGAACGCCTTTGAGCACAGGGGTCATCAGGCTGAGAATATCGTCGGCCAACTGCTTTTCCGCTTCGTCTGCGGAGCGATGTGCAACATCGGATTTCAATGCAGACCAGAGAATGAAGGCCCGCCCCGCCTCGTTGAACGACTTGATCGTCATAAGGATGCGGCGCACATCAGGATGAACGATAAGTGGATCAGCCTTTTTATCCGGCGCTTTTGGACCTGTCAGAGAGCGGCCCTGAATACGCTCACGCGCATAAATGGCGGCGTTCTGATAAGCGATCTCGCCAATTGAAAGGCCCTGCAAGGCAACACCAAGCCGAGCTTCGTTCATCATGGTGAACATGGCGCGCAGGCCCTTGTTCTCGCCACCGATCAAGAAGCCCTTGGCTTCATCATAGTTCATCACGCACGTCGAATTGGCGTGAATTCCCATTTTCTCTTCAATGGAACCACAGGAGACGCTATTGCGGGTTCCCGGATTGCCATTATCGTCGAGATTGAACTTGGGGACAATGAATAGGGATATGCCCTTTACGCCCTCTGGCGCGCCTTCAATGCGAGCGAGTACCAGATGGACAATATTCTCCGCCATATCGTGCTCGCCAGCGGAAATGAATATTTTCTGTCCTGAAATCTTGTACGAGCCATCGCCATTTGGGACAGCTTTTGTGCGCAACAGTCCAAGATCAGTGCCGCAATGCGGTTCTGTCAGGTTCATGGTACCGGTCCAGGTGCCGTCAACCATCTTTGGCAGATAGGCTTGCTTTTGCTCATCCGTTCCGTGCGTAAGGATTGCGGCAATAGCCCCTTGCGTAAGTCCCGGATACATGACCAGCGCCATATTGGCAGAAGCCATATACTCACCAACCGCCACATGGAGCGCGTATGGCAGGCCCTGCCCACCGAATTCCTGGGGTACAGCCAATCCGACCCAACCACCTTCGCGATACTGATCAAATGCCTGTTTGAAGCCTTTCGGCGTTGTTACCGAACCATCGGCATTGCGTACACAGCCTTCCCGGTCGCCCGATTGATTAATTGGGAACAGGGTGTTTTCCGCAAGCTTTGCGCCTTCGCCGAGGATTGCGTCAACGATATCCGGCGACGCATCTGCAAATCCTTCAAGATTATTGTAACGCTCAAAACCCAGAACATCATTGAGAACAAAAAGCGTGTCTTCAACGGGCGCGCGGTAACTCGGCATAAGCTTCCTCCAAAACAAAAACGAGTAAAAACAGCACGCAGAGCATCCGTGCTGCCAATATTTCGTACTTCTTAGCAAATTTTGACGTTTCCGTAAACGTCAAAATTTGCAGGCACTGGCTTTTTTAAAACGGCAGAGCATGTACATCATGATTTGAAATGAACAATGCAAGATCAGAGATACGGATCACTTCGTGCGTGTATTGTCGAGAAAATTGGCAATGTAGACCAGAGGGGCATTCCAGTTGATCGTAATCTCGTTGGAGCCATAGGCTTCAATATCGTCAAGATAGCATCGCTGGGGAGCACAGCCGGCAAGCTTCTCCTTGGAAATATCATCAACAAGCGACGAGTTTGCGCCTCCCGCAAGAGAACCCGGCGGCGGATTTGGAAGGTCGGAATCAATTTGGTGAGCAAACCAGCGGCTATGCTGATTCTTTGAAAAAATCGAGCCGTATCCGGTAATATAAGAAATGTTCATGGCATTGCGGCCCAGAAGATAATCCATGCTTTCGCGAACGCTATCGAGATATTCCTGCTTATCGCTCAAATCGTAAGCAGCGGACACGACGATCATATTCTGCAGGATGGAATGATTGCTCCCCCAATCATATCGGCCATTGTCGGGATGATATATTTGTCCGAATGGCTCTTTCTTCTGGAGTTCAATAAAATCCACGGCAGCACCAATTACAGAGGTTCTAGCGTCATCCCAGTCCTCCCTTCCCAGCAGCTTGCTTCCGTAAAGAGCGAGGTGCAAACGAGCAAGCCCGGCAACATTCGCCCAGTCGAAGGCACCATGCCCGCCCCGGCTGAATACGTCACCACGCCAGTGCGGCGAGCTTTTGATTGCGGAAAAATAGATCGCATCGCCGGTCGCAAGATAAAGTTCAGCGGCGGCCCAATAGAATTCGTCACTGACATCATCATCGCCATAGGCGCCACCGCCGTCGAAATTTGCCGATGGCGCAATAATATCAGGATGGGCTTGTGCGGCAGACCATGCCTGTTTTGCCGAGGTCAAAAGCCGTGTTGAAAATGTTTCGTCGTAATTCTTGAACACGCGGGAACCCTGGGCTGCGACGGCCGCCAGATTCAGAGTGGCTGCGGTGGAAGGAGCATACAGTGCGCGCGGTTGCGGATCATTATGAGGCAGCATGGGCACACCGGTCCAACTTGTATCGTGAACCTTATGATGAACCATGCCAGCCAATGGCTCGTCATGCGGAACCACCATTTTCAGCATGAATTCCAATTCCCACCGCGCCTCATCGAGAATGTCCGGCACGCCATTGCCCTGCTCCGGCAAACGTGACCGCCTGTCGCTCAGGACTTTTTCGGCATTGCTGGCAAAGAGCTTTCCCCGCTCGACTGTGTCCATAAGCTGGGAAACAGCGATACCACCATTCACGACATACTTGCCTTGGTCGCCTGCATCATACCAGCCACCCGTCACGTCGAGCTCGTAGCTGCAGTCCCATTTTAATTCGGTATAAAACTTTACTGCGGCGTCGCGATCAAGACATGGAACAGATGTGTCGCCCAGGTTTGGTGCAATGCCGACATGCCCTGCGGGGCGCGCATAGAGTGATCCGGCAATATCCTTTCTGATTTCTGTGCCGCTTCGGGCCAGATAAAACCAGGACTGCGCATCCACACTCAACCGATCATAGATATTGGCTTCGATGGAAAAAACCGGGCTCGTGCTTTCGCCCACGACCAGATGATAGCCTTCGCCTGTCTTACGATAATTTGTGAAATCCGCCAGATGGGTTTTCAGTCCCGCCATCGCGTCGAAACCCATAGGCCTCGTCCTGCCCTTCAACACCGGTACATTTTCAGCATCCACAAGCTGAAATTCCAAAGGCGCATCTGACGGCGATATAATCGTCGCCAGCTTTGGTCCATCCGGCAAATAGCCAAGTTGGTTGGTGCGAATGGACAATTCATCTGCAAAGGCGACCGCTGATGCAATATGGGCAAATACCGCGACCAGCAGCAGCAATAAACAGCGATGTATCATTCAATATTTCTCCGCAGGATGCAGACTGCAATCGGTTATCTGAGCTTTCGCGCGTTGTATCAGATCCCTGCCACGAAATTAGTCGTTATTTTAGCGCTTTAACCGGGGTCTTAACCACTTGTTTACCACGTTTCGCCAATGTCAACGCGACGGTGAACCGTGTCTATAAGTGATTTGTTTTTCACGGCTTGTCGGAACGCATGGGGCATGGGCCCCGGCTCTCCGGATTGGCCCCGACGCGCAACGCGGCCTCGGCTTTCCTTCGAGCATCCACAGTATAAATTGCCAGGCAACTGGCGAGTTAATTTGAGCAGCAGACGTTCATGACGAACCAGAGGTCACTGATGGAACAGGTCAATGTCAATCGCGCCCGCCGCGATGCCACGTCGCTGGACAATCTCAATCGCACGCTCGAAGCACTCGAAAGCCAGTTGCGCAATGCCATGCGGCCCAAAGCGCCGGAAAACGAGCAGGACGGCAGTGATATTGCTGATCGCTTTGCTGCATTGGCTTCGCGCGCCGGATTGGCATCACCATCCCGCCGTGAGGTTGCGCCTGCAAGCCCGCTGCAAAATGGCAAGCATGACCTTTCTGCCATAGCCGCGCAATTAAAGCAGTTGCGTACGGAAATGCGCGATGATGCTGAAACATCCAATAATTCGATCCTGCACAATACGACGCTAAATCGGCTGCAGCAGTCATCGGCACCTGCCAACCATTTTAACAATAAGCAGTTGGACAACGATCCGGCAGCGATTTCCATGCTGCGGGGCGACCTTAACGAATTGAAGCAGGCAGTAGCCAAACTTGGCCGCAATGACGCACCTCAACACAATGCTTCAATGCCAGTCCGCTATATGCAGCAGATCGATGATCGCCTCGACGAAATAAGTCGGGCGCTCGTTGCGACCTCCCACCAGACGCCAGCACGCTTTGCCGAAGCCGATGCTTTTGAACGCCTGGAAGCGCGCATCGCATCATTGGCAAGCAGCGTGCAAGCAACAACGCCAGATCGCACTTCTGATGTCATACTGCAACGCATGGGCGAACTGGCACAGCGTGTTGACCATCTCGCCGAACAGGCCAAGCGCCCCGCTATCAACATTGATGCGCTTTCCGAACATCTTGCCGCCGTAGCGCGTCATTTGCAGAATGCGCCTGCCGCCATCAGCATTTCGGATTTCCGCGATCTTGAAGATCGGGTACTGCAGGTCATCGAAAAGCTCGAAGCCATGCCGCAGCAGTCTGCGATTGATCCCCTCTTCAGTGCCACGATCGATCAGCGATTTGCAGAGCTTACGCAGCGGCTCGACGATCACCACCAGATGAGCGAGCATAGCGGTATCCGATTGTCAGACAGTATTGAATCGCGCTTCGATGATATGGCCCGCTTCATTTGGGAAAGCGCTCCGCAAAATGATAAGACTTCCGACGCTATCCATAATCTCGAATTGCAGATTGCGGGTCTTGCAGAGCATTTAGCCAAGTCCAATGATCACTACGCTGAAATGGCCGCCATTCCTCCCCGTCTGGAAGCAATTGAGGAATCAATCGCCGCCAACCGGGATTTTATTGTCGAAACCGCGCGCAATGCTGCCGTTGAAGCTGTACGCAATATTTCTGGCGTGACGAATGTCCATGATAGCGCGGTTGCACGCGAACTTGCTGGCGACCTGAAGACTCTTGAAAGTCTTGCCCGCAAGTCGGAAGACCGGAATACAAAGACATTTGAAGCGATTCACGACACGCTGTTGAAGATCGTTGATCGTCTGGCATCTTTGGAAAGCGGACCTGTTCCAGTCTATCGTCATGTTCAGGATACCGTAACAAATGAACCGACGATAACCGAACCTGCTTTTGCAACTCCGACGTTCTCCAAGTCCGAAGAAATATCTCCCGAAGCAGCAGCCGCTTACAATAGCGAGATGGCTGACCCTGAGCCGAATGCAAAGACATCGATATTTGGAGGTCTGACCTGCGGTCTGAAGAGCCGTAGCAAACAAGCTCCGGCACAAGACCCAGAAACCGACATGGGGCGCGATGAACCCGATTTGAAGCTGGATATCGATCCAAGCCTGCTTAATCGTCCGCTTGAGCCGGGTTCCGGCATGCCTGATCTGAATTCCATTCTCAAGCGTGTGCGCGAAGATCGGCGCGAGATGCAACTGGCTGGATCCGGCAACGGCAAGGCGGATTTCATTGCCGCCGCACGCCGCGCAGCACAGGCTGCGGCATCGGAAATGGAGAATCAGCAAAATTCACCATCCACAGCCGATGAACTGGCTGGCGAGGATCGCCCCAAGCGGAGTTTTCTCGCAAGGCAGCGCAAACCTATTCTTTTGGCCATTGGCGCCATTATGATTGCTATTGCCGGACTGCAGTTGAAGGCAACCTTTCTGGACCATCCTGTCGCACCTCAAGCTACAGCGTCCAAAGCCGCGCCAGCCAAGGTCGTGGAAAAGCCCGCTCCGGTAGCAGCTGCACGCGAACTTGCAGCGGTGCAACCTGCGCCGGTAAGCGTGGAAAGCGTTATTGCTGCGCAGCAACAAATGCCGGCGACTGTCAATGAAGCGGTCGACACCAGCATGACGACTCAATCCGTGCCGCCGAAGTCATCTGAGCCCATGGCGATCCCTGCCATCCCAACCGATGGATTGCCGGATGAACTTCACACAGCTGTCGTCTCTGGCGATAACAAGGCGCTGTTTGAAATTGGCGACCGCTACATGGATGGGCGTGGCCTTGCGAGCGATTATGGCAAAGCCGCCGAGTGGTACAGGCTGGCCGCAGAGCGCGGTTTTGCTCCTGCTCAATACAGGATCGGCAACTTCTACGAAAAAGGGCTTGGCGTAGACCGCGATGCCGCGAAGGCCAAGCACTGGTACGAACTTGCCGCCAATCAAGGCAACGCCAGCGCCATGCATAATCTCGCAGTACTGTTGGCCGCCGGGACAAATGGCGCACCGGACAATGAAGCGGCGGCACGCTGGTTCACGCGTGCTGCCGAGCTTGGCGTCAAGGATAGCCAGTTCAACCTTGCCATACTTTCGGCGAAGGGCGTTGGCATGAAGCAAAATCTGGAAGAAAGCTACAAATGGTTTGCCATCGCGGCGCAAGCCGGTGATAGCGATGCTGCTTCCAAGCGTGAGGATGTTGCGCACGCGATGACTCCCGATCAGCTTGCCCGTGCCAAGGCTGCCTTTGCCCTGTGGAAGCCAAAGGCGATGGATGCCGACGCCAATGCGCTGAATATTCCTGAACAATGGCGCGAAACGCCCGTGAAGACCGGTTCGCTCGACATGGAAAAGGCCGTGCGCAACATCCAGCTGATTTTGAACAAGAACGGCTATGATGCTGGTGGTTCTGACGGGAGAATCGGCTCCAAAACCCGCGAGGCGATCATGGCGTTCCAGAAGGATAATGGTCTGAAGCCGACCGGCAATATCGACAAGGATCTGGTACAAAACCTGTTGAAGAAAAACGGCTGAACGCTCCAAGCGCTTTGCCGTGATAAAATTGCCTCAGGACCCGAAAAAATCCATTGCGACAAAGGGTTTCGCGTTTAAACCTATATTAAAGTCAAACTCTCAGTCTAAACTCCAATAAAGCCCGCAAGCGAGCAAGAAACCTTAAAGAATTGCTGTCATCGTGGTGCTTGAGCACCATAATGGGGTTTGAAGAGACTTGGGTATTTACCTGCCAATAGCCGAGATTTCGGTCAATATCTTCGTGCTGTTCGGCATGGGAGCGGCTGTGGGATTCCTGTCTGGCATGTTTGGTGTCGGTGGGGGATTTCTCATCACCCCGCTCCTGATTTTCTACAACATTCCCCCTGCTGTCGCCGTTGCGACGGGTGCAAATCAGGTCATCGCCTCTTCTTTCAGCGGCGCTCTTACGCATTTCAAGCGCGGCACGCTGGACGTCAAACTTGGGTCATTGCTGGTTGTAGGCGGCATTGTTGGTGCTGGCATAGGCATTTATGTTTTCGTTCTCTTGCGCGAACTTGGTCAGTTGGATCTGATAGTTTCCCTGCTTTACGTGGTCTTCCTGTCAACAATCGGTGGTCTGATGCTTTATGAAAGCGTCCAGGCCATGCGACGAACCCGAGCAGGACAATTGGCAACGTTGAAAAAACCGGGGCAGCACAATTGGGTGCACCGGCTTCCATTCAAAATGCGGTTTCGTGCCTCAAAGATCTATGTGAGCATTATTCCAATTCTGGTATTGGGGGCAGCAATTGGCTTCCTGTCGTCAATTATGGGTGTGGGTGGTGGCTTCATCATGGTCCCAGCCATGATCTATCTGCTTAAAATGCCGACCAATGTCGTTATCGGCACGTCGCTCTATCAAATCGTCTTCGTTACCGCCTTTGCAACAATCATGCAGGCAACCACCAACCAGTCGGTCGATATTGTGCTTGCGTTTCTGTTGATGTCCGGCGGTGTCATCGGCGCGCAATATGGAGCGCGTATCGGCCAGAAATTGCGCGGCGAGCAACTGCGCGCCTTGCTGGCTATGCTGGTTCTCGCTGTTGGCCTGCGTCTTGCTATCGAGCTTTTTGTCACTCCTGATGATCTTTATTCGATCAGCCTTGCAGTTGTAACCGGGGGCGGCTTATGAGGCTGGCCCAGTATTCATTCTTCCTGCTTGCCGCGTTTCTTGCCGGGCAACCTGCCCTGGCCCAGCAGCGCCCAGCAAATACGGAAACGGTGGAGATTGGCCTTTCGACCGATACGATTGCCATCACCTCGGGCTTTCGCGGCACTGACCTGATCGTATTCGGGGCCTTGGATAATGCCGACCCGCTCATTCAACGGCAGGGGCGCTACGATATTGTCGTGGTTCTAGAAGGACCGGAACGCAGTTTTGTTGTCCGCCGCAAGGACCGCTATCTGGGTATTTGGGTCAATGCCGAATCTGCCTCGTTCCAGCACATTCCAGCATCCTATTCCCTTGCCTCCACGCGAAATCTACAGGACATCGCGACGCCGAAAATCTTCACCCAGCTTGGGCTTGGCGTGAACAATATGTACTATGAACCGATGCCGGACGGTTTCAGCTCCAGTGAATCACTCAAGGAATTCACGACCGAATTGCCGCGCCTCAAGCTTAAGCAAAGGCTGTATAACCAGCGTCCCGGCGATGTTCAGTTTTTGTCGGCGACTCTTTTCCGCGCGACGCTATCCCTGCCTGCCAATGTTCCTGTTGGCAAGCATGTGGCGCGGGCTTTTCTCTTCCGCAATGGTGAGTTCTTGCGCGAAAATGCCACCAGTCTCAATATTGTAAAGGCTGGGCTTGAGTTCCGCATTTATCGTGCAGCGAACCAATATAGCTTGCTTTACGGTATTTTCGCCGTGTTGCTGGCCGTGGTTACCGGCTGGGCTGGCCGCCTGATTTTCCGTAAGGATTGATCCTCAATCCCGCAGTCTTGCAACAATAATCAGCCCTTGCAGAGGTTCGCCGCGATCAAGCCGAATGGTTTCTCTGGCAAGCGAGACCAAAGCCATGCCCTGCGCCGATAAAAGCCGCTCTATATAGGATTGCGAGTGGGTATAACGCAGCGAAGATTGCAGGGTCGGCTCATCGCTGCCCTCTTGATTTTCGACCGAAAAAACAAAGAGCCCGTCCACCGCCAGTGACTTTGCGATCGTTGCAAAGGCGCGCTCAAGATCGCCCACATATACGAAAACATCGGCGGCAATCACAAGATCGAGGCTACCCGGTTCCACCTCGAATTCGTTGACATCGCTCTTGCGTAGATCATCATAGATTTGCTTTTCGGCAGCCTTTTGCAACATGGCTTCCGACAGGTCCATTCCGTCCAGACAATCAGCGACCGGTCGCACATATGGACCCATCAAACCCGTGCCGCAGCCCAGATCAAGCGCCCGATGATATCTGCGTGCACCGCCATGCACTTCAATGGCTTGTGCCAAAAGCTCTGGAACGCGATAGTCGAGTTTGTCCAGCAAGGCGCTTTCAAAAGTCGGCGCATAGGCGTCAAAAAGAGTTTCGACATAGGCCAAAGGCGGCGTTGCAGGCACTTGCGCATAACCGGTCGCGGCAAGCTTCAGGCCTGCACCAAAGCGATCTTCCGGATCGCATTCCAGCACCTTGCGCCAAGCCGCAGCAGCTGATTCATGCTGCCCGGCGGCTTCCCACATTTCACCGAGGCGAAACCGCCCTGCAGTCCAATCCGGAACAAGTTCCAGCGCCTGCGCCATAAGATCGGCAGCAGCGGCATGATCGCCGCTGTCGAACAGCATATCGGCATAGGAAGCGCGGCGGTCGGCTATCAGATCACCAGATGAGTGGAACGCACGCGCCACTATTGTCAGTTCGTGATCTGCACGCGGATGGCGATAATATCGACAACCTTGCCGGTTTGGGAAATATCCGAATTGATCCTGATGGCGCCATTGCCCGAAGGTTTCTTGTCGGCGGGAAAATCAACCTGCACAAGATATTCCTTGCTGGCGTCGGAAACATCGTAGCGCTTGCGGCCACATTCGCCAAGATTGCCGAAGTTGCAACTGACCGCCATTTGCGTCGCGGTGCCATCCGGCGTCCTTGCCACGATATCAAACAGCGCGGTCTTGCCCGCCAGTTGCTGCAATACGCCCTCACCGATCTGGAAGCTGATCTCATCTGCTTCGCTCGGCGATTTTATACGCAGATATTTCTGCACCTGATCGCCATCAATGGTTGCCGTTGCCCGCCCCGAAACGGAAACCTGTGTTGTATCCGAAGGTTCGAAAATGCCGATCCACGTACCTTCGCTGGGCAATTGCCCTTCTTTCAAAGGTTCGTGGCTGCCGCTGGCTGCGGGATTGCCCGTGCTGGCCGGGACGCTGGAAGGCTTCGAATTGATTATGCCCGTCGCCACCATCCACAATACAACGATCGCGACGACAAACAGGGCAAGAACAATCAAAAGCTTTGTCAGGCCTGTAGCCTTCTTGCTCTCCTGGCGCTGCTTTTTCTCGCGCCGGTAACGATCTTTCTTCACATAGTCTGGGCGTTCATTGCCGGCAGTAAAAGGCCTGTCTGTGGCCAGTTCCGGAGCACCGAGCTCTGGGGCTGGTGCGTTGCCGATGGTCGGCTCGATACGTGCATCACGGCCACGAGGGGCCGCAGGCGCTGCGGAAAAGCTTGGCTCACGCGGCTCGACAACCGGCGCTGGCGCAGCATTAACTACCGGGCGCGCAGCCTGCGCTTCAGTTTCGATCTTGGTAATGGCGAGCTTCAGGCGCTCCCGCCGCTCCTCGCGCTGCGCGTCGTCAAGCGCCCCATTGGCCGCCAGCGAACGCTCATGCGCGCCCCAGGCCGACTCGTAAACCTTCTGCCGTATTGCAGGGTTCTTGGCATCAGCCTTGGCCAATGCATTGCGGATTGCTTGTTCGATCGCTTCCAAACCGACGATTATCCCTTAAAAGAATCAGAGGCTAGCCATAACCTATCTGACTGCTTATTCAAGACAGAGGCGGCGCAATCATGGCCGCATCATACTTTTTGATGAGATCATTTTTGGTCCACATAGCTTTTGCTTGCTCAAAATCAAAGGCATGATAAAAAGGCTTACGTTTACGCAAACGTCAAAATTTGTCATATCTGGGAGGTAGTCATGGCATTGCCGGAAATTCTGAAGAAAAACCTGCGGATTCCGGTTGTCGGAGCGCCCTTATTCATCATTTCCCATCCGGCTTTGGTCATTGCGCAGTGCAAGGCTGGCATTGTCGGCTCCTTCCCCGCGCTCAATGCAAGGCCGGAAGCTCAGCTTGATGAATGGCTGGCGGAAATCACCGAGGCTCTGCGCGACCATGACGAGAAGAACCCGGACAGCCCCGCCGCGCCTTTTGCGGTCAATCAAATCGTCCACCGCTCCAATAAGCGACTAGAACATGACCTGACCATGTGCGTGAAATACAAGGTGCCTATTGTCATCTCGTCGCTGGGCGCAGTTCCCGAGGTAAATGACGCGATCCATTCCTATGGCGGCATTGTCCTGCATGACATCATCAACAACCGCCACGCAAACTCCGCCATCCGCAAGGGCGCCGATGGGCTGATTGCCGTTGCTGCCGGTGCAGGCGGCCATGCGGGCCCGCTCTCCCCCTTCGCGCTTGTACAGGAAATCCGCGAATGGTTTGACGGCCCGCTGCTGCTTTCCGGCGCTATAGCCACAGGCAAGGCCGTGCTGGCCGCGCAGGCCATGGGCGCAGACCTTGCCTATATCGGCTCCTCCTTCATCGCCACTGAAGAAGCGCGCGCTGTTGACGACTACAAACAGATGATTGTCGATAGCGCCTCTTCCGATATTGTCTATTCCAACTATTTCACCGGCATTCACGGCAATTATCTGAAACCATCCATCGCCAAATCGGGCATGGACCCGGACCATTTGCCCGAAGCCGACCCTTCCAAGATGGATTTCGAAGCGGCGACCACCGGCGCAAAAGCCTGGAAAGACATATGGGGTTGCGGCCAGGGCATCGGCGCAATCAAACAGATTGTTCCGGCAGGCGAACTCGTCGCGCGGCTTGAGCGGGAATATAAGGAAGCCAAGGCAGCGCTCTGCGCCGCCTAACGCGCAGCCGCCCTGTCCAGGACGATCTGCATAAATGTCAGATCAAGCCATTTGCCGAATTTGGTTCCTACTTCCGGCAGATGGCCGACCACCTGAAAGCCAAGTTTTTCATGCAGGCGGATGGAAGCTTCGTTGCCGGATTCAATACCGGCAACCATTACGTGCTTGCCCAGCTCGCGCGCTTTTTCAATCAACGCCAGCATGAGCATCTTGCCGATACCACCGCCACGCGCAGTCTTATGGACATAGACCGAATGTTCCACCGTGTGGCGATAGCCCTCAAAGGCTCGCCAATCGCCAAACGATGCATAGCCGGTGACTTGCCCCTCATTATTGACACTGACAAGCACGGGGGAACTCTTTGTCTGCCGGTCGAGAAGCCAAGCCTTGCGATTATCGAGATCGACCAGCGTCTCATTCCAGATTGCCGTCGTGTTGAGCACAGCATCATTGTATATTTCCAGGATAATTGGGAGATCCGATTCCACAGCCGCACGCACAATCACAACTTGCACCTTTAATATTTGTCTACTATAATTTTATTATGTCTCATAAAATAGATAATGTCGATCAAAAAATTGGCTCCCGCATCCGCATAGAACGGGAAGCACGCGGCTGGTCTCTGACAGAACTTGCACAAAAATCCGGCGTCTCCCGCGCCATGATCAATAAGGTGGAACGCGGCCAGAGCAGCCCGACAGCCATGCTGATGGCGCGGTTTTCCGGCGCCTTTGGGTTGAGTATGTCAACATTGATGGCGCGAGCGGAAATGCAGGCGGGGCGCTTGCTGCGTCGTGGTGACCAACCCATATGGACCGACCCGGAAAGCGGCTATACTCGGCGCCATGTCTCGCCCGTCTCGGACCTTCCCATGGACGTGGTTCATATCGACCTGCCGCCACAGACGCGTGTGCCGCTGCCTGCCTCGGCCTATATTTTCCTGCGCCAGTTGATCTGGGTTCTTGGCGGGACACTGACCTTCATCGAGGGGGAGACGACCCACACCTTGCAAGAAGGCGATTGCCTTGAGCTTGGCACCCCCAGCGACTGCGTGTTCGCCAATGAGACGAATGCGCCCTGCCGCTATGCCGTGATCGTGCTGAGCAAGCGCTAGAGTGCACTGACGAGAGGGCTTGCCGCTTGTTCACGCATAAAGGGATTGTGGGTATTTGCGTCAAAGCTGGCATCGCAAGGCTTGCAATTTAGCCACAATGACGATATCAGGCGCGTCATCCACGGCCGATCAAGTTTGGCCGCTTTTGGATCAGGGAAACCAGCGTTCCCGCCGCTTTAGCTCAGTTGGTAGAGCACATCATTCGTAATGATGGGGTCCTCGGTTCGATTCCGGGAAGCGGCACCATTACTGTAACAATTTGCATTATTCGCACTCAAATTTTGCATGAGAGACTATCCGAGTTACAAATGAATTCCGGCTTCGCCCAAGAATAGACGACAAATCTATTCTCTTTAATTCTCCCATGGCTGTACGGGAGATAAAGCAGGCGCTTTAAGATTTGCAGACCTCATCTCCGCCAATCTATTTTCTGCTTCTTTCTTTTCTAGATCATTCGTCTCGCGATCTACCGCATCATCAATCAATTTGCGCTGAAGTTTAATAATATCATAGTCACGCCATACCACGTAGGCCATCCTATAGACTGCAAGAAGGACAGTACCCACAAAAGCGGCAACAAAGATTGATTGCAATTGCGATGGCAAAGCGATTGCATCCTTAGGGCCTAATCCGCTCGCAACAATCAACATCAAAATCGCGAATGCATTGATTGCAAGGACACCTATATATTCTAATGAAAGCCCTTCAATGGCTGATGTGATGCGCTTACGGTCGCTGCCTGTCAAACTCTTCCAATCGAGAGTCGGCATACCGCGGTTTAATCGGACAAACACAGCGGCAGCCATAATTGATAAGCAGACAACTATTGGCGGGAAAACATTAAATAGCCTAGCGACATCTATCTGCCATCCCGCGATGACAGCTACAGACGTCAGTATAAAGATAATCAACACATGCTTGACCATTAGGGCTTTATCATACCATCCTGAACAAAACGGGAATAGACTGTTTGTAGTTGGTCGGCCACATTGTTAAAATCAAGTAAGTTTGAACCACTTTGAGATAGCTCAAAGGGCATTGTCATTCGTAAAATCGCATCTCCATCAGAAATTTTCCCGCCCTTTCCTTCTATCAAAACGGTTCCATCTGTAAGATCGGCGAGCTCATTTGTAAGTTCTTTCAACTTCGCTTTAGATTCTTGGGTTCTACGACCACGAACTCTAACTGAAGCGTCAACAGCAAGGTATTCTTCGTCACCTAGGCTTGCAACAAGGGACTTCGCCTTCGCTTTCCCAAGTAACGCCTCGACAATGGGATACGCCTGCTTAAACTCTACAAATCTGTCTGCTATTTTTCGGCTCGTTCTTACCTGCTTTATCTCACCTTCAACTGGCACTGTATTGACGACGAATTGAGGCGTAGAACCACCCTTTACTCGAAGATTGCGGATATCGCCGATATCGCCTGAAATCTTCGATTTATCGAGTTCAGCTTGCAAAACGAACTTATCGCCGTCTGGGATACTGGTTGGCTTCCCCCTAAGCAGCCAATCAAAATATCCATGCATTAAGGCTGGTGACATTGATTGAGTTTTTACAAAAAGAAGGTGATTTCCAATCGCAAGCCAATAAGCCATGCCGCGAATAAATTGCGAACCTTCTGGTGCCTCTCTCTCTTGAAGATCATAAATCTCAGCAGTTGTAATGTCAGATAACTCTACTTTACTTGCCTTTTGTTCAAGTAAGGCTTGAATTCCCTTCGAATCAACTAAACACATTTCTCCAAACACAGCGCTATTTAAGTCAGCAACTCGGTTTAATATAACTTGCTGCTTTAACCCTTCTGAGCTTTGATAAATACGATCCTGAATTCGTATCCAAAGCGGAATATCGGATTTATCTTTTGTACCCAAAACCGAACGGCAACAACTCTCAAAATTTAAAGAAAGTGGCGTCCCATCGGTCTTTTGTACAAATCGATAGTGCACCATGTGATATGCTGTAGCCAAGATTACTGCCCCTATATTTGCAATGCCCATCGTCATACAAAACGGCTTTCACAAAAAAGGCGAGTGGAATCTTCTCGTCCCCTGCGCAGAAACTCTAAATCGCTTTAATGAGTTCAATTCCGGTGTGAACAGGCTTTGCCAAACGTGTTCTCGCGAACAGTTTTCTGCACCATAATATTACTCACATTTGCCGTCGTTTGATCGCCTTCCGCACACGATACCAATAGGCCTGCTCCGCGCCATCACTACGATACCACGCGCGCTCGTGCCGGGCGAAAGCCTCTTGCTCCGGGTCTGGATAGCTATCGATAATGTCTCTAGCTACGCGGTTGATTTCGGTTGAGGGAATTAATCTCGGCTCGACGGCATCCGTCCAGACTACCCACAATAACAAGCCTATGAATATGAGCAGTTGGCCGCAGAAAAAAGCAAACAAGAGCCAGCATACAACTTCAAGCATGAGACCAATCATGAAATTCATAAGAACCTGAGATAAGTTTTATCTAAAAAAAGAACTTATACATCTTATTTTTAAGAATCCATAGTTCCTATCTATGGATTTAGCAAGCTGCATGTCGCTCTTTCGAGCGCATGGAACTTCAACGCCTCTTCGGCGCGAATGTGCGTCATCATCGTAGAGCAAAGGGCTGGACGCTTGAGCGTCTTGCGGAATTGGTCGGCGTCTCCCAAGAGACCATTGGCAAAATTGAGCGTGGGAAAGCCGCGCCGCTTTTCGAAACTGCCGATAAGATTGCGAAGGCGCTAGGCGTACCAGCTCCAGTTCTGTTCGGAGCTGACACCGCTCCCGGTGCAGGCGAACGAGCAAGGCTCCTTACCGATATTCATCGGACTCTTTCGAGCATGAACGAAGAACAGCTTAGCCGCGCCGCAAAAGTGTTAAAAGCCTTTATGGGGTAACTTTTAAAGTTTGCTGCCAAACTGCGCGCTTCTCATGGTCGTCAGAGCACGCAAGTAGCTAATGCCAGTATTGGCGGGCCAAGCCTGCCTCTGACGAGCTCTGAGGCCGTCTGAGCACCTATGGCTGTGGTAAAGGCAAGCGTAGCGTTAATGCTCTTCCGCTGATTACTTCGTTAGTTTGGCAATCTGGCTGCTGATGATTGCGATGAACAATCCGGGATCGTCAAAAGCCCTTGCAGAGAGCATAGCCCCATGAACCGAAGCCATCAGCATTTGGGCCTCCTCTTCCGGGGACCTGTTCAACCGGAACAGACCCTGCTCCGCTCCTGCGCTCAGCACCGCCGCAAGCCATGTTGCGAGGCTTTGGAAATGGGCGCGCACGCGCGAGGCGACCTCATCGGGCAGCATTTGCATCTCACCAGCCAGCATCGCGCAGACGCAAAAGGGCTGCGAGGCATCGCGGATGCATGTGTCCCAGTAACGCAAATAGGCCTGTAACTGTTCGTCAGGGCTAGCAACCTGGCTTCGCAGCGAGCTCAAACCCGCCTCAGCCTGCCCCCGGTAACGGTCCACCAGCACGGCGACCAGTTCGGCCTTTGTCGGAAAGTGATGGTGGATACTCGCCTTTCGGATGCCTATTGCAGCCGAAATATCGGCATAGCTGAATCCGTTATAGCCCCCCGCGACAATGAGAGACTGCGCGATGTCGAGAATCTTTTCTGAGGTGGAAGCCATTGATTTCATAAGCTCGCCTACCTTCTGGTAGGCTGGATGTCAAGACCATGCGCCGCCGCCCCTTTCACAATGAGGTGTTCAGAAACAGGGTTGACTCTCGATTGTTACCTTCCTACTAGTAGGTAGATTTTAAACAGGGAAACGCCCATGCAAACTCAACCTTCAACCCCGTCCAACTGGCTGCGAAACTATTATTTCACACGCGCCATCTTCTCTGTCGCGTGGGTTACCGCCGCCATTCTTTTCAACGCGCAATCCTCTTTCGTCGTGCTTCTGCTCGTCATCTATCCGGCATGGGATGCGCTCGCCAATCTGGTTGATGCCCGTGTCAATGGCGGCTTGAAAGCCAATCCGTCTCAAGGGTTCAATGTCGTGGTCAGCACGATAACAACCATCGCCATTATCCTTGCTGTCAGCAACAGCATGTATGCGGTTCTGGCCGTGTTCGGCGTTTGGGCGATCTTTTCAGGTTTGTTGCAGTTAAATACGGGTCTGAGGCGCTGGCGTTCTTATGGCGCGCAATGGCCGATGATCCTGAGCGGCGCACAATCGGCCCTTGCCGGTGGCTTCATGATCAGCCAATCCATCGGCACTGTGGTGCCGACGATTCTGGAAATCGTTCCCTATGCAGCCTTTGGCGCGTTCTATTTCCTGCTTGCGGCAATCTGGCTTGTCGTCACAGTCTATCGCAAAGCAGAGGCGTAGGTGTCGTCGCTCTCTATTTGCGATCTGATAAAGCTTAGCTGTCCTGTTAAGCACAGACCTAAACCAGACGTGCCGTCGCGCAGTAGCAATGCGGGCAAAAAATTGGCCGGGCAGGCGCAGTCTATGCGCCTGCCCGGCACCATATAATATAGGCTTAGCTTATGTCTTCGACAGGAGCGCTTGGACCATTTTTCTTGATTGAATCAATGGCGTTTTGCGCGCTGGACTTGGATGTATAACCCTCGGTCGAGAACATCACTTCGCTGTTATATTTAAAGCGAACGCGAAACTCGCCAGCTTTGTCTTTATAAATTTCGAACTTGTGGGCCAAAATATAGCTTCCTTTTGCAAGCGTGAATCACACAACCTCAACGTGCCATTTGCAAAGACTATTGACAAGGGTTGCATTGGTGCCAGTCTCCCCTCGGCTTGGCCGACCTATCTGCCATTCAAACAAACAATGAGCGCCATTATGAACACTGCGAGTGACGCCCGTTTCTGGGACCGATCTTCACGGAAATATGCGGCGGGCAAAATCGCAGATCAGGCCGGATATGAGCAAACGCTGGACCGGACCCGCGCTCTGTTACAGCCGGACGACAGAGTATTGGAGCTCGGCTGTGGCACAGGCACGACGGCGCTGCGGCTTGCGGGCAGTGTACAAGCCTATCTCGCGACAGATATTTCCAGCGAGATGATCGCGATTGCCGAAGGCAAGCGGGCAGCAGATCCCATTGCAGGGCTTTCCTTCCGCGTCACCACAGCCGAAGGATTGGCGCTCAGCGATGGCCCATACAACGCCGTTCTCGGTTTTAATTATCTCCATCTGGTCCGTGATCTGCCCGGCACGCTGCGCCATATCCATGCCTTGCTCGCGCCTGGCGGGCTGTTTATCTCCAAGACGCCCTGCGTCGGCGAGATGAACCCACTCATTCGGCTGGTCTTGCCGCTTATGCGAGCGGTCGGGCTTGCGCCCTACGCCGGTGTCTTCCGGGCTGCGGAGCTTAGCCAGATCATCAGCGCCGCTGGCTTTAGCATTCTTGCCTCGGAGAACCACGCAACCAAGGGAAATGACAATCGGCCCTATATCGTCGCGCGCAAGCAGTGACCAGCGTGGTTGTCACGGTAGCGGGCGGGAGAATTTGCATAATCGAGGATTGATATTTGGCTGGGGAACCTGGATTCGAACCAGGACTAACGGAGTCAGAGTCCGTGGGTCTACCGTTAACCTATTCCCCAACAGTTGCCCGAGGGACAACAGTGATGCGGGTCGTCATATAGTTGAAATCAATCGGCTTGCAAACCCCTTGATCGCATCTTTTGACAATTGTTTTATCTTGTCGAAAAGGCTGCCCTGATCATAAACTGTTATATATGTGCATTACCACATATGCGCAGGCCCGGGGGCATGAAGAATAAACAATGACAAGCTTGAAATTTGGAACGAGCGGCCTTCGCGGTCTGGTAAGCGAACTTCCCGATGCGATTTGCCGGGCCTATACGCTGGCATTCCTGCGTCACATGCAAAAGGCTCATGCTATTGCGCCAGGCGGCAAGCTGCTGGTCGGTTATGATCTGCGCGAGAGCAGCCCGCGAATCGCCGCCGCCTGTATCGACGCTGCCCGGGTTTTCGGTATGGAGGTTGAAAATAGCGGCCCTCTACCGACGCCTGCGCTGGCTCTGCGGGCGCTTGCCCAAAAGCTTCCGGCTATCATGGTTACAGGCAGCCACATTCCAGCTGACCGCAATGGCTTGAAATTCTATCGGCCGGATGGCGAGATCGACAAGAGCGATGAGGCGGGTATTCTCGCCGTGCTCGACCTTGCCGGGAATGATATCTCCGTTCCCGACGATGCCGGGGATATTTCGCCAAAGGCGCTGGCAGAATATGAAAATCGGTGCATATCCATGCTCGACGCCGGAGCACTTGCAGGCAAGCGCATCGGCGTCTATCAGCATAGCTCGGTCGGGCGCGATCTGATCGTGCGCGTGCTCGGCGCACTGGGCGCGGAAACGGTCGCCATCGCCCGTTCGGATGTATTTGTGCCAGTGGATACGGAAGCATTGCGATCTGAAGATATTACGCTGGCCGCTGGCGCTGCCGAAAAATACCGACTCGATGCAATGGTCTCAACCGATGGCGATGCGGATCGCCCGCTGGTTGCCGACCAAACCGGGACCTTTATTCGCGGCGATAGTCTTGGCTTGCTGACGGCGCGCTTTTTGAATGCCGATGCCGTCGTGACACCCGTCACCTCCAATACAGCTATTGAGCTAAGTGGCCTTTTTGCCAAGGTCTATCGCACAAAAGTAGGCTCGCCCTATGTCATTGAGGCGATGCAACAGGCCGCCAGGGATGGCTATCAGCGGATCGTCGGCTTTGAGGCCAATGGCGGTGTGCTGCTGGGTTCAAATGTTGATTTGGGCGACGGCATTGTGGTGGCATTGCCTACGCGCGATGCCATGCTGCCGATCATCGCGGTGCTTGGTATGGCGGCGAGAGACAAGGTGCAGGTGTCGAAATTGCTGGAAGACCTTCCCGCGCGCTTCACGCGGAGCGGCCGCATTGAGCATGTTGAACCCAGCAAGAGCAGCACATTCCTGCAGGCTTTGCTTGACGATGAGCAACGCGCAAGCTTTTTTGCCCAGCTCGGCATTATTGAGGCTAATGACGCCATTGATGGCATACGCATTGTTTTTGCGACTGGTGAGGTGGTTCATTATCGCGCCTCGGGCAATGCGCCAGAATTGCGCTGCTATGCGGAAGCTGCAACCGATGCGCGGGCCGAACAATTGCTTGAGTGGGGCCTGCAAAGAGCTGGCGAGCACTTACGCAAATATGGCTGAGCTGGCCTGACGGGAATAGAGCATGCGATTGGAGTGAGGCTGAGACCAATTGTCAGCTGGTTGTCTGTTTCTAACTGCCTTGGGCGCGCTCGTAGCGACTGTTAGCATCACGAGGCTTCAGTTAAGTATATGTATCTGGTGGCGTTTACGAATTTGACATTTGTATAAGAGTTTGCGACCGGATGGGATACAAGTGTCAAATTCACTCCACTAGCGATTCGGAAAAGGTTCTCGATGGTCAACATTAAGGACGTAGCGGCGCGGGCCAATGTTTCCGTCGGTACAGTCTCTCGCGTGCTGGCCAAAAACGAAACCGTCGGGAAAGAACTGCGCGAGCTGGTAGAGGCAACCATCCGGGAGCTGAACTTCCGGCCAAGCGGCGTTGCAAGGGGCTTGAGACGCAGCCGAACTGATATGATCGGTCTGGTTATTCCCGATATTACCAATCCGTTTTTCGCAGAACTTGCAAAACACGTGGAAGCCAGCGCGTCGCAAGCCGGTTTTTCCGTTTTGCTGTCCATCACCAATGATGATCCGAAGATCGAGCTTTCACAGATAGAAACTCTGCTTCGCAGTTATCCGACCGGCTTGATCGTCGTTCCCACGCAATTTGGCGCACCTGCAAAGTGGCAGAGCGATATTGCGACTGTTGCGGTAGACCGCCGCTTGAAAAATTATCCGTTGATTTCGGTGGATCACTATGCGGGCGCTGGCCTTGCCGCGCAGCACCTTTTGCAACTCGGCCATAGGCGCATTGCCTATATTGCGGGGCCCAATGAATCCCCCGTTTCCCGGGAGCGACGCACAGGGTTTCTAGATACACTTATTGCCGCCGGCATTCAGCCAGAGGTCGTAGAGGGGCATTTCGATTATCAGTCGGGCGAGGTTCTGGGAAAACACTTGCTGAGCAGTCCTGAAAACGTCCGCCCCACCGCAATCGCTACCGCCAGCGACCAGCAAGCTATTGGCTTGATGCGCGCGGCGAGCGATCTTGATCTTAAAGTTCCCGATAATCTCTCAATCGTCGGATTCGACGATATTCCGCTCGCTAATCTGATCACGCCAAGACTGACCACGATCAGCCAGCCTGTGGAACAAATCGCAGCGCGAGCAGTGGCGTTTGTTATCGGTGAAAACGCCGCGGGTACCAACGCCGGATTGCTTGATGCGACATTGGTTATACGCAATTCAACGGCTGCACCGCGCTAAACACTCGTAAGCATCTAGTGGAGCGGCCTTTGCTCCAGGCTCAAGCGTTATCCGGCGCAATGACGCCCTTCGTCAGGATAAAGCATCCATAAAAGCGGCGCTCACCTGTTGCGATAACGCAGTAGGCGTTTTTGGCATGCTCATAAAACGCCATCCGGTCGATTGAAACCATTGGCCAATGCTTGCCTTCAGCCTGATCAATCTCCGCCTGCATTTCGATTTGCACATCCGGCACTTCGTCTGGGTTTCCGACAATCTCCATTCGCGCCGCTGCGTCGTCGATGAATGTATCAAGCGGCATAACCGAAAGGATCGCTCGGGCAGCACGTGGCGCCGTTACGGCGTCGATACGCAAAAGACGGCCCAATTTCGTTTGCCGCGCGATGGAATCGCCCGGGAAATTGGTGTCGCAAATAACAAGCCGGTCACCATGCCCCATGGATTTCAGGGCGTAGAGAACATCGGCATTCAGCAGCGGATCGAGATTCTTCAGCACGGTTGCTTACCTCTTCATTTAAGCGGATTGGGTGGTCAGAAACTGCTCGAATTCCCTGGCTGTGGCATAGGACTTCTGCGTGCCTGGGCGTGTGATGGAATCTGCCGCATAAATGGCAGCTTTCTTCAGCGATGGTTCAAGTTCACCGGTTTCGACATAGAACCGCGCGAAGCTGCCTATAAAGGCATCGCCAGCGCCGGTTGTATCTTTCGGCGTGACCTTGACCGGAGCAATCATTGTTGATTGATCTTTTGTTATCAAGCGGGCTCCGCGCGCGCCCAGCGTGACGATGACTGTGCGTATACCTTTGGCGATCAGCGACCGCGCTGCTTGTTCGATTTCGTCATCTGTTCCCGTCGGCAATCCGGTCAACAAGGCCAGCTCAGACTCGTTAGGAACGACGAAAGTGGCCGTTGTGACTTTTGAAGGATCCAAATCCGGTGCAGCAGGTGCCGGATTGAGAATTGTTTCAATTCCATGTTTTTCGGCAAAGGCGAGCGTGTAATACACAGTCTCCAGCGGCACTTCCAACTGCATCAGTATCAGACTGCACTTTTTCAAATCGTCCGCCGCCGCATCAATGTCAGCAGGCTTCAGATCATTATTGGCACCCTTGATAATGAGGATGGAGTTTTCACCCGTTTCATCAACGAATATTGGCGCAACGCCGCTCGATTTGCCGGGAACTGTCCCGACATGGGAGATATCAATCCCGTTGTCTTTGAGATTATTGATCGTGCTTTGACCAAAAACATCATCACCTACTTTGGTGAGCATCAAAACGTCAGCACCAAGTCTTGCCGCAGCAACAGCCTGATTAGCGCCCTTGCCGCCAAAGCCCATGGAAAACTCAGGCGCTTCCAGTGTTTCACCGGGTGCAGGCATGCGGATGATCGATGTGACCAGATCAGTCATGTTGCTGCCGACCACTGCGATGCGTCGTGCCATATGTATGTCCCTCAAATTACAACTCTTATCTATCTGTATTGCGGAAAGCATTCAGGGCAATAACGATGAGCAGAAATCCACCCCATATGAAATCGATCAGATGGTTGGAGAACCGCAATATCTGGAAGCCGGAAGAAAGCAACATCAGCGCAATCAATGCGATGGAGACGCCAAGCACCCTGCCTTTGCCGCCCGCAGGGTTGGTGCCTCCAAGAACGGCAATCAAAACAGCTTGCAGAAGATAGGATGCACCATAATCCGACTTGGCAGCATTTGTGCGGCCGGAAAGGATAATCCCGGCGATGGCGGCCATCATGCCTGTCAGCATATAAGAATAAAGGATCATGCGATCCTTGCGCAGACCGGCAAAAATTGCAGCGCGGGGGTTGGTACCGATGAGCATCAGGTTGACGCCGAAGGTTGTACGCGTCAGCAGGATGGCGACTGCACCTGCTACGATAACGAACAGCACGAATGGCGTTGCCAAGCCCAGCACCTTGCCATTGCCAATGAAGTTCCAGCCATCCGGAAAGCCCGTGATTGCGGGACCGCCGGTGAGAACCACGGCAAGACCAGTGAAAATCTGTCCAGTTCCCAGCGTCGCAAGGATAGGCGTAATCCGCAGCTTCGAAATCAGGAACCCGTTCAATAATCCCGCCAGCAATCCGATGCCGAGCGCGAGCAATATGCCGATACCTGTATAGAGCAGGATCATCCCGGTGGATTGATCTGTTCCGACAATGACCGAGTGGAAGAATACGCCGGCAAGAATACCGGCAAGATTGGCAATGCCTACCACCGACAGATCAATGCCGCCGGTCAGCATGGCAATCATCATGGCGATCGCCAGAATGCCAAGCTCGGGCATGATGTAGGTAATGGACTCAAAATTATAGTAGCGCAGGAACTTGTCCGGATTCAGCCATGACATCAGTGCAAAGACCAGAATGGTGATGGCAATAAGCTGCAGGATATTGCGGTCCTGCCCGAAAATACGTTTGGCGATTGAACGGTCTGACATTGTGCTTCTCACACCAGTTTCTTGCGATCGCGCCACGCTGTCAGCGCAGTCGCTCCAACGATAATCAAGCCGACGACAACGCGTTGCCATGTTGTATCGACCTTCATGATGATCAGGCTATTCTTGACCATGACGAGCATGAACACTCCGAGCAAGGTTCCGGCAACGCTGCCGCGTCCACCAAAGATCGAAGCGCCGCCCAGCACGACCGCTGCAATGACATCAAGCTCGAAACCTGCGAAATCACGCGGGTTCGCTTGCCAGATCATCGAGCCCTGCAAAAGACCGGCAAATCCTGCCAGAGCGCCTGCAAAACAATAGACAAAGAACAATGTTTTGCGCGTATCGAAGCCCACACGCTTGGCAGCTTCCGGCGCACCGCCATAGGCAAAAATGCTGCGCCCGATCATCGTGTAGCGCAGAAAAAGATGCGTCACGAGCGCAAGGCCGAGATAGATGAGGATCATGGCCGTCAGGCCGAAATTCGTTCCGGTTGCCGATGTTGAATTGACGAGATTGACCTTGGCAAAATTGATCAGCTCCGGCGGCATCTTATCGATATTGATGATGCTGGTACCGACCAGGCCGAGCAACAGACCGCGCACGACACTGCCGGTTCCAAGCGTGACAATGAGCGGAATCATCCGGAATGTATGAATGAAAAACGCATTGAACGCGCCAAGAACGAGGCCGATAAGGGTTGCAGCTATAAAGGGCACAAGCACGCCTTCATAACCGAAATAGAGCATGCCCTTGACGGTCAGATACATCGCCGCCACCGCAAAGGCGGTGAAGGATACGTCGATACCGCCGGAAATCATTACGACAAGGACGCCCAGCGCCATGATACCGATAATGACGTTGCTGCGGAGCAACCCGAACATATTGTCCAGCGACCAGAAGGCCGGGTTAATCAATCCAATAAAGATCATGGCGACCAGTAGAATGGCGGCGATGATAAATTCTGATCGGCGAAAAATCGTCATTTCAAAGCCTTCAACCGGTCGTTCAATGCGTCTTCGTTCAATGCATCTGCTGCGACTTCATCAACAAAACGTCCGCGATGCATGACAATGACACGGTTACAATTCTGCACGAGTTCGGGAACATCGTCAGATATCATCAGCACAGCCAAACCGTTCTCGGTAGCCAGCTCACGGATTTTCCGATGAATTTGGGCTTTGGAGCCCACATCGACGCCAACGGTAGGGCCGTTGAGGATAAGGACACGCGCGCCTGTCAACAACCACCGGGCGAGCACCACGCGCTGCTGGTTACCACCGGAAAGATGGTTGACCGGAGTCTGGGGCCCGGGCGCTGCAATCTGCATCGCTCCAAACATGGCTTTCGTCGCCGCATCTGCTTTTTTGCGGTCAATGAACATGCCACTGACGAAGTTTTCGAAGGAGGTAGCGAGCATATTGCGCTCGATTGACTGGGTAAGAAACAGCCCTTCGGTCAGACGGTCCTCGGGCACATAGGCAAGACCGCTGGCGATGGCGTCCTGTACGGTCTTCGGGTGGACGGCCTTGCCGTCAATTGTCACCGAACCCGTATATTTTGGGTTCATCCCGAAAAGTGCCAGCGCAAGCTCTGTACGACCGGAGCCGATCAGACCGGATAAGCCGACGATTTCGCCCGCGCGCAATGTCAGGTCAATATTCTCCAACATGCCCGGAATACTCAACTGTTTGACATTCAGACGCGGCTGCTCATCACCTTTTACAGGCGTCCATTCATAGGTCTGATCCGTGAGGTCATGCCCTGTCATAGCGCGGGTAATGGCCGCCTCGTTAAAATCGCTGATCGGGCCTTCTGCAACTTTTTTGCCATTGCGAAGAACAGTCAGCCGCTCGCTGATTTCCAGCATTTCGCGCATTTTATGGCTGACGAAAAGCACTGCAATTCCCTGAGCCTGAATATCGCGGACAATACGGAACAACGCGTCAACTTCTGGGCGTGTAAGGGCAGTTGTCGGCTCATCCATGATGATAAGCCTGGCATCACCCATCATGGCGCGGGCAATTGCCACGATCTGCTTGCCGGATGTCGGTAGCGATTCCACGTCGGCATCAAGGTCCATGGTGACGCCAAGACGCGCCAGGGCTTTGGTCGCCAGATCGCGAATCCGTTTCCAGCTGACTGACTTTTTGCCTTCAAGAAGCAGCGTGTTCAGCGCCAGATTTTCTGCAACGGTCAAGTTCCCGAACAGAGAAAAATCCTGATAGATAACTTGGATGCCCTGTTGTACGGACCGCGCAGGCGTAAATCCTGTTACCGGCTTACCGTCAATCAGGATCTCCCCCTCGGTGGGCGTATAAACGCCTGCTATGGTCTTGATGATCGTCGACTTGCCGCAGCCGTTTTCACCCGCAAGGCAGTGGATTTCCCCGGGCTTCACAACAAGCGAAACATTATCGAGCGCCACAAGGCCGCCAAACCGCTTGCTGATATTCTTAAGTTCCAGAAGGTTTTCGCTCATGCTTTCCCCGCTATGGTGGAGATCCGCGAATATCAGGAAAGCGGGGGCCTTCTGCAACGCCCCCGCTTTCCTGTCACGTTAAAAATCAGAAATTATATGAATTCATATTATCTGCGGTAACACCAACCCAACCGGCACCAAAAAGTACATTTGGTCTGGATGCATCTGGAGCCAGCAGATTGTCATAGCCGGGCAGTCCGAGATTGAGACCGGCCTTAATAAGGTCCGTCTTTTTGTTGAGGGCCATGACAGCCAGTTCATTCATGGCATAACCGGCTACTGCTGGATCCCAGAACTGAATGTACTGGATATCGCCATTCTTGAGATATTCGCCTGCAACCGAAACAAGACCTGTACCAGCAAAGAAGACTTTACCCTTTAATCCGCCTTCAGAGATCAGGCGTCCAGCACCCGCAGAGGTCGGCATTGGTGCGCCGAGGATACCTTTGACGTCCGGATAGGTCGTCATGGCTTCCTTCAGCTTGGTGTAATCCTGATTGGCATCGTCATAGGTTTCCAGACGTTCTGTCGCGAGCGACATGTCGGGGAAATTCTTCTTCTGATATTCAATGGCGCCGTCAATCCAGTCCATCTGCGATTTCGATGTCAAGCTGCCGACGGTAGCAAGATACTTACCCTTGCCGTCCATGGATTTACCCAGAACTTCCATCAACTTGGCCCCGTAGGCCTTGTTGTCAAATGCTTCCAGGACATAATCAGCGTTGACGATGTTCGAAGCTTCATGCGCAATCACGACGATGCCGCGCTCGCGTGCTTTTTTCAGAACCGGCTCAACAGCCTCTACCGAGAATGGCACGATGCAAATGGCATCTACGCCTTGGGCAATAAGATTTTCTACGATCTGCACCTGTGCAGCAGCATCCGCAGAGCTAGGACCGACCATCCAGACGTCAGCGCCTGTCTCGGATTTGAACTGCTCGACACCCTCGCGCATGCGGTCGAACCAGGCAATGCCATCGACCTTGACGACAGTTGCGATCGTATAGGACTTGCCGTCGGCTCCGGTCACATATTCCTTGTTGACCTTCGAGGTGTCGACGGGACCCTCAGCCAGCGCCGGCACGGCCAGTGCCAGCGTTATTGCCAGTAATGCTAAAAGTTTCTTCACGAGGCTTCCTCCCTTGGTTGCTCTTTCGGAGCGAGCACAAACCCGCCAACTCCATCTCTCCCTGACAACCGCAATCATTCTTTTGAATTCATCCGGTCATCGCCGTTTCTTCAATATGAAACGTTTCATTTGACTTTCCAGATCATACGGCAGTTGTCAATACGTTTGTATGTCCATTTAAGCAAATGTATCCGATTATGAATGTCTGTCTAGTTATCGACAGGCTTCAAATCACCAAGCAAGGTGGGAATCAGCTCCGAAACGGTAGGGTGGATAGGCACTGCCCATTGCAATTTCCCATAATCGACATCGGCATTCATCATGTCGAGTATGCCATGAATGGCCTCATCACCGCCGGTTCCCAAAATTGCGGCACCTAGAATCTTCTTTGTTTCCGCATCGACAATAACTTTCATGAAACCCTTGGTCTCATCCTTTTCAATTGCGCGCCCGACGCGTGTCATCGGCCTCTTGGAAATCAGAAGTGGTCGGCCTGACTTGCGCGCCTGTGTTTCGTTCAAACCTACTCGGCCAAGCGGCGGGTCGATATAAAGCGCATAGCCCGGAATACGCGCGCTGACCTTGCGATCTTCTCCATCGAGCAAATTGGCTGCGACAATCTCAAAATCATTATAGGCCGTATGCGTGAAGGCCCCTCGCCCGTTGCAATCACCAAGCGCCCAAATTCCATCCGCGCTGGTCGAAAGATCATCATGGACCTTGATGTAGCCGCGTTCGTCCATCTCGATACCGGCTTTTTCTACATCCAGATCATCGGTATTGGGTAGCCTCCCGATAGCCAGAAGCACATGCGAACCGACGATAGCTGGTGCGCCCGAGCTGCAATCGACACTGACTTGCGCCCCCATCGCATGGCGTTTGAACGAAATACATTCGGCATTCAGACGGCATTCAATGCCCTCGGCCTCAATTATCTGTCTGATTGCCTCGGAAACATCTTCATCTTCCCGGGAAACCAGCCGCGGCCCCTTCTCGACAATTGTCACTTTTGCACCGAACCGGCGGTACATCTGTGCAAATTCGAGTCCGATATAGCTTCCGCCGATCACGACAAGATGTTCGGGAAGTGTGTCCAGCTGCAAGATGCCGGTATTGGTCAGATAATCGATCTCATCAATTCCGGGCATATCCGGAATGACGGCGCGTCCGCCGGTATTGATGAATATTTGAGGCGCCGTATAGGTTTCGCCGCCAACGACTATTTCATGCGGACCGATAAATTTCGCATGACCCTGCACAATGGTGCAATTATCCATGCCCTTCAGCCAACTCTCGATATTATTTCGGGCGGTTGAGGAAACGGTATCGGCTCGTTGCCATATGCGTTTCATGTTAATGCGGATGGGCGTGTCGATCGTAACGCCAAAATCAGCGCCACGTCGCGCCAAATGCGCTGCATAGGCGCTTGCCACCAGCGCCTTGGTCGGCATACAGCCAGTGTTAACGCAGGTGCCGCCGAAAAACTTCCGCTCAATGAGTAAAACCTTTCTGCCGGCGGTTGTAAGTCTTCCTGCCAGCGCGGGCCCCGCCTGCCCCGCCCCAATAATGATCGCGTCGAAAGAATTACTCATGGCAGCGAAGCAACAATCAGATAGGCCCCGATAATAGCCACTGCGTCCTCGATCAATGCCGCAGGCCGATCCTGTCCGAAGCGGGCAGCAAGCGCGCTACGGATATAAGCACCACCATAGGTGCCGATGACAGCGCCTATTGCCCCGGCAATCAACCCGGCAACCAGCATGCTGCCGGCAATGCCTATGGCAGCGCCACTGACTGCGCCCATTAGAACGCGTGTGCCAAATTGCACCGGTACTTTTCGACTCGGGGTCGATGGCAACTGATCTGTGATGAGCTCGCCAATGGCAAGTATTGAAATGATCCAGGGCGTGAAGGCATAGCCCAAAAACGCCAGCCAGCTATCACCCAGATTGAGCCAACCCAAATAGGCAGCCCAGCTTACAGCCGCCGGTGCCGTCATCGCTCGCAAACCTGCAATGATACCAATCAGAAGTGCTAGTGTAATGATCATAAAAGTCCAACCCCCGTTGAATTCGCGATCGACCGACAACACAAATGCTCGATGAACAAGAGGTTCAGGCGGCGTTCATATTGCGACACATAATTTGTAAAAATTCAACTGCTGCGCGCGTTACTATTCGCAGCAAATACCGACGGGATTTGTCATGCTTGTTCAGCGTCTTGGCATCGTATTTGTAATATTCTTCGCCTTTGCACTCTCGTTCGGATCCTTCGTGCACAATGCAAAATCAGGACGTGCGCCCTATCATGACAGCTTGATGCAAATCAAAAACTAAGCCTGGTGACTTGTTTTTGATAAGATAGCCACGCTGTTAACGGATTTGCTTCTTTTCAGCCGCATCAAGTCTTTGCAAAAGATCACGTAGAACGTCCGGAATATTCTTTTCGACTTGTGATGGACGGGCCGTTTCGATCGTTCGGCGATAATCAGCGCGCACGACCTGCTCGCGAAGCACATTTGCAGTCCGGTCGTTCACTGGATGTCGTGCCATGATCATTCCAATCCACTCCATGCGGCGCATCTCGCACCGTACTAGCATAACTCAAATAAGCTGATTTGGTTCGAATTGCCGTGATTTATAGTCAACAGTTTATGAATCAACCGAATTGCAAAATCCTTCTACGCAAAAAATTCAAGGCTGCGGAACCAGCATCCCGTCCCGGCGTTGTTCTGAAAAGATTAAAGGATATGCCCATGTTGATCCGTGTTGGTTACGAGATAGGAATTCGTTGCAACGAGCCAACCCCTATGACGACCTATCTAAATCTGGAATCCGCACGGCTGAAAGATGTTCAATGCGAACGTGGACCCACGGCAACGCCAGAGGTTAATCTGGAAACATTCACAGATCTGTTTGGAAATAATTGTCTGCGGCTGGTTGCACCGGCTGGCAATTTGTCACTGAAATATGATGCTGTTGTCAACGATGATGGCCTGCCAGATCCGGTCGATGAAAATGCCGAAGAAGTTTCCGTCGACAAACTTCCCACGGAATGCCTGGCTTACCTTTCTGCCAGCCGCTATTGTGAAACAGACGAGTTGAGCAATCTTGCTTGGAGCCTGTTCGGGCATGTCAAACCGGGTTGGACACGAGTTCAGACAATCTGCGATTACGTCAATCAGCGTCTGACATTCAGCTATGGTTTTGCAAGGGCCACACGCACGGCTGCACAGGCCCATGAAGAGCGTGTCGGCGTGTGCCGGGATTTCGCTCATCTTGCCGTGGCCTTCTGCCGTTGCATGAATATTCCTGCCCGTTACGTGAATGGCTATATGGGCGATATTGGCGTACCCGCTGATCCGGCCCCGATGGATTTCAATGCATGGTTCGAAGTCTTTCTAGGTGGCAAATGGCACACGTTTGATGCCCGCCATAATCAGCGCCGCATCGGCCGGATTGTCGTCGCCCGCGGCCGTGATGCAGCGGACACCCCCCTCATTTATACATTTGGCCCGCATGAATTGACCAATTTCAAAGTCTGGACGTTCGAAGAGAACGCTCCAACATTTACCAACAGGCGTTTTGAGAAAATATCGCTGGTAACCCCGTGGTTTAGCCAAAGGTGGTCCCGGCTTTCACGGCATATCCGGCAAGCATCCGAGACAGAACCAACGATTTAGAGCCCTTTCTCGCTCGGAACCATTGTACCGGAACAAACATGCTTGAGGTTTGCCATGCCACATTTGGCAGGGTAATTTGCTGCTTCGGTTCGGTCTGAGGAGGAGCCCACAGGATGCTTTTCGATAATGCGTCGAAGTCGATTTACTCGCAAGAAGACTGGAACATCATGCAAGCGGCCTACGACAAAGCCGCCAAAACGCTCGTTGTAAAGTCCAGTACCGATGACGACGCCAGGATCATTGCAGAAACTGTTATGACAGCCTTCAACCGTGGCAATAAGGATATTAATTCTCTGGCGGCCTTGGCGGTTATTACCGCGATCAACTCGCATCCAAGCCTGAACCAAAATGGATTTGAGCAGCGCAAGCGGTCAGGATAAGCGTTTATCTGATCGCTTTGACAAGCGCATTGTCCGGAAAACAGGTTGGCTCCATTCCCTGTTTTGTCTGCCATGCTCCAATTGACCGCCGCGTCTTGAAACCGGGAAACCCATCCGCGCCGCCTGCGTCATATCCCTGCTTTTCCAGCGTCTTTTGCATGCTGGCAATGTCAGAGCGATAAAGTCCGCCAACGTCGCCCCAGCCAGTGCTGAATCCTTTTGCACCATGGGCAATCCGATCACCAATATGCCCGATGAACAGGGCATATAGATCACTCATATTGTACTCTTTTAGGACATAAAAATTCTTGGTAACGATGAATGCAGGCCCGTGCCTTCCGGCGGGCATCAAAAGGAAGCCTTCGCGCTTCATCTCGCTGGACGGAAAAGCCTTGCCATTGACCCGGCTGATACCCAGTTGTTCCCAGGCGGAAAACAGCTTGCCCTGATCCGGCCCCTCGAGGGAACAGCTCACGGTTTCCGGCACGGTGACCTCATAGCCCCAGTCCCGTCCTGCCTGCCAGCCATATTGCTTGAGATAATGACCGATAGAACCCAGCGTGTCCGGCACCGAGTTCCAGATATCCCGTTTGCCATCACCGTCAAAATCCACCGCATGTTGCAGGTAAGAGGTCGGCATGAATTGCGGCTGACCGAGCGCTCCGGCCCAGGAGCTTTTCATGGCACCAGCGTCAATATATCCCTTCTGGACAATCTCCAGCGCAGCCATCAGTTCCTTGCGGAACATTTCCTTTCGCGAGGCCAGAAATGCTTTTGTACCAAGTACGGTAAAGGCGTTATTTGGAATTTTTACGCTGCCATATCCGCTCTCGCGTCCCCAGACTGCAAGCACGATCTCACCCGGGACACCATATTTGCTTTCGACGGCCTTCAGGGTCCGGGCATATTGCCCTGCCCGCGCCACGCCGCCAGCAGTTGTGGCATTTATGGTCTTATCATTGAAGTATTTTCCCGGCGAGCCGAACTCGGACTGAGCCTGCTTCTTTGGTGTCTTTGGCTTTTCGCCCGGCAGAATCAGATCAGGCAAGTCCAGATTGGGCGATACGCCGGCAAAAGCCTGATCGAACACTGCTTTCGAAATGCCCGCTGTCTTGGCATCAGGCCAAAGATCATTGGCAAGCCAGTTTTGGAATTGCGCATCAACCTCGGGCTTGGACGCCGCCAAGGCAGATAATGTGCTTGTGCTCAGCACAAGCAGAATACGCAACCCAATGATAAAATGCTTTTTCATCAAATCTTTGAGCCCCGCACTGTTGGCGTCTTAACTGGCAACGGTTTTGTGGCCGGTGGTATGAATGATGGCAACACGGAAATATACCGGTTCCAGCGGACGGACATGATTTCTTGAAATCGTTTTTACATAGGCCGGTTCCCACCACTCAGCCGTTCGGCTCAAAAGACGATGCGCATTATTGCGCGCCTCTATATGGCCGGGTTCGCTTGTCAGCTCTTCGAAAATTCCGGTGACGACGACGCTTTGCCAATTATTAGTGGCAACGATCTCATCAAACTCTATGCACACTTTGGGATTTTCACGCATCCAGTCGACTTTCGTGCCCGCTGACGTGAGTGAATAAAGAGAAACGGCATCGTAAGCGAAACTCAGGGGAATAACGTAGGGTTGATTATCTTTCGCGCACGCCAATCGCCCGATTGTTGCGCGTGCCAGAAACTCCTTGATTTCCTGCTGCGTCATATCCTGGATAATCATGAAACTTCGCCCCTGTTGCCCGGCCCCGAAATTTTTCGGTCCTATCGCATTTTAGTATAACGACCATAAATCTCGAAAAAGACAAGTTAGCGGCTTCACAGTGTGGTTCTTGCGCGCAAGGCAGCCGTTAATGTTCCTTCGTCAAGATAGTCAAGCTCACCCCCAACCGGCACGCCATGAGCAAGCCTGGTAATTCGGACATCAAAATCTGCCAGCTGATCGGTGATATAGTGTGCTGTTGTCTGACCCTCGACAGTCGCATTCACCGCAAGAATAATCTCTTGGATCTCCCCTTCGGCAACCCGCCCGACAAGCGTCGCAATATTGAGATCATCCGGGCCGATACCATCAAGCGGAGAGAGGCGTCCGCCAAGAACATGATAACGGACATTCATCGATCCGGCACGTTCCAACGCCCAGAGATCGGAAACATCCTCGACCACGATCAGTGTCGCGCGTTCGCGGCGTGGGTCGGTGCAAATCATGCAGGGGTCGGATGTATCCACATTTCCACATGTTGAGCAGATGCGCACCTTCTCGGCCGCATCCTGCATCGCGGTGCCAAGAGGAATGAGCAGTGCTTCTTTCTTCTTGATAAGGTGGAGGGCGGCGCGCCTGGCAGAACGCGGACCAAGCCCCGGCACTTTGGCTAGGAGCTGGATTAGGCGCTCAATTTCTGGACCGGCGATTCGTTTCGACATATCGCCGGTTTAGAGCAATTCGCGGCTTTAGGGAATCAAAGACCGGCGGAGTGTTCAACCCATCCAACATTTTGGTCGAAATAATACAATCTTGGATTGGTTGTTCCGGCTCCAAGACCCGATAAGGATCGTATCGGTGATCGCAACGGGTTTGAGGGCAAAAGCAGCAGCACGGTGCCAGCCAGTGTATTGGAGAGGACGGGCTTCTCCAACTGCGGCATCAGCCATGCTCTCGACTTGGAGGTGAAACTATGCGGAGATTTCCGTTTAGCGTAACTCTTATTGTGAAAAGAACCCGGACCAGCTGGTCACTGACATTCCGGGTTCAATTTTCAAAATGAGACCAGGGGACGGGCGAAAGCTCGTTCCCTACTCCAAGAACAGTCTATCTTAATAAGACATTCTTTCCAATAAACTTCTGGTTGCTTTCGAATAGGATTAAAACGGCAACTTGAATCCCGGAGGAATTGGCAGGCCCGCAGTCAAGGCTTGCGTTTTTTCTGCCATGATTGCCTCGACCTTCGCCTTGGCCTCATTGTGCGCAGCGATGATGAGATCCTCAATGACTTCGATATCATCTTCCTTGAAGAGTGAAGGATCAATGGTCAGTGCAGTCAGTGCGCCTTTGCCGGAAAGCTTGACAGTGACAAGCCCGCCACCCGCCTGCCCTTCGGCCTCAAGTGCGGAAATTTCCTCCTGCATCGAAGCCATCTTCGCCTGCATTTCCTTGGCCTGTTTCATCATGCCCATTATGTCACGCATGGGTTATCTCCTATCGTTCAATCATCTTCTTCAACGGGCGCCAATGTATCATCACCTGCACCTGCGGATAATTCATCATCGGCTTGCCCCGCGGGCGTGGCTATGCGCACGTTGATAATCTTGGCGCCCGGAAACTTCGAAAGTATGGCGGCCACATCCGGATCTGCACGCGCATCGCTCAGCAAGCCTTCACGCTTTGCCGTTTCGACTTCGTTGAGTGTCTTGCTGCCTTCCTCACGCGAAAGCGAAACCATCCAGCGAATGCCCGTCCAGTCGCCAAGCTTTTGCGATAAATCTGTCAGCAGGGTTTTCGGCGCAGCTTCAGTCAGGTTAATCTCAAGACGCCCGGGCTTGATACTGACCAGCCGCACGCAATTCTTGACCATGATCTTGAACTGCATATCACGCTGCTTGTCTGCAAGTGCGATGATATCTTCAATACTGCCTATCTGAACCGAAGGAACGGCCTCTTCAACAATCTGCGGCGAAGCGAGCATGGCCGGTTCTGGTTGGATAGCTGGTTCAACCAGCCGCATGGTTGCGCCGCCACTCGCGTTCACAGTGCCGCGAGCAGTTGCCACCGCATCGCTGGCACGTGCCATTGAGGCACCGCCATTGCCCGGATTCGGACGCGGCCCATTATTGTCGCCGGCGGTACCAGACAAAGCTGTGCCATCATCCAGCGACTTCAATGCTTCATCAAGCGTGGGCAAATCTGCGGCATGGGCAATGCGGATGAGCAGCATTTCGGCTGCCTGAACGGGGCGATTTGAATTCTCGACCTCGGCCATACCCTTCAGCAACATCTGCCAAGTCCGGGAAAGGACGCGAATGGACAATTTCTCTGCAAAATCACGTCCGCGCAGCCGCTCGTCTTCTGACAATGAAATATCGTCGGCAACATCCGGGGTAAAACGAATGCGTGTGACCAAATGATTGAAGTCGGCAAGGTCGGTCAACACTACGCTGGGATCAGCTCCAACATCATATTGCGAGCGGAACTCACGCAATGCCGAAGCCACGTCGCCGCGCATCAGCATTTCGAACAAATCGATGATCCGCGCACGATCCGCCAGGCCGAGCATCGAACGCACAGCCTCGCCATTCACTGTGCCTGCTCCATGCGCTATGGCCTGATCGAAAATGGACAGCGAATCACGCACGGAACCCTCGCCTGCCCGCGCGATCATGGACAGCGAGGTATCGTCCACCGTTATGTTTTCCAGACCTGCGATCTTGCGTAAATGCGAGGTCAACAGGCTGGTATCTATGCGGCGCAAATCGAAACGCTGGCAGCGCGACAGAACGGTGATGGGAACCTTGCGGATTTCCGTCGTCGCAAAAATGAATTTCACATGGGGCGGCGGCTCTTCAAGCGTCTTCAACAGGCCGTTAAAGGCCTGATTGGAGAGCATATGCACCTCATCGATGATATAAACCTTATAACGTGCCGATACCGGACGGTAACGCACCTGTTCGATGATCTCGCGAATATCATCAATGCCCGTATGGGAAGCAGCATCCATCTCGATCACGTCGACATGCCTGCCTTCCATGATAGCTTGACAATGCTCGCCCATGACAGAGAGGTCTATGGTTGGCTTGTCTATATCGCCATTCTTGTAGTTGAGGGCGCGGCCAAGAATTCGCGCAGTCGTGGTCTTGCCGACACCGCGCACACCCGTCAGCATCCACGCTTGCGCGATCCGTCCTGTCTCGAACGCATTGGTCAGCGTCCTGACCATTGGCTCCTGGCCAATCAGATCGTTGAAATTTTCGGGGCGATATTTGCGGGCGAGCACGCGATAGGCGCTGTCTGGCTTTTTCGTGTCCATCGCGTTTGTTCCGCTCCTGCATTTACTTCTTGTATATGGCGCAAGTTTGGACCGCCATGCACCATAGCGTCAATGCCGGTTGCGGCTTTGACACAGGCAGGTACACATAAAAAGGGTGGGAGGCTGGCACGGCGACCCGTGCCTGGCTCGTTGGGGCTGCTTCCTTCCGGACCTGACCCGGTTGGCGAGTGGCTCGTCCACCACCAACCTCCCGGTTTTCATATCGGCAATCCGAACGCAAAAAGCAAGCGCACACAGAAAAAAACTGCTATTTACTCGTACATCATGACATTCGCACTCGACGCAAAACTAAACGCAGATACCTTCCCCATCGTAAAACTGGGTCTTTGTGACCTGCGCTTGATGAATGACCGGCGTTGGCCATGGCTTATTCTTGTGCCGCAACGACCGGGAATCACTGAAGTTCATGAATTGACGCCGCTCGATCAGACGATGTTGACATTCGAGGCGGGCATCGCGGCGCAGGCACTCAAGTCGATTACCAATTGCGAAAAGATCAATACGGCTGCACTTGGCAATATAGTTCGCCAACTACACGTGCATGTCATTGCACGGAACACTGGCGATCCGGCATGGCCTGGGCCGGTATGGGGTCATGGAACACGCGAGCCTTACAGCAAAAACGACGCAAAGGTCTTTGCGAAAACGATTCTCGACGCTATTTAAACAATCCCCGTCCAGTTTCCCCGTTCTGGAGCTTCCATTCATGTCGTTTCGTCTTTTTGATGCTCCGCTAGCCGAGCCCAGCCATTTTGTGGGATTCGCCGGGAACAGGATCAATCGGCATTCGGAAAAACGGAGTGACGACGTTGTCACCCTTGCGCTGGCAAATGCCGACGCGCGCATGTTGCTGGTGGGCGATGGCAAGATACTGGTTGATCGCAGCGCCTCGGAAGGGAATGCGTTTTTCGGGATGGAAGCAGCCTCGGCGCTTCTCCCGGGATTGAACAAGACAATTTATCTCGGCCTTCAAGACGATATGCCAATATTGGCAGGACCGAGCGGCCTTTCTCCGGAAGCGCTACCTATGGGCATTGAGGCGGTTGACTATCGTTCGGCCTATACGCAAGGGCTTATTCCCCCAGATCAGATAGGAGCCATGGCGCAAGCCGTGTCACTGCTCTCATGGCATGACACCCACAAGTTTTGCGGGCGCTGCGGCCATGAAACCGTCATGCGGGATGGCGGCTATCGTCGTACATGCCCCAATTGCGAGGCTCAGCATTTTCCGCGCACAGACCCGGTTGCGATCATGATGGTCGTGCGCGGCGACAAGTGCCTGTTGGCGCGCGGGGCGCATTTTGGGACCGGCATGTATTCCTGCCTCGCCGGGTTTATCGAACCCGGAGAGACTATCGAAAATGCAGTGCGCCGCGAAACCATGGAAGAAACCAACCTGCCTGTAGGGCGTGTTCTCTATCATGCCAGCCAGCCTTGGCCCTTCCCCTATTCTTTGATGATCGGTTGCCATGCCGAAGCCCTCTCGGACGATTATATATTGGATACGGCTGAGCTTGAGGCTGGACGCTGGTTCAGCCGCGAAGAAGTCAGGACCATGATGGACCGTACGCATCCAGATGGCCTTATGACGCCGCCCGCAGGGGCCATTGCAGCCCACCTCATCCGCAGCTGGGTGGAGAGCAAGTTTTAATCATTGGATAGAAAGGCGACGCCTGTGGACTTTCGCGATGATGAGCTGAAAAACTTTGAAGCCAATGGTGCGCTGCCATTACCGGACGCGACCGACGAGGGTTTCGTTGAGAACGATGGAGCCAGCATCCACTATTCTGCCTATGGTGCCGGAGCGCCGGTAATCCTGATTCATGGCGGATTGGGCCATGGTGGCAATTGGGGCTATCAGGTTCCAGCTCTTGTCGATGCCGGATACTGCGCGCTTCTCATCGACAGCCGTGGACATGGCCGCAGCACGCGTGACAGTAAATCCTATAGCTATGAGCTGATGGCATCCGATGTGCTTGCGGTCATGGATCGATTGAGCATTGCCAAGGCCGCTCTAATTGGCTGGAGCGACGGCGCCTGCACATCAATGGTGCTCGGCATAAAGGCATCGCATCGCGTCACCGGTGTCTTTTTCTTTGGCTGTAACATGGACCCGAGCGGCACCAAGGAAGTTCAGCCAAGCCTAGCGCTCGATCGTTGCTTCAGCCGCCATGTCAAGGATTATGCCGAGTTATCGGCAACGCCTGATCAGTTCGAGGACTTTCTGGCAGCCGTCGGCAGAATGATGAAAACGGAACCTAATTATAGTGCCGCCGAGCTGGCGAAGATTACGGTGCCGGTCACTGTCGTTCAAAGCGAGCATGATGAATTTATCAAGCGGGAACATGCCGAATATCTCGCGCGCACCATCCCGCGCGCGGAGTTTCTCCTGCTACGGGGTGTCAGTCACTTCGCGCCGCTGCAACGGCCTGACCAATTCAATCAAGCAGTCCAGCAATTTCTCGACCGAATCTCAGCTCAATAATTAGTCTTCGCTTATTTGCGAGCTTCGGAATGTCGTGTCAGCTGGGTAGACACCCAATACACGCACTTCCTTCGAGAAGAATTCCAGCTCCTCCAGCGCCTGGGCGACATTCTTATCGTCCGGATGGCCTTCAATGTCCGCGTAAAACTGCGTCGCCGTGAATTTACCGTCGATCTGGTAGCTTTCCAGCTTGGTCATATTCACCATGTTCGTGGCAAAACCGCCCATCGCTTTATAAAGTGCAGCCGGAACGTTGCGGACGCGGAATACAAAAGTGGTCATCATCAGCGCATCGGAGGTACGCGGTGCCCATTTTTTGGTTTTTGTCAGCACGACGAAGCGCGTGACATTGTTTTCAGTGTCCTCGACATCCTCTTCGAGAATATCCAAACCATAGAGGCTTGATGCCAGACGCGGCGCCAAAGCAGCCATCGTCCTGTCCTTGACTTCCGCGACCAGCCGCGCTGCACCGGCGGTGTCGCCAGCGATCACCGGCTTCCAGCCATTCTTGCGAATATATTTGCGGCATTGGCCAAGTGCATGGATATGGCTGTGGACAGAGGTGATCTCGCTGCGCTTCGTGCCCGGTAGAACCATCAGCTGAAAATGGATCGGCAGAAAATATTCGCCAACAATGTGTAGTCGCGATTCCGGTAACAGATGGTGGATATCGGCAACACGTCCGGCAATGGTATTTTCAATTGGAATCATTGCCAGATCGGCTGCACCGCTTTCAACCGCATTGAACGCATCTTCAAAGGTCGGGCAAGGCATGGGTTCCATCGTTGGAAACATGTTGCGGCAAGCCGTATCGGAATTTGCGCCGGGTTCACCCTGAAAAGAGATGCGGTTGGTCTTGGTCATTATCCTTGGCCTTGTTTCATATTCAATAATTCGCGGGCGCGATCCAGATCTTCCTGCGTGTCCACACCCAGCGGCACAGAATCGACAATCTCGACATCAATGCGCATCCCAGCCTCAAGCGCGCGCAGTTGCTCCAGCCGCTCACGCCGCTCCAGCGGCGAAGGGCCAAGCCTGACAAAACGCTCAAGAGCGGCCCGGCGATAGGCATAAAGCCCGATATGGTGGTAAAGCGGCCCCTCGCCCCAAGGGGCTGTCGCACGCGTGAAATAGAGTGCGCGCAACTGGGTTTCACTCAAAGGCGAGCCGATGATCTTGACCACATTGGGATTGGTCTTTTCTGCTTCATGGCGAATCTCGACCGCCAGCGTACCAATATCGGCAGGACCATTGAGCAATGGCAATAGAGCGCGCTTTATAACATCCGGTTCGATGGTTGGCAGGTCACCCTGCACATTAACAACCGCATCAATATTCCCATCAGGGTCGAGTGCTTGCAGCGCTTCATAGATGCGGTCGGAGCCGGATTCGTGATCGCTTCGGGTCATGACAGCTTCCAGCCCGTAAGCTTCGACTGCCAACTTTACCTCAGCCGTATCAGTAGCCACAACGGTGCGGCCAAGGCCCGCAGCTATGGCGCGCTCAGCAACGTGAACAATCATCGGCTTGCCTGCAATATCGGCCAAAGGCTTGTTGGGAAGCCGTGTCGAAGCCATTCTTGCCGGTATCAGGTTCAATATTCTCATCATTCCTCACACCCCTACGGTGTCAAAAAGTCTCAGGCAGAACCGCCCTTATATGTGTTGCAAGTGGGAGATAAAACCCCTAGTTTCCGCGCAATCACGAGGGGTTTCTGCCACAAATGCAGCGGTTTGCATTGATCAGATATTGAAGCCCTCCGCAAGAGGAGTAATGAGCGACGATGGGATCCGCATTTAATAAGTACGCCATGGCGTTTCTGGCAACAGTGTTCGTTGTCATGTCCGCGGCCATCATGTCCGACTCCCTGTTCAATTCGCACGCTCCCGAAAAGCCAGGCTTTATTATTGAAGCACCTGAGGGCGGCGAAGCAACCGCAGGCGCAGAGACTCCTGCCGCAGCGGTGCCGGTGGCAACCCTGCTCGCTTCAGCTGATGCGAAGCGCGGTGAAGCTGTGTTCAAGCGTTGCGCTGCTTGCCACACCGCAGAAAAGGGCGGCGCTAACAAGGTCGGCCCGAATCTTTGGGACATTGTTGAGCGCCCGATCGCGACCCATGAAGGTTTCAGCTATTCCGGCGCCATGAAGGAATTCTCCAAGGGTGGCCAGGAGAAGTGGACCTATGATCACCTCAATCACTTCCTGACCTCGCCAAAGGGCTATATCAAAGGCACCGCCATGGGCTTTGCGGGTGATAAGAAAGATCCGGAGCGTGCCGATTTGATCGCCTATCTGCAGACGCTTTCAGATAGCCCGAAGCCATTCCCTGCAGCTGATGATGCTCCAGCCGGTGAAAAGCCTGCTGAAGGCGCTGCACCTGCCGCTCCGGCACCAGCGGGCGAAACACCCGCAGCGCCTGCTCAGCCAGCGCCAGCACACTAAAACCTACTCATATCGATCTAAAAGCCGGGCTCAATGCCCGGCTTTTTTGTATCAACTCCCCGTGTTTTTTAAGCGAAGGCCTGTTCTCTGCCGCATTTTCTCTTAGACTGCCTGTCAGATAGAACTGTGGAGACCTGTTTTGAGATTTCGCCGCTTCGTTATCAGCCTTGCGCTGCTCGCTGCCACAACCCTTGGCACCCTTCAGATTGCACATGCGGCGGAACCGGAATGGCGTCATGCAACGAGTCTGACCGGTGAGCCCAAATACGGGCCTGACTTCAAGCATTATGATTATGTAAATCCCGACGCACCCAAAGGCGGTACGCTGAATAATATTGCCCAAGGTTCATTCGACAGCCTCAATCCATTTGTGATTCAGGGAGAGTCTGCTGCAGGGCTTCCACCCACTGGTAATCCTATCGGCGGCGGAATTCTGTATGATACACTCTTAAGTCAGGCACTTGATCAGCCAGGCACCAATTATGGACTAGTCGCAGAGGCGGTTGCTTATCCAGATGACTTTTCATGGGTCAAGTTTCGTCTAAACCCTGCTGCAAAATGGCATGACGGGCAGCCAATAACAGCAGAAGATGTGATTTGGTCCTTTGAAACCTTAAAACGGCAAACGCCACTGTATAATAAGTACTATCACGATGTGACAAAGGCGGAAAAAACCGGCGAACGGGAAGTCACATTTACTTTTGCTATTTCGGGCAATCGCGAACTTCCGAACATTATGGGAGACTTCCCCATCCTGCCGAAACATTGGTGGGAGGGCACAGACAAGAACGGAAACAAGCGGGATTTTAGCAAACCCACAACGGAAATCCCACTTGGCTCGGCTGCCTATAAAATCGAAAGCGTTGACTTTGGGAAATCGATCATATGGAGCCGCGTTCCCGATTATTGGGGTAAAGACCTTCCTGTCGAGGTAGGCCGAAACAATTTTGATCGAATCCGGTACGAATACTTCCGGGACGGGAATGCTGCCTGGGAAGGCTTCAAAAAGGGCGGTCTGCAGGATTATCGCAGCGAACCCAGCATCAGCCGCTGGATGCGGGAGTATGACTTTCCGGCGTTCAATCGTGGTGACGTTGTCAAAAAGGTCTTCCCCGAACGATCCCTCGGACGAATGCAGGGTTTCTTGATCAATACCCGGCGCGAAAAATTCAAGGATATCAGGGTGAGGCAGGCACTCAACTTTGCTTTCGACTTTGAAACCATGAGCAAGAATATGTTCTATGGGCAATATAAGCGGATCAACAGCTATTTCGCTGGATCGGAACTTGCTTCCAGTGGTCTTCCTCAGGGAAAAGAGCTGGAAATACTGCAAACTGTAAAGGGTGAAGTTCCCGAACAAGTCTTTACACAGGAATTCAAGAATCCCGTTTCTGACACGCCTCAGGCATTGCGCGAAAACCTGCGGAATGCAGTTAACCTGCTGCGCGAAGCGGGGTATGAGAACAAGGACGGAAAACTGGTTAATACGAAAACCGGAGAGCAGCTCACCATTGAATTTCTTGGCTCTGACCCTCGCGATGAGCGAACAGTAGGGCCTTTTATGGCCAATTTGCGTAAATTGGGCATTGATGCTCGGCTAAGACCAGTCGACTCAGCGCAATATGTGGCAAGAATCAATGACTTTGACTACGATATTCTTGGCATAATGGGGATGGCTCAGAGCCTTTCTCCTGGCAATGAACAACGGGATTTCTGGAGTTCAAGCACCGCTGATACTCCAGGTAGCCGCAATTATATGGGCATCAAGAATCCAGCCATCGACAAGCTCATTGATAAAGTCATCCTTGCGAAGGATCGCGATGAACTTGTGGCCGCCACCCACGCACTCGACCGCGTGCTTTTATGGAACTACTACGTCGTTCCCCAGTGGTATGACGACCGCACAAAGATTGCTTACTGGAACAAGTTTGGCATGCCTGACAAACAGCCCGAATACGTGGGCGTAGACCCCTTTTCATGGTGGATTGATACTGCCAAGGAGCAGGCATTAAAGGCTCGTTTTCAATGACGGGATTTAACCGCCGCGAACTTATGAAGCTTTCGGGCGCTGCAATGCTCACTGCCATGGCTCCAAAACTGGCCTTGGCAGATGTGCAGACGGACGTTCCGCTCCATGGCCTCTCTGCGTTTGGCGAGTTGAAATACCCGAAGGATTTTACGCATTTTGACTATGCCAGTCCCGATGCGCCCAAGGGCGGAACCTTCGCTTTTTCGCCCAATACGTGGATTTTTAATCAGTCGCCCCAAACCTTCAATACGCTCAATACGTTCTCGAACAAGGGAGATGCTCCGCCCCGTATGGAACTCTGTTTCGATACTCTGATGGCATCTGCACTGGACGAACCGGACTCGATTTATGGTCTGGTGGCAGAAACAGTTACCGTTTCCGCCGATCGTAATAGCTTCACCTTCAAACTGCGGCAGGAAGCCCGCTTCCATGACGGCTCGCCAATCACTGCGGAAAATGTTGTTTTCAGCTTTGAAACCCTCAAGGACAAAGGGCATCCCCAACTCCGTCTGGTTCTGACGGAGTTGAGCAAAATTGCTGCACTGGACGCGCACACCGTGCAGCTGATTTTTTCAGGCAAGCATTCTGACCGTGCAATACTCGATATTGCCTCAATACCTATTTTTTCCAAAAAATGGTACGCCACCCGCGACTTTGCGGCATCAACAATGGAACCGCCGCTTGGCTCGGGGCCATATCGTGTTGGCCGTGTCGCTCCTGGCCAAACCATAGAGTATGAACGCGTGGCGGATTATTGGGCCAAGGACCTAAATGTACAACGCGGTCAAAACCACTTTGATCGCATTAAAATTGATTTCTACCGAGAGCGCCAACCGGAATTCGAGGCTTTCAAAAAAGGCGATATTTTCTGGCGATATGAGGCAACCGCAAAAACATGGGCGACAGAGTACAATTTCCCTGCGGTACAACAGAAACGTGTCATTAAACGCAAGTTTACAACGGAAAAGCGCCCGCAATTGCAGGCTTGGGCCATTAATCAGCGCCGCGAGCATTTCCGCGACCCCCAGGTACGCGAAGCTATTGCACTGTGCTTTGATTTTGAGTGGACCCAGAAAAATCTTTTCTATGGTGCATATGAGCGCTCCCATTCAGTGTTTGAGCAATCGGATTTCCGGGCAAGCGGAAAGCCCTCTGCGGAAGAACTCGCCATTCTGGAACCTTTTCGTGACAGGCTGCCCGAGGCCATATTCGGCGATGCATTGTTGCAAACACCTTCTGATGGCAGCGGGCGTGACCGCAAAAACTTGAAGCGTGCATCCGACCTTTTAAATCAGGCGGGATTCAAACGGGATGGTGACAAGTTGGTGGATGCGCAAGGCAGACCGCTCAATCTTGAACTCTTGATTTATGCTGAAGTCTTCACCCGCAGTTACTCACCTTTCGTAAACAATCTGAAGGCCTTGGGCATCAACGCCTATCTGCGCTTGGCCGATCCCGCGCAATATCAAAGCCGCATTCAGAATTTTGATTTCGACATGATCGGTATGGCGGTGCAACTCTCCCCTACGCCAACACGAGAATCACTGGAGGAGATATTCGGCTCCAAGGGCAGGGATATCCCGGGTTCGTATAATTTTCCCGGCACAGCCGATCCGGTTGTCGATGCGCTTATCGCTAAAGTGAGCGATGCAAAAACGCGTGACGAGCTGGTTTCGCTATTGCGGGTTTTAGATCGGCTCTTGCGTATCAGGCGTGATTGGATTCCAAACTGGTACTCAGCGAATCATCCGATCGCCTATTGGGACATGTTCGGCTTCAAGGAGCCCAAACCCGATTATGGTTTCCCGGTTGAAACGCTGTGGTGGTTCGACGAAGCAAAGGCGAAGGCAATTGGCAAAGTTTGATGGACTGAAAGCGATGAGAGGGCGCCCCTGATGGGAGCCTATGTTCTGCGACGCCTTCTGCTGATGATACCGACATTGTTCGGCATTTTGCTTGTCTGCTTCGTCATCGTGCAATTCGTACCCGGTGGGCCGGTTGAGCGTATTATCAGCCAACTGACCGGACAGGGCGGCAATGCCATGGACCGCATCAGCGGTGGTGGCGCCGATATTGGCCAGGCTCAGGATCAGCTTGGGACGGGGTTGGGCAACTCCAAATATCGCGGCGCACAGGGCCTCGACCCGGCCTTTATCGCCAGCCTTGAGAAACAATTTGGTCTTGATAAGCCGCCATTGGAGCGCTTCGGCCTTCTGGTCTGGAATTATATCCGCTTCGATTTCGGGCGAAGCTATTTCCGCGATATAAGTGTGATCGAGCTGATAAAGGAAAAACTGCCGGTCTCCATATCGCTTGGTTTGTGGACGACCCTGCTGTCCTACATGATTTCAATACCCTTGGGCATTCGCAAGGCCATCAAAGACGGATCATCCTTCGATATCTGGACCAGCGGAATTATCATCATTGGCTATGCGATTCCCGGCTTCCTGTTCGGTATCATGCTCATCGTGTTTTTTGCAGGCGGCTCGTTCTTTGATTGGTTTCCGCTGCGCGGCTTGACCTCAAATAATTTTAGCCAGCTATCCGGATTTGAGAAGATCGTGGATTACGCCTGGCACCTTGTTCTGCCTTTGACAGCGATACTCCTGTCGGCCTTTGCCACGACCACCCTGCTGACCAAGAATTCATTTCTTGATGAGATTCGCAAACAATATGTCACGACGGCACGGGCGAAGGGCCTCTCGGAACGAAAAATTCTTTATGGCCATGTTTTCCGCAATGCCATGCTGATTGTGATCTCCGGTTTTCCAAGCGCTTTCATCTCGATTTTCTTCACCGGTCAGCTGCTTATCGAGGCGATCTTCTCTCTCGATGGCCTTGGCCTTCTTGGCTATGAGTCGATCCTCAACCGCGATTATCCCGTGGTTATAGCCACCGTGTATATTTTTGCCCTTATCGGCATTCTCATGACCCTGTTATCTGACCTGCTTTACACTTGGATTGATCCGCGCATCGACTTTGAGCGGAGGGACGTGTGATGACCGATATCGTCGGAACGGCTCCCGCCCCCGTGAAGCGACCGCGCCTTTCGCCGCTCAATGCGCGACGCTGGCAAAACTTCAAGGCAAACCGGCGCGGCTGGTGGGCGCTTTGGATTTTCCTTTTCCTGTTTGCTGTCTCGCTCTGTGCGGAACTTGTTGCCAATGACAAGCCGATCATCGTCTCCTACAAAGGCGAGATTCTCTTTCCAGTTCTGGTCGATTACCCAGAAGAAAAGTTCAACGGCTTTTATGCGGTTACGGATTACCGCGATCCGGTCATTCAGGATGAGATCAATGCCAATGGCTGGGCCATCTGGCCGCCGGTGCGCTACTCCTACAGGACAGTCAATAATGAACTGCCCGAAACGGCGCCTTCAAAGCCCTTCTGGCTCTATACACCTGAAGAGCGTTGCAATCGCTATGCGCTCGGCGTCAATGATCCCAATTGCACTTTCGGCAATATGAATATTCTCGGGACGGACGATCAGGCCCGCGATGTCTTTGCCCGGGCACTTTATGGCTTTCGCATTTCTGTGCTGTTCGGCCTTATCCTGACCGCCTGCTCCGCGGTCATTGGTGTTACTGCGGGCGCACTGCAAGGCTATTTTGGTGGCTGGGTCGATCTTATCGCCCAGCGTTTCATCGAAATCTGGTCTTCTGTACCCACGCTCTACCTCCTGCTTATCATGTCATCCATATTGCCTCCCGGCTTCTGGATTCTGCTTGGTATCCTGCTGCTGTTCTCCTGGGTGAGCTTTGTTGGTATTGTCCGTGCCGAATTTTTGCGCGCCCGTAATTTCGAATATGTGAACGCAGCGCGTGCGCTTGGCGTCCCCGACCGGACAATCATGTTCCGTCACCTTCTGCCCAATGCCATGGTGACGACACTGACCTTCCTGCCCTTCATTCTCAATGGATCAATCACCACATTGACCTCGTTGGATTTTCTCGGTTTCGGCCTGCCTCCGGGCTCGGCATCGCTTGGCGAGCTGCTCGCACAAGGCAAGAACAATCTGCAGGCTCCCTGGCTGGGCATTACTGGCTTCGCCGTGATTTCGTTGATGTTGTCACTGCTGATCTTTGTCGGTGAGGCAACACGTGACGCCTTTGATCCACGCAAGGCTTTCAAATGACCAAAGCTCCCCTCCTCTCCGTCCGCGATCTCTCCGTTGCCTTCACGCAAAACGGGCGGGAAACGCTCGCGGTTGATCATATTTCTTTCGATATTGCTGAGGGTGAGACGGTCGCTCTGGTTGGCGAATCCGGTTCGGGTAAATCCGTCTCGGCCCTTTCAGTGCTGAAGCTTCTGCCCTACCCGCCTGCTTCGCATCCTTCAGGCCAGATTCTGTTCAATGGCGAGGATTTACTCGACAAGGATGAAACTGACCTGCGCCGTGTGCGCGGCAATGACATTACGATGATCTTCCAGGAGCCGATGACCTCGCTCAATCCGCTCCACACGATTGAGAAGCAGATCGTTGAAGTTCTCAAGCTGCATCAGGGCATGCGTGATCAGGCTGCGCGCAAACGCACTCTTGAACTGCTTGAAGAAGTGGGCATTCGCGAGCCAGAAAAGCGACTGGACGCCTATCCGCACCAGCTTTCCGGCGGACAGCGGCAGCGCGTCATGATTGCCATGGCTCTCGCCAACAAGCCAAAGCTTTTGATCGCCGATGAACCGACAACGGCACTTGACGTGACCGTGCAGGCCCAAATTCTCAAACTCCTTGCGGAGCTGAAATCTGCGCAAGGCATGTCGATGCTCTTCATCACCCATGATCTTGGCATTGTCCGTAAAATCGCGGATCGCGTCTGCGTCATGACAGGTGGCAAAATTGTCGAAACGGGGCCGACAAAGGAAATATTCGACAATCCTCAGCACGCCTATACCAAGCATCTGCTTGCAGCCGAACCGAAAGGCAATCCGCCTTCGGCTGATTTTTCGGCTGAGCCTGTCATGCGCGGCGAGAATATGAAGGTCTGGTTTCCTATCAAGCAGGGCTTTTTCCGCCGCACAATCGACCATGTGAAGGCCGTTGACGGCATCGACGTGACCATTCGCGCCGGTCAGACATTGGGCGTCGTGGGCGAATCCGGTTCCGGCAAGACCACGCTCGGCCTTGCCCTGTCACGCATGATTTCTTCGGAAGGTGTCATCCGTTTCGGCGAAAAGGATATCAACCAGTTTTCCTTCAAACAGATGCGTCCCTTGCGGCGCGAAATGCAGATCGTGTTTCAGGACCCGTTCGGCTCGCTATCGCCGCGCATGTCCATCGCAGAGATTATCGCAGAAGGTTTGAAGGTTCATGAGCCGAAACTTTCTGCCGATGAACGCGATGCGCGCGTCGTGACTGCTCTTAAGGAAGTGAACCTTGATCCGGAAAATCGTTTCCGCTATCCGCACGAATTTTCCGGTGGTCAGCGCCAGCGCATCGCCATTGCGCGCGCCATGGTGCTTAACCCGCGTTTCGTCATGCTGGACGAGCCCACATCTGCGCTCGACATGAGCGTCCAGGCACAGGTTGTCGATCTTTTGCGTTCATTGCAGCAGAAGCATAATCTGGCGTATCTTTTCATCAGCCATGATTTGAAAGTTGTCAGGGCGCTTGCCAATGATGTTCTCGTGATGCGCAATGGCAAGGCGGTGGAATATGGACCATCGGAGGAAATCTTCGCACGTCCGAAGACAGATTATACAAAAGCCCTGATGGCCGCGGCCTTCAGGATAGAAACGGCCGAACAGGGAGCGGTTAGCGAATGACAAGCTTGGAGAGTGATGAGATCCTGCTGGCGGTAACCGGCTGGGACCCGGAGGTTTGGCAGACGGAATTCGCTAAATCAGCGCCCAAGCGCAAACTCGTGCTTGATAGTGAAGCTGACAAGAATGATGTTCGCTATGCACTTGTCTGGAAACAGCGCCCCGGTTCGCTGATGAATCTGCCCAAGCTCGAAGTGATTTTCTCATTGGGTGCAGGCGTCGATCATGTGTTTCATGACACGCAAATCCCTGATGTTCCAATCGTCCGTATTGTCTCGCCTGATCTTACCATGCGCATGAGCGAATATGTGGTCTGGCAGGTGTTGGACCATCACCGTCTTGGTCTTCGCTACCGCGAGCAACAAAAGCAGCGCGTGTGGCATGAAGATCGGCGCCAGCCAGCCGCTCATGAAGTGAATGTGGGCATTCTCGGTCTTGGTGTGCTTGGACGTGACGCCGCGCAAAAGCTTCGCACGCTCGGGTTCCGCGTCAGTGGCTGGAGCCGCCGCCTGCAAACCATCGAAGGGGTTACAACCCATTATGGCAAGGATGGATTGAAGGATTTTCTCAAGGATGTAGATATTCTTGTCTGCCTGCTTCCCTTGACGCCGGACACAAAGAATATTCTGTCGATGAACATATTTGCGCAGCTGAAGCCGGAAGGTCCTCTCGGCGCGCCTGTCCTTATCAATGCCGGGCGTGGCGGCCTGCAAAATGAGGCGGATATTCTGGCAGCGCTTGACCGCGACATGCTCTCTGCCGTGACCCTCGACGTGTTCAACAAGGAACCATTGCCGAAGGACAGTCCTTTCTGGACCCATCCGCAGGTCATCATCACGCCCCACGCAGCCGCAAGTTCCAGCCCACAAGCACTGGTGCCTGAAATCGTCGCCCAGATCGAATCCTATGAGCGCGGTGAGCCTTTAAAGAACATTGTCGATAAGGCTGCTCAATACTAAGCTTGCATAATCAATGGTGCGTGGTTCGACGGGGNNCCCCGTCGAACCACGCACCACATGACTGCCAATACTACAACCGCCGAACAGCTGTTGGCTTTCCATACAAATAGGCGATGCGCTCTATCGCCTCCGATAAAGGCTCTAGTGTTACGCTCATTGTATGGCCGCTTGCGTGAAGCAGCGTGGAATGGCTGGCCATGATGCCCACATGGCCTTTCCAGAATACGAAATCACCGCGCTTGAGATTCTTGTAATGTTCATCGGGCTCAATCAATTCACCGACAGATCCCTCCTGCAAGTCCGTGTCCCGCAAAGCGCCTTGACCGGTCATCAACAGAGACAGTTGCACCAGACCTGAGCAATCAATGCCAAAGCCGGAAACGCCTCCCCAAAGATAGGGCGTGTGCATAAGGCTTTCGGCCACGGCAACATGGTCCTGTGCCACTTCATCAATAGGCACGAGATGCTTGGCAATGACCGCCTCACCGCTTGGCAGCATGGCGTAAAGCGTGCCGCGACGCTCCTGCCCGCCAGTGATTGTCACGAGGGAACCCATCGATAAGGCCCGGGATCGCGGATAACGCAGATCGGAGCCGACATAAACGAATGTACGGGGGGCAATGACAATATGCGTCGCTTCATCGGCGCGGCGATCAAGCGATGTATCCACCACATAACCGACATAACCATCGCGCTCGTTCTGCACCCAGCACCAGCCATTATCGTCTTCGAAAACAAGAACATCATCGCCGTAAAGAAACTGCGTTGTCATGCCTGCATCGCCGCGCGGCTCGGAACGGACATCCACCACAGGGTCGGCGATGCGCATCGGCTTGCCTTCGACGAAGCGCTCAGCCTCGACAAGCCCGCGCAGACTTTCGTCGGCAAGATCAGGCCTATATGCATTCAGCCGCTTGTCGAGTTTCTCGGGTGATTTCAAAGTGGCAATCCTCTCGCTTTGGCGATCACAAGATCACCGAGCCTTTCAACATAGAGCGCACCTTTTACTGTTCTCTTGACGAGAACGTTGCGCTTGTCCTTTTCGTCACGGTGACGATCAACCAAACCATAGGCGCCCATTGTGTCGAGAGCACGGGTGATGACCGGTTTTGTTACGGCCAGCTTTGCAGCCATCGCGCGGATCGTGTGCGGCGGCGGCTCCAGATAGATCGTAAGCAGGATTGCAAGCTGGCGCATGGTCAGATCATGGGCGTCATCACGCACTTCTGAAAGGGCAATTTCCTTCCACAATGTCAGCGCCTGCAAGGGCTTGAGTTCAAGCATGAACGGCTTCCGCAATCATTTCGGTTCCGTTCCATTCTACTCTGTCACATTTGCGATGCAAGCCGCTCAACTTGCTGGATAGCGTTCTTTCAAAAGACGGTAAAGCGCCCTTATGGCTTGGGCCTCTCCGCCAATGGGTGAATGCGCTTTCTCTACCGGGTTCCAGCCAAATATATCGAAATGGGCCCAAGTCTTCGTCTTGGTCACAAAGCGCTGCAGGAACAAGGCGGCCGTAATCGAGCCGGCAAACCCATCCGTGGTGACATTGTTCATGTCCGCGACACGCGAAGAAAGCTTGGCCTCGTAAGGTGTCCAAAGCGGCATGCGCCAAACCGGATCGGCAACGGCGGTTGCACTGGCAGCCACGTCCCAGGCAAAAGCATCATCGTTGGAGTAAAATGGCGGCAGGTCGGGTCCAAGCGCCACACGTGCAGCACCGGTCAATGTCGCCATGTCGATGAGAATCTCAGGCTCTTCTTCATCGGCAAGCGCCAGCGCGTCGGCCAGAACCAGCCGGCCCTCTGCATCAGTATTGCCAATTTCTACCGTCAACCCCTTGCGGCTGGTCAGCACGTCGCTCGGCCTGAAAGCATTGGCAGCTATCGAATTTTCAACAGCCGGTATTAACAGGCGCAGGCGCACCGGCAATTTCGCGTCCATGATGAGTTGCGCAAGCGCCAGTACATTGGCTGCGCCGCCCATATCCTTTTTCATCAGAAGCATGCTGCTGGCTGGTTTGATATCCAGACCGCCCGTATCGAAACAGACGCCCTTTCCTACCAGAGTTACTTTCGGCGCGTTCTTTTTTCCCCATTCCAGATCAATCAGCCGGGGTTCCTCGCTGCCAGCGCGCCCTACCGCATGGATCATAGGAAAGTTCTTCTTCAACAGGGCATCGCCCTTTACGACATTGACCGAGGCTTTATGCTCGTCGGCAACATCGCGGACTGCAGCTTCAAGCGCAACCGGCCCCATATCATTGGTTGGCGTATTGATAAGATCGCGCGCGAGGGCGACTGCCTTGGCCAAGCGCTTTACATCTGCCTTGTCCGCGCCTTCGGGCAGCGTCAGGTTGATGCTTGTCTTGTCCTTTTTGGTGTAGCGGGTGAACTTGTATCCTCCAAGAAGGAAGCTCAAAGCTGTCAAATCAGGTTCGTTAACAGCGCCTGCAATATGCCAGGCCCCTTCCGGCAAAGCTGTTGCAAGTTTCCCCGCTGCAAGTCGATTTTCGTCCTTACCCAAACCGAAGAGCGCACCAGCAATTTCGCCGTTCACGCCAGGAACCGTCAACACACGTCCAGCCTGTCCTTCAAAGCCATTTGCTTTTGCCCAGCTGAGTGTTGCGCTTTCAAGACCGGCTGTCTCCAGCTCGCCTTTGCGTACAAACCATATGGGTTTGCTGTCACGCGACTTTCTCGCTGTAATTTCGGCGGCCATGGGTTTCTCCTGATCAAACTTCTGCATCCCGGATCGACGTTGTTAAGAGTCCATTAGGGTTAACAGATTATTTCTTCCATACGGGAATGAGTCGCAGACGATAAACTGCGCGTGGGGCAAATTATGACAGGTCCAGCTTTTATTCAACGTAAGCGCAGTTTCATTTTGTCAGTAGCGTTAATCGCTCTGGCGAGCGGCATATCCGGGTGTTCCACCACGGATAAAACGACGACCGGTTCCATAAGTCCGGCGGCCAGCAGTTCACCCACAATGCCAGCCGGCAATTTCGACCAGATGAACCAGCAACAATTGATGCAGGCATCGACTAGTCTTGGAACACGCTATCAAAGCAATCCGAAAGATAAAGCGACTGCAATCAATTATGCCACTGTCCTTCGCATGACAAATCGGAGCGATCAGGCATTGGCTGTCATGCGCAGTCTTGCCATCGCCTATCCCAAAGATCGCGATGTTCTGGCGGCCTATGGCAAGGCACTGGCGAGCAGTGGCCAGTTTGAAGCCGCGCTGGACTCTTTGCGCCGGGCGCAAACACCGGAATATCCGGACTGGAGATTGCTATCGGCTGAAGGCGCAATCCTCGACCAGCTCGGCAAGACTGGAGAAGCGCGTGACCTCTACCGCAAGGCCTTGCAGGTCAAGCCCGATGAAGCTTCCATCCTTTCCAACATGGGGATGTCCTACGTTCTCTCGGGCGAGCTGAGTACAGCTGAAACCTATATGCGTAAGGCAGTTGGTGCACCGGGTTCGGATAGCCGTGTTCGCCAAAACCTCGCGCTTGTTGTCGGCTTGCAGGGTCGCTTCGATGAAGCCGAACAGATTGCCAGTCAGGAGCTTTCCGCCCAGCAGGCAAAAACAAATGTTCAGTATTTGCGGTCCATGCTCTCGCAGCAGAATTCATGGAACATGCTCAAGGACAAGAAGTCGCCGAAAGGCTGATCGTCTGATCTGCGACCTCCCGGTATATAGCGGCTTCCACCGCTATTTCGCTGTGGCGTGACCGAAAATGCCGCCTTGCGCGTTGATCTGGATGATTGCCGGGCCAAGAATGACGCAGAACAATACCGGCAAAAGAAACACGATCATGGGCACCGTAAGCTTCGGCGGCAATGCGGCTGCCTTCTTTTCCGCAGCCATCAATCGCATTTCGCGGCTTTCATCTGAAAGCACCCGCAGCGCTCCACCAATCGATGTGCCATAGCGTTCAGATTGTGTCAGCGCCTGCACCACCGATTTGACCGTTTCCAGCCCGGTACGCAGGGCCAGGTTTTCATAGGCCTGACGACGCTCAGACAGAAATGATAGCTCCGCATTGGTCAGAACAAGTTCCTCGGCAAGCTCAGCAGATTGGACGCCAATCTCCTCCGATACTTTTTTGAATGCCGCCTCAATCGACATACCGGATTCGACGCAGATTAACAGAAGATCAAGCGCATCCGGCCATGCGGCCTGTATCGCTGTCTGACGTTTGGTTCCGGCATTCTTCACGTAGAGATTGGGCAGATAGAAGCCAACATAGGCACCGGCGAAACATGCGGCCATCCGGACAAATGTGTTCTGATGGGCAAGACCACCCATCGCGAATATCCACAATGCAGCAATTCCGAGTGTCAGGAAAGGCAAGCCAAAACGGGCCGCGAGAAAAATGTTGAGAGCATTTTGCCCGCGAAAGCCAGCAATCCGCAGTGCCCCTGCGGTTTTCTCATCCGCCAGGGCACGTTGAAGATCAAGTCGTTCCACGAATTGGCGAATGCCTTCCCGCTCAACCCGGCGTAGAGAATTCGAAGAGCTTTTCCGCTTGCTATCGCTTTCTGTCGCCAATCGCGCTCGTTCGCGCGTGCGGATCTGATCCCGTTCCAGTGCAACGGACTTCATTCTCGATTTTAGCGTGGAGCCAGAAAACACCGGCATGAGCAGCGTCACGATTGTCCCGAAAATGGACACTGCCACCAAAACAGCAAAAATGAAGGCTGGATCGTGAATGGCTTTGGTGAAGGTGTTGATCATGGCATACCCACGCTACTAGAATTTGAAGTTGATCATCTTTTTCATGATCATGATGCCAATCGACATCCACGTCCCTGCACATGCCAGAACGAAATTCCCGCTGGAAGTTGTGAAAAGGATCATGATGTAATCGGGGCTTGTCAGATAGACCAGCGCGGCGACAACAAAGGGCAATGCGCCAATAATATAAGCAGAGGCTTTCGCTTCCATTGAAAGCGCCTGTACCTTGGCCGCCATCTTCTTGCGATCGCGCAAAACCCGCGAAAGATTGCCCAGCGCTTCTGAAAGATTGCCACCGGCCTGTGATTGTATCTGGATGACGATGCCAAAGAAGCTTGCTTCCGAACAGGGCATATATTCTGACATGCGCATAGCGGCATCCGGGATGCTTATCCCCACCTGCTGCTGGTCGACGATGCGCCGGAATTCGGTTTTCACCGGCTCGTGCGCCTCCTGCGCAATAAGCCGGATACCGTCATTCAAGGGCAGGCCCGAACGAATAGCCCGGACAATAACGTCGATGGCGTTCGGAAATTCATGCAAGAATGCCTTGATCCGCCGGCCACGACGAAAATAGACATACCAGCGTGGCAAGCCCACTGTTCCGGCAATGAAAAGCCCGGGCAGCAGATAAAGCGGCGAGCCAAAGAACAGCCCCAGCACCGCAACGACGAGTCCGGCTATCGCTGAATAAAGATAGAAACGCGATGGAGACACGCGCATGCCCGCCTGCTGAATAAGCATTTTCAGCGGAGGTGACTTGATATTCTTGTCGCGCAATTTCTGGCGCTGCTCGATATCTTTCAGCGTATCTTGAACTGACTTGCGACGCTTGTTCGCCTCGGCCTGCTTGTCACGTATGGCGAACTTGCCAAAAGACTCGGCATTGGCCAATTTGATCGTGCTGAGACGTTCCTCGGTTTTCTTCTGACGCGCCATCGAGTCAAAGAGGAAGACATAGGCCAAGGCAGCAAAAGTGAATGCCACCAGACCGATGAAGGCCAGCTGTGTCAGATCAAGCCCGGCCATTCGACTGTCCTTCGATACGGGCTAAGCTCATAGCTTGGCCTTTTCCATGGAGTCGAGTGCGTTGGCGAGCCGCCTGTCTTCATTGTAATACCGCGCCCTCTCCCACATATGCGGCCGGCTGATCCCCGTAGAGACATGATGTCCGGTAAGCTTGCCATTGGCGTCCTCGCCGGTAATCTCATAGGTCAGAAGATCCTGCGTAATGATCACGTCGCCTTCCATGCCTATGACCTCGGTCACATGGGTAATCCGCCGTGAACCGTCGCGCAGGCGAGCCGCCTGAATAATGATGTCGACCGAACCGACGATGATTTCGCGCACTGTTCGCTGCGGCAACGCAAAACCACCCATGGCGATCATCGACTCGATACGGCTCAGACACTCGCGTGGACTATTGGAGTGGATCGTACCCATGGAGCCGTCATGGCCGGTATTCATGGCAGACAAGAGGTCGAAAACTTCAGGCCCGCGTACTTCACCGACAATGATCCGTTCGGGGCGCATGCGCAGGCAGTTTTTAACGAGGTCTCGCATGGTAATTTCGCCTTCGCCTTCGAGGTTAGCGGGGCGTGTTTCGAGGCGTACCACATGCGGCTGCTGTAATTGCAATTCAGCTGAATCTTCGCAGGTGATGATGCGCTCATCCTTGTCGATGTAATTGGTCAGGCAATTCAACAGCGTGGTCTTGCCGGAACCCGTGCCGCCGGAAATCACGATATTGCAGCGGACACGTCCGATAATTTGGAGAAGCTCGGCTCCTGCCGGAGAAATAGCTCCAAACCGCACGAGTTGATCCAGCGTCAGCTTATCCTTTTTAAATTTGCGGATTGTCAGAACAGGGCCATCAATGGCCAGTGGCGGAGCAATCACATTGACGCGCGAACCATCCGGCAGACGCGCGTCGCATATCGGGCTGGATTCATCGACACGCCGCCCCACCTGGCTGACAATGCGCTGGCAAATATTCAAAAGTTGCTGATTGTCACGGAACCGGACACCAGATTCCTCAACCTTCCCGAGAATTTCGATATAGGTCTTGCGAGCACCATTGACCATGATGTCGGAAATCTCATCGCGAGCCAGCAATGGCTCCAGCGGACCGTATCCCAGCACATCGTTGCAGATATCGTCGAGCAGTTCCTCCTGCTCCGAGATCGACATGGCAAAATTCTTGATTGCAATAATGTCATTGACGATATCGCGGATTTCTTCGCGCGCCACTTGCGGATCGAGCTTCGATAATTGTGCCAGATCAATCGCATCGATAAGAGCGGTAAAAACCTGCGACTTTGTATCGTAATAGGCCTCGTTTCTCTCGCGCACCGGCATGGCGATCTTCGGCACCTCTATCGGTGAGCGTTTGGGCTCCAAAATATCGCGCGGCATCCGTCCCGCCTCCGGCTTGATTGCCGCGAGGGGTGGCGTTGGAGCTCTGAACTCACTTGGCTGGGCATTACCGCGTTTACCGAACATGATGTCGCTTTACCTGCTCACAACTATTTCTTGCGTTTTAACTTCGAGAACACCGAACCCAAACCGGCCTTCTTCCGCGGACTGACCTTTTGCCGTCCTGTCAGAATATGGGCGATCTCATTGATGCTCTGGACCACTGGATTTGCTGGCTCCGTTTCACCCAGCATGCGTCCATTGTTGGAAGCCTGACCGAACAGGCCGGGGTCAAAAGCGATTGTCGCGATGGCCTTGAGTCCAAGCGGGCTGCAAAAATCAGTGGGAGCTATCTCCGGACGTTTTGGAATACCCACCTGATTAAGAACAAGCTGCGGCGGCGTATCGTTCGGACGCAATTGCTTTAAAGCGTCGATGAGATTTTTCGTGTTGCGCAGATTGGCAAGTTCCGGCGATGCGACAATAACCACCTCATCTGCGCGGGCCAGCGTCGTGCGTGTCCAGCCGTTCCATGTATGCGGAACATCAAGGATGACATGTGGAACCGAACGCTGCGCTATGTCGATCAGATGCGCAAATGAGTCATCGCGAAAATCGAACACGCGTTCCAGACTGGATGGAGCTGCCAGGAGCGAAAGATTTTCGGCACATTGTGCCAGCAACCGATCAAGGTAAACGTCGTCGATGCGTTCGGGGGAAAACACCGCTTCCGCGATACCCTGAGCCGGGTCCTGATCGAAGTTTATATTCGCCGTGCCATAGGGTAAATCCATATCGGCAATCACGACTTCGCTTTTAAATAGCGAGGAAATGGCCCAGCCAACATTATGAGCAATGGTGGAAGCGCCGACGCCGCCCTTTGCACCGATGAAGGCAATCGAACTACCCAGCGGCTTTAGGCCCGGATCGCTGTACAAACCGCCAATGACGCCGATAATATCCGATAGATCGATCGGGGCGACCATATATTCCGAAATGCCGTTGCGCATCAGTTCGCGATACAGCCACACATCATTGTAGTGACCGATAATGATGACTTTGGTGCTCGGGTCGCAAACTTCTGACAGGGCAGCCAATGCCGCAAGCATTTCCTTGGGCGCCGCGCCTGTTTCCAGCAGAATGAGGTTTGGCGTCGGCACCGTTTGGAAAAGTTCAACGGCAGTTTCCAGCCCGCCCATATGAATCTGGGCATGAGTTTTCGCCATGCGGCGGTCGTCACGCGCGCGAGACATTTGCTCAGCAACCGCTTCCGTTTCGCAGAATATCTGTATCGAAATGCGCGGAATCGGCCTGTGGGCATTCAGCCGCCCTACATGAGCGACACGGTTTGCCTCTTCCAAATATGGGTCTGTGTCCAAGGCCAATTGACTCATTGTCGTTTCCACCGGTGGGATTAATAGGTTACTTCCGATTCGGGCTTGTAGACCCATGTTGGCGCTTTACGGTATCCATCAATGACGGTACCGCGCCGCTCCGCATCAATCGGCGAAGATGCCCGGGGTCCGAGCAAGTCGGCGGGATTGGCAATCTGCGCAGCAAGGTTATTTTGGCTGGCACAGCCAAAATTCGCGTAGTGTTTATTGTCTGCCGTATCCAAAATATCTTTGGGCCACTGGCCACATTGATTTGTCGAGGCAGTCATCGCCGAATAGGACAAACGCACGGGCGCAGAAGCTCCCGAGGCTTGGTATGTTTCGCTAGAAATATTGAACGGCTTCACACCACCACGCCTCAAAGTAGCGGTAATATCGTTACGCAACGCTGCCGCCGCACGCTCATTTGGCGAACCGGCAGGCGTCAGAATATGAATAACGCCGGATCCGTTGGCGTGGTAGTTGCTGATGACCCGCTCCACGATGCTGCGCTGCGTAATGGACAAGCGCTTATCTGCATGGCCGACAGGAATGTCTGCAACTTGTTCCTGTTCGGAAATGACGATGGGATGGTTCGTACGATAATCGTCCGGAATGCTGCCAGTCGTATTGCTCTTTGATGCGCATCCCGCCAGCAAAGCCATGGCGAGGATAGCCAGTACAGTCTTGCAATGCGAACGCTTTACGGTGTCGAACATGATCCTGTCCTTGTTCATTTGTAGATATATCCGACATTGCCCTCGTAACGGGCATCAGGCAGTTTTGCCTCTCTGGACCCGTAGACGCGGTTAACCTGGCCGAGGAATATCCCGGCCGCATCGCTGGCCAGATTAAGATTGTCATCCGGTCTCGCCAGCGCAGTACGCGCCACCGGGCGAACCAGATAAGGCGTGATGATGACGACCAGTTCGGTTTCGTTTCTTACAAAATCACGGCTGCGAAAAAGAGTTCCGAGGATCGGAACCTTTGCCAATCCGGGAAAGCCGGAGATTGCCTGTCGTGACTCATCCCGCATCAATCCGGCGATCATCATGGAACCGCCAGAGGGAAGTTCAACAGCCGTATCGGCAAGCCGCTTGCGGATTGAGATAAGGTTGGCGTTAGGCTCCCGGACAGAAGTTCCAACGGTGAGCGATCCTTCAACCGTAGGTTCTGAAACGGATGTCCGCACTCTCAGACTGATACGCCCAGGTGAAAGCACGACGGGCAAAAACTCGAGAGCAATGCCATATTCAATTTTTTCATGCTCGCGGGTGATCTGTCCCTTATCGTCGACTTCCTGCCCCGACAGAACATTGTACTCGCCGCCCACTTTGAACGTGGCCTTCTCTCCGGAGATGGCGGTCAAGGTAGGCTCGGCCAGCGTCTTCATGACGCCTGCCAGTTCCATGGCATTCATGTAGGCACCGATGGACGTGTTCCCGATGGAGCCGGATAGACCCAGACCTGAGCCGCTCAAGGTCTGCCCCAGTCCCGTGGCGTTTTGCGATATGGCGCCATACTCGATGCCGTTGCTTGAGCCCGAGGCAACCAGATTGACACCAAGCTGTTTCATGACGGTGCGACTGACTTCAGCCACGGTAACTTTAAGCGTCACCTGATCTTCACCGGCAATTTGAATGAGATTGACGATCTTGCTCGTCCGGCGCTCTTCGTCCTGGTCACCGACAACGACGCTCGTACCGCCATTGCCCGCACTAACCGAGGTTTGGGCATATTGGCCCGTCGTGGCTTCACCACCTGAAACCAAAAGATTGGCAAGTTCTGAAGCGCGTTTGGCATCCAGCGGGGTCTGCACCGTTCCCGTAAGAATGACATTGTCATTCATCAACTCGACCTTGATATCGGAATCCGGAATGTACTTTTTCAGACTACCTTCCAAACCGGCCACGTCGCGTTCAATCACCAGATCGAAGCTGGCGAGCTGCTCGCCATTGGGGCCGAAAACGAAAACATTCGTTTGACCGACCTGTTTGCCAAACAGATAGATCCGCCTTGCTGTGCGGGTAACCGCATCCGCAACACCCGGATTGGCAACCAGAATGTCATAGGCATCGGCTGGAAGATCGACAACCAGCGACTTGTTGAGGCCAAGATTGATGCGTTTGGCCTCGCCATGCCCCTGATTGAGTCGAACGACATTACTCTGTGCTGTTGCTGGGCTATGCACAGCTATTGACGCGAGCAAACAGCCCATGGCCGCTGCTGCAAATTTTGCTGCTATCGAATTCGTATACTCGCGTGAGAAAACCTTGCCTGGCTTGTTTGCCATGTTATTTGCGCCCCAGAATTTCGGTGACTGTACCGGACTTGATGAGTTTGACATTGCCGGCACGACCGGGAGAATTGACAAGATATCCAGCTCCAGGACCGGTTGCTTCCTGCGCATCCTGAATAGAACGCAGCACCAGCGCGAGGCGCGTTGCCATCTGTTGCGAGACAGTCAGGATTTCCGCCTGCTCCGGCGTCAATTCAAGCGTCGCCGTTGAGCCGACTTTTGTTTTTTCACCCGATTCATCTTCCTGAATGGTCTGGTCGATCGCCAGCACGCGGATGTTGCTTAGAATTGTTTCCGTAACATATTGCTTCTGCTCGCCTTCCATCTGGCGGATCATGATGACATCGACATAATCATTGGGGAGAATGAACCCGCCTGCCGAAGTATCTGCCGCAATTTGCGTCGCTACTGCGCGCATGCCAGCTGGAAGCTGGGCTGACATGAAGCTTTGACCTTTGCCGATCAGTTTGGCTTCGCGAATTGGTTCTCCTGGAAATATCTGAAGACGAACGGTGGAACCTTTCAGCTCCTCTTCGGCGCTAGGGCGTTCCGAGCGGGTGATGTACCCTTCCGCAAGAGCTGAAACAGGCCAGGCCTGCCACCGCATCTGGTCCTGCATTTCAGCTCCGACACCGAGACTTTCCGTGGCGACCAAGATATCCTGAAGTTCCAGCTGTGGCTTCTCTGCGGGCTGAACGACGGTCGCTTGCGGCTTCATGTTCATGGCCAGATATCCGGCCGCACCCGCAGCAGCCACTGCCACGATCAGGATGACCAGTCGTGCTTTTTGCATTTATGCGCCCCGTTAGACTTTTGTCTTGATACTAAGGTCGCAGAATGCCTGTCATTCGTGTATTTATGGTTAATAAAACGCTTATAAGTATGATTAATGTCGCTTAACGTCTTAATTTTTCGCGCGATTATGCGGGTATTACTTTTACGCCAAGAAGATCAAAGCATAAGTCTTGAAGGCCGATAGAGGAAACTGCTCTAGGTCAGGAGTGCGCTAGTTGCTGCACGACCCAGGAGCCAAGCGGCGATGCGGGAAAACTCAGCAGTCCAGCGAGACCCAATGCAACACCGTATGGAACGCCTTCTTCTTTCTGGGCAAGGCGTCGCATAAAAGCAAAGCGTGCGGCGAATACAATAATGGTCTGTGAGTTGCGATAGCTCAGGATTGCGAGTGTAAGAACCCCGCCCAATAGCGAGAGCGTCAGCAGATAGCTGACGAGTTCAAGATTCCATCCGAGCCATATCGCAGTTGCGGACATGAGCTTTGCGTCACCACCGCCCATGGTGCCGGTCGCGAAGAGCCCGAAGGTTGCCGCCAGCACCGCGGCTCCGGCAACGAAATGCATGGCATAGGCATCCCAATCCATGCCCGTTAAAGGCGCAAGGATAACGAACGATACAAGCAGTATAATTGACACGCGATTCTGAATTGTCATGGAGAGCAGGTCGGATATGGCAGCAAAAACCATGGCAAAGGGGAAAATGATAAGGATTGCAGCTTCAATCATCTTTCATTTCCCCGTAGAGGCGGTGACTTCCGTCGCAACATCGGTGAAAAGCGTGTTTACGGCCCTGCCCATGGAATTCGCACCAGCTAGAATACCTATGCTGACGATGGAGGCGATGAGCGTATACTCAATGACCGTTGTGCCTGAATCTTCCTTGAAAAGCTTGGCCAGTATGGCAGGAAAGCGATTAACGCCGCGCTTCATCTTCAGCCTCACACCTTCTTGGATATTGTCTGGTCCAAAAATATCGTTTCGGCATTGCAATCAGTTTAAGAAACAGACTTAGGAAATAGTAAATTCTGCTCAACAACGTTTATTGCTGCGCTGATACCCGCGATATTATGCTTAATATTTCATTGCAGATTTAAATCTTCCTTCATGAATACTGTCCATTCTATAACCGACAATTTCGGGTGAAGGGCTTCCCATGTTTTATACTAAATTCCAGCCAATACAAATATATGGAATGGCATTGCTCGCAGCCTTGCTCGGTCCACTGCCTGTCGCACAGGCCGATACCGGTATTCACGTCGTTATGAATCAAGCGCGTATCCTCAAGCTTGCTCGCCCAGCTGACACGGTTGTGGTCGGCGACCCCGCGATTGCAGATGCTGTTGTGAAGGATGCCCGCACTGTCGTCCTTACGGGCAAAGGCTTCGGAATCACCAATATTGTTATTCTTGACGCCGAGGGCGGGGCCATCGTCGACGACGAGATCATGGTCAGCCGTAGCGTCGTCAATACGACGCGCGTATATCGCCGCGCCAATGTACAAACTCTTTCCTGCACCCCCTATTGCGAAACAGCGCAAAAGACCGACGCTGAAAAAGAGTCTGACCGCACAATCGGCACGAGCGAGTAAAGCATTCGCGAGACCTGGTTTAATCGGAAACACCCTCAACCCTCCACACTTCAAGGTTGAGAAATAGTGAATCCTCCGCTCGCAATTTACGGGGTTCCCGGAACCGGTTTCTAACGATTGGCATGTTAATTCTCCCCCGAAATAAAGTGCGGGGAAATGCATGTCGCCCATAAAAAGAAAAACACCCCATAGGCAGGGTTTACTGACGCGGTTTTGGGGCAACCGGCGCGGCACCGTTGCAATTGAATTTGGAATGATCGCGTTGCCGTTCTTCTTCATGATCTTTTCGATTATGGAAGTGGGCGTCGGCTTTACCGCGCAACAGGCCATGGCCAATTCTACCGATATTGTGGTTCGCCAAGTTCTCACCGGGCAATTGCGTCCTGCCGACCTGACGATGACTTCCCTCAAGGCGAAGATTTGCGCTGGATTGCTCATACCCGAAAAAGATTGCCCAAATCTGGTGGTTGATCTTCGGTCCTATGCAAACTTTGCAGCCATACCCAAAACCTTGCCCATAACATCAACTGGTGACGTGAACAGTACGGGGTTTGTCAGCACGCCGGGCGGGGCCGGTACGATCAATCATTTGCGGGTGTTTTACCGTTATCCCGTCGTGACGGATTTCCTGACACGGCGGATCACTGGAACAACACGTATTCTCCTTTTCTCAAGTGCGACGTGGCGAAATGAATCCTATTTATAAAATGAGTTCGGCCATGGGACGCCTCTTTCGCTCCGGCAAGCGGTTTTGTATTGACCAGCGCGGTGTTGCGGCGATGGAATTTGCGCTCATCGCCCCCGTACTAATCCTGATGTACATGGGCAGCGTGGAGACAATCACAGGCGTGGATGTCGACCGCAAATTAAATCGTGCAGCAACGATGATGTCTGCTTTACTTACTCAGGAAAAAGGCACGATCACCAAGGCGAAAATTAGCGATATCATGAATATCGGGACAGCCACGCTGCTACCCTATACACGCGATACGCCAAAGATAACCGTTACCTCCATCAATGTTTCTGACGCAGGTGTAGCCACCGTCGAGTGGTCGCGTCGAAAAGTAAACGGAATTGAGACGCGGCCCTTTACCAAGGGAACAGTGGTTACGCTCGATTCCAATCTGCTTATCAAGAAAACATCCGTGATACGGGTGGATATGAGCATCGCCTATGTCCCCATGATCGCATGGACCATAACTGGTGCGGTCGAAAAAGCAGATGGCAGTGCCGCTGTCGGTATTGGGCTTTCCGATCAATCGTTCGGACGCGTCAGAATCGGTCAATCGTCAACCACGTGCTCGGATTGCTGATCTTATCCAGCTTGCGGGAAACCCTCATTTTATTCGCGATCGCCTGAAACTCAGAAATTCAGCGGTGCGGCACCAGCATTTCAACCGCTCGGCGCTGTTATCTGGCGCGAGACTTGTTATTGTAGATTTTTTTAATGACGTTTTGATTTTGCTTTATGAGATTTCATGAACCCCAGACGTTTTCTAATTCTTGTATTAACAGTGTGGATTGCTGCTCAAATCGGCAACATTCTTATATCGGGATTTATTGCCTGGAGCTCCATATCGGACGAGTTCCTTGAGCAAAACCAAAAGATCGCGGAATTGGTTTCCAATCGATTAGCCCATCATGAAGCGATCATGGGATCGCTCAAAGCTTTGACGAGAGGCACGTCCGACAAGATTTTCCAACGGCTCACGTCAAACGTCTTCAAAAATTACCCAAGAATTCAAAGCGTCAAAATCTACCGGTTCGATTCCCGTTCCTATAGTGCAAAGCCTGAATTGCTCTATGAGGCTCCCAGCAAAAGCCCGGCATTTCCGATGTCGGTTTTGAATGCCTTGCCCAGACAAGAGACAAACGAAGTGCGCGTCTATGATACGCCGGCAATCCCCAATCATTATCTTTCGACGATGGTTTCGAATAACCGGCAAGGTCTCATCGCAGTGGTTTTGCTAATCGACTCAACAAAACTTTTCGATTTGCCCCCGGCATCATATCCTCCGGAAATTAATCTCACCCTGAATGACGTGCTTGTTTTTGGCAGTACAGACCATGACAATGGACGCCACGATCATGAGAGGGATATTTTATCCATTCTCAAGAATGCTCTATATGCGGATCTTGATTGGGATCGGTCCGGCTATCGTTTCAAGATCCATGTACATCGCCCCATTGAGTTTGGTGAATTGGTCACTTTGCCCGAAGTGATCCGCTTCGCCTTATTGTCGCTGGCCGCCATTTTAGGCGTCTCTTATGGGCGGTATCAGACCTTGGTTTCCCGGCAATCAAAACAAGCTGAGGAAAAAGCAATCAAACGCTCGGCAATGCTCGAACACGAAAATCTTCTCAGTCACGCCGCACGAGTCAATCAGGTGGGCGAATTGGCGTCCGGCATAATCCATGAGCTGACACAACCACTTTCGGCGCTCCTAAGCCAAAGCCAGGCCGGCATCATGATTATGGAAAAGCTTCAGATCACCGATGATTTATTAAATCGGGCTTTGAGCGCCAATATTATTGAAGCCAAGCGAGCCGGTGAGATCATGGATCGCATCAGAGATTACATTGTAAAAAAGCCCGTTATTTATGAAGAGCTAGACCTCAATATTGTCGTCAGCAACACCGTCAACCTCTTGCAGGGTGAACTGGATAAACAAAACGTGGTACTTGAATTGCAGCTGTTGCAACCGTCCCCCCGGTCGAATTTCAGTGCCATAGAGCTTGAGCAGGTGATTCATAACCTCATTCGTAACGCGACGGATGCATTGGGGACCACAACTCAGCTCGCGAAAAAAATCATAATAAAAACAGACATGGTGGGTCCGATGAATATCATCCGTATCTCTGACAATGGACCCGGAATAAAGGAGCATGTCCTTTCAACAATCTTCGAGCCTTTCTTCACCACGAAAACAAATGGCATGGGCCTTGGTTTGTCCCTTTGTTCGAAATTGCTCGAGCGGGTGGGAGGCACCCTTCACGCAGCAAGTGCAGATGGCGCGGTTTTTACAATAGCTCTGCCGAAGCTGGTCGGCTTGACCGATGCTGGTGCTGATCCGGCTGCCGCATGACGAAGCATTATCCTATTTATTTGGTCGATGATGATGCAGCCGTTCGCAATGGGCTGTGCATTCTCTTTGAGGCCCATGACAGAAAAGCCCTTGCATATGAAGACCCTATTGGTTTTCTTCGCTCTATTCCCAGTGCAAAACCCGGCTGTTTAATTCTTGATTTGCAGATGCCTCATCTGACCGGATTGGAGCTGCAAGCCGAACTCCTGCAGCGTGGATTTCGATGGCCCATTATCATGATTACCGGGCACGGAGATGTGCATCATTGTCGGGTTGCGTTTAAATCCGGCGTGATTGACTTTCTCTCGAAACCCATCGATTCTGGCCTGCTTTTTGAAGCGCTCAAAAAAGCCGATCAAGTGCTTGAAGCGCTGGTTGAGGTGGAAAAAGCACGCGCAATTCTTGCAACATTGACACCGCGCGAAGATGAGATTGTCAGGCTCATTTGCCGTGGGTGGGGATCGCGGGAAATCTCCGTAGCACTGGACATTGCCCTGCGAACTGTGGATGCGCATCGCGTCCATATTTGTGAGAAACTGGGGACCAGATCTCCCGCCGAATTTGCTCAAATCATCATGACAGCCGATAGGCAGTCCTAGCGCAAGTTTTGCCGATCACCCGGCTGGCGGCCGGGATGCGAAGTGCAGTCCAAACTCACCACCTGGCGGGTTCGGACTGTATAGACTACTCAAAACCTGAGCGACAAATTTGCCTTGACCGCATTATCGCGGCTTTGTTGTGAAAATTGCCCGGTATATTTGATGCCAAGACGGGTATTTTTACCAATGTCGATATCAATTCCAGCTTCAACATTGAGCGCGTCCTTTGCAATCGGCAAGCCCTGGATGGCGAAATTTCCGCCGCCTGCAAAGGCATGCTGCCACGTCACTGTCACGTCTCCCATTGCATGATTCCATCCGACCATGCCGTGAGCGGTCAGCGTGGTCTTCTCGCTTAACTGGAAGTGATGCGAAGCTCTCAGACCCAGCGTTGTCGTTGTAACATTATAATTTCCTGACCGCCCGGATAGAGCCGTACGCCCCCCCTCTTCCCAAAAGCCGTCACTCTTCAAATACACATGGCTGATCCCTGCAAAGGGCTCAATCACCCCATAGGACGTGTTGATCGCATAGCTAATTTCACCAAAGCCTTGCACAGTTGTTGCTCCATAGGTGGCATGGTTGCCGTCCACTGTTGCAAACCATTCTGCTTGCCGATCGGTGCTGATGTCGTGACGTCCGAGATTGACGCCAAAACGTAATCCTAGCGGATTGCCTGCAACATCCCACTGCGTGCCGCCATAGGCTCCCATGTGATAGCTGTTCACGGAGGCGACCCCATTGCGCGTTGACAGAGAGGTCGTGCTATACCCCGCCAGAAGTCCGAAACGCCATGTGTCTGAAACTGCACCGTCAAGGCCGGTCACGATCCCGCTGACAGTGCGACTGTAACCGTCCGCATTGCCATTTTCTGCCGCATTGGCCCAGGAACCATAGGTCTGCCCCCATATGCGCCTGATGCCTGGTAGCCATTTGTTGTCACCTTGGTATTATTTTTTGCCGTAATCTTGCTCTTGCCGTTCTCCGAACTCAGACCATATGCGCTCTTACCCAACGTGGTGACCGTGGCTCCATCAAGCTCGATCGTGCCGCCTAATGCCCAAACACCACGATGTTCATCGCCATTGGCAGTCACAGAGCCGCCACTTATGTTGAGTTTGCCTCCATCACTGGCAGCACCATGACCTGTAGTCGTTGTCACTTTGGTATCCTTGGCCTTCAATTCTCCGTTGGCAATATATAGACCTGTAGAATTAGGACCCATTGTTTCAATCTCAGCGGCTGTAATATCGACCACGCCGCCTTTGACATAGACGCCTGATGCCTGGTGGCCATTTGTTGTCACCTTGGTATTATTCTTTGCCGTAATCTTGCTCTTGTCATCCTCCGAACTCAGACCATATGCGCCCTCACCCAACGTGGTGACCGTGGCTCCATCAAGCTCGATCGTTCCGCCATTGGCCCAAGCACCATAACGATTGTCTCCGTTGGCGCTCATTGAGCCACCAGTTACACGCAGATTACCTCCCGCATAGCTGGCAGCAGCATGGCCTTTCTCGGCCGTCACTTTGGTATTCGTAGTCGTCAATACTCCAGTATATTCAACATATAGGCCGGTAGAGCCAGATCCCTTCGTCTGAACTTCACTTGATATGAAATCGATAGCTCCACTTTTGGCAAAGGCGCCATAGTTCCCATCGCTATTGGTGGTCAGTGAGCCGCCTGTAATAGTAACTTTACCTCCCGACTCGCTGAAAGCGCCATAACCATTAACCGCTGTCGCAATGCTATTTGTGGCCTTCAATATGCCAGACTCAGCAGCATAGAGGGCCGGAGATTCGCGCCCCTTTGTCTCAATTTCAGCCGCTGTAATGTCGATCTCGCCGCCAGCGGCAGAGACAGCCCTTGCACGTTCGCCAAGTGTATTTACCTTGGTGTTATTTTTTGCCGTAAGCTTGCTATTGCCCGCCCCCGAATACAGACCATGTGCCTCCTCCTGGGATGTAGTGACCGTCACTCCATCCAGTTCGACAGTTCCGCCATTGGCCCAAACAGCCCTAGACCTGCTTCCATTGCTGACTAGTGAGCCACCTGTAACAGTGAGTTTACCTCCCGTCCAACCGATAGCAGTATGAGCGTTGCCCGTTGTTACTTTACTATTCGCAATCGTCAATATACCGTTGTTTTCAGCATGTAAGCCTACACCCTCGAAACCTCGCGTCTCAATGTCAGCCCCTGTAAGGTCGATCACGCCGCCATCGGCAGAGACAGCCCTTGCATACAAGCCGCTTGTTACGAGTCTAAGAGGGCCGTTGCTTGAGATTTTCCCATTGTTCCGGGCTGCCAAGGCATAGCCCGATGCGCCGCCCAACCAAAATCCCGTATCAATGGTTCCGCTTACGCTTTTCTCCACACCGTCGGCCGTAACCCACTGTGCCCAGGTGCTTTGGGAATCGACGCAAATATATGCAACGCCCATCAAGAGCGACGCAGCTAATTTCGCCAGTTTTATGAAAACAGCACGCCGGAGATCACGTCGCGTGAATGCGGGGGCATAAGAGTAAACCAACATGGCACCTTCTTTCAAAGGGGACAGTCCGCATCGCCTTCACCCATTCCATTCCGCCTCGCGCCATAGCAACGGCTATCTGCAAGTGTTTCCAGCGAAGATGGAGCCAAGCAAATGCTCCAATTCTTTGCTTTTGCAAATTCCAACTAACACTACACGTTTGTTGGAACTGCACTTATCTCCTGTCAAAAACTCTAGATCGCCGGGCCTCCTCACGGACGCAAGATGGCAATCTTTCCTTTTGTCTTAGCATCAGATCATCCGAAAACCGGAATTCCACTTTTCAAGCGATGCTTCAGCTTGGCCAAGACCCTTCCGGGCAGAAAACGCAACCTATCTTTTACTTGGCATCGGATTTGCGAAAATCAGGATTCTATTTTGATCTGCATTAGGCGAATGAATTGTCTGAAGCGTGAGCACTGAGTAAATCAACGTCTGTATATTGACATACTCCACAAATATATACCGCACTCACCATCAACTCTATCCGTACGGATACCTATTTTATGAAAATCATCAAGTTTTAATAGAATTTAATCTGGGACTTCGTGACAAATTCTTACCATATTTGTGACAAATTGTTAAATTTTTATCATTTCCAACTTATTATTGCACTTTTAATACTTAATAATTTGAACCGTGTTAAGTATACATTAGAAATAAACTTTCGAGAACCTATCCTATGCCAAAATCGAAATTTACTTCCGCAAATCCATTTTTTCCTGACAACGGCAACCGCTATTCCTCAGAATGCTCGGTAGTTTTACCGGTATTTAGCGCCACCAAGTTTCAGTAAATGCGCAAGCATACTAATTCAAACTGAAACTTCTAAAGATTGCCCCTTGAACCCATTCGTCCGATCTCGCTTGATCAGATCAACCTGAGATAGTCTGTAAACAGTGTTTCAAGGGTGAAATAGCGTTAGGGTTGCATTCCACTTGCATGATTGTCGACCGTACCTCAGGGCGCAATTAGTAATTTTATCCAGAACCCCCGCACATCGCTGATCCGAGAAAATTATCGACGCCGAGGAGCCTTGGCACGTCTGCCCGGATCCTGAAAAATCCATACTCAAAGGCATGATGTATCCACAATTTGTCTTTGGGCGCCGTTTCACCTATCTGTGGTTTTTGGAGCAAAACAAGATCTGCTCAAACTTTCGTGGAGTGGGCCATGTCTCGCGCTTTTCTTTTTGTACTGGATAGTTTTGGCATTGGTGGCGCGCCGGATGCCGCAGCCTTTGGCGACGAGGGTTCCAATACCTATGGCCATATTGCTGAAGCTTGCGAGGCGGGACGAGGTGACAAAGCCGGACTTCGCTCGGGCCCGCTTTCATTGCCTAACCTCAGTGCGCTCGGGCTGGCCCACGCCGCCCACCTGGCTTCCGGCTTTCAATTACCACCCCAGCCTCTAGAACTTACCGGCCTATGGGGTGCAGCGCAGGAAGTCTCCAACGGCAAGGACACGCCGTCCGGCCATTGGGAAATTGCTGGTGTGCCGGTGACTTTCAACTGGGGTTATTTTCCGCAAACGATACCCGCCTTTCCGGCAAGCCTTGTCAGCGCGGCTGTACAGCGTGCCAGCCTGCCCGGAATTCTTGGAAACAAACATGCATCCGGCACAGATATTATAGATGAGTTCGGCGAGGAACACATTCGGACCGGCAAGCCCATCTTCTATACATCCACCGATAGCGTGATCCAGATCGCCGCTCACGAAACACATTTCGGACTGCAACGGCTTTATGACCTTTGCCAGATCGTGCGCGAGCTGGTCGATCCACTCAATATAGGGCGCGTGATAGCGCGGCCCTTTCTGGGAGAAAGCAAAAGCACATTTGAGCGGACTGGCAATCGCCGTGACTACTCCGTTCCACCGCCGGAACCGACGCTTTTGGACAGGCTCACCGAAGCCGGGCGCACTGTCTTTGCAATCGGCAAGATTGGCGACATCTATGCCCATCGCGGGGTAAGCCATGTGCGCAAGGCGAATGGCAATATGGCGCTGTTCGACGAGACGTTGAAAGCAATGGATGAGGCAAAGGATGGCGACTTGGTTTTCACCAATTTTGTCGATTTCGACATGCTGTATGGCCATCGCCGTGATGTTGCGGGCTATGCGGCCGCGCTTGAGGCGTTTGATCGTCGTCTTCCTGAAGCCCTTGCCAAGCTGAAACCCGGCGACCTCATGATCCTGACGGCTGATCATGGCTGTGATCCAACCTATAAGGGAACCGATCATACGCGTGAGCGGGTTCCGGTTCTGTGCGCAGGGACTGGCCTGCCCCATGCCTCATTGGGGCTTCGCCTCAGCTTCGCAGATATTGGCGAGACGATTGCCGCCCATCTGAATATTGCCGCTGGCAAGCATGGTAAAAGCTTTTTGAAGGGCACCGATGCCTGAATTACCCGAAGTAGAAACTGTAAAGCGCGGCTTGCAACCCTCAATGGAGGGCGCAACCATTCGCCAGGTGGACCAGCGGCGTCCTGATCTGCGTTTCCCCTTTCCGGAAAAGTTTGCAGAACGACTGACCGGCCACCGAATCTCTTCGCTGGAGCGGAGGGCAAAATATCTCATATTTCATCTCGATAATGGCCTTGGCCTCATAAGCCATCTTGGAATGTCTGGCTCCTACCGTATCGAACAGGAAGATGGCAGCGATATTCCCGGCAGCTTCCATCACGAGCGCTCGAAACTTTCCGCTCATGATCATGTGATCCTGCATCTGGCAGGAGTCGACGGTATTAACCGCCGTGTCGTCTATAATGATCCGCGGCGGTTCGGATTCATGCTTTTTGCCGAGCCGGACCAACTCAATACCCACCCTCTTATAAAAGACCTTGGAACAGAGCCCACGGGAAATCGCTTGGATGGCTCACTGATCGCCATGCTTTTTGCAGGAAAGTCTGCGCCCTTGAAGGCAGCATTGCTTGACCAGAAGCTCATTGCCGGACTTGGCAATATATATGTCTGTGAAGCATTGTGGCGTGCAGAGCTTTCTCCGGTGCGCATGGCTGGCAGTATTGCGGGCAAGGACGGCGAAGCGACGCCCATGTCCGATCGGCTCGCGACATCGGTCCGGGCTGTTATCGCCGATGCGATCAAGGCAGGCGGTTCCAGTCTTAAAGACTATGCACAGACCAATGGCGAGCTGGGATATTTCCAGCACTCGTTTTCTGTCTATGATCGCGAAGGTTCCCCTTGCCCCCGCAATGGATGCGGTGGCACGATATCGCGCATTGTCCAAAGCGGCCGTTCAACATTTTATTGTCCTGTCTGCCAGCATTAGGAGATTTATTCATGGCCTATGAGAACATCATCGTCGAGACGCGGGAGAAGGTTGGTTTTATTCAGCTCAACCGGCCCAAAGCCCTCAATGCGTTGAACTCTGCTTTGCTGGCCGAATTGACAACGGCGCTCGAACTCTTTGAGTCCAACGCCCGAATAGGCGCAATCGTGATTACGGGCTCTGAAAAAGCCTTTGCTGCTGGCGCCGATATCAAGGAAATGCAAACGTTGCAGTTCGCCGATGCCTATACCGGTGACTATTTCAGCGGCTGGGAGCGCGTTACCGCTATCCGCAAACCCATGATTGCAGCTGTGGCAGGATATGCGCTGGGCGGTGGCTGTGAACTCGCCATGATGTGCGATTTCATCATTGCCGCTGATACGGCCAAGTTCGGGCAGCCGGAGATTACCCTCGGCGTGATGCCCGGCATGGGCGGCTCACAGCGGCTCACTCGCTTTGTTGGCAAATCCAAAGCCATGGACATGTGCCTGACAGGCCGAATGATGGATGCGAATGAAGCAGAACGCAGCGGGCTGGTTTCCCGCGTGGTTCCAGCAAATGAACTTGTTGAGGAAGCGCTGAAGGCCGCCCAAAAGATCGCGTCCTTCTCGCTGCCTGTCGTCATGATGACAAAGGAGACGGTGAACCGGGCTTATGAGACGACGCTGACTGAAGGTCTGCGTTTTGAGCGGCGCGTGTTCCATTCCATGTTTGCACTGGAAGACCAGAAAGAAGGCATGGCCGCTTTTGCCGAAAAACGCGCCGCCAACTTCAAGGACAGATAAAAACCATTGCTCGACAGGCGGATCCAGTGCCCTTTTTGCCCTCCGATCAGCCTGTCGATGCCGACCTTGCGAATTTGCGGGAACTCTCCACAGATTCCAAGTTGACGCATAAGCAAACCTCATCTATAAGCCCGTCAACGTTCGGTGGCCCTTGGCCGCCCTATTATTTTGTGACGACAGCCTGAAGCTGTCGATTAGCTGACAGAAAAGAGAGGCATCATGGCCAACACTCCTTCGGCCAAGAAAGCGGCGCGTAAGATCGAAGCCCGCACCGAAGTAAACAAGTCCCGCCGTTCGCGCGTGCGTACCTTCCTTCGCAAGTTCGAAGATGCGGTAGCAAGTGGCGATCAGGCAGCTGCTGCCCTTGCCTTCAAGGCAGTGGAACCAGAAGTAATGCGCGCTGCATCGAAGGGTGTCTTCCACAAGAACACCGCTTCGCGCAAGGTATCGCGCTTGTCATCGCGCCTGAAGGGCATGACTGCTTAAAACTATTCTAAATTTACATATGAAAACCCGGCTATTCCTTAGCCGGGTTTTTTTATTGGCGTTTTTTTGGGAATAAATTCGTTTCCCGAGGAAAACAATACGGCTTGCCCATGCAATGTCATATGCTTGTCACAAGCAATGTAAGACAGAAAGCGACAGCCACTCTTTATCGTTTATTTTCAATAAGTTAGCGAAGGTAGCCTCCATAGATCAAATGGAGGGTTCGGATTCTCCGGCTGGAGCTACTGTCAAGCGAATATTTATTATTTTTTTTTGGTCGTCGGACTCCGCACTGCAACAAAATGTGAGCTCTAAAAAAGGCGTTGAATCCGAACACTTTTTCCCGCTTGCCCCGACAACAGTTAAAAAAAATGCAATTTCGTTAACCCTTGCTTCATTAAAAATCCCGCGACTCGCACTTGCCCTCACCGCAAAGGTTTTTGTAAGGTCCAGACATCGACGGGGTGGGAAAAACCCAATTAACAGGCTTATAAAATTTTGGTTGTGAACGCAGATTTCTAGTTTGCGTAACGGGTAGTTTTTGTCAGTGCTCAGGTCCAGCGGACTTGGAGTCATTTCATTAAACGAGGGCGTTGACGGCGCTGGCGAGAGCCGGGCGTGAGTCTTGTCGCGCTCAAAACTTGAGAAGGATAGAACGGTGACATTGATCGAAAATTCGCAGTACGAGTCTTCATTCCAAATGCGTGTCAGCGTTTCAAACTTTAACAACTAGCTTAAAATGAACGGACCGTTCGCAAAGCTGAACGTCCGGATTTACTGTGCGGTGAAAGCCGGCACGCAAAAACCACGGGCAAAACAAAAAGACCCGATACATATCTTTCAGGATGAGGCGAATGACAATGAACAGCGGAATAATGGAAAACGGCGCAAAAGCAGCCATAGTCCCGCTCCATATGGGTGAGGGGAAAGCTATGGAGATAGCCACCAGTCCAGGCGAAGCGATCTTTGAGCGTGTGAAACTCAAACTGAAAGCAAAACTGGGAAGCGAAGTTTATTCGAGCTGGTTTGGCCGCCTGAAGCTGGATGAAACATCAAAGAGCATCGTTCGCCTGTCTGTCCCCACAGCTTTTCTCCGGTCGTGGATCAACAATCACTACGCGGACATGATTGCAGCGCTATGGCGCGAAGAAGACGAACAGGTTCTCAAGGTCGAGATCGTTTTCCGTAGCGCAAGCCGGGCCGCTATCCGCCCATCCTGCGATGAAAGTGCATTGCGCAGCGAAGCCTCTGGAGCTGATCGCGCCGGTTCTGACAAGTCCAGCTTCGCCCGCGAAAAGCCGGTATTCCCGGTGGGCAACCTTGCTTCCGACAAGAAAACGCCTGCCCACTTCACCGACCGTGCGCAAAATGCTGTTTTCGGCTCGCCGCTTGATCCCCGCTATACATTCGACACCTTTGTCGACGGCACACCAAACCGTGTCGCTCTGGCTGCTGCCCGCACCATAGCGGATGCCGGCGCCAGTGCTGTCCGCTTCAATCCGCTTTTCATTCACGCCTCGGTTGGCCTCGGCAAGACCCATCTCCTGCAAGCCATTGCAGCCGAAGCCTTGAAGCGGCCAGAACGCGCCCGCGTTGTCTACCTTACCGCTGAATATTTCATGTGGCGCTTTGCAACCGCTATTCGCGACAATAACGCGCTGTCTTTCAAGGAGCAGTTGCGCGATATCGACCTTCTCATCATTGATGACATGCAGTTCCTGCAGGGTAAGTCGATCCAGCATGAGTTCTGCCATCTTATCAATACGCTGCTCGACAGCGCCAAGCAGGTCGTTGTTGCGGCTGACCGTCCCCCATCAGAGCTGGAATCGCTTGATCCACGCGTCCGTTCGCGTCTTCAGGGCGGTGTCGCGCTCGAAATGATCTCGCCAGACTATGCAATGCGCCTTGAAATTCTCCAGCGCCGGCTTGTGGCTGCGCAGGCGGAGGACAAGTCGCTGGATATCACGCCGGAAATTCTTGATCACGTCGCACGTTCCGTTACCGGTAGTGGCCGTGAGCTTGAGGGCGCGTTCAATCAGCTTCTGTTCCGCCAGACTTTCGAACCCAATCTTTCGGTTGATCGCGTTGACGAGCTTTTGAGCCACCTGATGCGTGGCGGTGAAGCCAAGCGTATTCGCATCGAAGAAATTCAGCGCATCGTTTCGCGTCACTATAATGTTTCCAAGCAGGATCTTCTGTCGAACCGGCGCACGCGGACCATCGTCAAGCCACGCCAGATTGCCATGTATCTGGCAAAGATGCTCACACCACGCTCGCTTCCCGAGATCGGTCGTCGCTTCGGCGGACGGGATCACACAACTGTGCTCCATGCCGTGCGCAAGATCGAGGATATTGTCGGCAAGGATCAAAAACTGTCGCAGGAACTTGAACTACTCAAGCGCCTCATCAACGATCAGGCGCAATAAGCAGCGCCATTCAACAGCTTATCAACAGAAAGCCTGCGGCGAGAACGTGTGTTGCTCCCCGCAGGCTTGCTTTTTACGTCTGTTTTCTGCCAATTTGCTTGACCTAAGGGGAATGCCTCCCCACCACCAGACACTTGTTTGGCAAAAGTCAGTGAGACCGGTTTATCATGCGTGTAACTCTTGAACGTTCCAACCTTTTGAAGTCGCTCAACCATGTCCACCGCGTGGTCGAACGGCGCAACACTATTCCGATCCTGTCGAACGTTCTTCTCCATGCCGACGGGGCCAGCCTGGCTCTGAAAGCAACTGATCTTGACCTTGAAGTGACCGAAGCGACTGCGGCACAGATCGAGCAGGCGGGCGCCACCACCGTTCCGGCGCATCTGCTTTACGATATTGTCCGCAAATTGCCCGATGGTGCGGAAGTCATGCTCGCAACCAATGCGGATGGCAATTCCATGGCCGTGACGTCCGGTCGCTCAAGCTTTCGTCTCCAGTGCCTGCCGCAATCGGATTTCCCTGAGCTTACAGCCGGTACCTTCACCCATACATTCCGGCTGCCGTCGAGCGCCATCAAAGGCTTGATCGACCGTACGCAGTTTGCAATATCCACCGAAGAAACCCGCTATTATCTCAATGGCATCTATTTCCATACCATTGAAAGCGACGGCACACTGAAGCTCCGCGCTGTTGCAACGGACGGGCACCGTCTTGCCCGGGCCGAGCTTGAGGCTCCCGCCGGTAGTGAGGGCATGCCCGGCATCATCATTCCGCGCAAGACCGTGGCTGAATTGCAAAAACTCGTCGACGACCCCGATGTTGTGGTGACCGTTGAATTATCGGAAACCAAAATTCGCTTCACGATCGGCTCCGTTGTTCTTACATCCAAGCTGATCGATGGTACATTCCCGGATTATCAACGCGTTATCCCATCAGGCAACGACAAGAAGCTCACAATTGACAGGCAGAGCTTCGCCGCCGCCGTTGACCGCGTTTCGACAATTTCGAGCGAACGCGGTCGCGCCGTCAAACTGACGATCGCCGAAGGTCAGGTTACGCTTACGGTTAATAATCCGGACTCTGGCAGTGCCACTGACGAGCTGGCGGCAGACTATGATTCAGATGCTATCGAGATTGGTTTTAATGCCAAATATCTCCTCGATATCACGGCCCAGCTGACGGGATCCGAAGCGATCTTCATGCTCGCCGATGCTGGCTCACCAACATTGGTGCGTGATACGGGCGATGAGAATGCGCTTTATGTGCTCATGCCGATGCGGGTCTAGCTGCACCTTGCAGTCTCATGGCCGATGATCCCCCTATGGACGCGGGCAAGCCAGCCCGCGTTTCGATCAGCAGGCTGAAGCTCAGCAATTTCCGCAATTATGAAAGCTTGTCCTTACGGCTGGCGCCTTCGCATGTGGTGTTGACGGGCGAAAATGGTGCAGGCAAGACCAATTTGCTTGAAGCTGTTTCGTTTCTGTCTCCAGGTCGGGGTCTGCGCCGCGCGACCTATACCGATGTCACCCGCAACAATGCAATTGATGGCTTTGCCATTCATGCGTCTATCGACACAGCCGAAGGTACGGTCGATGTTGGAACAGGCTTGGCCGGAAATGCACCAGGCGATACGGCCCGCCGCGTCCGCGTTAATGGCGTAACGGCCACCAGCGCAGACGATCTTCTCGACTATTCACGCATTCTCTGGCTCGTCCCCGCCATGGATGGGTTGTTTACCGGCCCTGCCGGTGACAGGCGGCGTTTTCTGGATCGCATGGTGCTTGCCATCGACCCCGCCCACGGCAAGCGTGTTCTAGACTATGAAAAGTCGATGCGAAGCCGTAACCGCCTGCTTACAGAGGAGCGTGCCAACGCTTCATGGCTTGATGCGATCGAGACGCCCATGGCTGAACTTGGCATCGCTATTGCTGCGGCGCGTGCGGAATTGATGCGCCTCATCAATGGCATGATAGAGCGAATGCCTGACGACACCCCCTTCCCCAAGGCGGACTGCCTGCTTGAGGGCGAGCTGGAACAGCGCATTGGCATAGAGTCCGCGACGGATGTGGAAGAAATATTCCGCCGCGCTCTGCATGATGGCCGCTCGCGTGACCGGGCAGCGGGGCGCACGCTTGACGGACCGCATCGGTCCGACCTGCTCGTGCGGCATCGGCCCAAATCCATGCCTGCGGAACTTTGCTCTACCGGCGAACAAAAAGCACTGTTGATAGGATTGATCCTTTCCCATGCCCGACTTACTGGCGAACTTGCAGGGATGGCTCCGATCCTGCTGCTTGATGAGATTGCGGCCCATCTGGATGAAGGGCGCCGGGCGGCGCTCTTTGACATTATAGAAGAGCTGGGAGGTCAGGCTTTCATGACTGGCACGGACCAGGCACTGTTTAAAAGCCTTGAAGGACGTGCGCAGTTTTTCGATGTGTCGCATGGCGAGGTAACTGGCGTCTAAATAGCGTTACACCACATCATTTGCAGCCCATGGTGCAATATCAAGTGGATTAATGCCCTCTACATCCCATGACTTACAAGTTGCGCTTGCAATATCTCCTGATCGCGTAACTACTAAGCGAATCTGACACATATATTAATGATGGGAGAGCATTCATTATGTGGAATCAGGTTTACAATCCCTTCAACAATGCTGTTCTGTCGACGCTTGCCGCAGCTATACCTGTCGTCATTCTGCTTGCGCTGATAGCGTCAAACAAGGTCAAAGTGCATCTGGCCGCGATTATTGCGCTTATCGCTGCCAATCTGGTTGCGATCTATATTTTCACCATGCCTGCTGATCTGTCCCTGCGCGCTTCGCTTTTGGGGGTCATCACGGGCTTTTTCCCGATCGGCTGGATCGTTCTCAATGTCATTTTTCTCTACCGGCTAACGGTTGAGAAAGGTGTCTTCGAGACCTTGCAGAACACGATTGGCGGCGTGACGCGCGACAGGCGCCTGCAAATCCTGCTTATCGCCTTTTCGTTCGGGGCCTTTTTTGAAGGCGCATCCGGCTTCGGCACGCCGGTCGCTGTCACGGCGGCCATTCTCATCGGCCTAGGTTTCTCGCCGCTCGCGGCATCCGGTCTATCGTTGATCGCCAATACCGCTCCTGTTGCCTATGGCGCTCTTGGTACCCCGATAGCCGGTCTTTCGAGCGTGACGGGGATCGATCCATTTTTGCTCGGCGCGATGGTCGGGCGGCAATTGCCATTCTTTTCGGTGATTATTCCATTCTGGGTAGTGTGGGCCTTTGCGGGCTACAAGGGTATGAAGGAAGTCTGGCCCGCCATTCTAGTCACCGGCCTGTCCTTCGCAATCCCGCAATTCCTGATTTCCAACTATGTTAATCCATGGATCGTTGATATTGGCGCTTCGTTGATTTCGATGGCCTGTCTAATTGGCTTCCTGCGCATCTGGCAGCCAAAGGTCATCTGGACATCGACAGCCTTGCGTATCCGCGATGATTCCGCCAGCCAGGTACCGCCGGTCAAACAGACAAAGAAAGAGCCGACGAGAGCGGAAGTCTGGGCTTCCTTGACACCATGGATCATTGTCTGCGCCGTGCTTTTGGTGTGGGGCACTGACTGGTTCAAAGGCATGGTCAACCCGTGGGCCACCTGGAGCTATCCCGTACCCGGTCTTAATGAGCAGATCATGAAGGTCGCGCCCATTGCCGCAACGCCGACACCGGAAAAAGCCGTATTCGCCTTCACATGGCTCTCTTATACGGGTTCGGGCATGTTGATTGCGGCGATCATTTCCGGCTTTCTCATGGGCTATACGCCGGGCGAGCTTGTCCGCAGCTATGGACGCACACTCAAGCTCTGCTCCTATTCACTCATTACCATTTCCGCCATGCTGGCAATCGGCACGCTCACACGGCTGTCCGGCATAGATGCTACCCTCGGGCTGGCTTTTGCGACAACCGGCGTTCTCTACCCGTTCTTCGGCACGTTGCTTGGTTGGCTCGGGGTGGCGCTCACAGGCTCCGATACCGCATCCAATGTGCTGTTCGGCAATCTGCAGAAAATTACTTCCGAGCAACTTGGCCTATCACCAATCCTCATGGGTGCAGCCAATTCATCCGGCGGCGTCATGGGCAAGATGATCGACGCTCAATCCATTGTTGTCGCCTCCACGGCGACCAATTGGTACGGGCATGAAGGAACAATCCTGCGCTTCGTCTTCAAGCACTCGATTGTACTGGCCTGTCTCGTTGGCATCCTCGTCATGCTACAGGCCTATGTCTTCACCTGGATGATCGTGACACCGCCTTGATTGATCGATAATGGCACAACAAAAGGCGCTGCTTACGGCAGCGCCTTTTGTTGGAAGCATCAGATTTTTATTTCGCCCTCTTCCATGCCATCCCAATAATGAGCGCGCTCAGCGCTAACCCTTATCATCGCCATTCCTTTTGTATCGACACCGTCCTTGAACCAATCATCGAGATCCGGTGTCCAATGTTCCTCGAATTTCTTCTTGTCTTTGATGATCTCGGCTTTCCCTTCGAGAGAAATGGAAAATGCCTTTTCACCTTGAAAAGTCAGAGCCACCTTGGGATTTTCCTGGATATCTGAAACCATGTGAGAGTCGTCCCAAGTGAAAAAGTAGGAATCCCCATCATATTCGACATCACGATTATTGCTCATGGGGCGTCCTGCAATTGCCCCGTTTTTGGCATGGGTCATCAGCATGCAAATATCGATGTCACGCATCTTCTCTGCCAGATAGGAAATGTTCTTGCTCATGGTTTTCTCCCTTTTATCGTGAAAGGGCAACGCGCTAAGGGTCGTTTGGTTCAGCTTGAAACCAATTTTCGGTTTGTTGACTTGCTATATAAATTTAGAGCCTTGTCTGTTACTCAGCAGGCTTCAGTTCCGACCCGCTTTTGAGAACCTTGTCGCCATTTTCCTGTTCGATCAGATAGGCAGGATCTTCCTTGGAAGCTTTGCGTGTTACCTCCGCGCCTTTTATTTTCCGCGTCACCGTGCTCGTGAACGTATGAACAATTTTACCGCTGCCGGTACCATTGCCCCAATTCCATTCAACCGTGTTGCCATTATAGAATTTCGTCATAGTTCTTCCTGTCGATCTTAAAAGACATATTAATCAGGAAAATTCCCATCTGCCTATTCAAACCAGAACCGCAACTTTTTGGTTGCATTTCTTTTCTTGATCTGCAAGATTTAAAGCAACCAGGAGGTTGCATAATGTCTGACCGCATTGAAAAGAACATTGAACTGAATGCGCCTGTCGAAAAGGTTTGGCGCGCGCTAACCGATCATCTCGCATTTGGCGAATGGTTTCGTGTCAAGCTTGATGGGCCCTTTGTTCCCGGTAAGGTTTCCACTGGCCATATTACCTATCCGGGCTATGAACATGTGAAGTGGCACGCGACGGTGAAAGCTATGGACGAGCCTCGTCTGTTCAGTTTTACGTGGCACCCCCACGCAATTGATCCCGATGTGGATTATTCAGATGAGACACCGACCTTGGTCGAGTTTCGCTTGCAGCCTTCGGATAAGGGAACGCGGTTGACCGTCACCGAGTCCGGATTTGGCGCCCTGCCCGCCCATCGCCGCGACGAAGCTCTCCGCTCAAATGACGGCGGTTGGGATGAACAGATAATGAATATCAAGACCTATGTTGAACGATAGCCATCTTCCCGATCCCGCACCTTTATTTGCGGCCTTGGGTGATCGAACCCGCCTGTCGCTGCTGACCAAGCTCAGCGACGGCCAAACTCGTTCAATTGCGGGCCTTTCTTCGGATGCGCAGATTACCCGTCAGGCTGTCACCAAGCATCTCAAGGTTCTTGAGGACGCTGGATTGGTGATCAGCACCAAGGTGGGCCGGGAGAGCCATTTTGCGTTTCGGCCGGAGCCGATCAAAGATATTCGTGCTTACCTTGATGGCGTTTCCCGGCAATGGGATGATGCTTTGGAACGCTTAAGAGTGTTTGTCGAGCGCTGAGGGTTTTGGCAATAATCCATCCAGCAACTGCCGAATGGCCTTGACTGCCTTGCGCAATGTGGCTTCCGGCTCTGTGGAATTCGCGACCCAAAGCGAAGCGTGGGTTAGCGCTCCATTGAGAATGCGGGCCATTGCTTCCGGCTCGACATCCCTTATCGCCCCTTCATCACGAAGTTGCGTCAGGCTGTCGGTCATGGAGCGAATACAGCTATTTGTTGTTGGCCAGTTTGCCGGGTCGCCCAGAACGGCAGGCCCATCCAACAATACAATACGCTGTATTTCCGGCTCGATCGCCATTTCGACATAGGCCACGCATTCATCGACATAGCCCTGCCAGCGGTTGGTTGCTTTCTCATTGACCTTGATCAAGCGATCATTCATCTCCGCATCGATCTGTTTGATAACAGCTTCGAGCAATCCCTTTTTGTCTCCAAAATGGTGATAGAGCGCCCCGCGGGTAAGCCCCGCCGAAGAGGTGAAATCGTCCATTGATGCGTCCGCATAGCCCACTGTACCAAAGGCGTGCCGGGCAGAAGCCAATAGTTTTGCCCGGGTTTCGACGATCATTTCACTGCGCGGCTTATGGGCCATCAAATTTCCTTTCACATACGCAACGTATATTAGTTGACATACGCGGCGTATGCAACTATTTCATTGATATACGTCGCGTATGTAAATGGCGGCTGTTCAACAAAGGATGTCTTTCATGGCAAATCCATATAAAGAAATTTTCGCTGCGCCGGGAAGCGTCGCTTTCTCGGCATCCGGGTTCATCGCCCGCCTGCCACTCGGCATGGTAACGCTCGGCATTGTCACCATGCTATCGCAGACTCACGGCACCTATTGGCTTGCCGGCGCAGTCTCCGCGACATTCGCATTGTCCAATGCGCTCATTGCGCCGCAGGTATCGCGTCTTATGGACCGTTTCGGTCAAAGCCGCGTTCTGCCGATTTCGTCCCTTATCACAATCGCTGCGCTCGCCGGACTTATGCTGGCCGCTCACTATCGCACCCCCGACTGGACATTGTTCCTGTTCGCCATGCTCGCCGGCTTCATGCCCAGCATGACGGCACTCGTTCGTGCACGCTGGACGGAAATTTATCGCGATACACCAAAGTTGCGCACAGCCTTTGCCTTTGAGTCGGTCGTTGACGAGGTGATCTATATGGTTGGCCCGATCATCGCCATCGGCTTCAGTGTTGCTCTTTTCCCGCAAGCTGGACCTCTTGCCGCAACTTTGCTTCTCGCTGTCGGGAGTGCACTGTTCGTTGCACAAAAATCCACTGAACCCGCCATCCATCCGCAGGACCGCACAGACAACGCCTCGGTAATCCGCCTGCCATCGCTGCAAATTATCGCTATCACACTGGCAGCTATCGGAGCGCTGTTCGGTACGGCCGAAGTCACCGCCATCGCCTTTGCCGAAGGGCAGGGCCAGAAGGCCGCCGCCGGTATTGCGCTTGCGAGCTACGCCGCAGGTTCGCTCATTGTTGGCCTCGTCTTTGGTGCTCTAAAGCTCCAGATGCCTTTGGCAAAACAGTTCCTGCTGGCAATCGGCCTTGCCATGCTGACGACGCTGCCCCTGCTCATCGTTGAGGGCATTGGCGGCCTCTCTATTGCTCTTTTTCTGGCAGGCGCTGCGGTATCCCCAACCATTATCATCTCCATGGGCCTGATCGAGCGTATCGTTCCAGCGGCGAAACTGACCGAAGGCATCACATGGGCAATGACGGGCGTCATGATCGGCATGGCACTAGGCTCTTCCCTTTCAGGCTGGGTAATTGACGAATATGGCGCAAGCCGCGGTTTCTATGTTTCGGTAGGCGCTGGCGTGCTTGCATTCGTCGCCGCCTTTGCCTTCTGCCTCAGATACGGCCCCAAGCCGCAGGTGCAGCTCAAAACAGCTGTTTAACTGCCAGCACCACAAAGAAACCGGCAGAGATGTTCGCACCTCTGCCGGTTTTATTAAGTTAATCTACAATTCTTCAATAAAATGGCTTGTCTACACCTAAAGTATTACCTAACTTCCGCATCGAGTTCACTACATCGCACTTGGGGGGAAGTAGATGGTTCTGGATTTTCTGCGCGGCAAACCTGTCTTGTGCAATGGATTACATAGGACGATACTAACCGGCATCCTTCTTGCCTCAACTACATCAACATTTGGGCTTCTCGCATTCTCCGGCGTTGCGCAAGCAGCCTGCGATCTTACGCCGACAGCTGGCGACAGCACCTATGTCTGCGATAGCGGCGTCAGCACCGGCCTCACCGATAATACCGGCAACAATACGCTTACCATGCCTGCGGGTGGCAGCGGCGCGGTCAATGGAAGCATTGTTTTTGGCGCAGGCGCCGACAATGTGACAATTGGCTCCGGTACAATTACCGGCAATGTCCAGCAGGGCAGCGGCATAGACAATTTCAGTATGACTGGCGGCTCTGTCGGCTCCCTCAACCAGGGTGACAATCTCGATACCTTCTTCATGTCGGGCGGACATATCATCGATGCCTTTGATGACGGCGACCGGGCAATCATGACTGGCGGTCGCATCGGGCGCGTCAACATGAAGCTCGATGACAATCTGTTCGATATGTCCGGCGGTGTCATTGACCGCAATCTTGTTACTGGCTTCGGCAACGATACGATCATCCTGTCCAACGGAACGATCGGCGGCAATATCAGCGTAAGCGGCGGCACTGACAGCGTTACGGTTACAGGCGGCAGCGTCGGCGGTAGCATCCTTCTCAGTTTCGGCACTGACACATTCAACTGGGACAGTGGCGGTATTATCTATGGAACGATTGATCTGGGCGGCGACAATGACGTTGCCACACTCACCAATCTGACCGCTGCAAATATTGGCGCGACGACACAGGTTACGGGCGGCGCAGGCAGCGACGCGTTGACCTTCAGCAATGTCGCTGCAGACAATGTTTCGCGGTTTCAAAGTTGGGAAAACATCGCTGCGACCAATGACACCGAGCTTACTTTCAACGGCGCCTTGACACTGGGCGATGCGGGTACGCAGACGGGCAACCTCTCGGTTGATTCAACCAGCACTATATTTGGCGGCGGCGCAAACTCAGCCGTTGCATCCTTCGTGGCTGGCCAGTTCGTCAATGTAGCCAATGCAGGCCGCATTGATCTGACCAATGGCACCGGCACAAGTGACAGCTTCCGCATTGCCGGTAATTATACCGGTAATGGTGGGCTGCTGTTTCTAGACACTGTGCTTGGCGATGACAGTTCAGCTTCCGATAAGCTCATCATTGACGGCGGCGTTGCTTCCGGTACGACTGGCATCAGCGTTATCAATAATGGCGGCACCGGCGCCAGCACGACGCAAGACGGCATTCTTCTGGTAGAAACCGTCAATGGTGCAACGACCACCAGCAATACATTTGCGCTCAACAATGCTGTCGCGGCAGGTGCCTATGAATATTACCTCTTCAAGGGCGGCATCAGCGACGGCAGCGAACAAAACTGGTATCTGCGCTCCACGCTGGTAAGCTCCCCTGAGCCACCTGCCCCGGCTCCGGCGCCCTCGCCAGTTGATCCTGGCCCGGTCGTCGAGCCGCAACCGCCGGAAGTATCTCCGCCACCGCCGCCACCACAGCAAGAGCCAGCGCCACCTTTGCCCGTAAATCCGGACGACCCGAATCCGGTCGATCCCTCGCCGCCTGTGCAGCCGGGAGACATAGCACCGGTCGCGCCTCCACCACCGGCGGAAGCGGCAGCGCCAACGCCGCCGCCATCCGCACCGCCAATACCCGGAAATCCTGCGCCGGTGCCCGGGGCTGGTTCAGCCCCGCCGACGCCTGGTGCAACCCGCGTCCTTGGCGATATTGTGTCTCTATACCGCATCGAAGTGCCAACCTATTCGGCAGCAATTCCAGCACTGCGGCAGACAGCCTTTGCAACGCTCAGCACATTCCACGAGCGGCGCGGCGCTCAGGAAATTCTTGCTCCGGGCGAGATCGGTTCAGCCGCATGGGCCCGTGTCTTTGGCGAAGACGTCGAACAGGCTTGGGGCGGCACCGTTTCCCCGACCATCGATGGTACGCTCTGGGGTGTACAGGCAGGGCTCGACATTCTGCGCTATGAGAGCGAAAGCGGCCACAAGGATACAGCCGGGCTATTCTACGGATTTGCTTCGCTTGATGCCGATATTCGGGGACAAGCACTTGGTTGGAACAATCTGAAGACCGGCAAGATTGATACGGACACCCACAGCGCCGGTGCTTATTGGACCCATATCGGCCCCACAAACTGGTATGTTGATGCCGTTGTCATGGGAAGCTGGTTTAGCGGCACCGCCCGTTCGGATCGGGGCGTTGGCGTTGACGTGGAAGGCAATGGCGTGACGGCATCGCTGGAGAGTGGTTATCCGTTCAAGCTCAGTGATAATTGGGTTTTAGAGCCGCAGGCGCAGATCATCTGGCAGCATATCTCCCTGGACGATCAGGAGGATGAGTTTTCTGATATCGCCTTCGATGCCGATGATGGCTGGACAGGCCGTGTCGGCGCAAGGCTGCAAGGCAATTATCAGACATCATCCGGTCTGTTCCAACCTTATGTGAAGGCCAATCTCTGGCATTCGTTCAAAACCAAGGACAGCGTGAAGTTTGGCGGCGATGATATTGTCACGGAAGGTGAAAACACCTCGCTGGAACTTGGCGGCGGTATCGTTCACAGTTTCAACAAATCAGTCAGCGCCTTCGCTGTGGCTGACTATACGTTTGATATTGATGGCGACAAACGTGAGGTCTTCGAAGGCAATATTGGCCTTAAAGTAAGCTGGTAGGCGCTCATACCGCCTGGAGTATCTTGCGTTTGACCAGTAAATGGGTAGTGCGTGCTTCGACAAGCTCAGCATGAGGAATGTAGAGACTGGCAGGGAGCCTAGTCTGAGACGTTGCAATTAGACATTGCAATCCACTTCTTTCCTCAGGCTGAGCTTGTCGAAGCACGCACAACATCCATGCAAAATTACTGAGTTTGCAAAACATTTGGAGCAATTGCAGCGAGAGCGTCAGCGGTTTTGCGTCGGGAATTGCGCAAGACCAACGGCTTTACCGTGACGCAACACTTGTGGATCCGCCAGGCAAACGGGCGACCACGACCAGCTGTGTAATTTCGCCACGTTTGAAAGCGGCAAGGAAGCGCTTGTAGTCCTTGAACACAAGGCAACCATTGGAATCGCCGCGCTTGCCCAGCATGTAAGTGTGAGCCAGCAAGCCATCGCGCCCGAAAATCTTGCTCGGGTCGACCGGGTTGAGCCGGATTGCTTCCACTCCATGGAATAGGGCTTCCCGCATGGTCAGCTTATAGGTATGTGGCGGCGTCGCACCGCGCATTTTCTTATGCACGAAGCGTGGGTCGTCTAGCATTGGCCCCAGACCCGAATGTGCTTCAAGACGCTCCCCACTCGGCATATAGACCGTCTTCTGCTCGATACTGTAGATCGCCGTTCGAGCGCGAGCCGTAATAACAGGAGCGGGCTTGTAGCTCGGCGCCATATCCTGAATGTTGTTTTCCTGCGGCGCGTAAGCCATGACTTGCGCGTCGCGCTTTGCCGCATCCGCAAGCCGCTTTGGCTTCATGCCGGGCAGTGGAACTTCCGTCTCAACATCAGTCTCCGCCAGAACAAGGCTGAATGGTTCTTGCGGCGACGTGCCAAGGGCTGGGCCGGGCTCCTGCAAGGCGACGATTTCGGCAGGAGCAGGCGCGTCCAGAGAACTATAGGATCGGACAGGCGTATAGATTGACGAAACCTGCATTGTATCAAGCCCTGCAGCCCGCGCATCGAACGCATCTGCCTCAAGCGGCGGTTTTGATGCCATCACCACTTTCGGCTTGGGCGGGGTAAGGACAATGACTTCGCCGTTCTTTCCGATAACCGAGCCTTCATCCATGTCACTGACCTGCCAGCCAGTCCGGTTCAACTCCGGCACACGCGGGAACTTTGGTGCGCTTGGATTGGCATCATAGGCAACATGTTGCATGGCATGCCCGGAAAATGGGCTGAAAGCCTGGCCACCGGCGCTTGCCGAAACGTGGGGGATAAAGGCGCGCTGCAGGCTGACGACAGCGGCAACCGCACCTAGTGATCCAACGACCCCGAAACCGGCAAGAATAGCCGCGGAAAGGAAGCCGCGCGCCGGCTGACGGCCCTTTTTGGCTTCAGGCTTGGCGCCTCCAACCGTCTTGACTGCAAACGCCATGATACAAGCTTCCCGAACTCTTACTCGATACATATCAGCGCCCCGCAAAATCACTGCTTACAAGGCAGGATTGAGGCCGAGGGCAAAACATGCGCCCATGGCAGGTACTGATGAGAACAGAGAATGAAGAAACTTGGTTACCAAGTGGTTGATGGGGAGAAAATTCAGTCTGAAGTCCTTCTTCGCTCCCGGTGCAAGCCGGTAATCAACCGCCAGCACTGCGGCGATAGCGCATGACCCAACGAATACCTCCAATAACTGCTATGGCGAGTAATGGCCATGCCGCCCAGAATCTCCCTTCCCAGGAAATCATGTTGATGCCCGCTATTGTCAGTCCGATGACCACAAGAGCGGCAATAAAGCGATCAATGCGCTCCGCCGTTTTAGCCCAGCGCAGCCCCCATATTGCTGCCAACACAAGAAGCGGCCAGCGCGACCAGAAGGTGCCGTCCCATGAGAGAAAATTGATGCCGACCAGTCCGATGGCAATGATCGCAAGCAAAGCCAGGCTTGTGCTTTTAGATGCTGCGGCCGTCGCGCCTGTTCTGGTCAAATCAGCTCTGTACCCGTCATTTACTGGAGGAGTAACAGGCTGCGCCTGCTTTGTGTCTTCACCAATCCGCACCGCATAGCTGAGAACGCCACCCTCAATATTCTTGACCTGAAGTTGCCCGAGGCATTCAAATCCGACCGCCAGTTTGTTGCGAACCTGATCATAGACCGTATTGGATATAACGATGCCGCCAGCAGAAGCCGATGCCTGCAAGCGCGCAGCAACATTCACGCCGTCCCCGTAAATATCGTCGCCTTCTGCAATCACATCGCCAAGATTGATGCCGATACGAAACAGCATGCGGGTTTCATCCGGACGGTCGGCATTATAACCGGCAAGTTCCGTTTGCACATCGAGGGCAGCGCGCACCGCCTCCACGACGCTGGAAAACTCCGCGATCAACCCATCGCCCCAAGTGTTGATGACCCGGCCGTAATGTGCCTCAATCAGCCTGCTCATCGCTTCCCTGTAAAGCTTGAGCGTGTCAAGCGTGCCTTCTTCGTCAGCGCGCATCATGCGCGTATAATCCTGCACATCTGCGGAAAAGATCGTGGTCAGCTTGCGGCGCGTTTCGGGCATGGCGTCCGTTCTCCCCCGGCTCTTGCCTTGCTTTTGCGGCGAGAAACCCTCGCGACTGAGTTGGAGAATATAGTTTCAAACCGTTTGTGGGAAGGACTGTTCTGCTCTTTCACTCCCCTTGATGTTAAACACCAAAAATACTCATCGCGTCGCTGGCTTGCCTAATTCGCCGTCCGACCTTAAATCAATCTGTGAAGGACGACCTTCACGCGATAATGCGCTTCAGACAAATCCGGGACGGCCCGACAGTTCAAAAGGATGGTCGTCATGGCCTGGATTATTCTCATAACCGCAGGACTTTTCGAAATCGGCTGGGCCATCGGGCTCAAATATACCGATGGCTTTACCAAGTTTACGCCTTCAATTCTCACCGCTGGCAGCATGATTATCAGCGTCGTGCTTCTTGGTATTGCCCTACGCGATCTGCCAGTTGGTAGCGCCTATGCGGTGTGGACCGGCATTGGCACAGTGGGCACCGCGCTGCTTGGCATGTATATTTTCGGCGAGCCTGCTACTGTGGTGCGGCTTGTCTGTATCGGGTTGATTGTTGCCGGTATCGGCGGGCTGAAGTTTTTGGCGTAGCACGAGAGCTGCACATAAGTATTGCGTGGTTCGCCCTTCAACAAGCTCAGGGGGTTCACCGTAAGAAAGGTGGGATGATCGCAATAATACCGCGGGCATCTCCGTGACATTCCATCCAGACCACCTCTCCGTCACCCTCGGGCTTGATCTGAGGGTCCAAAGACAGATGGTAGAAAATTGGATCCTCGGATCAAGCCCGAGGATGACGAAGAGGTGGTGGTGTTTTCCTTGAGGGAGGGATAATTCGGCGCATTGGTTTCAGGTTCATCATCCCCTAGAGTAGCAGCATGATCGATCAGCCGAATACTGCCCTTTCCTCTTCTGAAGTTGAACGCTATGCCCGCCATATCATTCTTGGTGAAATTGGCGGCCCTGGTCAGCAAAAGCTGAAGCGCGCCCGCGTGCTCGTGGTGGGCGCGGGTGGGCTTGGTGCGCCTGTGCTGCAATATCTGGCTGCGGCGGGCATTGGCACACTCGGCATTGTCGATGATGACCGTGTTTCCCTGTCAAATCTGCAAAGGCAGATCATCCATTCGACCGAGCTGGTCGGCTCCCCCAAGGGAGAAAGCGCGGCGCGAGCAATCGCAGCGATTAATCCGCATGTCATCGCCGAGGTGCATGATATGCGCCTTGCGCCCGACAATGCCGCCGATCTCGTTTGCCGCTACGATATTGTTGTCGATGGCTCAGATAATTTCGATACACGCTATTTGCTGGCCGATACTTGCCTTGCTCAAAAGCGCCCGCTGGTTTCGGCAGCGCTGGGGCGGTTTGACGGATCGCTGACCACACTCATGCCCTATGCCACCAACAGCGACGGGGGTTCAAATCCCTCCTACCGCGATCTCTTTCCAAACCCGCCGCCACCCGGGCTTGTTCCTGCCTGCGCCGAAGCGGGGGTGCTTGGCGTCCTTCCCGGCGTCATCGGCACCTTGCAGGCAACCGAGGTCATCAAGCTTGTCACCGGCATAGGCGAGCCGCTTGTTGGTAAGCTTCTGCTTTACGATGCGCTGACCTCTCGCTTTGAAACAATCAAATACCGGGCCAGAAAAGCCGATGGCGCTTGAACTTTCCGAGGAACAGCGCGCAATCGCCAGCGGTTCGCGCGGCGAAGGTTCCGCCATGGCCATGCGCATCGTTGCTGCGACAGCGCGGCTAATGAGTGCGCCATCGCTGATCCCGATTGCCTCAGCGCATATTGACGGCGCTCTGTATCACGGTGATAGCGGCACGCTTTTCGCAGAAAAGCTGGTTGAGGGCGGCGCCAAGGTTGCCGTGCGCGCCACGCTGAATGTCGGCTCGCTTGATCTTACCGGCTGTTCTAAAAATCGCTTGCCAGCCCATGAGCGCGATATGGCGCGGCGAATGATGGACGCCTATCGCGTGCTTGGCTGCGAGCCAAGCTGGACCTGCGCGCCCTATCAGGCCGGTCATCGTCCGGCGCTTGGCAGCGATGTCGCATGGGGCGAATCCAATGCGGTTGTGTTCTGCAACTCAGTACTGGGCGCACGCACCAATCGCTATGGCGATTTTCTTGATATTGCCTGCGCCATTGCCGGTTTTGCCCCCTATTATGGGTTGCACATACCGGAAAACCGCCGTGCCACAATCATTTTTGACGTCGGTGCGATTGATCTGGCATTTTTGCGCTCGGAAGTTGCATGGCCCATTCTTGGCAGTCTGTTTGGGCGCGAGATTGGCGATGCCATTGGCGTTGTGGCTGGTGTCCATGCCCATCCTGGAGAAGATGCCTTGAAAGCTTTCGGCGCTGCATCGGCTTCGGCGGGCGCTGTCGGACTTTTCCATGTAGCAGGCGTGACACCCGAAGCGCCGGATCTGGCGACCGCGCTACATCATCAAGCGCCGCAAGCGGTCATCCATGTAACGAACGAGATGATTGCGGATTCGCGTCGGCGTCTTTCCACCGCGCGCGACATGGCGCGCATTGATGCCGTCGCCATTGGCAGCCCTCATCTTTCGGTGTCGGAGTTTGACCGGCTTGAAACCCTCATTGCCGGACGCAAACTCAAGATTCCGCTTTATGCCTGCACTGGACGCCACGCGCTTGCCGCATTGGAGGGCAATGGCCGCCGCCAGTCGCTGGAGGCGTCGGGCGTGGTCATTGTCGCTGATACCTGTGTTGTGGTTACGCCGATCCTGCCGGATATTGAAGGCGCGGTGCTTATGACCAATTCCGGCAAATTCGCCCATTACGCGCCGGGCAATACGGGCTATGGCGTCATTTACGGCTCCATGGCTGAATGCGTCGAAAGCGCTATATTGGCGCGTCCAGTCTTTGGTGCATCGGCATGAGGGCGGAAATTCTGGTTCAGGGGCAAGCGACGCGTGCCGATGCGCTGGTACTGACCGCGCCGATCAGCTTCTGGGGCGGGGTTAACCCCAAGACAGGCTTGATCGCCGATGTCCGCCATCCGCAGCATGGTGTTTCGATCACCGGCAAAGTGCTTTGCCTGCCGGGAACGATTGGCTCATCTTCGGCAGCAGCCGTTTTGCTGGAATTGGTCTCGGCGGGTCTGGCGCCTGCCGCAATCGTCCTGCATGAGCCCGACGCAATTTTGCTGCTTGGCCTCATCGTTGCCCAGGAAATGGGCCATGCAACGCCGATGGCCCTGCGGATGGATCGCGGAGACTTTGCAGGGTTTGTTGAGCGGGAGCTTTGTATAAGCGCCGACGGTTCGATCAGCGTTATTTAAAATCCTAGCATTGGCGTTTTGCGTGGTTCGACGGGGCTCACCATGAGGAATGTGGTGGGGTGCAGCAGATGGAGCCAACTTGTTGGCTCTATGCGTTCTGCTTCTCTTGCAATCAGCCAATCTTCCTCATGGTGAGCTCATCCTGAGCTTGTCGAAGGGCGAACCACGCAAAACAGGTTTGCCAAATCTCGATAAATTCTCACCGGTCCCTTGGCAACACGCGATCGGGCGGTCTGTGCCCATCGATAAAGGTGCGGATATTAATGATGACCTTCTCGCCCATATCAATACGACCTTCCAGCGTAGCGGAGCCCATATGCGGGAGGATGACCACCTTGCCCGCCTTGGCCAGTTTGCGCAGCTTGGAATTAACGGCTGGCTCATGTTCAAACACATCCAGCGCTGCGCCGGACAATTTGCCCTGATCCAATTGGTCGATCAGCGCCTGCTCATCAATGATCTGGCCGCGTGCCGTATTAACGATAAAGGCAGTTGGCTGCATCAGCGCAATGCGGCGGGCAGAGAGCAAATGGAATGTCGCGGGTGTCGACGGGCAATTGACCGAGATGATGTCCATCCGCGCCAGCATCTGGTCGAGGCTTTCCCAATAGGTCGCCTCCAGCTCTTCTTCGGTCTTCGGGCTCACCGGCTTACGGTTGTGATAATGGATTGAAAGGCCAAAGGCCTTGGCGCGGCGGGCAACGGCAGTGCCGATGCGGCCCATGCCAACAATGCCGAGACGTTTGCCCCAGATGCGGCGGCCAAGCATCCAGGTCGGACCCCAGCCCTCCCATTTTCCGTCATCGAGCAGAATGGACGCACCCTCTACGAGACGACGCGGTACTGCCAGCATCAGTGCCATGGTCATGTCGGCGGTGTCTTCGGTCAAAACGTTTGGAGTATTGGTTACAGTGATGCCGCGTGCAGCCGCGGCTACAACATCAATATTGTCGGTGCCATTGCCGAAATTGGCGATCAGCTTGAGATTTGGACCTGCCGCCTTGATGACCTCTTCATCAATACGGTCGGTTACGGTCGGCACGAGAACATTGGCCTGCGAAACCGCCTCGATCAACTCCGCCTTGGTCAACCGCCGATCATCAACATTCAACCGTGCCTCGAAAAGTTCGCGCATGCGCGTTTCGATGGGGTCCGGCAATTTGCGGGTAATTACGACCAGAGGCTTTTTGCTCACCGATATTCCCCTCCCTTTCGCCTGCAATATTGAGAGCTCTTTAACCAAACCATTGCAAACTGCAATTGCTGTTATGCCGCTCTGGCGCGAAACTTGTCACGCCTGAACAACTGTCTACCAAGGCCAGACATAGAAGACAAAGAAAAACAAGGATCGTTCCGCGATCAGATGAAAATCACCAGGTTGAACGGAACGATGAAGGACCAATATTGTTGACGATTAAGAAATTCCGCCTTTTCGCCGTTTCCGCAAGTCTTGCCGCAGTGCTCGTTACGGCAGCACCGCTGAGCCTGCCCGCGCTTGTCAAAGCCGAGGCCGCCGGGCAGATTGGCCCCAGTGGATTACCCCTGCCGCGTTTCGTCAGCCTCAAGCCCGGACGCGTCAATCTGCGTGTTGGCCCCGGACGCGATTATGCGGTGACATGGCTGTTTCTTAAATCCGGCCTGCCAGTCGAAATTGTCCAGGAATATGATAATTGGCGGCGGATACGCGATTCGGAAGGCACTGAGGGCTGGGTGTATCAATCATTGCTGTCAGGCAAACGGACCGGCATGACTGCACCTTGGCAAAAGGACAAGGACGGGGTCATGCTCAATGTCTTTGCCAAGGCAGATGACAAGACACCCGTTGTTGCGAAAGTACAGCCGGGTGTTCTTGGCACATTGAAGAATTGCAATGGTGATTACTGCCGTGTGGTTTTTGGTGGCGCAAGCGGCTGGATGCGCCAGAACGAGATTTGGGGTGCCTATCCCGGCGAGAAATTCGAGGATTAGGCCGAGGCTATTTTTTCCGACAATTGCTTTGGCCGGAAAACCAAATAGCTGCAAAGCGCCAGAATCCACACCGAGACTGCACCGTAAAGCAGCACCCAGCCATAGCCATGGATAAGCGCAGACCGAATGACCGAGGCGGAAAGGCCCGGCAATTCGGTTGCTATTGCCGCAAGGTTTCCTGATGCGATGCGCTCTGCTGCCGAATAGAGCGTCGTTCCGGACAGAGCCTCTTGCGCAACGCTTTGCAAATGCGCCGAAACACCACTGATAAGGATAAAGCCCATAAGCGCTATGTTGATTGCAAGCGCAGTCAGGCGCGCACTCATATCAATCCCCGACGCCATGCCGGCACGGTTGCTTGCCACAGCTCCAGTTGCAGTGTTGGTGACTGGCGTATTGGTCAGGCCCAAGCCTGTTCCCGCGAGCACCGCACCGGGCAGCATGGTTAGCCAGCTTGCATTTTCCATGCCTGATCCCAACCACATGAAAACAAAGCCAAGACCGATGATGAAAAGTCCCATCGGAATGACAGTACCGGGTCCGAATCGCAGGGTCAGCTTTTCGGCAATAGGCGGGACAATCAAGGTTGGCAGCGTATAGGCAAGGACGGCAAGTCCCGTCGCCACATTGCTATAGCCAAGCGCGGCTTGAAAATAGAGCGGCAGATAAATCATGAATGGCCAGAAACAAAAATTCATGCCCATGGAGCCAAACATTGCACCGGAAAAACTCCGCACCTTGAAGACCGAAAAATCAAACATGGGATAGGGATGGTGCCGCTCGATCATTACAAAGGCGAAAAGACCAGCTAGAGACAGCCCGATCGCGCTCAGAGCAAGAGTGCTGGCAAACCCGGTAACAGGCCCCTGCGTGATGAAAAATACGAGGCAGAAAACCGCAACCGAGTAGGTTCCTATGCCAAAAAAGTCGAGCGACTTGGCTTCCTGATCCGAGGATTCCGTCACGCCCGCATAGGCAAGTACAAAGGTTACAGCTGCGACAACCGCGTGAACCAGAAACACCCATTTCCAATCCAGCAATGCCAGAATCATACCGCCAATAATGGGTCCGAATCCTAGGCCTATGCCAAAAATGACGCCCCATACAGCAAAGGCACGGGCGCGCTGTTTGGCGTCGGAAAATAAATGCGACAGAACCGATATATGACCGATCAGCATGATGCCGCCGCTGATCCCTTGCAGAAATCTGGCGGCAATCAGCACAGCCATATTTTGTGCCAAACCACAAACCAGCGATGTCACACCGAACATTACAATACTGATCAAAAAGACCCGCTTGCGGCCAAACCGGTCAGCAAGCGTCCCTGCTGCCATCAGGACCGAGGTGCAAGCCAGCGTATAGGCGGTCATGACCCATTGCAGCTCATTGAAACTGCCGTGCAAAACCTGCTCCAGGACTGACAAGATGACAGGGACGCTGGAGATTTCCAGTCCGAACATGAGCGAAGCCAAACAGACCGCTGCCAAAGCAAGCGGTGTTCTGGCCGAGGTAGAACTGATCATGGGTAAATACTCTCTGGTTAAATGGTGCCGGAGGACCACACAGCAGGTGCCCCGTGACTATCGTTGTAAAGGGAGATGTCTTATGATAGAAATGATATAATTTCGCGTATTAATTAACATTGGTCATGAAATGAATCCCGACTTTGATCCACCGCTTTTGCGCGCTTTCATTGCCGTCGTCGATACCGGCAGCTTCACCCATGCAGCGCAACGCTTGCACCTGACCCAATCGGCGATCAGTCATCAGATAAGACGTTTGGAGGAGCAGGTCGGCACGCCTCTGCTCTACAGGACAACGCGCGCTTTAACTTTGACCCCGAGCGGCGTCGATTTCTTGCAATGCGCCAAACAGATTATTGTGATGCTGGACAGTCTGTCCCAGCGGTTCAATCCGTCGCCAGTCACAGGGATCGTACGGTTCGGCGTTATCGAAAATTTCCTGGGTGATAAATTGGCGCATCTGCTTTGCCAGTTCGGCCGCACATATCCCTCCATTACCCTTGATGTGAATGTCAGCCCCAATCTTGATTTGACAGCGATGGTTGCCGCCGGGCAACTCGATTTGGCAGTGCTGCTATGCAAGGAAAATGACGCTGATTGTGGTTCCGTCCTGCGTAAAACACGGCAAGTATGGGTAGCAGCTGACAATTTTACGCTTGCTCCCGGTGCATCGCTGCCGCTTGCCTTGTCCCCTTCGCCCTGTTTTCATCGGCGTGCCTGCGCCACTGCTCTTGAAGAGACCAATTTGGGCTGGCACATTGTTTTCACCTCGCCAAGCCAGCATGGCCTTCACGCCGCTGTTCTCTCAGGACTGGCAATTACCATCATGCCCGATGATGATGTGAGGCCCGGCATGCGAATTGTTGATGGTCAATATGGCTTGCCGCCGCTGCCCGACGCTGCTTTTGTTCTTGCATGGAGCGAAGGCAATAAAACTGATGCGGCCTGTGAATTTGGCAAAATGATCGAAGAAATGTCCCGTGCGCCCATGCAATCACAAAAGATTACGGTTCCGGCATAGGCAGAAAAGCGCATCATTGAAAGCGAAGTTAAGAGGCGGAAGGTGATGTTTACAGCGTCGGCGTTTTACAGAAAGATGCGTATCAAGCTTTCCCTTGGACGCTCGACCGTTCTGCGCTTCAGCCGCGCTTCTTGCGCAGTCGAATGACGATATCGACGTTGACGATTTCCATGCCCTCAGGAACAGGCGGCAGATGACCTACCATGGCGGAGCCATCTGGAATATCGATGACCTCGTTTTCACCTTCAACGAAAAAGTGATGATGGTCGGAGGTATTGGTATCGAAATAAGTCTTTGCACCTTCAACCGCCAGAATGCGCAACATTCCGGCTTGCGTGAATTGATGCAGTGTGTTGTAGACCGTCGCCAGCGAAACGGGCACATCGGCGCCAAGCGCCTCTTCGTGCAGCTCTTCGGCTGAAAGATGGCGGTCGCCTTTGGAGAAAATAAGGTTTGCAAGGGCAATACGCTGACGGGTGGGCCTCAGACCAGCAAAGCGCAGGCGCTCCTGTAAGGGAACGTCGGCGTCAATTTCATAAGAAATATGCATGGCGCTTGTGCCACTCCGTTAACTGATATCCAAAGTCGCACAACAGATTTTTATTCAGCGTGCTACACCATTCATATATGCCGTCTTGCGAAATCGATCAATAGGCAGCAAATACGCCGATAATATGTGCTTTGCCAAGGATTCAGTCACATAAGTTTCGCACTGTTTCCAGTGAAAGCAAGGGTTCCATTTGCGCGTGGTTTGCTCTAGGAAGCGTTTTCAGGCGGAAACACTCTATGATAGGGTCCTGCAGCCTGGATGTCGTGTGCCCCAAGCGCAAGATTTGAAGTTACCGATGGGAGAAAGAATGCCAGAACAGAAATCAAGCTACGGCTACGAAGAGCTCCTGGCTTGCGCCCGTGGAGAGATGTTCGGTCAGGGCAATGCCCAACTGCCAGCACCACCTATGCTGATGTTCGACCGCATTACCGAGATTTCTGAAACGGGTGGTGAAAACGGCAAGGGCTATATCCGCGCTGAATTTGATATCAAGCCTGACCTCTGGTTCTTTCCCTGCCACTTCATTGGCGATCCGGTCATGCCAGGTTGTCTCGGACTCGATGCCATGTGGCAATTGACCGGCTTTTATCTCGGCTGGCTCGGCGAGCCTGGCAAAGGCCGCGCTCTATCCACGGGCGAGGTAAAATTCACCGGAATGGTTACGCCAAAAAATAAACTTGTCGAATATGGCATTGATTTCAAGCGTGTAATGCGCGGTCGTCTGGTCCTTGGCATTGCCGATGGCTGGCTAAAGGTCGATGGCGAGACTATCTACAAGGCAACCGACCTGCGGGTTGGCTTGTTCAAGGAAAGCGCGGCGTAAGCCGATGCAATACCTTTAAGGAGATCGCAATGCGGCGAGTGGTTGTGACGGGCATGGGTATTGTGTCCTCTATAGGCAATAATGTGCAGGAGGTTCTCGAATCCCTGCGTACAGCGAAATCGGGCATCGTCTTCGCAGAAGAATATGCAGCCCATGGTTTTCGCAGCCAGGTCAAGGGCGCTCCAACGCTCGACCCGTCTACTCTGGTTGACCGGCGCGCCATGCGTTTTCACGGCGGCGGCACGGCATGGAACCATGTAGCCATGGATCAGGCCATTGCTGATGCCGGCCTTGACGAGAGCCATATCTCCAATGAGCGCACCGGCATCATCATGGGCTCTGGCGGCTCCTCCACACGAACGATTGTTGAGGCCGCTGAGAAGACCATTGAATCCGGCTCCAGCAAAAAAGTCGGGCCCTTCGCTGTGCCAAAGGCCATGTCTTCAACTGCGTCGGCAACGCTTGCTACATGGTTCAAGATCAAAGGCGTGAATTATTCTATCTCTTCGGCTTGCGCGACCTCCAACCATTGCGTCGGCAATGCCTATGAGATGATCCAATATGGCAAACAGGACATGATGTTTGCTGGTGGCTGCGAAGATCTGGACTGGACGCTCTCCGTGCTGTTTGACGGAATGGGCGCGATGTCATCGAAGTTCAATGACCGGCCGTCCGTCGCCTCGCGTGCCTATGATAAGAATCGCGATGGCTTTGTCATTTCCGGTGGCGCAGGTGTTCTCGTTCTTGAAGAGTTGGAACATGCCAAAGCGCGCGGCGCCAAGATTTACGGCGAACTGGTCGGCTATGGCGTGACCTCTGACGGGGCCGATATGGTTGCACCGAGCGGCGAAGGCGCTGCACGCTGCATGCGTATGGCTATCGCCAACGTCAAGGGCAAGGTCGATTATATCAATCCGCATGCGACTTCTACACCTGTTGGGGATCTGAAGGAAATTGAGGCGATCCGCGAAGTTTTCGGCTCCGGCGATCAGTGCCCGCCGATTTCTGCCACCAAATCTTTGACCGGCCATTCGCAGGGCGCGACAGGCGTGCATGAGTCGATCTATTCGCTGCTGATGCTTAACAATGATTTTATCGCGGAAAGCGCCAATATCGAAGAACTCGATCCGGCATTTGAAGATATGCCAATCGTGCGCAAGCGCATCGACAATGTAAAATTAAACACAGTCCTGACCAATTCCTTCGGATTTGGCGGCACGAATGCGTCGCTGGTCTTCCAGCGCTACGAGGGTTGAGGAATTAAAATGGGTGATCTGATGAAGGGCAAGCGCGGTCTCATCATGGGAGTCGCGAACAGCCATTCCATTGCCTGGGGCATTGCCAAGGAACTCGCCGACAATGGTGCTGAGCTTGCCTTCACCTATCAGGGTGATGCATTTGGCAAGCGTGTGGCACCTTTGGCCGAACAGCTTGGCTCCAAGTTGCTGCTCCCCTGTGATGTCGAAGACATTGCAACAGTCGATGCTGTTTTCGAGACCCTGGAAAAAGAATGGGGCACGATCGATTTTGTCGTGCATGCCATCGGTTTTTCCGACAAATCACAATTGAAGGGCCGCTATGCGGATGTAACCACGCGCGATAACTTCTCGCGGACAATGGTTATTTCAGCCTATTCCTTCACCGAGGTCGCGCAGCGCGCTTCAAAGCTGATGAAGGAAGGCGGCTCTATCCTGACGCTGACCTATGGCGGCTCCACCCGCGTTATGCCGAACTACAATGTCATGGGTGTCGCCAAGGCCGCTCTTGAAGCCATGGTGCGTTATCTGGCCGCTGATTATGGTCCGGAAGGAATTCGCGTCAATGCAATCTCTGCGGGTCCTGTGCGGACTTTAGCCGGTGCTGGCATTGGCGATGCCCGCGCCATGTTCTCCTATCAGCAGCGCAACGCACCTTTGCGACGCACAGTTGATATTGGCGACGTTGGCCGTTCGGCCCTCTATCTCCTGTCAGATCTATCAAGCGGCGTGACTGGCGAAATCCACTATGTGGACTCCGGCTATAACATTGTTTCAATGCCTACATTGGAAGAGCTGAAAAAATCCGATGACGGCAAGGAATAATCTCCAGCCAGTATCTATAATTGAGAACTGATCTGCCGGTTTGAACCTAAAATTTAGAGAATCGGCAGATTTTCACCGAAAAACCATCGAAAATGACCGAGAATTCTCTACCCTAGGGCGAAAATTAGTTGCGTGCGGTAGAGCTACTTCTTCGCTTCAATGATTTTGTACCCGGAATTGTCCTCAATGGGCGTCACGTGCTTGAACAACGATTTCAGTCCTGCCTCGTAGGGCATTTGCCGGTTGGCAACGAGTAGGAGCCGACCACCCGGCTTCATCCGTTTTGCAGCCGCTGCGATAAATCCCTGCCCCATTGTAGGATCGGCGCTTCGCCCGGCATGAAATGGCGGATTCATTACGATCGTGTCGTAAATCTCTGTAATTGCTTCGCTATTTATATCATGCCAGTGGAACTTAACGGGTATTGCGCCACCCGTAATATTGGTTTTCGCAGCTTCCAGCGCTTCGAAATCGGCCTCATATAGATCCAGCGATTTCAGCTTTTCGGGGTATTTCAGCACCTCACTGGCAAGATAACCCCAGCCCGCTCCAAAGTCCGCTACATGACCGCTGATGCGTCCTGCGAAATGCTTGACCAGCATTGCTGAACCATTGTCGATAGCAGTGTGTGAGAACATGCCTGGCGCCGTATTGAAACGACTTTCAACTTGCGTTGGCGTCGGTATAAGTGACTGAACTTTCTCTTTATTTATCTCTACAGAGCGGTTGAACCAGAAGACCACTGCGTGGTTTTTTGACAGCCTGTCTTCTACCGGAGCAATGCTTTCTACGGCCTTGCGAAAGCTATCTACACCCAGTTTTTTATTGCCGCAGACAACTATTCGCCCGCCTGCTTTGACCTGATTCAATGCCTGGGCCAACCAGCCTTCGTTGCGGCCACGATGCTTGCCAAGCAAGATCAAAGCGCCATCAAACTGTTCATCGCCCTGTAGTCTTGGAACAGCGTTAAATCCTGCCTTCTGCAAGGTGAGATAATCCGGTTTGAACGGTTGAAGACAGGTCAGGATAGACTTCCACTCATCTGCAATAGCGCGATCAGCTTCCGCGCCGAGAAACAACCATGACGCGCCTTTACCAGGCACGGGCAGTATCTCGTCTTCGAAAGGAAGGAACAGTGTCTGGAGAGCGCCGTTGGCCATGAGTGGGTCCATCTATAGATAGTTATAACAAGAAAAAAGCGCGCCACTGGGGCGCGCCTTTATTATTACATGGAAGAAAGATTACTCAGCGTCTTCCTGAGCCTTCTTTTCCTGAACGATTTCCTTGCCGGTTTCCTGATCGACAACCTTCATCGACAGGCGAACCTTGCCACGTTCGTCAAAGCCCATGAGCTTGACCCAGACCTTCTGGCCTTCTTTGACAACATCTGAAGTCTTGGCAACGCGATCGGAAGCAAGCTGCGAGATGTGAACCAAGCCGTCGCGTGGACCAAAGAAGTTTACGAAGGCGCCGAAGTCAGCAGTCTTTACAACTGTGCCTTCATAGATCTCGCCTACTTCAGGTTCTGCAACAATCGAGTGGATCCACTTGCGGGCAGCTTCGATTTCCTTGGCTGAGGACGATGCAATCTTAACTGTACCATCGTCTTCAATGTTGATCTTCGCGCCCGTCTTTTCGACGATTTCGCGAATGACCTTGCCGCCTGAACCGATAACATCACGGATCTTGTCGGTCGGAATGTTCATGACTTCAATGCGTGGTGCAAATTCACCGAGTTCCGAACGGCCTTCAGTGATGGCCTTTGCCATTTCACCAAGAATATGCAGACGACCATCCTTGGCCTGAGCCAAAGCAACCTTCATGATCTCTTCGGTGATGCCGTCGATCTTGATATCCATCTGCAGAGCAGTGATACCATTTTCAGAACCGGCCACCTTGAAGTCCATATCGCCAAGATGATCTTCGTCGCCGAGAATGTCGGAAAGAACAGCGAACTTCTCGCCTTCCAGGATCAAGCCCATTGCGATACCAGCAACGGGACGCAGCAGTGGAACGCCAGCATCCATAAGGGCAAGCGATGTTCCGCAAACCGTAGCCATCGAGGATGAACCATTGGATTCAGTGATCTCGGAGACTGTACGCAGCGTGTAAGGGAACTGTTCCTTGGCAGGCAGAACCGGATGAATAGCACGCCATGCAAGCTTGCCATGACCGATTTCACGACGGCCTGGCGAACCCATGCGACCTGTTTCACCGACCGAATAGGGCGGGAAATTGTAGTGAAGCATGAATGTCTCTTTGTACATGCCGGTCAGCGAGTCGATATATTGCTCGTCTTCGCCTGTGCCGAGCGTAGCAACAACGATGGCCTGTGTTTCACCACGGGTGAACAGAGCCGAACCGTGTGTACGAGGCAAAAGACCAACTTCCGAAACGATGGGGCGAACTGTTGAAAGATCGCGGCCATCGATGCGGCTGCCTGTGTCGAGAATGTTCCAGCGAACGATCTTCGCCTGAACTGACTTGAATACGGTCGCGATTTCTTCTGCGGAAAATTCTGGCTCTTCAACGCCTTCAGGGAAGAAATGCGCCTTCACCTTAGCCTTGGCAGCGTCAACCGCGTTGTAGCGATCCTGCTTGTCAATGATCTTGTAAGCGGCGCGCAAATCTGCCTCAACAACCTTGAGGACAGCAGCTTCCGCTGCTGAAAGGTCATCGGTCTGGAAATCGCGTGGCTCTTTGGCAGCGACTTCAGCAAGCTTGATGATCGCATCGATAACCGGCTGGAAGCTGCGATGACCGAACATGACAGCGCCGAGCATGATGTCTTCAGCCAATTCCTTGGCTTCCGATTCAACCATCAGAACTGCCTCGCCTGTACCGGCGACGACCAGATCTAGGCTCGATTCAGGCATTTCATCGACAGTTGGGTTCAGGCGGTATTCGCCATTGATGTAGCCAACGCGTGCGCCACCGATCGGGCCCATGAAAGGAACGCCGGAAAGTGTCAGAGCAGCGGAAGCGCCGATCAGCGAGATGATGTCCGGATTGTTTTCAAGATCATGCTGAATAACAGTCAGAACGACCTGGGTGTCATTCTTGTAGCCGTCAGCAAAGAGAGGACGGATCGGACGGTCGATCAGGCGCGAAACCAGTGTTTCGTTTTCGCTGGGACGGCCTTCACGCTTGAAGTAACCACCAGGAATTTTGCCGGCTGCGTACGTCTTTTCCTGATAGTTGACAGTCAGTGGGAAAAAGTCCTGACCAGCCTTTGGTGCCTTGGCGGAAACAACAGTGGCAAGCACGACTGTCTCACCATAAGTGGCCAGAACCGCGCCATCAGCCTGGCGGGCAATCTTGCCGGTTTCCAGAATGAGCGGACGTCCGCCCCATTCGATTTCAACTTTGTGTTGATTAAACATATCTTGTCCTTGAGTGGAGAAAAATGCGCTTCCCTTTGGATCGCAGCATCCTTCTTCCGTTTCGTTTAGACCAATCACGGGCAAGACAATTTGCAACTCGCATAGCGAGTTGCCAGCAATCCTGCCCCATGACCTGTCTCATGGGTATTCTTCATTCCTTGAAGGAATGAGTAGAAACCGGCGGGACAGCAATGTCACCGCCGGTTTCAATCCGTTATTAGCGGCGCAGGCCGAGCTTTTCGATCAGCGTCTGGTAGCGGCTCTGATCAATCTTCTTGAGATAATCAAGAAGGCTGCGGCGCGTCGAGACGAGCTTGAGAAGACCACGGCGGGAATGGTTATCCTTTTTGTGGTCCTTGAAATGTTCGGTCAAATTGACAATGCGCTCTGTCAGAACTGCAACCTGGACTTCCGGAGAACCGGTATCGCCTGGCTTCGTTGCATATTCAGTGATCACTGCCTGCTTGCGTTCAGCGGTTATCGACATCGTATATCCTTTCTTTTGAAGAGGAAAACAGGATGCCCACGGCCGGGATGTCGTCCAGCGGGGGCCAGTTAAAGCGACAGACAAAGCCTGAAGCTTGGGGCCGTATAGTCGAAATTGTGACGAATTACCAGTCGCAAATGATTCTTGGAGCTTTTCCGGCCGATAGCGCTGATTTTCGCTATTGCGAATGTGAAAGCATTTGCCGCAAATATGCTCCCAACTAAATTGGGAAGCCTTGCATTATGAATGACACTCCTTGGATCAACCTATTCTCCTACGGGACCCTGCAATTGGAGAGCGTTCAAATATCGTCGTTCGGGCGGTTGCTTACCGGTTACAAGGATGCCATTCCGGGGTTCAGCCGCTCAATGGTGGAAATCACTGATCCCGATGTCATTCGGGCAAGCGGTAGCAATGTTCATCCCATTGTCAGGCCGAGCAGTAATCCTGCAGACGAGGTAGAGGGAACCCTATTTCACATTACCGAGCAAGAACTCGCTGCTGCCGATGCCTATGAGGTTTCAGACTACAAGCGAATTGAAGTCCGCCTGAAATCCGGCATCAAAGCCTGGGTCTATGTAAAGGCCTAATGCGCAAAAACCCGCTTGGGGTTGAATTGTCCATGCTCGATAAAGCCAATGGCTAGAAGCTTGCCCTTGGCTGTTACACAGGCCTCATCAGCCTCCACAGGTGCGTCACGGCCTCGCAAAATAATCGGATTGCCCATGCGAATCCGATGCGCCTGATCGTCAGATATGGCAATTTGCGGCAGACTTTCCAGCGCAGCGCCCGTATCGATCAAAAAGGCATCCATAACAGAGAAACGTTCGGCAAGACGCTCATATGAGCCTTCGTCACCCTCCCCTTCGGCAGGTGCCGGGGGATGTGCAGCTTCAAGTTCTTCGAGTGTTACAAAATCTGCCTCATCGAAAGGCGCAACTTCCGTTCGACGCAGATCGGCAATGTGGCCGTAACAGCCAAGATCACGACCCATATCGCGGGCGAGCGAGCGCACGTAGGTGCCTTTGCCACACTCAACTTCAAAAATTGCAGTAGCCTCGTCAGGGCGTTCAATCAGCTCAAGCCGGTCAATCTCGACTTCTCGCGCAGGTATCTCGACCTCTTCGCCGCCGCGTGCCAGATCATAGGCCCGTTCGCCAGCGATCTTGATGGCTGAGAATTTCGGTGGAGTCTGCTGAATCACGCCAGTATATTTCGGCAGTACCGCCTTGATCGCCGCTTCGTCTGGGCGATTATCCGATGTAGCGCTGATTTCACCTTCCAGATCATCTGTCGTGCGTTCGGCACCCCAGCTCACCGTGAAGCGATAAATCTTTGTGCCATCCATCACATAGGGCACGGTTTTGGTCGCCTCGCCCAGTGCAATCGGCAACATGCCCGAAGCCAAGGGATCAAGCGTGCCCGCATGACCAGCTTTTTCCGCTTTGAACAGCCATTTTATCTTGGAGACGGCCTCCGTCGAGCCCATGCCTTTCGGCTTGTCAAAGATCAGCCAGCCGGATACCGGACGGCCCTTTTTCTTGCGCTGTCTTGCCATTTAATTATCGCCATGTCCCGGCACATCACCCGGATTCGGATCACCGCCATCATCATCGTCATGGTCATCATCCAGATCGCGTGTGACCTCCGGTTTGCGCAGCAAAGCGTCAATCTTCGCGTAATTATCGAAGCTTGTATCAATGCGAAAGCGAAACTCCGGCATATATTTCATGGATTTAAGGTATGTGCCTGCACGCCCGCGGATAAATTTAGCATGCTTGTTCAAGGCGGTAATGACACCTTCACTATCCGTTGCACCGACGGGCGATACGAAACAGGTAGCAATCTTCAAATCCGGTGACATGCGCACTTCGGAGATTGCAATGACGGCATTCTCAAGCTTGTCATCCCGCACATCGCCCCGTTGCAGCACTTGTGAAACCGCATGGCGCACCTGCTCGCTAACGCGTAGCTGGCGTTGAGATGGACCTGATCCGGTAGCAAAACGAGCCATTATTACCTATCCAGACAAACAAGAGATCGCCGGATTACTATTCCGGCGATCCTGTTATCAATAATCGAGACGCTTGAGTTTAGAGCGTGCGGGTTACATGTTCGACGCGGAAAGCTTCGATTGTATCGCCTGCGCGAATATCCTCGTAGTTTTCAAACGCCATACCGCATTCCTGACCCATTGGCACTTCGGATACTTCATCCTTGAAGCGCTTGAGCGTCTTGAGCTTGCCTTCGTGGATGACAACGTTGTCGCGGATAAGGCGTACGCCTGCACCACGTTCGACCTTGCCTTCCGTGACACGACAACCGGCGACCTTGCCGACCTTCGTGATATTGAAGACTTCCAGAATTTCCGCATTGCCGATGAAGGTTTCGCGGCGTTCTGGAGAAAGAAGACCGGACATTGCTGCTTTCACATCATCGACCAGATCGTAGATGATGTTGTAGTAGCGAATTTCGATGCCTTCGCGTTCAGCCAGATCACGAGCCTGCTTGTTGGCGCGTACGTTGAAGCCGATGATTGCAGCGTTCGATGCTTCTGCAAGCGCGATATCACTTTCGGTGATTCCGCCCGCACCCGAATGGATGATGCGCGCCCGTACTTCTTCAGTACCTAGCTTGTCGAGAGCGCCGGCAATGGCTTCGATTGAGCCCTGTACGTCACCCTTGATGAGCAACGGGAACTCTTTCAAGCCGGTAACTTGCAACTGGCTCATCATCTGCTCAAGCGATCCGCGAGAACCGGCTTGCTTGGCCACAGCCTTTTCACGGGCCAGACGTGTGCGATATTCGGAAATCTCGCGTGCCTTGGCTTCGTTTTCAACAACGGCAAAACGATCACCCGCCTGTGGCGGTCCGCCAAGACCGAGAACCTCAACCGGCATGGCCGGTCCGGCATCCTTCATGTTTTCGCCACGGTCATTGATCAGTGCGCGAACACGGCCCCATTCACTACCGGCAACAATGATGTCGCCAGGGTGCAGAGTACCCTTCTGCACGAGAACAGTAGCCACCGAACCGCGACCGCGATCAAGCTTGGCTTCGATAACCACGCCTTCCGCCGTACGAATTGGATCGGCCTTGAGATCCAGAACTTCTGCCTGAAGCAAGATTGTTTCAAGAAGCTTGTCCAGGCCAACGCCGGTTTTCGCAGACACCTCAACGTCCAGCGTTTCGCCGCCCATCGATTCTACAAAAACTTCGTGCTGAAGCAATCCGTTACGCACCTTCTGCGGATCGGCAGAAGGCTTGTCGATCTTGTTGATCGCGACAATGATCGGAACGCCTGCCGCCTTGGCATGATTGATTGATTCAATCGTCTGCGGCATCACGCTATCATCAGCCGCAACCACCAGAATGGCGATATCGGTTGCTTGGGCACCGCGTGCGCGCATTGCCGTGAAGGCAGCGTGGCCCGGCGTATCGATGAAGGTGATCTTCTGACCGTTCTGCTCGACTTGGTAAGCACCAATATGCTGGGTAATGCCACCGGCTTCACCGGATACAACGTTCGCCTTGCGGATAGCGTCCAGCAATGAAGTCTTGCCGTGATCGACGTGACCCATAATGGTGACAACAGGTGGCCGTGATACGAATGCACCCTGATCATCCTGAACGTTAAAGATGCCCTCTTCAACATCCGATTCGGCAACGCGGCGAACCGTGTGACCGAATTCTTCGGCAATCAGCTGAGCCATATCGGCATCGATCAAATCGCCCGGCTTCATCATCTGGCCTTCTTTCATCAAATACTTGATGACGTCGACCGAACGCTCAGCCATACGCTGGGCAAGTTCCTGAATGGTGATGGTTTCCGGCAGAACGACTTCACGCGCGATCTTTTCGCGTGTTTCCTGCTGCATGCCGCGCTTGAACTTCTCCTGGCGGCGGCGCATGGCGGAAAGCGAACGGCTGCGGCCTTCATCATTGAGCGCAGAGCCCAATGTCAGCTTGCCGCGACGGCGTTCATCTTCACCTTTGACAACCTTAGGGGTGCGAACTTCAGGCTTTGCCGGGGCAGCACTGCTGCCGCGACGCGCGCCTGCCGGACCACCGCGGCGGGTCTCTTCTTCTTCCGCAACATTGGTCTTGCGAACGGATACTTTCGAGCTAGCCTCTTCAGTAGCGGCAGACTCGGGTTGACGCTTGCGTGATTCTTCTTCAGCGCGCTGCTTGGCCTGAGCTTCCTTGCGCAGACGCTCTTCTTCTTCTGCCTGACGGCGAGCGGATTCTTCACGCTCCTTGGCGCGCAACGCATCTTCTTCTGCGCGACGGGCAGCTTCGATAGCTGCTTTGGCCCGATCCTCAATATCGCGTGCTTTAGACCCTTCAAGAGCCTTGCGGCGCGCTTCAAGCTCGGCTGCCGATAGCGTATTCAAGACCATGCCTGAACGATCATTCGGCCGCTGACCGGACGAACGGTATGGCTGTCCGGGACGCTGCGGCGATGATGGTTGAGCCCCACCGCGCTGCGCAGGGCGAGCAGGGGTGGCCGGTGCCGTAGCCTTGCTGGATGGAGCGGCAGCGGGTGCCGGCGCAGCCGAGCGAGGTTCTGGCGCAGGTGCAGGAGCAGCAGCAACTGGCTGAGGCGCAGCGGCAGCTGGCTGGGATACAGCCGGCGCAACTGGTGCCGCCGTCACTGGTGCAGCAGGCGCTGGCGCAGCAGGCGCTGTCTGAACAGGTGCTGGCGCTGGAGCCGGAGCAGCAACAGGTGCAACCTCCGGCTTCTGGTCCGGCAGGCTGAACTTGCGCTTCTTCGTTTCAACGACAACAGACTTCGTCCGCCCGTGGCTGAAATTCTGGCGCACCGTGCTTTGTTCGATACCGGGCCGCTTCAGGGTCAGGGTTTTCTTATTGACGCCAAGCGTCTTGTCGTCTGTCGATTTTATATCGCTCATTCCGTTTCCGTTTCCTTCGCAGCAGTTGCCGCTTTAGCGCTGGTCTGCTCGTCCAGACCCACGCGAAAATGCTGTAGCATCCAGACTCGTTTCATGAGTCCGGCAGCTGCCCTCCCTCTGAGTACGGCAGCATGTATCACATTAACCCCACCCAATGCCAAATCCATTTCATCGCTACTGAACAATGAAAGGGCGGGTATATCAGGTCCGTCGGCATAAACTACCGAACGCCGGGCCTGGTCAAGCTTTCGGACGCCGTCTTCCGCTGCTTCAGAAGCATGCAGCACAAGTCCTGCTGTGCCGTTGCGGATGGCGATATCCACTTTTGCGGCCCCTGTTATCACAACACCGGCCTTTCGCGCCAACCCAAAACTTCCCAAAGCCGATTTTACCAGCATCTGGTCGACGATCTGCCCGAAATTATCGGGAACTGTCACCGCTGTTTTCAGTCCACGCGGGAAAAGCTTTCGCTTTACCGCTTCGTCAATATAGCGCCGCTGGGCCTTGACCCAACATCCCCGTCCGGGAAGGTTGTGCTTTAAGTCAGCAACAACCGATCCATCGGGGCCAGCTACAAACCGGATCATGTCATCGACAGAACCTGCTTCACGCGTGACGATGCACGTTCTGTCGTTCATATCCGCTTCCATTTTCAAGCTACTGGGCTCAGCCAGCAACCTCTTCTTCAGCGTCGGCTTCGGTCTCGGTTGCAACGAGATCATCTTCCGTGATCCATCCAGCCTTCAAACGAGCAGCGAGCACCATCTGTTCCGCATCTGCACGGCTTACTTCAAATGCCGACAAAATGCCGGGGAAATTTACAGTTTCCCCGTCCTTGCGCTCACGCCATCCGGTCAGTTCGTCAACAGCATAGCCAGCAAAGTCTTCCACGGTTTTGACACCGTCTTCACCGACGGCAACCAGAATCGCGTTGGTCATGCCTGGCAGATCACGAAGTTCGTCCGAGACACCCAATTCCTTGCGGCGGGCATCACGCTCTTCTTCGATTCGGCCCAGATATTCCTGCGCGCGCTGTTGAATTTCAGTCGCCGTGTCCTCGTCGAAACCATCGATCGAGGAAATATCGTCGCTATCAACATAAGCGATTTCTTCAACGCTGGCAAAACCTTCGGAGGCAAGAACCTGACCGACCATTTCATCAACGTCCAAGGCTTCCATGAACAGGTTGGAGCGTTCGACAAATTCCTTCTGACGGCGCTCGGACTCTTCCTGCTCTGTGAGGATGTCGATATCCCAGCCTGTCAATTGCGAGGCCAAGCGGACATTCTGACCGCGACGACCGATCGCTAGTGATAATTGGTCATCCGGAACCACAACTTCAATACGCTCGGCATCTTCATCGAGAACAACTTTGGAAACTTCCGCCGGCTGCAATGCATTAACGATGAAGGAAGCAGGCTCTGGTGACCAAGGAATAATGTCGATCTTTTCGCCCTGAAGCTCACCGACAACAGCCTGAACGCGCGAACCACGCATACCGACGCAAGCGCCGACTGGATCAATCGACGAATCGCGCGAAATAACAGCAATTTTAGCGCGTGAACCCGGATCACGGGCTACTGATTTGATTTCAATGATGCCGTCATAAATTTCCGGTACTTCCATGGTGAAAAGTTTCGCCATGAATTGCGGGTGCGTGCGGCTCAGGAAAATCTGTGGACCGCGCTGTTCGCGGCGCACATCATAAACATAGGCGCGGACACGGTCCCCATAGCGGAAAGTTTCGCGGGGGATCAATTCGTCACGACGAACAATAGCTTCACCGCGACCGAGATCGACGATCACATTGCCATATTCAACGCGCTTGACGCTACCATTGATGATTTCGCCGACGCGATCCTTGTATTCGTCATACTGGCGGTCGCGCTCTGCTTCGCGCACTTTCTGCACGATAACCTGTTTTGCAGACTGTGCCGCGATGCGACCGAAATCCATCGGAGGCAATTGGTCCGCAAGGAAATCGCCTGGCTGCGCATCAGGGTTACGATCGCGGGCGGCATCCATACCAATCTGCGTGACCGGATCTTCAACGGTTTCGACGACTTCAAGCAGGCGTTGCAACTTGATTTCGCCCGTCTTGGCGTTGATGTCGGCGCGGATATTGGTTTCCTGGCCATAACGCGAGCGCGCAGCTTTCTGAATGGCATCGGCCATAGCCGCAATAACGATCTCGCGGTCAATCGACTTCTCGCGCGCAACCGCGTCGGCGATCTGCAGAAGTTCTAGCCTGTTTGCACTGACTGCCATTTTCTTCTCCTTGGGTTCACCACCACGCTTCCTCTGCGGGCGTATGAAATTCAATCCGGTTGTTAGCTCTGCTCTTCGTCCGAAGCGTTCGCTTCGTCAGCGTCCGAGCTATTATCTTCTGGTATGCGGCCTTCGCGCAGATCCTTGTCGCGGCGCAATGCATCGCGAATGAGATCATCCGTTAAAATAAGACGGGCATCGGCAATCATTTCGAATGGAACCTCGACAGCTGGCTTGTCGCCATAGGTCGCCTGATCGCTTTCGATCGTTATTGATTGATCTGTAACGTTGGCGATCCGGCCGCGAAACTTTTTCCTGCCATCGAGAACTGCGGAAGTATCAACCTTTACGATATGCCCACTCCAGACCGAAAAATCCGACTTCCGCACGAGCGGACGGTCGATCCCCGGGGAGGACACTTCCAGATGATAATTCCGGTCAATCGGATCTTCAACATCAAGAACCGGAGACAGCGTGCGGCTCACAAGCTCACAATCTTCAACGGTCATGGTGCCATCGTTCCGCTCAGTCATAATCTGTAGCGTAAGTCCATTAAGACCTGAAAGGCGCGCCCGAACAAGCCGGAAACCTATAGACTGAAGTACCGGCTCAATAATTGAAGCAACACGTGCATCAATGCCGGTTTCCGTAATAATACGCTCTTCCAGGCCAGTTGCCGGTATAGCTTGCTCTTCTGTATTGGTGCCGTCTGTCACGCAAATTTTCCTTGTTTTGGCCCCAAGAAACAAAAAAGAGCGGGACCTGTGTGGACCCACCCCTGTTCTAACGACCAAGAATATACGATCTATATACCGAAACGGGCGGAGACTTTCAAGCGCCGTGACAAATTTCTGCGAACCCAGACCTCCTGTGGTCTGTATAGGTCAATTCGCATAGCTGCCTTGCATAAGAAGCTCTTACTAAACTTGCCTCTCATCCCTATCTTTGTTGCATCGCAATATAAACGCGAAAAGGATGAATAAAATGAGCAAGAATTCCGCAAGTTCCAAGATCAGCCGCATGCTGAACGTATTCGGCAGCGCCGTCGCAGTTGCATCAGCCACACGCACTGGCCACCAGCCAATTGCTTCGGATCTGCGCACGCTGGGCATTGATCCGGTTCAGTTCAGCTCCATCCACCGGAACTAATCGGTCCGGTGGACGGTGAATGAAGCTTAGTCTTCGTTCGCTGCAAGCGAGGCCAGAACTTTACCTTGGCCTCGGGCACGCATGATGAGCGGTATAACCACCGCACAGACAGCCAGAACCAGCAAGGTTACCGCGATTGGTGACCCGACCAATACAGAGAAGTCGCCCTGACTGATCTGGATGGCGCGACGTAATTGCGTTTCAGCCATCGGGCCAAGGATAAGGCCGACAACAACCGGCGCAATCGGATAACCGAATTGCCGCATGAAGTAGCCAAACAATCCAAAAAGTATCAGCATTGCCAATTCGAACGAGAAGGCGAGCCATCCAAGTTGAAAGACTGCGGAATTTGCTCCTATCGTGCCTAACGTCGCGAAAACAAGAATGCCCGCATAAAGCCATGGCTTGGGAATAGACAGCAAGCGCACCCAAAGGCCGATAAGTGGCAGATTCAGCACCAGCAGCATAAGGTTGGCTACCAGAAGGCTGGCAATCAAGCCCCACACCAATTGCGGGCTTGTTACAAACAGCAATGGCCCGGGCTGAAGTCCGAATTGCTGGAAACCCGCAAGCATGATCGCTGCAGTTGCAGTTGTCGGCAAACCAAGCGTCAGCAGTGGAACCAATGTACCTGCGGCAGAGGCATTATTGGCCGCTTCCGGTCCTGCCACACCCTCAATCGCGCCATGACCAAACTCTTCCGGCTTTTTCGCAAGTTGCTTTTCCACGGAGTAGGAAAGGAACGTACCGATTTCAGCACCGCCGGCAGGCATTGCCCCGATAGGAAAGCCGATAAATGTTCCGCGCAGCCATGGCTTCCACGAACGTGACCAATCTTCCTTGGTCATCCAGATCGAACCTTTAACCGCTTCGATTTTTTCGTCCATTGAAGAGCGTGAGGCCGCAACGGCAAGTGTTTCGCCAATCGCAAAAAGCGCGACTGCCAAGGTGGTGACTTCAATCCCGTCAAGCAAATCGGGAATGCCGAAGGCAAGCCTTGCTTGTCCTGTCAATTGGTCCTGCCCCACCAAACCCAGTGCCAGTCCGATGAACAGCGCTGTCAGGCCGCGTAAAGTAGAATCACCAAAGGCCGCGGAAACCGTCATGAACGCCAGAACCATGAGAGCAAAATATTCCGCAGGTCCAAATGACAGAGCGAACTTCACTATCCAGGGCGCGACAAGCGCCAGACCGATGGTCGCAATCAAACCCGCTACAAAGGAACCAATTGCTGCCGTGGCAAGAGCCGGTCCGCCGCGTCCCGCGCGTGCCATCTTATTGCCTTCAAGCGCCGTGACGATCGAAGAGCTTTCGCCCGGTGTGTTCAGCAGGATGGATGTCGTCGACCCGCCATACATGCCCCCGTAGTAAATACCGGCAAACATGATGAGTGACCCGGCAGGGTCCAGTTTGTAAGTGACGGGTAGCAAAAGCGCCACCGTCAAAGCCGGGCCGATGCCCGGAAGCACGCCAACAGCGGTGCCCAATGTCACGCCGATCAAGGCGTAGAGAAGGTTCATCGGGTCCATCGCAACGGCGAAGCCCTGGAACAGCAATCCAAACGTGTCCATTGACCTTAACTCCCAAAAAAGAAGTGTTCTGGCGGCCCTGCCGGCAGAGACAATTGAAGCCCCTTGGCAAAGAGTACCCAGACAACAAAGGAAAGGACGATGCCCGCAGGTATCGTTACCCAAAGCTTCGTTTTGCCGAAGCCTCGCGCTGTCGCGGCAAATAACAGGCCCGTGGCAATTGAAAAGCCGACAACGTTAAGAAGGAGCATTTGAGCGGCGAGTCCACCAACAATCCACAGGACCGGGCCCGGCGCCTGTGCCTCGCGCTCAGGAAATTCTCCACGGAAGGCTTCGAACACAGTCCAGATAGCCAAAATAAATAAAACAATACTGATGGCGTATGGGAAAACAGCGGGGCCAATCCGCGTGACGCTGCCGCCATGAGTGGTGGCCGTGCTGTATCCGATTATGATGGCCAGAACCGCCAGAAAGGCGGCAATGCCCAACGCCGCCCGATCAGGGCGGCGCGTTTTTGAGGTTGATGACTGCTGCGTCATTTTACCAAGCCGATATCTTTCAGGATAGCGGACGTTGCTTCCGTATCCTTGGCCAGCTGTGCCTTGAATGCATCGCCTGCAAGATATGTGTCAGCCCAACCTTTGGCCTTCAACTGTTCCTGCCAGCCCTTGGACTTAACCAATTTTTCGATGTCGGCGCCAATAGCCGCTTCCTGCTCCTTAGTGATGCCGGGAGCCGCGGCGACCATGCGCCAATTCTGGATGGAAACGTCGAGGCCACCTTCCTTGAAGGTTGGCGCATCAATGCCCTCAACCTTGGTCTCACTGGAAATACCGATAATACGGAGAGTACCTGACTTGATCTGCGATTCGAACTCACCGTAACCCGAGATACCAACCGTCACCTGATTACCGAGAATGGCTGCAAGTGCTTCGCCGCCGCCGGAAAAGGCAATGTAGTTTACTTTGGTTGGATCGACACCCGCTGCCTTGGCCAAAAGACCTGCAGTGATATGATCTGTACCGCCAGCCGAGCCGCCACCCCAGGATACTGCGCCGGGATCAGCCTTAAGCTTCTCGACCAGATCGGCTATCGACTTGATTGGAGAAGCAGCCGGCACGACCAATGCCTCGTATTCGCCAGTAAGGCGCGCAATTGGCGTTACCTGCTCCAAAGTAACTGGCGATGCATTGGTGAGAATTGCACCAACCATCACGTAACCGCCCACGATGAGCTGCGACGGATCGCCTTTGGCGGAGTTTGCAAATTGTGCGAGACCAATCGTACCGCCCGCGCCGGTCACGTTGACGACCTGCACATTGCCCGAGATTTTCTCTTCCTGAAGCACTGTCTGGAGAGTGCGGGCGGTTTGATCCCAACCGCCGCCGGGTGCGGCTGGCGCCATTATTTTATAATCTGCGGCAAAGGCATTTCCGGAAATAGCCATTGCACCGGCAGCTACAAAAGCGAGCAACATCTTACGCATTGTGTGAAGTCCTCCCAAAACGGCCCACGGCCATCGATTTTTTCAGTTTTTCGAAGATTGGAAAGTTGTCGCCATAGGATTGCGCAGGCATTGTTGCCACGATTAACGCGCATATCTATGGACAGCCTCCCAGCGGTCTCCTCGTCTTTAGAATGATACTAGAAAACTGTCAGGAAGCTGTCACGCGAAATAGCGTGCAAAGAGGCTTAGCGTCGTAGAAATGTCAGATAAGCGCCGACCCTGCCTTCGCGATGAGCTTTCTGCTCATAGCGGGTGCCCGGCCATGCTTCGTAAGGTGTATGCCAATCAGCGGCTGTTTCAGCAAGCCAATCGAACTCACTATGTTCATGACAGTGCTGCAATGTCCAATTTACATAGGTATCTATGTCGGATGCAAAGCGAAAGCGTCCGCCCGATTTCAACACACGAGCAAAGCGGCCGAGATTTTTCTGGCTGATAAAACGGCGCTTCCAATGCTTCTTCTTGGGCCAGGGATCAGGATAGAAAAGATCTATTCCATCAAGCGATGCTTCCGGCAGCCAATCGAGCACTTGCGTTGCGTCGTCGTCGTAAAGCCTGATATTGGCGAGCGGATTGTCGTGAAGATCAACAACCAGCTTCGCCATGCTGTTGACGAATGGCTCAACGCCGATAAAGCCCGCTTCAGGGTGACGCGCGGCTTCATGCACAAGATGCTCGCCGCCCCCGAAGCCAATCTCCATACGCACCACGTCAACCTCGGCAGCAAAAAGACTGCGGAGGTCGCCGGGCGCTGGGGAAGTAAGATCGAGCTTTAATTCAGGCAGGAGTTCATCCCTGATGGAACGCTGCAAAGGGCGCAGCGCCTTGCCGCTTCTCCTGCCGAAGAATGCTTCTGTTGAACGCTCGCGTCTGGGCTCGGTCATACCATTTATCCACATTGGCCGCTTAGGCGGCCAATGCTGTCTTCAATTGCTTGGCAAGATCTGTCTTTTCCCATGAGAAAGACCCATCGCGGCCGGGTTTCCGTCCGAAATGGCCATAGGCCGAAGTCTTGGCATAAATTGGCTTGTTAAGGTCAAGATGCTTACGAATGCCGGAGGGCGACAGGTCCATAACCTTGCGCAGGGCTTCCTCGACCGCATCTTCCTTTACTTTGCCCGTGCCATGCAGATCAACATAGACCGAAAGCGGCTGGGCAACGCCAATTGCATAGGAAAGCTGGATCGTGCAGCGATCAGCAAAACCCGCGGCTACAACGTTCTTTGCAAGATAACGTGCTGCATATGCCGCAGAACGGTCAACCTTGGTTGTGTCCTTGCCCGAGAAAGCACCGCCGCCATGGGGGGCAGCACCGCCATAGGTATCGACAATGATTTTGCGGCCAGTGAGGCCAGCATCGCCGTCTGGACCACCAATGACGAACTTGCCCGTAGGATTGATGTACCAGACGCAATCGTCAGCAATCTTGAGGTCACCCATGGCTTCGCGAATATAGGGTTCAACGACGCTGCGGACCTTTTTTGAGTCCCAGCTTGCATCCAGATGCTGCGTTGAAAGCACGATTTGGGTTGCTTCTGCCGCCACACCGTCCACATAGCGGACAGTAACCTGGCTCTTGGCATCAGGTCCAAGCTTGCCAGCATCGCCTTCGCCCTTGTGACGGGCTGCTGCCAGCAATTCCAGAATCTTATGGGAATAATAAATTGGAGCAGGCATGAGATCAGGTGTTTCGCGGCATGCGTAGCCGAACATGATGCCCTGGTCGCCAGCGCCTTCTTCACCTTGGCGATCGGCTGCATTATCGACGCCTTGGGCAATATCTGCCGATTGGGGATGCAGCAGAACTTCAATCTTCGCCGTCTTCCAGTTGAAGCCTTCCTGTTCATAGCCAATGTCGCGAATGGCTCGACGGGCGGCAGCACGGAATCTGGAAGGATTGATAACCGGATGGCCTTTGGCATCCTTAACGACAGCGCCGTTTTTATCTTTCTTGAGCAATGTATCCGGAACCCGGACTTCGCCAGCTATTACGACCCGGTTCGTTGTCGCCAGAGTTTCGCAGGCAATACGAACAGTCCAGGGATCAACTCCTGTTTTCTTCGCTTCTTTGTAGATCATGTCAACGATTTCATCGGAAATACGGTCACAGACTTTGTCCGGGTGACCTTCCGAAACGGACTCACTGGTAAAAAGATAAGAACTGCGCGTCACGGGGAACCCCTCTTGAAAGCAAACGAACGCCAGCAGACATATGCCTACTGGCTGCATAGTGTTTGCCAAGCTGCAGCGGTTCCGTCAATTGCTTTCACTTTTAAAAGGATCGCGCCAAGAGGATTTTTTTCCCGTTTCACACCATAAACAGATGAAAAGTTATGGTTGGAGCCTTTCTTGCTTAAGGAGAATCCTTCTACTGAAGGGAATCTTGGGGCAAAATCGAAGGGTTTAGCGAGGTTGATCTCACCCCATTATGCGTAGGTGCAACGGAAGGATTTGACCCAATTGCACGCGCCACGGATCGAACTGCATTTGTTACGAATCCAGTCAGCGCGACCGGCGGATTTGAAAGCTGGTTGGTTTGCTTTTGCAAATCAACCAGCTTGGGGTTTCAGCGCGCGTCCAGCCGCTTTGTCACGCAACTTCGGAGAGACGTCGCCCTCGCCACTTTCGGTGTCCCTTGTCACGCCTTTGGCGGAACAGAATTGCTTTTCTTTAAGCAGAAAGGCCTCTAGACCGCATCATCCTCTTGGCCAAGCGTGCGTACGAGGTCGAGCACTTTACGCCGGATTTTCGCGTCGCCAATTTTTGCAAAGGCGCGCGCCAACTGGATACCCTCTGAACTGTTCAGGAAACCAACGACATAGGTTGTCTCGTTTTCTTCCTCAAAACCACGAGGTTTGTCTGACTGACCGGGCATGTCGTCAAAAAAGAATGTAACCGGCACGTTGAGGATATTGGCTATTGCCTGAAGGCGACTGGCACCCACACGGTTCATGCCTTTTTCATATTTTTGAATCTGCTGAAACGTTATTCCAAGGCTCTCACCGAGTTTTTCCTGGCTCAAGCCTATCATATTGCGTCGCAATCTAATTCTTGCGCCAACATGGATATCAACGGGGTTCGGACTCTTTTTACTATTATCAGACATGAAAATCTCATTCATATGAAATGGAATTGAAAATGAATTTTACCATCAATGTATCAACGTACCAAATATCACTTTATTCGACAGGGCTGTATCGGAAATGTCAACCAACACGCCTTCTACCGCGTAAAAAATACCCCAACGCCACAATTAGAACCATTATTAATACAACCAGAAATTGAACCGTATGAACCCCCTCTCCCCAAGGTAGTTCTACGCGTCCTGGAAGTTGAGCATCAATCACACCCACCCCATTGAGTGCAAGCGCATCAATGATTCGTCCATAGGGGTCAACGACTCCTGAAAGACCGTTATTAGCGGCCCGCACCATCGGCAGCCCCTGTTCCACTGCGCGCAATTGCGCCTGTCTGAAATGCTGGTAAGGACCAGGAGTATCGCCATACCATGCATCGTTGGTGACGTTGACAATGGCATTGGCGGCTGCGCCTTGGTAGAACATCTCACCCGGAAAGATGGCCTCATAACATATGAGCGGCAGTACTGAGAAACCGCTGATAACCTCAAGCGAGCGGCGCACCGAAGCTGCGCTGAACCCGCCGGGCAGTTCCACCACTTCGCTAATGCCGATCTTTCGGAGAATGCTCTCAAGCGGCACATATTCCCCGAAGGGCACGAGATGAACTTTATCGGCCGCTCCGGTAATTTCTCCCGAGCTGTCGATGGTATAGATGGTGTTGTAGTAGAGAGGTTCCTCCGCCCCGCCAGGCTCTTCCATTCTGATGGCACCAGCCAAAAGAGTCTGCCCGTCAGCCAAATTATCGGCGATAGCTTGCAGTGCTTCTGGAGTTTTCGTCAGAATATAGGGAACTGCTGTTTCCGGCCAAACTATAATCTGCGGCTTAACTTTCCCCTCTGCTGGCTCTTCAGCGGTCATGGCAAGGTACTTGTCAAATATACCGCGCCGCGCCTCTGCGTCCCATTTGAGATCCTGCGAAATGGAGGGCTGCACGATACGAATATGCGGGCCGTCGAGTTTGATATCCGCTGTGGAGAGCCGGAAAACGCCGAAGCCGACATGAGCGATGATCAGGATGAGTGCAACGGCAAGTCCAGCTATCCGGCCTTGCGTGGCATTATAAACCGCAGGCATGGCAAATACGATTACCGCCAGAATATTCATTGCGAGCAAGCCCACAATAACAGACGATTGCATCAGAACCGGTATTGGCATTGCGGCATAGCCGATGGCGTTCCAGGGAAAACCGGTTAGCACAAAGGAACGCAACCATTCGGCGAGGCCGAAACCAAGGCCGAGCGCAAATATGCGCCCGATCCCGTCGCTCCATATGAGACGCGCAATTACTGCTGCAAAAGCATAGAAAAATGCGAGAAATGCAGGAAGGCCAAAAATTGCCAAGGGAATTGCCCAGGCAAAATTTGCAGCATCGACCAGCAAAGCATTGCCGATCCACCACAGCCCGAAAACAAAATAGCCAAAGCCGAACCACCAGCCGACTATTGCGGCGGGAACCAGCCGACGGATCGGGCCGCTTCCGGCATTATCCACTGCGCCATCAAGCAGCCAGACCAAAACAGGAAAAGCAACAAATGCTACGGCAAAAAAGTCGTAGGGCGGCAAGGCAAAGCTCGCCAGAGCGCCCATAAGAAATGCCAGCCCACAACGCCGCCAACCCGACAGAAGCACGATCCTATCGATCAGACCCCGGATCATGCCTTGACCAATTTACACAAGATCATTCGTCATCCGCTGATGGCTCGACAACACCTTGGCGCTGGCTACGCGGCCTGCGTTCTGCGTGACGCAGGGGAACAATTCTAACCTTACGTATGCGGCGTGGATCGGCTTCCAAAACGTGAAACTCATATCCGGGAACGGCCTGGACCATTTCGCCACGCACGGGAATGCGTCCGAGAATCGAGAAGATCAGGCCACCGACCGTATCAACATCCTCACCATGTTCGCCGACGACGAAGCCTGAACCGATCTTTTCAGACACTTCGTCAAGATCCGCCCGGGCATCCGTAATGAACACACCCTCCGGATCCTCGACGATCATCACTTCATCATCGTCATGTTCGTCTTCAATATCACCGACAACCATTTCCACGATATCTTCCAGCGAAACCAGACCATCAGTGCCGCCATACTCGTCAATCACGAGCGCTATCTGGATACGCTGCGCCTGCATGCGCCCCATCAAATCACTGGCAAGCATGGAAGGGGGCACGAACAGGATCGTGCGCATCAAGCTCAAATCTGAAATCGTTTTGGTGAGATCAACATTGGAGAGATCAAATTTTGCCGCAACCGGAGACTTGGGCGCGCGCGCCGTTTTTCGTGGCGTTTTAACCCGGGACGTCTTGGTAATGTGATTAACCACGTCGCGGATATGAACCATGCCGCGGGGGTCATCCAGCGTTTCAGCAAAGACCGGCATACGCGAATGACCGGACTTCTCGAATATTTCCAGGAGATCGCCAAGGCTTGTGCTGATTTCGACCGCTTCAATATCAGCGCGCGGAATCATCACATCTTCGACCCGCAGCTCCCGCAGGCGCAAAATGTTATGAAGCATTGCGCGCTCTTCAGGAGAAAAGGCCGTGTCACCATGATGATCCTCGGCAAGCGCAGCATCAAGATCGTCCCTTAAGGACGTTCCGGGGCGCGCGCGCAAGAATGGAAAGATCGTGGAAAGGAGCGAGCGCTTTTCTAAAACAGGCGCTCTGGTGATACTTTGCCCTTCGGCATCACTTTCCTGCCCATTCATGCCTTTGGCTGGCGCGGCAGGATCGTTTTGGTGCGACGTGTCAGACATGGTCCTCAATCAAATTAATCGTCTATGACCGATAGCGCATATGGATCAGGAATTGCAAGCCGCGCAAGAATTTTGCGCTCGAGCTGCTCCATCTCTTCGGCTTCATCATCTGTTTCGTGGTCATATCCGAGGAGATGCAAAACCCCATGAACGATCAGATGCGTGAGGTGATGGTCGAAGGATTTTTCTTCATCTTCCGCTTCCCGCACAACGGTTTCGAGGGCAATAACGATATCGCCGAGCATCGGTCCGGGCGCTTGACCCGGTTTGATCGGAAAGGCCGGAAAGGACAAGACATTGGTAGGCTTGTCCTTGTCGCGCCAATCATTATTAAGTTCCTTGATCGCCGCATCATCGGTGAAAACCAGACTTAGCTCGCTGTCGGGCTGGTTTCCGCTAGCCAGCTCGTCCCAAACTGCAGCAATAGCAATTGATGCAAGGTCCGACAGCGCCGCCTCCCCTGGCCAGCCATCGGTTTCAACCAATATGTCAATGTCGATCAAGATACTCCGTCAAGCTTTAGGCTTGGCGCCTTCCTTATCGTAAGCACGAACAATCGCCGCAACCAGCGGATGACGAACCACATCGACATCCGTAAACTTCACGGTGACGATACCCTGAACATCGTTCAAAATATTGAGCGCTTCCACCAATCCGGACTTCTGGCCTGGCGGTAGATCAATCTGGCTCGGATCGCCAGTAATAATCATACGTCCGTTTTCGCCAAGGCGGGTCAGGAACATCTTCATCTGCATTGCAGTCGTATTTTGCGCCTCATCCAGAATAATTGCAGAATGAGCCAGTGTACGCCCGCGCATGAAGGCGAGCGGTGCGATTTCGATAACGCCTGCGGCGATGGCACGCTCAACCTTATCAGCAGGCATCATGTCGTAAAGCGCATCATAGAGAGGACGCAGATAAGGGTCGACCTTCTCTTTCATGTCGCCGGGAAGAAAACCAAGCCGCTCACCAGCTTCGACGGCTGGGCGGGAAAGGATGATGCGGTCCACCAGACCACGCTCCAGCAGCATCGCCGCATGGGCGACCGCCAGATAGGTCTTACCCGTACCCGCTGGCCCTACGCCGAACACCATTTCCGACCGGTCAAGCGCGCGCATATAAGCATCTTGCGTCGGCGTGCGAGCGAAGATCGTCTTCTTGCGGGTCGATATCTGGGCTACAGCCATCTTGCTCTTGTTTTCCATTGTGGGAAGCGTCAATTGATCGTCGGCAGCGATAGCCATTCGCAAAGCGCCATCAACATCCGATGCGGATATATCATGGCCTTTTTGCAAATGTTCGTAGAGTTGATCCAGAGCGCGCCGAGCCTGCTCCGTTGCTCCTGGCTCGCCACGAATAGCGAGCTGATTGCCTTTGGAACGGACGTCAACGCCCAGCTTCTTTTCGATACGAGCAAGATTCTCGTCAAACTGGCCGAATAGCGCACTCGCCAGCCGATTGTTATCAAATGTCAGTACGATATGCGCCAGGTCCGAGGCTCCGGAAGGAGCGGGTTTCAGTTTTTCGGTGGCGTTCAAACGGCTCTCCTAAAAAAGTATTCGCCTGTTCATATAGTCGCTACTTGTTCCTCAAACCATCTCCCGGATACCGATAAGGCTGTTGGTACCCGTGTCGATGATTCGTACATTGATAATGTCGCCGATTCTGCCGCCGTGTACATCGATAATTACAGGTTGTAACCAAGGAGATCGCCCAACCATCTGTCCAGGCACTCTTCCGGCCTTTTCAATGAGCACATCAAAGCTTTTATTCACAAGGCTGCGTTGGAAGGCATATTGCTGTTCGCTGAGCAAAGCCTGCAAACGCTGCAATCTCTCGTCTTTTACCGCTTCATCAATATGGTCAGGCAGATCGGCACCGGGTGTTCCTGGTCGCGGCGAATATTTGAACGAATAGGCTGCGGCGTAGGTAACGTCCCGAACCAGCTGCAACGTCGCCTCAAAATCCTCGTCCGTTTCTCCGGGGAAGCCAACAATGAAGTCACCCGATAGGGCTATATCGGAGCGGGCGTTTCGTATCCGCTCAATCAGACGCAGATAATCGTCGCCCGTATGCTTGCGATTCATCGCTTTCAAAATACGGTCCGAACCAGCCTGAACCGGCAGGTGCAGATAGGGCATCAACATATCGAGATCACGATGCGCATTGATCAAAGCGTCATCCATGTCGCGCGGGTGACTGGTAATGTAGCGTAGTCGCGCAATGCCGGGTATCTCGGCCAGCCGGTAAAGCAATTCGCCCAGCCCCCACTCGCGGCCATCATGCCCCTCGCCATGCCACGCATTGACGTTCTGCCCAAGCAGCGTCAGCTCACGTACACCGGCATCGGCGAGTTTTTCGGCTTCCTTCAGAATCTGGGCAACAGGACGCGAAACTTCAGAACCCCGTGTATAGGGGACCACGCAGAACGTACAGAATTTGTCGCACCCCTCCTGGACAGTGAGAAATGCAGTAACGCCGCGGCTTCTCGTCTGCTCCTTTTTGGGAGCGGGCAAATGTTCGAACTTGTCCTCAATCGCATATTCCGTTTCAACGACACGTTCGCCTTTTGCCACACGCGCAAGCGCCTGTGGCAGGCGGTGATATGTTTGGGGGCCGACAACCAGATCAACAACGGGCGCACGCCGCGTAATTTCATCGCCTTCGGCTTGCGCCACGCATCCAGCAACGCCGACCGTGAGTTCGCGGCCCTCTTTGGCGCGCGCATCTTTCATTTTGCGTAGCCGGCCAAGCGCCGAGTACAGCTTTTCAGACGCCTTCTCACGAATATGACAGGTATTGATCAAGACCAGATCGGCATCATCCGCCGTGTCTGTCGGGCTATAACCCTCAGCTGCGAGACTGTCAGTCATCCGCTGGCTGTCATAGACATTCATCTGGCAGCCATAGGTCTTTACATAGACCTTGCGGGTATTGGCCAGTGATGGCGAATGGGCAAGCGCTCCCAACGTCTCGTCCAGCTGATGTTTAATAATGATATCGTCCATGCAGAGGCTTCTAAAGCTTTTTGGCCTCTTTGAAAATAGCCGGATCGGTGAGATTCGTGGCAGTTGCGATCTCCGGCTCGATATAGTCACGGTCCTGCAGCGACCTTTGCATCATCGCCCGCACTTTCTCTTCCATCAACCGCGCCAAGGCTTTCCGGTCAGACTTGCTGTCAATCACAACTGGCTCGCCAAATCGGACATCAACATCATAGGCGCCCTCCTTGAGCATCCCGATAAGGCTGGGACCAAGCTCCACGTCCCCCGGCCATGCGATGATCGGGCGATGAAACCTGCCCATTGGCAGTCCGTGCACCCGCGTATAAGCGATGGCAACAGGTTGGATCGTGACTGTTTCGACGCTGGTTTCGCGGATTGCTACTTGCGCAGCACCGAACAGCGATGTCTTGAAGGGCAATATACGGTTACCGTCTGATGTCGTGCCTTCCGCAAAAAGCACCATGACATCGCCATCGGCAAGACGCGTTGCTATTTCACTTGCCTGATCATGGGTCTTGCCGCGTTTTTCACGCTCAACGAAGACAGAGCGCTGCAACTTGGCGAAGAGACCGAATAATGGCCAGGTAGCCACCTGAGACTTGGCTATGAAAGAGACTTCCGCGATAGCCGATAAAACGACTATGTCGGCCCATGAGGAATGATTGGCTGCAAGCAGCAATGGCCGATTCTGCGCCATTTTGCCGTGCACATGAATGCGAATTCCAAGCAAATGGCGAACAACCTTATGAAAAAGCACAGGAAGCTTTTTCTGTAATGACCAGCCGGTCTTAACGAAAAGCAGTTGGACCGGCAGCAAGATTATTGTGATGAGTGCAAAGCCGGCCGCTGCCAGAATAAGTCTTAGATGTGCGATCATCTTAGCGGCCAGAACCCGTTTCGCGATGTCCCAGGTCACGGCGCATCGTCAAGGCCGCTGAGCGTCCTGAAGGCGTTTCGTAATAGCCGGGCCGTTTTCCCACCTGTTTGAATCCGAGTCTGCGATATAGAGCGAGCGCTGGTGCGTTCAGCTCATCCACCTCAAGAAACAGCATGGTCGCACGCGCATTGTACAAATGGCGCAATGCCGCATCCATCAAGGCATGACCGACGCCCTTGCGCTGAAACTGCGGAGCGACAGCAATGGTTAGTATCTCGGCTTCATCCAGAACAAGCCGTGCAAGAACAAAACCACCGGGCTGCGCCGCACGATTTCCCTCTTCGCGCGCGATAAAACCAAAGACGTTGGCTTCACCAAGCAGCGCGTGAAAATCGTCTTCACTCCACGGCTGCCGGAACGTACCGGCATGAATTGGTACCAGATGAGTTGCGTCCTCCCGCGCAAGCGTTTCGATTACGAAGCTGCGCTGACGCAGATTATCGAAAGGCAGGCCCATCATTCTGCGACCTGCCGCTTCAATACGAAACCCTGTTGCGGCTTAACGTCGAGACCACGCAAATAAAGGGGACTGGGCAAGGCTGTGTCTTGTGATCGTATTCCGAGTTGCGCAAACGCTTCGATCGTACCGGTCCCCATTGCCGACGCTACGTCCAATGGACGTTCGAGCTTTGCATTGACCAGCGCTGAGGCGGAACCGGCAAGAACAAGATTTTGCCCATGGCCGGCCAGTTGTTCCACGATCCCGGGCAAGGTAACAATCATGGGCTCGGAGGCAGGCGTACTATCGCTTGCGAAAAACTGCGCATAAAACTCATCGCGGCGCGCATCGATCACACTGAGAACTGGTCTTCCGGAGAGGGCTTTTCCGGCATCATAAGCCAGAGCCTCAAGCGTGGTAACGCCTATTGCCGGACAGCGCAAAGCCAAAGCCAGACCGCGCGCCGTTGCCACCCCTACCCGCACGCCAGTAAAGGATCCCGGTCCAATACTGGTGACGACCTTGCCAATTTCGTTGATTGCAATCCCAGCATTGGCAACGGCTTGTTCCATGATTGCCATCAACCGCTCGGCATGGCCTTTGCCAATATCTTCACTGATCTGCGCCAGCATCGTGCCGCTTTCAGCATCGAAGATGGCAACAGAACAAAGATTGGCGGCGGTGTCGAGCGCAAGCAATTTCATGTGCTATCGCCTAAACAAGAATCAGTCGGCAAACAAGAGCACACTCGGCACGGGCAGCTATTCATGTTGATCGCCGCCCGGCATTGAAAAGGTCTATTGGCTTGCTTTCAACTCCAGGCGCCTGCGGTGCAGGACAGGTTCTGTATAGCCATTGGGCTGTTCGCGGCCCTTGAGAACGAGATCACATGCGGCCTGAAACGCTACCGACTTGTCAAAATTACCAGCCATTGGCTGATAAAGAGGATCATTGGCATTTTGCTTGTCGACGACCGCTGCCATACGCTTCATCGTCTCCAACACCTGAGCTTCATTGGTGATTTCATGATGCAGCCAGTTGGCAATATGCTGGGCAGAAATACGCAAAGTTGCCCGATCTTCCATCAATCCGACATTGTTGATATCGGGCACCTTGGAACAACCAACCCCTTGATCGACCCAGCGCACCACATAGCCTAAAATGCCTTGCGCATTATTGTCGAGTTCACGCTGAATATCCTCCGGCGTCCAGTTGGGGCGCAATACGACAGGCACAGATAGAATATCGCTGAGCTTTGCACGCCCCCGCGATTTCAACGCGGCTTGAACCTCAGCAACATTTATCTTGTGATAATGCGTGGCGTGCAGCGTTGCGGCTGTTGGCGATGGCACCCAAGCCGTATTTGCACCAGCCTTCGGATGACCAATCTTTTGCTCAAGCATTGCCGCCATCAGATCAGGCATCGCCCACATGCCCTTGCCGATCTGGGCATGACCGGAAAGACCACATTCGAGGCCGATATCAACATTCCAGTTCTCATAGGCTCCGATCCACGACGCCTGCTTCATGTCGCCCTTGCGGATCATCGGTCCAGCTTCCATGGAAGTATGAATCTCGTCGCCAGTGCGATCAAGGAAACCGGTGTTGATGAAAACGACCCGTTCTTTTGCAGCACGGATGGATTCCTTCAGGTTGACCGTCGTCCGGCGTTCCTCATCCATGATGCCCATCTTCATCGTATTCGGCTGCATTCCCAAAAGTGCTTCTACGCGCCCAAACAATTCAGCCGCAAAAGCAACCTCTTCCGGGCCATGCATCTTTGGCTTCACCACATACATTGATCCGGCACGGGAGTTCATATGCCGGCCATTTGGACCAATATCGTGAAGTGCCGCCAAGGCCGTGATGGCCGCGTCCATAATGCCCTCAGGCACCTCATTGCCATCCTTGTCGAGGATTGCAGGATTGGTCATCAGATGCCCGACATTACGTACCAGCATGAGGGAGCGTCCCGGTACCGTTAGCGGCTTGCCGTCCTTGCCCGTATATTCCCTATCCGGGTTGAGCTTGCGGGTGACTGTCTTCCCGCCTTTTTCGAAACTGTCTTCAAGATCGCCATTCATCAGGCCGAGCCAATTGCGATAGACAATGACCTTATCCTGCGCATCCACTGCCGCGACGGAGTCTTCGCAATCCTGAATTGTTGTCAGGGCAGATTCCAACAGAACATCGGCAATGTGCGCCTTGTCTGTTGTGCCAATTGGATGATCGGCATTAATCACGATCTCCACATGCAGCCCGTTCTTGATCAGAAGAATTGCCGTCGGGCTTGCCGGATCACCGCGATAGCCCGCGAACTGGCTTTCATTCGCAAGGGAAACAGCCTCATTCCCTGATTTGAGCGCAAGTCTACCGTCTTTAACAGTAAGCGCGGAAATATCCGCCCACTGCGCACCTTGCAATGGCGCACTCTCGTCAAGAAAAGACTTGGCCCAGGCAATGACTTTCGCACCGCGTACCGGGTTGAATGCTTTTCCTTTTTCCGCCCCGCCTTCATCCGAAATTGCGTCCGTACCGTAAAGCGCATCATAGAGCGAACCCCAACGCGCATTGGCAGCATTGAGCGCATAGCGGGCATTCATGACAGGCACAACAAGCTGCGGACCCGCTGTCACGGCGATTTCAGGATCTACATTACTGGTCGAGACAGCAAATTTGTCGCCTTCAGGCAGCAAATAACCAATCTCACGCAGGAATGCTTCATACTCCTCCGGTGAGTAACCATTGTCACGCCTGCCCTTGTAGAAATCATCGAGTTGAAGCTGGAATGCGTCGCGTTTTGCCAGCAAAGCGCGATTCTTCGGCGCCAGATCATCAACGATCTGCGCAAAACCTGACCAAAACTGTGCCGCATCGACGCCTGTTCCGGGAATGGCTTCATTCACAACGAAATCGTGAAGCTCTGGAGCCACTTTCAGACCATTCATTTCGATACGTTCGCCCATGATCATGTCCTTATAGATTTGCATTGCATATCCTTGAACACGCCAAGGCCAGTGCAGTCAATTCTCCGATGGTCTGTGTTGAAATCTGTATCGATTGAAATCGATTAGTGTGCGATCCGCGGACGCCCTGACGCTGTAGCGATCAAGATCGCTTCAATGAATTTTCGCTGATCTTCCACCGTTGCCGCGCTGATCTTGCGAATAATTGTGATGTGAGGCTCGTCTGTTCCGGCCTCGAGCGCCAGTCGCTGCACCTGATCCTTCAGTGTTGATTCGGCAAATGCGATTGAATCTTCCTCAAGCTGAAAATCCTGAACAGCTTCACCCGCCATTACCCGGAAAAGACCTTCAACAGGCTGGCTTATATGCGCTTCCAGTGACACCCGGACTTGTCCGACAACGGCTCCCAAAGCGTTTGCCACATCCGTATCAACGGGAACGATACATTGAACACCAAGCTCGTCGCCCACAGCAGGGTAATAGACGGGTGCTGACGCTCCAAGTCCGATTAGGGGCCGGTCGATATGCAATTTGATACCGGCAATACCGCCCACCCCAGATAATGCTCGCTGAACGAGTGCGCTTGCGACGGTTTCCTGCCCCTCAAGCCCGTCCTCCGCAAAGACTGTTTCAAGAACGACCTCGGATGAACGCCTGATAAGAGCATCATAGGTTCGGCGCGAAACCTCTTCCGGCGTATCGCAAAAAGGACGACCCGCCCCATCCTTGCGCCTTGCATAAAGAATAGCACCATACCGCGCTGCTTCGGCATTCCAATTGTTCTGAAGACCCAAAACATGACAGGCATCCGAGGGCGTGAACCCCGCAAGATGAACCAATCCGCGAGAGACCAGCCGTGTTATTGCCGCCGTCTGCGACACCGAGGCCAATAGACGATCAAGCGGCTGTGGCTCTGTGGTCATACGCTCGTAAAGCTCGGCCTCTCCCTTGCTCAGGCCAGACGCCATTTGCACCGGCACACCTGTGCGCAAGGCGAAACGTCCATCTAGCCGTCCTGCATTGACCGCTTTAACCTGACGGGCCAGATGCTCGATAACCATGGAACCGTGATTGGCCGCGAGAAGTGCCAGCGGCACAAGCCGTCTTGGTCCAAGCTTGATCCCGGGTGTCATGGCATTGTCGTCCAGCGACACTTCCGAGTCCCCGCCAAGGCCAAAGGTACGCATCGCCACGGCTTCAACCATGGTGCGAAACCCACCAACTGTGGCACCATTGGGATCAAGCCTGGGGCGGCCATCATCCAGCACGGCAACATCAGTCGTCGTGCCGCCAATATCGGAAATAATCGCATTGTCGAGGCCGGTCATATGACGCGCGCCAACGAGACTTGCTGCCGGCCCCGAAAGAATGGTTTCAATGGGCCGGTGGCGGGCAAATGCGGCAGAAACCAGCGCACCATCGCCGCGAACGACCATTAAAGGTGCGTGAATCCCGCGCTTGTCCAGAAAACCTTCCGTGGCCGCGACAAGCCGGTCAATCATCGCAATCAGCCGGGCATTGAGTACTGTCGTCAATGCCCGTTTGGGACCGTTCAATTTGGCCGACAATTCATGGCTGCATGTGACTGGGAGCCCTGTCTTATCATGCACAAGATCGCGCACGGCAATCTCATGCTCCGGATTGCGCACGGCAAAATAGGCGCAAATGGCAAAGCCTGTCACTTCAGATTTCAGATGTGGCAATGCCTTTTCAAGGGATGACGCATCGAAAGGTTGAGCACGACCATAGACGTCATGACCACCCGGGATAAATATGACAGGATCGTTGCCAAGAGCATCTTTCAATCCTGCCTTCTCCAGATCAGCATCGGAAAATCCGATCATCACCAATGCGATGCGCCCGCCCTGGCCCTCAACCAACGCGTTGGTGGCCAGTGTCGTCGACATTGACACAAGCCGGATGTCGGCTGGAAGCACAGAAGCTTCGGCAATGATGGCATCGACCGCGCCAGAAATGCCAACACTCAAATCATGGCGTGTCGTAAGCGCTTTTGCCTTGGCAATAACGCCGCGCTCTTCCGACCAGAGTACGGCGTCGGTATAGGTCCCGCCCGTATCCAACCCTAGAAATATTGCTTGCTCTACTGTGGAATCAGTCATGTCGCCCTACACTGTTTGTGGAAGAGTTAGCGCATGAGATGCAAAACCACTAGCATCATACCGACCACTTACTGCCGCAAGCCGGAACCTTACAAAACATTTGGCGTTCTCCGAAGGACAGGGGGCAGACCATGGCAACACAATCGGCGAAAGCGCATGCCGGATCCAAAAAAGTTATTTACGCAGCGATACTTGGCAATCTTCTGATTGCCGTCACCAAGTTTGTCGCGGCTTTCTTTACCGGCAGTTCCGCCATGCTTTCGGAAGGTGTCCACTCTCTGGTTGATACCGGAAATGGAGCGCTTCTCCTCTTTGGTCTGCGCCGCGCGGCCAGACCTGCCGACCGTAGTCATCCGCTCGGCCATGGCCGGGAGCTATACTTCTGGAGTTTCATCGTCGCCTTGTTGGTCTTTGCCGTGGGTGCCGGAGTGTCCTTCTATGAGGGCGTCATCCATATTCTTGATCCGGAGCCCGTTGAAAACCCAATCATCAACTATGTTGTTCTTGGCCTTGCCATGTTGTTCGAGGGAACCTCCTGGTACATAGCGTTGAAAGAATTTCGCACTGTTAAAGGCGACCTTGGTTACGTCGAGGCGGTGCGGATTAGCAAAGATCCAAGCGTCTTTACGGTATTGTTCGAAGACACAGCTGCCCTGCTCGGGCTTGTTATTGCTCTTGTTGGCATTTCCGCCGCGCAACTCTTCAATATTCCAGAATTGGACGGTATCGCCTCTATCGGAATTTCGATCATACTCGGCGGAACCGCGATTTTTCTGGCGCGAGAGAGCAAGGGCTTGCTGATGGGCGAGGCTGCACTCCCAGAGGTGGATCAGCAAATCCTCGACATTGCCAACCAGGACCCGGCAGTTCAACGCGCCAATGGGGTGCTAACAGTCCATATGGGTCCAAAACAGATCGCGGCGAGCCTCAGTGTGGAATTCGAAGATCACATGCGCGCGCCAGAAATCGAAGCCTGTGTTCAACGCATCGAAGCGGCTCTGAAAAAAGCCAATCCTGATATTATCAGCCTCTTCGTCAAGCCGCAGACGACCGGAACCTGGGAGGTTCGGCGCAAAACCATCGAAGCTGGCTAAGATCGGAATTATCCGTCAGGTCAGATGCAGTCTGGCCTTACTCCTCGCCATCGACCACCCGCAAGCGCAACTGGCCTGTCGTGGAAGCTGCCGACCGCGTTGTATCGTGCGCTTTTGTTTCGCCCACTGGCGCTTCCGCGAATTCCAGCGCTTCGATCTTCTGGCCGCGCTTGGTCACCTTGCTGGAAGATACCAGAATATCGTCAATATCCTTGTTTGCCTGACTGAAATGGGTTTGCAGACGCCGCACACGATCATCAAGACGGCCAACATCTTCCATCAACCGGATGACTTCGCCCTGTATCAAATGCGCCTGTTCCCGCATGCGTACGTCTTTGAGCACAGCCTGAATGACCTGAATGGATAGCATCAGCAATGAGGGCGATACGATCACGATACGCGAGCGATGCGCCTTCTGGATCACGCCTTCGAAATTCTCATGAATTTCAGCAAAGACCGATTCCGAGGGCACAAACAGAAACGCCGTATCCTGCGTCTCGCCATTGATAAGATATTTTTCTGCAACATCACGAATATGAATCTCGATATCGCGCCGGAACTGAGTAGCGGCGATCTTCTTGCCTTCCGGCGTTTCGGATTCACGTATGGCGTTCCAGGCTTCCAGGGGAAACTTGGCATCAATGACCAGATTTGCTGCACCATTGGGCATGCGAACCACGCAATCAGGTCTGCTTCCATTCGACAGGGTTGCCTGAAACTCATAAGCGCCCTGCGGCAGACCATCGGCGATAATCGCTTCCATCCGCGCCTGACCGAAGGCCCCACGCGTCTGTTTATTGGCAAGAATTGCCTGCAATTGGACGACCTGACCCGCAAGCGTTTGAATATTATTCTGCGCCGTATCGATGACCGCCAGCCGTTCTTGCAGTTTGGCGAGATTTTCGTGCGTGGACTTGGTCTGATCGGTCATGGTCTGGCCAATTCGGGTGGTCATGCCGTCGAGCCGCTCCCGAATGGATTGATTAAGCTCTGCCTGACGAGAACCGAAAAGTTCAGCCATTGTCTGCATGCGACCTTGCATTTCAGATTGGCTTTTAAGAATTTCTCCCATTCGCGCTTCCGCGTCGCGGGCACGATCTTCCGCCTGTATCTCCGCGACAAGCCGCATCCGTGCTGCCCGCATGACAGCAACAATGGCAAAAATCACCACCAAAGCCATGACAAGCGCCACTGTAAACAGTGTTGCGCCTACAGATATTGAGGTCGCGCCGAGCTGAAACAGCGTTTGATCGAGAGAAATTGAAGTTTCCATAACCCTAGAGTAACCGATTCGATTGGCAAATGTGAGATCAAAACATGAACATTTTTATGATTGGGTCTGATGCCGCATTGACGGCTGAAAATCGAGATATTAGGTGAAGGACATGTCTATCAAACCGCTCGTCATCCTTCCCGATCCGCTGCTTCGTCAAGTTTCCAAACCTGTCGAAAGTTTTGACGTGGATTTGCGCAAATTTTCCGCTGATATGCTGGACACAATGTATGATGCGCCCGGCATTGGTCTGGCGGCCATTCAGGTCGGCACACCCATCCAGATGCTGGTCATTGATCTTGCCAAAGAGGACGAGCCGAAGGCGCCGCAGGTTTACATCAACCCACAGGTGCTTTGGTCCAGCGACGAGCGGAATATTTACGAAGAGGGCTGCCTTTCCATCCCTGATTACTATGCGGAAGTCGAGCGGCCCAAACAGGTTCGCGTTTCCTATTTCGATATTGAGGGGAAGCCCCAAGAAGTCGAAGCGGACGGACTTTTGGCCACATGCCTTCAACATGAGATCGATCATTTGAACGGTATTTTGTTCATCGATTACATTTCGCGGTTGAAGCGTGAAATGGTGGTGAAGAAGTTCAAGAAACTCGCCAAGGATCGCCCCACAAGTCGATTGGCGGTTTAGGCGATGAGTTTGCGAATTATATTTATGGGCACGCCGGATTTTTCCGTGCCTATTCTCAATGCGCTGATCGGTCAGGGCCATGAAATTGTTGCGGTTTACAGCCAGCCACCACGCCCTGCTGGCAGGCGTGGACTTGAGCTGACCCCTTCGCCTGTTCACCGGAATGCGGAGCAATTCGGCATCGAGGTCCGCACACCCAAGAGCCTGAAAGATCCGGATGAGCAGCAGGCCTTTATCGACCTTAAGGCCGATGTTGCGATTGTTGTCGCCTATGGCCTGATTTTACCGAAAGAAATTCTCGAGGGCACCCGCCTCGGTTGCTATAATGGACATGCCTCATTGCTTCCGCGCTGGCGGGGAGCTGCGCCAATTCAGCGTGCCATTATGGCTGGTGACCTTGAAACCGGCATCATGATCATGAAGATGGATGAAGGTCTCGATACTGGGCCGGTCGCCATGGTCGAGAAAATCAACATTACGGCTGACATGACGGCGGGCGAACTGCATGACCAGCTTAGCATGGCCGGCGCTGATCTGATGGTGCGCGCCATTGCCGCTCTGGAACGCGACAGCCTGACTCTCACGCCGCAATCCGATGAGGGCGTAACCTACGCCTCCAAGATTACCAAGGTCGAAACCCGCATCGACTGGACCCAGCCAGCCATAGACGTTCACAACCGTATTCGTGGCCTGGCGCCGTTTCCCGGTACCTGGTGTGAAATGGAAATTGGCGACGATCTGGAGCGTGTCAAACTTCTGCGCTCAGTGCTCGCCACAGGCGTAGGTGCCCCCGGAACCGTATTGGACGACGATTTACGCATTGCCTGCGGCGAAGGAGCTGTCCGTCTGCGGACATTGCAGCGTGCAGGCGGCAAAGCCATGGGTGGGCAGGAGTTTCAGCGCGGAGCTAAAATCGCGCAAGGCACACGACTGCCATGAGTGATGTCACGGTCCAGACTACAAGCCCTGACGATTATCCTGAAGTTGCCAACCTTGTCGAGCGTGCCTTCGGGGGAACCGGCGAAGTTGAATTGATTTCTCGGTTGAGAGAAAATAACGATGTTCTGCTCGAGCTTGTTGCCCGGAAAAACGGGATTCTGACAGGACACATCCTGTTTTCACGCGTGAAGATTACCGGTAAGAACCACGACGCCGTCGCTTTGGCGCCTTTGGCAGTATTGCCGGAGTTTCAAAAGCAAGGTGTCGGAAGTCTCCTCATTCAGACAGCCCATACGAAGCTCGTCGCTGCAGGAGAGACCTTATCGCTCGTTCTTGGCGATCCCGCATATTACGGCAGATTTGGCTATGAGCATCTGCGCGCTGCAGGTTTTGAGAGCGCTTACCAAGGGAAATATCTGCAAGCTTTAGCTTTTGCCGATGCGCCATCGACCGGCGTCCTGCAGTATGCTCCAGCTTTTGGAGCACTCTAATGCCCCGCTACAAGCTTACTGTCGAGTATGATGGTACGCCATATGCAGGTTGGCAGCGTCAGGAAAACGGCCACACCGTCCAGGCCGCCATCGAACAGGCCATCTTCAAGTTTTGCGGTGAGAGCATATCTCTTGGCGCAGCCGGACGCACAGACTCGGGCGTTCATGCCAGCGCGCAGGTTGCCCATGTCGATCTCGTCAAGGACTGGAGCAGTTCAAAAATTCGCGAAGCGCTCAACGCCCATCTCGTTTTTGCGGGCGAAACTGTCAGTATCATAAATGTAGAACTGGTCAGTTCTCAGTTTGACGCGCGATTTTCAGCAACGGGCCGCCACTATCTCTACCGGATCGTCAACCGCCGCCCCCCTGCCCCGCTGGAGGCTTATCGCGCATGGTGGGTGAAAAAGCCGCTTGATGCAGAAGCCATGCACGCTGCAGCGCAGAGGTTGATCGGAACACATGACTTCACCACATTTCGTGCAACGCAGTGCCAATCAAAAAGCCCTGTTAAAACGCTCGATTTCTTGAGCGTCAGCCGCAAGGGCGAAATTGTCGAGATCAGGGCGTCCGCGCGGTCATTTCTGCACAATCAAATTCGCTCTTTCGCTGGAACGCTGCAGGAAGTTGGCTGTGGGCGATGGGATGCGGATGATGTGAGCGCTGCTCTTGAAGCGCGCGATCGGCAGGCGTGCGGTCCTGTAGCACCACCCCACGGTTTATACCTGATCGGCGTAGACTACCCGCTCACCGACGGCATCGCAATTCCCAGAGCATTTTGAAACGTGATCACCATCAATATCGAACCGATGATGAATGCGATGAAAAACGTCGCTGACCAAATATAGGGTTTTTTCAATGCCACATGCACCAGCCTGTAGGTAAAAACGATAATCAGCGCATAAACCATCATGCTAATGCTGCCAATCAGAGTTGGCCAGTCAGGAAAAAGCATTCGTACCAGCGTAGCTGGCACCGTTAGCCACGCACCTATCGCAGATCCCCAATTGGTGGCGACGACATAAGGGCTGAAACGCTTTACGATTCCCAATGGTCGGGCAAGCAATGCCACTATCACCAACGGCAGAACCCAGCTTGCAAGATCGATAAAGGCAGCACTTCCGATTATGGAAAGGCGGCTTCCAGTTCCCGGACGCAAAGCGACAAGGTCATTGGCAAAAACAATCCAGCCCAGAATGAGCGGCGGCAGCGATATTGTTATGGCGTGAAAAGACTGCCAAAAACCGTCTTCCGAAAAATCAAGCTCTTCAAGACCGTCTGCATGACCATTCATCATGCGCCAGGTGCCGCGAAGATAGCGTTGTATTTCGTTCCAGTCGGGTATGTCGTTCATCAACTCGTCACGCAAAAAAATCCGCAATGAACCGCTCGTAAATCTGCGTCAAGGTTTCAAGATCGGCAACCGATACGCGTTCATCGACCATGTGCATGGTCTGGCCAACAAGACCGAATTCAACCACCGGGCAATAGTCCTTGATGAAACGGGCATCTGATGTGCCGCCGGATGTCGAGAGCTGAGGACGCTTTCCCGTCACCTTTTCAACCGAGGAGGTCAAAGTTCCGATCAGCTTTTCATTATGTGTCAGGAATACGTGGCTTGGACGATCGCGCCAGACCAGGTCGTAGTTCACCGGCGTCTTCCTACCCGGACGTAGCTTGCGGCGGCCTGCCGCCTTGTCGAGCCTGTTATGTATCTCGGCCATCAGCGTCTCATCGGTCCACGTGTCGTTAAACCTGACATTGAAGGTCGCACTGGCTTCGGCAGGGATAACATTGACTGCTGGGTTTCCAACATCAATCGTCGTTACTTCCAGATTGGTCGCCTGGAAATTCTTGGTGCCCTTGTCAAAGGCGGGATAGAGAAGGCTGTCGACGAGCATGGTCAGGCCACGGATCGGATTATCCGCAAGATGCGGATAGGCAGCATGCCCTTGTATACCGCGCACGATAATCGTGCCCGATAGAGAACCGCGACGGCCAATCTTGATCATATCACCGAGCGTATCCGGATTGGTCGGCTCACCAACGATTGCCGCGTCCCAGCTTTCTCCCTTGGCTTTTGCCCATTCGAGCAATTTACCGGTACCGTTGATGGAAGGCCCTTCCTCATCCCCGGTTATCAGAAATGAGATTGAGCCTTTGAGCTCACCGTTTTTCTCCAGATAGCGGGCAACAGCTGCGGCGAAACAGGCGATGCCGCCCTTCATATCCACAGCCCCGCGCCCATACATCTCGCCATTATGAATGGTCGCAGAGAATGGTGGATAGGTCCACGCCGCTTCATCGCCCACAGGAACCACATCCGTATGTCCCGCGAACATCAAATGCGGTCCGTTTCCGGAACGCCGTGCGTAAAGGTTCTCTACATCGGGTGTCCCATCTTCGCTGAAAACGGGTCGTTCGACCGAGAATCCCAACGGTGCCAGCAGGGATTGGACTGTCGTCAGTGCTCCGCCTTCCAAAGGCGTCACGGAAGGGCAGGCGATGAGCCGGGCGAGGTTTTGTACTGGATCAGCAGAGGATTTCATGTGTAATGCGATAATGGAAAAGCGCGATCCTGTCACGCTTCACGTGACTGATTTCGTGCCGCTTTTTGCTTGAAGGATGTGTCATGGTCTCCAACAAATCGCGCATTGTCGTCGCTGGTTCAGGATCAATCGGGTGCTATGTCGGTGGAAGCTTGGTAGCAGCTGGACGCGCGGTCTGTTTTTTGACGAGGCCTCGCACCGAGGCAAAGCTTCGAGAGGCCGGGCTTAAGGTCATCGACCTTGATGGGACACAGCAACTCATTCCACATCATGAGTTCGAACTGAGCAGCGATCCTGCAGTAGCCTTTGCCGATGCCGACATTGTTCTGATCACAGTTAAAAGCGGCGCCACAGAGGAAATGGCCGGACTTGCCGCAAAACATGCGCCTGCTGACGCCATTATCGTCAGCCTTCAAAACGGCGTCGGCAACACGGAAATTTTACGCCGCATACTGCCGGAAGGAACGGTCGTCATTGCCGGAATGGTGCCATTTAATGTCGTCCTGTCCGACAATTCCGCAGAACCGCTCACGGTAAGGCGAACCACTCAAGGCACGGTCCTCATCGACAAGGTTTTGGCTGAACTGCCCCGCGTTCTTTCCGTGCCCGGTCTGCCGGTGCGAGCGCACCCGGATATAGAGGGTGTTCTTTGGGGGAAATTGCTGATGAACCTCAACAATGCGCCAAATGCGCTGTCCAACTTACCGCTTGCCGAGCAGTTGGCAGACCGCAAATGGCGGCAGCTTGTAGCCGACCAGATGAGCGAAGCCCTCAACATCATGACGGCGCATGGCATCACGCCAGCAAAAATCCAGGGCGTAAAGCCCGCTCTTCTTCCCTGGATTTTAAGATTGCCAAATTTTTTATTTCGCGTCGTCGCGCGCAAGATGCTGGCCATTGATCCGAGAGCACGATCATCCATGTGGGAAGACCTTGCGCGTGGCCGGCCAACGGAAGTGGATTATCTCCAAGGAGTGATTATCCAAATGGCACGGGAGAAGGGCCTATCGGCTACGCTCGCCGGTAAAGTTCTGTCCTGCGTCAAGCAAGCGGAGGGGAAACCCCTCCGCAGCCATTCCATTGAAGAAATCCGGTCTTAATCGCGCAGAAGCTCATTTATCGAGGTCTTGGAGCGGGTCTTTTCATCGACGCGCTTGACGATGACGGCGCAATAGAGACCTGGCCCCGGCTCACCATTTGGAAAAGGTTTTCCAGGCAGTGTTCCTGCAACCACGACAGAATATGGCGGCACTTCACCATAAAAGATTTCGCCCGTGGCACGGTCGACGATTTTGGTCGATTTGCCGATGAAGACGCCCATACCGAGAACGGCACCTTCGCGAACGATACAGCCTTCAACAACTTCCGAACGGGCGCCAATGAAGCAATTATCTTCGATGATCGTCGGGCCAGCCTGCATGGGTTCAAGAACGCCGCCAATGCCTACACCGCCTGAAAGATGCACGTGCTTGCCGATCTGCGCGCAGGAGCCAACCGTTGCCCACGCATCGACCATAGTGCCCTCGCCGACATAAGCACCGAGATTAACAAAAGACGGCATGAGGATTGCGCCTGGCGCAATATAGGCGGAACGGCGAACGATCGCATTGGGTACCGTGCGTATGCCAGCCTTGGCAAATTCAGTCGCGCCCCAGCCATCGAACTTGGATGGCACCTTGTCCCACCAGGTTGCGCCACCGGGTCCACCTTCGATGATGCCCATTGGGTTGAGGCGGAATGACAGGAGTACAGCCTTTTTAAGCCACTGATTGACCTTCCAGTTTCCGTCGGCCTGTTTCTCTGCCACGCGTGCTTCGCCGCTATCAAGGAGAAGCAACGATGCCTCGACCGCATCGCGGATTTCACCGCGTGTTTCAGTGCTGATCGCATCGCGTTCGTCGAAGGCCTTGTCAATCGTCTTTTCGAGGCCATTCAGATCGGGCTTGGACATTTTAAGGTCACTCCATTACACGGGCAATTAATATCAATGGCCTAGTAAGATAAGTCTGCGAGAGGGTCAATCGCAGCACCATAATGTTGGATAAGGAATCCGATTGGATGTCTGCCAGCGTCATCTACGCCGCAGAAGGAGAAGTGAAAATTGAATACTGACGAAAAAAACGGCTGGACGCCATTTTCCCACTCTTCTGAAGCGGTTCGCCGTGTAGGCGAAGCGCCTTCAACACCGCAGACCGAGTCCGACACCTATCGTCTTGCCTTTGCCGATCCCGATTTCATGACCAAACGTGAATTGCGTGCCGTGCGACTGCAACTCGAATTGCTCAAGCCGGAAATGGCTTTGACCGAGCGTGGCATCCGCTCGACAGTCGTGCTGTTTGGCGGGGCGCGCATTCCGGAGCCCGGCGGTGAGGCATGGGCGGCCAAAAACCAGGTTCAGAAGAAAAACCTTGAAGCAAACTCACGCTATTATGCCGAGGCACGGAAGTTTGCGCAGCTCTGCTCCGTCTATTCGGCGACCACCTACAACCGTGAATTCGTCATTGTGACAGGTGGTGGCCCCGGCGTGATGGAAGCGGGCAATCGCGGTGCTGCCGATGTTGGCGCGCCGACGATCGGTCTTAACATCGTGCTGCCGCATGAACAGGCGCCCAACGCCTATGTTACGCCGGACTTGTGCTTCAATTTCCATTATTTCGCGATCCGCAAGATGCACTTCCTGATGCGGGCCAAAGCAATGGCCATTTTCCCGGGCGGGTTCGGGACAATGGACGAAACATTCGAGGCGCTGACCTTGATTCAGACCGGTCGTATGGAGCGCATACCATTCCTGCTTTTCGGCAAATCATTCTGGGAAAAGACGATCAACTTTGAGTTTCTCGCGGAACAAGGTGTCGTTTCTCCTTCTGATCTCGAACTGATTACGTTCGTGGATGAGGCGGAAGAAGCATGGGACGTCATTCGTAAATTCTACGATTTGCCTTGAACGCAATGATGGCCGCGCATTAACTCCAAGCGGTCTCATTCCTCAACTTGAGCGGGAACCTGCCTGTCGACCTGACCCGGCAGGATCGCGCTCAAAAATGCCGACAGATTATCGGTGACATAATCAACATGATCCGTTTGACCAGGATCGCGCTCCCAAATTTCTGAAAAAGTTGGTTCGAAATTGTGCGGCACGATCAATACTGTTTTCATGCCCAGCGCTTTAGGTTCGATGAGATTACGAGCAAGATCCTCAAACATGACGCTGCAGCCGGGGTCTATCTTGTACAGGTCTAGAAACCGGTCATAGGTCGCCCTTTCAGGCTTGGGCATCAACTGAGCGGCGACAATATCAAAAATATCGTCAAACTCGTCCAGAACGCCTAGCTGTCTGGCGGCGCGTTCCGCATGACCGCGATCACCATTGGTGAAGATAAATTTGCGGCCGGGCAATTGGCGAAGCGCAATGGTCAATGATGGATCGGGAACCAGCCAAGAATAATCGATATCATGCACTTTCTGCAGAAAGTCATCTGAATCAATATCATAACGATCCATCAATCCCTTGAGGGTCGTGCCATATTCTTTGTAAAATTTTTTTTGTACAATGCGCGCATCTGCACGCGAAAGCTTCAAAAAATCGGCTACATAACCCGTCATTTTCATATCAATCTGTGAAAACAGGTTAGAATGATGCGGGTAAAGGGTATTGTCGAGATCGAAAACCCAATCTGTCACATGGGCAAAACTTAAAGGATCTGGTTGGTTTGTCATATTCGCTTGGGTTTCCGCTCAGCTTTCCATCATAGAAAATTGGAGACTCTGCTCATTCTTTTGAAGCAATAGGAGAAAACCGACTTAACTGCGACCGCTTTTAAGTTTTTCGCTAACTGCTGTTTCATGAATTCGTCGTAGTAAACCGTGTTGTTGCTTCCGAGGTTAGGGTCAGGACCCATTAATGTCCAGAATTCTTCTCAAATGTCTGACCATAACGATCGTCTCGGTGATATGCTCATTGTTGATCACCGGGATCATTATGCATGCCAATGACATGCATAATGCGATGGGTTATGTCATCGCGACGGTTTGTCCGGTGCTGATCTCTCCGATCCTCTCCTTTATCGTCATCCGGCAATCCGACCGGCTAAGCCGCGCTTTGGAAGCGCTCAGGCGCGTGAAAGAAGAGCTGGAAGTCACAAATGCAAAGCTCTTTGAGAAATCATCACGCGACAGCATGACGGGCCTGCTTAATCGTGAGGCATTTTTCGATCATCTTGACGAAGTAAGGACACGTCAGCCCTGCTCGCTTCTCATCATTGATGTCGACCATTTCAAGAAGATCAACGATGTTCACGGCCATTATGTGGGCGATGGTGCCCTGATGGCTATTGCGCGTTGCATAACGGATTGCGTTGGCACAGACGATAGTATCGGACGCATCGGCGGTGAGGAATTCGGCGTCTATCTGGCGACAAAAGAAAACAGCCGCGTAACTGCGGTTGCCGAGATAATCCGGGCTGAGGTAAACCGCATGGATTACCGAACACCCCATAGCGAGCGCGTCAGACTGAGCGTCAGCATTGGCGGGATCGTCGACATATCCAGCGGCGCGGTCGTCGATCATTTTCAGACCGCCGACCGCAAACTCTACGAGGCCAAGCGCAATGGCCGCAATTGTGTATTCATCCAGTCCGGGATGAAAGAAGCGGCCTGAGAAAACTCACACAGCAGCCGCGTCAAGCGGGTCTGCATCCTTCCATTTCGCAATCAAGGTCGGCATATCAGCATTGCTGAACGCATCCCGCAGCGTGTCAAATGTGGGCAGCACAAAATATGCCCGCTGGAACTTGTCAATCTCGTAACCGGTACGCATGACTGTTTCCAGATCAAATGCCACATGATGGGCATCAGAGCTTGCCACCGCAAATTGCAGTTCGCTGAAGGACGACATCAACCCGGCACCAAATGCCTTGAGCGGTGCGCCTTCTTCCTGGATCAAGCCGAATTCGGCCGTATACCAGTACAGCCGCGAAACCATCTGATCGCCGCCCATTTTTACGGCTTCACCGCCCTTTTGTCCGTAAAGCTGCATGAAATCCGCAAAGACCGGCTGGCTCAAGATTGGCACATGGCCAAAAAAGTCGTGAAACATGTCCGGCTCGACGATGTAATCGAGTTCCTTCTTGCTGCGCAGCCAGTTCGTCACCGGGAAACGGCGATTGGCGAGATGATCGAAAAATGGCTCGATCGGGATGAGACCCGGCACAGCAACAATTTCCCAATTTGTCAGCTTGTGCAGACGCTCGCTGACCACGTGAAAATCCGGGATCTGCTCCAATAGGCCTAGTGCTTCAACACCATCGAGATAGGAGCGATGAGCAAGCTTTGAGGTGAGTTTGGTCTGGCGGTCGCAAAGGGTGCGCCAAACCTCCTGATCCTCGTTTGAATAATCGTAATTTTGCTCCACGGTAAAATCTGGCTGACAAACCGTATAATTACCACGCAGTCCCTGCTCGGCGCATTCGCGCGCATATGCTTCTACCGAAACGGTCATGATACCCTCCTCCAATTGTATCGAAATCAGATTAGAGCGAGGCTTGAGGTGAATTTGACCTATTCATCTCCTTAAGCGAATATTTAGAGGCAATCACACCTATAATGTGGGAGAATCGGGTGAAAGAACCTCAATTTGATGAATTCGAAATCAGAATGCTGCGATCCTTGCAGGATAATGGTCGTATACCGGTTACGGACCTCGCGCAATCTGTCGGCCTTTCGGCCACTCCCTGCGCCAGAAGGTTTGAAGCGCTGCAGGAAAGCGGAGCAATCAAAGGCTTTGCTGCCATTATCGACAGAAAAGCCATTGGCTTGATGGTGGAAGTGTTCATTCAAGTGCGTCTGAATACGCATAGCGACGATTCGCCGGAACGTTTCATCGCAGAAATTCAACGGCTGGACGAAGTTTCATCCTGCTGGACGATGACTGGCACGCATGATTTTCTGTTGCATGTGATGGTTCCAGACGTTGATGATCTCAACGCCTTCGTCATGCATCGGCTCATGCGGTTAAAGGGTGTGCGCGACGTGCACACCCAGCTGGTTTTACAGAATATCAAAGGTCCCGGGAAAATCCCTCTTGATCACTTGAAAAAATGATCAGGGGACGATGAGCGTTCCGGCACCCCGCTCGGTGAACAGTTCCAGAAGCACTGAATGAGGTGTCTTGCCGTTGAGAATGACAACGCCTTCAACGCCGCGATTGATCGCGTCAATACAGGTTTCCACCTTCGGGATCATTCCACCGGAAATTGTGCCATCCTTGATCAGCGCACGCGCTTGTCCGACGGAAAGCTCCTTGATGAGTTCCTTGTTCTTATCGAGAACGCCCGGCACATCTGTGAGGAATAATAGACGTGATGCCGCCAATGCACCGGCAATCGCGCCAGCAAAGGTGTCAGCATTGATGTTGTAGGTGTTTCCATCCCGCCCCGGCGCAACGGGAGCGATGACTGGAATCATTTCGGACCGGGCCAGCAGATCAAGCAGCGTACGGTCTATTTCAACCGGCTCTCCGACAAAACCCAAATCGACGATCTTCTCGATATTGGAGTCCGGATCGATGATGGTTTTCTTTGCCTTCTCGGCAAAGACCATGTTTCCGTCTTTGCCGCACAGCCCGATAGCCCATTCGCCCTCGGCATTGATCAGAGCTACGATCTCTTTATTGATCGATCCTGCCAGCACCATCTCAACGATTTCCAGCGTCTTTGCGTCGGTAACGCGCAATCCGCCTTCGAACTTTGATTCAATACCCATTCTTGCGAGCATTGACGCGATTTGCGGACCACCGCCATGGACGACAATCGGATTGATTCCCGACTGTTTTAGAAGGGCGATATCGCGTGCAAAGGCTTTGCCCAATGCCGCATCCCCCATGGCATGACCGCCATATTTCACCACAACGGTCTTGTTTTCATAGCGCTGCATATAGGGAAGCGCTGCAGAAAGCAGGCTGGCCTGAACTTCAGCAGTGCGGTCGGCTTCAGTAGGGGATGACATGGATGCGAGAGCTCCAGTTTTGCAAGGACGGTGGGTTCTTAACGCTAAAGTCGAGACGGGGCAAACATGATTTCTGCTATTTGCGAATGTTTTTGCCCGATGACCATTGACAGCAAGTCTGTCAGGCAGATTTAACTTGGTTCAAATAGAAGAAAGTTGGAAACGCTGTCGTATGACGCCTGAAGGCATCTCCCAGCTCATAACACGAGTCTCGCTTCGGGACCGCAATGCTTTCGATGCCCTCTATTCATCAACGAGCGCGAAACTTTTTGGTGTGTGCCTGCGTATCTTGAGCAACCGAACGGAGGCTGAAGACGCGCTACAAGACATCTACGTCAAGATCTGGAACAAAGCCGACCGATTTGCGATCGCCGAAACCAGCCCTATTTCATGGCTGGTTGCAATTGCCCGGAACCATTGCATTGATATCTTGCGTGCACGCAAACCATCGTCCAGCGATCTCGATCAGGCAGCCAACATCGCAGAACCTTCAGCCAACCCGGAACAATCTTCTATCGCTGCGAGTGAGTCACGGCGTATCTATGATTGCCTCGGCCAATTGGATCAAGCCAGAGCAAGTGCCGTGCGAGGTGCCTATCTGAATGGCGACAGCTATGAGGATTTGGCGGCGCGGCACAAAGTACCACTGAATACGATGAGGACTTGGCTGCGGCGCAGTCTTCTCAAATTGAAGGAATGTCTCGAAGCATGAGCGCGACCCCAACAGATAGCACACCGCCGGACGATGATTTCATCGCCGCTGAGTATGTGCTGGGCGTGCTTGCACTGGACGAGAAGCAAAGCGTTGAACGGCGTATCGCCACTGATGTGTCATTCGCCCGGCTTGTGGCCCGCTGGCAGCAGCAGTTCGATGGAATGAATGCAGAGTTTGATCCGGTAACTCCGCCATCGCATATGAAGGCTCTTATCGACAAACGCCTGTTTGGAACGGTTAGTCAGCAATCTGCTCCATTCTTCGGTAATCTTGCCTTCTGGCGCGCCGTTGCCTTTGCTGCGCTGGTTCTTGCTGCTATCGGCTTCGGCCGCGATTTCCTGAACAATTCTTCTGCGCCCGATAGGCAGCTCATTGCGTCAATGGATGCAAGTGGTAGCGCCTACCGCACGGTTGCTGTGTATAATCAGGATCGCAAGCAATTGAAGGTCAGCCTCCTGGCAGGCGAGTTGCCCGCAGATCGTTCACTTGAACTATGGCTGATTGCCGGCACCGACGCGCCTGTCTCGCTTGGCCTCATCAAGTCAGCACAACTTACTGAGTTTCCCCTCGACAGATCACTTGCGGGAAAGCTGCAGGAAGGGACAACGCTCGCCATTACATTGGAGCCTCTCGGCGGCTCACCTAACAAGACAGCAACTGGCGCAATTGTTGCGGCCGGTACCGTGCGCGAAATTTAATGTAGGTGTTTTGAAACTTAAATCAAACCGGCCCCGTATCTCCATCTGACCTCAACCGAGGGAAACAAACAGTGGAGAGAGACATGTTAAAGAAATCACTTGGTCTGATCGCGCTTTCGACAATGCTGATTGCCGGCGTAGCCTATGCAAAGAACCCTATGGTCGGCGGCGCTGCCATGTATGAAAACAAGAACATCATCGAAAATGCCGTTAACTCCAAGGATCACACCACGCTCGTGGCCGCTGTCAAAGCTGCCGGACTGGTCGAAACTTTGTCAGGCAAAGGCCCGTTTACCGTGTTTGCCCCGACAAATGAGGCCTTTGCCGCTTTGCCAAAAGGCACCGTAGACACTTTGCTCAAGCCTGAAAACAAGGACAAGCTCGCCAAAATCCTGACCTGCCACGTTGTTGCGGCCAATGCGTCTTCAAAGGCAATCATGAAGATGGTCGATGATGACAAGGGCGCGCATCCGGTAAAGACTGTTGGCGGATGTGTCTGGACTGCAAAATATGAAGGCAAAAAGCTCACACTTACCGATGAGAATGGCACCGTCGCCAATGTAACCATTGCTAACGTCAATCAATCGAATGGTGTGATCCACGTTATCGACAAAGTATTGTTGCCAAAGATGTAATCTGAGCAACAGACATGTGCAGACTGGCATCTGCGCATAATTGCCCCGCAGAATCCACCGACACCCGGATCAGCGGGGCTTTTTATCGATTTTCCTGCTCTTCCAGCAGCTGGGCAATTGCCGCTCGCAACTCATCAAGACCGGAGCTTTTTTCCGACGACGTTGCCAATATGTGCGGATAGGCGGCTGCACGCTTCTTGATCGCCAATGCCGTCTCATCCATCAACCGTGGAACACCGGCGGGTTTGATCTTGTCGATCTTCGTCAGGACGATCTGATACGAGACCGCCGCTCTGTCGAGCAGATCAAGCACTTCGGCATCATTCTTCTTAATGCCGTGGCGGGCATCTATCAGAAGATAGACGCGTCGAAGCGTTGTGCGTCCACGCAAATAATCAAAAACAAGTCGCGTCCAGGCATCGACCTGCTCTTTCGGCGCCTCTGCAAAGCCATAGCCCGGCATGTCGACAACGGCGAGTGGTGGCAGATCACCATCTTCGCCTGAATAGCCTTCGGGAACAAAGTAATTCAGTTCCTGGGTCCGGCCCGGTGTATTCGACGTACGTGCCAGGCCCTTTTGCCCAATTATCGCGTTGATCAATGAGGATTTGCCGACATTTGAACGTCCGGCAAACGCGATCTCAAGCGGCCCTTCCGGCGGGAGGAATTTCATCGCAGGAACCCCGCGGATGAAAACCCATCCCTTGGCGAAGAGCATCCGACCCTTTTCGATGAGCCTGTTTATATTGTTTTGCGCTTCGTTCACGTCTTTTCCATTCATTAGGCGGTCGGTACCAGTGGTCTGCGACCGGTGGGACGCAAATGTCAAATTTGCTTTAGACTGCATTCAATATTGATCGGGTTGTTATCAACCGGAAGCCATCAAAAGAAAAGCCCCCGATCATGCCGGGGGCTCCTAAGCTCTTGCCGAGCCGATGTTATTCGGCCGGTTTTGGCTTTTTACGGAACAGCCCCGAAAGATTGTCCCAAAGCTCCACCTTCGCGCCCTGGCGCTTCATGATGATCGCCTGCTGTGTGATGGATAGCGTGTTGTTCCAGGCCCAGTAGATCACCAGACCAGCCGGGAAGCTGGCCAGCATGAATGTGAAAATAACGGGCATCCAGTTGAAGATCATCTGCTGTGTTGGGTCTGGAGGTGTCGGGTTCATGCGCATCTGCAGGAACATTGTCACGCCCATGATCAGCGGCCAGATGCCGATCATCAGGAATGCTGGAACTGTCCAGGGGATAAGACCAAAGAGGTTGAAGATCGATGTGGGATCGGGCGCTGCCAAGTCCTGAATCCAGCCGAAGAATGGCGCATGGCGCATTTCGATGGTGACGTACAGTACCTTGTAGAGCGCGAAGAACACCGGAATCTGGATAAGAATTGGCCAACAACCGGCGATCGGATTGATCTTTTCGGTCTTGTATAATTCCATCATGGCTTGCTGCTGCTTGACCTTGTCATCCGCATATTTCTCACGGATTTCAGTCATCTTGGGCTGCACAAGTTTCATGCGCGCCATTGAAGCATAGGACTTGTTGGCAAGCGGGAAGAACAGCGCTTTCAGGAGAACGGTGACAACAAGAATGGCGACGCCAAAATTGCCGATTGCCTTATAAAGCCAGTCGATGAGGTAGAACATTGGCTTGGTTATGAAGTAGAACCAGCCCCAGTCGATCAGAAGGTCGAACTGAGGAATGTTGCGTTCTTTTTCATAGGCGCTGATCTTGCCAACTTCCTTGGCACCCGCGAAAATCATGTTTTCGATGCTTGTGGACTGACCTGGCTCAATCGTCGTTGCGTCCGAAAGGTAGTCACTCTGGTACAAGGGACGGCCACTGTCGAAATAGGACATGCGCGCCTGGAACGGCTTTGCCGGAGATGGTACAAGTGCCGCAGCCCAATATTTATCGGTTATGCCTATCCAACCGGTATTGGTCTTTTCCGGCAAAACTTCTTTTTCTTTTTCAATGGCTGCGAATTTATATTCAAGCAGCTTGCCGTTGGTTACGGCAATAGGGCCTTCCTGAATGACATAGGTGCTTGCATGCAGGGGCTTGGAGAAACGGGTTACACGGCCATAGGACGCCAAGGAGATCGGTGTTTGGGTGCCATTGGTCACGGCATCCTTCACCGTGAACATGTAATTGTCATCAACGCTGATTGTGCGCTTGAATGTCAGGCCCTTTTCGTTGGTAAAGGCAAGCGTGACAGGTGTTGCGGGCGTCAGCTTATTATTGCCCTCCACTGTCCAGACCGTGCTTGGTCCCGGGACCGCACCCGTGGTGTCGTTGCCGGTAAATCCGATTTCGACAAACTGGCCATCGACCATCTGCGAGGGGCTGAGAAGCTGAATAGTCGGCGAGCTATCATCGACGGTCTCGTGATATTGCTTCAGCCGCAGATCGTCCAAACGTGCGCCCGTCAGGCTCAACGAACCGCTAAGGCTGGGCGTATCGATCTGGATACGACTTGTCTGACCCAGCGCTGCCTCACGGGTCACAGTTCCTGCCGCTTCCGGGGACTGACCTGGAATATTTGCGCCGGGGGCCGCTGGTGTCGATGATGGGAGAGTGGCCGTTCCGTCAGGATTTGTCCCAGCGGGCGCGCTGGCCTGCCCGTCAACACGCGTTTGCCCCTGGCGGGTCGCTTCGATCTGGGCTTGCTCTCGCTGCTGTTCAACGCGGGGGTTCATATAGAACACTTGCCACAGCGTCAGGATCACAATGGATAAGGCAATGGTGATGAAGAAATTACGGTTGGTTTCCATTGTCAGTCCTTGGTCTAATCCAGTCGGGTCGGGTTCAACTGCGCCTGTCAGGGCTTGGGTGAACGCCGGGTCATTGATTTCTTGGCAACCCGTTTTGAGAGTTCCCGGGTCAAATCCGCAAACGATGCCTTCAGGGCGTCGGGGCGGGCAACGATCACATAGTCGGTTCCGGCAGCCATGTCATCAGCAACATTGACGCGCACAGCTTCTCGCAGGCGGCGTTTTATGCGGTTGCGGACAACAGCGTTTCCGTTTTTCTTGGTGACCGTAAAGCCTACGCGGGTGGGACCGTCCTGATCGTCCCGCTGTTTGACTTCAACAAGGAAATAAGCACCGCGGCGCTTTTCCCCGTTACGGACAGCCAAAAACTCCGCTCTCTTGCGAAGGCGGAGTGGCTTTTGCTCATTCATTCTATAGTGCCAACTTTGGCCATCCGCACGAAATCGCGCGGAATGACTTATGCCGACAACCGCTTGCGACCGCGAGCGCGACGCGCTGCAATAACCTTGCGGCCGCCTGCCGTTGCCATGCGGGCACGAAACCCGTGACGACGTGCGCGGACAAGCTTGGATGGCTGATAAGTACGCTTCATTTGTTAAATACCGCGGTGTGCGGCCCTTCTTGTGGTCTGTTCTATGACAGGAGCATATCAGGACCGCCGTTAGCGTATTAAAAATACACCGTTGATAAAACGTCACGCGGGGCGGTCAACCCGGACGTGCGCGGCTTATAGATGCGTGAGGCCTATAAGTCAATTGATGGACGTGATTCAAAAATAGGCAAATTCGCACAAGTGATTTATTGTATGGCATGGGCATTTGACCTACACAATGTAGGGTCAATGGAGCTTATATGGTCATCAGTCAGCAAAAGCCGGAACAAAGCCCGCAAATGAGTGCGGGAAGGCGTTTGCCTGTGCTGAAGCGTCTTTCTGGCAAGTTGCTGCGCCTGACCCTCCTGTTTGGCCTGCTGGCCGAGGTCATGATCTTCGTTCCCACCATCGCAGATATGCGCATTCGCTGGCTATCTGACAGGCTCAATACTGTTGCTGCCGCAAGCGTGGTGCTGGCAGCCAGCGACGCCAAAGACGTTCCGCAATCTGTGCAGGATGATGTCTTGCTGGCGACGGGCACCAAGGCCATTGCATTGAAGGAAAATGGAGCTTCCCGCTTGCTAGCGGTATCCGACATGCCTTCGAAGGTCGACAAACACATCGACATTACCGTAACCGACCCTCTGACAATGATCCGGGGTGCATTTGACGAACTCATCTATGGCGGCGACCGCATTATCCGGGTCTACGGCCCTGTGGGCGATACGGGAAAGGTCATAGAGCTACTCACATCCGACGCTCCGTTGCGCAATGCCATGCTGCTTTATGCCCGCAACGTTGCCCTGATCTCTTTGTTCATCTCGGTCATTACAGCCAGTCTCGTTTTCCTCGCTATCAGCCGCCTGCTTATTCGCCCGATACAGCGAATGAGTGATAATATGCTTGCCTTTGCGCAGCAGCCCGATGACCCTCAGCGTATCATCGTACCCGGAAAACGGGAGGATGAGCTGGGTATTGCAGAGCGTGAGCTTGCCGATATGCAGCACCGGCTGCAACGCACCCTCTCCGAACAGAAACATCTGGCTGATCTCGGCCTTGCTGTCTCAAAGATCAATCATGACATGCGCAATATTCTCGCATCCGCCCAGCTGATATCCGATCACCTTGCCAATTCCAGCGATCCGGCAATACAGCGTTTTGTTCCCAAGCTCGTACGGACAATCGACCGGGCCATCAACTATTCACAAACTGTTCTCGCCTATGGAGGGACACAGGAAGCTCCGCCGCAAAGACGCAGGGTCAAGCTCCACGCCATCGTCAATGACGTTGAGGAATTGCTCGATCTTGATGGAAAGGCGGGAGCCGAGACGAAACCAACTATCGAATTCAAGAATCTTGTGCCGGAAACATTCGAAATTGATGTCGACCCCGATCAATTTTTCCGGATTATTTCCAATCTCTGCCGAAACTCTGTCCAGGCCATGCTCGGCGATACCCGTAGCGATCCATCATTGGTCCGGCGGCTGACGGTCACGGCCGGACAAATCGGCACGACGTCAATCATTGGCGTAGACGATACCGGCCCCGGTCTGCCTGCGAAGGCGCGCGAGAATCTCTTTACCGCGTTCAAAGGTTCGGCGCGATCAGGAGGCACCGGCCTTGGCCTTGCAATTGTTCACGAACTCGTTCGAGCTCATGGCGGCACCATAGAATTGCGTGATCATGAGGGCGCTGGAACCAGTTTTGAAGTCCGCATTCCTAATCAGCCCGTATCGCTTGCTGAATGGCGATCCCGCCGCAGTTCAATTTCTTGACATGAAGTTCAAGCGCAATGTCTGAATACCTCCCTGCTTATTGGCCGCAAATTTTCTTCGTCCTGTCGATTGTTCTTGGCGTTCCCGCAGCCATCCATGCGACAATGACCAAGGAGGAAGTGCGCGCAGCAATTGGTTGGGTTGGCGTTATTATCCTCTCGCCGGTCATTGGCGCTGTCATTTATGCCGTGGTGGGCATCAACCGCATACGGCGCTCTTCCATTTCATCGCAGCGCGCATTCTTGCATGAGATCGGGCAAGGCCAGTTCCTGCGTTTTGATGCTACTGAAAAAGATGTTCTGGCACATTTCGAAAAACGCCTTTCGGCAATGAAGACATTAGGCGATCGCGTAAGCCGCTGCCGCCTGACCACCGGCAACACTATCACCATGCTTCAGACCGGCGACGATGCCTATCATGCAATGCTGGAAGCGGTGGGCTCGGCGGAGCGAAGCGTACTCGTCGAGACATATATATTTGATCGCGACAAGATTGGTTTGCGCCTTGCGGACGCGCTTATCGCTGCATCAAAGCGTGGAGTGGAAGTTCGGGTTTTAATCGATGCGGTCGGGGCGCGTTATTCCATTCCGAGTATTGTCGGCTACCTTTCCAAGCACGGCGTCAAGGTGGATGTGTTCAATGGCAATATTATCATTGGCCTCCGCCTGCCCTATGCCAATCTTCGAACTCACCGCAAGATATTGGTCGTTGATGGCAGGGTGGTCTTCACCGGCGGCATGAACATTCGAGCCGGTTTCTCGGCCGAGGTTGCAGGCGAAGACAATGCACGCGATACGCATTTTTGCTTGACTGGTCCCATCGTCACCGATCTCTTCCATATAGCCGCTGAAGACTGGCGTTTTTCCACAAACGAAGCTTTGACGGGTGAGGCCTGGCACATTGCTCCTCCGGAAAAGCAATCCGGCGAACCCGTATTTATCCGTGCTGTACCCTCCGGGCCGGACCGCAGCCTTGAAGCCAATCACAAGATGCTCATGGGTGCGTTCTCCATAGCGCAAAGCCACATTCGCATCATGTCGCCCTATTTTCTGCCGGACCGGGAGCTTATCAGCGCCCTGGTCACTGCGGCTCGACGTGGCGTTGAAGTTGATATCGTCATTCCATCCAACAACAATCTCAAACTGGTGGATCGCGCCATGACGGCACAGTTCGACCAGATTTTGAAAAGTCACTGCCGGATATGGCGCGCCAGCGGCAACTTCAATCATTCAAAGTTGCTTTCAGTCGATGGCGTTTGGGCCTATGTGGGCTCATCCAATCTTGACCCCCGATCGCTGCGCCTGAATTTCGAGGTGGATCTTGAGGTCATGGATGCAGAGTTTGCATCGAAGGTAGAGGGATTGGTTCAGAAAGCTCTGAACGATGCAAAACCTGTCCTGCTTCAGGACCTGCGCGCGCGTTCGTTCTGGGAACGTTTGCTGGACAGGATTATCTGGCTAGGCTCACCCTATCTTTGACAAAGGCGGCATCCGCTACAGCCGATTTCAAATCAACATAGGCCTTGATCGGGAGATGATCGGAGGCAACGCGCGCCAGGGGCGTGTCGTGAACTTCGATAGTTGTCACCAGACTATGGGGATGCCCCAATACCCGGTCCAACGCCAATACCGGAAAGCGTGACGGAAAGCTTGGCACGGCATTTTTTACCGGGTCAAAGATCGGCGATAAGAAATGCAAGGAAGAACCCTTGCCAATGCGCCATTCATTCAGATCGCCCATCAGCAGCGTTGGTCGCGAAGGATCGGCATTTACAGCCCGTAAAATCGCTTCTGACTGCTGCTGGCGCGAATGCCTCAACAATCCGAAATGTGCCGCGATTATCCGTAAAGGTCCGGCGGCGAGATCAATGTCAACGACCAATGCGCCCCGCGGCTCAAGTCCCGGCAGGACGAGCTGCTGCACATGACGCACAACCCCTTCCCTGAACAAAAGAAGGTTGCCGTGCCATCCATGACCTTTGGGATGAAGCGACGTGACCGGCACAGGCACAAGGCTGTTTTCGCGATGCAAACGCGCAAGATCAAGCAATCCGGTACGCTCGCCAAAACGCTTATCAGCCTCTTGAATGGCGATGACATCCGCGCCGATTTCACTGATGACGTGTGCGATGCGGTCCGGATCAAATTTCTTGTCTATCCCGACGCATTTATGAACATTGTAAGAGGCAATCAGCAAATCATTGCGCACGACACGGGTCACGCCTGTAGGGCGCTTGTTGCGATTTCTGACAGCTGCCAAAATACTTGCTGAGACGCTTGGCTTGATTGGCCGCGCCGGTTTCTTGCTATCCATCAAATAGAGATAAGTCGGTATGCGCCGAATGGCAAGCAGGTGTTTTAGAGCCTGTTACCAACCAGATGCGCCAATTGCGCGCCTACCTCGTAATAACCTTCCCGAAGACCGCGCATCCCCTCCTCTTTCGGCTGGGACACCGGAAGCGGCAGATCGGCTTCACTGACGCGGCCGGTAATATGTTCGGCAAGCAAGCGCCCAAAAACAGTTCCTGGAGCAATGCCGCGGCCGTTATAGCCACTGAAGCTTATAATATTGGGCGCGAGCGTGTGGAACCTTGGAAGATTATCACTTGTCATGCCGATCTTGCCGTACCAGCCAGCTTCGAAGGTTACGTCCTTGATTTGGGGGAAGAGTTTGCGGATCGATCTTGCAGCCCAGGCTTTGTGAACAGCCATTCCTGTTCCGCGCAACGCACCGACGCTTCCGAAAACAAGGCGTCCGGCACGGTCCATCCGGAATGAGCTGAGAATTTCCTTCGTATCCCAGCCACCCTGACGTTCAGGCAAAATCGTGTCGCGCACATTTTCCGGCAAAGGCGTCGTGGCGAAATTGAAATAGGGCAAGTGCAAAAGTTCAGCTCTGAGAGCGGGCCATGGCGATGTGGTATAGGCATTGGTGGCGACAATTACCCAGTCAGCCGAAATGGTACCCGAAGGCGTCCGCACAAGCCAACGCGAGCCGGATCGCTCAGTCGCGCTCACGGCTGTCCTGGTATATATCGCAACGCCAATTGCCTGTGCTGCTCTGGCCAAGCCACGCACATAACCAAGCGGCTGTATCGTACCTGCCCGATTATCCAACAGTGAGCCAGTATATGCGCTCGATCCTACCTTAGCTGCCGTTTCCGCCGCATCCAGAAGATGAACAGCAGCGCCACGCGCCTGCCATTGTTCTGCACGCTGTTCGAGCTGCTTCAGCCCGCTTTTTCCCACGGCGCAGTGCAAGGTGCCCTTGCGCTCCAGTTCGCACTCGATCTGATGTTTGTCCACGAGATTGAAAACGGATTGCGGCGCGTTGCCCAGAAGTTCAAGCAGGCGCTCGCCATGCAATTGCCCAAGCACGGCAGGCAAATCATTTGGCATTACCCACATGCCCGCATTGACGAGGCCAACATTGCGGCCAGAACCACCAAAGCCGATGTCCACCGCGTCGACAACTGCAACCTTCGTTCCGGCTTCAGCAAGATGCAATGCCGCCGAAAGGCCGGTAAAGCCTGCGCCGATTACCGCAACATCGACGGAAATATCGCCACGCAACGGTTCTGTTTTCGGTGCGGGAGGCGCCGTTTTTTCCCATAGGCCGTGCGAGTGTTCATCGTTCAGCATAGCATCACCGTTTGGCCAGTATTATAGATTGCCGTTATAGATCGGGTTTCATTTTGCGAAAATGAAATTCTTGGAAGACATGATGCTTTCAGCGAATGACTGACATATCTGGTTGCTGGTCAGTAACCTGCGCCGCAATCCAGCTGATAAAGCTTTGCACAAGAGGATTCTCTTTTTTGTGCTCCGGTACGACAAGATAGTAATTATTCTCGGTTTGCAGTGGTTGGTCAAAGAGCACCTGCAGGCGGCCCGTCTCCAGCTCCTTTTCGATGAGATAGCGCGGAAGCAGCGCAAATCCCAGTCCCGCCAGAGCGGCTTCAATGACCATGGAAAAATGCTCGAACCGATGTCCCTTATAGGGACTGATGACTTCGGCTTGCTGTGTCTCGAACCACGACGCCCAAGCTTTCGGTCTCGTGGATAAATGCAGCAATGGTGCCGAATTTGCCAATCCGGCAGGCGTATCAACAGGATTGGCGCGGCATAATTCCGGGCTGCCAACAGGGACAATCATTTCGCTGCACAGATAGGTGCATGTGGCATGCGCCCAGACCGGCTGACCATAATGGATTGCCAGATCGAAAGGTTCTTCATCAAAATCAAACGGCTGGGAACGGGATGCGACGCTTAACGCCATTTCCGGATGATCATTCAAAAAATTTGGCAGTCTTGGCATGAGCCACCGGCTGCCAAATGTCGGCAATGTCGCAATGCTCAATGATGATGCGGATTGCGATGCAGCCATGGCGCGCAACATTGTTTCTTCCGTCAAACCAAGCAGACGCCTGACCTCTGGCAAAAACTTCTGTCCCGCATCAGACAGTACAACCCGCTGACGTATGCGCTCGAACAAGAGCACGCCGATCTGGTTTTCAAGTTCGCTCAATTGCCGCGACACGGCGCTTTGTGTGAGACTCAACTCCTTTGCCGCCTGGGTGAAACTGCCATGGCGGGCCGCACATTCGAATGTTTGAAGAATATCGATGTCGGGGATCAGGCGTCTCGTTAACTTCATTCTCTTCTCGCATCAACCAAGTTTGAATCGTCGTAATACGTGGGGGCTGATAATCTGTATAATCCATATTGAGCATGACAGGAAAAGAATTGCTGTCCAAATTCAATGCGGAATCGATCATTATGAATTCATCGACGTTTCTTTCGCCGGATGTGATCCGGGCGTCTTTCTCTTCGGCCATGTCTTCCATGTATCGCACTGAGGTGCCTGCTTATGGAACATTGCTGTCACTGGTTGCCGAAGTGAATGCAAAAACCCTCGCGGCCTCGCCCGAAATGGCACAGCGCCTTAAGCAAACCGATACGCTTGAACGTATATCGGAAGAGCGTCACGGCGCCATTCGCGTTGGAACCCCAGCCGAGCTTTCCATGCTTCGCCGCGTTTTTGCGGTCATGGGAATGTATCCTGTCGGTTATTACGACCTGAGTGAGGCCGGCGTACCGGTACATTCCACCGCATTCCGTCCCGTTGGCGATGCGGCCTTGAAGATCAATCCTTTCCGGGTCTTCACTTCCTTGTTGCGCCTTGATCTTATCGAAGATGCGGCACTGCGCGAAGAGGCGCACAAGACCCTTGATGCCCGTCAGATATTTACGGCAAAGGCTATTTTGCTTCTCGAGAAGGCTGAAATGAATGGCGGGCTTGACGCAACTGATGCTGCATCCTTCGTCCAGGAGATACTCGAAACTTTCCGCTGGCATGATCATGCAAGCGTCAGCAACGACCTCTATCGGCGTCTGCACGATGCCCACCGCCTGATTGCCGATGTTGTGTCCTTCAAGGGACCGCACATCAACCATCTGACACCCCGCACTCTCGATATTGATGCTGTTCAGGCATTGATGCCCGCCAATGGCATTTCGCCGAAAGCGGTCATTGAGGGTCCGCCCACGCGCAATTGCCCCATCCTTTTGCGCCAGACATCATTCAAGGCATTGGAGGAGAGCGTTTCCTTCATCAATGCTGAAGGTGTTTGGGAGAAAGGCTCCCACACTGCACGTTTCGGTGAAATCGAACAGCGCGGGATTGCACTCACGCCCAAGGGCCGCGCGCTATATGACCGGCTGCTGACGAAGTCACGCGAGGTCATTCGACCGGCGGCGGATGGCTCCAACGCGCAGGCCTATATTGACGCCCTGCAGGATGCGTTCGCCGGCTTCCCCGATGATTGGGCAACCATTCGCACGGAGAAACTCGGCTATTTCCGTTATTCCCCGGTTGCCACCTCGACTATTCGTGGCAGCGATCTTGAAGAGCTTATCCGCAAGGGTGCGGTGCAGTTCGATCCCATTGTCTATGAGGATTTCTTGCCCGTTAGCGCAGCAGGCATCTTCCAGTCAAACCTTGGCGATACGACGGCTCAAAACTTTGCGGCCAGCCCGAGCCAGCAAGAGTTTGAACTCCACCTCGGTGCTCCGGTCCTTGATGAATTCGAGCACTATGCCAATCTTGAGAACGCGTCCATCGAAGCCTGTTTACAGCAATTGCGCCCGGTCGCGCTTGCCAGCTAGGCCGTTTCAATAATCCGCGCCGGCTGATAAAAGCCGGTCAGCTCATTCGACAGATAATAAAAGGTAAGCAAGATGACTATTGCTCAGGAAGTAAAGACACTCCTTTCCAAGCTCGGCGTCGCAGACGCGGCTTATACGGGCGGCACGATGGCTTCATTCAGCCCGGTTACTGGTGAAAAAGTTGCCGATGTTGCAGTTCACTCCGCCGCAGATACTGCACAAGCAATCGAAGCTGCTGACGCCGCCTTCCGCGAATGGCGTCTTGTTCCAGCGCCGAAACGTGGTGAACTGGTACGCCTTTTTGGTGAAGAACTGCGCGCGCACAAGAATGACCTTGGCCGGCTTGTTTCCATCGAAGCTGGCAAAATCCCGTCAGAGGGTCTGGGCGAAGTTCAGGAAATGATCGATATCTGCGATTTCGCGGTTGGTCTTTCGCGTCAGCTCTATGGTCTCACCATTGCCACGGAACGTCCCGGCCATCGCATGATGGAAACCTGGCATCCGCTCGGCGTCGTTGGCGTTATCTCTGCCTTCAACTTTCCAGTCGCTGTCTGGGCGTGGAATACGACACTTGCCCTCGTGTGCGGCGATTCCGTTGTCTGGAAGCCGTCAGAAAAAACCCCGCTGACCGGTCTCGCCTGTCAGGCAATTTTTGATCGTGCCGCCAAGCGTTTCGGTGACGTTCCCGCCGGACTTGCGCAAACGCTCATGGGCGACCGCACGATCGGTGAAGCCCTTGTCGACCATCCGAAAGTGGCACTGGTTTCAGCCACGGGCTCCACACGGATGGGCCGCGAAGTCGGGCCGCGCCTGGCCAAGCGTTTTGCCCGCTCAATCCTTGAGCTGGGCGGCAATAATGCCGGTATCGTTTGCCCATCAGCTGATCTCGATATGGCGCTGCGTGCCATTGCTTTTGGAGCCATGGGAACAGCCGGTCAGCGTTGCACCACGCTTCGCCGTCTGTTCGTCCATGAGAGTGTTTATGACACGCTCGTCCCGCGCCTCAAAAAGGCCTATGAAAGCGTTTCCGTCGGCAGCCCGCTTGATACGCCTTCTTTGGTCGGTCCATTGATCGACAAGGCGGCATTTGACCATATGCAAAAATCAATCAGCGAAGCTGTTGCTCATGGTGGCAAGGTTACTGGCGGCGCACGCGTCGAAACAGAACATGCCAACGCCTATTATGTGCGCCCTGCCCTGATTGAAATGCCAAAACAGACAGGACCTGTCGTTGAAGAGACCTTCGCTCCAATCCTTTATGTGATGAAGTATAGCGATTTCGATCAGGCGATTGTCGAGCACAATGCCGTCGGTGCTGGTCTGTCATCGTCGATTTTCACGCTTAATTTGCAGGAAGCCGAACGCTTCCTCAGCCCGGACGGTTCGGATTGCGGCATTGCAAATGTCAATATCGGAACATCCGGCGCTGAAATCGGCGGCGCATTCGGCGGCGAAAAAGAGACTGGCGGCGGGCGCGAATCCGGCTCGGATGCGTGGAAGGCCTATATGCGCCGCGCAACCAACACTGTGAACTATTCCAAGGCTTTGCCACTCGCTCAAGGCGTGTCATTCGATATTGATTGATTGAACTTCACTGCGATATTGTTGCTCCCGCTGTTCAAACGGCGGGAGCGATACTTCCATAAACCCGCCTAGGCGGACTGGAATTTCTCTCCAACAAATTGCCAGTTGACCAGCTTTGCCAGCACTGCGGCGACATGCTCGGTTCGCCTGTTCTCATAGTCGAGATAGTAGGCATGTTCCCATACATCGATACCGAGTAGCGTCTTCTTGCCATCTGCCAGCGGATTGCTTGCATCCTGCATTCCAACGACGGCAAGTTTATCGCCATCCTTTACCAACCACACCCAGCCGGTGCCAAACACCTTGTCCGATTCCGCGACGATCTGCTTTTGCAATTCGTCAATGCCGCCGAATGAACTTTTCGCCGCATCAAGCAAAGCACCCTCAGCGGCGGCAGGTCCACCTTTGAACTGTTCCCAATACAGATTGTGATTCCACGCCTGCGCAGCATTGTTGAAAATCGCCGTTTCATTTTCCTTTTTGGCGCGCACGACAACCTCCTCCAGAGGCAGTTCCGCGTAAGGCGTTTTCTCGGTCAGCGTATTGAGCTTTTTGTAGTAGCCCGCATGGTGCTTTCCAAAATGCAGGCCGACAGTGCGAGCTGAAATGACCGGGCTCAATGCCCCTTCTTCATAGGGCAGTTCAGACTGCTTGAAAGGCATTGAAGCCTGGGCACGAACCGAGGGAGAGAAAAGCGTCGTGGCGGCTGCCGCGCCGGATAGCGCGAGCATATGACGGCGGTTCATTTTCATTTTTCATTCTCCTGCGTTCGGTGAATCTCCAGATACATCGCAAACGACTGCAAAGCGCCAGAGTTCCACCGTACACATCTGCTTGTGCAGCTCAGTTTATGGTTTTTTCAATTCTGCAACGACTGCATCAAAGAATACATTTGGATCGATCGGCTCCTTGCCCACCGGCTTGGGTTGCGCGCCAAAAGTGACAATGACGACCTTTTCAGCCGGGTCAATATAGATGTTTTGACCCTGAATCCCGATGGCGGAAAATGCGCCATCCTTGATGGAAGGCTCTGTCCATGCGGTCCACCACATATAGCCGTAATCGAGCTTTTTGCCGCCTTTAAGCGTCTTTGGCGTAGTCGCTTCCTTTACCCAGCCCTCCGGCAATATGGACTTTCCATCAATAACGCCGTTGTTCATGAAGAAGAGGCCGAAACGCCCGTAGTCGCGCAAGGTCGCGCTAATCCCACTGCCGCCAATCTCAACCCCGTCGGGCGAATCCAACCACCAAGTCGCATCGGTTTCCATTCCGAACGGCGCCCAGATTTTCTCCGACAGATAATCCGCAAGCGGCTTTTTCACCGCACCCCGTACTATCTCACCAAGAATCTGTGTTTCGCCCGTGCTGTAGGTATTCAATGTGCCAGGCTCAGCAGCTCGCGGCAGTTTCGCCATAAGCTCTACGGCAGAGCGCGGCTTTTGCGATATCTGCGCTTTTAACAGGGCGCGCCGGTCAGAGTTTGGGTCGGTATAGGTTTCATTCCATTTGACGCCAGACGACATCATCAAAACATCCCGAACCGAAACGCCATCATAGGCGCTGCCTTTCAGCTCAGGCACATAGTCCACGACTTGCGCATCGAGGCCCTTTATCAGCCCATCCTTTATCGCAATGCCCGCAAGGGTAGAACTGATGGACTTTGCCACCGACATCGACATCCAACGTGTCTTTTCCGTATTGCCGCGTTGATATGTTTCAAAGGCAATCTTGCCGTCCTTGATGACGAGCATGGCTGTAATATTGTCCAGCGCCACAAAATCGTAGAGATCGTAATCCTTTTCCTCATACTTGAATTTGACATTCGTGAGCTGCTTGTCAGCTTTTGGAAGATCGAGAGGCTTCGTTCCGGCTTTGATCGTGCGTGTTGGAAAGAGCCGGTCAATGTTCCGGTAGGTGCTGACAGCCAGATCCGGCAAGAGTGCGCCATCATAAACCTGTTCGACAGTCCCAATAGGCTCATTGCCATGCGGATATGTGCTTTCATCCGCCATCATGGGCGAAGTCGCCCCTATAAGAAGCGCTACCGTACTAAACATCGTGACTCTGAATGACGGCACAATCATATAATTTCGAAACATTCACATCTCCTCCTTTGTTGCCAGGCGAGAGTGCGGTGTTCTTCGCTTCGGTTCAATGCTTGAAACCGGTTTTTTCCATCATAGAGTGCATTAGCTCAGGGACGTGATCGCCAGATATATGCCGAGCAAGAGCAGCCCGCTGAAAAAGACACGCCTGAATACCTCGGCGCTCATTCGCGCTCTAAGCATTTGTCCAATGAACATGCCCAGTAAAGCGGGAATCAGCGCAAGCAGCGAGACACCAAGCAACGGCACAGGTGCCATTTGATCATCGGCATGCAGCGCGAGCCCAAGAGCCAGTGCAATCGTGGATACTGTGAATGACAGCCCCAATGCCTGAATCAGCTCTTCTTTTTCCAGCATCAACGCCTGCAAATAAGGAACCGCCGGAATAACGAATACGCCGGTTGCACCGGTCACGAACCCCGTTATCAGCCCGACCAGCGGCGAGAGCAGATTTTCATAACGCACGCTCACCTGAAACCTGACTTGTAGCAATCCCAGCATTGCATAGATCGTCAAAGCTGCACCAAGGCCGGAGAGCGCAACGCCGGTGTGACCGCCTGTCAGCCAACCGCTTCCAGCAACGGTTCCAACAGCAACACCCGCCATCATGGTCCAGAGACGCTTGAAAAGCCGCTTGAACGATGGGCCTGCCAGCAACTGCCATATATTGGTGACGAAGGATGGAATAATCAGGATTGCCGCGCCCTGTGCGGGAGGCATGGTAATTGCCAGAAGGCCCATTGCGACGGTGGGCAAGCCCATTCCCACGACACCCTTTACAAGGCCGGCCAACAAAAACACCGATGCAACGGTAATCCAGATCATCGGAAAGGAGACAAGATGGCCAGTTGCGAGATTGACCAGATTTCCGGCGACTTCCATCATAGCAGCACTTCCTGTTCTTTTGAGCTATTCCACGCCGACTCTTGACCTTTCCCTATCAAGTCCACAATCTGGAATTGCCTGGGCCAGCCTTCGTTATGGCCGAAGTCACGAGGTGTTGGTTTGCGATTTGATCTGGTTGACCTGAGGTTGTTTTTGCATATCGCTGAAAGCGGCAGCATCACTGCGGGTGCAGATCGCTCGGGCCTCGCGCTTGCATCGGCAAGTGCCCGCATCAAGGGCATGGAGGATATGCTTGGCGTAGCGCTGGTTGAGCGGAAACGGCGCGGCGTCACCCTCACCTCGGCTGGGCATACACTCCTTCATCACGCGCGAACAATTCAGAATCAGATCGAGGCCATGACAGGGGATCTTGGCGAGCACGCCGATGGTTTCAGGGCGCGCATTCGTCTACTGGCAAATACGGCGGCGGCTACACAGTCTCTTCCTGAACTTCTATCGACTTTTCTCGTGGCAAATCCTCATATTGATGTGGACCTTGAGGAACATCCCAGCCACCTGATTGCTGAAAAGCTTGTCAATGGCTATGCGGATCTTGGCATTGCTGCCAGTTGGGCCGATCTGTCGAATCTCGAACAACGGCCCTTTTGCACCGACCGCCTCGCAATCATCGCAGCGCATAATTCCCCATTTGCTTCTGGTGCCCGCTCAATCCGCTTCGAGGATGCGGTAAACGAACCCTTCATCGGCCTCAACATCGGCAATGCCTTGCAGGAGCACATCATCCGGCGGGCAGCACAACTCGGACGCCACGTGAACTTTCGGGTGCGTGTGACAACGCTGGAAACTGTCATCCAACTTGTTTCTAATAATGTTGGAATTGCCATTGTCCCGGAAGGGGCGGCACGCAAGTCCTCTCGCACGCGCAAATTGAGGATAGTTCCTCTCAGCAATGATTGGGCCACACGCCGCCTGTGCCTCTGTGCCCGTCGCTTCAGTGACCTCACACCGCAGGCAGCACGCCTTGCTGATATTTTGTCTCAAACGGGATAAGACGGCGGCGTTGAAAGCCAGGATGCCCTGCGGGGCGTCTACGACCCGACGACTTTCGGATCGCCCGCCTTGCCAAGAGCCTCGATCATGTAATCAACAACATCGTCCCCTACTGCCTCTTCGATCTCCGCCTCGTTATAGCCAGCAGCCTTTGCATCGGCGAGCAACGCGCGCGCAAGCTCCTCTCCTCGCTTTTCCGCATCACCAAGCTTATCAAGGTGAACGTTCTGCGCCGTCCAAGTCTTCACGAACGCCAGTGCTGGACCAAGTGTGATCATAATTTCTCCTCCACTTCAGCGCAGCGCCAATGAGAGCGCTAGAACCTTAATACCGTTCATATTCAAAATTCGCCATTGAAGCCTTGACGCGCATCGGTTAGAACCGCTTCGCGCATGCGAGCTGTCGCAGCCTCATGCACCCGTAGCTCAGCTGGATAGAGCGCTGCCCTCCGAAGGCAGAGGTCACAGGTTCGAATCCTGTCGGGTGCGCCATTTCAGTAGAGAACTGCTGGAACTGCGGACTTCGCCCGCTGGGAGGGCGTAGCCTGCTCGGGACCGTTTGAGACAGTCACCTGACAATAGTGGTCGATGGCAAAACTTTGCGCTGTTTCCAGCCAAGCCAGATCAGGGCGAGCGCGGCAGCACCCATCCAGGGCAGCAGTAACAGGTTGAGCATTTGCCATCCAAGGAATTCCAGCAGCGCTGCTGCGCTCACCGAAGACATAAGCCCACAGGCAAAGATCGTCATGTCATTGGTCGCTTGCGCACGCCCTTTTTCGGCTGGCGTATAGGTGCTGGTCAGCAATGTTGTACCGCCAATATAGAGGAAGTTCCAACCGATTCCGAGCAGGACAAGTGCGCCTGCAAACGAACCGAAACCAGTTCCCGTCAATGACATGGTCACATGACCGGCCAAGAGAACCAGGCCCGTCAACATAATAGGCAGCACGCCGAAGCGCGCGATCAACGAGCCTGTAAAGAAGGACGGCAAAAACATCCCAAGCACATGGAGTTGAATGACTGTCGCAGTGGCTGGGAGGTCGTGATGATGATGCGCCATGGCAAGCGGCGTTGCGGTCATGGCAAGAATCATGATTCCGTAGCCGGTCACGGCCCCGAAAAGCGCAACGAGATAGACTGGCTGAGTAATGATCTGGCCCCAGGACCGCCCCTTATCCGCATCACTATGAATGGCCTGCGGGGTGGGAACGCGAAGCCAGAGCAGCGCTCCGGCGGCAACCAGAGAGACCAGTGCCAAAAGCAGAAATGAGCCGACATATTCGGGCTGCAGCAGCGGACCACCGAGGCGTGCAAGCATGGGACCCGCCACAGCCGCGACGACACCGCCACCCAGCACGAGCGAGATCGCCCGGGAGCGGAAGTTCTCGTCAGCGACCTCGCTCGCAGCGAAGCGGTAGAATTGTGCAAAAGATTGATAACCTCCGACCAGAAACGTGCCGAATGACAAAAGAAGTAGCGATTCCAGCCAGATGCCCAGTGCCGCGCAGAGCCCGCCAACAACACCAAGCAGCGCCCCGGCGACAAAGCCCGTCCGGCGGCCGACCCGTGCCATCCACATTGATGCAGGAAATGTCGCTGCCGCCGTGCCCAGAAACATCGCAGCGATCGGCATAGTTGCCAGCCCCGGACGCGAGGCGACCTGACCGCCGGCCAGAGCGCCGACAGTCACGACAAGCACCGTGACCGTTTGAAAGAGCGCTTGCGCGCTCGCTAGCAAAAATACCTGCCGATGCATGGGATTGCCGATCATGCGGATGCCCTTCAATGCAGCTTAAAGTTGATATACATCTCTAACAACAATCACCAATTATCAAAAGTATAGAATTGCCGGAAAACCATGGCGGCTCATTCTCGCAATGCTTCTGGGGGTCCGGCCCCTGCCTCAACGAGACGGAATGGAACAAAACGTCAAAAATACTGTTGCAATGTGTACGGCAAGACGGCATGCGTTGACTTGCCTTCATCGGCACCCAACATGGCCGTTCATCAGACCTTAATCGGCATTCGATTATTGCTGGACGGCTAACGTGACTGGTCAACGACAGAGCTCATTATGACACTGGAATCCGACTTGAACTTCTCCATCACTGATATTGAGCAGCTTGAAGACAGCCTGCGCAAGGCGATGCTTTCCAGCGATACTGCCGCGTTGGATGAATGTCTCGACGACAATCTCATCGCGATAGATCCTTTTGGACGCAGGCTGAACAAGCAGGAAAACCTCGATTTCCATCGTGCCAATATCCTTAAACTTGATCAGATTGACATGTTGGATTGCTCGGTGCGACTCATGGAAAATGCCGCGACAGTCTCATGGTTCGGAAAAATCGCCGGAACATATTACGGGGAAAGCTTTTCCGAAAAGCTCGCTTATAGTCGCGTCTGGTCACGAACTGACGGGCGGTGGACATTGATCCTCATCCACAGCACCAGAATTACGATGTGAGTTATCCGTCTTAAGTACCGCGATAGCTGGGACCAGAGCCAACTCACCCCAGTCGCAGATCAATGATTCAATGTGCGGAAACTGCTCTATTCGAGCTCCAGTACCTCTCCCGCTGTATAGATAATTTCCGGCGGGCCATACTCGCCAACATCCGGCTTCGCTTCCCGGGCCCAAGCGATAACACCAGCATGTTTTGAAGCCAAATCCTTGGCCGTGCGGATGGCGCGATCTTTTGTTTCGAATTGCTGCGGTTCTCCAACCGGGAAAAGCTCGCCAGCATCCCCTTGGTCGAACGCTATGACGACAATCAATTGCACTGGGTCCATTACACTAGCCTTACGTCAAACGATAATTTTAATACTGACCCAAGAATTCAAAGGCAGGCCTTCGATCCAGAAAACATCAGTAAACACATGGGGCCATAGGTGCCCTATTCGATACTAAACGCCAAGCACTAACAGCGGTTCCAATAGCGGCACTATGTTACTACTTTTGGTAACGTTTTATTTCAAAGCGCACCTTGCGTGATCTTATTCGGCGGCCATATAATAGCGGATGATAACTCCTCCACAAAAAAATAGCCCTGCAGCAAGCTCTGATGCTCGTCCTTGGCTTAAAATTCTAAGCCAATATCGCAAACCGCATAGAGGCCGGAGCGCCTTTGAACTTGCGGTTACGCTTGTTCCTTTCGCTATTTTCTGGGCTTTGTGCTGGGCCGCTGTCCATTATGGCTATTGGTGGGGTTTGGTTCTCATTATTCCAGCAGCAGGCTTCCTGTTGCGATTGTTCATGATCCAGCATGATTGCGGCCACGGATCATTCTTTGCTCACCGCCACACGGATGACTGGACTGGCCGGGTCATTGGCGTGCTGACATTGACACCTTATGATTATTGGCGACGCAGCCACGCTATTCACCACGCCTCGGCGGGAAATCTGGATGAACGCGGCATTGGTGACATTACTACGCTGACGGTTGCCGAATATCGCGCGTTGTCACGATGGGGCCGGATTGGCTATCGCTTCTATCGCCACCCGGCGGTTATGTTTGGTGTGGGGCCTGTTTGGCTGTTCTTCTTCAAGCAGCGTTTGCCCTTCGGCATGATGCGGTCTGGTGCTGCGCCGTGGATTTCAACCATGGCAACCAATCTTGGCATCGCTGTCTGCGCCATATTTCTGATGTGGCTTGTCGGCGTCGGTCCATTTCTGCTGATACACCTGCCCATCGTTACGCTTGCGGGAGCGGCGGGTATTTGGCTGTTTTACGTTCAGCATCAATTCGAAGAGACGCATTGGTCATCGGCACCGGAATGGCAGTTCCATGAAGCCGCCCTGCATGGTTCTTCGCATTACATATTGCCGGGTTTTCTCCAATGGATCACCGGCAATATTGGCATTCACCATGTTCATCACCTTTCCAGCAAGGTTCCCTGCTACCGGCTTCCGCAAGTTCTGAAGGACTATCCGGAGCTTGCCGATATTGGCCGTATTACAATCATGGAAAGCCTGCGCTGCGTGAAGCTTGTATTGTGGGATGAAAACCGCAAAAGACTGATTTCTTTCAGGGAAGCAAGGGCGCAGGTCTGATATCAGCGCCCGACCCTCGCGCGATCACGCAATCGACAGATGCTCTTTGGGCCTCGCGGTGCGGGCCAGCCTTATTACCGCAAGACCCAGGATTGAGAATATACTGCCAACAGTGCCCAGATAGTTCAGCCCCAGATTGGTGATGACCAGCCCTCCGATCATTGATCCTATGGCAACCCCAAGGTAGAGCGCGGAATAATTGAGCGATAAAGCGAGCGGCGCGCTTTCCGGCGCTATCGCCAATATGCGGCTTGCCTGTGCCGGTGGAAACATCCAGGCGATAACACCCCAGACCACCATGTGCGCGATCAAGACAATACCGGCAAACTCATGTGGCAAGGTCATGATCCAACTGACCAGGATCAGGGCAACTGTATTGAGAATGGATGCAGCAATCACCGTTTTGGTGGCACCGAAGCGATCGGCCAACTGCCCGCCAAGAAAATTGCCGAATGCCGCGCCAACTCCAAAAGCCAAAAGGATAATCGGCAAGTATTCACGGGAAAGACCTGTCCCCTCCACTGCAACAGCCGCGATATAGGTATATACGGCAAAGCCTCCGGTCATATAGAGAAGCATGGTCAAGAGTGCAGGCAGCAGGCCCGGATGACGGATGACGCTCAGGCGCTTGGCCAAGGTCATTTTATCTGCGTAAAGGCCGCGTGGCAGCAATAGCCAAACGATCAACGTGGCCAGAACACCGATCAGGGCAATGAACAGATATGTGCCGCGCCAGCCCGCAAAGCTGCTTATAAATGCCCCCAATGGCGCGCCAAACGCCACGGCCAGAGTTGTTCCCCCGACAATCACAGAGATCGCTCTGGCGCGATGATGCGGCTGCGATATTGCAACGGCCGTCGCCTGCGCTGTCGCGGCATAAAGCCCGGCAACCACTGCAATCAGGAGGCGTGCTATCAGCAAGAGAATATATGTCGGGGATATTGAAGCAAGAATAGCACCGAGAACAAAAAACAATGCGCTTCCAGCCAGCACGATACGCCTATCCAGCGCACCTGTGAGGGCAGCGACGATGGGCGCTCCAATTGCATAGGCGAAAGCATAGGTCACAACCAGATAGCCTGCCTGAACAAGACTTACCCCCGTGTCTCCAGCGATCTCGGGCAGAAGGCTTGCCACGACAAAGCCTTCAATGCCGATTGCAAATGTGCCCAGCGCCAGTCCTACAAGACGAATGTCCATGGCCAATACCTAAATGTTCAACGATCATTGAACTATTCGCCTCCTCCAAATCAAAGTCAAGCAGTAAGTTCAATAATTATTGAACATTGAAATCTCTCCTGCCAATTGCTATTACATAGGTATGACGAACGCTCTGTATCATCCTGCTCCGGAAGAAATCGCTCTGCCAGCTGTTCTTGCGGCACTGGGCGATGAAACCCGCCTGACAATCATCTCCATGCTTGCGAGATTTGGCGAAGACGAGCGCAATATGACCTGCAGCTATTTTCTAAGCCTCGGATCCAAAACCGCGTTGAGTTATCATATTGGCAAGCTTCGTGAGGCGGGCATTATTTACGTTCGCCCTGAAGGGACAAAACGCTTGCTGTCCTTGCGGCGCACGGATTTGGAAAAGCGGTTTCCCGGTTTTCTGGATTCAATTCTGGCATCAGCAGCGCAGCTCTCACCTGGCGCTGTTCCCTCCTCCACTGAATTTCCGAAACAATCAGGATTGCCATCATGAGAATAACGCCAAACGGCTCTGTCCCCTCGCGCCGCCCTCCTTCCGATTGGTTTACCGGAACTGTCTGGCAGGATCCAATCATTGAAGCGGAAGAACCTGCGCGATTGCGCGCTGTAACTGTCCGTTTCGAGCCAGGTGCTCGTACGGCCTGGCACACCCATCCACTCGGCCAGACTTTGCACGTGACATCCGGCTCCGGGCTTGCTCAGGTTTGGGGCGAAGCAATAAGGGAGATCAAGGCTGGGGATACAATCTGGATCCCACCGGGCGAAAAGCATTGGCACGGCGCCAGCCCCACTACTTTCATGACCCATATTGCCATGCAGGAAGCGCTCGACGGCAAAGCGGTGGAATGGATGGAAAAGGTTTCAGATACGCAATATTCCGGCCACGATTAGTCTGCTACATTTCTGTTACCTGTTCGGGTTGGAAATGTATGTTCGCATGAAAGGGAATAATCATGGCATTCGAAGACGTCAAAGCCAGAATCGCACTTTTGGTTGAAGAGATGGTCAAGCGGCCAGCGGATGCCCATGAAATCCATGAAACCCTGCGCGAACATTTGAATGAGCTCAGGGCCATGGGCATGCCCTTGCCCGATGACCTTGTAGCGCTTGAACGCAAGCTCGAGACTGATTTCGATTCATAACCGCTATTATAGCGGCCCATTGAAATTATCATCGAGCCGTCCGTCGAGAGAGTGCCTGCGCCTGTAGCCCGTTGAGCTCCTGCCATCCAGGGCTCCAATATCACGCATCATATGGTCTGAGAACTCATCCATACGGACATGACTGACAGGCGCGTTTTTGCCGTGCCCGGTTCTCAATCCCTTGATCCAATTTATCCATGCGGAGAATACTGGTTTGGGTGGTGTATGCGCTTTTGACATGTTCATTTCTCTAACTCCGAGTAAAGGCTTTTGGCCCTTTGTTGAAGCGAAGATGCGCCATACCCCAGTTGTTTTCCAACAAAACGGCAAGTAGTATGCATAAGGACAGCTTATGCGAGAAACTTGATGCAACTCCCTCCCTTATCTGCCATCCGGGTTTTTGAAGCCGCTGCACGCCACGGCAATTTTACCAAGGCCGCCGAAGAGCTGGGCATGACCCAAGCGGCTGTCAGCTATCAGATCAAGCTGCTGGAAGAGCGTATTGGGGCGCTGCTGTTTTTACGCAAACCGCGTCAGGTTGTGCTTACTGAAGTGGGCGTCCGGCTTTCTCCAGCGATCAGCGAAGCGTTTGAGCTTATGCGCGCTGCCATCGCCGCCACACGTGAAAATGCTGACGGCGTCTTGACCGTCAATACAATACCGACTTTTGCTTCAAACTGGTTGGTGCCGCGATTGGGGTCTTTCCAGCTATCACACCCGCAATTGGCGGTACGATTGCAGGCGAGTCGGGAATTGATCGACTTTAACCGCCATCAGGTCGATGTTGCCATCAGGTCGGGAAATGGAAAATGGCCTGGCCTGACGAGCCATAAGCTTTTTGCTGCGGAATTTTCTCCGATGTTGACACCGGCATTGGCTGCCTCGGTCGGAGGGATAGAAACCCCAAGGGATCTTCTCAAATTACCAATTGTCGACACGGGAGATTATTGGTGGAAATTATGGTTCAGGTCGGTAGGCATTGATAATCCGGATCTGAAAGGCGACCCTCGCAACCGCTTTGGCGATCAGCATCTGGAGGGCAAAGCTGTTTTGGCTGGCATGGGCGTTGGAATTCTCACCCCCGCCTTTTATCAATCCGAAATTCAACAAGGTCAGCTTATCCAACCATTCGATATGGTTGGTGCCGATGCGGATCATTTTTATTGGCTGGTCTATCCTGAAGCACGCAGAAATGTCCCAAAGATCCGCGCTTTTCGCGACTGGATGCTGGAGCAAATCGGCAGCAACGGCAATTGAAAAGGGCGGGTTTAATCCCGCCCGCTCCGATCTTTAAAATACTGCGAGATAGCGCAGCAGCGAGATAATACCGATCACCACCACGATGACCTGAATAATCTGCTTGGCACGGCCATCCAGTGGCAGCATCTGGATGAGATAGAGCACGAGAAAAATCACCAGAACGGTGATCAAAAGACTGATCAAAATCGACATTATTTATTTCCTGTTTTCGGGATCAATACGAGTGTAGCCCTTAGAAACTCTCGTGAGCCGGCTTTTGTTCCATACAATGCACGTAAAGAGTGCATTGTGCTCGTCCTGCATTGTTTGCTCCGGGCTGCACTGATAGTTTGCGGCAACCGCCATGCTTTCAGGAAATACCCATGCGCTCCTTGTTTCATTTTGCCTATCATGTAACCGATCTCGATGAAGCTCGTCGCTTCTATGGCGAGATTCTTGGCTGCGAGGAGGGTCGCAGCACGGAAACATGGGTTGATTTCGATTTCTTTGGTCATCAGATTTCGCTGCATTTGGGTAAGCCATTCGAGACAACCAATACCGGTAAGGTGGGCGATCACATGGTGCCCATGCCGCATTTCGGCATCATACTTGCGCTTGAGGATTGGAACAGGCTGGCAGATCGGCTGAAGGCTGCAAATGTCGAATTTGTCATGCCACCGGTTGTACGCTTTAAAGGCGAGCCGGGCGAACAATGGACAATGTTCTTCCGCGATCCGTCGGGCAATCCCATCGAAGTCAAAGGCTTTGCCGACTTCGCCAGCATCTACGCCAAGTAGCTTAAAATCCATGGAAGTGCCGCCGTCCAATATCAAGGCTGCGTTCTGGATGACCGGATCGCTGGCAGCCATCATTCTGATGGCGGTCTCCGGTCGCGAAGCTTCCAAAGAGCTGAATGTCTTTCAGATCATGGAGATGCGGTCGTTGATCGGCCTCGCCATGCTTTATCCGCTTATCCGCTCATCGGGCGGTATAAGAGCGATGCGAACCAGCCGTATCTGGCAGCATTTGGGCCGTAATACTGCACATTATGCCGGTCAGTTTGCATGGTTGATGGCGCTGTCAATGATCCCCTTGGCGCAGCTCATTGCAATCGAATTCACCACGCCAGCCTGGACCGCGATCATGGCCGTGGCGTTTTTGGGCGAGCGGCTCAATATCTGGCGCATGCTTACAATAGCGCTTGGAATTATCGGCGTGATAATCATCGTTCGCCCCGGTATCGGCACCATTGAAATCGGTCAATTGATCGTGCTTGGCGCCGCTTTTACCTTCGGGATTTCTTTCACTATGGTCAAATCTCTGACGCGCACGGAAAGCGTGGTCAAGATCATTTTCTGGATGCTGGTCATTCAGTCGGGCATCGGTCTTTTACCTGCCCTGCATAGCTGGCAATGGCCGAGCCTACACGTCATGCCATGGGTTATCATTATTGCCTTCACCGGCACATTCTCGCATTTCTGCATGGCGAAAGCTTTGCTCTATGCCGATGCCACTGTGGTCATTCCCATGGATTTTCTTCGCGTGCCCCTCACCGCAATCGTCGGCTGGCTGGTCTATTCCGAACATATCGATGTCTATACTGCCATCGGCGCGGCGCTGATCCTTTCGGGCAATTTGCTCAACCTCAAGAATCGCAAGTCCTAGAGAGGTCTATTCGTCGGGCTTCTGCAAGTCTGATGCATCGGCGTCGTTCTTGGCCAAATCCTGCATTCGCGCTTCCGCAGCAGAGGATAGATGCGACCAGATTTTTGCAAGGCTGCCAGCGGCGCGGCTATAGGTTTCGTCAAGCCCCGGCCTGTTGACCAGTTCCTGAACCTCCTTGAAATCGTCGACACCTTTTTGAATTACCCGGTGCAGCCTGGAAACCTGTTCCAGCGTAAGGCTGGGCTTTGAAAGGGCCGCGGGAACCTGCTTTACAAGCTGCTGAACCAGATCGGCATGCTGCTTGAGCCGCTCGACCCCAGTGTTTTGTATCTTTCCATCTTCTGTCATGGCTGCATATTCGCCTGCATCCGGCACGAAAGACAGCCCATATTGCTAATTAATGCTGAATCTGGGGTGTCACGTCGGGCAGCCCAACCGAATGCGCTATCCGATGTAACTTGCTTGGCTCGGCCTCAGCGCCCGTCTCGATACCGTTGAGCTCTTCCACGGTCAGGCCGCTGGCAATTGCGAGATCTTCGACCGTATAACCGAATTTTTCCTTGATTGTTTTTACAAGATTGACCCCGGCAGTGATCGCGGAGGCTGTTGTTTCAATCACATCGGCCATTGTCATCTCCTTGTTTGGAAAATTTGCGTCTCCGGTAATGCGCCGCCGCGAATTTGGTTCCTATGCTTTCGGCATATTCTCCGCCAGAAAATCAATAAATGTGCGCACGCGAGTAGCCAGGTAATCATGCCCGACAAATACAGCATTGATCTGCTCCATATCGCCAGCATTGTAATCCTCCAGAATGACCTCCAGCCGACCGGCTTCTATGTCATCGGCCAGATGAAAATATCCGAGGCGCGCTATGCCCAACCCAGCCAGACACATCTGCCGCACGATTGCGCCGCTGCTCGCCAGAAAATTGCCGGAAATACCCATCCGCTCGATTTCACCGGTATCGCGATTTTTGAATGGCCACTCCTCAAGAGCGCGGCGGAAATTGAAATTCAGGCAATTGTGCTTCTCTAGATCGGCTGGCTGCTTGGGCCTGCCTCGCCTTGCAATGTAGTCCGGAGATGCAACTACAACCTTGCGGCTTTCACACAGTTTGCGTGCTTTCAGGTTCGAGTCGCGCATCGGGCCAACGCGAATTGCGATATCTGCTCGCTCGCCGATAAGATCGACCACGCGCTCGCTCAGGGTGAAATCAAGTTCTACCTCGGGGTATAACTCCAGAAATTTCGGCATAAGCGGAAGGATGAGAAATTGACCGACCGCAACCGACGAATTGACCCGCAACAATCCATGCGGCGCGACCGATGCGCCAGAGGCGACGACACGCTCGGTTTCTTCTATTTCAGAAATGATCCGTAGCGCACGCTGGCGGTAAATCTCGCCTTCAGGCGTCAATTGCAATGAGCGTGTGGAGCGTACAAGCAAGCGTGTACCGAGCCGATCCTCGATACGGCGGATCATTTTACTGACCGCCGATGGCGAAAGGCCAAGCTTTCTGCCTGCCGCAGAAAAACTGTCCAATTCAACCGCCGTCACGAAGACGTCCATTTCTCCGGCTCTATTATCCATATCAGACCCCGCTACCGCTTATGAATTAGTTTCACAACAGCTGGTCGATAACAAGGAATTATCACACTGGCTGTTTAAGCCCATATGAGGCTTTGGATCATCAGATTTTGTAGCTGCCGCAAATGGGAGGAATAAAGAATGTTCAATGTAAGCGCTCATGGAGCAAAAATTCCGGCAATCGGGTTTGGCACGTTCCGTATGCCTGGCGCGGATGTGCTTCGCATGGTTCCCGCTGCTCTGAAGCTCGGCTATCGCCATATTGATACCGCACAGATCTACGGCAATGAAGCTGAGGTGGGTGAAGCAATCAAGAACTCCGGCGTCTCGCGCGGCGATATATTCCTGACCACCAAGGTTTGGGTCGATAAATACAAGCATGATGATTTTATCAAATCCGTTGATGAGAGCCTGTCGAAACTAAAGACAGACTATGTTGACCTCCTGTTGCTACATTGGCCAAAGAGCGATGTGCCTCTGGCCGAGCGCATTGGAGCGCTCAACGAAGTCCGCGATGCGGGCAAGGTCCGTAATATCGGCGTCAGCAATTTCAGTTCAGCCCTCATGGCTGAATCAGTCAAGTTGAGCAAAGCTCCGATCGTGACAAATCAGGTGGAATATCACCCCTATCTCGATCAAAGCACTGTGTTGAAGGCCGCGCGGGATAGCGGCATGAGCATCACCGCCTATTATGCCATGGCCGATGGCAAAATCATTGGCGATCCGGTCATCAAGGCAATCGCCGCAGCCCATGGTAAGAGCGAAGCGCAGGTTGTTCTGCGTTGGCTCATTCAGCAAGAAGGCGTCATCACGCTTTCCAAAACTGTCAGCGAAGAACGCGCCAAGAGCAATTTCGAGATCTTTGATTTCGAACTGACCAATGAAGAAATGCAGGCCCTGCATGCACTTGCCAAGCCAGATGGACGGATTGTCAATCCGGGCCATCTTGCTCCAAAGTGGGATTAACTCTCCCCAACTTTGCTATTGGAACGCGGCATCTCCTCAACCGAGGAGGTGCCGCAGTCGCGTTTAGTCCTATCTGTGAATTGAATTCATAACCATTGAGCATGATCTGGTCATTATCAATGGAATTGCGATGGCTCATATTGGGGGCAACCAACCGGCCATCATTAATTTCTATTTGAGGGCTGGCTTAACGCAGCATCCAATCAAAGGATAGGATCATGCCTCTCGCACTTCTGGCGCTGACGATCAGCGCCTATGCCATCGGAACCACAGAGTTCGTCATTGTCGGCCTCTTGCCCACAGTTGCCACAGATCTCAACATTACGTTGCCGCTCGCCGGGCTTATCGTCAGCGTTTATGCGCTTGGCGTCACCTTCGGCGCACCCATACTGACCGCCCTCACAGGCAGAATCGAGCGCAAGCCATTGCTGCTCGGTCTCATGGCCCTGTTCGTCGTCGGCAACACGGCGGCAGCACTCTCGCCTACCTATGAGCTATTGCTCGTCGCCCGCGTCATCAGTGCGTTTGCCCATGGCGTGTTCTTCTCGGTAGGCGCAACAATCGCCGCTGATCTGGTTGCGCCCAATCGCCGTGCCTCAGCAATCGCCATGATGTTTCTTGGCCTGACTGTTGCTATCGTCACAGGTGTTCCACTCGGCACATTTATCGGCCAGCAACTTGGCTGGCGTGCAACCTTCTGGGCCGTAACCGTGCTTGGCATCATCGCATTCCTTGCCATTGCATTCCTTTTGCCATCCAAGATCGCAAAAGCCGCCCCTGCCCGCATCATTGATCAGATTCGTGTTCTGGGCAGTGGCCGTCTTCTGCTTGCCTTTGCCATGACCGCGCTTGGCTATGGCGGCACCTTTGTGATGTTCACATTCCTTGCACCTGTTCTCGAACAGATCACTGGCTATGCCAATTCCACGGTCAGCCTGATCCTTGTACTTTATGGCCTGTCCATCGCCGTTGGAAATATGGTCGGCGGACGCGTCGCCGATGGCAATCCAGTCAGAGCGCTTGCAGTCATGTTCCTATTGCAGGCCATCGTTCTGGCGGCGTTCACCTTCACCGCCACATCGCCGGTCTGGGCGCTGGTAACTCTGGCCGCTCTGGGGGCATTGTCCTTCTCCAATGTGCCCGGCCTCCAGCTCTATGTGGTGCAACTCGCCAAGATCCATACACCTGAAACGGTTGACGTGGCTTCGGCGCTGAACATCGCTGCCTTCAACCTTGGCATTGCCGGTGGTGCCTTCCTTGGCGGCATTGTCGTTGCTTCGCCGCTTGGCCTTGGTGCCACACCCTGGGTTGGCTCGCTGCTTGTTATCGGTGCGCTTGGCCTTACCCTTTGGAGCCAGATGCTCGACCGACGCGAGTCTGCCCGGGTTCTCGCCCACGCCTGACAGGCTCAAAACTTGGCAGCCTTGTAAAAATCGGTAAGGTCAGCATGAGATTCGCAAGAGGTTTTTCATGCTGGCCGAAGTGGCACTGCCCATCAAGCTGACTTTCAAGCTCTGGTTGCGCTTCTGGCCCCAATTGGCGGCGGTGGTGCTTCTGGGGCTTTCTGCTTCTCACATCCTGATGTATCTGGCCGTCAAAACAGCCTATATGAACCATTATGCCGGGCTTGGCGTGTTGACCCTCGTTGCGCTTACGCAGCTGGTAACAACTGTTTCCATGATCCAGATTGTGCGCCCGGGACTGCCTTCTGTCAGCGCTGCCCAAGCACAATCCGACAAGGCAGCGGCGGGCAGCGGTTCCGGATTTTCCCGTTTGACGACGATTATCGCTGTCGCCCTTATCCCGTTCTTTGCCTATTATGCAGCCTGGGGTTTTCTTGGCGATACGGTTCGCCAATATTCCCGTTTGGCCCTGTCGATGATGCCCTTTGGCGGAAATGGCAATGTCTTGGATGTCCTAGACTCCAAATGGATATTGCTGTCCGTTGCGCTCTCCTGGCTTGTTCGCTGGTTTGCCAAGACCATGAAAGAACGCACAAAGCGATCGTTCTGGGAAATCGTCATTGTGGTTTGCGAAACCAACTGGATTTTCATCGGTCTCTACATTATCAGCCGCTGGAAAGATGACTGGATGCAGGCACTGGTCAATGGCAAACTATGGTCATGGTTTGAGCAATTGCTTGCCGGGATCGCGCAACCTGTTTCGGTTGCCTATGCGGCGACAATGATCCCGGTAGAACAGATTCCCGAAAGCTTTGGCACAATTGCCACCAACCTGTTTTTCCACGCGCTTTTACCCGTGATCTGGCTGGTCATGATTGCGCTGGTCTATGGCTATGATGTTCGTGACCAGACAGAACTCATGCGGGTGCATCACCGGGTCGTGCGTTTTGGCGAACGCTACCAGGCAGTGCCTAAATTTATCCGAGACTTTATCAATCACTTCGTCAGCGGCTATCGCTCGCGTTATCTTCCAATCGCCAATGGCGTGCGGCTGACACTGAATTCCGGGCTGCTGCTCATCGTCACGCTCATCCTCGGCTATCGCTTTATCGAATGGGTGGCAGCATGGGCATGGCTGGGCGCAGCCCATATAATCGGCCCGCAACCCGGCAGGATTTGGGAATTTGCTGGCAATGCGATTGTCTTTTTATTGGGCAGCCCGATGCAGGATTCTTCCACCGGCCTGCTCGTGGAGCCCTTGCGCATTTGTTTCCTCGCTGCAATTTTGGAAACAGCCTTCTCGATGAGAAAGACAGATCCTCAATCGGACACCAGCCTTGTGGCGAAGCCAATCTGATCTATTCGGTGCGGGCGAACCTCAGATAATAAGGCCGCTCGCTATAGACACCCAATGTCGGTCGCAATTCACCTGCCACATCGCTTGGCACGAGGAACCGCTCTTCGATCACCATTCTTGTGCCTTTTTCCGCTCCTGAAAATATGGCCGACGTGCATGTCTGGATACCCTCTTTTGCAGGGCGCATTCCGGGAATGGACGTTGGAGACCAAGAGCGACCAGCCTTGTCTGTCAGTCGGATTGCACACATGAGCCATCGCTCCTGCAAATTGGTATCGCCGATCTCCACGAGAAATCTTGCAATCACAGGCACGGAACCTGCGGGCAGCGAGCCGGGGCGAATGCCCTCTTCGACCTTCCGCGTCCCGTAAAACTGCCAGTCGCTGCCACCATAATGCTTGACCTCACCCGCAGCCACTTCAGTGGGGTATAGATCAGTGTAACGGCTCATTTCCACATAGTCGCCATAACTGATGGTGAACAATGAGACCGGGACAATCACCAGCAGGGCCCACAGGCTGCGGCGGCGCCAGCGGCGCTCGGAAGGTTGGGTATCATAATCCGTCACAGCCATCGCGTCAGCTTCCCGCAGCCGGTTGTGGACGTGATATGTCGAAACGATCGACGATCAACGGCATGCCATCATTGAATTTTTTGAAGTCGTCGATTTTGATCCGCGCTTCGGAATCCAATGAGGGTTTCATCTGCGCCGATAGAAGCAGCGTCGCGCCATTGACCTGATCGGGCAATATCTCAAACGCCAGTTGCACCTGTTTCGGCAATCCGGGCTCGAGCATGTAAGGCGGTTGTCCGGGCAACCAGCCAACGCGATTGCTTTGTGCAAATCTGAGGCCGGTAGGTCCTCGCCAGATGGCCGTTGAAACACCCGTACTTTTGGTTGTTGCAGCAAGCTCTACCAAGGCGACCGCCCAAAGACCGGAGGTCGTAAGCACCTTTTCTTTTCCGAACTGTGTATAAGTCAATTCGCGCGCAAAAATCACCTGATTGAGCGTTACGTCAAATTCCCGTGTGTGCACTCGATCATGCATCTTGCCATAGGCAGCAATCGGCCCTGTGAGTTCGCCATAACGCGGTTTCGTCACCCACATGCCGTACAGCAAGGCCACCGCCACAAGGATGACGGCAATATTCGCCAAGCGGCGCATCAGCCCTGCTCCCTTTGCAGCGGCAAGCGCACCGAACCCACAATGCTTTTGCTCCCCCACCCCGGCGTTCCGGTCAAATTGTTGCGATGCTTGAATCCCCAAGCCTCAATTGCCAGTTCAACATCATTGCCCGCCACCACATCGCTGGGCATCAGCCAGACATAAACCATTTTCTCCGGCATTCCGGGTTGCAGATTTGGCGACATGGATTCATCGCGCGTAAGATAGACCATCGGTTGTTCGGTCTTTTCTGCAATATTGGCAGGCCATTGAAAGATTTTGTAATAGCCGCTATCGGACTCGATCGTGCGGTTCATCAATTCCACTTCAAGGATGATCGCCTTTTGCCCGTCCTTCGGTGTCGTGCTGTAAACTTTCTGGTCAGTTACCCGAATTGAAAGAGGCTTGATAAGCCACTTTCCCGCCTCCATGGATTGACCGGCTGTAATTTGCGGAAGCTGCGGCTTTTCAGCCGCTTCAAATGCTCCCAATACAAAGGCGAGCCCCAACGCCGCGAATGAACCAAGCCCTGCTGTCAGCCAGGCCGTAGCCTTGCTGCGAAACGTGACGAAATGGGACCACATCTATCTGCGTCTCTCCACAACCGTTCCGTAACCCAGAAAATGAGTCGCGCTGGACAGACCATGCAACAGCAAGGGGGTGTTTTTCAACCCTGCGGAGAAACCGTCCCGATAAGGCTACTTGTGTGCGACTTGCGGCAGATAGGCATTAACAAGACTTACAACTTGCGCATCGCGCTGTCTGGCAGTTTCGCCGCCCATCACGACAGCGACGAGCTGGCGGCCATTATCACTGATCGATGTGACGATATTGAAACCGGAGGCGCGAACATAGCCTGTCTTGATGCCATCTGCGCCGTTCAACTGGGCCAGAACACGGTTATGTCCACGGATGATTTTGCCGTCGAACATGAAATCCTGTGCTCCGAAGTAATGATAATGCTGCGGATAATGCTTACGCAAAGACAAGCCCAGCAAAGCCATATCTCGCGCAGTGGTAATCTGCTGCGCGTCGGGCAACCCGGAAGCATTGTGAAAAATCGTGCCGCGCATACCGAGCTGTCGGCCTTTTGCGGTCATCTGGGCCGCAAATTTCTCTTCAGTTCCGCCCAGATACTCGGCTAAAGCCACGGCAACATCATTAGCGGATTTAACCACCAGCGCCTTGATTGCAGTATCCACATCAATCGTTCTGCCGGGTTTAAGACCAAGCTTGCTTGGTGCCTGCGAGGCCGCACGAGCCGAAATCGGTATCTGCGTATCCTTGCTGATCCGCCCCGATTGCAACGCCTCGAATGTCAGATAAAGCGTCATCATTTTGGTAAGCGACGCCGGTATGCGCGGCAGATCGGCACCCGCTTGATAAAGCACGGCACCCGTGCTGCCATCAACCACGATGGCAGCGGATTTTTCAGTCGTTGGGGCTGGCGTAATTGCCCCAACGGAATCGAGCGACGTTGCCGTCGTGCATCCACTTGCAACGCTTAAGGTCAGACCCAACACAGCTACGAATTTCACGACAGGATGCAAAAACATGGATACTCGCGGCATATTGTGGTTGGACCAGATGCGCCTTGTTAGCTGATTTCAACGGCAACGCCAAGCGGTCGCATGAGCATCAGGCTGTCAGAACAACCTTGACGCTGCGCGACCTGTCTAATGCTGTGCGGAAGGCCTCCGGCGCGTCGGCGAGTTTGTATTCGCCTGTTACCAGCTTGAGGACATCAATCTTGTTTTCAACAATCAATTCCACAGCCTCGAAGAATTCATCGCCAAAGCGGAATGTGCCGATCAGATCGAGTTCCTTGGACATGACCGCATTGGCAGGCACGGGAATTGATCCACCGGCAAGATTGCCGACCTGAACAACTGTGCCACCGCGCCGAACTGTGCGAATGGCCGAGGCCAGACCTGCCGGCGTGCCGGAGATTTCAAAAGCAATGTCGAATGGTGTTGCCGCAGCAACTTCGGCCAATCTTTCCTCTCCGCCGGAGACATCGACGATCTGGTCTGCGCCCAGCTCTTCGGCAAACTTCAACGGTGCAGCCGCGATATCGACCATTGTCACGGATTCCGCCCCCGCATGTTTCAGTGCCAGCAATGTTAACAGTCCGATTGGCCCGGAGCCGAAGATGATTGTTGACGTGCCCTTCACATGACCGGCACGGCGTACGGCATGCAGGCAGACTGCCAGCGGCTCAGCCAATGCCGCAGCTTGGAATGGCAGATCGTTCGGGACTTTGACGCATTGCGCGGCAACCGCGTCAAACACACTGGCGAAACCGCCCTGCATGTGAGGCGTCTTGGATGCAGAACCCATGAAATAGATATTTTCACACAGGTTCGGGCGTCCCTCATGGCAATAGGCACAGGTTCCGCACCAACGGGACGGGTTTACGGCAACCCTGTCGCCAACGGCAATACCAGTAACGTCGCGGCCGATTTCGATGATCTCACCGGCAACTTCATGGCCGAGAATGAGCGGCGAAGCGACCACGAAATCGCCCGTCTTTGCATGCCGGAAATAGTGCATGTCAGAGCCACATATCCCGCCGGCACCGAACTTGACCCGCGCCATATTGGGCGCGAGTTCTCCAAGTTCAATGTCAACGACGCGGAGATCTTCCGCTGCAAAAAGCGTGGCAGCGATACCTTTATTACTCATTTTATCAGGCCTAGTTGGGTTGGGAGCCAAAGTGTAATCGCCGGAATGAAGGTAATGGCGATCAGTGCGATGAAGAGCGGCACCAGCCAGGGCAGAATTGCCATGGTGGTTCGCTCCACGGAAAGCTTCGCGACGCGGGACAGTACAAACAGCACCATGCCCAGCGGCGGATGCAACAGACCGATCATGAGATTAAGCGTCATGATCAGTCCGAAATGAACCGGATCAATGTCGAAACCCAAGACCAGCGGCAAAAGGATCGGCACAAGAATTGTGATTGCCGCAATGGTATCGAGGAAGCAACCGACAAACAGCATCAGTATATTGACCAGTATCAGGAACACCCATTTGCTGTCGGTAATCGAGAGGATGGCCGCAGAAAGAAGCTGCGCCGCCTGACTGACCGTCAGGAGCCAGGCGAAAACCGAAGCGGCAGTGACAATAAACAGCACGGAAGCGGTGGTCTCGATTGTATCAAAGCTCGCTTTGGCGAGACTAGCCATTGTCATTGTACGATAGCGTACCAACCCAAGAAACAGTGACCAGAGAACTGCGGCAACTGCGGCCTCGGTTGGCGTGAACCAACCCATGGTCATGCCGCCGATAAGAATAACGGGTGTCATCAGCGCCATGACGGCGGAAAAGTCGAAATACCAGTCGGCAGCCAGCAGAACCACAAGTGCAATGCCGACCGAAGCATTTATAGACAAGCCGGTAAGCGTGAGCAGATAGATGAGGACTGGCACGCAGGCGACGACGACGATTTCCAGCGACGCTTCAAGCAGATTCTTGAGTTCGAATGGCGTGTCGGAACCCCAGCGCTTCACATAAGCGAAGATAGCAACCGTAATCATCATCAAGACGGTCATGACAATGCCCGGCACAATACCGGCCATAAACAGCGCGCCAATCGAAACATTGGCCATCATGCCATAGATAACGAAAGGCAGGGATGGCGGGAAAATAGGACCAAGCGTTGCCGAAGCTGCCGTAACGCCAACCGCTGCTTCCACCGGATAGCCGTGATCCTTCATCGCCTTGATTTCGATTGTGCCGATACCGGCGGCATCCGCCAGTGCCGTTCCCGACATGCCGGAGAAGATTACCGAGCCAATAATATTGACTTGCGCCAGTCCGCCTTTCATCCATCCCACAAGCGAAACCGCAAAGGAATAGATGCGGCCTGTCACACCGGCCGAATTCATGAGATTGCCGGCGAGAATGAAAAACGGCACGGCGAGCAGCGGAAAGCTCTCAACCCCGGCGATCATGCGCTGGGCGACAATAATGTCGGGTGCAACACCGAAAAACACGAGATAGAGCACTGACGCCACGGCCATCGAAATTGCGACCGGCACACCGACAATCATCAATAGTAGAAATGAACCAACAAGCAGCAACATTGATCAGCCCTCGACGCTCTGGAATTCTTCGGGACGTTCCAGAACGGAATAGCCACGGCGGATATTGGCAATAAAAACCTGAATGGAACGAAGCAGCATCAGGACAAAAGATAAGAGAACCCCATAAAAAACGATGTTGCGGGGCAGATCGATTGTCACCATCATTTCGTCGGCAACAATCTTGACATAGCGCCACATCAACCACACAGCGTAGATAAAAAAGCCAATGCGAACGAGATCGACAAAAGTTGCAAGAATTCGGGCAATGGGAGCAGGCAGATAGTGGTAAAGCACATCCACCTGAACGTGGCGCGAGACGCGAACACACATGACGGAGCCGAGAAATACGACGCCGATCAGGCAATTGATGGCGATTTCCTCTGTCCAGGCATAGCTGTCATTGAGGACATAGCGTGTGAAAAACTGCAGGAAAACGCAGCCGGTCATCAGCCAGAAGACGACGAGTGTCAGCCAGTCTTCAACCGCATATTCGCGCAGGTTAATAACCGGCGCCGCATCCTCGAATGAATGGGCAATTTCTTCCGCTGTGATCTGTGTATGAACTTCCTTAGACATGGCTGTCTCCGTCCTCAGGGCAGAAAAAGAGGCCGGGAGCCAAGGCTGCCCGGCCAGACTGATAGGTTACTTGATGGCGCGAATGGCTTCCCAGTCGGACTTTTCGTAACCGAAGTCTTCGAACTTCACCTTTTCCAGAACGGTTTTTTCGAAGTCTGCCTTGTCCACATCGGTAACGGAAAGGCCACGTTCCTTGAAACTCGCAACAAGTTCCTTTTCCCTGGCCGCAATCGTCTTGGTGGTCTTTTCGGCGGCTTCCTGCATCACATCGCCGAAGATTTTCTTGTCTTCGTCGCTAAGGCTGGCCCAAAGCTGCTTGGAAATGACGGTATTCAGGTGATCGACAATATGGCCGGTCAAAATGATGTTCTTCTGAACTTCGAAGAACTTCTTGGCCTCAATCGTCGTCAGCGGATTTTCCTGCGCTTCGACAGTGCCATTCTGCAATGCCAGATAGACTTCGGCAAAAGCGATTGGCGTTGTGTTGGCGCCGCAGGCACGCGGCATTGCCAGATAGGCTGGAACGTCCGGGACACGGATTTTCAACCCGGCCATATCCGAACACTTGGCGATGGGCCTGTTGGCGGTAGTGTGACGCGTGCCATAATAGCTGACCGATGCAATATGATTGCCGGTCTTTTCCTCATAGCCAGCAGCAAGCCGCTTGAAGACATCGCTTTTGGTATAGGCGATCAGATGGTCGGAATCGCGGAAGATATAGGGGAAATAGGTAACGCCGATCGGCTTGGAATCACGGGCAGCAAAGCTTGAACCCGAAATGATGATATCGACTGTACCGAGCTTCAATCCCTGGTTGATGTCAGCTTCCTTACCAAGCTGAGATGCAGGGAACACGTCGATCTTGTAACGGCCATTGGTGCGCTTGGCGATTTCTTCCGCCGCCCATACAGACTCCGTATGGAATGGTTCGGACGTCTCATACACATGAGCCCATTTCAGCGTGGTCTGCGCCTGTGCAACCACTGCCGAAATGGCAAGCGCCGCAGCGGCGCCAAGAAGTGTAGCCAGTTTGAATTTCATTGTTATTCCTCCCTTATTGAATTTAGTTCGCGTTATTTATGTCGAGACATCTTTGCAGATTGGTCTCTTTCCGTTTCCAGCTCCTCGTCGAAACTTCTGGAAAATCTCAGCTGCGATTGATGCAGATGATATTGCATCGCAGATTTTGCACGAGCGGGATCACCACCTGCTATGGCATCGCGTACTGCACGGTGCTCCTCAAAAGCCTCCCGCCATGAAGCCGCACTCTCGAAATAACTGGCCAGCCTGGTGAAATAAGGCGTCATGCGCTGGTCGAATAACTCTCCGACAACGCGGTCGAGCGCGGAATTTTCCATGATGCCGGCAATGGTCGTGTGGAAGGTGCGATCGAGCGCAATCGACACCTGCGGGTTGTTGAATGTGCGCGCCATTTGCGTCAGCACATCGTCCATCGCTTCTATATGTTTCGTTGTCACTGTGCGGGCGGCTTCTTCGGCAATAGCACACTCGATCAGCGCGCGTGCCCGCAATAGCTCGAACGGCCCTTCAAGCTCGTCAGGCTGAATCCGCAGGTGTTTCTCCCGTGGCGACCGCGCCACGTAAACACCTGATCCCATGCGAATATGGATGAGCCCCTCGACCTCGAGGGCAATCAAAGCCTCACGAATGGTGGGACGGGAAACGCCAAGTTCCTCCGCCAGTTCACGCTCACCGGGCAAACGCTCTCCGACACCAAGCTGACCATGTTCGATCTGGCTTCGTATCTGGTCTGCCACCTGCCGGTAAAGCCGGCGTGACTGAATGGCTGCGAACATTTAAACCTCCCCACCCGGCTTCCCATTTCCGGCAATTGGTAAACTGGCCTTACCAATATATAACTGATACATTGATATATATGAGCGAGTCAACCGCTGGTTCGGATCGGTTTTAACAGGGCAGGTTTTCGCAACTTGTCTCACCTTGACAGGGCGCCCATGAGCATTGTTACATTTTGTATCAGAAAGTGATTGCCTCTAAACCGAACGAACGCGCTATGAGAAACCAATCGTTAAAAGAGATGCTTCGTCAAACCGGTGATAAATGCTGCCTGATACACGATCACTTCGGACATTTGCCTGCTTGAGTTTCGCCTTGGTTTTGGGCGCTTGCACCACGACTGATCCCAAGCTGCCCGAGGCTGCATCACTGCCAATTCCTGAACAATCTCCGCGTGTTGCTGCGGCCGAAGCGCCCGCTAATTCCGATGCGGCCACGGACAGCAAGAGCACCGTCACGGTCGCCACAAGCACGAAAAGCGCTCCTGAATTCAAAGATAACGGTACGCCGCTCGACAATTTGATTTCAAAATATTCGGTTGCCTACGAAGTGCCTGAATCGCTGGTTCGCCGCATTGTGCATCGGGAAAGCCGCGGTAATCCACAGGCTCGCAACGGTCCCTATTGGGGTCTGATGCAGATGTTGCCCGCGACAGCACGCGGCATGGGTCACACCGGCTCCGCGCAAGATTTGCTGGATGCAGAAACAAATCTCAAATTTGGCGTGAAGTATCTTGCTGGCGCCTACAAGGTTGCCGATAACAATCCTGATCAGGCCGTGCGGCTTTACGCTCGCGGCTATTATTATCAGGCCAAGAAAAAGGGCCTTCTGGAAGAGACCGGCCTGAAACCGTCAAGCACGCCTGTTGCACCCGCGACGATGACGGCGATGGCTCCCGCTGAAACACCGCCTGCCATGCCGGCGCAACTCGCTTATTCAGAAGAACCCGCTGTGGCATTTCCGGCAGCGATCCCGTTGCCGATGCAACGGCCTGACATTGCTTCGGCAGCCTCCACCAGTGGAGCAACTACAGGCTTGAGCAACGCGACACCAGCCAGCACCGCCGCTCCACTCTGAAATCAAAACTGCACCGGTGCTGCTAGGCCGCCCACCAGCGATGGAAGTGGTGGACCGGCCCACGCCCGCTGCCGACTTTGAGCATTTCGCCAGCCGCCATGGCAGCCGTCAGATAGTCCTTGGCTTCACTAACGGCACCATGCAGAGCCATTCCTTTTGCCAGGCCAGCGGCAATGGCAGACGCCAGTGTGCATCCAGTACCATGATCATTGACTGTCTTGATACGCGGCGTCGAAAATCGCTCCATTCCGGACCCATCAAGCAGGATATCGGTGCTCATATCCCCCTTGGCATGTCCGCCCTTTATAAGTACGGCTGAGGGACCGAGTTCGAGCAGCTTTTTCGCTTGCCGCACCATCTGGGCTTCATCTTCGGCAATCGGCATATTTGTTAGCAAGGCCGCCTCCGGCAAATTGGGAGTCAGCAGCAGCGCGCGCGGCAAGAGAAGCTGGCGCAGAGCGTCGATTGCCGCTGGCTCCAGCAAAGGGTCGCCCGCAGTTGCAACCATGACAGGATCGAACACCGCTTTGCGCTGCCAGCGATCAAGCCCCTGCGCAATTGTCTCTATGGTTGATACTGTCGAGACCATGCCAATCTTGATTGCATTCACCTCAAGGTCGGAAAGAACCGCGTCCATCTGAGCCCGGATGATATCGGGTGAAAGATTCTCAATGGCCGTCACACCATGGGTGTTCTGCGCAGTGATCGCGGTGAGCACACTCGCGCCATAAACACCGAGCGCCGAGAAGGTTTTCAAATCGGCCTGGATTCCTGCCCCGCCGCCGCTGTCAGACCCGGCAATAGTCAGCGCTATTGCGGTCATGCTGGCTCTCTTACCTGCAATGCCTCATCCACCGCCGACCGCAAAGTGTGCGCCGCTCCTTGCGGATCGTCCTGACGGAAGATCGCAGAAATGACCGCTACACCATCAGCACCCGCTTCAATGGCAAGCGGCGTGCGCTCCAGCCCAATACCGGCGATAGCGCCTATAGGCAAATGCGGTTTTGCCTTGCGTATGATGGCAGCCAGGCGCTTGAACCCGTCAAAGCCGATCGGTTGCAGGTTTTCCTTGGTGGGTGTTTCAAACAGTCCGCCAATACAGGCATAGTCAATATCGCCAGCAATTGCTGCTTGCGCGTCCGGCTCATTCTTGACGGTCAGTCCGATAATCGCATTTGGCCCGAGCAGATGTCGGACATCGGCAACCGCCATGTCTTCGCGCCCCACATGGACACCCTCAACGCCAGCGGCAAGCGCAACATCAATCCGGTCATTGACGAGCAGCGGCACGCCTGTCGCCTTGATCGCGGCGTGTATCTGCCGTGCACGATCAATCATGTCACGCGTTGCGGAGTTTTTGTCACGATACTGGATGATCGTCGCACCGCCACGGGCGGCAGCCAGAGCCAGAGCCCCTAAATCCTTGTCAGGGCCAATAGCATCAAAATCGACAATGGCATTGAGGCGGTAATCTACATTTGGCACGTCACGGACTCCATTTTCAAAACTGGAGACCCGGATATGTGCGAAGAAAGACGAACCAGCGCGATAATTGCTCAATTCCCGTTCCTACGCCGGCATGATCCGGATCAGGTTCAAGGGTCTTGGCTCAGCGCCATCTCAGCATCGTACGATGCCCCCCTCGGAATGAAATCATGATGAGACGGCGCATCATGGAAGTCAATGCGCCGGTGTGGTTTGAGTTATTGGGTCAACATAACTTTAGAGAAGTCATACGTGCAGCCTGTGGTCAGGTCGTATTCAAAATCGGGATCGGTGCCGCCCCCGTCTTCCCAGCCATGATGCTCCTTCTCGCCCTTGCAGTTCATGAGATCGTCCATGACAAAAGCATCTTTTTCTCCCGCCGTAGTCGTGGTTGCGCCGTTCAGCGCCAATCGCCACGCATCATATCTTCTGTTGCTTTTAACCAAGAAAGCATGGGCACTATTCAGCCGCTTACTATAGTCACTGAAAGTGAGATTTTCAGGGATGCTCGTTAGCTGTTCGCGCGAATTGGTTGTCGCGACACATTTCTTCTGGAACGACCCATCGCGATTTTTTGGGTTAACATAACCAATGGGACAACCTTCCTTTTTCACAATCATAGTGAAGTAGAGTTCACTCACTTCGCCCAATGCAAACGTCTGCGCTTTGTTTACCTCAGGCTTAGAAGTACCTTGCCCGTCCACTTGCTGGGGATTTGTATATTCGATTGAGGCAACCTCGTGTTCCGTTCCATCTTTCCTAACGGCGATCATGGATATCTTTTTATAATAGATTCCCTTGACTTTCGTTATGTTGAAGGTCGCCTCAGTGGGTGAAATTGCGCTCGAAGCTACCGCTTTCACTGCTACGTTTATTGTGTCTTGGTTCAGTACCTTCATAAATGTCGTACCCATCGACGTCGACAGTGTAAGAACGATCTGCGGTGGAATGCTTTCAATTGCAGTGACATTCTTGATGATTCCGCGTGCGTCGTAATCCGCAACATTCGCTCGCAAGCTTTGAAGAATGCGCGCATTTACCGGCTTGAGATCCTTGCCATCATAGATCTCTGCACCCGACAGCACGGCTGCGTCCGCTGCGTTTTGCAGTTGCGAACGGTCGCTGCTTGCGCGGGTATAATCCACGGCAAGCCCGGTCATTCCCACCATAGGTACGAGCAACAATGCAAATGTGACGGCTGTTGCGCCGCTACGGTCTTTCAGAAAGTTTCTTATTTTTTTCATGGCCCACTCCAGTCGCTGGGCAGACCATTGATTCAGCCATGTGAATGACGGCTTATGAAATTCATTCAGATTTTCACCATTCTGCATTCAGGCAGTAAAGAGCGCCTGAATGTTCAGCAATGGTAAAAATCCGGTGAACCTTACAGCTCTATATGGATGCTTCCGGCCGGACAAAACCCTCGCTCGCCAAAAGAAGATTGCGCGTGTAATCTTCCTTCACAACATGGCGGGCAAGGTCTGTCGCCGACAGGCGTTCCACCTCTGCGCCATTCTGCATCACCATCAGCCGGTCGCACATATGGGTGACCACCGCCAGATCATGGCTGACCATCAGAAAGGTCAGCTTTCTATCCCGCCTTATCTGCTCCAGCAGGTTGAGAACTTCCGCTTGTACCGAAGCATCAAGGGCTGATGTCGGTTCATCAAGAAGCAGGATTGAAGGCTCCAGGATCAATGCACGCGCAATAGCGACCCGCTGGCGTTGACCGCCGGAAAGCTGATGCGAATAGCGAAAGCGAAAGCTTGAACCAAGCCCCACTTCATCAAGCGCGCGCAGGATACGTTTTTCGATATCGGCAAAGCCATGCACGACCAATGGTTCCAGCAATAGGCGATCCACGGTCTGGCGCGGATGCAGCGAGCCATAGGGGTCCTGAAACACCATTTGCACTTCACGGTAAAATGCTTTTGTACGCGACGAGCCAAGCGTCTTGCCATTGACTGTGATCGCGCCGCCGGTAACAGGTGCAAGTCCCGCGACGGCTCGCAGCAAGGTTGACTTTCCCGAGCCGCTCTCGCCCACCAGACCAAAAGACTCGCCCTGCTGGACATCAAGACTGACGCCGCGCAATGCGCGAAAACGATCATACTTCACTTCAAGATTTTCGACGCTGAGAGCCGCCACTTGCAGATTGTTCATGCGGCCCACTCCGGCTTGCGGTCAAGGACCGGCAGCGGATGCCGGTCGGTGCCGATCTGCGGCATGCAATTCATCAACCCGCGTGTATAGGGATGTTTTGCGTTCTTAAGGTCTACAGCGGCGATTTCTTCGACGATCCGTCCTGCATACATGACGATAACGCGGTCGCAAAAGGAGGAGACCAGCCGCAAATCATGGGAGATGAAGATCAAACCCATGCCGCGATCCCGCACCAGATTGTCGAGGATTCGCAGCACATCCAGCTGCACCGTCACATCAAGCGCGGAAGTCGGTTCATCCGCGATCAGCAGCTCCGGTCCGGTCACCAGCATCATCGCGATCATGGCGCGTTGTCCCATGCCGCCGGAAACTTCATGCGGATGCAGATTAAAGACCCGTTCCGGATCACGTATCTGCACAGCAGCAAGCATGTCGAGCGCGCGCTTGCGCGCCTCGGCTTTGCTCACCTTTTCATGGGTACGCAGCGTTTCAACAATCTGCCTGCCGATGCTCATCACAGGATTGAGCGAATATTTCGGGTCCTGGAGGATCATGGCGATGCGGTTTCCACGCAGGCTTCGCCGCTCCTTTGCCGAAATATCCAGAAGATCCATTCCGTCAAAATTCAACGTATCGGCAGTGATCTTTGCGTGATGTGGCGTCAGCCCCATGATTGCGCGCCCGGTCTGGGATTTTCCTGAACCGGACTCGCCAACAATGCCTAGCCTTTCGCGACCAAGCGTGAACGAAACGCCGCGCACAGCATCCACGACGCCCGTGCGGGTCGGAAATTGCACGCGAAGATCCTTGACTGTCAGCAAGGCGCTCATTGGTTGTTCCCCCTTGGATCGAGCGCATCGCGCAAGCCATCGCCAAGAAGATTAAAGCCCAGACTGACGATGAGAATTGCAAAACCCGGTGCGGCTGCCACCCACCATTGATCCATGATGAACCGGCGGCCGGATGCGATCATCGCACCCCATTCAGGCAATGGCGGCTGTGCGCCCAGACCAAGGAAACCAAGGCCTGCGGCGACCAGGATAATTCCGGCCATGTCGAGTGTCACACGGACGATCAGAGATGAAAGGCAAAGCGGCATGATGTGGCGCAGGACGATACGCATGGGTGATGCACCCATGAGCTGCACGGCGGCAATATAGTCGGAATTGCGCACGGTCAGCGTTTCAGCTCTGGCAATGCGTGCATAGGGTGGCCACGAGGTGACCGCTATGGCAATGACGGCATTCTCAATGCCAGGTCCCAGCGCCGCCACCAAAGCGAGAGCCAGAATGAGCTTTGGAAATGCCAGGAAGATATCGGTGAGCCGCATAAGAATTGCGTCTACCCAGCCTCCGGCATAACCGGCGATGGTGCCGACAAGCAGCCCAATCGGCGCGGCGATGATAGCCACGAGGACAACTACATAGAGCGTCAGACGCGAACCATAGATAAGGCGCGAAAGAATATCGCGGCCCTGATCGTCTGTGCCGAGCCAATAATCGCCACCGGGCGGCAAAAGCCGTGCATTGCGCAGATCGCCTGCAACCGGTGAATGCGGCGCAAGCAGAGGAGCGAATAGCGCCACCAGCACCAGCGCAAAAATGATGCCAAGTCCGATCACGGCGAGCCTGTTGCTGGCAAAACGGCTCCAGATCAAATAAGCGCGGCCAAGCCGGGCCTGCATACGCGATTGCGGCCGGTCGCTCATCAGCCATTCACGGCGGGAAATTGGTTTTGCGATCTCGCTCATCGTGCGCGTGTCCGTGGGTCAAGTAGCCGATACAGAAGATCGGAAAGAAGGTTGATGGCGATGAACACGGCACCAATGATAATCGTGCCGCCGAGCACCGCATTCATGTCGGCATTTTGCAGCGAATTGGTGATGTAGCTGCCAAGGCCGGGCCAGGAAAAGATCGTTTCGGTCAACACTGACCCCTCAAGCAGATTGGCAAAGGAGAGCACAATCACAGTCAGCAACGGCACTGCCGCATTGCGCAAGGCATGAGCCCAGATGATACGGGTTTCGGACAGGCCCTTGGCGCGCGCCGCAACAATATATTCCTGCTCAAGCTCGTTCAGCATGAAAGAACGCGTCATCCGGCTGATATAGGCCAGCGAAAAGTAGCCCAACACTGATGCGGGCAGGATGATGAAGCTGAAAATATTGCGGAAGACTTCCCAATTATTCTGCAAAATCGCGTCAAGCAGGTAAAGGCCGGTAATCGGCGTAAACGTGTACTCGTAGACAACGTCGATACGTCCTGGTCCCGATACCCAGCCAAGCTTGGCGTAAAACAGCACGAGACCGAGCAGCCCCAGCCAGAACACCGGCACTGAATAGCCGATAAGTCCGATAACTCTGACAATCTGGTCGAGGATCGTGCCCCGCTTGACGGCAGCAAGCACTCCAAGCGGAACACCAATAAACGCGCCAATAAGCGTGCCCAATGTTGCCAGTTCGAAGGTAGCGGGAAAGACGCGGATAATATCGGTCATAACCGGATTGCTGGTCAGAACGGAATTGCCGAACTCACCTTGCAGAACACCCTTAAGATAAAGGAAAAACTGCTGGTAGAGCGGCAGATTCAGTCCGAGCTCTTCACGCACACGCGCCACGACGTGGGCAGGCGCGCGATCGCCTACAATGGCCAGCGCGGGATCGATCGGGATGACACGGCCAATGAAAAACGTGACGGCCAGAAGACCAAGAAATGTGATGGCGCCAATGAGCAGAAACCTGCCCACGGCCCAAGCGAAGTTTGAAGCCCAGGCGCCTGAGCGCCTGGCCTCCAATTGCATGTCAGATGTGCTCACCGGTACGGATTCCGGATTACTTCGTTACATTGAAAACGTAGTTGGTATCAAATGATGGACCAAGCTTGAAATTCTTGATGTTCGCACGCAGTCCTGCCACTTCCGTCTGCTGGAAGATGATGATGAAGGGGCTGGTTTCAAGCACTTTCTTCTGTAGGTCCTGATACATTGCCGCGCGCTTGGCATTATCACGCTCCAGCAGGGCTGCCTTCGTTTCCTTGGTCAGCTCCGGCACATCCCAGGCATTGCGCCATGCAAGTGTCTTGTTGGTGCCGGTATCAGCATTGTCCGTATTGCTGGTGAAGGTCTCGGCGTTGGAATTCGGATCCCAATAATCCACGCCCCACTGACCAATATAGGAATCATGCGTACGGGCACGATATTTGGTCAGGGTCTGCTTACCGTCGCCCGGGATGATCTCCATTTTCACACCTGCCTGCGCAAGCGTTTGCTGGACTGATTCAGCAATACCCGTCACCGGCTGGTTGTTACGCACATCCATGGTGAAGGAGAAGCCATCCTTCAGCCCGGCTTTCTCGAGCAGTTCCTTGGCCTTAGCCACATCCAGCTTGAACGGTTTTTCATCCAGCTCGCCCAGAATGTTCTTTGGCAGGAAGGTCTGGTGGATATCACCGGCACCCTTGATCAGCTGTTCTCCGATGGCATCATAATCGACCAGATATTTAAACGCCTGCCGGACTTCCGGCTTGGCTAGGTTTTCATTTTTCTGGTTGAGGCTGATATAATAAATTGTTCCCTTCGGCGCACTGACCGTGGTGATGTCCTTGTTCTTGGTAACCTGCTCCATATCATTTGGTTCAAGATTACGGGCGACATCAACATCGCCTTTTTCAAGCAGAAGGCGCTGCGCCGCGCTTTCCTTGACGTGGCGATAAATAACACGGGCGAGCGGAGCCTTGGTGCCATAGTAATTGTCATTACGCTCCAGAACGATAATCTCGTTGGCCCGCCAATCGCGAATTTTCATCGGCCCGGAACCCGCATAATTCGTCTTCATCCAGGCATTGCCGAAATCATCATTGACGATGTGCTCGGAGATCAATTTCTTGTCTACAACCGAAGCAACGGTCGATGTCAGGCAATTCAAGACGAAGCTTGGTGCATAAGGCTGATCGACAGTGAAAACAAAAGTGGACGGATCAGCCGCTTTTGCCTTTTCGGTCACATTGTCCTTGTTCAGGCCAAACTGCGTCAGAATGAATGCCGGGCTCAGATCGAGCTTGACGGCACGCTCAAAGGAATAGGCAACATCTTCAGCGGTAAGCGGGTTGCCGGAAGCAAATTGCAGATTGGGCTTGAGTTTGAATGTATAGGTCAGGCCATCATCGGAAACCGTCCAGCTTTCGGCGACATCCGCAACGATCTTGGATGGATCATTGATGTCGAGCCGTACAAGCTTGTCATAGGTGTTACCGTTGATCTCGCCCATGGTCAGCTCAAAAGCTTCACCCGGATCAAGCGTGATGACGTCATCAATCGCCCATGCCTCGACCAGCGTATCGGCGGGCGTTTCGGCGAAGGCCGGCATGCCCGACAACATTACGGCGGAGATGGCCGCGCTACCGAGCATCATGCGGAACTTTGGGTTCATCTTGGTCATCAACATTGTTCTGGTTCCCTGTTTAGAGCTATTGGCCGGAATCTCTTGAGCTTGTTCCGAACCTTTGTTTATTTTTATTGTTCATGCCAGGCTGAGCCAAGCACGCGCAGCCAGTTTTTACGACAGATTTTTGCAAGATCATCCTCACCATAGCCAGCTTCGCGCAATGCTTCGACCAGTTTCTGATTGCCGCTTGCATCAGCAATTTCGCCGGGGATTTTAGCACCATCGAAATCAGAACCAAGTGCCACGCAATCAATACCCATGCGATTGACCATATAGTCAATATGACGAACCATATCCGTCAGCGGTGTGTCGGCATTTTCGCGGGCGTCGGGACGCAACATGGCCACGGCGTAATTCAAGCCGACAAGCCCCTTGCTTTCGCGGATTGCATCAAACTGCTTGTCGGTAACATTGCGCGCGACAGGCGTCAGTGCGTGCACATTGGAATGGCTGGCAACCAGGGGTTGGTCGCTGAGACGTGCCACGTCCCAAAAACCCTTTTCAGTTATATGCGCGAGATCAATCAGAATGCCGAGGCGGTTGCATGCCTTGACCAATTCTTCGCCTGCCCCTGTCAGACCGGGACCCGTATCGGGGTCCATTGGATAGGCAAACGGGACGCCATGCGCGAATATGTTGTTCCGGCTCCAGACCGGCCCCAGCGAACGTAAGCCAGCTGCATAAAACACATCAAGTGCCGACAGATCAGCACCAATCGCCTCGCAGCCTTCCATGTGAAGAACTGCCGCAAATTGATCCTGATCGATGCATTCGTTGATTTCCGCTGTACTCCGGCAGAGTTTCCATCCGCCTGCCTGCTGCAACCGGAGGGCTATAGAAGCCATTTCTAACGCAATATCGAGCGATGGAGCGCGTTCAAGCGGCGCTGCAAGCGGTGTCGAATAATGGCCATTGGCATCCGGAGCCTTGAATGCCAAATCACCGGACGGAACGTAGATGGCGCAAAGCCCGCCAACCAGACCGCCTTTCAGTGCACGCTTCTTGTCTATATGGCCTAAACTTGTACCTTGGATGAATTCCTGAACCGGATCCGTTCCGCTTTTCGAATGTTTCCACAACCGGTAGAGCACGTCGTTGTGACCATCGAAGACTGGCTGCATTTCAATTTCCGTTCAGATTTATCAAAAGCCTTGCACCGGCGGATAATCATTTCGTCGAATATCCCAGCACCAATTCTGCCAAAAGATCACGCCCGCAATGAACATTCAAGGGAGTTGTTAGACAAAAGTATAAATACAAGGCTGCCGGACAATTTGCCCACACATTGTGCACTTACCGAACGTGGCTAGGAGCGCAGCCAAGACGCAACAAGGCGATAATCTTTTGATTACCGCCTTGTTATTGATCGGAATGTTTGGGGTGATAAGCGATGCTGTGTTTGTTAAACGTCCAGATTTGCTACGCTGAGCGCATTGTCCTGAATGAACTCACGACGCGGCTCGACATCATCGCCCATCAGACGTGAGAACAGGCTGTCAGCGTCGGTCGCATCGTTCACCTTCACCTGCAGCAGCGAACGTGCGTTTGGATCAAGCGTGGTTTCCCAAAGCTGATCAGCATTCATTTCGCCCAGACCCTTATAGCGTTGCAGCGAAAGTCCCTTGCGGCCAGCGGCGAATACCGCTTCGAGCAATGAGATCGGGCCGGCAATCATATCGGTTTTTTCCTTGCGGCGCAGAACAGGCGGCTTGGAATAAATCTCATGCAGACGGGCGGAATAACGATCCAGCTGGCGCGCGTCAGCCGAGCCAATCAGCGCCATATCCAACGTTACGGTCTCTTTGACGCCGCGCAATGAGCGCTCAAAAATATAGCCGTCAATACCATCATCAGGCGTTGCAAGACGGCCGCTCCAGCCCTTTTCCGTTTCTTCGGCAATAAGGTCGAGACGCCCTGCAACTTCTGTCACCAGCGCTTGAGCGCGTGCCGTATCGGAAATGGCTTCGGGGTTCAGAGCACCGGCAATTGTTGCCTGCTCGACAACCGCCCGGTCATAGCGTGTATTCAGGCCCTGCAGCAGATGGCGAACAGCCATCGCATCATTAATCACCGCACGCAGATCGGAACCAGCGCGAACTTCGCCGCTGTCCAGCTCCATCGAAGCTTCTTCCAAACCGGATTCAATCAGGAATTCTTCGTAGGCGACTTCGTTCTTGAGATATTGCGAGGATTTGCCGCGCGAGACCTTATAGAGCGGCGGCTGTGCAATATAGATATGGCCACGCTCGATCAATTCCGGCATCTGGCGGAAGAAGAAGGTCAGCAGCAATGTACGAATGTGAGCACCATCGACGTCCGCGTCGGTCATGATGATGATCTTGTGATAACGCAGCTTGTCGGGATTGAACTCATCCTTGCCAATGCTCGTGCCCAGCGCCAGGATCAGCGTGCCGATCTGGTCGGATGAAAGCATCCGGTCGAGCTTCACGCGCTCCACATTCAAAATTTTACCACGAAGTGGCAAAATGGCCTGGTTTTGACGCGAACGCCCACCCTTGGCTGAACCACCGGCGCTATCGCCCTCGACGATGAAGATTTCCGACTTGGCCGGATCTTTTTCCTGACAATCGGCAAGCTTGCCCGGCAGCGAGCTGATGCTCAGTGAATTCTTGCGGGTGATGTCACGCGCCTTGCGCGCGGCTTCACGGGCGGAAGCTGCCTGAATAACCTTGTCGACCAGCACCTTGCCTTCAGTCGGGTGCTCTTCAAGCCAGGTCGACAATGCCTCATTGACCAGACTTTCCACGACAGCACGCACTTCCGAAGAAACGAGCTTGTCCTTGGTCTGCGACGAGAATTTCGGGTCCGGCACTTTTACCGAAAGCACGGCTGTAAGGCCCTCGCGGCAATCATCGCCCGTCAGCGTTACCTTGGCTTTCTTGGCCTGACCGGTGCTTTCCGCATAGCCGGTCATCTGACGCGTCAGCGCGCCACGGAAACCGGCAAGATGCGTTCCGCCATCGCGCTGCGGAATATTGTTGGTAAAGCACAGGACATTCTCGTGATAGCTGTCATTCCACCACATGGCGACTTCAACAGTCGTATCATCCCGCTCGCCGCGAATATAAATCGGCTCGCCGACCAGCTCCTTCTTGGAGCGGTCGAGATATTTCACATAGGCAGTCAGTCCGCCCTCGTAAAACAGCTCCAGGTCGACCGGATCGGCATGGCGGCGGTCAGATAGAAGAATACGCACACCGGAATTCAGGAAGGCCAACTCGCGCAGGCGATGTTCCAATGTCTTGAAATCGAATTCAACCATGGTGAAGGTTTCGGTCGAAGGCAGGAACGATACTTCCGTTCCTGTGAGGCCTTCAGAATCGCCGGTCACCACCAGCGGACTATCCGCAACACCATGCGTGAAGCTCATCTCATGAATCTTGCCCTGACGGCGAATCTTCAGCTTCAGCCAGACAGACAGCGCATTGACGACCGAAACACCAACGCCGTGCAAACCGCCGGAGACCTTGTAGGAGTTTTGGTCAAACTTACCGCCCGCATGCAACTGGGTCATAATGACTTCGGCAGCGGAAACGCCTTCCGAGTGCATGTCGGTGGGGATACCGCGGCCATTGTCGGTGACAGTGCAGGAACCATCGGGATTGAGCGTCACTGTAACGCGGGTCGCATGACCGGCAAGCGCCTCGTCAATAGCGTTGTCCACGACTTCGTAAACCATGTGGTGAAGGCCGGAACCGTCGTCCGTGTCACCGATATACATTCCGGGGCGCTTGCGAACTGCATCCAACCCCTTGAGAACCTTGATGGACTCCGCGCCATATTCCGGCGAGGTTTCGGTTGTCATCTCGGGTGTTTCACTCATGTAAATTCAATCTTTTCTAAAGGCAGGAACAGTGCATCTGTCCTTATAGCATATCTTGGGCGAATCATGCCCAACCTATGCTTAGATATAGTGATTTCTGTTGGTTTTTCCAATTCATGCCGCATGGCTGTCCACGGATGATCGTTAATCTGCGCCAGCACTATGGATAATCTGTGTCCTAGCTGGGTAATTTTGACATTCATGCTCCATCCGCCCGCAGGCTCCTATGCAAATGTCAAATGCGTAAACTCCACTAGAAATATATACTTACCTTTGGTTTTGTTGATTTTGACCTTGGCTACTGACGGGACCGAACGGACGGGTCGTGGAAACACGCCACCAGCGCTTTGAAAAAGGTTTCAAGCGCACTGGCGAGCAGCCTTGAATAACCACTCGCTGTGCATTTGGAACCTTGCCGGGAACTGGCCCCGGCTCTTGGCATCATCGTCTGGCCGCAACCATTCCGGGCCGCCCAACTATTCGATAATCTGTATTTCCTTTGAGGCCGGCCTTTTTATGGGCGACTGCGCATCAAGGAAACCTTTGACCTCACTGTATCGGAGGCTGCTATCCTGATCATGGTCAATCAGTGCGAAATTATCGACAAAGTACCCCACTCCTGCCCTATTGGCAGATTCGATAGTCACCAGATGCGTCGAAGGATCCGCCGCGCGGTCAAAAAGCGCACGAATGCGCGCGTCGACCGCATTGAGCACCGTTTCAGGCGTGATTGGCATAGCGGTGCTTTCGACCGCGCTCTTGGCTGGAGGATATATTCTCCCCGACATTGTTGCGCCAAATTCCGGGGGCTTTGTCAGCGTGATAACATCGTCGGCAGCCGATCCGGCAACCTGCAAAACAACCGAAGATATAATCGCCACGGTAAAGACCATTCCACGCTTCATGGGTTCCTCGCTTCCGGAAGAGCGGCATTGAACGCGGCAAGCTTCACCACTGCTGGCTGGTCATAAAAGGCATCGAGTTCAGCGAGCACCTTTTCATAGCCATCCGTCCTGCCCGGACCAATCCCATGCCCGCCAAGGTAGGTTTTTATCGGGATTCTGGAGGGCAGATTTGCATTCTCTATATCCACCTCCGTCTTATGGAAGGGCGTATTGAGATCATAATAGCCGTGCTGAATAAGAACCTTCAGATTTGGATTTAGTGTTACGTCGAAAGTCAGATCGGGAATGGCACTTGCAAATCTGTCGCCTGTAACTGACAAATGCTGATCCGGCATATAGTTCCAATGAAGGATAATTTTGCCATTGCTGCCGAGATATCTTGATTTCGCTTTATAGTCGGCAAATCCTGCCAGATAGGATTTGATGTGATCGTAATTAACGTCAGTGCGATCAACGACTGGATCGACCGTGTCTTTCTCCAGAAAATATCGCCCATCATTCATCTGTAATGTCTCTTGAGGGCTGAACCTCTTTACAAACTCCCTGCTATCCATATTCGGATTTGCAATCCATGGATTGCTGTCCGCGCCTTCGCCCAGCTTGTACAGTTTCCCTATCCCTGTGATTTTATACAATCTATTGAGGAAAACTTCAGATTCCGGTTTTTGAAGATAGATGTTCCATTGCGACCGATCGGATATTTTCTGGTCAACGCTTTTAAACACACTTTTGTAGAGATTGTTGAAAGTGACCGCGAAAAGCCTTGCGTCACCCAGAAAGGCTGGCAGATCAAAGTCTGGCTTTTCGACCGACTTGTCATGAAATGCCTTTACCATTGCATATGTTGGCAGAACGCCATGACAGGAAACGTAGCGAGAAGAACAATCGCTATTGATATCAAGAATTGGCGAATTCAGGATCAGACCACTTAAGACCTTCGCTGGTTTTTTGCTGGGATCAGGCAGATAACCACTTTCACCCTTTTCTATCAGCAACTGCGCGATGATCGGCACGCGAAATCCGCCATAGGAAACGCCGTAAATATATTTTGGCGAGCTCTGGCGATTATTGGCGTTGATGTAGCGTGTGATGAAGCTGCGCAAAACTTTTGCATCGCTGTCGACACCCCAAAAATCCTCGTTTTTATTTGGCCAGATAGCTTCAGAGTAACCCGTGCCTACCGGATCGACAAAAACGAGGTCCGTTTTGTCCAGTATCGTATTGGGATTATCCTTCCAGAGCAGAGTTTTCGCTTTGTCCGAGGTATCGTCATCGTAACTCTTGGGGCCAAGGAAGCCCAGATCAAGAGCCGCTGATGCGCCACCCGGGCCGCCATTGAATACAAATGTAACCGGCCGGTTTTCTTTTGGCAGATCATCACGCGTATAGGCCGTGTAGAAAATAGCGGCATCTGCATCTCTATAGTTCAGACCCGTTCCAATAGGTATCGAGCCTGTCGAAATCAGATGACCAGCGCTTGCGGTAAACTGTACCGGTATCCCCTTCACGGTAATTTTTTGCGACTTGCTTGCCGGCTCCTCGCTAACGGACGAGCGTGAAATGCCATCCTCAGGTCCGTAAGAAAAGACAGCAGAGCCAGGTGTCGGCGCATCAATCTTGGGAACAACGGTTACCTGCGGTGTAAATGATGATGGCGCTTTTTCAGGCTCTGAATCTGAGCCACCACTACAGGCTGAGAGAAAAACTGCAAGCGTCAGCCCGCACAAGCGATAATGCATGATTAAAAACCTCACAGTATAAATATTTCTGCAATAAGATATTGATATTATTACGTAATACTTTGGTCGTATAATGCCAAAATTAAAATAAAATATTGCCCGAAACCGATCTCACTAGAGCTCAAAGGAGGCTGAAGGTCAAGAAAATTACTGCTGTTCCTGCCTTTCCATTTTCCCCTCTCTTCGCCCTGGCTGGGCGAAACTTGTGGACATGAGACGCAATCATACCCACATCGCAATTATGGAGGCGCAATGGATATTTTGAAAACCGCATTCACACCACCGGCACCCGTTCCCCGCACCGGACCTGTCGGTACGCTGCAATTGATCCGCACCATCTATCGCAATCCGCTGGAGCTGTGGGGTGAGCCCTCCTATAACGAACCTTGGGTATCCATTGATTGGTCTTTCGCCCATACGATCATTGCCAATGATCCCGGCCTCATTCGTCATGTCCTTGTCGACAATGCCAAGAACTACAAGATGGCGGCTGTACGCCAGCGTATCCTGCGTCCGATCCTGCGCGACGGGTTGCTGACGGCCGAGGGCGATACGTGGAAGCGCTCGCGCAAAGCCATGGCACCCGTGTTTACGCCGCGCCACATTAATGGCTTTGCGACAAGCATGCAGCGCGCGACGGAAAATTTCGCTGAGCGTTATGACGGTCATAGCGGCATAACTGATGTTTCGCGCGACATGACCATGCTGACCTATGATATTCTGGCCGAAACCCTGTTTTCAGGTGAAATTGCAGGCGATCCTGACCAGTTTTCGCATGAAGTCGATCGGCTTTTCGAGACCATGGGGCGGGTTGATCCATTTGATCTTCTGGGTGCGCCGGAATGGTTGCCGCGCTTTACCCAAATTCGCGGACGCCGTGCTCTCGCTTTCTTCCGGCAGATCGTGGCCAACACGATTGAGATGCGCAAAGCACGCATGGACAAGGAGGGCGACAGCGTTCCCAATGATTTCCTCACTCTCCTCCTGCGTGCGGAAGGGCCCGATGGCCTGTCACGCGCCGAGATCGAGGACAACATCATTACTTTCATCGGCGCCGGTCACGAAACCACCGCCCGCGCGCTTGGCTGGACGCTGTATCTGCTGGCACGTGCGCCATGGGAGCGCGAACTGATCGAGCAGGAAATCGACGCCTTCATGGATCAGCGCGATGTACCGCCGCCCCATGAATGGCTGGATGCATTGCCCTTTACGCGCGCCGCGTTCGAGGAGGCCATGCGGCTCTACCCGCCCGCACCATCAATCAACCGCGAGCCGGTTGAAGACGATCAATACAAGGATTTGAAACTGCCTAAAGGGTCAGCCGTTCTGGTTATGCCATGGACCGTGCATCGGCACCGTCTTTATTGGGATCAACCTGACGCGTTCATACCGTCGCGTTTTCACCCGGAAAACCGCGGTAAGATTGATCGCTTCCAATATCTGCCCTTCGGTGCCGGTCCGCGTGTGTGTATTGGTGCCAGTTTTGCCCTGCAGGAAGCCATCATTGCATTGGCCGTGCTGCTGCATCGTTATCGCTTTGATATGGCAAGCTCGGTAAAACCCTGGCCGGTGCAAAAGCTGACAACGCAGCCAAATGGAGGTCTGCCAATGAGTGTTATTGCAAGGCGTTGATGTATTGCGTGGTTCGACAGACTCACCATGAGGAAGATGGATGATTGCAGGGAGTCAGTATTTGCGATGTATCTGCAATATTGATGATTAGCGTTCAGCCCACCCCACCCTCCTCATGGTGAGTCTGTCGAACCACGCAATACTTTGATGCATGCATTCGCTTGATTTCACAGGAAATTTAATGTACTTATATTTCTAGTGAAAGGACATGCCATGCGAACCAACGCACAACACAAAACTGAAACACCCAGCAAGACCACCGTTGTTTCCAAGGCATTGCTGCGCTCTGCCGAATTGCTCGGACTGACCGCGAAGGAGCTTTCCAATATTGTCGGCCTGTCGGAACCCAGTCTTTCGCGCTTGAAGCGCAGCCTTGATGGCTCGCCGCTCACCGGCAAGAGTTACGAGCTTGCCCTGCTCTTCATTCGTCTCTACCGGTCACTGGATGCCATTGTCGGCGGCGATGATGCTGTGGCGCGTCAGTGGATAAGAACCGATAACACCATGCTCGGCGGCAAACCGCTCAACCGTATCAAAACCATTGACGGTCTTACCCATGTCCTCGCCTATCTGGACGCCCGACGCGCTCCGATCTGAAGCCCATGTTCTGCATGGCGCCTGTTGGCGTCTGGTCGAAGCGCAGCACCGTGTTTCTACAATGAAGCTTGTCGACACGCTTGATGAGCAGGCTTTGCTTGAGGATGAGCTGGAGGCCACCAAGCCGCCACTGCCAGCCAATTGTGCGCATCTTGACTACCTGCTGGCCACACCTTTTCGCTATGGTCGATATCCCGGCAATTCAAGGTTCCGGCGCGAAGGGTATTCGCCCGGCGTGTTTTATGCCAGCGAGGCTGTTGAAACAGCCGTTGCTGAAACCGCCTTTTACCGACTGCTGTTTTTTGCCGAAAGTCCGGGCACTCCATGGCCGCACAATGCACTGGAGTTCACTGCCTTCGAGGCGCGCTATGCCACCACCAAAGCGCTTGATCTTATGGCGCCACCTTTTCTGAAGCAGGCCGCGCAGTGGACTCACCTCAGCGACTATTCCGCCTGCCTCGACCTTTCCGATAAGGCGCAACAGGCAGATATTGAGTTGATCCGCTATCAATCGGTTCGCGACCCTGAAGGCGGTGCCAATCTTGCACTGCTTTCATGTGCCTGCTTCGCGCTGCCGCGACCAACCAAAATGACAACTTGGCGGCTGCATTTTTCAAGCTATGGCGTCAAGGCAATCTGCGACCAGCCAGATTTGCGTCTAGGCTTTGACCGGGAAACATTCGCAGCCGATCCGAGGATGGCCGCGGCCGGACGCGCCAATTAACCCAGCCTTTCCGCATGCCAGGCAATGTGGTCGGCCATGAAGGTCGAAATGAAAAAGTATGAATGGTCGTAGCCGTCACGCATGTTCAGCGTCAGCGGAATATCTGCCTTCTCACAAGCTTCCTCAAGCAGCCAGGGCCGCAGACCATCGTCCAGAAAACCATCGGCTTTGCCCTGATCGACCAGCAATTCCGGCAGGCGATATCCGTCTTCGATCAAGGCAACAGTGTCGTAGGCACGCCAAGCCGTTTCATCACTGCCGAGATATTTCTCGAATGCCGGGCGCGACCAGCCAGCAACCATCGGCCTGGCTATTGGGGCGAAAGCGGATACGGATTTGAAGCGGCCGGGGTTTTTCAGCGCCAAAGTGATCGCGCCATGGCCACCCATGGAATGGCCGAATATACTCTGGCGCTGCATATCGATTGGAAAGTTTGCTGCGATCAGTGTAGGCAATTCTTCGGCAATATAAGTCGCCATGCGATAGTTTTCGGCATAGGGCGACTGCGTTGCGTCGAGATAGAAACCGGCGCCGCTCCCAAACTGCCAATTGTCCTTCTCATCCGGCACATTCTCCCCGCGTGGGCTGGTATCGGGACAGATGATCGCAACGCCAAGCTCTGCGGCTGTGCGGCGATATTCTCCCTTGTCCATGACATTTTGATGCGTGCAGGTCAGGCCGGAAAGATACCACAAGACGGGCACAGGCCCTTCTTTTGCCTGCGGCGGCAAGAACACTGCAAATGTCATATCGCAAAGGCAGGCATCGCTGCGATGGCGATAAACACCCTGCGTTCCATCAAAACTTTTTGCGACTGAAAGCGTTTCCATGACTGTCCTTATGACTATTCTTATTGGCCAAGCGAGACGGCAACATTGACCGCAGCGGCAACGAGCACCGTGTTGAAAAAGAACGATACAATCGCATGTAGCAGGTTAATCTTGCGCATTTGGGTACTGGTGATACCCGTATCGGAGGTTTGCGCCGTCATGCCGATGACATAGGAAAAATACAGGAACTCAATCCCGCCAGGTTCCTTGCCACCGGGAAAATCCAGCCCGCCAACATGTTTTCGTGTCTTTGTCTTTGCGCCTTCTGCACTCTCATCGGGCTGCCAGTAAAGATGCGCATAATGAATTGCCGTCATCATGTGGATAGTCAGCCAGCCGAGAGGCACCGCGGCCAATGCCAATGTGAGATCAAGGGGCTGCGGGTTCTGGCCTGAATTGATCAGGACAAAAAGCGAGCCCACGGCCACGACCACCGCGCAAAATGTGACCGTGAAAATGATCCATACGGGCTCGTCGGATTTGGCCGCATTGCGGCGCAGATAATCTGCCGTCAATTTTGGGATTCTGATCGTTGTAAAGCCCAAATAGACGAGAAAGAACGCATTGGCAGAGATAACATAGGCAATGCGTGGCACAAAGGCCAAGCCCAATCCCAAAGCTGCAAGCCCGATGAGGGCGGCAATGTAAAAAGGCTTATGCCGCTTGTTCATGGCCACTACTCGGATGTCACAACGGCTGGACGCTGCATATCAATATGGGGGATATTATCCTCCAGATATTCCTCCGACACGGACACGAAACCGAACGAGGCGTAAAAGCGTGACAAATGGCTTTGCGCCGAAAGCTTGATCGGGCTTTCCGGATAGAGCCGTTCGCATTGCGCAATCGCCTCAACCATGATCCTGTCGCCCAGGCGTTGTCCGCGATGTTCCGGCGAAACCACAACGCGCCCGATCCGGGCCGCTGGATCGGTTTTGGCCGGTTTGCGGATACGCGCGCTTGCCACCAGATTCTTGCCGCTCAATATTCGCAGATGCAAGGCATCGGCGTCCTTGCCGTCCAGTTCCGGATAGGCGCATTTCTGCTCGACGACAAAGACATCGACGCGCAGTTTCAGCATGGCATAAAGATCGCGCGGCGACAGCTCGTCCAGCCCGCAAAGGACGACCTTATAGGCATTTGCTTCCATCAGAAGGTCACGACGCTGCGAATGGACTTGCCTTCGTGCATCAGGTCGAAAGCCGTATTGATTTCCGGCAAAGGCATGGTGTGCGTGATCAGGCTGTCAATATCGATCTTTCCCTCCATATACCAATCGACGATTTTCGGAACATCAGTACGTCCGCGTGCGCCGCCAAAAGCAGTGCCGCGCCAGTTACGACCCGTGACCAGCTGGAAAGGCCGCGTTGAGATTTCCTTACCTGCTTCTGCAACGCCGATCACGATACTGGTGCCCCAGCCGCGATGACAACATTCCAGTGCCTGCCGCATCACATTGGTATTTCCGGTTGCGTCGAATGAAAAGTCCGCGCCGCCGTCGGTCAGATCCTGAATGGCGGAAACCACCTTATCATTGCCAATCTCTGTCGGATTGATGAAATGGGTCATGCCGAATTGCTTTGCCATTGCCACTTTGCCGGGGTTGAGATCGACACCGATGATCTTGTCCGCGCCCACCATGCGAGCGCCCTGAATGACATTGAGGCCGATACCACCCAGACCGAATACAACGACATTCGCGCCGGGCCAGACTTTGCCCGTATAGATCACGGCACCAATGCCGGTAGTGACGCCACAGCCAATGTAGCAGATTTTGTCAAAAGGCGCGTCCTCGCGCACTTTTGCCAAGGCAATCTCTGGCAAAACAGTAAAGTTCGAGAAGGTCGAACAGCCCATATAGTGGAACACTTCACCGCCATCGCAGGAAAAGCGGCTTGTGCCGTCGGGCATGACACCCTGTCCTTGCGTGGCGCGGATGGAAGTACACAGGTTTGACCGTTGCGACAGGCAGGTTTTACACTGACGGCATTCCGGCGTGTAAAGCGGAATCACGTGGTCGCCAACCTTCAGTGATGTGACACCGGCGCCAATTTCGCGCACGATCCCTGCACCCTCATGGCCGAGAATTGCCGGGAACTTGCCCTCGGAGTCCAACCCCGACAAAGTATAGGCATCCGTATGGCAGACACCGGTCGCCATGATCTCGACGAGAACTTCGCCGGGCTTGGGTCCGCCAATCTCGATTGTTTCGATGGTCAGTGGCTTGTTGGCTTCCCAAGCGACGGCAGCGCGCGATTTCATGAATGTGTCTCCCAATGCGTCTTCAGTGATTTGCTCACTATCAGGATCGCAGCCCGGATCGTCAATCAAATCGGCGACATTTCTCGTCATGAAACCGCTTTGTCGCAGATGATTGTTTTCCGCTTCAACATTAGAAATCAATGGACTTGGCTCGGGAAAAATTGTCAAAGGCGACGATAACAATTTGCGGATATGCCGTGACAGTTCTTCCAACCCTGCCCGTCACCGAAATCTTTCCCGCTCTTGATAGAGCGCTGGATGCAGGCAATTCTGCGGTGCTTGTCGCCCCGCCAGGTGCTGGTAAAACCACGCTCACTCCCCTGCACCTGCTTGATGCGCCATGGCGCGGCGAACGCACGATCATCCTGCTTGAACCCCGCCGTCTTGCCGCCCGCGCTGCGGCCAGCCGCATGGCGAGCCTGCTGGGCGAAGAGGTCGGCACAACCGTCGGCTATCGCATGCGGCTCGAAAACAAGGTTTCTGCCAAGACCCGCGTCCTCGTTGTGACCGAAGGTGTGTTCGCCCGGATGATCCTCGATGATCCCGATCTGACAAACATCGCCGCAGTGCTCTTTGACGAGTTTCACGAACGCAGTCTGGATGCGGATTTCGGCCTTGCGCTGGCCCTTGATGTGCAGGCCGCCCTCCGTCCCGATCTCAAATTGCTGGTTATGTCGGCAACATTGGATGGTGCGCGCGTTGCCAAGCTGCTTGGCGATGTGCCGGTGCTTGAAAGCAAGGGGCGTTCTTTCCCCATTGATATCCGCTATCGTGAGCGCAAGCCCGACGAGCGTATTGAAGATGCCATGTCGAAAGCCATCCGCGACACGCTTGCTGACGAGACCGGCAGCATTCTTGTTTTTCTTCCCGGTCAGCGCGAGATCGAGCGCACGGCGGAAGCGCTGCAAGGCCGTGTCCCTGCCGACACAATTATAGTGCCGCTCTATGGCGCGCTTGAGGGACGCGATCAGGATGCAGCAATCAAGCCGGCACCATTTGGCAAGCGCAAAGTCGTTCTCGCCACCTCCATTGCAGAAACATCAATCACCATTGACGGCGTTCGGGTCGTCATTGATAGCGGCCTTGCCCGCTTGCCTAAATTTGAACCCGCAACCGGCTTGACGCGGCTGGAAACTGTGCGCGCGGCACGGGCTGCCGTGGATCAGCGCGCGGGTCGTGCAGGACGCACGGAGCCGGGTATTGCAATACGCCTTTGGCGTGCCGAACAGACCGCCGCGCTTGAAGCCTTTGCTCCGCCTGAAATTCTGGAAGCAGACCTGACGGGTCTTGTGCTGGATTGCGCTGCATGGGGCGTTTCTGATCCATCCAGCCTTGGCTTTCTCGATGCTCCACCTGCCCCGGCGATCAAAGAAGCAAAGAACCTTTTGGAAAATCTCGGCGCACTCGGCAAGGACCATCGCCTCACGCCAATGGGCAATGAAATGCGTGCGCTGGCGCTACCAGCGCGGCTCGCCCATATGGTGCTGACCGCACGCGAACGGGGGCAGGCATTGCGGGCTGCGGAACTCGCTATTCTCCTCACTGAGCGCGGGCTTGGTGGCAATGATATTGACCTCGATGTAAGGCTTTCCCGCTTCCAGCGTGAGCGCGGTGATCGCGCCACCCGTGCCCGCGGATTAGCAAAGCGTTTGGCAGGGTCTGGTCCCGTTGCGGCGGAAGCTGACAGCGTTGGGCGGCTGCTGATCGGCGCCTATCCTGATCGCATTGCCAAATCGCGTGGCAATGGCCAGTTCACTTTGGCCAATGGGCGCGGCGGCGAAGTTGATCCTAGCTCTGCACTTGCCAAATCCCCTTGGCTCATTGTGGCGGACCTTTCAGGGCATGCCGGCCGGGCGCGTATTCTTGCTGCTGCCGAGGTGGGCGAAGCGGAAATACGCGAGGCTATGGCGGATCGGATCGTCAGCGGTCGGCAGGTCACCTATGATGCCTCCCGCAATGCGCTTCAGGCCCGCGATGCAACGCGGATCGGTGCCATAGCCCTGTCAGAAAAGACCATGCCCGCCCCAACCGGCGAGGAAGCTGATCTTGGGGTGATTGCTGCTGTCAAAACCCATGGGCTTGATATTCTCCCATGGTCAAAGGAGGCATCGACTCTGCGCCGCCGCCTTGCCTGGCTGCATCAGGGTTTGGGCGCGCCTTGGCCCGCCATGGATGATGACGCCTTGCTTGCCACGCTTGACGATTGGTTGAAACCCTTCCTCAAGGGTGGCGCGCAGCTTAACCAAATTCCCGCGCATGTGCTGATCGAGGGATTGCGCTCGACCGTTCCCTACGATCTGCAACGCAAGATCGAAACTCTCGCGCCAACCCATTTCGAGGTGCCAACCGGATCGCATATCCCGATCCGTTATGATGAGGGCGAGCCTGTTCTTGGCGTGCGGGTGCAGGAGCTTTTCGGCTTGTCCACCCATCCGGCCATTGCCAATGGCACCATCCCTCTCTTGCTGGAACTTCTGTCTCCCGCGCACCGGCCCATCCAGATAACACGCGATCTTCCCGGATTCTGGAAAGGCTCCTGGGCCGATGTCCGTAGCGATATGCGCGGTCGCTATCCCCGCCATGTCTGGCCGGAAGATCCCGCCAATGCTACCCCCACTGCCCGCGCCAAACCACGGGGAACGTGAGGTGGTTTCCAGCTAATTGCATCTCGACAGACAAGCCCCGTCGAACCACGCACTATATTCTCGCAACACGCAGCCTCCGTTACCCTCGCCGAACTCTTCAATTCCATTTTTGCCACATTTGATCTAAAGCACCTTCATGGTTCAGGATTTTGGCATACGCTCTTCATATTTGTCGCGCCGGTTACGGTTGACTACGCTCATTCGCCTGCGCTGGCTCGCAGTGGCAGGTCAAAGCATCGCGGTGTTGTTTGTCGCGCTCTACCTGAAATTCCCCTTCCCGGTCAGTGTATGTTTTGCGCTGATCGCCTGTTCGGCATGGCTCAATCTGCTCATGTCATTCCGCTATCCGATCAACCACCGGTTACAGCCACGCGCGGCCATTCCCGTGCTTGCTTTTGATATTTTGCAGGTTGCGGGCCTGCTCTACATGACCGGCGGCTTGCAAAATCCCTTTGCTGTTCTGATGATTGTTCCTGTCATTATATCGGCAACGTCTTTGCCCTCATGGTCGACCATTCTGCTTGGACTTCTCGTTACCATCTGCGCCACTGTCCTTGCCTATATTTACCTGCCGCTTCCCTGGTATCCGGGCGAAAGCATGCATCTGCCTTTCATACTCATTGCAGGCGTATGGTGCTCGGTCGTTTCCGCTCTGGCCTTCACTGCGGTCTATGCCTATCGCGTGGCTGAGGAAGCACGCCTGCTGGCCGATGCGCTGACAGCGACAGAATTGATTCTCCAGCGCGAGCAGCATCTGTCCGCGCTGGATGGCCTTGCCGCCGCAGCCGCCCATGAACTTGGTACACCGCTTGCCACTATTGCCCTTGTTGCCAAGGAGATGGAGCGCAGCCTGAAGCAGGATGACCGTTTTGCTGAAGATATCGAGCTTTTGCGTTCGCAGACCCAACGTTGCCGCGAGATTCTGAAACGTCTCACCAGCCTTTCATCCACCAGCGAAGAGCATATGTCCCGGTTGAAGATTTCCTCGCTTATCGAGGAAGTCATTGAACCGAACAGGAACTTTGGGATCGGCATTGAAGTCACCAAATTGCGCGGCGAAGGCATCGAACCATTTATCCGCCGCAACCCCGGCATCATTTACGGCCTGGGTAATCTGGTCGAGAATGCCGTCGATTTCGCCAAGCATACGATTAGGGTCAGTTGGGGCTGGAACGACAAAACCGTCGAGATCATCGTCAGCGATGATGGCAAGGGTTTTGCTCCCGAAATTCTGGACCGTATCGGTGAGCCCTACACGACGGGCCGCGACCGCGAAGTGAATGAACATGGTGGCGGTCTTGGTCTTGGTCTGTTTATTGCAAAAACGCTTCTGGAGCGTTCCGGTGCCACAATAACATTCCGCAACCGCAATGATCCGGGACAGGGCGCGGAGGTCGTCGTGATCTGGCCAATCAGCGAATTGACGACCAGCGGCTAGTTCGCCTGTTAAACAAAACTTGCTCTAGCCTTTGACTTTTTCTTCATTGCGAACCATTACATCACTAACTATTACAAAATGAGCAGGAAACCCTGATGGATAATACGGATCAGGACGATATTGCCGCCATTGGCAACGATCCGACACTTCTTCTTGTTGATGACGACAAGCCGTTCTTGCAGCGTCTGGCGCGCGCCATGGAAACACGCGGCTTCACCGTGGCGATTGCCGATTCGGTGGAGGCGGGGCTTGCCAGCGTCAAAAGCCATGCCCCGGCCTATGCGGTTGTCGATATGCGCCTTGGCGATGGCAATGGTCTCGATATTATCGAAGCCATTCGTGCTCGCCGCGAAGATACGCGCGCGGTGATTCTCACCGGCTACGGCAATATTGCGACAGCGGTTAACGCCGTAAAGCTCGGCGCAATCGATTATCTTTCAAAACCGGCTGATGCGGACGAGGTGTTCGCAGCCCTGACCCGCCGTTCCGGTGAAAAGGTGGCGCCGCCTGAAAATCCGATGTCGGCCGATCGTGTGCGCTGGGAACATATTCAGCGCGTTTATGAAATGTGCGACCGGAATGTTTCTGAAACAGCACGCCGGCTTAACATGCACAGACGCACCTTGCAGCGTATTTTGGCCAAGCGCGCCCCGCGCTAGATTGCCAGACGCTTTACGGGCGATCTATTACTACCCTTTTCTTGTATATTGCACTGCTTCGTCCCACAGGATAACAGCCGTCCACCCTATTATAACCGCCATTGCACTGATGCAGTGCGTGGTTCGCCCTTCGACAGGCTCAGGAGGGCTCACCATGAGGAAGGTTGAGGATTGCAGGGAGGTTATTCTGTGGGCGTCTACTGCTAGATCAACCACCTCATAAACGTAGCAGGGAGCCAATATCCACGGCTTTGGTGGTTGTTGCAGCCCCCGCCTTCCTCATGGTGAGCCCTCCTGAGCCTGTCAAAGGGCGAACCACAAGGCTCTTGCCACAGGTCAATCTGCCTTCCTGTTATATAGAAGCAACAAGGACGGCATCATCTGCCGCCCTTGTTTACCGCTCCTAGAACCGCACGCTCAGATCGGCCTTGATGGCATTGTCATGTGACTGGCTGGAGAACTGGCCGGTATAGCTGACACCGATGCTGGTGGCCTTGCCAATGCCCGAATCCAATCCCGCCTCAATGAGAGCGGCATCCTTGGCAATGCCGGTGCCTTCAACCGTAAAGCCCTGCCCGCCGTTGAAGGCAAGGCTTGCCTGCGGCGTCACATCGCCAAGGCCATGGTTCCAGCCCAGCATGCCGCGCGCCGTAAGGGTCGTGCTTTCACCCAACGCGAACTGGCGCGAGGCACGCAGACCCAGCGTTGTCACCGTCAGATCGGTGCTTGATGCTGCGCCGGTCAGATTGCTGGTTGCGCCATCTTCGCCAAAGCCATCGGTTTTGACATGGACATGGCGTGCCGCCGCAAAGGGTTCGAGCGCCGCATAGGGCGTATCGAGCTGATAGCCGATCTCACCAAAGACCTGCACGGAACGCGCATCATAGGAAGCCTCATGCTCCTCATTCAGCCCGCCGAACGCGGCGCTCCGCTTGGTCTCGATCTCATGCTGGCCAAGATTGACGCCAAAGCGAAGCCCGAGCGCATCAAGCTTGGTGCCGCCATAGACACCCACCTGATAGTTCTCCACCGATGCCTTGCCATTGCCATGCAGCGATGTGCTGCCATAACCGGCCAGAACACCAAGCCGCCAGTCCTCGGCAACCGCGCCGTCGAGGCCGGTGATGAACCCGCCCGTGTTGCGACTATAGCCGGCAGCATTGCCATTGCCATCCGCATGCGCCCATGCGCCATAGGCCTCACCCCAAAGCGCCGTGGTGGCAGCGGCAGGTTCAACAGCAGCAAAGGCATTGCTCTGCTTTGCCTTGCCCTCAGAACCATAGGCCAATGGTGTGGTGACGGCCTGCGCCTTGCCTGCCACCCCGCCAAAGCCATTGCGCAAGCGCGCGGTTGCCGCATCGGAAATGAAGTGATTGTCCTGCGCCAGAACACCGGAAAGCGTGGCATGAACCTCGCCGGAGAGGGCATCATAGTTGAGGGGATTGTCGCGGGTGGATTTTATCACCTGCTGAAGCAGTTCATTATTGCTTAACCCAAGCGATTGAATGCCGCTCCACGCACCTTTCTGGTTATGTGTTGCAACACCGACGGCCAGAAACTCCGGAGCCAGCATAGCTTCAATCCGCGCTTGCAGAAGCTGTGCCTTTAGCTTCTCGGCTCCTTCGGCAAGCCGCAAGATTTCAGCCTCTGCATCCGCCTGCGCCTTGGCGACCACCTCTGCATCTGCCTTGGCTTTTGCTCCGGCAAGTGCCTTCGCTTGCACCTCTTCTGCAAGCCGCAATCTCTCAGCCTTGGCATCCGCCTGCGCCCTGGCAATCGCCTCTGCCTCTGCTTTGGCCTTTGCATCAGCAAGTGCCTTTGCTTGCGCTTCTTCTGCAAGCAGCAGCCTTTCAGCTTCTGCTTCCGCTTTCTCCTTGGCCTTTGCACCGAGCAGCACAACGGCCTTCTCCGCGTCACGTTTTGCTTGCTCAGCAGCCGCTAGTTGTTCTTCCAGCTCTTTTGCTTTTTCGGCTTTGACGGCCGGGGTAAAGTCGAAAAACAAAACCACTCTGTTTTCGTCTGAATAATCGAGCATCGGGGTAATGTAGTTATAGCGAGGGTCGATCTTTCTAAATCGACCTGTCACACCCTTCCCTGCGGTCAAAATATCAAATCGTTTTCCAAACACGCTTTCAGCCATGCCTTCGGATAATTCATTTCCATTATCCAACGACACGCTGACAGTGCCACCATTCAAAATTGCTTTACCACCGATATCGAGTCTGTTGATCACCGCTAAGTCTGGCGTAAACTCAACGTCCAACTGACTGCCCTTCTCAAAGGTCGCATCTTCACCGACATGAAGTACCCCTGCTCGAGTTTCAAAATTGCCGGCACTTACTGTTCCCCCACTCTTTACCAGAAGGTAATCTATCGAACCCACACCATAGAGATAACCATTAACAGTGACCAAATTTCGGATAGCCCCGTCTAACGCCAGAGATGCCCCCTTATCGACCAGAACGGGAGATTGCAGCGAAGGAACGATTGCCACCCCATCATCGCCGAGCAGCTCCTGTCCAGCTAGATCGGACTTGTTGTCCGAGACCATCAGCGTGCCTTCTTTAATGCGTGTTTCACCTGAATAGGTATTCACGCCTTCAAGTACCAGCATCCCCGAGCCAGTTTTTGTCAATCCGGCATCAAGGTTTAAAAGCTCGGCATATATGGCCTCGAGCGCAGCGATTTTCTCCGCAATAATTTTATCAGGATGATCGAAACTGGTTTCGGCTTGCTTGGTTTTCAAAGCAGCAAGCTCTGCTGCAATTTGTGCTTTGCGCTGCTCAAGCAAGGCATTTGATATATTATTTTTCCAGGTAATTTCAGTCTCGTCTCCGCTCACATTCGCGGTGAAACGCCGTAAAAATTGAATGGGGCCCCGCTTTTCCTCGTTGACATCGATCATGGCAGAGCGATCTGTAGCCCGGCTTTTGGCAGCGGCTACTTTCAAAATGTCGAGAAGCTCCCGTTCGCCGAGATAGGGATGATATTTCCGCAACCTCTCCAACGATTTGTTGTCGCTGGGAAAGGATATGATTTCATGACCCTCGATATCAAAGGCGAAAGGATCGCCTCCAGTCTGCGCGCTTTTATCAGGACCGGCGTCTGCCTTGACCGCACTCTCGGCATAGCTTGGATAGCTTGTTGCCAAAAGGATGAGCGTCGAAACGACTCTATATTTCAAACGATTACGAAAATCTGCAATGGAATAGGTTTTTGCGCCAAAATTGGCCCAGCTCAAAGAATAAGCTATAAAGAAACTCCGATACACAATACAAAAATCAGATACGCTTTACAGTTGCATTTAATGAATGTTGCATAACCATAGATTGCATATGGAGGCCGTCAATTAGGCTTTAGGCTTATGGAAATTTGCATTTGCTCCGCAGAAAATATTAGTTGGAAGATCGCAATATGGGCGATAACAGGAGGGAGTTTTCCAACCGTAGGCTAGATTTAACTTACTGATTAAAAATATCTTTTTTTAACGCATCCTATTCCATGTCCGTCTGCGGCAGGTCGATGCCGGATAATTCGGCAAGAGTCATACGGGCGGCGCTGACGCGTGCAAAGCGTAACGTCATTGCCTTGCGTGTTGCGCCTGCCAGCTTGTGCTCGGGCGCATCACGGATGATCTCGGCACCATATCCATCAGATAGAATGAAGCCGCAATCGTCGGGGAATATATCGGCTGGAACACCCGGATGAGTAGCAAAAAACAGCCGGTCGCAATAATCGCGATAGGTCGGCCATTTTCGATCAACCTTCCAGTCCTCGATCGATGATTTTATTTCGACAATCCAGATTTCACCATTGCGGGACAAGGCCACAAGATCGGCGCGACGGCCGGAAGCAAGCGACAATTCCGGCATGACTGCCAAGCCCATTTCGAGGAAAAGTCGCTGCACGCCGCGTCGCACCAGCATGGCATTTTCGGATTGGCGGCCATCAATAAGCGGATTGGTCTGGCTCAGACTGACTATAGGCATGACGGCGAATCTATCGGCAATTTTGCAACCATGTGGTGGAAAATACACCCACAGGTAGGTGAAAACCATGGTTAATGGAAAACTAAGCTTTACGGTTAATGAAGCTTTAACAATAATGGCGCTAAAGAGGCAACAATAAGTAACATATAGATTCGCACAACCAACGGGGTGATCATGCGATTTAAAACTATCGTTCTTGCGGCTGGCCTTATGGGCGCAACTGCTCTAGCCGGCTGTTCCACGATCGGGTTTAATTACTCAACAGCCTCCTATAGTTCAGTTTCGGATGCAGGTTACGTTCTCCCCGCCATTCCCCGTGCAAAAATCCCGCCGCAATTCCTGCGACAGGAAGTTCGCTATGATGGCGGTGAAACACCAGGAACGATCATCGTCGATACACAGACAAAATTTCTCTACTTCGTTCTGGGCGGCGGCAAGGCCATGCGTTACGGCATAGGCGTCGGCAAGGAAGGCTTTGAGTGGAACGGAGCGGCACGCATTGCACTTAAGCGTGAATGGCCGACATGGACCCCGCCAAAAGAAATGATCAAGCGCAAGCCGGAACTGGCTGAATTCCGCAACGGCATGGGACCCGGCCTTCAGAACCCGCTTGGCGCCCGCGCCCTCTATCTCTTCAACAAGGGCGGCGATACCGGCTATCGCCTGCATGGCACGCCGGAGTGGTGGTCCATCGGCAAAGCCATGTCTTCAGGATGCATCCGCCTGATGAATCAGGATATTATCGACCTTTACAATCGCGCCGAGGTTGGTGCCAAGGTTGTCGTCCGCTAGAAGAATTCCGCTCAGGCGGAACCACAAAACATTGCAGCAAAAGGCCACTTTCGAGTGGCCTTTTTGTTGGATGAGTAGGGTCCGGACCCTAGAATACGGCGAAGGCTTCAACCCGTCTTTATTTCCCTCCCCTGATTTTGCCGTGTTGACCTGATCATCTGCCGCCTCATAGATTGCACCTGTCGATCTTGGACCAACCCGGATAGAGGCTAAAACTGGAAAGTGAATATGTTTAAAACCGTTGCCACCACACCATTCGATGACCAAAAGCCCGGCACGTCAGGGCTTCGCAAGAAGGTTCCTGTTTTCCAACAGCCCAATTATGCGGAGAACTTCATTCAGTCCGTATTCGACGCGCTTGAAGGATATGAAGGCAAAACACTGGTGATCGGCGGAGATGGCCGCTTCTACAATCGCGAAGTCATCCAGATCGCCTTGAAAATGGCAGCCGCCAATGGTTTCGGCCGGGTGCTCGTGGGGCAAGGCGGCATATTATCCACTCCGGCGGCGTCCCATCTCATTCGCAAATATGGAGCCTTTGGCGGGCTGATTCTGTCTGCCAGCCACAATCCCGGCGGCCCCACCGAAGATTTCGGAATCAAGTATAATATCGGCAATGGTGGCCCCGCGCCGGAAAAAATTACCGAAGCTATTTTCGCCATTTCCAAGACCATCAAGGAATACAGGATCGCTGAGAGCGCCGACATTGATATCGACACAATCGGCACGCAAAAGCTTGGCGATATGCATGTCGAGATTGTCGATTCGGTTGCCGATTATGCGGCCTTGATGGAAACACTTTTCGATTTTGAAGCTATCCGCGCCTTGATCAAGTCGGGCTTCACCCTGCGTTTTGATTCCATGCATGCGGTTACAGGCCCCTATGGCAAGGAAATTCTCGAAAAGCGCCTCGGCGCGCCGGAAGGTACCTGCCTCAACTTCGTGCCGCTGACGGATTTTGGCGGCCACCACCCTGATCCTAATCTGGTTTACGCCAAGGAACTCTACGACCTTCTCATGTCTGCGGATGGTCCTGATTTTGGTGCTGCTTCCGATGGCGATGGCGACCGCAACCTCATCATTGGCAAGGGTATCTTCATCACCCCTTCAGACTCGCTTGCCATGCTGGCAGCCAATGCCCACCTTGCGCCAGGCTATAAGGCCGGGCTTAAGGGCATTGCCCGCTCCATGCCCACCAGCGGCGCCGCCGACCGCGTGGCGGAGAAGCTGAAAATCGGCATGTATGAAACCCCGACGGGCTGGAAATTCTTCGGCAATCTGCTCGATGCGGATATGGCGACCATCTGCGGCGAGGAAAGCTCCGGCACAGGTTCAAACCATGTGCGCGAGAAGGATGGGCTTTGGGCCGTGCTGCTCTGGCTCAATATCCTTGCAGTGCGGCGCGTGAGCGTGCAGGAAATCGCGCTTGAGCATTGGGCCCAGTATGGCCGCAACTATTATTCGCGCCACGATTATGAAGGCGTCGACACGGCCAGTGCAAACAAGATTATCGACGCGTTGCGGGCCAAGCTCGCCAGCTTGCCGGGCACGTCTGTTCAGGGCCTTAAAATCGCGGCAGCCGATGATTTCGCCTATCATGATCCGGTCGACAAATCTGTCAGCGAGCATCAGGGCATTCGCATCCTGTTTGAAGGCGGCTCCCGCGTTGTCTTTCGTTTGTCGGGAACCGGCACCTCGGGCGCCACGATCCGCGTCTATATTGAACGCTATGAGCCGGACCCGTCACGACACGATCTGGAAACGCAGGGAGCGTTGGCGGATCTCATCATCGCCGCCGAAGAGCTTTCCGGCATAAAGGCCCAGACAGGCCGTAAAGAGCCGAGCGTGATCACGTAAAGGGCAGTCGGAAGGCAGAGGCTGCTGAACCAGCCCAACGGACATAATCCAGCAATGTGTGTCAGACCACACTCGCTGGATTTATGCTGCCATAAACTCCACCCTCATCGAACTTTCAAAACATCAAGGGGCATTGATGACCCAACTTCGCACGCTTTACCCAACGATAGAACCTTATGAAACAGGTATGCTCGACGTAGGAGATGGGCACTCCATCTATTATGAACGCTCCGGTAAACGGGGTGGGAAACCTGCCGTCTTTTTGCATGGCGGTCCAGGAAGCGGTGTTTCTTCGAACCACCGGCGCCTATTCAATCCTGATGTCTACGATGTCCTGTTATTTGATCAGCGTGGTTGCGGAAAGTCTGTTCCACATGCTGCTCTTCATGCGAATACAACATGGCATCTCGTGGAGGATATCGAGCGGTTGCGAAAGCTGATCGGCGTTGACAAATGGATGGTCTTTGGAGGTTCATGGGGATCTTCGCTTGGCCTCGCCTACTCGCAAAAACATCCGGAACATGTCAGTGAATTGATCCTGCGCGGCATCTATACTGTCACAAAGGCAGAAATCGACTGGTATTATCAGTTCGGCGTTTCCGAGATGTTTCCAGATAAATGGGAGCTTTTTCAGGCACCCATTCCCTTGGAAGAGCGCGGTAATATGGTGGCGGCATACCATAAACGTTTGACCGGAGACGACAAAATTGCCCAGCTTGAAGCGGCTAAAGCATGGACGATCTGGGAAGGCGAGACGGTGACGCTTCTTCCCGATCCCGAATATTCCGCACGCTTCAGGGATGGTCACTACGCTCTCGCCTTCGCCAGATTGGAAAACCACTATTTTATAAATGGCTCGTGGCTGGAGGAGGGGCAGTTGCTTCGTGACGCTCATAAGCTCCATGGCATTCCGGGTGTAATTGTTCAGGGGCGCTATGACATGCCCTGCCCGGTAAAATATGCCTATGCGCTTCACAAGGTCTGGCCTGATGCCGAATTTCATCTTATCGAAGGGGCAGGTCACGCCTATACGGAACCGGGCATACTCGATCGGTTAATTCGGGCCACCGACCAATTTGCCGGACTCTAGATTTCATCACCTTACATCCTGTCATGAGACTCGGCGCGGTTCCTGCGCGAATGGGCTGAGGCCCAACCACTGTTGCATGGAGGCGGCGATTGCAGGATCGCCGTCAAACTCAAGGTTGCCAGCATCCACCTCCCGCCGGACCATTGAGAGGCCCATCCAGATTGCGGTCATGCTCTTCAATGAACTCGTGATAAGCAGATCAATGTCATATCCCGGATCAAACCCGCAAAGGTCAACAGAACCGTCCTCAACGACAAGCCAGAAATTTTGCCGCGCTTGAGGCAGTTCAGGGTACAGAAATTGAATCGTACACCGGCGCTGCGGCAATGGTTTCGGATTGAGATGACGGCGCATATCCCACATCAGCAACGATGGATCGAGATTCTTCAGCGAAACCTTGGATTCCACCCAGCGCTGCCCCCAAAAACCGATCCCCATGATTACGGGGCGCAAATCCTCACCGGCCGCCGAAAGATGATACTCCAGAACGCCCGCAGCATTTGGAACCGTCATTATGACGCCAGCGCGTTCAAGCTCTTTCAGGCGTTTTGAAAGGAGTGCGGGCGACATGCGCGGCACGCCTCGGCGCAAATCATTGAAGCGCGTCGTGCCGCATAAAAGCTCCCGCAAAATCAGCGTTGTCCATCGAGAGCATAATATTTCAGAGGCCATCGACACCGGACAGAACTGACCGTATCCGCCATGCGTTTCCATGAGTCCCCCTCAGGACTTTATTTTGTTTGAAGGTACTCCAAAAGATCGGGCAAGGGAACGGGCTAGTTCATTTCGTGAACTAGACGAAGCCCGTCAATGAGAGGATTTTTACTTTCACTAAAAACAAAAGCGAGGAGAACATCATGAACACCATGGCACATTCATCATCGGTTGATAATGCCGAGACACATTCTCATGCGAGCCCTGCCGCTGAGATTGCTCGCACATTGTCATCCGCTTTCGCCGATAATGCCGGACATATCGATGCGACGGATACATTTGTCGCCGATAATTACAGGTTGCTCCAAGAAGCCGGCCTTGTCGAAATCGGCGTACCGCTTGAACTTGGAGGTGGAGGCGCGAATGTTACGGAACTGGCGGAAATGTTGCGGATTATCGCACATGCATGCCCCTCGACCGCGCTGGCTTTTTCCATGCACACGCATCAGGTGGCAATTCCCGCTTGGCGTTGGCAGCATCAGAAACTGGCTGCCGTAGAACCTCTGTTGAAACGTGTTGCGGCCGAAAAGCTGATCCTGCTTTCCAGCGGCGGTTCCGACTGGATTGGCGGCTCCGGCAAGGCCGTTAAAGTTGATGGCGGTTATCGCATCTCGGCGCGAAAAATATTCACCTCGGGGGCCAATGCGGGCAATCTTTTGATGACGGGCGCCATGGTTGAAAATGACGACGGATCACATAACGTCATCCATTTTGCTGCTCCCATGAAGGCCGAGGGAGTGAGCGTCGTTGAAACCTGGAAGGCAATGGGCATGCGCGGCACTGGTTCCAACGATGTCATTTTCGATAATCTGTTTATTCCTGATAGCGGCGTCGCCCTCTCACGCAAGGCTGGCGAATGGCATCCTTTGTTCCAGATCATTTCCACAATTGCCTTTCCGCTGATCTATGCGGTTTATCTTGGCGTTGCTGAAAGCGCGCGTGATATTGCCGTTGGCCTCGCCGGTAAGAAACCCTTGAGCACTCACAGCTTCAATCTTGCTGGCCGAATGGATACAAACTTGCGCGCCGCGCAACTGGCGCATCAGTGGATGGTGAACATAGCTGCCCGCAACGCGCCCTCTGCGACAACCGTCAATGAAACTATGATCGGCCGGTCTCTTATCGCCGAACACGCGATTAAAGCCGTGGAATTGGCAATGGAATTGGCGGGCGGCAGCGGATTTTACCGGGATAACCGTCTTGAACAGCGTTTCCGCGACATACAGGGCGCCCGCTACCATCCGCTACAGCAGGGCCCGCAGGCCCATTATGCCGGAGCAATGGCTTTGGGCCAGCCTGTGGACCATATCTTTTAAAGGGGATTTGGATGGCGGCCTAAGTGCCGCCATCCTCTAATCAAAAACGATTGCAGGAGCGGTGCGCCCACCCTTGGCCAGTTTCAGCTGTTCCCAAACCTTCGCAGCGATCTCACGATAGACCCTGGTTTGCGGGCCATCCGGATTGCTGATGACGACCGGTGTTCCTGCATCCGACATTTCGCGGATTTCCATCACTAGCGGCACTTCGCCAAGGAATGGAACGCCAAGGCGTTCTGCTTCCTTGCGTGCACCGCCATGGCCGAAAATATCATAGCGCGCGCCCGTATCCGGCGCGATGAAATAGCTCATATTCTCAACAATGCCGAGCAGCGGCACATCGACCTTTTTGAACATGTTGAGCCCTTTGCGCGCGTCGATCAGCGCCAGATCCTGGGGTGTCGAAACGATCACCGCACCGGCAAGCGGCACCTGCTGCGCCATGGTCAATTGTGCGTCGCCGGTACCGGGCGGCATGTCCACCACCAGGACATCGAGATCGCCCCATTGCACTTCGCGCAGCATTTGTGTCAGCGCCGACATGACCATGGGGCCGCGCCAGATCATCGGCGTTTCCTCGTCCACAAGGAAACCGATCGACATGACCTTCAGCCCATAGCCTTCCATCGGCTTCAGCACCCGGCCGGAAACCACTTCCGGCTTGCCGGAAATGTGTAGCAGACGCGGCATGGAAGGTCCGTAAATATCTGCATCCAAAATACCGACGCGCTGACCATTGGCCTGCAAAGCCAAAGCCAGATTGACAGCGGTCGTCGATTTGCCAACCCCGCCTTTGCCGGATGCGACTGCGATAATGGCGCCAACGCCGGGCACTCCGGATTTGACCGGCGCTGCCGCATGGCTGTGACCGGCATGGCCGGCAACGGCTGGCGGAGCTTTAGCCGGTACACGTTGCGGCGGCACCGCGCCTGCCGGTGCCGGTCTTTGCGCAGGTCTTGGTGCAGGCGCAGCACGCGGCGCGTCATCGCTTGTCGGGCCGCCGCGTTTTTCGGCGGTCAATGCAACCACTGCGCCTTTTACATCGGGCATTGCCTTGACCACACGTTCGGCGGCAGAGCGGAGCGGCTCCAGCTCTTGAGCACGTTCGGCAGGGACGGTGATCGAAAAGAACACTTTATTGTCGGCGATAAAGATGTCTGACACCAGACCAAGCTCGACAATATTGCTGTTGAAATCCGGACCGGTCACCGTCCTCAATTGTTCCAGGACCTCGGTCTTCGTCACATCTGCCATTGCAATTCCATCCCTGTCATTCTTGGGGTCAGACCCTGACACTTCAGATAATGCAGTTGAGCAGAAACGCCAATGGACATTTGTACGCGGCCTGTCTTTGCGGGCAATAATCCCGCTTTACAATCGCAGTTCAGTTCCCGGTTGGTAGATCCGTTCGTCATTTTCACGCAATATTCATGGAGCAACCCTATCCGGCGATAAGTGAAAACTCGGCTCGCGGGATATGTTCGATGTGAAAAAGCCATAATGTGACGTTCTAGCCAAATCCCTCTATCGCCCATAAGCACCCGCATTTCCATCAGGTCAGAATCATGCCTCAAGTCCGTTCCCGCTTCCGCAGCCGCGCTCTGAAACTGATCGTCTTCGCCATTATCGCAATTCTTGTCGTCTGGCTGTTGATGACAAAGGTTTTTTCCTCCGGCAAAGCACCAGAGCAGAGCGTGTTCACTGCTCCTGTCGCACTTGGTTTCATTGAGGAGACCGTGCTTGCAACGGGTACTTTGGAGCCGGTGCAGATGGTCAATGTCGGTGCGCAGGTTTCCGGGCAGGTGAAAACGCTTTATGTTGAATCCGGCCAGCCGGTAAAGGCCGGTGATCCTATTGCCGAGATTGACTCTGTCCCGCAGGAAAATGCATTGCGTGTTGCCAAGGCGGAACTGGCAAACAGCCAGGCATTGCAGCGGGTCAAACAGGTTCAGCTCAAAAAGGCACAGGCTGCCTATGAGCGGCAGACCGCTTTGCTTGAGCAAAGGGCGGCCTCGCAAATGGCCTTCGATACGGCTGAGTCTGACTATTTTGCCTTGCAGGCGGAGATTGCTTCGCTTGGCGCGCAGATCGAACAGGCGGAAGTCAATGTTGAAACGGCCACGGCCAATCTTGGTTATACGCGAATCGTCTCGCCCATTGATGGCACTGTCATTGCAGTTGTCACCAAGCAGGGCCAGACGCTGAATTCCACACAAACCACGCCAACCGTGGTGATCGTCGCCAAGCTCGATACGATGAATGTGAAGGTCAAAATTTCTGAAGCCGATGTCTGGCGCACCAAGCCCGGCCAGAAGGTGTGGTTCACCATTATGGGCGATGCGCAAACGCGCTATGAAGCCGAACTTCAGCGCATCGATTTTGCCCCGCCATCAATCACCACCGATGCCAAATCCAGCGTCGAAACCGACAGCAGCAAAGGCACCGCAATCTATTATGACGGGTTACTCACTGTACCGAATCCGGACTCTCGTCTGCGGACGAAAATGACCGCGCAAGTCCATATCATCATCGGCTCGATCAAGGACAAGCCAATCATTCCGTGGTCTGCCCTTTCCAACAGAGAGCCGGATGGCCGTTACAAGGTAAAGGTCAAACTGGCTGAGGGAAAAACCGAACAGAGATTTGTCAGGATCGGCTTGACCGACATGATCAAGGCTGAAGTCGTTGAAGGTTTGCGCGTTGGCGACGAGGTTGTCATTGAGGGCGGCACTCCCGCGGCTGACGCTAGCAAGGCTGCAAGCAGCGAGACACCCTCGTCATGAGTTCAGCCCTGCTCGAAGTCAAACAGCTATCGCGTATTTTCGCGGCGGGCAGCGAGGAAGTCATTGCCCTCGATAATATCGACCTGACCATAGAAGCCGGGGAATTCGTCGCCATTGTCGGGGCCAGCGGTTCCGGCAAGTCGACCCTCATGAATATTCTTGGCTGCCTGGATCAGCCAAGCAAGGGCAGCTATATCATGGCCGGTCGCGAGACTTCCGGCCTGACGAAAGACGAGCTTGCCGAATTGCGGCGCGAACATTTCGGCTTCATCTTCCAGCGTTATCATCTCATGCCCGATCTTGGCGCCATCGGTAATGTCGAAATACCTGCGGTCTATTCCGGCGCACCAAAGGGTCAGCGCCGGTCGCGCGCCATCGCCATTCTTGAGCGTCTCGGGCTTGGTGATCGCATGGACCATCGGCCGAACCAGCTTTCTGGCGGGCAGCAACAGCGCGTTTCCATCGCGCGGGCCTTGATGAATGGCGGCGAAATCATTCTTGCCGATGAGCCGACCGGCGCGCTGGATAGCAAGAGCGGCGAAAATGTCCTCGACATTCTCAAAGAGCTTCATGCTGCCGGTCACACGATCATTATCGTGACGCATGATATGGATGTGGCCGGTCATGCGGACAGGATCATCGAAATCAAGGATGGCGCTATCCTTGCCGACCAGCGCAAACCGGACAGACCCGTGTCCACGACAGCCAAACTGACGCAACAGCCTGCATCTGCCGGATGGCTCAGCGGTTTTATGCGCCGACTTATGGAAGCACTGCCCATGGCTCTGCGTTCCATGATTGCGCATCGCACTCGCACAGCGCTGACCATGCTCGGGATTATCGTTGGTATTGCAGCCGTTGTTGCGGTTGTCGGCCTTGGTGAAGGCGGCCAGCGCATGGTGCTGAACGAAATCAATGGTCTTGGCGCCAGTACGATCAGCATTTTTCCCGGCAAGGATTGGGGCGATGAAAACGCCGCCAAGATTAAAAGCCTCGTGATTGCCGATGCCGAAGCCTTGGGCTCGCAGCCCTATGTAGACAGCGTAACGCCCTCCGTCTCGGCGACCGGCAAAGCCCAGTTTGGTAATGTTTCGGTCGACGCGACAATCAACGGCGTAGGAGATAATTATTTCCGCGTTGTCCAGCGTAAAATCGTGCAAGGCAGTTTCTTCGATGCGCGAAGCCAAGCCATGGGTTTGCAGCAAGTCGTCATTGACGACAATACCAAACAGGCATTGTTCAAGAATGTGGCGAATCCTGTCGGACAGGTGATCGTGGTTGCGCAGGTTCCGGTCGTCGTCATCGGCGTCGCAGCCAAGACCACCGGCGGCATGGGCGAGGACAAACGGCTGCAAATCTACATGCCTTACACAAGCCTCTTTACCCGGATAAGCGGTGCAGGAAGCCTGAGCGAAATCACTTTGCGCGTGTCGGACAATGTGGACACCCAAGCTGCTGAAAAAGCCATCGTCGCGCTGCTTGAGCGCCGTCACGGCACCAAGGACTTTTTCATCTTCAACAGTGACCAGATGCGCAAGACCATCGAAAACACGACGAAGATTCTCTCACTGCTCATGTCATCCATCGCCGCCATCGCCCTCGTCGTCGGCGGTATCGGCGTCATGAACATCATGCTGGTTTCGGTGACCGAGCGTACAAAAGAGATCGGTCTGCGCATGGCGGTCGGCGCACGTCAGATCGATATCATGTTGCAATTTCTGATTGAGGCTTCCGCGGTAACTGTGACCGGTGCAATTATCGGCGTTGGACTCGCTTTGGCGATAGGTGCAGTCTTCGCTCCCATTGGCAGCTCCTTCCCGATGATTGTCTCGGTCAATGCCATCATGGTTGCCTGCATCACCGCCGTCATTGTCGGACTGACATTCGGATTCCTGCCTGCCCGAAAAGCCGCACGACTCAATCCGATTGATGCTCTGGCGCGCGATTAGGGGCAGCAAACGGACACTTGAACAGTGCTTTCCAATTTCGACCGGGTTTGCTCGACATGTGGCACGATTTTTCAGAACAATTGGAGAAATTTGCCGAAGAATCGTCGATTCTTGCTCAAAAAAAGTAATCCTAGCGTGCAATTTGGTTGTCGTCGGTTGCATTACTCTTTGCCGCATGGCTTTTCATCAAAAGTGCAGCTATGAAAATGTTGGACTGCTAACGAGGCGATAATGCGCGAAGTTTGGAACAATTGGCGAATGGCGGTGCGCATGCTTTGCGCATTGGCGCTCGTATTTGTTGCCTTTGCCCATCAGCCGGTTTCCGCTGCGCCTGCCCTGGATGATCTTTCAGCCTATACCCTTCCCGACGGCTCTTTGCCCATGCTTTGCCTGACCGATACCGGCAATGAAAAGGATCATCACAAGACAGCCTGGCATGGCACTGGTTGCGAGGCATGCCGTCTTGTTTCTTCGGTCATATTGCCCGTTCCGGCTACAGTCGCCAGCTCAAAAATTGAACCTTTACAATCACTTGCGATCAAGCGGGAAGCTGCTCTCATTGCGCGGCACGCCTATCCGCCATCCGCTCCGCCGCAAGCACCGCCATCAGTCTGACACCCATGGCGCCCTTTGGCGCTTGAATATGGCCCTGCCCGCGCAGGTCCATCTCCTTTGGCCGTCAGACGATTGGAATAATTATGGCCGTTCTTGCCGAGGCTGGCAAAAAGCCTAACAATATCAGTATATCTCTTTATCGTGCCGTGTGGCGCTGGCATTTTTTAGCGGGACTTTTCGTCATTCCGTTCATGATCAATCTTGCCGTCACGGGCGGGCTCTATCTGTTCAAGGACGAGATTGACGATACGGTTTTCGCCTATCGCAATATTGTGGAACCGCAAGGCCAAACCCTGGCTCCCTCAGTGCTTTCGGAAAATGCGAGGGCAGCAGTACCTGGTTCAAAAATTATCCGATACCGCGTTCCCGCCGATCCATCGCATTCGGTTCGTGTCACGGTCGGCACATCTACTGAGAACGTTCTCGTCTTCGTTAATCCCTATAGCGGGGCCGTTCTTGGCACTGTTGCGGCCGAAAATGAATTCAATAAGGTGGTCCGGAATATTCACAGCCTGAAATATTTTGGCTTTGTTCTCAATAGGATAATCGAAGCTGTCGGAGGAATGGCGCTTATTTTGGTCGTCACCGGTTTTTATTTATGGTGGCCGCGCTCACAAACCGGCGGCGTTGTCAGCGTCCGTGGAACCCCTTCAAAACGTGTGTTCTGGCGTGACCTCCATGCCGTTACCGGCGCATCTGCCGGAGCGCTGATCTTTTTTCTGGCGATCTCTGGAATGCCTTGGTCGGGCTATTGGGGCGAGCAGGTTAATGCAGCGCTTTCCAGTGCAGGAATGGGTTATCCAACCAAGCTCTGGGATGATGTTCCCCTTTCGACAGTGCCCACTAAGGATGTGGTCGATCATGCTGGCTGGACTGTAGAAAACGCCCCCGTACCGGCGTCCAATACAGCTTCCAAAGGAGAGAACGTCAGTCTTGATCAGATCGTCACCGCTACCAATGAAGCGGGTATGTTTCCCGGCTATGAGGTTTCGCTGCCCAGGGGCAAGGGAGGTGTTTATACCGCCGCGATTTTTCCTGACGACATAGCAAGGCAACAGACGATCCATTATGACCAGTATACGGGTAAGCCATTGATTGACATCAAGTTTTCCGACTACGGCATTGGCGGCAAAGCGATAGAATTTGGCGTTGGGGTTCATATGGGTCAGTACTTTGGGCTGGCGAACCAGATCCTCATGCTCCTGACCTGCCTCGCCATTACGCTAATGTCGGTAACTGCCATAGTCATGTGGTGGAAACGCCGCCCATCAGGCCGATTGGGCGTGCCGCCCATGCCATCTCAAACCAGCGTCTTTGTTATGCTGACCGTGGTAATCCTGGGCTTCGGCGTAGCTTTTCCGCTTACCGGCTTTGCCATCCTGGCCATGTTGGTCATCGATCAGCTGGTCACTCGTATCCCCTCTCCCCTGAAACGCGTATTCTCGTAAACATTCGAATTGGAGACGTTCCATGAACACACTATTCCGAATTGCCGCACTTGCATTTGTCGCCACGTCCCTTTCCTTTGCAGCGCAGGCTCATGACCACTCCAAGATGGGGCATGACGCCCCAGCGAGCCAGTCCGAAGATGCAATGGAACCGGTAAAAGCTGGAGATTTGACGCTTAGTAACGCGTTCACCCGTGCTACTTTGCCCGGTGCAAAAGTAGGTGGCGGGTATCTCAAGATCGCCAATTCGGCCAACGAGCCCGATCGGCTAATGGGCGGCACGACACCTGCCGCCGAGCGCGTTGAGGTGCATGAAATGAAAATGGCAGGCGATGTCATGCAAATGCGCCAGCTCAAGGAAGGACTCGAAATACCCGCTGGCGGAACTGCAGAGCTTGCTCCGGGGGGACTTCATCTGATGTTTATGAATATAGCCCAGCCGTTGAAGGAAGGCGACATGATCCCCGTGACGCTTGAATTTGCCAAGGCAGGCAAGGTCGAAGTTCAATTTATGGTGGGCGCAGCAAACGCTGCAAGCATGGAGCACAACTGATGAATATGCGGTGGGTTCGCTATGGTCTATGGGCGGCAATCGCTGCCCTTACCATCTTTCTGGTTCTTACTTACGTCAGCGGTCGGCAGGCCAGTACACAAAAATCAGTTGAACTGGGCACGCCTTTTAATCTGATTGATCAAAACGGTGCTCCTATTACCGAGGCCGCATTCAAGGGCCATCCGACAGCTCTGTTTTTTGGTTTCACACACTGCCCTGAGGTCTGCCCAACTACATTGTTCGAAATGGCCGGGCTGCTGAACACGCTTGGGGACGAAGGCAAGGATTTACGTGTTTTCTTTATATCCGTCGACCCTGAGCGCGATACGCCGGAAGTGATGAAAGGGTATACTGCGGCCTTTACCGACCGGATAACCGGCATTACAGGCAAGCCGGAAGAGATCGAAAAGCTGGTCAAAAGCTGGCGTATCTACGCCAAGAAGGTTCCAACTGAAGATGGTGATTACACAATGGATCACACAGCATCTATCATGTTGCTCGATCGCGATGCGCGCCTGAAAAGCACGATTGATTATAAAGAAGATGCCGACGTTGCCTTGAAAAAGTTAAAGCTGCTCATCGCAGGCTGATTCCATCAAACCGTTCTCCTCCCGAAAATCGGGAGGGATGCCGGCAGAAACTGAAGCTATCAGAACATTTGTATACTAAAAAACTCATAATTTCCTAGAATTATTCTAAGCTATTGATATTTTTGAACGTTTTAAACATTTAGTATTTGACAACCGTTTTTTCAGCAGCCTTTATGCATTTGTACAATGAGTACACCCTTTGATGTTTGGGCCTTGAACCCGTTCGATTGGAGGACCTTATGATTGGTCTTTTTTTGCCATGCCAACGCGTGGTCTCTTTGCTGAGGCGTCAGCGTCCGTCGTTTGCTTTGGGCTCTGATGAGCTTCTGCAGCGATTACGCAATAGCCTGCTTGCTCCTACCCGCAATCTTCCGCAGGATGGAGGTCGCGATGTTTCCTGGCTTATCTGAATCGCGGAACCATACCGGCTGTTATTTCGATCGTGCTCCTGAAAAGCTGCTGCTCGAAGGATATCGCCGCTGGACTGCCGGATTTGAAACCGGCTCTGTTGTTGCATGGGAAATGGCCTATGGTCTCTACAGCGAGATTCTTGGTGATCGCAACGGCAATCATGCCTTGTCAGAACTGTCTTACTTCGTGCGTACATTGCGCCATTGCGCCCTGTGCCCGTTGAAAACATTTCCCTTTGGCTCCCATCACGTCTGCCGAGAAGAATGCATGATCTTGGGACTCGTTGCCGGTCTTCAAAATTGCGACATGGTTGCAGCACGAACATGCCTCAATGCAATGGCATGTCCCTCCCGTCACGAGGAAGTCGAAAACGCTGCAATCGCATTTGCCGAAACACTCGTAGAGCTGGATCAGGTGCTCCTGCCCATTCCAAAATCTGCGATCGACGACATTATTTCCCGCCCTATGCGCGCGAAATACCACTAAGGAAGGGGAGAAATCATGATTATCAGTTCGCGCCGGGAACGACAATTATCGGTAGCAGCGACAGTGCTATTGACTGCAGCTATCTTTGTCATGCCCATCAAACTACCCAAAGAAGATACAACACGCGCCGAGCTTGCCGGTTACGTCAAAATTGCTGATGCGACGCCCGTGAAACTGACAGTTCGCAAATAAATACCGCACTATTTTTGACGCTGGATCACGACAAGACCCAGCAATTCTTTTTGCGACAGAACCAACACGGCCAAAATATAGACGACTATTCCTATAGACTATGGCTATCCGGTAGAGTTTTCTAATTTTGTGATATAAAAGGAATTCTTTCTAACGCCTCATTTTCAGAGGCTCTGCTACCCTTCAGTTTCAATCACACGGAGGCAGGCATGAAAAATTCCCGATTATCGATAGCCTTCGCGACCGTTCTGCTTATGGCAACGGTCGCGTCACAACCAATGTCTGCTGCCTTGGCGGACACCACGCTCTTGAACGTTTCTTACGACCCAACGCGCGAGCTCTATAAGGATTTCAACGCGGCATTCGCAGCCAAGTGGAAAGCTGATACAGGGGAAACTGTTACCATACAGACGTCCCATGGCGGATCAGGTAAACAGGCACGCGCGGTAATAGACGGCTTGGATGCCGACGTCGTAACACTCGCGCTTGAAAGCGATATTTCGGCGATTGTCTCGGCCACAAAGAAAATTAATCCTGATTGGCGAACAAAATATCCCCATAACTCCGCACCTTACACATCGACCATTGTCTTTCTGGTTCGGAAGGGCAATCCAAAGGGCATCAAGGATTGGGGTGACCTTATCAAGGACGGCGTTGAGGTTATTACACCAAACCCCAAGACATCGGGTGGCGCACGCTGGAATTATCTTGCTGCCTGGGCATGGGCAAATGGCCAGTTCGGCGGTGACGAAGCCAAGATCAAAGAATATATAGCAACACTGTTCCAGCACGTTCCTGTGCTCGATACCGGCGCTCGTGGCTCCACCACGACCTTTGCGCAGCGTGAACTGGGTGACGTTCTCCTAGCCTGGGAAAATGAAGCCTATCTTTCGCTAGATGAGTTTGGTGCCGACAAGTTCGATATCGTTGTGCCGCCACAATCAATTTTGGCTGAGCCGCCCGTTGCTATCGTAGACGCGAATGTTGATGCCAAAGGGACAAGAAAAGCGGCGGAAGCCTATCTGCAATACCTCTATTCTGAAGAGGGTCAGACGCTCGCTGCCAAGCATTTCTACCGTCCCAGCGAGCCAAAACTCGTGTCGGCCGATCTCCTCAAGAAACTACCCGAGTTGAAACTGGTGACAATCGATGATCCAATCTTCGGTGGATGGGCCAAAGCACAGCCCTATCACTTTGGAGATGGCGGAACATTTGACCAGATTTACAAGCCGAAACAGTAAAAACATGAAATCCAACCTTGTGAAAACAGGTTGGCAGCCAAACCGCGATGGAGTTACCCAATGACTCCATTCCGCTTCAAGAGGCCAAGTATCATTCCAGGATTTGGAATGACACTTGGCTTCACGCTTGCCTACCTAGCACTTATTGTCCTTATTCCACTTGCCGGTCTGGTGTGGCGCTCTGCCGCTCTCGGCTGGGAGGGCTTTTTCAATGTTGCGATTGATCCTCGGACCGTCAACGCGATGAAGATTAGCTTTGGTACATCATTTATCGCCGCCTTGGTGAACGTCGTCTTTGGCGTTATTGTTGCTTGGGTTCTCGTGCGTTACCGCTTTCCCGGCCGCCGCATTATTGATGCTATTGTCGACCTGCCTTTCGCCTTGCCAACAGCAGTTGCTGGCATCGCGCTCACAGCCCTTTATGCCAAGAATGGCTGGATTGGAAAATGGCTCGAACCCTTGGGTATCAAAGTGGCATTCACACCGCTGGGTATCGTCATCGCTTTGATTTTCATTGGTCTTCCCTTCGTTGTTCGCACAGTCCAGCCCGTCATGGAAGAAATCCGCAAGGAAGTGGAAGAGGCAGCTGCGACGCTTGGAGCAACCCGTTTCCAAACCATAACGCGCGTGCTGCTGCCGGGCCTTCAACCTGCCATTCTGACAGGCTTTGCACTGGCCTTCGCCCGGGCAGTTGGAGAATATGGGTCCGTTATCTTCATTGCAGGCAACTTGCCTTATGTTTCGGAAATTGCGCCCTTGCTGATCGTCATCCGGCTCGAGGAATTTGACTATGCGGGTGCCACGGCCATTGCGACAATCATGCTGTCCATCTCCTTCCTGATGCTGCTCGTGATCAATCTCATTCAGGCATGGAGCCGCAGGAGGTATGGCTATGGCACATGATCTGCCGATATCGAATGAATCTGCCAAGGCATGGCATCCTGCCACCACGGAAAGCCGCACGGCACGCTTTGTTCTCATAGCCACTGCACTGGCATTTCTCGGGCTCTTCCTGTTGCTGCCGCTCATTGCTGTTTTTGTTGAGGCTTTCCGCAAAGGTCCAGAAGCCTATCTTGCTGCTTTTGCAGAACCCGATGCGCTTGCCGCAATACGGTTAACCTTACTGGTTGCGGCAATTGCAGTCCCGTTAAACATTGTCTTTGGTGTCGTTGCCGCTTGGGCTATCGCCAAATTCGAATTCAAGGGCAAAGCTTTTTTAACAACACTGATTGACCTGCCATTTTCGGTATCTCCGGTCATTTCTGGTCTGGTTTACGTTCTGCTCTTTTCATCGCAAAGCTTCCTTGGTCCCTGGCTGAAATCACATGGCATAGAAGTTCTCTTTGCCGTGCCGGGCATCGTGCTTGCCACCGTATTCGTCACCTTTCCATTCGTGGCTCGCGAATTGATCCCTCTCATGCAGGATCAGGGAACAACGGATGAGGAGGCAGCATTGTCCCTGGGAGCAAATGGCTGGCAGACTTTCTGGCATGTCACCTTGCCCAACATTAAATGGGGCTTGCTCTACGGCGTTCTTTTATGCAACGCCCGGGCAATGGGAGAGTTTGGTGCAGTTTCGGTCGTATCCGGGCATATTCGCGGCCTGACAAATACGATGCCGCTGCATGTCGAAATTCTCTATAATGAATATAATTTTGTCGCTGCTTTTGCAGTGGCTTCGCTACTTGCGCTGCTGGCGCTGGTGACGCTCGTTCTCAAAACTCTGCTGGAGTTGCGATATGGGGCAGAACTTCGCGCTGCTGGTGGACACTAAGGGGAATATTTATGGAAGTTCGAGTAAGTGGTGTGCGCAAGGAGTTTGACCGGTTTCCGGCGCTGCACGACGTATCATTGGATATAAATTCGGGTGAGCTTATTGCATTGCTCGGCCCTTCGGGATCGGGAAAGACAACGCTCTTGCGCCTGATCGCAGGGTTGGAAACCCCGACCGATGGGAAGGTTTTCTTTGGTGATGAGGATGCTTCCTTAAAATCAGTGCAGGAACGCAATGTCGGTTTTGTTTTCCAGCACTATGCCTTGTTCCGCCATATGACTGTCATCGATAATGTCGGCTTCGGTTTGAAAGTGCGGCCCGGCGCCAATCGGCCAAGCAAAGAGGAAATCCGCAGACGTTCGAGCGAACTTCTTGATTTCGTCCAGCTTTCGGGCCTCGAGAAACGTTATCCCGCGCAACTTTCCGGCGGGCAGCGGCAGCGTGTCGCCTTGGCCCGTGCCATGGCTATCGAACCGCGCGTACTGCTGCTTGATGAGCCATTTGGCGCGCTTGATGCCAAAGTTCGGAAGGAACTGCGTCGCTGGCTGCGTGAAATTCATGACAAGACCCAGCACACCACTGTGTTTGTTACGCATGATCAAGATGAAGCACTTGAACTTGCCGACCGTGTGGTCGTGATGAGCCAGGGGAAAATCGAACAGGTTGGCACGCCCGATGAGGTCTATGACCGCCCCAACTCGCCCTTCGTCTATAGTTTCATCGGCGAGTCGAGTTCCCTGGACGTGAGCATCCAATCAGGGACGATCCATCTCGGCGATAAGGCGCTTGATCTGAAAAGTGAACAAGCCGACGGAAAAGGCGTGCTTTATTTTCGCCCCCATGATGTGGAGCTTCTCGGCGGCTCTGAAGCTCGTATCAGTGGCGTCGTAATAGCCAGCCGGCGCGTAGGCGCAACACGCCGTGTCGAACTTGAAATTGATGGCACTGAAAGCCGCGTCGAGATCGAAATTCCAGCTGATCATCCCGCAAAAGTCGGCTCGCCGCTGGCATTCTTGCCAAAGCACTGGCGCGTATTTGGGAAAAGCGCCTAGTAATTGATTGGTAAAAGCCGGAATCTTCAAACTCCGGCCTTTATTTCAGCAAATAAATTTTTCGTCTTAGCGATTTCAGAGTCATTTTATTTATTGTTGCCGACTATCTCGGCGACCACACATAATTCGTTATGGCAATCTGACTCATTTTCATCAAAACTGATCGATAACAACAAAGTGGTGATAGCGTCATTGCTCTGAACCGATTAGATCGTAAAATGCCGCCTTATATTGCAATCTCGAAGATTTTTTTCTTCCAACAGAAACGAAGCAAATGCCCTCATTAAGCTTTTTTCCAGCGTTCGCATCTCAGAAGAAAACCGTCGGCCAGATTTTTTCTGTCCAGCCAAACCCGATCCGGGCACATTATAAGTCGATTGACGATTTGCGTGATCTTGGCGCACGGGTTGCCAAGGGCGAAGATGTACGCCTGCCTGATTACGAGCCCATGGTTTTTGAGCAAAGAACCGTTGAAAATGCACGGTTGATCTTACACTCTTACCGATCTTCGGATGCCGCGGCCCGTAAAGGCGAAACCATTACCCCAGCGGCTCAATGGCTGCTCGACAACTACTATCTTGTTGACCAAAACATCCAGCAGGTCGAACGCGATCTGCCCAAGAAATTCATTCGGCAATTGCCTTCGCTTGTAAGTCAGAGCGATATACCGCGCGTTATGGCTCTGGCGTGGCTCTATGTGGCCCACACAGACAGCCAATTCTCGCTGAACAGCCTCAGCGCAATTGTTGAAGGTTTTCAAACTGTCGAGCCGCTGCATATCGGCGAATTGTGGGCTCTGCCCTCTGCCGTCCGCTTCATCCTGATCGAAAATGCAAGACGTCTTTCCTTGCGTGTTGAGCGTGCACGGCGCATGCGCGCCTTTGCCAATAGCGTTGCTGATGAGATTACGCTGAACGCGGAAAAAGACACACTGCCCCAGATGCTGGAACAGTATACGACGGCGGCGCGGGACAGCACCTTTGCGACGCACCTGCTTTATCGCCTGCGTGGTGGCGCCATGCACTCCGGAGCGGCAGTGGCGTGGCTGGAAGAGGTGCTGGAAAAGAACGGCAGCGATGCCGAGGACGCGATTATTCAGGAACATACCCGCCAGTCCACTGGCGGCGTGACGATGGGAAACCTTATCCGCAGCCTGAAGGCTATCGACGATGTTGACTGGATTACATGGTTTGAAACAGTCAGTGGTGTAGATGCTGTTCTGCGCGAAAATTCCAATTTCGACGCGCTCGACTTTCATTCGCGTAATGCCTACCGCGTTGCCATCGAAAAGATTGCGCGTCGTTCCGGCAAAAGCGAAAATGACATTACGCAGGCCGCACTTGAGCTTGCGCATAAGAGCGCGGAACAGACCGGCGGTGAAGGCGGGGTTCCCGAACAGCGCAAACGTGACGTAGGCTATTACCTTGCCGGCGATGGGCGGCCCGAGCTTGAGGCAGTTTGCGATTATACACCGACGCTGATTTTGCGTTGGGTGCGTTTCTACCGCAATCTTGGTCTTGCAGGATTATGGGTGCCAGCCTCCATTTTTTCGATCGCCATATTGCTTGTGGTCCATTACTGGCTGACGCGTGCTGGCTTGCCCCGCGATCTGGTTCTGCTGTTTACAATCCTGGCGGTTTTTCCGACCATGGAAACTGCAAACGGCTTTGTTAACTGGATCATTCCAATGTTCATGCCGCCCACGCGGTTGATTGGTTTTGAGTATAAGAACGGCCTGCCTCCAGAGGCGAAAACACTTGTAGCCGTGCCCACATTAATCACTTCGCGGGATTCAGTCGATGAACACATCCGTAATCTCGAAGTTCACTATCTGACCAATCCGCGAGGCGAAGTCTATTTCGCACTGCTGACGGATTGGGCGGACAGCAAAGTTGAACAAAGCGACGATGATCTGGACATATTGGATTATGCCCGCGAAAAAATCACCGCGCTCAACAACCATTATACACAGAGCAATCCCCGGTTTTTCCTCCTTCATCGCAAGCGCCTTTTCAATGCCCAAGAAAATCGCTGGATGGGTTGGGAGCGCAAGCGCGGTAAACTGCATGAGCTGAACCTGCTGCTACGCGGTGATAAAGATACGACCTATTTCCCCTCCAATGAAGTTATCCCGACCGACATCAAGTTCGTGATGACACTGGATTCGGACACACGTCTTACACCTGATTCAGTCAACCGCCTTGCGGGCAAGCTCATCCATCCCCTCAACCGTCCGATTTACAGCGAGAAAGCCGGTCGCATTGTAAGTGGTTATGCAATTTTGCAACCGCGCGTCACGCCGTCGCTGACGACTGGTGACGATGCCTCCTTCCTGCAACGGGTATTCTCCGTCAATCGCGGCATTGACCCTTATGTCTTTGCTGTTTCTGACGTTTATCAGGATGTCGTTGGCGAAGGCACGTTCACCGGCAAAGGCCTTTATGACATCGATTTCTTCGAGCTCGCCCTTGATGGCAAAATTGGTGAAAACACAATCCTGAGCCACGATTTGCTCGAAGGTGGTTATGCCCGTGCGGCTTTGGTCAGCGATGTGGAAGTCGTCGAAGACTATCCTACCGGCTATAATGTCGATATTTCGCGTCACCACCGCTGGACCCGTGGTGACTGGCAATTATTGCCGTACCTGTTCAGCACCAAGCCTGGAATTACCGCTGTTACCCGATGGAAAATGGTGGATAATCTGCGCCGTTCGCTGACGCCGATTTTCTGGATTCTGGCATCCATTGCAGCTTGGACATTGCTGCCGCCCGGCATCGCTGCCTTGTGGCAGTTCTTCATGATTTTCAGCATGTTCATCGTACCAACGATGATCCTGTTCACCAATCTTGTGCCTACGGACATGAACCTTTCACTAAAGGGGCATTTCCAAGCCATTTTAACGGACATATTTGCTGGTGCTGCGGATATTGCCCTGCGCATTACCTTCATTGCCAACATGGCTTGTCTCATGGCAGATGCAATTGCGCGTACTTTGTACCGCCTGTTTGTCTCGCGCAAAAATCTTCTGGAGTGGCGCGCTGCCGCCCAAGCCAAGACAAGCTCGCCTGACACGTTGCAATATTATACGCGTCTGATGTGGCCAGCGGTCATCGTTGCACTGGTTGCAATTATCCTGCCGCTCGCTGGCCATAGCCGCGCCTGGATGCTTGCGGTCCCGTTTGCCGCAATCTGGTTTTTCTCGCCGGTTATTGCCTGGCTGGTCAGTCGGTCTGCCAAGCCTCTGGACGATCTGATCGTGCGATCATCCGACAAGGGCGAATTGCGCCGTTTTGCCCGCCGGACCTGGCATTATTACGATACATTCGTAACCAAGGAACAAAACTTCATTCCTCCAGATAACTTCCAGGAAGATCCCTTTCCCGTTATCGCAACGCGTACCTCGCCAACCAATATCGGCATGTATTTGCTCTCCACTGTTGCCGCCCGTGACTTCGGCTGGATCAGCTTCAACGAAACATTGACGCGTATTGGCGATACAATCGACACGCTCGAAAAAATGGAGAAGTATCGCGGCCATCTTTATAACTGGTACGAAACAACGACACTTCGCCCGCTGCTACCGCTATACGTATCAGCGGTAGATAGCGGTAATCTCGCCGGTCATCTTGTTGCTCTGTCTTCCGCTCTGGAAAAATGGGCGGAAGCGCCGTCTGTCTATCTTCAAAGTGAGCTCGACGGGATTCTTGATGTTAGCGATATCCTTGAAGAAACAGTTGCCGAAATTCCGGATGACCGCCGTGTTCTGCGGCCTCTCCGCCGCCGTCTTGAAGAGCGTGTGGCCAATTTCCGCCGGGCAATTACAACGATCAAGGAAGAGCCTGAGACCGCATCGCTCCGGACAATCAATCTTGCTCTGTTCGCGGGCGATATTCAACGCCTGACCGAAGAGCTGCATGGTGAGCTAGAGACACCGATAAGTCTCACGGCGAATGAATGGGCGCTGCTTTTGGTCAAAACCTGCCAGGGTCATACTGACGATGCCATGGGCGGCCATGAAAGCACCGACATTTTGCGCGAAAGGCTTGTTTCTCTCGCAACACGTGCTCGTCAATTGGCCTTCGATACCGACTTCACCTTCCTTGAGCGGAAGGAACGCCGCTTGCTTTCCATCGGCTTCCGGGTTGAAACCAATGAACTCGACGCAAGTTGCTATGATCTTCTCGCGTCCGAGGCGCGATTGGCCAGCCTTTTTGCTATCGCCAAGGGTGATATACCTGTCGACCATTGGTTCAAGCTCGGCCGGTTGCTCGTCCCAGTGGGCTGGCGCGGAGCGCTGATCTCCTGGTCCGGCTCGATGTTCGAGTATCTGATGCCACCCCTCGTCATGATCGAACCCCTCGGATCGATGCTTGACCAGACCAACAAGCTGATCGTGCAACGTCAGATCGAATATGGCGACTCCAAAGGATTGCCATGGGGCATTTCGGAAGCGGCTTACAATGCGCGCGATCCGGAAATGAATTACCAGTACACCAATTTTGGTGTGCCGACCCTCGGCTTGAAACGCGGCCTGTCCAAGAATTATGTAGTCGCCCCTTATGCAAGCATCATGGCAAGCCAGTATCAGCCAGCGGCCGCTGTCAAGAACCTGAACCGCCTGCGTGAGATGGGAGCGCTCGGAAAATACGGCTTTTATGATGCCGTTGATTTCACCAAATCGCGTGTTCGCGAAGACGAGGAATACGCAATCGTACGCAACTACATGGCGCATCATCACGGCATGTCGATTGTAGCAGTCAACAATGTTGTCTTCGAAGGCCGTATGCGGGAACGCTTCCACGCTGATCCGGTTATCGAAGCCGCCGAGCTTTTGTTGCAGGAAAAAGCTCCACGCGAAATACCGGTATTGCAGGCCAAAGCCGACAATCCCATGCGTAAAGCTGTCGAAAGTTCGGAGGAACCGGCTTCAATCCGTTATATTCCGAACCCAATGACCGCACCTTGTGCGACACAGATCATGTCCAACGGACATTATTCTGTGATGGTCACGGCAAATGGTGGCGGATATAGCCGCTGGAATGGTCTGGCCATCACGCGGTTCCAGCCTGATCCTATAGAGAGTGGCTATGGTACATTTCTCTTCCTGCGCGACATGGAAAACGGAGAATGGTGGTCCGCCACCAGCGACCCAGTTCGCTTGGCAGGAGAGAAAAGCACCACGATCTTTACCGATTACAAGGCTGAATTCATCAAGGAAACGGGTACGATCCACTCTACTGTGGAAACTATCGTTGCCTCCGATTCCGATGGTGAAGGCCGCCGCATCGTTATTACCAACACTGGTACCAAGGATCGTATCATCGAAGTTACGTCCTATGCCGAATTGGTTTTGACCAATGACGACACAGATACCGCTCATCCGGCTTTTGCGAAAATGTTCGTGGAAACGGAGATCGATGATCGCGGCGATGCCATTTATGCAACGCGCCGCAAACGAGGTGCGGATGACCCCGATATTCACGTTGCCCACGTCGTTAGCGATGGCTCGGGCGCTATGCGTGAAGTGCAGGTCGAAACCGACCGCCGGGCATTTATAGGTCGGGGGCGTACCCTTCGCAATCCAGTGGTATTCGACGAAGGCGTCACTTTGAGCGGCAATCATGGGTTCGTTCTCGACCCTATTGCCTCCCTGCGATGCCGCGTTCGCGTTCCGGCGCACAAGAAAGTTTCTTTGGTATTCTGGACGCTTGTAAGACCCAACCGCCAGGAGCTTGAAGAAGTGGTCGCCCGCTTCCGTCATCCGGATTGCTTCGCTCGCGAATTCTCGTTGTCCTGGACAAGTTCGCAGGTCCGTCTACATCATATCGGCATTAACCCCGATGAAGCAGCTGTCTTCCAGCGTGTGGCGACCAATCTGATTTACCCGGAAAAATCGTTGCGGTTGCCTTCGAGCAGCATTGCAAGCGGTCTGGGCAGTCAATCTGAACTCTGGCCAATGTCGATTTCAGGCGATTTTCCGATCCTCGCGCTGCGTATCGACGACGAAGCTGATATGGAAACGCTGAGAAACATTCTCAAAGCGCACGAATATTGGCGGGCAAAAGGACTGGTGGTCGACGTTGTTGTAATCAACGAACGCTCCTTCTCATATGCTCAGGATTTCCAGCGTGGACTGGAGGCGATCTGTGAGAATAGCCGCGCACGCGGCGGTCAGTATGGACCCCGGGTTCACATCTTCACTGTTCGCAAGGATCAGATGAGTGATGCCAGCTACAATACGCTTCTGGCCTCGGCCCGTATCGTATTGCACGCTCAAAATGGCTCGCTTTCCGAACAGTTGAACCGTGTTACTGAACTGAATGCCGAAGCGTTCCCGGCATCCGACATCAAAAGCAAAGCACTGATCGAGACCGAAACAGATGATCTGCGTGGCGTTGCACCAGCGCCGAGCCAGCTTATAGGCAAAGTCCCAGCTAGAACATCAGGCGATGATCTTCAGTTCTGGAATGGTTTTGGCGGATTTGATCTGGGGACCGGCGAATATGTCGTGCGTTTGAGCGGATTGGCTTGCACGCCGCAGCCATGGATCAATGTGATTTCCAATTCCAGTTTTGGCTTCCATGTTTCTGCGGAAGGTGCTGGCTTTACATGGTCGGGCAATAGCCGTGACTATCAATTGACGCAGTGGTCGAATGATCCGGTAATCAATCGCTCCGGTGAAGCTATCTATGTCGTGGACCTTGATGCGAATACGGCATTCGCTCCAACTGCATCGGTTTTGCGTGACCCATCGGTTCAATATGAAACACGCCACGGACAAGGTTACTCAACCTTCATTTCCAAACATGGCAATATCGGACTTGAACTGACGCATACGATCGACCCTGTGCTACCGGTCAGGGTTTCCAGCCTGAAAATCACCAATCACGGTCGATCATCCAAACAGCTTCGCGTTTACGGCTTCGTTGAGTGGATGCTCGGCAATGTTCGCGCAAAGACCGCCCCCTTCATCGTGCCGTCTTACGATAGCGAGAAAGGAGTTCTGTTTGCCCGAAATCCTTACGGGGTCGAACGACGCAATCAGATGGCTTTCTTTGCAAGCAGCGTGAAGCCACAATCCGTCACCGCGGATCGGACAGAATTTTTGGGAAATCTTGGCTCGGTAGAGCGTCCCGCGGCTGTTCTAGAGGCAAAGCCACTATCCAATCTGGTGGAAGCTGGCGGCGACCCTTGTGCCGCGTTTGCGGTGGATATTGAGGTTGGCCCCGGCGAAACCAAGGAAGTGCTGTTCTATATGGGCGACACGGGAAACACTGAAGATGCTCACAAGATACTTGCCGAGCACGCAACCCGTACGTTTGAAGACACATTGTTGGCTTCCAAGGCGATCTGGGCCGACTTCCTTGACGGTCTTCAGGTTGACACGCCTGACAACGCTTTCGACATCATGGTCAACCGGTGGCTGCCCTATCAAAGTCTGGCTTGCCGTATATGGGCGCGCTCGGCATTCTATCAAGCCAGTGGCGCTTTCGGGTTCCGCGATCAGTTGCAGGACACATTGTCGATGCTGATCCTTGATCCAGCGCTTGCCCGCAAGCAAATCCTGAATGTCTCAGCACGACAATTCAAGGAAGGTGATGTCCAGCATTGGTGGCTTCCGACAACCGGAGCCGGTGTGCGGACAAAGATTTCCGACGACGTGGTCTGGCTTGGCTATGCAATCGCGCATTACACGTCCGTGACAGGCGATTTGAGCATTCTTGATGAGCAAGTTGCCCTTATCGAAGGACGTGCTCTGGAAGAAGCCGAACACGATGCCTTTTATCAGCCGACAATTTCCACCGAGATTGTCAGCGTCTACGAGCATGCTGCCAGAGCGCTTGATCTTGCTGTTGCCCGTACAGGCAGCAATGGATTGCCACTTATGCTGACCGGCGACTGGAACGACGGCATGAACCGTGTCGGCGAAGAGGGCAAAGGCGAGAGCGTGTGGCTTGGCTGGTTCCTGATCAGCACCTTGCGCGATATGTTGCCTATAGCTGAACGCTATAATGATGCTGAGCGTGTAAAACGCTGGCAAGCACATATAGAAAGCGTGAAGGCTTCATTGGAAAAGAATGCCTGGGACGGAGAATGGTATCGCCGCGGCTATTTCGATGATGGCTCTCCATTGGGCTCAAAGATGAGCGAGGAATGCAAGATCGATTCTATCGCTCAATCTTGGAGCGTCCTTTCCGGTTATGGCGATCCGGACCGGGCCAAGCAGGCAATGGGATCGGTCGCCACCCATCTGATTGACGAAGAAGCACAGGTCGTCAAACTGTTTACGCCTCCGTTCAACAAATCGCGCCACGATCCGGGTTATATCAAAAGCTATCCGGTTGGTGTGCGCGAGAATGGCGGACAATATACGCACGCGGCAACTTGGGCGGTTCTGGCAATGGCCAAACTCGGCAATGCCGATGAAGCCTATCGCTGGTTCAGCATGCTTAACCCGGTCAATCACTCGCTTAATGCTGACAAGGCGGAGTCGTATCGTGTTGAACCCTATGTCGTCGCTGCGGATGTTTACTCCGTCGATCCCATGCGCGGTCGCGGTGGCTGGACTTGGTATACGGGCTCCGCTGGCTGGTTATATCGCGTTGCGACGGAAGGAATTCTTGGCATTACCCGACAAGCCGACCGATTGTTCGTTAATCCGGCCCTGCCCTCCACATGGGATGGCTTCAGCTTTGTCTTGCGCAATGGTGATGCCAAATATTCAGTTGAGGTCAAACCACTTGCCAGCGGAACCAAGAAGATTACAGTCAATGGAAAGAAGCTGACAAAGCCAGAAGGCGGTATTCCCATGGAGATATCCGGCGAACACAAGGTCACCGTGGAAGTGCCAAGAGTGAGCTAGCTCACCTTTTACAGAGAAACCGCCGTAATCGCCGCCGATGAAATTCATTGGCGGCGATTTCTTTATAACCAAATTTAAAGGCGTCCTCAGTTGAGAAAATTTGCAACTGAGAGCGATCTGACGCATATTCCAGCTATGAAACATGCTTTGAATCAGAAACCTGAATATGAAAAGGAATTGCGCAAAGCGGGCGTACGTATTACGCGGCCCCGGCGCATTATCCTGGATATTTTGAGCTCAACGGAAGACCATCCTGACGCGATGAAAATATTTCATCGTGCCATTGAGATTGACGACAGCATTTCGCTTTCCACAGTCTATCGAACGATGAATTTGCTTGAAGATATGGGTGCCATACATCGCCATGCGTTCAATGGCGGACCATCGCGTTTTGAACAGGCGCATGGCGACCATCATGACCATCTGATTGATATTGATACCGGCGCAGTCATCGAATTCAAATCGGACAAAATTGAAAAACTGCAGGAGGAAATCGCCAAATCGCTCGGGTACGATATTGTACACCACCGACTTGAACTCTATGCGCGAAAAACCGAAAAATAAAAAGCCGCCCAAAGGCGGCCTTTTTTAAAACTACGCAATAAGCCGTCAGGCCGCATTGGAGGCTGGCTGCGACGTCAGCAACTCATAAAGCAGGCTGGCATCATGGGCGGTACGCAATTTGGCGATCCGCTCTGGATCGCGCAACATGCGAGCAATCCTGGACAATGCCTTCAAGTGGTCAGCGCCAGCATTTTCCGGAGCTAGCAAGAGAAACACGATGTCGACGGGCTGATCGTCCAACGCCTCAAAATCGACAGGCGTATCCAACTGGGCAAAAACCCCGGCAATACGCTTTACGCTGTTGATCTTGCCGTGTGGAATGGCAATGCCATTGCCGACACCGGTTGATCCTAGACGCTCGCGTTGCAAAACCGTATCGAAAACCTCGCGCTCGCTCAAACCGGTCAAGGCGGCTGCCTTTTCCGACATGATCTGCAAGAGTTGCTTCTTGGAATTGACTTTCAATGCGGGCAGGACAGCGTCGGGCTGAATGAGATCACCCAGATCCATTATTCTCTTCCTTCCAGTTACCGTCCGCACCTTGTTAAGAGTGCGAACGGTAGTTCAACTCGCCATGAACTTGTTTTTTGTTACCGGGATACGACTTGATCGGCCACCGTTGAGGGATCGATCCAACCAATATTCCCATCTGCGCGGCGATATACGATATTAACCTGCGTACTACCAGCGTTGCGGAACACAACCACAGGACTATCTTTCAAGTCGAGCTCTACGACCGCAGATGCAACGCTCATGCTTCTCAAAGCCATCGAGGTTTCAGCGACGATTGTGGGAGCATAATCCTCCGGAATATCCTCATCTTCATCCGGTACAGGTGCCATCACGCGATAAGAAACATCATCGAAAACACCGTTTGAGCCAGGAGCCTGATGCGATTTCAGCCGACGCTTATAGCGGCGCAACCGCTTGTCAACACGCTCACCGGCGGCATCAAATGCCAGTTGTGGATCTTGAGCTTCACCAGCGGCCTGCAATACCGTTCCGGTATCGAGACGCACGAGACAATCTGCGATAAATCGGGAGCCCTGCTTTTCCACAGTAACGTGGCCAGAATACCCGCCACCGAAATATTTGGTGACCATTTCAGCCATCCGCTCTTCGATTTTGACGCGGAAAGCATCGCCGATGTCCATATGTTTTCCAGATACACGCAGACTCATGATACCTCACCTTCATTGTGATTTCATTGCCCGATCCAATCTACACTGTTGTTTCGAATCGAGCAAAGACATCCCGCAAAATCGCGGGGATGATCAATCACATTTCACTTTCCTGATGTTCCATCCTTAGGCGCGCTTCAACTCCATCGTCGTAAACTATCAGCGCTTCGTTCTCCCTGACTGGACTTCTTTGGCCCAGTTCATTTGCCCACTGCCAGTAATCCTACACGTGGCGGAGCAATGAATCCAGACCTTACATTGCTCTTGGTAGCGGAAGCCTCAGCTTTTTTCTCGCGGCGCCGTTGCACCGAGGAAGCGATGTTCATCGCTTCGCGGTATTTGGCTACAGTTCGCCGCGCAATATCAATATTTTGTTCCTTCAACATTTCCACGATTGTATCATCCGAAAGGATTGAATCCGGCGACTCAGCATCAATGAGAATTTTGATTTGATGCCTTACAGATTGCGAAGAATGTTGCTCGGCGCCCTCACTGGCAGCAATGGCTGCATTGAAAAAGTATCGCAGTTCGAAAACGCCACGCTTGGTGAGCATGTACTTATTTGTCGTGACCCGGCTAACCGTGGATTCGTGCATCCCAATGGCATCGGCAACATTGCGCAGATTGAGAGGTTTCAAATATGCGACGCCCTGCAAAAGAAACTGCTCCTGCTGGCGAACAATCTCCGTGGCGACCTTAAGAATCGTCTGAGCGCGCTGGTCAAGACTTCGAATCAACCAGTTCGCATTGTGCATGCATTCCCCCAGAAATGTCTTTTCGTCCGGAGATGTTTTCGCCCTCATTATAGTTGCATAGTAGTTGTTGTTGATCAGCACCCTGGGCAATGTCTCCGAGTTAAGCTCGATACGCCAACTGCCATCGGGAGCCTGGTCAACCTGAACATCGGGGATGATACTATCGGCTATGCCAGACGAAAACGCAGTGCCTGGTTTTGGGTCAAGCAACTGTATTTCCCGAAGCATATCGATAATTTCGGTGTCTCCAAGCCGGCACAGTTTTTTCAAACTATGAAAATCGCGTTTGGCGAGCAGCTCAAGATTTTGAAGCAGGATATCCATCGCTGGTGAGAGGCGTTTTCTGGCACGCAATTGAAGCCGCAGGCATTCAGCAAGATCGCGTGCAAACAAGCCTGCGGGCTCAAATCCCTGCAGGACAAAAAGCAGCTTCTCCAGATGTTCAACGGAAGAACCAATCCGGATGGCGAGTTCGGCAATATCACCACGAAAATAACCAATTTCGTCGACCTGATCAGCGAGTTCGGCTGCGATCATTCGATCTTCTGCTTTTTCGAAAGCGAAAATGATCTGTTCCCTGATATGCTCCTGCATATTGAGAGGCGCTGCGGTCACCTGTTCAAGATTATAGTTCTCTCCACCCGACGAGACATAGCCATCGCCTGCAGATGACTTCCACTGAGAAGCAAGATCACTTGCAATAAAATCGCGGCTACCGGGATCGTCAGGAAAAATATTCTCGAGCGAGCTATCAAACGTATCGGACATTGCACTTGAGCTGGTGGTCTCGCCGCTATTCAACCAAAGACTATCGGCATCATCAGATAAAACCCTGTCGGCACTACCGTCGCTTCGTAGATCCTGATCGCTGTCTGAACGATGTTCGGAATGAACGCCGCCAAACAAAATAGTGTCGTCTGAAGCATCCAGTCTTTCCAATAATGGGTTTTTTTCGATTTCCTGCTCTATGAACTGCTCAAGCTCGATATGATTCAGCTGCAGCAGCCGTATCGACTGCATCAGCAATGGAGTCATCACCAGAGATTGGGTTTGCCTCAAATCGAGTTTTGGCGACAGAGCCATAATATACGCAGCTACTCCATACAGAATTAGTTACTGCAGTACAGAAGTGGCCCAATCCTTGCTTGTCAATTGAAAAGCTCCAAAAACTCGCGTGCTGATGTCATTTTCAACCAGTACGGGTTTGAAAGTTGAGATTTTTATGTCACCGGAGGGCCTGATCGGCAAAATCAGAGCTTGAACTCATCACCAAGATAAAGTCGGCGGACATCCGGATTAGCAATTATTTCGTCCGGGCGACCATGGGTCAAAACCTGACCGGCATGGATAATATAGGCCCTGTCGATGAGCTTGAGCGTTTCGCGAACATTGTGGTCTGTAATCAATACGCCAATGCCACGGCCAGTCAGATGCCTTACCAATTGCTGAATATCCGCAACAGCAATCGGATCAACACCAGCAAACGGCTCGTCGAGCAACATGAAGTTTGGACGCGAGGCCAAAGCACGCGCGATCTCTAGGCGCCTGCGCTCACCACCGGAAAGGGAAATCGCTGGAGCTTTTCGCAAATGGGCAATGTGGAACTCTTCAAGAAGTGAATCCAACTCCTGCGCGCGGGCGTGCCTGTCCTTTTCGACAACCTCGAGCACGGCCTTGATATTATTTTCTACTGATAATCCGCGAAAAATTGAGGCCTCTTGCGGCAAATACCCGATACCAAGGCGCGATCGCCGATACATGGGCATTGTTGTGACATCGAACCCGTCAATTTCTATCGTGCCCTTGTCGACTGGCACGAGCCCGGTCACCATATAAAAACATGTTGTCTTGCCAGCGCCATTCGGCCCAAGAATGCCAACAGCCTCACCGGAACGCACGCCGAATGAAACGCCATTTACGACTTGGCGCCCATTATAGCTTTTCGTGATCCCACGCGCGACGAGCGTGCCCTTCATGCGATCCACGGCCAAGGGATCCGCCGGGCGCATCTCCTGTGAAACACTGGAGTTTGGCCGTGCGGCATTTGTGCTGGGTGAGCGGCGTGAAAATAGGGACACTTACAATTCTTCCGGCGGCTTAGTTCTTTTGGGCGTTTTTAGGCGCAACGACGATTGAAACGCGTCCGGTCTGGCCACTCTTGCAGCTTTCCAGCTGAGCTTCACCGGTTTTCAGCTGAGCTGTAAGCTTACATCCAACAGCAACATTGTCCCCTTGGGAAAGGACGACCTTGCTTCCCGTCAGGACGAGCACTTCGGTCTTCATGTCAAATGTACCGTGATCCCCGGTGGCTACTTGGTCTTCAGACTTCACATAGACTTTATCGCTGACTTCGAGATGATCAATGTCCTGGGCTCCGGCACCAGCCACGCCGCTCGAAACTTTCGAAGCATCTGCGTTTGCGGCATCTTTATTGCCACCTTTAACGTAGTAGACGATCATTGAGCCTGCTTTTAGCAAGGTTGCGCCCTGAACAACCGTAACATTTCCAGTGAATGTTGCGGTACCTGCATCATTATGCAGCACGACCTTGTCGGAATCGATCTGAATTGGCTGATCGCCTGAAAGCTTTATACCGCCGGGCGCTGCACCTGGAGTCTGCTGCGCCATGGCAGGGACAACCAACGCGGAGGCCAACAAACTCACTGCAACCGATGATATCCTGATCAGTTTCGCCCCGAAAGACATTGCTCTCTCTCCTAATCCGAGAAATTTCTTCAAAGTAACAATCCCGACTGTAGATCAGTTGGACGATTTTACCTCATTGTCACCTTCTTGCAGCTTTGTAGGTTGAATGACAAGCCTTACTCGCTTTTCAAACGTCACTACCTTACCACCCTCAGTGATCTGCATACTATCGGCAACAATACTGCCATTACGATTTTTCACGCTGACTGGATCATTGGTGGACATGGTATTTCCGGCAATATCAATATCGGCAGATTGCAACTGAGCAGTTATGCCATCCGATGTCACCAAACTTATCTCGCTGTCGAGCTTCAACTGCCTGTTGGCATTGTCGAAAACCCCTGACTTCGCTTTAACCTCAGCGCGCATGTCTTTGCCGATTGGAATTTCCGCGTCAATACCTTCAAGCGATATGACTGAACTGTTTCCAACCTGCTGCAAGGCTCTTACAGCACTCATTTTGTAGGGAAGCTTATCCTTGGTAAAGCCGTCGAGCTTGGGATTCGTCATCACAAGCTTGCCATCCTCGATTCCAGCACCATCCAGAGCAATGTTGTTTGGAACGCCCGAGGCGGAAAAGAATGTAAACCACGAAAATACCGCAGCGCCCACAAGGGCAATTACAGGCAAAGAAAACTTCAACAACCGAACGCGGCGCGAATGACGTTCCGCAGCTTCGAAAACAGTCGATCCCTTGTCGGATGCCGCAAATTGCCGTGCAACCGTCGCATGATGCTCGGCGTCTGCGGCGGCATTTCGCACACCAGTGATATCGGTTTTTTCAATAGACATGGGTTTGGCTGCTGTTACCGTTTATAATATTTCTAGCTAGTTCAACGCCAATATGGTTATTTTTCGATGAAATAGACGTGATTTAGAGCATATGCGATGCGTGTAGGAACAAGTATGTGGTGAGATGGCCAGTTACAAGGTCATTCGCGCACCCATATTTGTACTCATCGATTGGCGCACTGTCTGGACTTCCACTGGGCGATATCGCAAAAGAGTATCACAAACATTGGCGAAACGGACAAAAATGATGGCCAACACAGCGGATGCAATTATCGATAGGCGCAAGCTACGGCGAAAGGTAACTTTCTGGCGTATTGTTGCTTTGCTGGTGGCTGCTTTTGCTTTGATTGCGATCTATCTCATCACCAGCGGTTCGGAAGGCTATACAAGCAAATCCGTTCCTCACATTGCAAAAGTGCGTGTTGAGGGAACAATTCTTGAAGATGAAGAGCTTCTCAAACGCTTGAAAGATATTGGGGAGTCCGACGCCGTCAAAGGTGTTATCGTGTCCATTGATTCACCCGGTGGCACCACTGCTGGCGGTGAAGCAATTTACGAATCTGTCCGCAAAATTGCAGAGAAAAAACCCGTCGTTGCGCAGGTTGGGACTTTGGCTGCCTCAGCCGGATATATGATCGCAGTCGCTACGGATCATATTGTTGCAAGGCAGTCGTCCATTGTCGGTTCCATTGGCGTCTTGTTTCAGTATCCGGATATATCGGAGCTTTTGACAAAGGTCGGTGTAAAAGTCGAAACTATTAAATCCAGCCCGCTAAAAGCTGAACCCAATTTTTTCAATCCTGCAAGCGATGAAGCCAAGGCAATGATCCATCGCATGATAATCGATTCCTACAATTGGTTTGTGGGCCTCGTTGAGGATCGTCGCAAATTTAACCACGAACAGGCGTTGGCGCTGGCAGATGGCTCCGTATTTACTGGTCGTCAGGCTCTATCGAACAAACTTATCGACGCGCTTGGCGGTGAAGAAAAGGCGCTTGAATGGCTTGAAGGTAAGGGCGTAGACCCGAAACTTAAGGTCGTTGAATGGAAACCGGTTGAAAAATCCACCTTTGGTTCTCTTTTCTCGCAATCGGCGATGAAAATGGCTGCCAAACTGCTGGGTCTGCCTGAGACAAGCACTGGAGTGCTCCACGAAATTACTGGCGACAGGATGTTTCTTGACGGACTCGTTTCGGTTTGGCACGTTGACGGCAAGCCCGTGGGAGCGCAATAAGCTATTTACATATAAGATCAGTGGCATAGTCCAGTTCGACTGTGTATCCTGATCTCAAAACCAGAAGGGAATTTTGCTGTGATCAAATCAGAGCTTGTGCAAATAATTGCCAACCGCAATCCGCACCTATTCCAGCGCGATGTGGAGAATATTGTCGGCGCCATCTTTGACGAAATTACAGATGCTTTGGCTGAGGGCAATCGCGTCGAGCTACGAGGCTTCGGTGCATTTTCCGTAAAGAACCGGCCGGCCCGCAGCGGCCGCAACCCGCGAACAGGTGAAAGCGTTGACGTCGAAGAGAAGTGGGTACCGTTCTTCAAGACCGGCAAGGAACTCCGCGACAGGCTGAATGCAAACAGCTGAATCCATACTTAGTGAATAAGCAAAAAGAGGCTTCAATATGATTAATCGCGTGGTCGCCGTACTGATTCTCGTACCGATCGCGATTATTCTGATCGCTTTATCGGTTGCCAATCGCGGTAATGCCCTGTTTACGATTGATCCCTTTAATCCGGGCAACCCTGCGCTTTCCTACTCGGCTCCTTTGTTTGTCTGGTTGTTTGCCGCTTTGATCATCGGTCTTGTTCTCGGCAGTCTTGTCACTTGGTCCAATCAGGGCAAGCATCGCAAGCTGGCGCGTCAACGCAAGCTCGAAGCAGAAATGTTACGCAAGGAAGCGCGCAAGGCAGCCACTGAAACGGCCTCGACACCCAATCTTCCCTCCTTGCATTAATTTCTATCAAGGACCTTTAATGAAACTCGTCTCCCCCGTTGAGGTCGATGCCCTGTTGAACTGGCCCGACATGATTAACGCAATCGAGCTGGCATTCCGCCAAGGCGTGATCCAGCCCGTGCGCCACCATCATACTGTTGAGCGCCCGGATGGAGCGGCCTCCACACTGCTTCTAATGCCCGCATGGTCCGATTTTGATGCGCTGGGCGACTCGTCCAAGGGTTATATGGGCGTTAAGATTGTAACTGTCTCGCCAGATAATGGTGCCGTCTCGAAACCTGCCGTGATGGGTGTATATCTGTTGCTCGACGGTAAGACCGGTGAACCAAAAGCTCTTATAGATGGTCAACGCCTGACCTTATGGCGGACAGCAGGGGCGTCCGCTCTTGCAGCACGCTATCTCGCCCGGGAAGATGCATCAAAGCTTGTGGTTCTCGGTGCGGGCGCACTTTCGGGCTTTTTGGCCCGAGCTCATAGCGCCATACGCCCAATTAACGACATCTCGATCTGGAACAGAAATTTTGCCGGAGCCGAGAAAGTAGCGGCAGAGTTGATCCGGGACGGTTTTAACGCCAGAGCTGTTGAAGACAAGGATGCAGCGATCGCGGAGGCCGATATCATCACCGCCGGTACGCTATCCACCGAGCCGTTGATCCTTGGAAAACATCTGAAAGCCGGCGCACACGTCGATCTTATCGGTGCTTTTACGCCGAAGATGCGAGAAAGTGACGATGAGTGCATCAAACGAGCGCGTGTTTTTGTTGATACGAGAGACGGAGCGCTAAAAGAGGGCGGTGATATCGTCCAGCCGATCAAGGCCGGGGTAATCGATTCCGGCCACATAATTGGCGATTTGTTCGACCTCACACGAGGAACAATGAGAGGTCGTCAATCGACGGGCGAGATTACATTGTTCAAATCTGTTGGCGCAGCTCTTGAAGACCTTGCTGCGGGTATCCTTGTCTATGAAAAGGCAATGGCGTAGTAACCTTGGAAAAGGTTGCAAGGAAAATACGGTTTGAAATCGCCCGGCGGTAAAATTAGAAAAACGAAAAACGGCAGTGGCCGACAAGGTGACGTTTCAAAAAATGCTGTGCAGCGGCAAAGCGTAACGAAGCCCCGCCCGCAATTCGCCAAAGCGCACCGTTCCTCCGATGAAGAAACGGAGCGTGCATCGCCGCGAACAGAACAAACTCCAAAGCGCGTGGTTACCCGCCGTACCGGTGCACGTCCGCAGGAAAAGACTGGGCTTATTCTGGAAACGCTTCCGTCTGAAGATTATGCGCTTCTTGATAGCGGCAATGGTTTGAAACTGGAACAGTATGGCCCTTACCGGATTGTCCGCCCGGAAGGTCAAGCGATCTGGCTTCCGGCGTGGAGTAAGAGCGAGTGGGACAAGGCCGATGCAATTTTCACCGGCAATACAGATGAAGAGGGCGTTGGGCGCTGGCAGTTTCCTAATGTGCCGTTGGGTGAAACCTGGCCGCTCGCTTATGATGGCATTTCGTTTTTGGGTCGTTTCACCTCATTCCGGCATGTTGGCGTATTTCCTGAACAGGGGACGCATTGGGCGTATATGCATGATCTGATCCGCGGTGCAAAACGCCCCGTCAAAGTGCTAAACCTCTTTGGTTATACGGGGGTTGCTTCACTCGTAGCAGCCCGGGCAGGCGCCGAGGTCACGCATGTAGACGCGTCGAAGAAAGCCATTCTCTGGGCACGCGAAAATCAGGAAATGGCTGGACTATCGAGCAAGCCTATTCGCTGGATATGCGAAGATGCAATGAAATTCGTGGCGCGGGAAGAACGCCGCGGAAATGGTTACGACATCATCCTCCTTGATCCACCTGCCTATGGGCGCGGCCCCAACGGCGAGGTCTGGCAACTTTTCGACAATCTGCCAGACATGATTGATTTATGCCGATCAATTCTTACGCCCAATCCCTTGGCGGTTGTGCTAACTGCCTATTCGATCCGCGCATCATTTTTTGCCATTCACGAATTGATGCGGGATACGTTTACGGGCCTTGGCGGCGAAGTGCAGTCCGGCGAACTTATTCTTCGCGAGCGCTCCTCAAAGCGGGCCCTTTCCACATCTCTCTTCAGCCGCTGGGGTGCATCATGAGCAAGCAGGACGACCACCATCGCGGCAGCGGCATCGTCCGCCCGGGCAAAGTCAAGGAAGTCACCAGCCTTACCAACCCGATCGTCAAGGATCTGCGTTCGCTGGCATTGAAAAAATTCCGCGATCAGCAGGGTGTGTTTCTTGCCGAAGGACTAAAGCTCGTCATCGACGCACTCGACCTTGGTTGGACAATCAAGACCTTGGTTTACTCCAAAGCCGGTAAGGGAAACTCGCTTGTCGAGCAAGTTGCCGCCAGAACGGTGGCCAAGGGCGGCGATGTGCTGGAGGTCAATGAAAAGATCATCTCGGCAATAACCCGGCGTGACAACCCGCAAATGGTAGTCGGGGTGTTCCAGCAAAACCTCCAAATGCTTTCCAACATCCGTCCACAAGCCAACGACGTTTTCGTGGCTCTGGATCGGGTTCGGGACCCTGGAAACCTCGGTACAATCATTCGAACTGCCGACGCAGCAGGCGCCAAAGGTATTATCCTCATCGGCGACACAACGGACCCGTTCTCGCTTGAAACGGTTCGCGCGACAATGGGGTCGGTATTTGCAGTTCCCCTCATCAGGGCAACGGAAGCAGAATTTCTATCCTGGAGAAAGAGTTTCACGGGTCTGATCGTTGGAACGCATCTCAAGGGTTCAGTGGACTATCGGACTATCCCTTACGCCAATAAGCCGGTCGTCTTGTTAATGGGCAACGAGCAGCAGGGCCTACCCGATCAGCTGTCCTCGGCATGTGATCGGCTGGCGCGAATACCCCAAGCCGGCCGAGCTGACTCCCTTAATCTTGCCATCGCAACCGGAGTAATGCTGTTTGAAATCCGGCGTGACGCCCTGAAGCTTGACGCGACCACTTGAGAAAATGCCATTTATGAGCCGCACGCGTTTTTTTAGCCTTTCTGCAATCATCATGGTTGCTGTCCTGACCGACCAGATAATCAAATATCTCGTCGAAACAGGTATGGATTATCAGCAGCAAATCGATCTTTTACCCTTTCTGGCATTGTTTCGTGTTCACAATGAAGGCATTGCCTTTTCAATGTTGAGCGGAATGCACGACATTGCGCTCATAGGGCTTACACTCGTCGTCATAGGCTTCGTAAGTTACCTTTGGTGGAGTACAAACCCGGATCGGTGGATTTCTCGTGCGGGCTTTGCGCTTATTATTGGCGGCGCTCTCGGTAACCTCATTGATCGCAGCGTTCATGGCTATGTAATCGACTATATTCTCTTCCATCTGCCATCATGGTCATTCGCCGTTTTCAATCTCGCCGATGCCTATATTTCTGTTGGTGCAGCATTGGTTGTAATTGAAGAGTTTTTTGTTTGGGCTAAAGAGCGGAAGAACCCGCCTGATAAGGCAAACTAGCTGATCAAGCATCGCCGGTTTGGCCTTCGTTTTACGTCATGTTGCCGTCATTAAATCGTAGTAATGAGGGCGAGAACGACTACCGGTCAACCTCCGACGAGGGTCAAATCGATATGGACATCTCCTTGCTTGAATCCGCTTCAATCTCTAAAGATCAAAGCATCATGTCGCAGGTTGATTCAACATCTTCGCCATTTACGGCTCCACAGATTGTCTCGGTGCTTGGCCGAATCGGGACTATGGAGGTTTGCCTTGCGCAAACCGAGGACGAAATTGCCTCCTCCCAGCAATTGCGGTTCAAAGTATTCTTTGACGAACTGGGCGCCAAAGGTTCTGCAACATTAGAGCAGCGCGACGCTGATCGGTTTGATCCCTTTTGCGATCACCTCCTTGTTTATGACACAGCAATACCTGGACCAAAGCACAAACAGATCGTTGGAACATACCGACTCCTGCGTTCCGAAAAAGCGTTCGAGACAGGCGGTTTTTATACTGCAAGCGAATTTTCCATCGAACGCCTCGTCGCCGCCAAGCCGGATTTGCGTTTTCTCGAACTTGGCCGTTCCTGTGTCCTGCCTGAATATCGCTCGAAACGTACTGTCGAATTGCTCTGGCAAGGCATCTGGACCTATTGCCGGTTCCATTCAATTGGCGTGATGTTTGGATGCGCATCCTTCCAAGGCACTGTTCCGGCCGCCCATGCTTTGCCGCTCTCCTTTCTTCATCACAATTGCCGGGCAACGGCCGACTGGGATGTCAAAGCTTTACCTGCTCTTTATCAAGCCATGGACCTTGTTCCGAACGAAGCTATCAATGCCCGTGTGGCACTCTTTGCGATGCCACCCTTGATCAAAGGTTATTTGCGACTTGGTGCAATGATAGGTGATGGTGCCGTTATCGATCACGATTTTGGCACAACGGATGTTTGCATCATTTTGCCCGTTAGCCGCATCTCCGAACGCTACGTCAGCCATTATGCGGCCGAATCGAAACGTTTCGGATAAACATCGTTTTATCACCTGTGGAGAATATCGCAGTTTGACTCTGCAGAGGTGTGTAAATTCGCGGATACCGAATAGATTGCTCCTGCTTAGCTCAGGAGACAAGTTTTGGCCGAATTGGCATCCTCTGTAATTGAACAATCCCCATATGAAGCGAATATCTCGGCGCGTCCAACGCCGATGATGGAGCAGTATATCGAGATTAAGGCGACTAATTCTGACAGTCTTCTGTTTTATCGAATGGGTGATTTTTACGAGCTTTTCTTCGACGATGCGGTTGAGGCATCCAGAGCGCTTGGAATTACCCTGACAAAGCGTGGGAAGCATCTCGGCGAGGATATTCCGATGTGCGGCGTCCCGGTCCATGCCGCGGATGACTATTTGCAAAAACTTATAGCAAGGGGCTTTCGGGTCGCTGTTTGCGAACAAATCGAAGATCCCGCCGAAGCGAGAAAACGTGGTTCGAAATCTGTCGTAAAACGTGATGTCGTTCGTCTGGTTACACCTGGAACCATCACTGAAGAGAAACTTCTCGACCCATCCGAAGCGAACTATCTAATGACTCTCGGCCGGGTCAAAGGTACCGACAAAGCCCAATTTGCCTTGGCTTGGATTGATATTTCGACCGGTACATTCCGCGTCAGTGAGTCGGATGCTTCGCGCTTGCTCGCTGATATTTTGCGTGTCGATCCTCGTGAGTTGATTGTCGCTGATACGGTTTTTCACGATCCGGAATTGCGCGGTGTTTTTGATGTGGTCGGCCGCGCAGTCAGCCCACAGCCGCCAAGTCTCTTTGACAGCGCAACGGCTGAAAATCGCATACAACGCTATTTTGATGTCGGCACTCTGGATGGTTTCGGCCAATTTTCACGCGCTGAACTCTCCGCCATATCGGGCGCTATCGCCTATGTTGAAAAAACACAGCTCGCGGAACGCCCTCCCTTGATGCGTCCGGAGCGGGAATCAGAAGGTTCCTCGCTATTCATCGATCCGGCGACGCGAGGGAACCTTGAACTGCTGCGTACGCTTTCCGGCAAGCGCGAGGGCAGCTTGCTGCGAGCGATTGATCGCACGACTACCGGCGGCGGAGCGCGTCTTCTGGCCGAACGTCTGACATCACCTTTAACAGATACCACAGCCATATCCGAGCGTCTCGACTCCATCTCATTCTTCCTTGCGAGGCAATCCCTTGCCGATCTGATGCAAGGAGCCCTGAAAGGCGTTCCGGATATGCCCCGCGCATTGTCGCGGCTGGCTGTCGGTCGTGGCGGCCCCCGTGATCTTGGGGCTCTCGCGCTAGGTCTGGAAGCCGCCTCCGAGATTTTTCACTTGTTTTCGGGTGAAGAATTACCGTCGGAACTTGCCCGCGTTCGCGAATGTCTCGCCCAATTGCCTCTGGATTTTGCCACACACCTTGACCGGTCTTTGGGTGATGAATTGCCGTTGCTAAAACGTGATGGGGGATTTGTTCGTGCGGAGTATCACGCCGAACTCGATGAAATGCGTGCTCTGCGGGATCACTCGCGCCGGATCATCGCTGGCTTGCAAGCCGACTATATGGAAACCACAGGCATCCGATCACTGAAAATCAAGCATAATAATGTGCTGGGCTACTTCATCGAGGTAACTGCGAACAATGCTTCCGTCATGACGGATAGCGTTGAGGCAAAGAGCAAGTTCATACATCGTCAAACAATCGCCAATGCCATGCGGTTTACAACCACCGAGCTGGCTGAGCTTGAAACCAAAATCGCAAATGCAGCAGAACGGGCTCTTTCGATCGAACTTGGTATCTTCGACGCTTTGACAAATGAAACGATTCTCAATGCTGACGCCATACGTGCTGGCGCACTCGCATTATCAACCCTTGATGTATCCGTTGCTCTGGCTGCTCTCTCCGGCGAACAGGGATATTGCCGCCCACTTGTCGACGACAGCTTAGCTTTCGAGATTGTCGCCGGGCGTCATCCTGTGGTCGAGCAATCCCTTAGACGGCAGGCAGAAAATCCTTTTGTTGCTAACGACTGCAATCTCTCGCCGCTCACCACCGGTAAAGGAGCCATTTGGCTCCTGACGGGCCCCAATATGGGCGGTAAATCAACTTTTCTGCGCCAGAACGCGCTTATAGCCATCCTCGCCCAAATGGGTTCTTTTGTCCCTGCGGGTTCAGCGCATATAGGCGTGGTCGATCGGCTGTTCTCCCGCGTTGGTGCATCCGATGACTTGGCACGCGGCCGCTCTACATTCATGGTAGAAATGGTCGAAACGGCTGCGATTTTGAACCAGGCAACGGATCGTTCCCTTGTGATCCTTGATGAGATCGGACGCGGCACTGCGACTTTCGATGGTCTTTCCATCGCGTGGGCAGCGGTTGAATATTTGCATGAGAAAAATCAATGCCGCGCAATCTTTGCAACGCATTTTCATGAAATGACTTCGCTTTCCGAAAAGCTTGAGCGCCTAAGCAATGTAACAATGCGGGTAAAGGAATGGGACGGAGACGTTGTATTTTTGCATGAGGTTGCCAAGGGTGCAGCCGACCGTTCCTATGGCGTGCAGGTGGCACGTCTGGCGGGTTTGCCGGAAGCTGTCGTAAATCGGGCCCGCGATGTTTTGCATCAGCTGGAAGCTGGCGAAACCTCTGGCAAAGCGGATAAGCTAATTGATGATTTGCCGCTGTTTTCCGTAGAGGTAAAACGACAGGCACCCAAGCCAGTCCAAGGCAAAGACAGTGCGCTCCTTGTCGCCCTATCGGCAATTAACCCCGACGAGTTGACCCCACGCGAAGCACTTGAAGAACTTTACCGCCTGAAAGGACTAAGCGCGCATTAGCGCCAAGACGTATTACTGCCTGCTTCAAAATGTAATCATTTCGTTTGGCGCAAATTCGCGCTATAGCGTGCGGCCATCATTTGTAAAGTCGTGTTCATGAGCGCCACAGACCTGAAACTGGAACAGATCGTCAGCCCGGACAGGCTTCATCAACAATTTGAAGATCTCGTCAAAGCGGCAGCCAAGCAGGGCAAACCGTCTGTCGAGCGCAGCGATGTTTTGCAGCTCATCAAGCAAACGCTGGAACTTGGCCGCAAAAGCGCTGAAACGATGCTGATGCAAGATGCCCGCGGCACGCGATGCTCCGTGCGTCTCTCATGGTTGATGGATCAGATCATTACGGCGCTCTATAATTTTGCAACCCGCCATGTTTATCCCGCAGTTAATCCTTCGACTTCAGAGAAAATGACGATCATAGCGGTTGGTGGTTATGGCCGCGGCGGTCTGGCTCCAGGTTCTGATATCGATCTGTTATTTCTCCTACCCTATAAGCAAACCCCCTGGGGTGAGCAGGTGGTCGAATACATTCTATATATGCTTTGGGATATTGGCCTGAAAATTGGTCATGCTACCCGCAATCTGGATGAATCAGTCCGCTTATCGCTTTCGGATATGACCATCCGCACCAGTATTCTGGAGGCACGCTATATTTGCGGCAATCAGGAGCTGTTCGACAAGCTCATTGAGCGATTTGATAAAGAGGTTGTTGAGGGCACCGGTCCCGCCTTCATCGAAGCAAAGCTTGCAGAGCGGGATGCGCGCCACAAGAAATCCGGCGCAACCCGCTATCTCGTCGAACCGAACGTAAAGGAAGGCAAAGGCGGTCAGCGCGACCTGCATACACTCTTCTGGATCGCCAAATATTATTATCGCGTCAAGACAAGCGATGAATTGGTCAAACTGGGCGTGCTTTCGCGCGCGGAACACAATATTTTCCGCAAGGCTGAAGACCTTTTATGGGCAGTTCGCTGCCACATGCACTTTCTTACAGGAAAGTCCGAAGAACGTCTTTCTTTCGATATACAGAGCGAAATCGCAAGGCGCCTTGGCTATACCGCGCATCCCGGACAACGGGATGTCGAGCGCTTTATGAAACATTACTTTCTTGTGGCGAAAGAAGTTGGCGATCTAACGCGTATCATTTGTGCTGCGCTGGAAGAGGAGCAGGCGAAGCATGTTCCAGGTTTCAACCGGATTTTCCTCACTTTTTCGCGCCGAAAACGTAAATTGGCGGGAACCACGGATTTTGTTGTCGACAATCACCGCATTACGATTGCCAATGACGGAGTATTTCACAAGGACCCTGTGAACCTCATCCGTCTTTTCCATCTTGCTGACAAACATGGGTTGGAATTTCACCCGGATGCGATGCAACTGGTTACGCGCTCTCTTTCTCTGATCAAAGCAGACCTGCGCGACAATCAGGAGGCCAATAAACTCTTCCTTGAAATCCTGACTTCAGAGCGCAATCCGGAACTTATCCTACGCCGCATGAACGAATCCGGCGTATTGGGTAAGTTCATTCCGGATTTTGGCAAAGTCGTCGCGATGATGCAGTTCAATATGTACCATCACTACACCGTTGATGAGCATTTACTGCGATGCATCGCAGTAATGTCCGAAATCGAGCGCGGGGAACTCGAACAGGAGCATCCCTTAGCCAATCAGATCATGCCCGGCCTGAAAAAGGACCGTAGTCTCATATATATTGCGCTTCTGCTACATGACATTGCGAAAGGCCGCCCGGAAGATCATTCCATTGCAGGTGCACGTATTGCTAAACGCATATGCCCGCGCTTGGGTCTTTCTAAGGCCGATACCCAAACCGTGGCCTGGTTGGTCGAACAACATCTGACAATGAGCATGGTCGCGCAATCACGCGACTTGAATGATCGCAAAACAATCGAAGACTTTGCCGAGATTGTACAAACGCTCGACCGCATGAAACTGCTGCTGATCCTGACGATCTGCGACATAAAAGCAGTCGGCCCCGGTGTGTGGAACGGCTGGAAGGGGCAGTTATTGCGAAATCTGTTCTACGAAACGGAATTGATGCTTACAGGCGGTTTTTCGGAAGTGCCGCGCAAAGAGCGAACCGACCACGCCAGAGCGCAGCTTGAGCATGCTCTGTCATCGTGGCCGCAGGTCGAACGTCAATCTTATCTCGCACTTCACTATCAGAACTACCTGCTGACAGTGAGCATTGCCGATCAGGTGCGCCATGCGACCTTTGTTCGAGAATCTGACGCCAGTGGCAAGACACTTGCTACCATGGTGAAAACTCACGATTTCGAAGGTGTGACGGAAATTACTGTCCTTTCTCCAGATCATCCGCGACTTCTATCCGTCATCGCGGGTGCATGCGCGGCTGCAGGCGCGAATATCGTCGACGCACAGATTTTTACCACTAGTGATGGGCGGGCGCTCGACACAATCCTGATCAGCCGTGAATTTGCAACTGACGATGACGAGCGGCGGCGCGCCACGCGCGTTGGACGTTTAATTGAGGACGTATTGTCGGGTAAAACCTATCTGCCTGAGATGCTTGCCTCCAGAACAAAGCCTAAGCGCGCTGCAAAGGCATTCAAGATTACGCCCCGGGTGGAGATCAACAATACTCTATCAAACAAATTCACGGTAATCGAAGTTGAAGGTTTGGATCGTCCGGGCGTTCTGTCAGAGATTACAGGAGTAATCTCCGACTTATCGCTCGACATTGCCTCGGCACATGTGACGACATTCGGCGAAAAGGTTATCGACGTGTTCTATGTGACCGACCTTGTTGGCCATCAAATTACCAATACGACCCGGCAAAGCCGCATCCGTAAAAAACTTCTCGCGCTTTTCGGCGAGGGCGACATTATTACAGCCCAGCCTCAACGGCAAAACGCCCTCATGACGGCAGAATAGTATGAGCCTCGTCAAGAAATTTGCGACCGTCGCGTCCGGCACATTGATGAGCCGTGTCTTTGGTCTTACCCGCGAAATGCTTATGGCCGCAGCTCTGGGAACGGGTCCGGTTGCGGATGCGTTCAATGCTGCCTTCCGATTTCCCAATACCTTCCGCCGATTGTTTGCGGAGGGTGCATTCAACGCAGCCTTTGTGCCTCTTTTTGCAAAGGAAATTGAAGCCAACGGTATAGATGGGGCCAAGCGGTTTTCTGAAGAAGTCTTTGGCGTTCTGTTCAGCGTTCTGATGGCTCTGACCATTATCATGGAACTGTCCATGCCTCTCATCGTGCGAACCGTGATTGCTCCGGGATTTGTCGATGATCCGCAAAAGTTCGGCAATACGGTTTCGATGGCGATCATCATGTTTCCATATCTGGCATGCATGTCGCTGGCAGCCATGATGGGGGGAATGCTGAACTCCCTTCACCGTTATTTTGCCGCTGCAGTAGCGCCGGTTTTCCTGAATATCATTCTGATCGGAGTGCTCGCCTATGCCTGGTATGCCGGCCATGACGGGATCGCAATTGGCTATGGCCTTTCCTGGGGTGTAATGGCTGCGGGGCTGGTGCAATTGACTATCGTCTGGTTTGCCGTGCGTAAAGCTGGAATATCGATTGGCTTTCGCCGCCCCCGCATGACTGCAAACGTCAAACGACTTTTGGTTTTGGCTTTACCCGCAGCAATTACAGGCGGCATAACGCAGATAAATCTGCTGATAAACACCAATATCGCTTCCGGTAAGGAAGGCGCAATTACGTCACTGGCAAACGCTGATCGCGTCTATCAACTCCCACTCGGCGTTGTAGGTATCGCTGTCGCAACTGTGCTCTTGCCTGAACTTGCACGCGCCCTCCGATCCGGCAATTTGAAGGAGGCGGGCAACCTCCAAAATCGTTCGGTCGAGTTCATCTTGTTTCTTACATTGCCAGCCGCTGCAGCGCTTCTGGTCATGTCCGAGCCGATTATTCGGCTCTTGCTCGAACGCGGCGAATTTACCGCTGAGTCAACAAGCCGTGTTGCGAATATTCTTGCGATATATGGTCTTGGCCTACCCGCCTTCGTGCTGATCAAGGCGTTCATACCCGGCTTTTTCGCACGTGAAGATACCAAGACGCCTATGATCTTTGCGGCCGTTTCGGTGGTCATCAATATAGCCATGGCGCTGACACTCTTTCCCATTTTGGCAGAGACAGGCATTGCCACCGCCGAAGTGACAGCTGGATGGGTCAACGCCATCCTTCTGTTTGCTACTCTTATCTGGCGAGGGCATTGGGGACGTGACATCCCGCTTTTGACCCGTATACCGCGATTGATCATTGCCGCTGCCATTATGGCGCTTGCATTGTCCTATGCAATCAAATGGGCGGAGCCCTATCTCGTCGCGCAAGCACCTGTCCATGTTCAGGCAGCTGGCGTTTTCGGTCTCATCTTCATGTCGATGGTCATATATTTCGCATTGGCCTTTGGCAGTGGCGGCGCAAGTCTTGGCATGATCCGCCGCAACGTAAAGCGCCGTGCAAAAGCACCTGAACCACCAGCGGAGAATCCATAATGGCCCGCGGAATTGGACTGATCACACTCGTCGTTGATGACTATGATGAGGCGATTGCCTGGTACACAAATGTGCTGGGTTTTTCCGTTGAGAGCGACACTAAACAATCGGAAACAAAGCGCTGGGTGGTTGTCTCACCGGAAAGAGGTGGCGCAAAGCTGCTTCTTGCTCGGGCTCAAGGCCCGCAACAACAGCAAGCGATAGGCAATCAGACAGGTGGCCGTGTTGCCCTGTTTCTCTATACGGATGACTTTTCAAACGATCACGCGAAAATGCTGCGTGCAGGTGTGAAATTTCTCGAAGAACCAAGACATGAAGCCTATGGCAGCGTAGCTGTTTTCGAGGATCTCTACGGCAATAAATGGGACCTGTTGCAGCTCAAATGATGGTAGGGCTTGAATCCCATGCTTTGCTCTGCCAGAACCGCACGTCATGGCTATCCACCTTGGCCGAAGAAGAATTAAGGACGATTTATGAGCACGTTTGAACCGCTCGTTTTTTCCGGTGTTCAACCAACCGGAAACCTGCACCTTGGCAACTATCTCGGCGCAATCCGCCGTTGGGTCGCTTTGCAGGAAAACAATAATTGCATCTATTGCGTGGTCGATCAGCACGCCATAACGCAGGCGATTTCTGTCTGGGGCGGGCCTTCGGAGCTTTTGCGCAACACGCGTGAGGTTACAGCTGCCTTTTTGGCTGCTGGAGTCGATCCGAAGAAACATATAGTCTTCAATCAAAGCCGTGTTCGCCAGCATTCTGAACTCGCTTGGATATTTAACTGCATCGCCCGGATGGGCTGGCTGAACCGCATGACACAATTCAAGGATAAGGCTGGCAAGGATCGCGAAAACGCGTCCGTTGGCCTATATGTCTACCCCAATCTGATGGCTGCTGACATTCTCGTCTATCGCGCTACGCATGTGCCGGTTGGCGAGGATCAAAAGCAACATCTCGAACTGACCCGTGACATCGCGCAAAAATTCAACACTGATTTTTCCGACCGGATCTCTGAACTTGGCCTTGGAATAGAGACCCAGTCAGGCGACGAAACCATATCAAGCTTCTTTCCATTGACTGAACCAGTCATTGGCGGCCCTGCCGCACGGCTTATGAGCTTACGCGACGGCACCAAGAAAATGTCGAAGTCCGACCCGTCGGATCTTTCCCGAATCAATCTCATCGACGATGCCGATACGATTTCCAAGAAGATCCGAAAGGCAAAGACAGACTCCGATCCTTTGCCTTCCGAAGTCGATGGCTTAAAAGACCGACCCGAGGCGGACAATCTGGTCGGCATTTATGCCGCTTTGACGGATACCGACAAGGAAACCGTACTTCGCAACTTCGGCGGACAGCAATTTTCCATTTTCAAGCCAGCGCTAGCTGAGCTAGCTGTTGAAAAGCTCTCGCCTATCGCTGATGAAATGCGCCGCATTTCCGCTGACCCCGGTTATGTCGACAACGTTCTCAAGGATGGTGGCGAACGGGCTAGTGTCCTTGCGGAAAAGACGATGCATAAGGTTCGTGATATCGTTGGCTTCCTTCAAGACTAGACAAGGCTTGCAGACGATCGACGCTTAAGGCAGGTTGCACAAATGGTATCAAAACGTCTCAGCCGCGAAGCTGGCCATCGCCGTAAATTTCTGGCCATTATTGATGAAACCCCTGAATGTGAGCGGGCGGTTGCTTATGCAGCCCGCCGTGCCAAGACCACTGGGGGTGTTTTGCTGCTCCTGTTTGTCATCGACTCAGCGGACTTTCAAGCGTTTCTCGGAGTTGAGCAAATCATGCGGGCCGAGGCTGAGGAAACCGCAAATTCCACGCTTAGCAAGTTTGCCGCCAGCGTTCGGGAAAGTATTGGCATAGAGTCTGAACTTGCCGTACGAGAGGGGATAACCTCAGAAGAGATCCAAAAACTCATCGAAGAAGATCAGGATATTGCCATCCTGGTTTTGGCTGCCGGTTCCGGCAAGGACGGCCCGGGGCCACTCGTTCAGTCATTAGCAGGTCGGGAAACCTTCTCTATTCCCGTGACCGTCGTGCCCTATAACCTCTCTGACGAAGATCTGGACGCTATTACCTGACGGCATTCTTAAAACGTGATATAATCTTGACTTGAAGAGAATGGTTTAAAGGCCTATATGCTTTTTGAATAGTTCTAAACTAGGGACGCGAGATACGCCATGTTTATCCAGACCGAAGCCACGCCTAATCCAGCAACATTGAAATTCTTGCCGGGAAAGGTGGTGCTTGAGGAAGGCACCGCTGATTTTCGGGATGCAGCTACCGCAGGTGACGCGTCACCTCTCGCTGCCAAGATCTTTGCAGTTCGCGGCGTTTCCGGTGTATTCTTCGGATATGATTTTGTAACTGTGACTAAAACGGATGCGCCCGAATGGCAGCATTTGAAGCCGGCGATCCTCGGCGCCATCATGGAGCATTTCATGTCCGGCGCTCCAGTTATGGCGAATGTGACAGATATTGCTGACAATGCTCAGCGTGAAACTGAAGGCGAGTTCTTCGACAGTGCCGACACCGAGATCGTTGATACGATCAAGGAATTATTGGAAACACGGGTTCGCCCCGCTGTCGCTCAAGATGGTGGCGATATTACATTTCGCGGCTTCGAAAATGGCACGGTGTTTCTCCACATGAAAGGCGCATGCTCAGGCTGCCCCTCTTCCACCGCAACGCTCAAGCACGGTATCCAGAACCTGCTGAAGCACTTCGTTCCGGAAGTTCAACAGGTCGAAGCTATCTGATGTAAAGCTCGAAGCCCGCGCAAGCGGGCTTCTTCTTTATATCAGTTAACGGCGCCTGGTCCAGGAATTGCTCCGGGTGGACATTTGCCCAAGATGATCATGCCGAGCACCTCATCCTCATTTACATCGCCGACCTTTGCGGTTCCGACGACCTGACCATTCTTCATCACCGCGACACGATCTGCGAGATGGAAGACGTCATGAATATCGTGGCTGATAAGGAAAATGCCTATCCCTTCGCTCTTTAGCTGCTTGATTAGCTCGCCGACCTGCGCTGTTTCCTGCGGGCCAAGTGCTGCTGTTGGCTCATCCATGATAAGTATGCGCGCGTTAAAGAGAATAGCTCTCGCAATTGCTACAGACTGACGCTGACCACCTGATAGGGCCTTGACCGGATCCTTAAAGCGTTGAAAGCGCGGGTTGAGACGCCCCATCACTTCTCTTGCACTGTGTTCCATCGCAACATCATCCAGCGTACCCCATGGCGTCATCAGTTCTCGCCCGAGATATAGATTGGCCGCCGTATCCACATTGTCGGCCAGTGCAAGGGTCTGGTAAATCGTCTCAATGCCGTAGGCTTTCGCGTCGCGCGGATTGTTGATCGTGGCCTCTTCGCCACTAACTTTGATCGTACCGCTATCCCGTTTGTAAGCGCCGGATAGAATTTTGATCAATGTCGATTTTCCGGCACCATTATGCCCAAGGAGAGCAACAACTTCCCCCGGGAAAAGATCGATTGATGCGCCATCAACTGCACGGATACCTCCGAAGGCAATTGAGATATTTTCCATATCGATGAGAGCGGTTTGTTTGTTTGTCATAATTTTCTCCTCCCTCAAGCGGTCCGACGGCGATAAATTGTATCAAGCCAAACTGCTATGACGAGCACCAGGCCAACAACGATATTCTGCAATGGAGTGTCGAGGCCCAACAAGACCATCCCGGAACTAAGCGATTGCATTAAAAGCGCTCCGATCATTGCCCCGGCAATCGTGCCCACACCGCCAGCCAATGAGGTGCCACCGATAACAGCGGCTGCAATCGTCAGCAATTCATCCAATGTACCTTGCGCGTTGGTGGCGGCGTTCAGGCGTGCCGTCGAGATGGCGCCGGCTATCGCGCAGAGAATTCCCATAATGATAAAGATTTTCATCGTGACCCAACGCGTATTGATACCCGCAAGGTCGGCTGCTTCCGGGTTACCCCCCATTGCAAAAACGTAACGGCCAAAACGCGTGCGTGTTGTCACGAAAGTCATGATGATGCCTGTCGCCACCGCGATAAGGACTGGTACAGCAATGCCATGGGAAATAAACAACCCACCTTCCGGGATCACAATGCTGTTTGCTTCCGCATATTTACGAACAATGCCTATGGGCCAGTAATAGGCATTTGCGACTGCGACAACGCCCAGCACCAAACCACAAGCGACAAAGCCCATGAATATCTCCGCCCACACAGGGCGACGCGGGAAATTGAAACGTTTCCGCTGACGACGGCTATTAATGATCATGACGACCAAAGCGACACAGGCGACCAAGCCGACAATCCAGCTCCACATCGCGCCAATTGATCCCTCGGGCCCACCGCCCATAAGGCGGAAAGTGGAGTCCATTGGCGCTACGGTTCTGCCGGAGGTTACCCACCACGCAGCACCACGCCAGACCAGAAGCCCGCCGAGCGTTACGATGAATGCAGGGACGCCCATAAATGCAATGATAAAACCTTGAGCGGCGCCGATAATGGCACCCGTTAAAATACCAATGGCAAGGACTATCAGCCAAGTTGCTGAGTGTTCAAACCCCAGCAGTTTGGGTAGAAATTCTGCTTGCGTAACGCCCATGATCATGCCGACAAACCCCAATACCGAGCCGACTGACAGATCAATATTCCGCGTAACAATGATGAGAACCATGCCAGTTGCCATGACAGCCACCGACGAAGTTTGCACGGAAAGGTTCCAGAGATTTCGCGGGGTCAGAAACTGGCCACCAGACAGGAACTGGAAAGCCACCCAGATGATCACCAGCGCCCCTATCATACCAAGGAGCCGCGTATCGAGTTCCGTCGCTTTGAAGAAACGGGCAACAACACTCAGTTCAGAAGCGCGAGCGCGGTCAAGGCTAATAGCCGGATCACTCATGAAATTTCTCCCAGTTATCTTGTTTGAACGCCGCCGACCCGGAGGATCAGCGGCGTCAAATTTCAGGATATCTTGATCAAACTATTTGCAAGCTGCCACTGCATCGGCTTTTACGCCTTGGCATACGACGTCTTTCGTGACCCAGCCGGCGTCAATGACAACACCCAGATTGTCCTTGGTAACCGGAACTGGTGTCAGAAACACTGCATTGACCTCAACCTTGTTGGCACCGCCAGCAAACTTCTGGACGTTTGGAATTTCTTCCATCTTTTTGCCATCAGCCAATGCCGCCGCGATGTCTGCAGCTTCTTTGCCAAGTTCACGCGAGTCTTTCCAGATTGTCACTGTCTGCGTGCCTAGAGCGACACGATTAAGCGCAGCGAAATCGGCATCCTGACCTGAAACCGGCACGGATCCGGCTAGACCCTGAGCCTGGAGCGCCGCGATGGCACCGCCAGCCGTTCCGTCATTGGCAGCAACAACAGCGTCAATCTTGTTGTCGTTGGCAGTAAGAAACTGCTCCATGTTCTTCTGCGCGTTGGCCGGCAGCCAGCCATCTGTATAAGCCTCACCGACATTCTTGATCTTACCGGAATCGATAGCATCTTTGAGTACTTCCTGTGCGCCGGCGAAGAGGAAGTCAGCATTAGGATCGGCCGAGCTGCCCTTGATGAAGGCATAGTTGCCTTCTGGCTTTACAGCCAATACGCCGCGAGCCTGCATGCGTCCAACTTCCTTGTTGTCGAACGTGACATAGAACGCATCTTTATTTTCAATCAAACGGTCATAACCCACAACAGGAATGCCTTCAGCGACAGCTTTTTCTACCGCTGGACCAATTGCGCTGGAATCCTGTGCCAAGATGATCAAGGCATTGGCGCCCTGCGAAATCAGGCTTTCTACGTCGGTTAACTGTTTTGCCGCAGACGACTGCGCATCGGCAGAAATGTACTTGTCACCATTTGCCTCGAGAGCCTTCTTGATGGCAGCTTCATCGGTCTTCCAACGCTCTTCCTGGAAGTTCGACCAAGAAACGCCGATGATCTTGTCCTTCGCCAAAACAGGTCCTGCAAACGAGACAGCTAGAATCGTTGCCCCCGCCAATGCGGCCGCATATTTCTTCATGATAACCCTCCCAGTGCCTTTAGCACGCTGACTATTTATTGCTGGCTTCACCTCCGCCCAGCAATTAAACCTCTTTATTTCGAGGCTCGAAAAAAATAGTGACTTAAAACTAATTCCGTGTCAACTTGGTTTTTGAAGACGCAAGTCATTGCACTGCAACAACTTTTTTGCGTCGCACAAAAAAAGATTTCGGGAGGAAGTCATTTGTTGCTGGATGAGATTGCGCGACCGGACGATGTCCGCCGTCAGAATCGGCGGCTTATATTGGGGTCCATACGACAGCATGAGCATTTATCCAGAACCGACATCGTGGCCCATACGGGGCTAAGTCCATCGACGGTTTCAGCCATTACTACGGCCCTTATAGCCGAAGGTATTATTGGCGAAAACCGCGGCGGCGACCCGGCTGAAACGAAGCGGGGACGACCTCAAATAGCCTTGGCTTTAAACCCTGAAATCGCAACAGTCGCTACGGTGGAACTCGCGCTCAACCTTATCCATGTCGTGCTGTTCGACTATACCGGCCAAGTCACTGCGGAGCAGTTTCGTCATTTACCCACTTTAGAAGCGACAACCGGCGAGTTGATCGCAACTGTCTCATCCATGCTTGATGAGTTAATCGAAAACAGCCCGAAGAATGCTGGTCCCCTGCTCCACATCTCAATGGGTGTGCAGGGCGTCACAGACGCTGCAAGCTCTGCGATGCTTTGGTCTCCCATTACGCCTGACACAAATATCGCATTCGGCAATGCTCTTTCGCAGCGCTATGGAGTGGGTGTAGCAGTTACCAATGATTGCAACATGATAGCGGAAGCTCTGCGCTGGACTGACCCTCAAAATTATACCGAGGATTTTGCTGCTATTTTGCTTTCTCACGGCATCGGTATGGGCCTTTATTTGAAAGGAAAACCCTTTGTCGGCGCCTACTCCTCCGCATCGGAGTTCGGGCATATGTTGCATGTCCCCAACGGAGCGCTATGCCGGTGCGGGCGGCACGGATGTATTGAAGCCTATGCCAGCGACTATGCCATTTTGAGAAACATCGCTGACGAAGATGAAAAAGCACAACCTATACAGGGCGTCGACGCCGCAAGTTTCAACAAGGTTGCCGACATTGCACGGGCAAAGGATGGTCCGGAACGTGCGGCCTTCGCCAAAGCAGGACAGGCAATCGGTTCAGGACTACGCAGCCTTTTTTCGCTGATTGACCCCGTTCCCGTTGCGCTGGTTGGCCCGGGCGCAGGTGTTTTCGATCTTCTTGAAAAGGATTTGCGCGCCATCATTTCGGGAACATCCGGCTGGGGCGCGACAGAGGACCTCAATATTCGCTGCTATCCTGATGAACACCCGCTTATTTTACAAGGATGCATGATGACATCCCTGCTTCATCTCGATACGCACATTTTTGCCCCCGGAGATGCCCCGGTCAAACGGGCAATTTCAGCATAGTTCAGGAGAAATCTTATGTATCTCGGTCTCGATCTCGGCACATCAGGTGTCAAGGCGTTATTGATTGACGATGAACAGCGGATCATAGCTTCCGGCAATGGATCGCTGGAAGTCACGCGGCCCCACTCCGGCTGGTCAGAGCAAGACCCTGAGCACTGGATCAGAGCAACAGAACACGCTGTACAGGAACTGCGTGCCAGTCATGGCAAGGAACTTGCTGCCGTAAAGGGCATCGGTCTTTCGGGTCAAATGCACGGCGCAACGCTACTCGACGCCAATGATCAGGTGTTACGCCCATGTATGCTTTGGAACGATACACGAAGCCATAAAGAAGCAAGCACGCTTGATGCAGATCCGAGATTCAGGGCGCTCACGGGCAATATTGTTTTCCCCGGCTTTACGGCGCCAAAAGTGGACTGGGTTAGAAACAATGAGCCAGATATCTTCAGTAAAACCCGCCATATTCTTTTACCAAAAGACTATTTGCGCCTTTGGTTGACGGGCGAGTACGTCTCGGAAATGTCGGACGCTGCGGGCACATCCTGGTTGGACGTTGGTAAGCGCGCTTGGTCGCAAGAACTTTTGGCCGCCACAGAACTAAGTCTCGATCATATGCCGTCGCTGGTGGAAGGCACTGATGTTTCCGGCACATTAAAATCCGATATTGCTTCGCGTTGGGGAATGAAAAGTAACGTCGTTGTTGCTGGTGGAGCCGGCGACAATGCAGCATCCGCATGTGGCATGGGAACTGTTGGCGAGGGTCACGCTTTCATTTCTCTAGGCACGTCCGGTGTGCTTTTTGCCACAAACAATGCCTATTTGCCCAATCCGGAAAGTGCCGTGCATACGTTTTGCCATGCATTGCCGAATACATGGCATCAGATGGGGGTAATTCTGTCGGCTACCGACGCGTTGAACTGGTATGCCGGGATAACCTCGCGCAATGCAGCTGAGCTCACAAACGAGCTTGGGCCAGATTTACGGGAACCATCAGGCGTCACGTTCCTTCCCTATCTTTCCGGCGAGCGCACTCCGCTTAACGACTCCTCTATTCGCGGGTCGTTTTATGGGTTGGAGCACGCAAGTGACCGCGCAGTATTGACACAAGCCGTTCTGGAAGGTGTGGCCTTCGCATTTCGCGACTGTTCGCGTGCATTGGCGGCGGCGGGCACACAGCTTGAACGCGTTACGGCTGTCGGCGGCGGCTCGCGCTCAACCTATTGGTTGAAAACCATAGCGACGGCGCTCAATATCCCAGTTGACGTGCCAGCAGACGGCGATTTCGGCGCAGCTTTCGGGGCAGCGCGTCTCGGATTGATCGCCGCCGAGCAAGTTAACCCACGTGAAATATGCGTCGCGCCTTCAACCGCCGCGACCATCGAGCCAGAAACAAAACTGACCGCTCAATTTGATGCGGCCTATCATCGTTATCATAATCTATATCCAGCATTAAAAGGAGTTCAGCCATGAACAGCGGATTTTTCGGCGACACCAAACCAGTCAAATATGAGGGGCCGGACAGCACAAATCCGCTAGCCTACCGCTTCTACAATGCGGATGAAGTGGTTTTGGGGAAACGCCTTGAAGACCATTTGCGTTTTGCCGTTGCCTATTGGCACTCCTTTGTCTGGCCGGGCGGCGATCCGTTTGGTGGGCAGACATTTGAGCGCCCCTGGTTTAATGAGACCATGGAAGGAGCAAAACTGAAAGCAGATGTTGCCTTCGAAATGTTCTCGATTCTGGGCGCACCTTATTTCTGTTTCCACGATGCCGATGTGCGCCCGGAAGGCGATACACTTGCAGAAAGCAACAAGCGCCTCCATGAAATAGCGGACTATTTTGCCGGGAAGATGGAGAAAACAGGAACAAAGCTTCTCTGGGGCACAGCTAACCTCTTTTCCAACCGCCGTTATATGTCAGGTGCCGCAACCAATCCCGATCCAGACGTATTCGCCTATGCCGCCGCAACGGTGAAAACCTGCATCGACGTTACGCAGAAGCTCAAGGGCGAAAACTACGTTCTCTGGGGCGGTCGCGAAGGCTACGAAACGCTGCTGAATACCGATATGAAGCGCGAACTCGACCAGATGGGACGTTTCCTGAGCCTTGTCGTCGATTATAAGCATAAGATTGGCTTCAAGGGCGCCATCCTTATTGAACCGAAGCCACAAGAGCCGACCAAACATCAGTACGACTATGACGCGGCAACTGTTTACGGCTTCCTCAAGCGCTTCGGTCTTGAAAATGAAGTGAAGGTCAATCTGGAGCAGGGTCATGCCATTCTTGCAGGCCATTCCTTTGAGCATGAACTTGCGACTGCCTCGGCTCTGGGCATCTTCGGTTCAATCGATATGAACCGTAATGACTATCAGTCCGGCTGGGATACAGACCAGTTCCCTAACAACGTTCCGGAAGTTGCGCTGGCATATTTTGAAATTCTCAAAGCAGGAGGATTTACGTCGGGTGGCACGAATTTCGACTCGAAATTGCGCCGCCAGTCACTTGATCCGCGGGATTTGTTGATTGCTCATATTGGCGGCATGGACACTTGCGCTCGTGGCCTCAAGGCAGCAGCAAAGATGATCGAAGACAAGGTGCTGACAGGGTTTGTCGATGAGCGTTATGCTGGCTGGTCAAAGCCGGAAGCCCAGCAAATGCTTTCGGGCAAGCTTTCGCTTGAGGACATTGCGAAAAAGGTTGAGGGTTCAGGACTGCAGCCGCAACCGCGCTCCGGACGTCAGGAATATTTGGAAAATGTAGTCAATCGCTACGTTTAAACCACCAAAGATAAAAGCCACGTCTAATAAACAAGCTCTCATATGAGAGCTTGTTTATCCTTTAGAATCAAACGTGTTGGCCACCATTGATGTGTATTTCCGAGCCGGTGACATAAGATGACGCCTCGGAACAGAGGAAGAAGATCGTTTCGGCAACTTCGGCTGTTTTGCCAAGCCTGCGAAGCGGCAAATGCTCCACCAGCTTGTCGGTTCCGGGAGAGAGAATTGCCGTATCGATCTCGCCAGGCGCGATGGCATTGACTCGAATTCCGTGGGGACCGAAGTCGGATGCCATTTCGCGGGTCAATGACGCCAAAGCTGCCTTGGATGTAGCATAGGCTGTACCTGCAAATGGATGTACGCGACTGCCAGCAATTGATGTCACGTTCACCACAGAACCTTTTGCAGTGGCCAACTCATTGAACAGGCCACGCGCCAGCATGATTGGGGCAAAGAAATTTACCTGGAACACGCTCATCCAGGTCTGCATTGGCGTTTCAATGGAATCGAGACGATTACCCGAGCCATTCTTTGGTGAAATACCCGCATTGTTGACTAGGGCGTTAAGCATCCCGCCTTCGACCTTAAGCCGCTGCCTGATCTCCGACACCGCATGATCTACATCAGCAGGATCAGCAAGATCGACCTTGATATGATCGTCTGGACCAGCAGGCCAAGGGCAGTTGTCATCGAAACTCTGGCGAGAGCAGGTGATAACGCGCCAACCTGCACGCGAAAAACGCTTAACAGTTGCGTGGCCAATACCGCGGCTTGCGCCGGTCAGTACAAGGACCTTGCGAGGTTCTTTTTCACTCATGAGAAATTCTCCGTTGGAGACTCCATAGCCGATCAGCAGTTGAATATCGAGGCATAACATTCGCGGCGTTATTGATCCCGTTGAACGAAATCAATAACGTCGTTCAAAACGCGGGAGGAAGCATGAACGGATATATATTGGCCATCGACCAGGGCACGACATCAAGCCGCGCAATCATTTTTGATAAGAGCCGGAAGGTTGTCGGCAAAAGCCAACAAGAATTCACGCAAATATATCCGCAGTCTGGCTGGGTTGAGCACGATCCTGATGAAATCTGGCAATCCGTTCTGGCAACTTGTGAAGTTGCTATCGAGAATGCAAAAATCCAAGCGGGCGACGTTGCGGCAATCGGCATTACCAATCAGCGCGAAACGGTGATCGTCTGGGAAAAGGCAACGGGCAAACCGATACACAACGCCATAGTTTGGCAGGATCGCCGAACCGCTTCCCTTTGCCAAAAGCTGAAGAAGCAAGGGCTGGAAAAGAAATTCACCCGGAAAACGGGCTTGCTGCTCGATCCCTATTTTTCTGGCACCAAGCTTTCCTGGATTTTGGATAAAGTGCCCGGTGCCCGCAAGCGCGCAGCCAATGGCGAACTGCTTTTCGGTACAATCGACAGTTTTTTGATTTGGCGACTGACTGGCGGCAAGGTTCACGCGACAGATGCCACCAATGCCTCACGCACGCTGCTTTTTAACATTGCTACCAATGAGTGGGATGACGAACTGCTCGAAATTCTCCGTGTTCCTCGTGCAATGTTGCCGGAGGTTAAAGACTGCGCGGCAAATTTCGGCTCGGCGGAAGCGTCTTTATTTGGCGCAACAATTCCAATTCTCGGTGTTGCCGGTGATCAACATGCAGCGACCATTGGCCAAGCTTGTTTTGAACCGGGAATGTTCAAATCCACTTATGGTACGGGCTGTTTTGCCTTGCTCAATACGGGCAGCGATATGGTGATCTCCAAAAACCGGCTCCTGACAACCATCGCTTATCGTCTCAACGGCAAAACGACCTATGCGCTGGAGGGTTCGATTTTCATTGCAGGTGCGGCGGTGCAATGGCTGCGGGACGGGTTGAAAATCATTGGATCCGCGCCCGAAACCGGTAAGCTCGCTGATCAGGCAGACCCGAGCCAAGATGTTTATCTCGTTCCCGCCTTCGTAGGGCTAGGGGCACCCCATTGGGACGCAGAAGCACGTGGCGCGATATATGGACTGACCCGAAACTCTGGCCCTGCGGAATTTGCAAGAGCCGCGCTGGAATCTGTGGCCTATCAAACGCGCGATCTCCTTGACGCCATGCGAAAGGATTGGAAGACTTCTGACACCAAGACCGTGCTGCGCGTCGATGGCGGGATGGTCGCCTCGGACTGGACCATGCAGCGCCTTGCCGATATTCTTGATGCGCCCGTGGATCGACCAACCATTCTCGAAACAACGGCACTTGGCGCAGCATGGCTTGCCGGCTCCAAGGCGGGCATATGGCCAAACCGCCGCGAATTCTCCAAAACATGGGAAAGAGACACGCGCTTTATACCGAAAATGGATGAGAAGACCCGCAAGGCCAAGATTGCCGGATGGAAGATCGCCGTGAAAAGAACCCTGACAAGTTAGTTCCTGGCAAGACGCTTGGTATCGCTCGTTCAATTTCCCATGATGAGATCGAACAGCGTTGTCTTGCGACCTGCCTGACCGTTTTGACCCACGTCTCCCGGTGGAATAGGTCTCGTAGATCCAGTCTGGTCGCCAAGTCCAACCTGCGTGCCGGGGTCGAGTTGTGCTGATGGAGCTGAAGGATCAACACCCGAATCAGGCAAAATATCATTGCCCTCTTCGATCAATTTATCGAGGCGATAATCTCCGGGAAGCGGTGCGATGGGAACGCCCTTATGGGCTGCCACCATGAAATCTTTCCAAGCGATTGCCGGTAACGATCCGCCGGTGATCTTCTTCGTTGGCTTGCCGTTATCGTTGCCGAACCACACGCCTGTCGTCAGATTGGACGTATAGCCAATAAACCAGGCATCACGGAAGTTCTGGCTGGTTCCGGTCTTGCCAGCTGCCGGCCAGCCAAATCTTGCCTTGGTTGCCGTGCCAGTCTCGATAGTCTGGCTCAACATGGCGTTCATCATGCTGAGATTGCGCGGGCTTACAACACGGTCCGGTGTCGGCCCCTTATACTCAAAAAGCAGCTTACCGCTATTCGTGGTGACACGGCGAATAATGTGGACAGGTGCCTTGTAGCCTCCATTGGCAAATGGGACAAAGGAATCTGTCAGTTCCAGCAAAGTTACTTCAGATGTGCCGAGGGCCAGCGAAGCATTCGACGTAAGGCTGGAATCGATGCCAAGACGATGAGCCGTTGAGACAACGGTTGCAGGTCCCACTTCCATGACAAGTTGCGCAGATACGGAATTGAGCGAGCGGGCCAGTGCTTCAGCCAATGTTACTTTGCCAAAATATTTTCCATTGTAATTTCCTGGTGTCCATTTGCCGATGCGGATTGGCGCATCATTGCGAATAGATTCCGGCGTAAGTCCCTTTTCCAAAGCAGAAAGATAAACGAAAGGCTTGAAGGCCGATCCCGGCTGGCGCTTTGCCTCGCTGGCCCGGTCAAACTGACTGTTGGCGTAATCATACCCGCCTACGAGAGCGCGCACGGCGCCTGTTCCATCAACTGAGACCAGCGCGCCTTGCGAAACATTCAACTTCTCACCGTTTTTACTGATGAGATCGCGGATCGATGCTTCTCCCAACTTCTGCAAGCCAAGATCCACAGTGGTATCAACCACAATATCATTCGATACATCGCCGATTAGATTTGGCAACTCCTCCATGACGCGGTCAGCAACATACTGTTCTGATCCTGACCAATAGGAAGCGGCGCGTGCTGTAGGCTGCTTCATCGCCACATCCAATTCGTCAACGCCGATCATGCCTTGCTCACGCATTGCAGCAAGCACCAATTGCGAACGTTCGCGGGCAGCTTTTGGATCACGTGCAGGTGACAAACGCGAAGGAGCCTTGAGCAGACCCGCAAGCAGCGCAGCTTCTGGCAAGGTCACTTCTTTGGCTGATTTGTTGAAGTACCGGTGCGATGCAGCGGCCACACCATAAGAGCCAGACCCCAGATAGACCCGATTAAGATACATCTCCAGGATTTGTGTCTTGGTATATTTCTGCTCCAGCCACAGCGCCAGCAATACCTCCTGAACCTTGCGTTCAAGGGTGCGATCAGGTGTCAGGAAAAGATTCTTGGCCAACTGCTGGGTGATCGTCGAGCCCCCCTGTACCAAGCGACCCGAAATCACATTGGTTACCATCGCCCGGGCAAAGCCAATAGGATCGACGCCAAAATGCGAATAGAACCGGCGATCTTCAATGGCAATAACCGCCTCAGGTATATAGGGCGACATATCATGCAGCCCGATTGCCTCTCCGCCCGAAGCGCCACGATTGGCAATCAATTCGCTTTCCACGGAAACTATCCTAACGTTGGGTGCACGGTCAGGAATGGTCCATGTCGTCGTCTGGGGCATCTTGGCGGCGAAATAGAGAACCGTGGCTGTCAGAGCGATTCCACCCCAAATGCATAAAACAAACGACCAATAAACTGCGCGGCGCAGCAACCCAATAAATCCACTGCCGTTTTTGCTGCGGCGTGAGCTGCTACGCTTTGACTTTGAGACTTTGCGCACTGCCGATTTGCGTTTTGCCACGGGCCTATCCTCCGGATCTGCACGCATGTCATCGCTCGAATCCCGACCGGAGCCAAAGCCGGGTTCGATGCGTTGCCTGCCTTTATCGCGTGGTGCCATTGATGATAAATTCCGCGCCGTTGTACCCATCTGGAGTGATAGCCACGCGTTGCAGAGTAAATGCGGCGATTTAAGGTGCGGTTAAAAACACAGCTGTTAATTATTGTTCATGTTCAATGCATTGGCACGGGCGCGTTACCGCCCGTTACCGCTTCCGTTACCGCTCTGTTCTCGACCCTTCAGTCGAGCATCTGCAAAGCGGTCTGCTGCTGCTTCATTTGCTCGGTCATAGACCGATGAAGTTGTGCGTGTTCCACTGTGTCCAGCGACCTTCGCAGCATCGTCCGTGGTGGCGCCTGATGCCCTGCCCTCGGTTATTCCCGATGCACGTAAGTCACGAGCCCAGACCTTCGGATCTATGTTTGCAGCCTTGCGATCTTCTGCCCATCGCTCGGTTATCGTGCGAGAGATGTAAGGCAAGCTTGTTGCTTCCGAAACGACGACAGGCCCAACGCGCTTCTCGATAGGCCAATACTTTAGTTCTTCGAGGACCATTGGCGCTTTTGACAACGGATAAACAACTGTCTTGCCCGAGGTGTTGGATGTCTTGGACGGCGTGAACTTCAACTGGAGATTGTCATCAATGTTCTCCCAACGAAGACCAAACCACTTCAAGCCAGCCTGCGCATCTATCACATCTGAAACGCCACCTCTCTCGATTGGCCACCATTGGCCAGAAACATCCCACAGGCGCAACGTTGTCTCGTAGACCAATGCGTACAGGAGTGCCGAGGATGGCCTTCCAGCGGCATGCGCCGCGTTTCTGGCAGCGATGGCCTGATCTGCTGTTAGAACCGCTTCACGGCGCCTTGGTTGAGGTAAGCCGGCGCGTGCTGTTTGAAGGATTTCACGAAGTTCGATACATCCCTCGAAGCGGCGCAAGATGCCATGCCTCACCGCTGCTTCCAGCACAGCGCGACAGGTAGCAGCAGCGGCAAGCTTCCTGTCACTGCCACTCCACACTTTATGCCAGCGGATAACGTCGATGCCCATTATTGAGTCCACGCGCCGCGGACCAATGTGCTCTTCAAGTTTGGCGATATAGTGCTTGTACGGGACGAGCGAGCCTGGCTTGAGTTTGTGAAACGCGCTTTCCTCGTCGCGCTGATAGACCGAAAACAAACTCCGAAGAGTCCCATCAAATGCCAACGGGTCGTGACGATATCCGGTACGCCACAGCAGCATGTCAGCCTGCAGGGCATTACATTTTGCCACAAGCATTTCTGGGTTATCTTTTAGGAATCCAAGATTAACTGTTTTCGGACAATAGCCGCGCTTAACATCTTCCTCATTGGCCACCCACACGGGTACGTGTCCAGAGGCGCGCTTCATCCACTTCAAACCTAGTGCTTTCGGCCTTTCCATTCGCCCTCCCCTCGGTCAGGCATGCCACCCTTACCGACTGTTATTCCCAGATAGCTCTCATAGAAAACCCGAACCAACGGAACCGCTCGACCACCGTGAAAGGCGTCAATCTTCGGAAAACCTGGCTTGCCTGATATGGTCGGCAGGCGTTCCTTCATCCAGCGTGTCGCTGCCTTTTTGCCGACGATTGCCTCGGCTATCTCCACATCGCTCGCGAACAGCGGCAATCGCGAAAATGGGTCATTGTCATTTGCTGCTCGCATGTGTCCCTCCTTCTTATAGACTCGCCTATCTACGATGATGTGCGCGCATCGCGCATATGAATTCACTTAGTCAGGCTGTTTTGCTGGTGGATATATAAAAGGGCGGCTGTGGTGAGCAGCGACCCTATTGGCGAACACGGTAGGATTCGAACCCACAACCAGAGGAGTAGAAATCCTCCGCGCTATCCAATTGCGCTACGTGCCCTTTGTTCGTGGGTGGCCACCCGGTAGTCATCTTCTTTTCTGGCGTCTTCTCATCTAACTCTCCTCGTGTTGGCCGCTTGCTTGGGAGGACGTGCGGCGTGGTGATGTGGTGGCGGTTGGTCGGACCGTTATTCTGCTGCCATCATGAAGGCTGGAGGGAGGCTGGTAATAAGCCTGGCAATCTGTCGTGTGTAGCACTGATGCTGGTTGTAACCCTCAAGGCACGCAATCGCATCGAGCTTGGCCTGCCGATCTTCTTCCGTACGAGACTGTAACTCCACCAGTGCATCAATTACGGCCAGCCCCGCATCGCGCAGGTGGTTCATGGCTTCGTCTGGCATATCGCAAAGGTACTTGGCGCCCATGATCTGAACCAGAAGGCTAGACAGGTCTTGAAGCTCGGTTCTTCTCGGGGTGTCGATCTGTGTTGGCATTGCTGGTCTCCTCGGTTGATAATGTAATGCAGTGTCATGCAATGCATAACAAACGTTTTTATAGCCGTCAACAGGAAAATGCAGTACATTGTATTACACCACCATAGGAGAACCACCGAATGTCTAAAACTGCCAATTTGGCGCTACGAATCCCGCCAAACGTAAAGGTAGCTTTGGAACAAGCAGCAAAAGCCGATCGGCGAACTGTTTCCAGCTACGTCGAGGTAATTATTATCGATGATTTAGAGGCGAAGGGGTTTTTGCCCAAAGAATGATACGGGAGAGTAGATGAAAGCTCGCAACGATAAAGTCACACTTGCGGACATAGAGCGCGCACTCATCGTCTATGCAGGCCTATACGACCTGTACGGAGAGTGCATGAAGCCGCTCCTTGACCGGATGGAGCGTGAATATATGGCAGCCAAAAGCAAAGTGAATCAAATGAATAGAATTCGAAAGTTAATCGCTGGCCCGGTAGAAATTCAATGAAGCGCTCCGCGTCAACGGTGATGGAGATGGCTTGAACACTCAATTCCTGTTGCTCGCCCAATATGGGATGCGTCCAACGATCACTGTGGATGAGCTTTGTCGGGATTACTTTACCCACCTTACCGTGGAGAAATTCCTGCGTAAGGTTAGTCTTGGCGAGATTAATATCCCGCTGATGCGTTTGGAGGGCAGCCAACGCAGCGCGAAGTGTGTGCACGTCCTCGATTTAGCGGCATACATTGACGAAAGGCGTGCGGAGGCGCTTAGAGAATTCAGCCAACTCCACGGATAGCCAATTGCCTTCCACCCTCCACCATGCAAGCGTGCTTAGAACAACGGGAGGGGATATGAAACAACTGATATACGTGATGGGAATCCTGCAAATCGTGGCGGCCATATTTGTGGCCATTGGTTCCAAATCAGCGATCCACGAGATACTAGCGACAACGGCTTTCGGGTTTGGCGTTCTTTCGCTCGGCTTTGGCGCCGTTTTGGGCAAGCTGGAGGGATAGCCCGCCACCTATTCGAGGATGTTTTTTTGTCTTTCGAGCTCCCATGGGCGCCGAATAGTAATAATCATGCATCCCGTAGTGCGAATCGCGTATCATCCAAAATGCGAAATCGCATAAAGGGGCCTTTATATGTGCGACAATTTTGCACCGTACCGATTTGTCAACCCAGTTGACAAGATGTGAATAACCACTAAAATAAGTGTAACGCGCTGTAATAACAATTATATGTAGACTCTAATATCATTTTATGTAAAAAAGGGCCGTTCACTGGTGTGAACAGGCCCTTTGTCGTTTGCGTTTCCGCGGTTTAGTGCTGCCGTTTGAACAATACGACCGCGATTACGCACCCTCGCAAGTACGTTCTTATCGCTCTGGGCTTTTTAACGCAAGCACCGGAGAATGAGCATGGCAAAAGGTGGGAACACCTTCAAAGCTGGTCGCGATTCAAAAACAGGTCACTTCATACCTGTGAGCGAAGCGATCCGTCGTCCTTCGACTACTACAGTCGAACGCGTGCCCAAAGCAGGACATGGCGACACTAAGAAGTAATAATGAGGGCCGGGTTAAACCGGCCCTTTTAAATTATAAGCGCCATCCAGTGAAAGATAGCTACTAAAGCTCCTATTGCGACAGTAACTTCAGCAGTCCAACCTGCCATCCGCATGTAATGGGCACTTGCAGCCATTGCGGCTCGATTGTTCTTGAGCATCTCATCATAATGAGACGCTTGTTCTGCAAGAGCATTATCGATCGAGATATTGCTTTCTATATCTTCCACCCACGAGGATGGATCGTTGCCCACCATCTCAAAGTCAGTGGGAACTGCTGCCTGCAACGCGAAATATGCAGAAACTACGAGCCCAATAGCTGCCAATGCGGCGATCGCAGATAACATGTAGCTTACTTTTATCATCGCGAAGGACGCACCGGTGACTACGATCACAGCAGCGACCATGAATCCGAAGAAATTCATAGCGCGTTGATCGGAAGCCAGCGCTGTTGACAGCTGTGCGGATAGCCTTGACTCAGACTCCTTAATTATCTCATCTAAGAGCGGGCGAGGCGCTGATCGTAGCGTGTCGACGAGGGGTTTTTCCATGTTACATCCTGCTGTAGAGTTTCAACCTAAGCGTCCCCCAAAAGAAAACAAGGGTACAAATAAGATCGGGCGCGATTCTAAAACTGGACAGTTCGTACCGTTGAACGAAGCAGTAAGACGCCCCAATACTACGACCGTAGAGCGCGTGCCTAAACCGGGGCGAGGTGACACTAAAAAGTAAAAGCTAGGTTGCTGAGCAAGACTTTTCACCATCCCTTAACCAACTGCGCGCACGCTGTCTGTGCTGATCCCCTGTTTGTCAGCAATGGCCCGGTGCGTTTGTATTGCGTATTTGCGCACCGGGCTTCCAAGACTGCGCTAATGCTGATGCCCTATGAACCAAGTCCACGCCGATGATCCGCTAACGGTTTTATTTCCCCCAGAGTCAGCGCGAGCGTATACCTGATAGTAATCAAATCCATTTGCCACATCTTCAATCGATATTTGCATTCCTTGCCCACCTGTTCCGTTCACAACGTTAAGTGAGGTTTTAAACTCTACACCGTTTTTGAAGATCGAAATTCCCATTAACCAGCCGTCGACAAGACCAGCAGTGAATACAACCGCAGCCCTCATGCTGACAACGCCGGCTCTTGGGACAAAGCGCGAATTGGTGGCGTCATATGCACCGCCAACGTTATAGGCCACGCTTGGGAGTGGTATAAAGTTCCAAGCCCCAGGCGTTATGGTGTAGTCGGTGAATCCTCGATGAGCCGAAAACCGAGGACCATAATCAAATCTGCCCCCACCATCTTCGTAGCCAGGGACGCTGCCAGGAAGAAAGTTTGGATCATCAGTTCCAGTTCGTATTGATCCGTTTAGGTGGGTTAGAAACCGTCGACCTGTTGCCGCGCCACTGAAGAGGAGATTGACCAAGGCGATCATTGATTTGGCACACCCGGCAAACTGTCCTGTAAATGCTGGAGTTCCCGTCAGCGTTATGGTGCCAGACGCAGCAGTGAACTTGATGCTACCGCCTTCTGTGGCGTGATAATGGTTTAATGCGCCACCATTTATCGCATACCCGGTGTCGAAAGTTACGACCGAGCCAAGCTGGGAGAATATGTGATCGGCAGTTGAAGCACCAAAACTCCAGTTGCCGAAGTTGACATTGGTCCCAGAATCTTCCGCAAAAATGTGATAGCCATCAGATCCGGTTGTTACGGTTCTAAATCCATGCAGGTCGACGCCAGCGCCACCATTAGCCGTGATGCATTTTCCGCTGGATGGTGCGATCACCACGTTTGCTGGTGTGCCGGTATCGCCTGTCAGATAGATAGGGAATTTTTGACCCGACTTGCCAGCCCATGCGGGGCGGCCTGAGAAACTAAGGTTCTCAACATATGTGCCAGTGCGCACAACGATAAAAGCTGTAAAATTGCGAAGATCCTGCTTAGAGTACGCTGCATTGATTGCGGCGTTGATAGTGAGGAACGCACCAGTATTGTTGTCGGTAAGGCCTGTATTGGCGTCATTGCCATCCTTGCGCACATAATAGGTGCGATTGGCGGCAAGCTGTTCCGGCAATCCAAGGACTGCCAACTGAGCCAAAGCGCTTGTTGCGCCAACCAGCCCCCGGCCTGCAGCGGTCAGATCAAATAGCGCAGCCGTATTTGCATCGGTGAAATAAACGCTTTTATTGGCCGCTGGCGTCAATGACAGGAACGATAGAGCCCAAGCCTTGAAATCAGCCAGAGCCATAGTCGTAGCACTGGTGTAATAGGGAATCTTATTAGCAGCGCCTGTAACGGCTTGCAGCGCGGCCAAAGAGCCGCCACCAATGGCAGTAACCAAATCGCGAAGAGCCGCAGTATACCGCGAGCCATCGGGCTGATATCTTATCCGGTATGGCGCAGCGGTAAGGGTTGTTCCGGTCCATGGTGTGTTCAGTTCGACATGCGTGGCGTCTGTTACCGTCGCAATAATAGCGTCAAGGTTCTGCACCTTGAATGTATCGCCTGGCTGAATATCTGCTGCGGTAATATTGGCGCCACCGGAGAACGTGACGGTTGTGCCGCCAGCCGCAAGTGTGGCGACGCCTGCGGAGTAATCGGCTTTAATTGCCATGCTTGGCAGTCCTTTCTGCAAGATATTCAGCGGCAATGCGTTCTGCTTCAGCAAAACCCGCAGCGCTCGCCGCTTCAAAGGCGGACTTATCTCGAAGGTATTTGGCTGTTTCTGCGCATGGTTCTTCCTTCGCCGCGGTTGCGGCGTTGTTCAGTGTCATGATTTTTCCTTGGATTTAGCGGAGTTTTACGTTCGTTTTGTTGGCTTGCCGTATCGTCTGAACAATTGTTGCCGGCAGCTCTGCTTTCAGGCGGGCCAGACTCTGCTCATTGCGAGCTACGGCTTCCACGGACGCCCCGCGGTTGTCGATGACGGGATTGAAGTTCACGACGACTGGCTGGTTGTTATTAGCCGTAGCTTGTAACCGAGGCATAGATGGCATTCCAACCAACCCACCCTTGGCATAGCCCGACATCATGGCTCCGATGCCACTGGCACCAACCTTGTCGACGATGCTTTTCGGGATGACATACTCACCCTTGTGCACGATACCGGCTGGCTCGTTCTTGCCACCCTGGCCGGTATAGCCGCCGCTAGCGAAACCCAACGCCTTGCCAATACCAGAAAATATACCACCAAATGCGCCGCCGCTAGAACTTCCAGAAGCAGGCTTGAACAGCGCATCAAAGGCAGAGTTCAACAGCAGGTCACCCAGCTTTTTGGCAAGGTTACTCAATGCATCCGATAGGCTTTCCGCACCAGTCAGTGCATCCATCGCACCCGACTTGAACGTGTCGTAGAACTCGGAGGAAGCCTGCTTAGCACGTTCCTGCGAATCCTGCACTCGACGTAAATCATCGGCCTGTTTCGCGTATGCGGCTGATACAGCGTCGATCTGGGAAACATGCTCGGGCGATAGCTTGATGCTGTCGAGGTCCGTCTGGCCCTTCTTGCGAGCCTCTTCCTTGAGATCGGCCAAAGCGGCTTGCTCAAGGTCGAGTGACATACGGCGCTTTTCTTGGGCTTCGTATGACTGACCAACCAGACCTAGCTCGACCTTGAGCGCTTCTGTTCGATCGCGGATAGCCTGAATGTCATCGGTAAAACGACTGTCAGCAGTCCGAGGTGCTGCCTTGGCCTTTGGTGTCTTTGGTGTCTTGGTTGGATCCACCGGATAGTCAGCCAACGAGACCGGCACAACTTTTTCTGGCTGGACGGGAGTCGGGGTAAATGGTCTGCTCGGCATCTTGAAGGCTGGTTTGGCCTGCTCTGGGTATTGGAGCAATTGTGCTTGGAACTGACCAATATCCCGCTTAACCAACGGACTGTTTTTCAGAGGGCTGTTCTGAAGATCACTGATCTTCTTTTCAATTTCCAGCCGCCTCTCTGAAATATCTAGCGCTTGCCTTTCAGGCGTGACCGTGGATTTGATGCCGATCGCACCACCCAAAAAGCTGCGCTCGCCCGTGGGGCCAGCCAGGTACTTACCAATGCTGTCCAAGCCCGTCCAATGTCCTGCCTCGGTAAAGAAGTCCTGTCCAGCCTTTGTAGCATCGCGGAAAGCTGTGGCGATATTTCCAATCTGAGTGATGAATGTATTAAAGTCCCAACCTGCAATCTCGTCGGAAATTTCACCCATTGCGCCGCCGAAAGTCTTGGCAGCCGTCGAAGACTTGTTGAACCGGCCTGCTACATCAGTGAGTACGTTAAAGAGCCGTACAAAGCCGGATGAAACCGTTTGTTCCGCGTTGGCGACTTTGTCTTGCAAGATAGGAGCGCCAGCTGCAAACGCATCGAAGAATGCTTTCGAGGATACCTTACCGTCCTTAACCAAGCGGGTCAGCGCACCAACCGACCCGCCAGTTTCTTTCATACCAGCGGCAACGGCCTGCAAGAGCGCAGGTGCGCCATCGATAAGGCTGTTGAATTCTTCTGCCTGAACCTTCGAACCGCTTATCGCTTGCCCCAACTGGAGCAATGCGCCGGCAGATTCGGACGCCGACTGACCACCAGCACGCAGAGCCAATGCGACATTGTCCGTAAATTTTACCAACTGCCCTTGGTTTACTCCCAAATCTTTTGCCGCAAGCGAGGCGCGCCCATAAAGGGTAGCAAGGTCGCCAACTGGCACCGCGTTGCGTTGCGCTGCTGCGAACAATTGGTCATATACGTTAGTAAGGTCTTCACCAGCCAGTCCAGCGGACTTCAATGAGTTTTCTATCTTGATGCTGGAGTCTATGAGGGATGAAGCACTCTTCAACGCGGCAGCTCCCACGAAACCTCCTGCTAAAAATCCACCGGCACGGCCAACTTTTGAAAACGCAGCATTCATCTTCGCGGCAGCCGACTCAGCTTGCCTCTGCATGCCTTTGAATTCGCGGCCCGTAACTTTGGACGCATTCTTCATCTGCCGCTCCAGAAGCGCTGTACGCGCCTCTATTGAGAGCAGAAGTTTTTCTTCATCCGTTGCCATTCCACACCTTTCGAACGGCCTTGCGAACCGCTGTGTTTACTCTGCGCGTGACCTTTTTTCTGTTCGCTCGATACGACACGAAAAAGAAGGGTTGCTTCGATGTTCCTGGGTTTTTTGATCCGGCAAAGCGTCCACCATTGATGTGTGGCGCGGTGCCAAACTCGACAAACCTGGCGTAATAAGCTTTGGCATTGCCAGCAAATATCGTGATGGCCGCATTGCCGCTGGTTGGCTTTACCTTGCCAATCACCATGGAGCCCTTGGGTGCCATGCCCCATGTCCAACCAATGCTGGCCTTTAGATCGCCGTCATCTACAGCAACCAAATTGCGCATCATCGTCACAATCTCTTCGGCGCCGATCTCCATGGCGTCATAGGCGGCGATCTCGCCTGCCTTAGCCATTGCGAGCATTTTGCGCTGGATACGCGCCAAGCCGCCATCATTAGCCATTGACGGGCACAACTGGCGGCGTGTCTGTACCGAAGAACGCGGCTTCCAGGATCATCAAGGAAAGTGCCATATTCTCTGACAGCGGACGCTTTTCGACGTACCGATCGACAAGCCGAAGGGCTTCAACAGGCTTGGCGCCACCGCCAACCAATGCAAGACGAATGATCTCCTTGATATCTCCGATGAGATATATGCCTTCGCGGTGCATCCGGTTGAATGTGCCGAACAGGCTGCGGCTATATTTAGCTTCCCATTCCAACGCTTCAGGCCAGCCAAATTGGAAGTCGTAGTTACCATCACCAAAAGGTTGGGTGATGCGGGCATAGGTGTGGTCGTTGTTCATGGATTCTCCATAAGAAAAAACCCGCTCAATGGCGGGAGATTAGCTATCCGTTTACCTTGTGGAAGTATCGTTAAGGGAATGTAACGGAGCCCAAGATGCTTAAGTTTAGTACACTTCTTTTTCCGGGACTCGTCATCGGCCCTATTATCGCAACTTTCTTCTCCGGTTTCGCAAACGGAGGAGTGCTCTTGTACGATGACAATATGGGCGTACTAGAATTAATGGGTTTTGGGCTGATAGCCTCTTTCGTTATCTACTTTCTGGATTATATCTGGAAGAAAAAATAATGTTGTATTCGACAATTATTATTTTGACGTCGCCATTGGTTCTATTTTTGTCAATTATTATATTTACTATAATAGCGTTTGCTGTAAGTGGCAGCTCAGTTGATCACTCACCTCAAAAGATGGCCCACATTGCCGCGAGTGGAATGGCAAGTGTACTTCTTCTAATCTTTTGCGTATCGCTTTTTGATATACAGACATCATGTAAGTTACTTATCGACAACAATCTTCTCCAGACCGAATTTATCGTGATTACGGCCTATTCTATGGTCCACATGCTCGCAACTTTCTTATTGAAAGCCGACTGAGACCAGCGATAGTTACCGCTCAAACAATTCATCATCTGGATCGTCAATTTGAGGCGTCCAATTGATCTTGCCCGCACTGACTGGTGTAGCTCCAAGCTGTCCCAGCACCTGCCTCAGAAGCTGCATGCCTGGCACTCCGATAGTGCCTGACATTAATTGAGACTGCAGTAATGCAGCGATACCTACGATGCAACGGTGGCTTTGATCCAGCCACGGCAAGCGCTTGTCTAGATCTTTCCAAATGCTTGCCTGAACTTTTGTCAGCCAAGCGGGTGGCTTTCCTAGCGGTTCATCGACTTTGGGTTCTACCCGATTGCGATAGCGTTGCGGATCTTTGGCAATTGCGCCTGTTAGGCGAGCTTTTGCGAGTGAATTTCGTGGTCTTGCCATGAGTCTTACCCCCATGTTCTCAATTGCGGATACGTGCGGAAAGCGGGGGCACAGGTCCGCAGGAAAACAAGTCTCCAGACTTTTTCTTTGCCCCCCCTAGGCTGGCCATCCATCAGCGCTGAAGGTCAATACAGTTTTGCCGTTCTCTTCAAGTTGTTTATGTCTTGAGTGACATGAAGCGCACAAACTCTGAAGTTCTCCCTCCCAGAACAGATGCTCATTGCCGCGGTGCGGAATGATATGGTCAGCGACAGTAGCGACAGTGACGGTCTCAGACCGCAGGCACATCACGCAAAGCGGCTGTTCGGTCAGCAACTGTTCGCGCAACCGCCGCCAGCGTGCGGTTTTATACCAGCGTGACCAAGGTCGATTGATTTCGATCATGTTGATCCTTGGAATAGACGTGTTGGTTTCTGTCTAGGTCACCCCTGTACGGCGACAAGACGGCATGCTAGCCATCCTGAACAACATCGGGGGATGGATGATGAATCAGTATAAAATCGCCGCACTTATCGCAGTGGCGTTGCTTGCAACGGGTTGCACGACTACTAAAGAAGACGTGAAGGTTGTCAGCGAAGCAATGAAGGGCAGCCCCAAACTCAGGTCGCGCGTTTATCAAGATTGTATCAGGCGTGTTAACTTGGAAAGCACAGCAGAACGTCATAATATCGCTGATATCATGAACGTTGAGTATGCAGTCATGCCGGCGACTTTTTGCCAGCGTACAGTGAAAGCGATCACCGCTGGGCGGTTGACGCATGATGACTATAACAATCCCTCAAAATCCACGGAAATGGTCAAGGTTCTTCAAGGGCGGTAGTAGTATCGCGCGCTTGCGCGCACGCCTTGGCCTTTGGAAATAAACTTTGAAAACTTGCGGGATGACGTGTTGCAGAGTGACACCGGTCCGTAATGGACAGGCAGAGCGAGTTGGGTGCCACCCGGCATGATATGAAAAGCACCGCGTGCATTGACCGAGGTCAAAGGGGATCTCACGCGGTGCTGTGCTCATGACGAGTGAAGGTATGAAAGGTATCCGGCGGGCCTTCACTCACCTAACGACTGAGCGGGCCGTCAAACATCCCCCGCCTTATTACTATGCAGCCTCAAGCGCGCCCGTGATGAACGCATCCGGACGAAACACCGCCATCGCTAGACGCGACTCGATGCGTATAGTGGCTCGGTTGGTAGAAAAATCGTCCTCGTTCTCCGTGCTCAGAAGGACTTCTGTCTCAAGCCGATCGAAGATGGAAGCACCTTCGCCAAAGGCACCCGCAAGGAAGGATCCTACAGGCATGGCGTTGGTTGCCACGATCTGAACGTTCCACAACCGAGGATCTGTTAGACCGAAAGGCGAATTCTCGCTGAGGTAGTTACCACCCAAGTCTTTAATGCCGGTGATTTTGCGCCAGTCTCGTTTATTGAGCACGACTGCATTTACTGGAATGTCACTGTCTTCTGCCTGCGATATGGCCTGCAGAATTCGGTCGATAGAAGTCTCGCTGGCCGAGGTAAACTCCGGATCGAACGCTGTTGCTTGCGGGAGAATACCCAGGAGGTTCTGGCCGGTGCCATCACCATTAAGAACTTGCTGCTCTTCAACGAATTTTAGACCGTAAGTGCCTCTACGCCCAATATATGCAGCCAAGGCAGGCGCATCATCGAGCATCTGGCGGCTGATTTTAAAAGTATGAGCCAGCGTTCGCACTGGGGCGCTGAACATATTGAACGCAAGATCAGATCGAGGCTTCAATGTTGTTTCAGCAACGGGTGCCGCATTGTTCGTAAAACTCGTTTCGCGAACAAATTCCACCACGTTGGAGGTTGTGCGAGCCGATCCTATGACATCACGGATTTTGAGTTCACGAATATATGGCTCAACGATGCCTGGAACGCGATGCCCTGCTACCAGAGAGGTGCCCTGAGAGCGACCAGCACCTACTGTGCTGTTGGCTGATGTGATGTCGGCGCGTTCTCCTGCAAGTTTTACGACTGCCTTGCCGCGGAAGGAGGACGTAAGGTCCTGGATTTCGTCAGAGGCGGCGATAGCAGCTGCTAGTGGGTTATTGTCATTTGCTGCGCCGATGTAGTTGTCGTTATCGTTGTAGTGAGGATCGCGCGCGATGCGCTGCTCGATGCCATGAAGACGACTGCCGTATTCAGATTTGAAATTTTCAATAGAGGTGGCGATTTCGCCAATTTGTGTAGCAAGTTGAGACACAGATATCCTTTCGGCCCTATAGGCCGGTTGTGTAGTTTTGATTGTGAGGGTGGGTGTTAAGGGCGGTAGCCGCCTTGCAGCGCTGCTGTGCATGCCTTGCGGGCTGCTAGTCGGGCTCGAATTCGAGCGTTCTCGGAGGTGGCCGTACTCTTATCTGCTGTTGCGGTTGGGACTGGTGCGCCGAGAGCCGCGGCCAGTTTGGCAAGGGCACCAACGTCATCATCGCCTGCGCTATTCTCCGCGACGAATTCATTGATAATATAAAAGGCTCGCTCACGTTTGTGCTGAGCGGTCATTCCATGATCACGATCGTACTCGCGATGTCGGATTGCCGATTCCGACATGTCTTCGTCAGCATATTCGGACTTAAAGAGCGACTTGAGATCAAAGTTTGGCGGCAGGCCAAAGAGGCCGTTTGCCAATTTTGGGAAGGTGTATGTTTCGTCAGTCATATGGTTTCCTAGTTAAAAGCTCGCCTGAGCCTTGCTAGCTCGATCATCGAGTCTGCTTGTACTGGAGGCTGCCCCTGAAGTTCAGCTGCAATTGCTACCAGTGCGTAACCCGGCACAATCGACGCTTTCGCGGCGGTTTTTGCCGGTGCTTCTGCGCCGAAGACCGTGTGATTGTGGTTGATTACGGCAGACACGCCTGCAGGCTCGTGCCGAATGATTACGTGCCCAATATCGGCAGGTTGACCAAAGAGAATGTCCGAGAGAACTTCGCTGAAGCGCTGGCCGTGCTCATTCTGAAGCGCGCCAAATGTGTCGACAGACTGGCGAACGTGTCCGAGCCCGTTGTCTACTAATGTTGCCAACACCAGCCGAAGCATTTCGAGGTTATCTAGCTTTGGTGGGTAGCGCCTTGAGCCTTCGGCTTTGGACAACTGGCCCTCATCAGCGAGGCGCGAAGCAATGTTGTGAATACGGCTCGGCATAATATTGAGGCGCCGCGCCAGAACCTCGACGACCTGCGACTTGCGCATCGACGCCTCCTATATGGATGGGATTAATAATGAGCGCTTAAAAAAACGCAGTGACGGCCAAGCGAGCGCAGAGGAATGCCGCCACTCAACTGCGCTCATAGCCGGATCAGAGGAGAGGAGAACAATCCTTTGATTTTTGCTGACGCTAGTACATCCGTAGTCGCCAGCCCCTTGCGGGAACTAAAAAAAGACCAACCGTTAAGGTGGTCAACGCGAACCGCAAAGAACGCGCGCAAAGAAAAAGGCCGCCGAAGCGACCTTGAATTCATGCTCTAATATATACGCGCTCAGTTGGCACGGTTTGTAACATCGGGCGCCAATTTCATCCCTTCACCTTTATAGGGTGTCGAGATTCGACAATCGGAACTATGCTGCGTGCTTTTTTACAGCGGCATTAAAGTTGTCATTTGCTGCCATGAGTGTGTCGATGGCGCGCAGGAAGGCATGCTTGCCAGCCCTATCGGCATACCTGCCTTTGTAGCCAAGTCGGGTGCCAATATCGGCAAGCGTTGCGTTGGATAGTGCCTCTTCCAATATCCGCGCCTCGGCTTCAGGCAACTCTGGTTTTTCGTATTGCTGAACTAATGGTATTGCGCCCCTTGAGGAGGTTTGCTTCGAGCTAACCACGCCACCAAGCCACACCGCCCCCTTGGCAATAACTGTAGGGAGTTTTTGGATGGCCGGTAGAACAGGCGTGTTCGCATAGGCTGCGGCGAGTACCCTGGCGCTCACCAATGCCCGTGCCATAGCTGCCTCATCCTCAGGGGAATGTGACTCTGCCGGAGGCGTGTTGGCCATTCCGATAGGTGCAGCGCGCACAGCCACCGCCCGGTGTTCAACGGGCACGCCACGTAGCTCAAGGTATCCAAGCTTGCGAGGATTGCGCTCGGCATCTGAAGAGGGAAGTTTGACGATGCGCTTAGCTGTCTTGCCACCACGTGGCTTGTTCGCTTCGATCTTAGGTTCGATAGGTCTGCCGCTAGCCGTTGTAGCGTACTGCACAAGAACACCCGCGCGGAATACGAGCTCACCAATGACCGCGGTATCACTGGGGGGTTGCTGAAGATATTCATAGGCAACCCATGCGGAAGGTTTGGAGTTCCTTAAAGCGCGCTTGCGTGGAACTGTGTTGGTCGCCCGAGTTCGATACATCTGCGAAACCATATAATCAGCTTCGGGCTTAATGCTGTGCAGGTATTCAATAGACGGATTGGCTGGCGTTTCTCCGTCTACGTCGGTTTCACGCTCGAAAGTCTGGTGATTGTCGTTGGATGGCTTACCATATTGGCGCAGGACTGTTCCCGCGTCCGGGTCTTTCTTCAAAAGCCATGTTACGAGGCGTGCGCCTCCGCGATATCTGTAAGCTGTCATGCGTGCTGATTCATTTTGGCGGTTCTCCTGTGGTGAAAAGCGTACATACGACACGCGTACAGATGCGAGTCGTGGCGCTGTGTATGTCTTGGAATTGGGGTTGGCCGTTGGCCAGGTTGAAGGCCGTCGATGTGACGGGCGGTCTTTGCCGCGCTGATTTGGGATGGTCCGAGAACCGTCCTGTTTATTGAGCTAGCATTGCTGGTAGGTATCAGAAGGTCAAACACTAAACTGAGTATCAACAAAGATAAAAGTGACTCACAGTAGAGTGTCAAGCGGCGCCTGCAGAAATTCCCGCTCACACAGTTGATCGATTGTCAATAATTTATTTATTGTTTATTTTTATTGAAGCACCTAGTCGCCTAGCGCCATAGGCTCACAAAAGGCCAAGGATCGCTATATAGGCGGTTTATTCAACATTTGGTTGAATGTTGTGTTTAAGCGTAGCCACCTTTCGTATGGGGCTCTGTGGCGATTTATAGGCCTATGTGACGCGGGCATCTTGTGCGGATTACAAATCGCGGATAGAAGTAGTTCTATAGGGAATCGCTTATGTGCAGCCCCTTCGGAGCTCTCCGCCTTCCACCAGGGAGGAATATAGAGCTTCGGCGGAATAGCTGTCGAGGGGATGGTAAGTCCACCTTACCTTTTCAATCGCGAAAAGGAATAGGATATGCGCATAGCATGCCCCCTATACCGGCCGGTGTCTGTTACAGATTATTGGCGATATCGATTGGGGCAGTGGGAGCACGTAGTGCCCCACTGCAGGCGGTGGCCGCGTTACAGCGCCGTCACAGCTTAACCAATCAAAGTGCGAGGAACCCCGCTTCGGCGGGGTTCTTTTTTATCCACGGTTGCCCGTCGAATATGTGAATTCCTATGCTGAATCGCTGATTTCTGCAAGCATTTTAGCAAACTTTGAGTTCAGTCTAAAACTTGTCAAAAATTGACGCACAGACTTTAATCATATTTTTCAGCTACTTACGGTAGGTTGGCCGTACCCCAATTATAAAAGTTGTGTCAAGAGGCCAATATCGCGCTTCCTGTGGACAAATCCCCGTTATCCACAGGCAAACTACTGGTTAAAAACACCACAGGTAGACAGATAATCCACTAAGCAAACTAGGTGTAGTGCTCGCGCTGTTTCACGCGGCGTTCTTCATCATATCTGGATGAGGCAAGAACTCTTTTACACCTTTGCCCTGTTTGATGATTTTCAGGCGCTTGCCAATCAAGTCTCGCTCATCGTCAACGCCTGTGACGCCAACAGCCCTCAGCAGACATGCAATCCTACGCTGATCCTCCATTTGCTCTTCATGGTCATCACACTTCAGCATCGCGAACCACTCGATGGTAACGTCGTCATCTGTCATCATTTTAATTTCGAGACACTCTTCTTCAGACCCAGGCTCGATTGGCGATGCATTTGCGCCGGTGATCGCGACTTCAACGATCTCTTCTTTTGGCGCTAGGAACGACTTCGAGAATCCGATAGTGCCGTCTGACATGTTTGCGACTTTAACTGGTTGCCCCTTTATATCAGCGATATTGAACGTCCAGTCGACAGCTTTATTAAGAGCTATCCATCCAGGTTGACCACTGGATGGTCCATTAACATCTTGAATGTGAAGTTCGTGAGTAAGTATCTCACCTGTTTCAACGTACTCGAGGTCTAGCGTCACTCGATGCACGTCAGACATATACGTGCCTTCCTCCCTGACCCCGACAATGTACATTTCGTTGATGCCGCCCTTCACTACAGAGTGAGCGTATGGTTTCGCCTTTGCAGGCCTGTCCTTTGCCTTCGAGATGGCCCGCTCTTTTGGATCCTCATAAATCTCGGGCAAGTCCTCATCATAGCGCTCACCAGCGAGCCAATTTGCAGGGCTAGGCATCCACTTCTTATCTATGGGATTGATTGTGTAGTGCTCCGCCCAAAGGCTGGCCGCTTCTATGATCCTATCGGCCAGTTCTTCGCTTGGATTAAGTTTGTCCCATGCAGCACGCGCCTTGGGCTTTTTATACTTCCTCGGAAAGGTTTGCCAAAATATATCGAACGGCTTCTTCTTTTCTTCTGGGTCCCTTGGTGCAGCGGCGGGCGTAAGCCCCGCAAGCGTAGCACCATGGGTATCTATATTCCTACCTACCTGTAACTCGGCTTTGTCAGCCGGTTTCGGTAAGTAGGATTCGTTCGACACGGGTAGAACGCTAATATCTGTAGTGTTCGACTCCAGTGGAACACTTGCGTTCGACTCCTGTAGAACACTAGATAAATTGCTCTTAGTGTTCGATGCGGGTGAAACACTAGACCAATTTGGGCTATATTCCGTGGGCCGTGTACCAATGCCAGTGCGTTGGGTCATATAACCCCACTCGACGAGCTCGCGGCATGCCTTGATAATGATGCCTTTGGAAAGGCCAGTTGCCTGCTCGATAAACCGAATGCTTGCTCTACTGTTACCTTTGGCCTGCATGTGGCGGTCAATTATAACCCACGCTACCTTTGTGTGTCGTCCAGAGCCATTCGTGCGGCGATCCAGAATGATTTCGCCGAGTGTCCACCATTGTGAAAGGAGGCTTCCAGCAGTGGCAGTTCTTGGCGTGACGATTTCGGGAGCTTTCTCGCCGCTCATCTGGCCACCTGCAGCGCTTCAACAGCCATCTCTGTCATTCTCTTGGCGAGGCCAGCCGAGAACGTAGCCGAGCGGCGTTTCCCAGCTTGAGGAGCGTAAAGTGTGTGATTTCCGTCAGGATGCTGAACCAATCGCAGTCCGTACAAACGGAGATGTTCGTTGAGTTCAACGTCCACGAAGGCGATGCAGTCGCGGGCACCCTTTTCACGTGTCGGATGGCAGTAAAGAATTCTCATTTTGATACCTTTGGTTACGGCGCAAAGATGCGCGCCCGCGTGGGTAAGCGGGTTGGCTGAATCTTTGTGTTGGTAACTGCCCGTAATCAAATCAACGACTTGATGGTAAGGTGCGGTTAAGGACCAGTGAAGTTAAATTCGTTTAACAAAACAGCGGCGCGAAGACAGGCCAGCCAAAGCAGCTCTATCGTGTGCAGTTGCAGTTTTTGCAACTAATACACTAAAGGGTTGCGATAGTGTGCAGCTTCCTTTAGGTCTCGGCGCTTCGCTGTCTTATAAGGTCCGTGACATGGAACAGGCAAAGTTCACAACGGGTTTCGCGCTGCTTTTACTGGCTGCACTCGTTATCAACATCGGTTATTTCGCGTTTTCAATCGACCCACTGGACGTTTCTGTTTCGCTGGATGAGTCGGGTGCGATTGAAACTTTCCAGCTGGCATATATCGCCGGTGCAACTGCCCTGTTCTTCATCGCAGGCCTGCTCCAGCATAAAGCTGGCCGAATGTTTTCCATTGGCATGGCTGTGCTTTGTATCGTTTTTTTCCTGCGTGAGCTTGAGGTTGATCGCGTGGGTCCAATAACGACCTATATGAACAGCAAAGTATTCCGTATTCACGAAGCTATTATAATAATTGCGGTGGCATGTGTTTATCTGGCCTTTCGCTGGCGGACAGTTGGCGAAATTGCGCGATTTGTTTTCAGCAAATCTGCTTGGCCATTCTACGTCGCGGCAATTTTTCTTCTTATTGGTGCCTATTGTGATTCACAGCACGGCACAGTTTCCATGCAGATAAAAGAAGAGATTGCGGAAAGCGCAAGCTATCTTGCATTAATGGTTACAGCGGCGGGCCTGTGTTACCAGCATTCTCGCCACAGTGAGCATAAGAATGGCATTAATGCCTTGATTATAAGCATTTTTATGTTGGTATTGGTGGGCGCATATGCACATGGTCTTTACGTGCTGACATAAAACTCAATACCGCAATCGGACACGCTTTTTACATTGTCAGAAACGAATTTGGCATTTCCCGACAAGGGCTCACCGGCAATCGAACGCAGTCTTTTTCAAAGGCTGAGGAGCCGTCTGGATTCGTGGCGGATCGAGACGCGATTGAAGCGCCGAAAAAATAATGTTGCCGCGATATCACCTCTTGGTTCTGGAATGCGCCCGTTACAGAATACGGACATTCCACTCATTTTCCTGACGCGCAACAGCGTAAATTTTCTGCCCTCATTTCTGTCTCACTATCGCAAAATTGGTGTCACACGCTTCCTATGTATCGATGATAATTCGTCTGATGCTACCCGGGACATATTGCTGCAACAGCCCGATGTCGATCTCTTCAAGTCACCCCTACGCTATGGGGAAGCTGACCGTGGGAAGCTCTGGAGACATGAACTTCTGAAACTGTATGGAATCAATCGCTGGTATCTTAATGTCGATTGCGATGAATATTTCATTTATGACAATTGCGAAGAAGAACCGTTACCGGAGCTCATTGCAAATCTTGAGCTGAAGGGCATTAGGCATTGTCCAGCGCCCATGATTGACCTTTATCCTTCGGGCCCGCTGTCATCGGCAGTATTCGATGGTTCCAGCGAGATCATGCCTTGGAAAATTGCCGATATGTTTGACGCGTCCGGCTATCGCATGAGCGCGGATAACCGTTTCATGTCTTTAACGGGTGGCCCCCGCGGACGTATTCTCAAGGAACATGTTGAATTGATGAAATACCCGCTTCTATACGTGGAGACGACGATGGCGTTCGCTTCCAGTATTCACAAGCCATTGCCATTCTATCGCAATTTTTCTCCTATTTATGGCTCGCTTTTGCATTTCAAATTTTTCAGTGATGCCTTGTTTTTCGCGCAGGCCGCTGTTGCGGACGCGCAATATTATGGTGGCTCACATGTTTACAAAAACGTGGTTGACGTGCTTGGTGCCGAAGAAAATGTGAGCTTGATTGGGCCGGACTCCATAAGGTTTCGAGATTCCCGTCAATTTACAGAGCTGGGACTCTTCGCGCGCCCGTGATGCTCCGATAGGACGATGGCTGATGCGTTTTCTTTTTATTATCGCAGATCTCGGGCCGAACGGAGTCACCTATTCGCGACTCCGTTATGCAGGGGAGTTGGCGCGTCGCGGCCACGAGGTCACGATTTTGGCACTTGTAGATGGCGAGACGAGGCCCATCCCAGACGGGGTTGAATTTGAGGTTTTGGATCGCTCGACGACCAGGCTAAGTGGTTTCGTTCAACAGATAAAATCCGCGTTACGTCTGCGGCAGTGGTTCAAACAGGCCTCACGCCTTCAGCCCTTTGATTTTGTTTCTTCTTCGCTCACGCCGGCTGACCGCGTTATAGCCAGAGCCGGGCTGATAAACGTACATCATTGGATACATATTGCGACATCAGAGCTTATTGCGGGCGTGTCCGATCTTCGAAAACGGCGGCGGCGCGCGCGGCTTTTATCTAGTATCTATCACGGAAAACCGGTCATAGGCGTATCAAAGGGCGTGATTGACGATCTTGCAAAACTGGATGCCATCCCATCCAGCGCAACGCTGATACATAATGGCTACAATGTTGAACACATACGCAAATTGGCAGCTGAAAAGCCTGCCGATTTGCCCTCCGAACCGTATTATATCCATGTGGGCCGATTTGCTGCGGCCAAACGCCATGACGTGCTGTTCGAAGCGTTGAAGGGCAGCGGATCAACACGCAGGCTCTTGCTTTTGACTGATAAGCCCGATGAAGCCATGCAACTTGCGCGGCAATATGCATTGGAAGATCGAGTGGCTGCCCTTAACTTTCGCGACAACCCCTTTTCCTATATGGCGCGCGCAGACGCTTTATTGCTGTCATCCGATTTTGAAGGCTTTCCAAACGTTCTGGTCGAAAGTCTTATCTCGGGAACGCCTATCATATCCACCGATTGCCCCTATGGACCGGCAGAGATCCTCACAGACTCCTACGCACAATGGCTCGTTCCCACCGGCGACGCCCAAGCGCTGTCCGACAAAATCGCGCTTTTCGAAACTTTACCATATAAAGTTGAGCCTTGGCTTTTTCAGCGCTTCACTCTTGCAGGTGCGATGAATCAACTTGAAGAACTTGCCCGCATGCCGGAAAAGCCATCTTTGGGACAATTTCGTCCGCTGCTTTGAATGACCTGCCGCCAGTTGAGAAATCCATCTGCTGGGGTTAATCTTGCGTATCAATGAGGAATGTTCATGCGCCTTATCATGCTTGTAGTTCTCACGATTGGAATTAGCGGATGCGGTGGCGGTGCCATTAAGCGCCTCAGTCCCTCACCCGACTCAGAGGCGCAATACCGTCTTGGCGGGTGCCAGTTACGGGGACACGGGGTATGCAAGGACAGCCAAGAATTTGAAAAACAATCTCCGGCTGCTCAATAGCAAAAGATTATTATTTGCAGGCTCTTGAATATTTCCTTTATCAGCTATACTTTAATCCTTGCGTAACGAGCGGTTCTCCTCCCATTTTTCGCTCGTTGCGTGTTCCCCTCTGGACGCATTAGCGTTCACAATTCGCCGGGCTCTTGCCCGGCTTTTTTGTGCCTTGTACAGTCTCGTACGCGTAGCACTCCGAAGAACGACTTCTGATAATTACAATAAAAATTCGAACGCTCGAAATACGGTCTAGCAATCATGTTTTATGGAAACATCTTCGGGCATTCGTCCATCACCTGAATTTTACTTCCTATTCTGAATCTTCGCGTATCAAAGACGAATGGTGAGGGAGCACGACGAATGAGTACCGTGGAAAAGATGCGGGTAGACTGGGTCGACATTGCCAAAGGTATCTGCATCATTTTTGTAGTGATGATGCATTCTGTTCTGGGTGTAGAGAACGAGACTGGCACGCAAGGGTGGATGCATCCGGTTGTAGCATTTGCTCAGCCATTTCGGATGCCAGATTTCTTTTTGATATCGGGGCTTTTCCTAAGCGTCGTCATTAACCGCTCGTGGCTGCGCTATATTGATCGAAAGGTCGTGCATTTTGCCTATTTCTACGTGCTTTGGCTAACCATTCAATTTGTGTTCAAGGCACCAGGGGTTGTGGCGCAAGACGGAGCGACGGGTGCCATATCGGCTTATCTGCTCGCATTTGTGCAACCATTTGGCACATTGTGGTTCATATATTTGTTGCCGGTGTTCTTTATCGTTACCCGATTGCTGAAGACGACAAATGTCTGGCTGGTCTTTGCAGCATCGGCACTTTTAGAAACGTTGCCGATCCACACGGGATGGCTTGTTATTGACGAGTTTTGCAGCCGATATGTGTATTTTTTTGCAGGATATGCATTTGCTCCAGCAATCTTCAAACTGGCCGAGAAATTGCGGGCAAGCCCCGCTATTGCTGCAATCATTCTAGGTGCATGGGCTGTCTTAAACGGGTGGCTGGTCTTCCATCCTGCACCGGCACCATTTAGCGCGTGGATACCACAAGAGACTTATACTTCGGGCGGGCTTGGTGGTTGGGCAAGTGTGCCGGTTATCTCGTTGATCGCCGGCTTTGCTGGAGCACTGGCTATTGTTTCAAGCTCAGCTCTTATTGCAAGTGTGCCATGGAAGCCCATAAACGCAACGCTGCGCTGGCTTGGTGCTCACTCAATCGTGGTGTACCTGGCCTTCTTTCTGCCCATGGCAGCCGCACGCACGATATTGCTTAAAACTGGAATCATCACTGATATTGGCACTATTTCACTACTGACGGTGATGAGCGGCGTCATCGGTCCGGTCATTCTTTATAGAATCATTCAACTCACTGGCTATGGGGAATTTCTATTCAAAAGACCGGCTTGGGCGCATGTAGATCGCGCTCCACACCAGGAAACAGCTCAAGCCGCCGCCGCGCAATAACTCAGCTATGCGCAAAAATGTCCTGCTCGTCCCATCCCATCAAATCCAGTTTGGCGCGGGTAGGCAAAAACTCAAAACAAGCCATCGCCTCTTCTGCTCTCCCATCCCGTTCCAGACGCTGCTGGAGAATGGTTCGCAGGCGATGCAGATAAAGAACATCGGAGGCCGCATATTCCAGCTGTGCCTGACTGAGCTGCGGTGCACCCCAATCTGAAGACTGCTGTTGTTTGGAAAGGTTGATTTCCAGCAGTTCACTGCAAATCTCTTTCAATCCGTGGCGATCCGTATAGGTGCGTATCAGCCGGGATGCGATCTTGGTGCAGAAGACAGGTTTCGGCATGATGCCAAACGTATGAAATAGAACTGCAAGGTCAAAACGTCCGAAGTGAAAAATCTTGGTGACGGCATTATCGCCCAGCAGCCTCTCCAAATTCGGAGCACTTTTCTGTCCCTTATCGATCTGGATAACGTCCGCTGTACCATCGCCAGGTGAAATTTGAACGACACAAAGCCTGTCGCGATGCGGATTAAGACCAAGTGTCTCGGTGTCGATGGCAACCGCATCGACCTGATAGTTGCTCAGGTCAGGCAGGTCATTGCGGTGAAAGCGAATGGTCATATTCTTTTCCTGTTTATTTCGCGAGGGCGTCGAGAATGCGCGCCCAAGACCGCTGGCCTTTGTGGAATGAATTCAATTCATATTTCTCATTCGGAGAATGAATCCGGTCATCTTCGAGGCCATAGCCTACGAGCAAAGATTCCATGCCCAGCATATTCTGGAAGTCACCAACAATCGGAATTGAGCCACCCATTGCAATCAGCACTGCCGGGTTTGGCCATTCATCGCTCAGGGCATTTTTTGCCTTGGAAAGCAGCGGCGATTCGTAGGAAAGTTGGATGGCGGGTGATCCACCATGCTCATGGAACTCAACTGTGCAATCGGCAGGAACACGCGCTTGGACAAAGGCGCGGAAAGCCTCGCGGATTTTCGCCGGATTTTGCTTGTGGACCAATCTGAACGATACTTTTGCAGAGGCTTGGGCCGCAATGACGGTTTTGAACCCTTGTCCCGTGTAACCGCCGGTTATGCCATTAAATTCGGCGGTCGGACGCGCCCATATCAGTTCAAGGATTGAACGGCCCTGCTCGCCTGATGGTATAGAAAGACCAACAGGACCAAGGAAGTTTTCCGGCGTGGCATCAAGCCCTTCCCACATCTGCAATATTTGCGTGGGTGTTTCTTCAACGCCATCATAGAAACCAGGGATTGTCACCGCGCCATTCTCGTCATGAATATCAGCGAGAATTTTAGTAAGGATGCGGATCGGGTTTGCCGCTGCGCCGCCAAACATACCGGAATGCAAGTCCCGGTCGGCCGCTTTGACAATAATCTCTTCGCCAACTAATCCGCGCAGCCCGACAGAAATCGCAGGCGTTTCCGAATCCCACATTCCAGTGTCGCAGACGAGTGCAAAATCGGCCTTCAGCTCATTCTTGTGTGACTCAAGAAATGGCTTGAGAGACGGCGAGCCCGATTCTTCTTCGCCTTCAAACAGAATGGAAACCTTTATCGGCAATTGGCCATGTACCGCTTTATAAGCACGGCAGGCTTCAACAAAGGTCATCAACTGGCCCTTGTCGTCAGATGTGCCGCGACCGGTCAGAATTTTGCGGCCATTGCCCATATCCTTGATCGCAGGATCGAATGGATCGTTTTCCCACAATTCGAGAGGATCGACAGGCTGGACATCATAGTGGCCGTAAAAAAGCACATGGGGAGCATCTTCGTTAGGGCCAGCATGGTGTGCAACAACCATCGGATGACCCGGCGTGTCGCGTATACTTGCTTCAAATCCAATCGATTGCAGATCGGCTACCAGCCATTCAGCGGCTTTGCGACAATCCACTTTGAACGCCGGATCAGTTGAAATGGACTTGATTCTCAGCAGATCAAAAAGGCGCTCCAAGCTCTTGTCGAGGTTTGTATCAAGCGCATTCAAGACAGGTTCGAGAGCTGACATAATATTTCCTGAGTTCATTGACCGGGATTCGTGAAGGGAGCTCTTCTTAGCGTATTTTCAAGCCAACGGCATAAAAAAAATGGCAGGGCGGCACGCTATAAAAGAAATGGCCGCCTTGGCGGGGGGACCAAAGGCGACCAGATCACTACTACACTCATTTGCAGCCACCCTGGAGAGGGGAATGGGAGGCTGCGACACTGGTGTCAGGCGGGGGACGAGCCTTAAAAACCAGCGATCGATCTAATGTCGATGAACTGGATTTGGGGGGTAAACCGTGGCAATTCAAGGGCACAGAAGATTACATCTTTGTAACAAAGGCGTGAAGCGAAATTAACGTCAGGATGCCCACAGGAGTCGCTGGAAACAACACAACTCGTCATTTCCTTTTTTACCATGTTCATTTATTTCTGTTGCCATGAAAAAAGGTGATCATCTCTTCCTCGTCGACGGCTCCGGCTATATTTTCCGCGCCTACCACGCTCTTCCGCCCTTGACGCGGAAATCGGATGGCCTGCCGGTCGGCGCCGTTTCAGGTTTTTGTAACATGTTGTGGAAGCTGTTGCGGGAAGCGCGAGACACGTCTGTACGCGATACGCCCACGCACTTCGCAGTAATTTTCGATTATTCCTCGACCACCTTCCGCAAGGAAATTTATCCGGAGTACAAGGCAAACCGCTCTGCCCCGCCGGAAGACTTGATCCCGCAATTCGGCTTGATCCGGCAAGCAACAAAAGCCTTTAATCTGCCGTGTATTGAGAAGGAAGGTTATGAGGCTGACGACCTCATCGCCACCTATGCCCGTATGGCAGAAGCTGTAGGAGCAGAAGTTACGATTATTTCATCAGACAAGGATTTGATGCAGCTCGTTACGCCGCTGGTGTCCATGTATGACAGCATGAAGGACAAGCAGATCGGCATTCCTGAGGTAATCGAGAAGTGGGGCGTGCCGCCCGAAAAAATGATTGATCTACAGGCAATGACGGGCGATTCGACAGATAATGTTCCTGGAATTCCCGGCATCGGACCAAAAACAGCTGCGCAGTTGCTGGAGGAGTTTGGTGATCTCGATACGCTGCTTGCGCGTGCTGGAGAAATCAAACAGCAGAAACGACGCGAAAACATAATCCAGTATGCCGAGCAGGCATTGATATCCCGCCAGCTTGTGACCCTGAAAACCGATACGCCCATTGACGTGGGTCTTGAGGATTTCGGACTCGAGCCTCAGAACGGACCAAAGCTGGTTGCATTTCTCAAATCGATGGAATTCAACGCCCTGACACGTCGCGCTGCCGAGGCAACCGGAGTGGACGCCAGCGAAATTGAAGCTGCCAACCTTAAGATTGAGGCCGTCGCCGAAGCCCGCGGCCCGGATTTAGATAGTGCTGGATCTGATGCCAGCCCTGAAGCTGCAACCGCATCAAGCCAGATGGTTGTCTCCAGCAAACCGCCATCATCAAACGTGTCCGCTACACCTGCTGACCTTGTAAAGGCTCGCACCGACGAAGCGTTGTCAGCCAAAATTGATCGCAGTGCCTACACAACGATTCGCGATGTTGCCTCGCTGCAAATCTGGATTGATGAAGCCATGGCGTCGGGTATCGTCGCTTTCGATACGGAGACAACATCCGCCGATCCAATGCAGACCGAAATTGTGGGCCTATCCCTCGCCACGCGGCCGGGCAAGGCTACGTATATTCCAATCAATCATAAATCACGCGACGGCGATCTGCTTGGCGGTGGACTGCTTGAACATCAGATTCCTGAAGCAGAGGTTTTCCGTCTGTTGAAGCCGATGCTTGAAGACGCATCGGTTCTCAAAATTGCCCATGCCATGAAGTATGAGTGGCTGGTCATGCATCGTCACGGCATTGATCTTCATCCGGTCGATGACACCATGCTTATTTCCTATGTGTTGGATGCTGGCGAAGGTCACCATACCATGGACAGTCTGTGTGACCGATGGCTGGGCCACAAGCCTTTGTCTTACAAGGATTTGGTCGGCTCTGGTAAATCCTCACTCACATTTGACAAAGTTGAAATAGAAAGAGCCACCGAATACGCCGCTGAGGATGCAGACGTTACTTTGCGGCTATGGCGGCTTCTGAAGCCTCGGCTTGTCGCCGATGGCCTTTCCTCGGTTTACGAGCGGCTCGAACGACCCCTTATTCCTGTGCTCGCCCGTATGGAGGAACGAGGGATTTCTGTCGACCGACAGATTCTGTCTCGCTTGTCAGGTGATCTCGCACAGTCAGCAGCGGCTATCGAGGACGAAATCTACAAACTTGCAGGAGAGAAGATCAATATCGGGTCTCCCAAGCAGATGGGTGATATCCTGTTCGGAAAAATGGGGCTGCCGGGGGGATCGAAGACGAAAACTGGGCAGTGGTCAACATCTGCTCAGCTTCTCGAAGACTTAGCCGCTGAGGGCCATGAACTACCTCGCAAAGTCGTTGACTGGCGCCAGCTGACAAAGCTGAAATCAACTTATACCGACGCCCTTCCCGGCTACATTCATCCCGACACCAAGCGGGTCCATACGTCCTATGCCATGGCCGCAACCTCGACAGGGCGTCTGTCGTCATCAGAGCCCAATCTGCAAAACATTCCGGTTCGCACCACCGAGGGGCGCAAAATCCGTACGGCCTTTATAGCCGCGCCCGGTAATAAGCTGATATCGGCAGATTATAGCCAGATCGAACTCCGTGTGCTTGCACATGTTGCGGAAATTCCACAGCTGACTCAGGCCTTTGCCGATGGCATCGACATTCATGCCATGACCGCTTCTGAAATGTTCGGCGTCCCGGTGGAAGGCATGCCTTCGGAAGTGCGACGACGCGCAAAGGCCATCAACTTCGGCATTATCTACGGTATTTCCGCATTCGGTCTTGCCAACCAGCTCTCCATTCCGCGCGAAGAGGCCAGCCAATACATCCGGACCTATTTTGAACGCTTCCCGGGGATCAAGGATTATATGGAAGCGACGAAAGCCTTTGCCCGTCAACACGGTTATGTCGAAACCATTTTTGGCCGCCGTGCGCATTATCCCGAAATTCGCTCGTCAAATCCGCAACTGCGCGCGTTCAACGAGCGAGCCGCAATCAACGCACCGATCCAAGGCTCGGCAGCCGATATTATTCGTCGTGCTATGGTGCGTATGGAAGCTGCATTGAAAGACGCGAAACTCACAGCGCGCATGCTGCTTCAAGTGCATGATGAATTGGTTTTCGAGACCATTGAGGATGAGGTGGAGGCAACGCTTCCTGTTATTCGCGAAGTGATGGAAAACGCGGCCATGCCAGCAATTGCGTTATCAGTTCCACTACAGGTGGACGCACGTGCTGCGCATAACTGGGAAGCGGCGCATTAGAGCGCTTCCCAGTTACTGCAAAGCGTCCAATGCTTTGCGCTGGGCATGCATTTCAAGGAAGATTCGATAGTCGCGATCAAGGCGCTGACGCGCTGCCGGATCAGGTCGACGGACATGCCCGCCCTGCTTCATCGCTGTGCAGGCCGAAGGTAGATCAGGATACACGCCCGCAGCCGCCGCAGCTACCATCGCTGTGCCAAGGAGCACCGCGTCCTCCGCCGCAGAGGTTATAACCGTACAGCCGGTCGCATCGGCATAAAGCTCCATAAGCAGCGGGCTCTTGATGTGGCCGCCAGTGACATGCATCGTGTCGATTGCGTAACCCTTGTCATTGAACGCATCCAGAATATGGCGCACGCCGAGCGATATGCCGATAGCAGTACGCCAATAAAGACGGCACAGGCTGTCGAAGGATGAATCAAGTGTCAGACCACTGATAACCCCAACCGCATGCGGGTCAGCCAGCGGCGAACGATTTCCATGGAAGTCGGGCAGGACGTGTAAACGATTTGCGAGATCCGGCTCGGTTGCACGAAGCTCCATGATACGTGCTGTGATCTTTCTGTGCACATCGCCACTTGGCTCGCCTCCAGCCCCATGCCAGCGGATAATATGGTCGAGTAAGGCACCAGTTACGGATTGGCCGCCTTCGCTCAGCCAAACATCTGGAAGTGCAACGCCGTGATAGGGCCCCCAACCACCGCGAAACGAGATCGGCTCCCGGGACAAGGCCATCAGGCAGCTTGACGTTCCGGCTATCAGCGCAAGATGGCGATCAATCTGTGAAAGATCGCCAGCAAAGCCACCTAGAACGCCAAGCGAGCCGGCGAATGCATCAATGAGTCCGGCTCCTACATGACAGTTTGGCGTGAGGCCCAACTCTTTTGCCGCTTCGCTTGTCAGTGCGCCTAAATCCGTTGCCACAGGACTTGCGACGTCCGGAAGATTGCCGCGTTCAATCAAGTCCTCCAAGCCGATTGCTTCCAGATAATCTACCTGCCAGCCCTGCTTTTCATGCGCGAGATAGGTCCACTTACAGGTTAACGTACATTGCGACCGCGCCAACGATCCTGTTGCTTTCCAGCTCAAATAATCGGCCAGATCAAAAAAATACCCCGTCTTGTTCCAAGTGGTCGGCAAATGACGCTTCAACCACATCAATTTTGGCGTCTGCATTTCCGGCGACATGACACCGCCCAGAAAATCGAGGACTTTGTGGCCCGTTGCCGTGCATTCATCGGCCTCGTCCAAAGCGCGATGATCGAGCCAGACAATTGTATCCCAGCGCTGCTCGCCAGATGTTGAGACGGTAAGCTGCTTGCCATGGGTATCGCGAACGACCAATGAACAGGTGGCATCAAAACTCAAGCCCACCACATCTGCAGGATCAATTTTAGCCGCCGCAATCGCGCCTTGCACAGAAATACATACAGATTTCCATATATCTTCCGAATCGTGCTCGGCATGATCACCCATTGGGCGATTCATTAAGATTGGGTGCTCCACGCGGCCCAGAAGGTTGCCATTTGCATCCAGAATGCCCGCACGGGCGCTTCCTGTACCAACATCTACAGCGCAGACAAATTGCGGCATCAACGAACTTTCAGTACGGCTTCCTACGACTTGAGTAGGTCAGGCAATTGCAACATGTCGTCGAATATAAGGTCTGGGCCAAGAGACGCAAGCGTTGACTCCAGCCTGCCACCGCGGGAATGCGTCCCGCCCGTAAATGCGAAAACGCGCATACCCGCCGCTTTGGCAGCTTGTATACCTGCTGGACTGTCTTCGATCACCACACATTCAGCCGGATCGACATTCATTGTGTTCGCAGCAAATAAAAACAGGTCTGGAGCGGGCTTGCCATTCTTGACCATAGTGGCGCTGAAAATATGCGGATCAAGCAGGTCGATGATCCCGGTCAACCTTAGCGATAAACGAATGCGTTCTGGCTGGCTCGATGAAGCAACACAGCGGCGCTGTGGCAATTTCTTCAATGTATCAGCGATGCCGGGGATGGGCTGGAGATCCAATTCGAAGCGCGAATAGAGATTGGTCCGCATTTCGTCGAGGTCGGCTTCGCTGGCAGCGAAACCGTATTCTTCGTGGAGAATCTTGCTAATGGTCGCCATGCTTCGACCAAGAAACCGATCATAGGCATCATCTTCTGACAGGGTGACACCGCTTTTGGCGATCATCTCCAGCAGCACCGCTATGGAGATAGGCTCACTGTCGACCAGAACGCCATCGCAATCGAAAATAATAAGCGAGGGATCAGCCATTAGAGTTTATTTTCAAGATAGAGTTCCAAAGTTTCGCGTGCTCCCTTGTCCCATAGTGTCCGGAGAATACGCGAAAATGATTCGACGAAAACCGGTGCTGTCCCTACATCGCCAAAAATATCTGTCATGGCAAGGAATGCCTTCGGATCGCCCTTTGCCTTCAAAGCCTCGATCTTTAATCGCTCAGCGCTCGCATCCAGATAGTCGGTCGGTTTACCACTATCCGTTGTCCCTGCGCAGAACCGGCACCAAAGCGCAGACACCAGGGACAGGCCGGTAATGCTGTCGCCTGCCCTCAACCTGTCGGCAGTCGTCGGCAAAATGAATTTTGGCTGGCGGTTCGATCCATCCTGGCAAAGTCGCTGAATGGTATCGCCGATTTTTGGATTGGAAAAACGCCGGATAATAAGATCAAAATACTGATCGAAAGGCATATCAGGTACGGGTGGCAACACCGGAATGATCTCTTCGCGCTCAAGCTTCGTTAGAAAATTGCGTATCAATGGCTCTTCCATCGCTTCGTGAACAAAATGGATGTCCATGAGTGAAGCCGGATAGGCGATTGCCGCGTGCCCGCCATTGAGAATGCGTATTTTCATTAATTCATACGGTGCAACATCTTCGACAAACGTCACCCCGACCTTTTCAAGCGCAGGACGACCAGTTGGAAAATGATCCTCGAGCACCCATTGCTTGAACGGTTCGCAAAATACCGGCCAATTATCTTCAACTCCAAATTCCGTTGCCAGGAAGTTGCGCTCGCGGTCGGTTGTTGCTGGTGTAATACGATCCACCATGCCATTCGGGAAAGCCACATTTTGCTTCACCCAATCTGCAAGTACAGGATCAATCAGCGCCGCCAATCCACAAATGGCATCGCTGGTGACGTGGCCATTGCCTGGAATATTGTCGCAAGACATAACCGTAAAAGCAGGCGTGCCCTCGCTGCGCCGACGAATCAGGCCAGCCAAAATCAAGCCGAAAACGGTTGTCGGGCTGCCTATATTGGCCGCATCTGCCGCAATGGCAGGATGTTGCGGATTGAATTTTCCTGAAGCCGGATCAATAAAATAACCGCCTTCGGTAATGGTCAATGACACGATCCGGATTTCAGGATCAGCAAGACGAGCAATTGTGTTTGCGGCGTTACCCGGCTGAATATAGTCGATCATTGATGACGTGACATATGCTTTGCGATGCCCGCTGTCTTGTTCAACTACAGTTGTAAGCCAGTCTTGGTCCTTGAGTTTCTGACGCATGATTTCATCGGAAGGCAGGACCCCAGCACCAACCAGACCCCATTCGTGATCCGTCCCTGCATTGAACAACTCATCAAGATAAACCGCCTGATGTGCACGATGAAAATTCCCGACACCAAAGTGAATAATCCCGGCTTTCAAATCCGATTGCTTGTAACTGGGTACGCTGATACTGGCCGAAAATTGGGGCAAAGCGTTCTGCGAAAGTTTAATTGTCATCGGGATCAACCCTTCTTTTCATTCATGCTGCAAGCGTCCATCACGACCGACTTGCAGTCAGCTCATCCAGTTGCCGCCATCGACATTGTAAGTTTGTGCGACGACGTAATCGCTATCGCTTGAAGCCAGAAATACGGCCATGCCAACGAGATCGTCTGCGGTGCCCATCCTGCCGAATGGTACAGCTTCGCCAACGAGTCGCTTCTTTTCTCCACGCGGCCTGTTCTCGTATTTTGCAAAGAGGGCATCCACGCCTTCCCAGTGCTCTCCATCAACGACACCGGGCGCAATGGCATTCACGTTGATGCCGTGCTTGATAAGGTTGAGGCCTGCCGATTGGGTAAGACTTATTACTGCTGCCTTCGTTGCACAGTAAACAGCGACAAGCGGCTCTCCGCGGCGTCCCGCCTGGCTGGCCATGTTAATGATCTTGCCGCCTTTTCCGCGAGCAATCATGTTTTTGGCAACGGCTTGCAGTGTGAAAAGTGTTCCTGCAAAATTTACTGCAAACAATTTATTGTAGCTCTCGCGAGTGATATCGACGATTGGCGCGAGATCGAAAAGCGCTGCATTATTGATCAGGATATCGACGCCGCCAAAATGCTCGACCGTTTTGGTAATTGCCGCATCGATGGACTGCTGATTGGTCACATCAAGCCGGACCGCAAGAGCCTTGTTGCCCAGGTCAGTTGCGGTTTGCTGCGCGCGCTCCAGATCGATGTCAGCAATTACCACATGGTCTATGCCTTCACGTATATAAGCCTCTGCAAATGCGCGGCCGATACCTCGTGCCGAACCTGTGATAAATGCCGTCTTGCCCGCAAGCCTGCTCATTTCGAGTGCCTATATGGCCTGGCCGTTTGCATCAAAAAGATGCAAACGGGACGGATCAGGTGTCAAGTACACTGACTGCCCATGTTCCGTAGCGAAATCGCCATCTGTGCGCACAGTGATCTTTCCAGTATTCTCGGTCTGTACATGGATAAATGTATCGGACCCGAGATGCTCGGTTACTCCAACAGTGCCTTTCCATAAGCCCGCAGTTTTGGAAATTTGGACATGTTCCGGCCGTACACCCAACGTTACCGCATTGTGTTTTGCAGCAGCTGGCCCTTCGACCAAATTCATGCGCGGTGATCCAATGAACCCGGCTACAAAGACGTTTTTCGGGCTCTTATAGAGTTCCAGAGGCGATCCCACTTGCTCAATGCGACCTGCATTCAGCACCACGATCTTATCTGCCATTGTCATGGCTTCCACCTGATCATGCGTCACATAGATCATGGTGGTTTTTAGCTGATGATGTAGATCGCTGATTTCGAGACGCATATTGCCCCGAAGAGCCGCATCAAGATTGGAAAGCGGCTCGTCAAATAGAAACGCCTTCGGCTGACGCACAATAGCACGGCCGATAGCAACGCGCTGGCGTTGACCGCCCGATAGTTGTCCAGGCCTGCGATCGAGATAGTTTGTCAGATTGAGGATATGTGCTGCGTCCTTGACCTTCTTGTCTATCGCGGACTTTTCCTGGCCATCCATCTTCAGCGGAAAAGCTATATTCTGGTAGACGCTCATATGCGGATAGAGCGCATATGACTGAAACACCATCGACAATCCGCGCTTGGCTGGCGCTTCGTTGGACATGTCTTTACCGTCGATAACGATACGTCCGCCGCTCAAATCTTCCAGACCAGCGATCATGCGCAGCAATGTTGATTTTCCACAGCCGGATGGCCCTACGAAGACAACGAATTCGCCATCATTGATTTCAAGATCGATTTCCGGAATGACCGAAGTGCTACCGAATGACTTCGATACTTTTTCAAGTGTTATGCTTCCCATAATATTGTTCCCATCTCTTTTGGCGAGGCCAAAGGTCAGAAATTATTTGACGGCGCCAAAGGTCAAACCGCGAACCAATTGCTTCTGGCTGAACCAGCCCATAATCAGGATCGGGGCGATTGCCATGGTGGACGCAGCCGACAACTTTGCCCAGAACAGCCCTTCGGGGCTGGAATAGGAGGCGATGAAAGCTGTCAGTGGCGCAGCATTTGCGGCTGTTAGGTTGAGCGTCCAAAATGCCTCGTTCCATGCCAGAATGATGTTCAGCAACATTGTCGAAGCAATGCCGGGAATGGCCATGGGCGTCAGCACATAGATAATCTCTTTCATCAGCGATGCGCCGTCCATACGGGCAGCCTCGAGTATCTCGCCTGGTATCTCCTTGAAGTAGGTGTAGAGCATCCAGACAATGATCGGCAGATTGATCATGGTGAGAACCGCAACAAGGCCGAGACGCGAGTCGAGCAGGCCCCAATCGCGGAAGATCAAGTACAGCGGAACAAGCACGCCGACAGAAGGCATCATTTTAGTGGATAGCATCCACATCAAAATATCCTTGGTGTGTTTGGTTGGCGAAAATGCCATCGCCCAAGCAGCCGGGATTGCCAATACGAGACCGAGTAGTGTCGAGCCGACCGAAATGACTATCGAGTTCATAACATGCTTGCCGTAGTCAGACCGGCTCTGCACTTCGTGATAATTTTCCAGCGTCCAATCGAAGAACAGGAATTGAGGCGGCGTTGCCACGGCCGTTCCTTCCGTCTTGAAGCTTGTAAGAAACGTCCATAGGATCGGGAAAAAGATCAGGAACCCGATACTCCATCCAATTATTGTAAAGATGAGTTTGCGTTGCGTGGTAACGGACCGAGCCATTTTTCTACCTCTCCAGGTTCTTGCCGATGAGGCGAATGAGGAAGAAGGCAACGATGTTGGCGAGGATGACCGCCACAATACCGCCAGCGGAAGCTCCACCCACATCGAATTGCAAAAGCGCTTGTGAATAGATCAGATATGCAATGTTTGTGGTCTGCAGGCCCGGTCCCCCATTTGTGGTCACCAGAATTTCAGCGAAAACACTCAGCAGAAAAATGGTCTGAATTAGAATAACAACGGTGATCGCGCGAGCAAGATGCGGAAGGACCAGATAGATGAAACGCGATATCGGTCCGGCTCCATCCATTTCTGCCGCTTCGATCTGCTCGCCATCCAGCGACTGCAATGCTGTCAACAGGATAAGCGTTGCGAATGGCAACCACTGCCATGCAACGATCAGGATAATCGAAAACAGCGGAACCTGCGCAAACCAGTCCACCGGCTGAAACCCGAAGGATCGTGCGATCCAGGCAAACAAGCCGTTGACGGGATGCATGAGCATATTCTTCCAAACCAATGCCGAGACTGTTGGCATAACGAAGAATGGCGCGATGACCAGAAGGCGAACAATGCCCTGGCCCCAGAATGGCTGGTCCAGAACAATCGCCAAAAGAATGCCGCCAATCACCGTGATCAGCAATGTTCCACCAACCAGAAGCAAGGTATTGCCAAGGGCAGTGAAGAAGGCGGGATCAGTCAGAAAATACTGGTAATTGAGAAAGCCGACATATTCTTCGGTTCCCGGCATCAAGAGATTGTAGCGCAGGAATGAAAAGTACAGCGTCATGACAAGCGGCACGATCATCCACAGGAACAAGAGGATGACGGCGGGCGACATCATGATACGGGCAGTTGCGCGTGTCTGAAGCGTAGCCATGGTCAGGATCCAATACAGCGATCATTGAAAATGCAGATGAGCAAAGGAGGCCCGGGCGGCTCCGACATTTGCGCCGAAACCGCCCGGAGCCAGGAGGATCTACTTGATGTAACCGCCCTTCGTCATTTCGCGGGTTGTCAGTGCCTGTGCGCTCTGCAAGGCCTGATCAACGGTTACAGAACCGGCAAGCGCCGCCGAAAACTGCTGGCCCACTGCCGTGCCGAGCCCCTGGAACTCGGGAATGGCAACGAACTGACCACCCGTATAAGGCACCGGCTTGACGGTCGGCTTGCTTGTATTGGCTGCCGTCATGGCTTCGAGCGTAATCTTGGCGAAAGGCGCAGCCTTCTGATATTCCGGATTGGCATAAAGCGAAGTGCGTGTGCCGGGCGGAACGTTTGCCCAACCTTCTTTGCTCGCAACCAATTCCGTATAAGCCTTGTCAGTCGCCCAGGAGACGAATTTCTGTGCTGCTTCTGCCTTTTTCGTACCGGCAGGAATGCCAAGATTCCATGCCCATAGCCAGTTGCCGTGGTTCTCCACACCGCCCGTGGGGAAGAGGGCGTAGCCCACCTTATCTGCAACCTTCGATTCTTTCGGATTGGTCACGAAGGATGCCGCAACTGTAGCATCGATCCAGATGCCGCACTTGCCCGTCTGGAAAAGTGCGAGGTTTTCGTTGAAGCCGTTCGATGAAGCACCGGCAGGTCCGGCTTCCTTCATCAGGTCGACATAGAATGTGAGTGCCTTCTTCCATTCCGGCTGATCGAACTGCGGTGTCCACTTTTCATCGAACCAGCGCGCACCGAAAGAGTTTGCTGTTGCTGTCAACAGCGCCATGTTCTCGCCCCAACCGGCTTTACCGCGCAGGCAAATGCCGTAAGTCTCAGTGGACTTGTCGGTCATCTTCTTCGCAGCATCAGCGATCTGGTCCCAGGTCGGCTTTTCAGGAATGGTCACACCGGCCTTTTCAGCCAGATCCTTGCGGTACATCACCATCGCGCTTTCGCCATAGAATGGCGAGGCATAGAGCTTGCCGTCAACGGAAACAGCATCGCTGATCGATGGCAGAAGATCGGCCTTGTCATAATCCGCACCCAGACCGTCGAGCGGCAAAAGCCATCCCTGCTTGGCCCAGATCGGCACTTCGTACGTGCCGATGGTCATCACGTCATACTGGCCGCCTTTCGTGGCGATATCGGTTGTGACGCGCTGGCGAAGAATGTTTTCTTCCAGCGTTACCCATTCGAGCTGAATGTCCGGATTTTTCTTGGTGAAATCTTCGGTCAGTTTCTGCATGCGAACCATGTCGCCATTATTGACCGTGGCAATGGTCAATGTCTCCGCATGCGCAAAGCTGACCATCGCCGCGACAGAAACCGCGCCGAGCAGAAGCGTTCTCTTAAACATTTCATTCCTCCCGAATGTTATGAGCAATTGCTTGTATTGTGGGCAAATACTCACACATGGGCGAAGTTAGTCAAGGGCAATTCGTCGCTGCAGTGCACAATGAAAGGGAGTTTAGTCTGCGAGCAGAGCCTCGGCGGTGTGCTCGTCGGTGATCAACCCATTGATAAGACTGCCCTTGAGGGCGGCCGCTATGCCGGGCATCTTCTTTTCGCCTTTGGCGATAGCAATGACCATGGCCGTCTCACGGGAAGGAATAAGGGCGCTGGCAACGCGCTCATTGGTCAATCCTTCAATAGCAATACCATTGCGATCAAAGGCGCGCCCGACGATTTCAAACACCGCACCCGCCCGCTGCAAGGTCTGTAATTCGGCGCGGGAAATAAATCCGTCGACAAAAAGCGGCGCGTCATCCCCCAGATCGCCAATGCCGATAAAGGCGACATCCGCCTTGGCCGACAATTCCAGCACGGAGCGGATCATTGGCTGACTGTGCAGCAATTCGCGCTCTTCGGGTGAAGAGGCGATGACCGGCAGCGGCATGGGGAAACTGCGCGCCTTTATCTTTTCGGCAATATTGAAGATGACGTTGTAAAAGGCAGCCGAACCATCCGGCGCGATATTGCCCGTCAGCGACACCACCTTGTGTTGCGGGCAATCGATGGGCGACAACATTTCAATGGCAGCCTTCAGCGTGCGCCCAGTGCCGATACCGACAACCACCGGCGCTTCCGTCTTCAGCCAGCGCGTCATCTCAGCCGCCGCCGCATCGGCAACACCCAGCGTGGTCGAGGTGGAGCCGGGATCAGTCGGCACAACTTCGGCCATTTTCAAGCCAAAGCGCTTTTTCAGCTGTGCCGCCAGATCAAGACAATGGGCAATCGGATGATCAAGCCGAACCTTGACCAGCCCTTCCGAAACAGCCAACGACACCATGCGCTGGGCCGACTGGCGCGAAACGCCAAGCTTTGCGGCAATCTCATCCTGCGTATTGCCGGCAACATAATAGAGCCAGCCCGCGCGCGCCGCATCATCCAGCTTGGTATTGGTAATTTCGGGCTTACTCAATTCTCTGCCTCATCTTGTGAGACCGGGATTCCTGTTACGCGTGGTTCGACAGGCTCACCATGAGGAATTGTGGCAGGCTCCCTCCCATCTTTGGCAGGCACTTCCTTCCTCATCCTGAGCTTGTCGAAGGACGCACCCTTTGCCTTGTGCCCGTCGGAATGGCCGAGGTCACGCTCCGGCCAGACAATATCGCGCAGCTTCTGCTTCAAAACCTTGGCTTCCGGAAAGCCGCCATCGCGCTTGCGCTCCCAGATAAGGTCGCCATTAACGTGGATTTCGAAGATGCCGCCTGTGCCGGGAATCAGCGCCACCTCACCCAGATCAGCGCCGAATGTGGAGAGCAGCTCCTGTGCCATCCAGGCGGAGCGCAGCATCCAGCTGCATTGCGTACAATAGGTGATGGTGATGCGCGGTTTCGTGGTCATGGCTCGACTTCTAGCATTTTCTCGCCGGGATGTAAGGTGCCGTCGGGCGCGACGAGCGGGTTGTAACCGGATTTCAGAATAGCAAGCATCTTGGGTACGGCCGCGCGTGCCCGCTCCGCCATCTCCACCGTGCCGCAAAGGGGAAAAAGCACGACGGGATAGTCGTCTTTCGGGAAAAAATCGCGCCGTCCTATACAGCATTGTTTGCGGCGGCAGGCGGGCTTGTTGCAAATCTTATGGTAGCCAAGTGCCGTTGCCATGGCCTGAAACAGCGAGAGCATCACCACATAGCGACGGTGGGCGCGCTTTTGTCCCGCTATATCGGCAGCATATTGCTCATCTGTCTGTTGCGGATGTCTTGGCTGCAGCGTGAAGGGCAGTTCCGGCAGCGGGTTTGGTATGAATGAGCAAAATGGCACCAGATCATCCTCCGAATATTTTTTGCGCTTACCCATGCTGATTTTCTCCGTGCTTTTTCCTTGCCACGCCCGCTTTTG
>UICE01000007.1 GCA_900471815.1 Hyphomicrobiales bacterium
AAAAGCGGGCGTGGCAAGGGGAAGGCATAACAAAAACAACCAGCTAGGCGATGGGCGCTTGCGTTGGCAGGACACAGTCACTAATCTGGCCTTGCTCTAACGGGGTGCCTGCATCAACAGGCTGAGAGACTGGAACCAATCCAGTCAACCCGCGGAACCTGATCCGGTTTGTACCGGCGGAGGGATTAGATGCGGCTTCACAAGCCGGCGCACCTATCCTTTTGAAATTCAACTTTAGGAGGCGCCTATGCAGCCACTCGAATTTATGAAATTTGCCCTTGTTTCCAGCGCATTGGCATTTGGCCTTTCCAGCCCAGCAAATGCGGATGGCAAGCTGACAGTCTACACCTATGAAAGCTTTACCTCTGAATGGGGGCCAGGGCCAAAAGTCAAAGAAGCCTTTGAGAAGCAATGCACCTGTACTGTTGACTTTGTAGCAGTCGCCGATGGCGTTGCGCTGCTTAACCGTCTGAAGCTTGAAGGCGCATCGACAAAGGCGGATATTGTTCTCGGTCTGGATACGAACCTGACTTTTGAAGCTCAGCAAACCGGACTTTTTGCGCCGCATGGCATAGATACAACTGCTATCGACATTCCTGGCGGCTTCAAGGACAGCATTTTCGTTCCCTATGATTATGGCTACTTCGCTGTCATTTATGACACAGAGAAAGTCAAAGACGCACCGGTTAGTCTGAAGGATTTGGTTGATGGCGATCCGAAGCAGAAGATCGTTATTGAAGATCCTCGCACGTCTACACCGGGCCTTGGTCTCGTATTGTGGATGAAGTCAGTTTACGGCGACAAGGCCGGTGAAGCCTGGGCCAAACTCAAGGATCGCGTTTTAACCGTCACGCCCGGCTGGTCAGAAGCCTATGGGCTTTTTACCAAAGGTGAAGCGCCCATGGTGCTTTCCTATACTACGTCGCCCGCTTATCATCTGATCGCGGACAAAACCGATCGGTACAAGGCAGCATCCTTCGATGAAGGACATTACCTGCAGGTCGAGGTTGCAGCGCAAACTGTAAACGGAGCCAAGAACCCGCTTGCTGCGCAGTTTTTGACATTTGTTACCGGCACGGCATTTCAGGATACTATTCCCGAAAACAATTGGATGTATCCTGCAGCTAAAACCTCAAATCCGCTCAATCCAGCCTTTGACACATTGGTAAAGCCAGCAAAGACACTGACTTTCACATCTGAAGAAGTGGCGAAAAATCGCAAAGCCTGGATCGACGAGTGGCTTGAAGCCATGAGCAAGTAGCATAGATGGCCGCCTCTTCGATGAAACCCTTGGCGGGAGGTCTCGCTCTCGCCTTTCTGGGCGTATTGGCGGGCGGCTCTCTCCTCAGTCTCGCCATTGAAGCTTTCCGTGGAAGCACGGAGGGCTTTGCTACTTTTGACAGCTACATTTGGCGGATTGCACGCTTCACAATCCTTCAAGCGCTCCTTTCCATGGTGCTTTCTGTCGGCTTTGCCATCCCGCTTGCCCGTGCATTGCATGCGCAGCAGAGCTTTCCGGGACGCGCAATGCTCCTGCGTCTGTTTGCCTTGCCTCTGGCGCTGCCAGCGCTCGTTGCCGTGCTCGGTGTCACCAGCATTTACGGACGAAACGGTTTGCTGGCTGCTATCCTCGGATGGCTGGGGCTTGATTTGGTTCCCGATATTTACGGGCTGACGGGCATTCTTCTCGCCCATGTATTTTTCAATTTGCCATTGGCGACACGGCTCATTCTCTCAGGTCTGGATTCCATTCCCGAAGATTATTGGAAACTCTCCTCACAACTGGGGATGAGCAACTGGACACAGTTCAAATTAATCGAATGGCCGGTCATTTTACGCAGTATATCGGGTGTGGCTGGCTTGATCTTCATGCTGTGCATTACTTCATTCACCGTGGTGCTGACACTCGGCGGAGGGCCTCGCGCCACGACACTCGAAGTTGCAATATACCAGTTGCTTCACTTCGATTTTGATATAGCCAGAGCGGTGTCCCTGACGCTTCTTCAGCTTTGCCTGACAATTATCGTGCTCGGCCTTCTATCGCTCGCTGGGCGTCCGACAGAAGAAGGCTTCAGCTTGCGTACCACGACCCGCCGCTTCGACATGCCTTCATTGCCGCAAAGACTATGGAACATTACTCTGATTATATCCGGTTTTCTGTTCGTAACCTTGCCCATGGCAGGCACTGTCGTTTCCGGCTTGTCGGCAGATATTACCCGTCTCCTGTCCGAAACAACCGTCTGGCGCGCAATTGTCACCAGTCTTGTTCTTGGCGCAATCGCGGCCGCACTTTCACTGATAATTTCGCTTAGTCTTGTGATTACGCGGGAGTTTTTGGCAACCCGGCGGCGCTACGCCAGAGCTGGAGTATTTGAGCGCTCGCTTGATCTTGGCGCGAGCTTGATCATAGTGGTGCCGCCTATCATCATTGGTGCGGGATGGTTCATTCTTTCCCGCCACTTTGTCGATCCATTCAGCCTCGCACCCTTCATGGTAATATGCGTCAATGCCGCTATGGCCATCCCTTTTGCGTTCCGGATTCTTCGACCGTCATGGGATACAGCGGCAAGCCGCCACAACAGACTGTGCGAGCAATTGGGCATTGCGGGTTGGAGCCGGCTCCGAATTATCGATTGGCCAATTTTAAAACATCCGCTCGGCATTGCCTTTGCGTTTGCCATGGCTTTGTCCCTCGGTGATCTCGGAACAATTGCCCTGTTTGGCAACGACACCGTTCTGACCCTGCCCTATTTGCTGTTGCAACGCATGGGAAGCTATCGTACCGCCGACGCCGCCGGATTGGCACTAATTCTTGCTGCGCTGTGCCTCATTCTCATGATCATCGCCGATAGAGGCGCAATTCGACTGGCCAAAAGGGACAGCAGTGCAAATGGCTAAGCCCGCAAAAACAAATGGCGTCTCTGTTCGTCTCAACGCCGTGCGTTTCGACTATGGGGACATGGCAATGCACTTTGATGTGTCCATTCAAGCCTCCACAATAACCGCCGTCATCGGCCCGAGCGGATCGGGAAAATCGACGCTGCTTAATCTCATCGCCGGGTTCGAGAAGCCCGTTGGTGGCTCGGTACTAATCAATGAGGTTGACGTGACCAGTCTTCCGCCATCGCTCCGGCCAGTCTCCATGGTGTTTCAGGACAATAATCTTTTTTCCCATCTGGATGTGATGTCCAATGTCGGATTGGGCCGCCGTTCGGATTTGAGGCTTGATGAAGTCGACAAAGTGGAAATTCAGGCAGCGATTCGGAAAGTCGGGCTTGCCGGAAAAGAGGGAAGGAAGCCCGAGGCTCTTTCCGGGGGAGAACGTCAGCGCGTGGCAATCGCCCGCGCATTGGTGCGCAACCGTCCCGTATTGCTTCTGGATGAAGCTTTCGCTTCCCTTGGCCCTGCTTTGCGTCACGAAATGCTGGAACTTATTGAGAATCTTCAAAAAGAAACCGGAATGACAATTATCATGGTCACGCATCATCCCGACGACGCTTTGCGGCTGGCATCGACGCTGCTCTTCGTTGATAATGGGCACATTGCTGCTTCCGGCCCGGCCAAGGATCTGCTGTCAGACGATGGCCCTGCCCTGTTGCGAAATTACCTCGGTAGCAAAGAGTCTGGTCTTTGACATATTTTCGACGCCTTGCCCCGGTCAGGAAAACAATGAAATTCTTGCTCCGGGCCGCACATCGGGCTAGCAAGAACAAAGACATACGAGTCTCCTGGCACTTAATACAAAAAGGATATGATTCTGGGTTCGCACACGTCTCCCTTGAATACAGGATGGTTTCAAGCAGCTAAGCAGGGCAGAAAGCCGGCGCAGCTCATGCTGATGCTTGCCTTTCTCTCAGGTTGCCAAGTGCTGAATATTAGCAAGGAAGATGCGGCGCTTGGCCCGTCATCGAACCCGGTCACGGTAGACAATGTTAATAAGAACGACCGGCTCGCCAAACTTAGCGCTGAGCAGCATCCCCGTATTCTCGCGACCTATGGCGGCGAGTATAAGGATGCAAAACTGGAGCGCATGGTCGCCAAAGTCGTTGGCAATCTGACAACGGTTTCGGACAACCCGACCCACACCTATCGCATAACGATTCTCAACTCGCCCAACATCAATGCCTTTGCCTTGCCGGGCGGGTATCTTTATGTCACCCGCGGCCTCCTCGCCCTCGCTAATGACAGCGCGGAACTGTCCGCCGTGATTGCTCACGAAATGGGCCACGTAATCGCCAATCACGGTATAGAGCGCCAGCAGCGCGAACAGGAAGCCGTTATTGCCGGACGCGTCGTATCGGAAGTTCTGCAGGGCGACACCGCCGGACAGGAAGCCTTGATTCGCGGCAAGCTGCGGATGGCGCAGTTTTCACGCAATCAGGAACTTCAGGCCGACGCGATCGGCATCAAGATGATTGGCGAGGCGGGTTATGATCCATTTGCTGCGCCACGTTTCCTGCAATCCATGGCTTCCTATGCTGATTTCCGTAACGTGTCCGGCGCTACCGATGCCAGCCTCGATTTCCTTGCCAGCCACCCCTCGGCACCGCAGCGAATTGAACTTGCGCGTGGGCATGCCCGCCGTATCGGTGCCCCCGGCGTTGGCACGACCGACCGCGAATCGTTCCTGCAGGGTATAGACGGCATCCTATATGGCGATACGCCGGAAGAAGGCTATGTGCGGGGCCGCAATTTCGTCCATCCACTTCTGGGCGTGAGCTTCACTGTTCCTGAAGGCTTCACCATCGACAACAGCGCCGATGCCGTTATGGCGACGGGCCCGGGAGAAGTAGCCGTCCGGTTTGATGGGACACAAATATCCGGCAATCCGTCAATGACCGACTACATGCGCAGCGGCTGGGTGACCGGGCTTGTCGACGCCAGCGTTACCGCTACGACCTTTAACGGCATGCCTGCGGCCAGCGCCAAGGCAAAGGCCGATCGCTGGGAGTTTGATATTTTCGTGGTCAATGCCGGTAATCGCATTTATCGCTTCCTGACTGCGGCTCCAGCAGGAAGCTCAGCGCTAATACCCGCCTCGCAAACGGTTGTTCAGAGCTTCAAGCTCCTGACGCCTGAAGAGAAAGCCGCCATAAAGCCTTTGCGCATCCGCGTTGTGACAGTAAAGCCCGGCGATACTCTTTCATCACTTTCAAGCAAAATCTTGGGTACAGACCGCAAGCTTGACCTCTTTCGCCTGATCAACGCCATGCCGCCCGGCGGAACCGTATCCGTCGGCGACAAGGTGAAGCTTATCAGCGAATAATAAAAAGCCCGGCATCGCTGCCGGGCTGTATTTTGGCGAGAAAGACAGCTCTTATGCTGCCTCTTCCTGCTCGTCTTCAGCAACTACATCTGCTTCAACTTCTGCCTCAGCATCATCGGCCTTAGCACCGCGCTTAGGACCCTTAGCGAGATTTACCTCGATAAGACGGACAGCTTCGGTTTCTGACATCTTGTTGACGGCAGAAATTTCACGAGCCATGCGATCAAGTGCTGCCTCGTAAAGCTGGCGTTCTGAATAAGACTGTTCCGGCTGATTGTCGGCACGGAATAGATCACGCACAACTTCCGAAATCGAAATCAAATCGCCTGAATTGATTTTCGCATCATATTCCTGCGCGCGGCGAGACCACATGGTGCGCTTGATACGGGCCCGTCCCTGGACGACCTTCAATGCGCGCTCTACATAATCTGTTTCAGAAAGTTTCCGCATGCCGATGGCTGTTGCTTTGGCAACTGGCACTTTCAGACGCATCTTGTCTTTCTGGAAATCAATAACAAACAGTTCAAGCTTGTGGCCCGCAACTTCCTGTTCTTCAATATTGACAATTTGACCAACGCCATGTGCCGGATATACAATAAATTCGCCCGTTTTAAATCCAATACGCTGGGCGGCTTTTTTCTGCGGAACTACTGTCATGCGCTTCATTACTCCCTGCTGCGCCCGGCAAAACGCACCGGTTAAACCAACCACTGGAAACCGGAACCCGGTTTGTCGGTCGTCAATAGTGTCGCGCAAAAGCAATCCGGACGGATCAGTTGGGCTGAATGACAAACAAGCATACCCTGAACTGTTGCGTCCGAAAAAAATCTAGCCAAGTGGTGATTTATACTTTAGCGCCACGAAATTGACGTCCAATGATCAACATATTTCAGAACCATAACATGAAAACCGCGTAGAATCAAATTTTTGCTGCAATTGCTCAAAAAATGGGGCTCAAAGCCTTGCTTATTGCACCAACTCCAGTTTAGCCAAGTCTGATTCCTGGGCTATTAATCGCCTTCGCCGGGCTCCGGAGAAAAGAATTTCTCGAATTTGCCCGCCACACCGTCCATTTCCTTGGCATCCGACGGGGCGTCACCCTTTGTGGAGATATTCGGCCACTTCTCGGAATACTCGGCATTCAGCTGCAACCAGCTGTCCAAACCTGGCTCAGTGTCCGGCTTGATAGCTTCCGCTGGACATTCAGGTTCACAAACACCGCAGTCGATACATTCGTCCGGGTGAATGACGAGCATGTTTTCACCTTCATAAAAACAGTCGACCGGACAGACCTCAACGCAATCCATATATTTGCAGCGGATGCAATTGTCGGTCACAACATAAGTCATTTACTGGCTCCAGAAGACACCACGATCAGCGGGGTACAATCGTGAGGTAACGATTTGCTGCCAAACTGACAAGAGGTAAGAACAAGACTGCGGCACCAGAACGCGGGCGTTGGTTTACCGGCGAGCCTTTGATCGCATTGTTCGCACCTTCAACAAGCGCAAACAAGCAATTCATTCACGGCGAATGGTGTATTATCGGTATAGTGTACTCTACTTAGGTCAAAACCGAGAAAATTTATTTCGATTAAACGTTGGCCACATTATGAGTTGGAATCATCGTTTTTGCCCTGCATCAAACGATCAACTTGCCGGCGCTCCCTTTTTGTTGGTCGGCCGCTACCGGCATCACGCTTTGGCAAAGCGTCCAGACGGCTAATTTCTTTCGGCATGGGCGGCGGAGACAGATCCCTGTAGAGTTTCTTCGCCTCTTCAGCTGGCCCGCGCCTTTCTCCACCCGCAACAACTTCATAAACCAGGACACGACGGTCCAAGGAAATTGTCAGCACATCGCTTACTTTGACATTCTGCGATGGCTGATCAATTTTCACTTTGTTTAGACGGACATTCCCGCTGGATACCAGTTTGGCCGCAAGGGAGCGGGATTTTACCACCCGCGCAAAGAACAGCCATTTATCGATGCGCCGTCCTTTCTTTCCTTCGTTATCGGCCTCTGCCATCATTTTATTTTTTCATTTGTTCCTTCAAAGCGAGCAGCTTGGCAAAAGGCGAGTCCATGTCGATTTTAACTGGACGTTCCTCACGCTCGGGACGCTTGGTTGGAGCCTTATGTTGTCCCTGTGGTTTTCCGCCATGTTTCGCGCCATCCTGTTTAAAGCGCTCATTGCCTGCGGGCTTGCCTTTGCCCCGGAAATGTTCCTTGCGTTCACCACGTTCATTCTGCGGCGCAGCCGGGCGGTTGGGCTGGGCAGCTCTCTGCTCAGATTGGCCGTTTCGTGCTTGCCCACCGCGCTGATGATCGCGTTTCTCGTGATTTCCACGATTATTGCGATTATCGAAACGTGCCTGACGCCACAAGAGAATTGGCTTTGGTGCTTCTTCCGGCACCGCTGGCGTTGCTGTTTCAGCAGTCGGCTGGGATGGTTTGGCTACAGCTTGCACCACTGGTGCATTTGCAAACCCTGGACCAACCGGTTCTGCAGCAGGCACTGCAGTGTCTTTCGTTGGTGCAGCACTTGCGACCGCTTCTAGCTCCGCCAATTTGGCAGCAACAATCGCAGGTTCAACGGCCTCCTGACGATAGCCAAGATTTTTGAGGATCTCCTCCATATCATCGGCAGTTGCACCGAGGATCGACATCATGGCTGGGATTACCAGAAAGCGTGATCCGTCATAGGCGCCATCGGGACGAGTGCCCGTGCCGGGCTTCCAGGCCAGCGCAGGACGGATGAGATCCGCCAGACGTTCAAGGATGTCGATGCGGACAGCTCTGCGACCAAGCAATCTATATCCTGCCAGACGATAGAATGCGGGATCAAAGCTTGCATCGGTCACCACAGAGGTTCTGCCTGCGGACAATACCTGAACGACGTCGCCATACCCGGGACGGTCCTTGGCATCTTCTTTGAGCGCCCAGAGCAGCGTCAAGAGACCGGCGGGGGCCGGTTTCAGCAGAGCCGGCAAGAATACGTGATACGCGCCGAAGCGCACGCCGAGACGGCGCAGGGCTGCTCGGGAGTCCTGATCCAACCCGCGAACTTCTTCTGCAACATCCCGGCGCTGCAAAACACCGAAGTTTTCGACCAGCCGGAAGGCAAGACCTTTCGTGATTCCAACCAGCGCATCCGCATTGGCAAGATCAACAAGCGGCTTTAACACCGTGTCTATATGGTGGTTGAGAAAGCGATCAACCCGCGCGGCAACCTTGTCGCGAGCCGGGCCAGTGAGCTGCTCATCAGCCAGCAATACGGCGCGCGGCTTGAGCGCTTGCTCTCCGGATACAACGGAAGCAATAGTCGCACCGATCCAGCGCAGCGTCCCATCTGACGCCAAAGCAAAATCGCCATTGGCGGATGCCGAAAACCGCTCAGCGCGATTTTCGAACTCTGCCGCCAGCGCTTTTTGCGCTGCAGCTTTGATCGCCTTGGCGTCCGCTCCATCATCTTGAGCATCCGCAGTGAAACGGAACCCGTCTAATCGTCCAACATGGTGCCCCTCGACAACAACGTCCCCGGCAGGGCTAATTTCGGCTTCTAGCATTGTATTCTCTCTCAGGCGCCTCATAAGCACGCTTGTCCTGCGGTCTACGAAGCGTTTCGTCAACCGTTCATGCAGTGCATCGGATAATCTGTCCTCAATTTCACGCGTCTTTTCTTGCCAATGTGCCTGATCTGCCAGCCAACCGGGTCGATGAGACACAAATGTCCACGTTCTGATCTGGGCTATACGCCGCGAAAGAGCGTCGATATCGCCATCAATGGAATCAGCCCGCCGAACCTCTTCTGCCATATAATTTTCGTTCACATGACCTTTTTCAACAAGATCAGTATATACGGACGCAATGATGTCAGCGTGTTGCGCCGGTGCAATCTTGCGATAATCCGGCAAGGCGCAGGCGTCCCATAAAAGTGCTACACGTTCGGGCGTATTTGCGAGTGGAGCAATATCGGGATCACGCGAAAGAAACTCCAAAGCTTGCTGGTCAACCGCCGGAAGAGCTCTGGTCAGACCATCAATCGGTGCCGGAGTGTCAATGGAGCGCTTCAGCGCATCGAGGCTGGAATAGTCAAAACGAGCACTCCGCCACTGCAAAATCTTCACTGCATCGAAAGCATGGGATTCAACACGTTGAACAAGCGCTTCGGAGAAACCTGACACATGGCCCGTCACGCCAAATGTTCCGTCACGCAAATGGCGCCCGGCTCGCCCGGCTATCTGACCGATTTCTGCCGGTGAAAGATCGCGGAACTGATATCCATCAAATTTCCGGTCCTGTGCAAACGCAACGTGGTCCACGTCGAGATTGAGCCCCATGCCAATGGCATCGGTTGCCACCAGATAGTCCACATCCCCGGACTGATAAAGCTCCACCTGCTTGTTTCTCGTTCGTGGGCTTAGCGTTCCCATGACCACCGCAGCGCCACCATTCTGCCGCCTGATCAATTCCGCGATTGAATAGACTTCTTCCGCCGCGAAAGCCACAATCGCCGTGCGCGGTGGCAGGCGGGTAATCTTTTTAGAACCGGAATAGGCGAGATTGGACAATCTTGGCCGTGTAACCACGGATATGCCCGGCAAAAGCTTCTCTAGAATGCCACGCATCGTTGCAGCGCCCAGGAGGATTGTTTCCTGACGCCCGCGGAGATGCAGAATGCGATCCGTGAAAATGTGGCCACGCTCAAGATCGTTGGCAAGCTGAACTTCGTCAATGGCAACAAAATCCATATCCGTATGGCGCGGCATGGCCTCTACGGTGCAAACTGAATAACGGGCGCCAGGCGGACTGATTTTTTCTTCGCCGGTAATCAGCGCGACATTGGCAATGCCTGCTCGCTCCACGACACGATTATAAACCTCGCGCGCCAAAAGCCGCAGCGGCAAACCGATCATACCGGATCGGTGCGCGAGCAGGCGCTCAATCGCAAGATGAGTCTTGCCAGTGTTTGTGGGCCCCAAAACTGCCGTAACATCGCGGCCAGTCAGTGTGAGAGGCAGTTCGGTCTTGGGCATAAGGTTCATCAACTACAATCCAGTACCGCCCAAATGAGCAAACCAAAGTTTGGCGTTCATCCAAACAGCATTCTCAGCATCTACAGAACGTAAGTGGCTCAATCCAGATAAACAATCATTAATCGATTCACGGAATATACCGTTAAGAAATAGAACGCGAGCAGAACGAATCGGCTACGAATCAGCTTTAGGCTCATATTCCCGATTTGTTCACGGCGATATATAGATTTTTTCCAAGCATAATCACTACATGCTGAATCACTCAACTTGTTGGAGGCCCCCATCGCGCAAAAAAATTAACTTTTGCGCATCGCCGCGAATTATCAGTTTTTACCAAGAGTCAAGCACCTCTGCCGACTGGATTCTCAGCCGGCAGCGCGCCTGCAGTAAAAACGGTCTTAGCTCAGATATTGTCCGCCATTGGCTGAGAGCGTTGAGCCGGTTATGAAACCGGATTCGTCTGAGGCCAGGAAAACGACACAGCGCGCCACCTCTTCAGGCTCGCCAAGACGACCGACCGGAATCTGCGGGATGATGCGCTCGTTTAAAACCTTTTCATCAATTGCACGCACCATTTCCGTTCCGATGTAACCGGGACAGATCGCATTGACAGTAATGCCGGCCCGTGCACCCTCTTGTGCCAGTGCCTTTGTAAATCCTATATCGCCCGCCTTGGCAGCCGAATAATTGACCTGTCCAGCCTGGCCCTTTTGCCCGTTGATCGACGATATGTTGATGATGCGTCCAAATTTGCGGTCTCTCATCCCCGTCCAGAGCGGATGAGTCATATTAAACAGGCCATTCAGATTGGTATTGATGACATCCGTCCACTGCCCTGGTGTGAGCTTGTGAAACATAGCGTCGCGCGTGATACCGGCGTTATTTACGAGCACCGAAATGGGTCCCAGATCGGCCTCCACCTTGGCAATACCGGCTGTACATTCTTCGTAACTCGACACATCCCATTTATAGGTCGCTATACCGGTTTCATCACTGAATTTTTTTGCCGCTTCATCATTGCCTGCATAGCTTGCTGCGACTTTGTAGCCTGCATCTTTCAAAGCGATGCTGATTGCAGCACCAATACCGCGCGTACCACCGGTTACGATAGCTGTTTTTGTCATGTTTCCCCTCCCTGAAATAATCTCTCGTAAATGCAGTCAATAAATCACAAGTGTGAAGTGCACGACGCACCGCAGAAACGCCGACCCCGCTAAGCGCAGAGCCGGCAAAATTTGGTTTATTCCTTGATGCGTTCGACGCAGAGAGCGACGCCCATACCGCCGCCAATGCAAAGTGTGGCAAGACCCTTGGTCCCGTTGCGCCGCTTCAATTCAAAAAGCAATGTATTCAACACGCGCGCACCGGAGGCACCAATTGGATGGCCTATAGCGATCGCCCCACCATTGACGTTGACGATATCCGGGTTGAAACCCAGATCCTTATTGACCGCGCAGGCTTGGGCCGCAAAGGCTTCGTTTGCTTCTACAAGATCAAGGTCTTCTGCCTTCCAGCCAGCCTTTTCCAGTGCTTTGCGTGAGGCCGGAATTGGCCCTGTTCCCATAATGGCCGGATCAACACCTGCCGTTGCCCAAGAAACAATGCGCGCCAATGGCGTGATGCCACGGCGCTTTGCCTCGTCCTCGCTCATGAGGACAACAGCCGCGGCGCCATCATTCAGCCCCGATGCATTACCGGCGGTGACTGTTCCCTCTTTATCGAAGGCCGGGCGCAGCTTCGACAGCGACTCCAGCGTTGCGCCGTGACGAATATACTCATCATCGGCAACGACCACATCGCCCTTGCGGGTCTTGATGGTGAAGGGCACGATTTCATCCTTGAATCGTCCGGCTTTTTGCGCAGCCTCAGCCTTGTGTTGAGAGGCCAAGGCGAAATTATCCTGCTCCTCCCGCGTCAACTGCCATTTCCGGGCGATGTTTTCCGCAGTAATGCCCATGTGATAGCCATGAAACGCGTCAGTCAAACCGTCCTTGATCATGGTGTCGATCATCTTGAAGTCGCCCATTTTGACGCCTCCGCGCAAATGGGCGCAATGGGGCGCCATCGACATGGATTCCTGTCCGCCAGCGACAATGATGTTGGCATCGCCGGTGGCGATTTGCTGCATGCCCAAGGCGACAGCCCGCAAACCGGAGCCACAAAGCTGGTTCAACCCCCAAGCTGTAGCCTCCTGCGGGATTCCTGCTTCCATCGCAGCCTGCCGCGCCGGATTTTGCCCTTCGCCCGCGCCAAGAACCTGACCCATGATCACTTCATCCACGTCTGCACCATCAACCCCAGCGCGGCTGAGCACCTCTTTGATAACCGCTGCCCCCAGCTCATGCGCGGGCACATTGGCAAATGCACCATTGAAAGAGCCTACCGGGGTGCGCGCTGCACTGGCGATAACGATGGATTGGGTCATAAACGTTTCCTCATTTTTTAATGCTCAATTCAAAATACTTCTGCCGAACAGAATTCCCTCCCTTCGTACATTTGACAAGGCCCAATCCAGCTAGAAGTAGATTTATCCTTCCCGCAGTGCAGCATAAGTTTGGGTGTAACCGGTTGTATGCAGTGCACAAAACACTTTGAAATGATGCGCTTTGCCCCTATCCTTTATTTCTACCGTCAAGCTGGCGCGTGAGTTCGGCAATGGGATATGCTTGGGGAGTTAAGTAATGGCAGCGAAGACCGGCGAAATCATCATCAAGAAATACGCTAATCGACGTCTCTACAACACCGGCACAAGCACTTACGTGACGCTTGAGGACCTGGCTGGCATGGTTAAGCGTAATGAGGATTTCACGGTGCAAGACGCCAAGACAGGTGAAGACATTACTCATTCCGTCCTGACCCAGATCATTTTTGAATTGGAAAACAAGGATGGGCAGAACATGCTTCCCATCCCTTTTCTTCGCCAGCTGATTGCATACTATGGCGACCAGATGCAGGTCGTACTTCCAACTTTCCTCGAACAATCCATGTCTGCCTTTGCCAAGGAACAGGAGCGCATGCGGGAACAGCTGACAACCGCTTTTGGCAAGTCGCCGATTGATATGATGAATGTCAGCACGCCGATTAAACTGGTCGAGGAGCAGGTGCGCCGGAACACTGAGATGCTGCAGCACGCGATGAAGATGTTCACCCCGTTTCCGCTCAACAAGTCCACGAATGCGGCTGAGGCGGACGAAAGTTCCGCCACTGAGAAACCGGCCGATACATCCGGGTTGAATGAACTAAAAGAGCAGATCGCAGCGATGCAGCGCAAACTGGATTCTCTCGACAAATAATTTTCAAAGCACGTGCGGGAGGAAGAATGACCGGGTTAGCCAAAGCAACCGTTTTCATCGATAATGAAAAAGTCATTGTAACCGAATATCGGTTTGACGTTGGGGATAATACCGGCTGGCACCGTCATGGCCATGACTACGTTGTCGTGCCATTGATGGACGGAAAAGTGAAACTCCTCACCAAAGACGGAGAATCAATAGCCGAGATGAAGAAGGGCGTTCCCTATTTTCGATCCGAGGGCGTGGAACACGATGTTGTAAACGCCAATGAAGGCGAATACGCCTTCATTGAAATAGAGCTGAAGTAGCCGCTTCTAGCGAAAATTCACGTCGCGGCCCGCTGACCGAAGAGATACGGTGAAGCCCGCAAGAATATCAAAAAACGCCATCGCCATAAGAATGAAGAAGAGTGAGTGCGAAGCGCTTGGCACGAGCAAAAACTCTACGAGAAACGCCACAAACACAAATGTAGAGAGCAGATGATCGACAACTGAGGCATTGCTCGTGCGCGTTGACTTCATGATCTCAAAGAACAGAAGCGCGAGCGACAAAACGATCATTAGGTCGCCGAGCGTCATGACCCAATTGCCACCTGACAGCATCTGCATTGAATAAAGCTGGGTAGCCCAAGGATCAGCGCCACCAATGCCAGCCAATCCGGCAATAACCAGATTGAAGACAATGAGCGGCACGATCATCAACGGTATATTTGAAATCACGAAGCAATCTCCCACAAAAGCCGCTGGCCCCAAAATAAAAGGACCGGCACATGGCCGGTCCTTTTAGCATGCTTTCGAAGGAAAGATCAGCCTTCTTTAGGCGTCAAAACCTGACGGCCACGATACATGCCGGTCTTTAGATCGACGTGATGCGGGCGACGCAGTTCGCCTGAATTCTTGTCTTCGACGTAAGTCGGTGCCTTCAACGCGTCAGCGGAACGGCGCATGCCGCGCTTCGACGGAGAAGTTTTTCGTTTAGGTACAGCCATTGTTCCAGCTCCAGTAATCAGTCAAAATCCGGCACTGGCCCAACTGAGCCTGTCACAATGGACAAAAATCCGGAAAGTTCGGCTGGGCTATACACCGCCAAAGAGCTTTTGACCAGCATGAGTCTCATATTTTTTGTCATGAAGCTGTTAAACGAGGCATTTGACCGCTATTGGCGCCTAACCGATGCATCCGACATAGGCTCCTGCGGCCCGCGCGCGCCGCTCATTCACCCTTGCCAGCATTTGCAAGCCACGGCCAGGTTTAGCCGGGTTTCGCATAATAGGATTAGGAAGCGTGACCGCGAGATAGGCGGCCTGACGTGCAGATAGTTTTGCGGCGCTGGTATTGAAATGGTGCTGTGCCGCAGCCTCTATTCCGTAAATCCCCGGCCCCCACTCTGCAATATTGAGGTAAATCTCCATCAAGCGCCGTTTAGGCAGTATCAGATCTGTCATGACTGCCAGCGGAACTTCCAGCCCTTTGCGAATAAATGAGCGGCTGTTCCACAAGAACAGGTTTTTCGCAGTTTGCATTGGAATGGTCGAAGCGCCTCGCGTTTGCTCCCCATCGATTGTATCGGACACGACCGAATTTAATGCGTCCCAATCAACACCGGCATGCGAGCAGAACTTGGCATCCTCGGACATCATGACTGAATTGACGAGGGTTGGCGATATATCGTCAATGGAAACCCACTGACGGTCATAACCGGAGAACGTCACGAGGTCTTTGACCATCAAGGTGGAAATCGGATGAACAAAGGGCAATCTGTACAAACACAGCAGAATTAAAGGCAGCATCACCAATACAATGCCGATCAGAATCACATAGCGCATGATGCGCCCTAAAGGCGAGCGTCCCGGATCGACAAGATATCCCCTGCCCCGCTTGTTTCTGACCAAAACCCTTGCCACGTAGACCTTCCGCTTGAATTGCCACCACGGACATAGAGCATCAGGAAGAAGAAGGGAATTCTTTCTGCAAGAATCTGCATAGCATTTGCCAATTGAGCAGAAAATTTATCTCATGCTTGACCAAAAGACCATTTATTGGTCATTGGGCAACCATGCACGATAATGATTTCTCACTTTTTCAGCTAAGTTTGCAGCAACGGGCAGCATCTGTGGAGATGTTGCTGTCAGAGCTCTTATCCGACCGTCCGCGGAGCGGTGAGATTACGCGGCCACCAAGATTGCTCGCGGCAATGAGACATGGGGTTCTCAACGGCGGAAAACGGCTTCGGCCCTTTCTGGTCATGGAAAGCGCAGCATTGTTTGGCGCCGACAATTCGGCGGCTTTGCGGGTTGCAGCAGCGCTGGAATGCATCCACAGCTATTCGCTCGTTCACGACGATCTGCCTGCTATGGACAATGATGATTTGCGCCGGGGACAGCCCACTGTTCATCGTAAATTTGATGAAGCCGCAGCGATACTTGCCGGTGACAGCCTTCTGACTTATGCCTTCGAACTCGTCGCAAGCGAGGCAACCGAAATCAGCGCTCAGGCGCGCCTCTCGCTCATAACAGAGCTGGCGCGTTCCGCAGGAATTGGCGGCATGACAGGCGGTCAGACGCTTGATTTGGAAGCTGAAAAAGTGAAGCCTGATGAGCAGGGTATCATTCGGCTTCAAGCAATGAAAACGGGAGCCCTTATCAGGTTTGCGTGTGAAGCGGGTGCCATTATTGGCAATGCTGACCAGCGCGAGCGCGAACGCCTTGCCGAATATGGCTCTGCTATCGGCCTGGCATTCCAACTTGCCGACGACCTGCTGGACGTGACTTCTGATGCTGGCAATATGGGTAAGGCGACAGGGAAGGATGTGGCAGCCGGCAAAGCCACACTTGTTTCCATTCATGGGATCGAATGGACGAAGCGCCAGCTATCAGGTCTTGTCGAGCAAGCGCAGCTTTTGCTTGAACCTTTCGGCGAGAAGGCCGGGCTTTTAAAGGAAGCGGCGCGCTTTATTGCCGAGCGGAAGAACTAGCCGCCTTTCTATTCGGCGGTCTGGCTGCCCTGTCCAAATCGATTTTCGATATAATCTGCAACCATTTTCTGGAATTCTTGAGCGATGCCTGCACCACGTAGTGTTGCAACTTTCTTGCCATCGACAAACACTGGTGCGGATGGTGTTTCACCGGTTCCGGGCAATGATATTCCAATATCAGCCATTTTGGATTCGCCAGGACCATTGACGATGCAACCCATGACGGCCACGTTCAAAGCTTCAACGCCGGGATATTTCTCGCGCCAGATCGGCATGTTTGTCCGGATATCGCTTTGAATAGACTGCGCCAGCTCCTGAAATACTGTTGACGTTGTGCGGCCGCAGCCGGGACAGGCAGCAACGATGGGAATAAACTGACGAAAGCCCATGGTTTGCAGCAGTTCCTGCGCCACCTGTACTTCCCGCGTACGGTCTCCGCCAGGCTCGGGTGTCAATGAAATGCGTATCGTATCGCCAATACCCTGCTGCAAGAGAATGCCCATGGCGGCTGATGAAGCCACTATGCCCTTTGTTCCCATGCCAGCTTCAGTTAGTCCCAAATGCAATGCATGGTCGCATCGGCGTGCCAGCTCAGCGTAGACAGCAATCAAATCCTGGACCTGGCTCACCTTCGCCGAAAGAATGATCTTTGAGCGCGGCAAACCAATTTCTTCCGCCAATTGCGATGAGATCAAGGCAGACTGGACAATCGCCTCGCGCACAACCGCTTCGGCTGTCAGCGGCGAACCTGCCTCACTGTTTTTATCCATCAGGACTGTGAGCAGTTCCTGATCGAGCGATCCCCAATTAACGCCAATACGCACAGGCTTGTCATAGCGGACTGCCATTTCGATAATGGCACCGAATTGCGCATCTTTCTTATCTTTAAAGCCTACATTTCCGGGATTGATCCGGTATTTTGCCAATGCTTCGGCGCACGCCGGATGATCGGCCAGTAATTTATGCCCGATATAATGAAAATCCCCGACAAGTGGCACATTCAAGCCAAGCCGATCGAGTCTCTCCCGAATACGTGGAACAGCCGCAGCGGATTCATCGCGATCTACCGTAATGCGCACAATCTGCGAACCCGCACGTGATAGCGCGGCAACCTGTGCAACAGTTCCATCCACATCCGCTGTATCGGTGTTTGTCATGGACTGAACGACAACCGGGGCACCACCACCAACCATAACGCCGCCCACATCGACACCAATCGACGAGCGCCGGGCAAAAGGTTGCGAAATATAGTCGGACATCATCAAGCTCCAAAGATGCTGTTCAGGTGGCGCAGACACGGCCATTTGTCAACACCAAGCAACATTAGCCTATTGCCCCAATGGCTGGCAAAAAAACCGCATGACAAAGTGTTCATGATCGCAATCTAGTAATTTTGCTGCAATGCAATATATTCCCCGCACGGGTCGCAGAAACCTATTGCAGTTCAGGAAGCTTAAATCATGGCCAAAAAGACAGCTATTATTACCGGTTCGAATTCAGGCATTGGCCTTGGGGCAGCACATGCGCTTGCGGCGGCGGGTTATAATGTCGTGATAAATTCGTTTACCGACCGGCCAGAAGACCATGCACTCGCCCAGGAACTTGCCAAAAGATACTCAACTGGTGTTGTTTATATCAAGGCCGACATGTCCAATGGCGCCGACTGCCGCACGCTGGTCGAAAAATCAGCCGAGAAATTTGGCACTGTCGATGTGCTGGTAAATAATGCTGGTATTCAGTTTGTTGCCCCGGTCGATGAATTCCCCGTTGAAAAATGGGATGCCATCATTGCGATCAATCTGACATCTGCCTTCCACACCACTGCCGCCGCCTTACCCCATATGAAGAAGGCTGGCTGGGGCCGGATCATCAATATCGCATCCGCTCACGGGCTGCGTGCCTCGCCTTTCAAATCCGCCTATGTTGCTGCCAAACATGGTGTCATCGGCTTTACCAAGACTGTGGCGCTCGAAGTTGCTGAACAGCACATCACCAGCAATGCGATTTGCCCCGGTTATGTACTTACTCCTTTAGTCGAAGCGCAGATTCCAGACCAAATGAAAGCGCATAACATGGATCGTGAAACCGTTATTCGCGACGTTATGCTTGAGAAACAGGCAACCAAGGAGTTTGCGACGGTAGACCAGATCGGTGCTACAGTCGTATTTCTGGCCAGTGATGCCGCCGCACAGATTACAGGAACATCTATATCTGTCGATGGCGGTTGGACTGCTGCATAATGGCCAAGCCCAAAACCATCAATGTTGCCTTACAGGGTGGCGGTTCTCACGGGGCCTTCACCTGGGGCGTTCTTGATCGCATTCTTGAAGACGGCCGGCTGACTATTGAAGGCATCTCCGGCACCAGCGCCGGTGCCATGAATGCCGTAGCACTTGCCGACGGATGGTCACAAAATGGTCCCGAAGGCGCGCGGGCCAAGCTTCACGAGTTCTGGCGGGCGGTTGGTCGTAGCGGGCGCTTCAGCCCTGTGCAACGCACGCCATGGGATGTCTTCTTCGGCAATTGGTCTGTCGAAAACGGCATTGGTTACAATATTTTCGAGAATATCACCCGGATGTTCTCGCCTTATGAATACAATCCGCTCAATCTGAACCCGCTTCGTGATCTGGTGGAGAAAGAAATAGACTTCGAACGGGTGAAAGCCTGTTCGGCGCTTAAGCTTTTCATTTCTGCGACGAATGTCGAAAGCGGACGATTGCGGGTTTTCTCACAGAGTGAGCTCAATGCCGATGTCATCATGGCATCCGCATGTCTTCCCTATATTTTCCAGGCTGTGGAAATTGACGGCCAACCCTATTGGGATGGTGGTTATGGTGGCAACCCGGCCTTGTTTCCGTTTTTCTATTCCGGCGCCAGTGAAGATGTACTCCTGATCCAGATCAATCCTATCGAGCGCAGAGGAACACCGCAGACGGCCCGCGATATTACCGATCGCATTGACGAGATTACCTTCAATGCCGCGCTTTTACGGGAGTTCCGCTCAATTGCCTTTGTCAACTCGCTGATCAAAGCGGGCAGAATCGAGCATGGGGAATACCGCAACATTCGCATGCACAGGATTGATGCGGACGAAGCATTGGCAGGCCTTTCGGCCTCATCCAAAATCAATGCGGAATGGGCATTTCTCGAATATCTCCGCGATCTTGGCCGGGCAGCGGCCGAAGACTGGCTTGAAGAACATTTCGACACAATCGGCGAACACGAAACACTCGACCTTTCAGATGAGCTTGCGCCGGAAATGAATATTGGCTTGAAGAAGAAGAAGCCTGGCAGACGGGTTACTGACTTCCTCATTCAGCGCAAAAAGCCAGCCGCCTAGAGCAGTTTTTGACGAGGTTTCATAAACAAACTTGCCCTAATTCTTTGCCCGATCGGCGGTAGCGGCAAGGTTAGCCATCAGAAAAACGACGATGAGTAGCGCGGCAAGCACCATATAGATAGGGCCGAAACCTGTGCGTCCACCGACGAATCCGATCGCTGAAGGCGCAACCAATATTCCCGAATAGCCCATCAGCGTTACCATGCTAAGCGCTATGCCGGATGATGTGCCCGGTTGATTGCCTGCGGCGGAAAAGGCAATCGGTACCATATTTGCAATGCCGAGGCCCGAAAATGCAAAGGCGAGAATTGCTATCCACGGCGTCGGTGCAATGCTGGCGACCAAAAGTCCGGAAGCGCCAATGAGAGCGGAGATGCGCAAGGTTCTCACAGCGCCAAAACGGTTACGCACGCCATCGCCAAGGAACCTCATAATTGACATTGTGCCCGAGAATGCAGCGAATGCGAGTCCGGCGGTTGCTATATCCGCCCCTTTTTCCTGCTGCAGATAGAGGGCGGCCCAGTCGAGAACCGATCCCTCAGGGACCATGGAGAACAAGGCCATCAGTCCAATAAGATAAATCAGCGGATTGGTGGGGAAGGAGAGCTTCTGCTTTTCATGAACGACCGGTTTATCTTCAGTGATCATATGCCGGAACGCCACCAGTCCCAGAACAATTGCAATCGCCGTCACCACAATTGCGTGGATCAAATGTCCCTGCGCTTCGATGAGGAAGCCGCCGAGAGCACCTCCCGCAAAACCGCCAAGACTCCAAAAGCCATGCGAGGATGACATGACGGCACGCGATAGTTGTTTTTCGACCTCAACTGCATTGGCATTCATCGCAACATCCATGGCGCCAATGACGGCACCAAAAAGGAAGAGCGCCGGTGCTGCGGTGATGAGATTCGGCGCCAGGGCAACCAGAAGAAGCGAAAACGAACAAAAGAAGGCAAAGCCTTTAACCACGGCACGCGAACCAAACCTGCCTATCAGATAGCCGCACCAAGGCATGGCAACGAGCGCGCCAACTCCGAAAATCAATATCATCAGACCGAGCGTAAATTCACTAATATTCAAACGCGTCATGAATACTGGTATTTGTGGTGCCCAACTGCCGACGAGGAAACCATTGAAGAAAAACGCGCAGGCAACAGCCCAACGGCCATATACGGCACGTTTGCGATAAACAGAAGCATCCATTGATTTCACTGCCATACGAAAATTGCGGTCGCCCAAACTTTTAAATCGATTTAATTTCCTGTCAAATCACTCTTTTTGATCATATATGAACAGAATTGAGATGAATTCTGCGCAAACCGACTCATTCATAGAGGATCATTAGGTCCTTTGCATCGATTTGATCGCCTGAACGAACAAGCACTTCTGCGACCACCCCGTCACGCTCCGCACGCAGTGCAGTTTCCATCTTCATCGCTTCAATCGATAGAAGAACGTCACCCGCATTAACTTTCTGGCCTGCCGAGACGCCAACCGTCGATACAATGCCCGGCATTGGCGCGCCAACATGCTTTTCATTGGTAAGTTCTGCCTTACGTCTTACGCCGGCACCGCTTGCCCCGTGGGTTCTGTCAGGAACTTTGACGCGCCGCGGTTGGCCATTCATCTCAAAGAAGACCGTGCGCATGCCCTTTTCATCCGTCTCGCCCACGGCTTGATTGCGCACAACCAGGGTCTTCCCACGTTCAATGGTAAGAAAGACTTCCTCTTCCTGTCCCAGACCATAAAAATAGACAGGCGTTGGCAAGACGCTGGTTGGACCATATGTATTGTGCGTCACAGCAAAATCAGTGAACACTTTGGGATACATCAGATAGGACGCAAATTCCTGATCGCTGATTTTGCGCTCCAGCTTCTCTTCGATTTCCTTGCGTTCCGCAGCAAGATCCGCAGCCGCCAGCAACGCGCCGGGACGCTCGGTAAAAGGCTTCTCGTCCTTCAATATCTTTTTCTGGATTTCCTTTGGCCAGCCTTGTGGCGGTTGGCCCAGATCACCGCGCATCATCGAAACAACGGAGTCGGGAAAAGAAATATCCTTCTCCGGATTCTTCACGTCTTCGACCGAAAGATCCTGGCTCACCATCATCAGAGCCATATCACCAACAACCTTCGATGACGGCGTTACTTTGACGATATCGCCAAACATCTGGTTGACATCCGCATAGGCTTGCGCGACTTCGTGCCAGCGCGTTTCCAAGCCAAGCGAGCGGGCCTGTTCTTTGAGATTGGTGAACTGGCCACCCGGCATTTCGTGCAGATAGACTTCCGAGGCAGGCCCCTTCAAGTCACTCTCAAATGCGGCATATTGCGTGCGCACAGCTTCCCAATAGAACGAAATCCGGCGAATCCATTCTGGATCAAGACCCGGATCACGTTCCGTTCCTTTCAGCGCTTCCACAATGGAGCCAAGGCAAGGCTGTGAAGTATTACCTGAAAGCGCATCCATAGCGGCATCGACCACATCGACGCCAGCATCCACCGCCGCCAGAACAGTGGCCGCGGCAATGCCGGACGTGTCATGGGTATGGAAGTGTAATGGCAAATCCGTAGCTTCTCGCAAAGCCTTGAAAAGCACCTTGGCGGCGCCTGGCTTCAATAGACCAGCCATGTCCTTGACCGCTATGATATGCGCTCCGGCCTTCTCCACCTGCTGTGCCAGATCAACATAATATTTGAGATCATATTTCGGTCGGGCGGAGTTTAGAATATCGCCCGTGTAGCAGATCGCGGCCTCACAAAGCTTGTTCTCCTCCAGCACTGCATCCATGCTCACGCGCATGTTTTCGACCCAGTTCAAACTGTCGAAAACGCGGAATACATCAATTCCACCGCGTGCGGCCTGTTGGACAAAATATTTTACAACATTATCCGGGTAACTTTTATAGCCAACCCCATTGGCTCCCCGCAGCAACATCTGGAGCAGGATGTTTGGCGCCTGCTCACGGATTTCCGCCAGCCGCTCCCAAGGATCTTCCGTCAAAAACCGCATGGACACATCAAACGTCGCGCCGCCCCAACATTCCAGTGAGAAAAGTTGTGGCAGAGCGCGCGCATAAGTGCCTGCAACACGCGCAATATCATAGGTGCGCATACGTGTAGCAAGCAACGACTGATGGCCGTCGCGCATGGTGGTATCGGTGAACAAGACGCGTTTTTCGTTGCGCATCCATTCCGCGAATTTTTTCGGCCCTAACTGATCAAGAAGCTGTTTTGTCCCATCCGGAATAGGCGTTTCGATAAATGGAACGCGCGGCAATGCTGCCTCGGCAGGCGGGACTGCCCGTCCTTTGGTTTCTGGATGGCCGTTCACAGTCACATCAGCAAGGTAGGTCAGAAGCTTGGTCGCACGGTCCTGACGTTTAACTTGCTCAAACAGTTCTGGCGTCGTGTCGATAAACTTCGTTGTGTAAGTATTATCCGTGAACTTGGGGTGGGTAATGATTGCTTCTAGAAATGTCAGGTTCGTTGCAACACCGCGAATGCGGAACTCCCGCAAGGCACGATGCATGCGGTGGATGGTTTCCTCAGCGGTTGGAGACCAGGCGGTTATCTTCTCGAGCAGCGGGTCATAGAAGCGTGTGATGACCGCGCCGGAATAGGCAGTTCCACCATCAAGACGTATGCCGAAGCCCGTTGCCCCGCGATAGGCAGTGATACGGCCATAGTCGGGGATGAAATTCTGCTCCGGATCTTCCGTTGTGATGCGGCATTGCAAGGCATGACCATTTAGCCGGATATCTTTTTGGGCAGGAACCCCGGATTCCGGCGTACCAATCGTTGCGCCCTCAAGAATACGGATCTGCGCTTTGACAATATCAATACCGGTTACTTCTTCAGTAACCGTGTGTTCGACCTGAATACGCGGATTCACTTCGATGAAATAGAATTCATTGGTATCTGCATCCATCAGAAATTCGATGGTTCCAGCACCGATATAGGCCGTCTCCTTGGCGATCTTCAGGCCGTAATCGGCGATCTCCTTGCGCTGTTCCTCACTGAGATAAGGCGCTGGGGCACGTTCAACCACTTTCTGGTTACGTCTCTGAATCGAGCAGTCGCGTTCGAACAGATGAACCGCATTTCCATGCGTGTCGCCCAATATCTGTACTTCAACGTGTCTGGCGCGCTGGACCAGTTTTTCCAGATAAACTTCGTCTTTGCCAAAGGCTGCTTTGGCCTCGCGTTTGCCTTCGGTGACTTCACGGGCAATATCCTCCGGCTTGAAGATGGCCCGCATGCCGCGACCACCGCCGCCCCAAGAGGCTTTGAGCATCACCGGATAGCCGATCTTCTCCGCCATCTCCTTGATGGTATCCATGTCATCCGGCAAAGGTTCCGTTGCAGGCACAACCGGGACACCAATTTCAATTGCCAGATTGCGGGCAGCAACCTTATTGCCAAGGCGGCGCATGGTTTCAGGCTTTGGGCCGATAAATGTTATGCCGGCTTCTGCGCACGCATCAGCAAATTCCGGGCTTTCTGACAAAAGTCCGTAGCCAGGGTGGATTGCATCAGCACCCGACAGCCGCGCTACGCGAATTATTTCTTCAATCGACAGATAACTCTCGATCGGCCCCATATCCTTTGCCAGATGCGGACCACGACCAACTTGATAGGATTCATCGGCCTTGAACCGGTGCAAGGCAAGCTTGTCCTCTTCCGCCCATATCGCCACGGTTTTCATGCCAAGCTCATTGGCCGCACGGAATACGCGGATGGCAATTTCTGATCGATTGGCGACGAGGATTTTCTTGATGGGCAAAATGAAAACTCCGGGCGAGAAGCAAATCAAAATTGATTTGAGGTTTTTAAGACGGCTGAAAGATTGCTGCAGTGCAAACAATACATATTGATCACAGGAACAGGAAATTTCCAATAGCAAAATGCCCGGTACAAGACCGGGCATTCGCTAATGTCAAAGGCAGGAAAATTACTGCTGTGTATAGGTATACTTGCCGTCCTCGCCCTTCTTCCATTCGTACATGACGTAGCCTGGAAGCTTTGGATCGCCCTTTTCGTCGAAAGCAATATCACCGAGCACAGTCTTGAATGGTCCTTTTTCCTTCATCGTCTTGGCGACGGTTTCAGGATCATTGGACTTGGCAAGTGTTGCTGCTGCGGCAATAACCTGCGTCGCTGCGTAGGAATACAGCGTGTAAGCTTCTGGTTCGAAGCCCTGTGCGCGGAATTTCTCAACGAGTTCCTTGTTTGCAGGATCCTTGCTTGGATCTGGACCGAACGTATTCAACGTGCCTGCAACTGCATCACCAGCAATTGAAGCCAATTCGTTCGATACGATGCCGTCACCGGAAATGAATGTAACTTTCAGGCCCTGATCGGCGAGCTGGCGAATGATCAGACCAGCTTCCGTGTGCAGACCGCCCCAATAAAGAACAGTTACACCAGCTTGTTTCGCCTTGGCGATAAGCGCGGAGAAATCCTTGTCGCCAACATTGACACCTTCATAAAGGGCTTCGGTTACACCCTTTGCATTCAGTGTCTTCTTGGTTTCGTCAGCAAGACCCTGGCCATATGGTGTCTTGTCATGAACGACAGCGATTTTGGCATCCTTGAACTTTTCGGCAATGTAACCGCCGGCAACGACGCCCTGCTGGTCATCACGGCCGCATGTACGGAATGTGTTCCACAGACCGCGTTCAGTGAATACCGGGTTGGTCGCAGCTGGTGTGATTTCCAGAATGCCGTTTTCCGCGTAAACTTCAGAAGCCGGGATTGAAACGCCGGAGTTGAAGTGACCGACAACAAACTTCACGCCGTCTGCAACAAATTTATTGGCAACCGAAATACCCTGCTTTGGATCGGAAACGTCATCGCCGAGCGAAAGCTTGATCTGCTCGCCATTTACGCCGCCAGCGGCATTGATTGCCGCAACGGCTGCCTCTGCGCCCTTCTGTAGCTGCGCACCAAATGCAGCATTCGGGCCGGTCATTGGGCCACCAACACCGATTAGAAGGTCAGCATAGGCGTTGCTGCTCAGAGCGAGCATCGCAGCGAATGCAACGCCTGAAAACAGTGACTTCTTCATTTGAAAACTCCCATTTTTCTAGGTACTTACCAAACCCCTCGCGACGATTTTTGGCATCGCTTAAGACTACATTTGCCGATTTTCCGGCGGTTGTCACGCTGATTCATTTCGCATCAGCGGGATAGATCAGGCTCCTGTTCTTTCCTTCCAATTGAAAGGAGAAACTTTTTCGTAGAGCCAGTGATATTGCCTCACCATCTGGTTTGTTCTTGTGTACTTATACCCCAGTGTTCCGATGATGATGAGAACGATAGTGTCGATGATGTAATAGTGCAGCGTGACCATTGTGCCGCCGAAAAGGGCAAAATGGATGAAGCGTACGCCGACGCCCAGCAGCAGCATGTAGAAGACAAGGATAGCGATTGGCCGCCACGTCTTGGCGCAAGCCCGTCCCGCCATCCATGCGGCCCAGCCACCCATGACGCAGGTGACCAGAATGAACAGCCAGATGGAAGGTTCTTCGTATAATATGCCCTGCATGGCGAAGTTCTCCTTGCGGCCCTTTTGAGCCGTCTTGTCTTGTCAGTGACGCCCGCCTTCGAGATAGGCCGCCCGCACTTCCGGATTGGCCAGAAGGTCCTTGCTCGCGCCGCTCATCGTCACAATGCCGTTGACCATCACATAACCGCGGTCGGCAAGCTTCAACGCACCAAAGGCATTCTGCTCGACCAGAAACACGGTCAGGCCGGTTGTCTTGTTGAGTTCCTTGATCGCCTCGAAAATATGCTTGATGATCAGGGGAGCCAGGCCAAGCGAAGGTTCATCCAGCAGCAGCAGCCGGGGCCGGGCCATCAGCGCGCGGCCAATGGCGAGCATCTGCTGCTCACCACCCGAAAGCGTTCCGCCACGTTGATTGATACGTTCCTTGAGACGCGGAAACAGGTCGAAGACCTTGCGCACGTCCTCATCGAAATATTCCAGCTTGTCGAGACTGGCACCCATCTGCAGATTTTCCTGCACGGTCATGCGCGGGAAAATCCGTCTGCCTTCAGGAGATTGTGCAATGCGCAGCCTTGCGATCTCATGCGTCGGCAACTGCGTGATATCCTTGCCATCGAACATGATGCGGCCCGAGCGAGCGCGGGGCATGCCGAAAATCGTCATCATCAGTGTTGATTTGCCTGCGCCATTGGCGCCGATCAGCGTGACGATCTCACCCGCATCCGCATGAACGGTCACACCGCTCAGCGCACGGATATTGCCATAATAGGTCTCGACATTCTCGATGCTGAGAAGAGCTTTATTCTCCGCCATTATTCAGCTCCTCCGCTCTTCTTGGGTGCCGGTTTCTTTTGGCTTGCCTTGGCCATGGCCTTGGCTTGGCCAATCCAGTCTTCGCGAGCAATGCGCCCGTCAAATGCCAGATAGGCCTCGGCCGCAATAACATCCGCTTTCTTCCAGGAAGCAATCTGATCGAAGTGAAATATGCCGTGCTCGTTGAGCTTGCGCTCATTAACCGGCCCAATGCCCTTGATATCGATCAATCTGTCGGCTTTCCCGCCACGTGGTGCCGCCAGCGCATTGGCTGTCGCGCCTGCCTTGATCTGTGAGGCCGAAGCCGCAGCTTTGGCTGGCGCCTTTGGTGCAGGCTTTTTTGCAGCCGCTGGTGCTGCCGCAGCGGGGGCGGCTTTCTTGGGTGCAGCGGGCCTTGTAGCAACTGGTTTTGCTGGTTCAGCTTTGGCTGGTGCAGCTTTCACTGGCGTTTTCTTCGCCGCTGGCTTGGCTTCTGAAGTTCCCGTCGCCGTGGACGCCGTTGTCCGTGCCAGCTTGGCTACAGACTGTTTTTTCGCTGCTGCGGGTTTTGCCGGGCGAGCCGGTCCCGTGGTAACGAGGCTGACAGCCGCCGCATCCGGATGGGTTTCTTCCAATTCATGAATAGCTTCGCTCGACATGAGATCGACGGCAGCAGTCAGGTCGTCAACACCAGCAGCTTCTGCTTGCTCTAGCATCTCGACGATTTCTTCGTCTTCAACGCCGAGATAGGCAGCGATAACCTTTGGATCGTTCTTCACGCTATCCGGCGTGCCGTCAGAAATCTTGGTGCCATATTCGAGCACGACGACATGATCGGAAATTTCCATTACAACCGACATATCGTGCTCGATCAAAAGGATGGATGTGCCTGTCTCGTCGCGAATGTCGAGCAGAAGCTTGTTAAGCTCGGCCGATTCACGTGCATTGAGGCCAGCAGCTGGTTCATCAAGGCAAAGCAATTCCGGTTCGGTGCACATGGCACGCGCAATTTCCAGACGGCGCTGCGCACCATAGGGAAGATCGCCAGCAGGATCATCGGCTCGATCCACAAGATTGATCTTTTCCAGCCAGAACCTGGCTTTCTCAATCGCGTCAGCCGCGGCCTTTTTGTAGGTCGGAAAGCCGAGCAACCCGAGTATCGTATAGCCCGATGACAGCATCAAAGGATTGTGCTGGGCAACGAGCAGATTCTCCAGAACAGTCAGGCCGGAAAACAGCCGGATATTCTGGAAAGTACGCGCCACTTTCGCCTTCTTGGTGATGACAAAATCCGCCATGCGTTCAAGCAGATATTCCTCACCATTCTGGCGGGTCATGGTCAACATGCCTTCAGTCGGCTTGTAGAAGCCGGTGATGCAGTTGAAGACCGTTGTCTTGCCTGCTCCGTTGGGGCCGATCAGTGCGGTGATGGCACCGCGCTTTGCCTCGAAGTTCAGATCGTTGATGGCGATCAGGCCACCAAACTTCATTGACAGGCGCTCTACACGCAAAATTGCGTTGTTATTTTTTTGCACTTCCGAAACCATCAGCCGTGCCCTTCTTTGGTGAATTCGCTCGATACCAGTTTTCGTTTGTGCAGGAATGCACTTGGTTCACGGTTCCCCACAAAACCTCGCGGCTTCCACACCATGACCACAATCATGGCCAAACCGAACAACAGCATGCGGTAGAGCTCCGGCGTAAAATCATTGCCGAAAATGTGCTTGAGGAATTCAAGCTCGCGCAATAGTTCCGTACCGCCGATCATGACAGCAGCAGCAATCGCAATACCGACGAGCGAACCCATGCCGCCCAGAACCACAATCGCCAGAATAATTGCAGATTCGAGGAAGACGAAACTTTCCGGGCTGACAAAGCCCTGACGTGCGGCGAAGAACGATCCGGCAAAACCGCCGAACATTGCGCCTGTGGCAAAGGCCGTCAGCTTGGTGGTCGTGGTATTGATACCGAGCGAGCGGCAGGCGATTTCGTCCTCGCGCAAAGCTTCCCATGCGCGACCGATCGGCATGCGGCGCAGGCGTATGGTCACCCAGGCCGTCAAAAGTGCCAGAAGCAGGATCAGGTAATAGAGGAATATTTTGTAATAGACGCCGGAATTGGGCAGGCCGAGCAAATTGGCGAAGCCACCGGGTCCGGGCGTGAACGGAATGCCGAACAATGTTGCCTTGGCGATACCGGAAATACCGAATGTGCCCTTGGTAACGACGGTCCAGTTGATCAACACAAGGCGAATGATTTCACCGAAGGCCAGGGTCACGATGGCAAGATAGTCGCCGCGCAGGCGCAGGACCGGAAAGCCCAGCACGATACCCCACAATGCAGCGAAGATACCTGCCATGGGCAAGAGAAGCCAGAATGACAGACCAAAATGCGACGACAGCAGCGCGTAGGAATACGCCCCGACTGCATAGAAGGCGACATAGCCAAGATCCAGCAACCCGGCCAGTCCGATAACAATGTTCAGACCCCATGCCAGCATGACATAGATGAGAATCTGGATACCGAAATTGTCGACATATTTGAGCGAGCCCTGCAGTCCGCCCATCATCGAGCCATTATAAAGCGCGAGCGTTCCGATCACCAAAAATGGATAGACAAACAGCAGCGCAAGACCGATTTTGGGAAAGCTCTTGCGAAAGGCAGACTGTTCTTTTGCCTCTTTTGCCGCAACGGTTCGCTTGCTCAGCGCGCGTGCTGCATTCCAGGGCGTGACATATGCCGTCAGCAGAAACCGGCCGATACCAGCAACCAGAACAAATATCGCAAGCAGGCCCCAACGCTGGTTTAGCACAAGCTCATTGCGAATATTCTGATCCGTGCGAAAGCCGACAATGAGAAGGAACAATCCCAAGGCAAGGGCGGCAGCGACCAGTCCTTCTTTCACCGCTTTGGCGAAATTAGATTCCGGGTTAGACGTTTGTACATCGGCCATATGCTTAAACCTTTTCGACTTCGGGCCGGCCGAGAATACCCGACGGCAGGAAGATCAGAACGATCGCCAGGATCGAGAATGCCGCAACATCCTTGTAGTCGATAGAAAAATAGGCCGACCAGAGAGCTTCAATCAGGCCAATCAGCAGTCCGCCGATCACCGCGCCCGGCAAAGAGCCGATACCGCCAAGAACAGCCGCCGTGAAAGCCTTTACACCGGGCGTAAAGCCGTCCGTGAAGGAAATAACGCCATAGAACATCAGGTATAGCGTACCAGCAACGGCTGCGAGCATCGCGCCCATCACGAATGTCATGGAAATTGTTTTATCAACGTCAATGCCAAGCAAGGCGGCCATCTTGCGGTCCTGCTCACAGGAGCGCTGGGCTCTGCCAAGCGTCGTCTTGTTAACGAGGTACCAGAAGGCAACCAGAAGGATTGCGGTAACAATGATGATCACCATCTGCTTGTAAGCAATGCTGATATCGGTACCAGGAATTATAATGCCGCCATTGACCAGCGGTGGAATTGGCTTGTTGCGAGGGCCCTGTGTAACCTGCACAAAATTGGACAGCGCAATCGACATGCCGATAGCGGTGATCAATGGTGCCAGCCGGAATGAACCGCGCAAGGGCCGATAAGCTAATCGCTCGATTGTCCAGCTCCAAAGGCCGGTCAACAGCATGGCGACAAGCATCATCAATAACAGCGCCAGCACAACCGGAACGCCACCGATAAATGTTGTTAATGCAAGAAAAACAATCATCGCCATAAAGGCGCCAAGCATGAATACATCGCCATGGGCGAAATTAATCATACCGATGATCCCATAGACCATCGTGTAACCAATGGCGATCAGGCCGTAAATTGAACCAAGCGTCAACCCATTGATCGATTGCTGGATGAAATACTCCATTGCAACGATACCCCTCGTTTTATTGGGAAGTTTCTTGTCCGGTTTTTTTATCCGGTTACTGTTGCCCCAACATTATTACACCTAGCGCGTGCAATACAGAAAGCAAATGCTTTTTTGCGACCCGCCACACACTTTATATTTGCTGGCACAGATTCTCCAGAATTTTGCACCAAATTTGTCCCAATCCTTGGCGTTTTTTACAGCGTATTCGTCCATTTTAGCAGAAATCACCACATGAGCGATAATTTTGCAATGCAGCGAAAAGCGTTACTTCACCACAAAACCGTGGGCAAACGGGTCCCGGTCATCTATAAAAATTGTATTGTAGCCGGTCATGCGCGCCCATCCCGCCACGGATGGAACAATCGCTGGCTTTTCTCCCACTGTCACCGCCTCTTCAACCCGCCCATGAAACAATGAGCCTATGATCGATTCGTGCACAAAATCATCGCCCGGCTTGAGTTTTCCCTTGGCCGCAAGCTGCGCCATGCGCGCTGATGTGCCCGTGCCGCAGGGTGAGCGATCAATCGCTTTGTCACCGTAGAAGACAGCATTTCGTGCATGAGCCTCCGGATGAATCGGGGCTCCGGTCCACAGGATGTGGCTGAGTGTATTGATCCCGGGATTCTGCGGATGAACGAATGTGTAACGCTCATTCAAGCGCTCCCGCAACACAGGACTCCACCCGATCAGATCCAGCGCCCTGTAATCAGCCATATCCCTATAATTGGCCTGAGGTTCTACGATGGCGTAAAAGTTTCCTCCATAAGCCACATCGACAAGGAGCGTCCCCAGATCCGGACACTCGACTTCCAAACCCTCCTCATAAAGGAAGGCAGGTACGTTGGTGATTCGCACGCTCGTTACATATTGCCCCTCTTGTGTATATTCGGCGACAACAAGACCAGCTGGCGTGTCCAGCCGCAAAATACCCGGCACTTTTGGAGTAACCAGTCCATGCTCGATCGCCATGGTCACGGTCCCGATTGTTCCGTGACCGCACATGGGAAGGCATCCGGATGTTTCGATAAACAGGATAGCGATATCGCAATCATCCCGTGTTGGAGGATAGAGTATCGAGCCCGACATCATGTCGTGTCCGCGAGGCTCAAACATCAAACCGGTTCTGATCCAGTCAAATTCGCTGAGAAAATGCGCGCGCTTTTCCATCATTGATGCGCCCGTCAGGTTTGGGCCACCGCCAGCCACCAGCCGAACTGGATTTCCGCAAGTATGGCCATCTATACAGAAGAATGAATGACGTGCCATCTGAGCTAACTCCTGAAGCGTTTGGGACTGTAAGGGGCAATCGATATAGAGGAAGCATGACCACCAATCAGATCGCTGATCAGCCGGGCTGTTACCCCAGATTGGGTAAGTCCGAGATGGCCATGCCCAAAAGCGTAGAGAACATTATCCGTCAATCGGGAAGTACCTATAACAGGAAGTGAATCTGGCGTCGAAGGCCGGTATCCCATCCATTGACGCCCACCCTTTGATTGCAATCCCGGCATGAATTGCTCAGCTTTACTCAACATGATTTCAGCGCGCTTGTAATTGGGTGGCAATTTCAAGCCGCCCAGCTCCACAGCACCACCAACACGCACACCTGTTTCCAGCGGAGTAACCACAAACCCATGCCCGGAAAAGATCAATTGCCGTTTCAGATCGAAGGCGCCAACGGGCAGCGTCGTATTGTACCCACGCTCCGTTTCCAGCGGTATCCGATCACCAAGATTTTGGGCCAGATGATGTGACCAGGCTCCTGCAGCAACCACGATCTTGGCAGCATTGATTGTGCGCCCATCGGCAAAATGCGCAATTGCGCCCTGCTCGCCTGCACTTATTGAGGCAACTTCCCCTTGGTAAAAAATCGCACCATTCCGCTGCGCATAATTCCACAGACCTTCACCGACATGTTTTGGGTCGCTGACGGTCTTCCACCCAGGCACAAACGTTCCGGCAATGAACCGGGGGGAAAGGCCCGGCTGACACTCTCGCAACTGACTGCCCCGCAAATGCTCAAAGGCAATCCCGGCAGCGCGTCTCGCATTCCATCCGGATAACGACGCATTCAGTTCATCTTCACTCTCGTAAAGCTCCAATGAACCATCTTCACGGACCATCCGGCCGAGACCGGCGCGCTGCATCAGCCCGAGCATTTCAGGCTCAGCGAGACGCATCATCGCCCCTTGCGCCCGTACTGTATGCTCAAGCATGTCGGCGCTGCTGGCCCGCCAGAATCGATACAACCAGGGCAAAAGTTTTGGGAGGTATGACGGGCGGATAGTAAATGGACCAAGCGGGTCCATAAGCCAGCCAGGGACTTTTGCAAGCACGCCCTTCGAGGCCATCGGCAATATATCCGAAAAAGCCAAAGCTCCGGCATTGCCGGAGCTTGTTCCTTCGCAAATACCCTGACGGTCGACGACGAGTACTTTGCGACCACTCTCTGCAAGAATAGCTGCTGTCGCTACACCGACAATACCGGCGCCGATAATCAGAATATCGATATTGTCTCTTGGCATGATCAATAAAGTGACACGAAACTCAAAGCGACGGCAACGCTGGACGTGAAGCTATTGCATCTCTCACTGTCTTTTCAACGGATGCTCGACGTTCTCCGCGCAGAGGTTGACGCGGCAAGCGTACACGATCATTCGTTCCGATCTCCAGCACTTCTGCCAGCTTGATATTCTGCACAAGATAGGTTGAAACATCGAGATCCAGAAGCGGGCGGAACCAACGGTAGATTTCCAGCGCCTCAGCGTAACGCCCCGCGAGCACAAGCTTGTAGATGGCTACTGTTTCTTTCGGGAAGGCCGTTACGAGACCTGCAACCCAGCCAACAGCACCGGCAGTCAATGCCTCAAAAGCAAGATTATCGACACCTGTGAACAGATCGAAACGTGTGCCGAACTCATTGATAATGTCCGTCGTGCGGCGAATGTCATCTGATGACTCTTTGATCGCAACAAAATGATCATCCGAAGCAAGCTCGGACAAGATCGCGCTGGTAACGTCGACGCGGTAGGCGATACGATTTGAATAAATCATCACTGGAAGATCGCCCGCAGCCGCAACGGCTTTCAATGTGGTGACCGTCTCTTCCGGGTCGGTATGATAGATGGGGCTTGGAACAAGCATCAAACCGTCTGCACCTGCCTTGGCAGCGCGTTTTGCAAGAGCTGCCCCGTCGCGGGTGGCCGCCTCATTGATTGTGAGCAATACCGGCTTACCCTTGGCTACACCTTGCGCAATTTTCAGAACTTCAAGTTTTTCATCATGGCTAAGCATAGGGCCCTCGCCAAGCGAACCGGCAACAATCAGACCATCGCAGCCAGCCTCCATCAACAGGGAGAAGCAACGTTCCATTTCGCCGTGATCAAGCCTATCATCATCGGTGAATTTGCTGGTAACTGCGGGAAGAACACCTGACCACATGATCATACTCCTTGTTGATATATCAGAAATATATCTGTAGGATGCATTACTGTCAATCGCTTCATTGAAAGATCCTTGCACATGTTTCAAACCACTGCACATACACCCGTCCAATCAGGTGAAAGCCTCGCAGAACTGGCGTACCGGCAGATTGAAGAAATGATCGTCACGCTCAGCCTTGAGCCCGGCGCGATCGTCAACGAACGTGCGCTAACCGATATAACGGGAATGGGGCGCACACCTGTTCGGGAAGCGGTGCAGAAGCTTGCATGGGAAGGGTTGATGGAAATCAGACCCCGCTCAGGGATAGCAATTGCCGAACTGAATCCGCAGGATTTTTCCAAAGTTCTCGATGCCCGTGAAGGGATAGAACGCGTGTTGGCACGCGGTGCAGCGCAATTTGGTGCGCAGTTGCATCACCGCAGGTTAAGAGAAGCCTCCGATGCGATGAGCAAAGCGGTGAGTTCGGAGGATGTTGCCGGGTTTTTGACAGCCGATAAGACGTTCGACACTGTATTGGGTCAGGCCGCTGGAAATCCATTTGCAGCCCGCCTTGCCTCGCCCTTGCAAACCCATAGCCGGCGTTTCTGGTTTCGCCTGCAACGACCCGGCGGACTGCAACAGTCAGTCGCAGCGCATAAAGCGCTGATTGAAGCGATCATCAACCGCAATCCGGAAGGTGCCGAAGATGCGGCAAGCAAGCTGATCGAACATCTCAGGGTACTTGCACCATAAAAAAGCCGCCGGCAAAATTGCAGGCGGCTTGATACTATTCCAGCAGAACAGCTTAATTCATTGTTGGAATAACAAATTCCGCACCATCCTTGACGCCCGAAGGCCAACGAGATGTGACCGTCTTTGTCTTGGTATAAAACCGGAATGCGTCCGGACCATGCTGGTTCAAGTCACCAAAACCTGAACCTTTCCAGCCACCGAATGTATAATAGGCGATTGGAACCGGGATCGGCACATTAATACCGACCATGCCGACTTGCACACGTGATGCAAAATCACGCGCCGCATCGCCATCGCGGGTGAAGATAGCGACGCCATTGCCATATTCATGCTCGTTAGGCAGACGAAGTGCATCTTCATAAGTGTCGGCGCGGACAATACCGAGCACCGGCCCAAAGATTTCCTCCTTGTAGATGCGCATGTCAGGCGTCACATTGTCGAAGAGGCAGCCACCCATATAGTAGCCATTTTCATAACCCTGCATCTTGAAGCCGCGCCCATCAACGACGAGGTTCGCGCCTTCTTTCACGCCAAGATCAACATAGCCCTGGATACGCTCAAGCGCCTGTTTCGTTACAACTGGACCGTAATCTGCCGTCAGGTCAGTAGACGGCCCGACCTTCAGAGCCTCAACGCGTGGAATAAGCTTTGCAACGAGACGGTCTGCTGTTTCCTTGCCCACTGGAACCGCAACCGAAATAGCCATGCAGCGCTCGCCAGCCGAGCCATAACCTGCACCGATCAGCGCATCCACTGTCTGATCCATATCAGCATCGGGCATGATGATCATATGGTTCTTGGCGCCGCCGAAGCACTGTGCACGCTTACCATTTGCCGTGGCACGGCTGTAAATATATTGAGCAATCGGCGTGGATCCGACAAAGCCAACTGCCTTGATGTCCGGGTCGTCGAGCAGCGTGTCCACGGCTTCCTTGTCGCCATTGACAACGTTGAAAATGCCTGCGGGCAATCCAGCTTCGATAAAGAGTTCGGCAAGGCGCATCGGCACGCCGGGATCACGCTCTGAAGGCTTCAGGACGAACGCGTTACCCGAGACAATGGCGGGGCCAGCTTTCCACAGCGGGATCATCGCCGGGAAGTTGAAGGGTGTTATGCCTGCAACGACGCCAAGCGGTTGACGCATCGAATATACATCAATGCCAGTGCCTGCACTGTCGGAAAATTCGCCCTTGAGCATGTGAGCCGCACCCAGGCAAACTTCAACAACTTCCAGACCGCGCTGGATATCGCCTTTGGCATCAGGGATGGTCTTGCCATGTTCGCGGGCAAGGAGTTCAGCCAATGAGTCGTATTCCGCTTCAACAAGTTCAAGAAACTTGCGCATGACACGAACGCGGCGCTGCGGATTGGTTGCTGCCCATGCAGGCTGAGCTGCTTTGGCGTTTTCCACGGCTGCGCGCACTTCGGCCGGAGTGGCCAGTGCAACCGTTCCCTGAATTGTACCATCCATGGGCTGAAAAATTTCGGTCGTGCGACCGCTTGTGCCAGCGACATGCTTGCCACCGATAAAATGTCCAACTTCGCGCATTGCGAGCAACCTCCCTTTGATGATCTTCGTATGCGGCATCATAGGCGCTTCAAAATGTTAAATGCAAGACGTGCAAAAGCGCATCCGTTGTGCAAAAAACAATGTAAGATACATTAGGAGGTGGTTGATGAACTGGGATGATGTCCGCATTTTCCTGAGCGTAGCACGTTCAGGCCAGATACTCGGCGCAGCGAAAAGGCTGGGCGTCAACCACGCGACGGTAGCAAGGCGACTAACGGCTCTGGAGACAGCGCTCAACACCAAGCTGCTGACCAGACGCACAAATGGTTGCGAACTGACGCGCGCGGGAGAAGAGTTTCTTCTTTCAGGCGAGCGTATGGAAGCGGAAATGCTGGCTGCGCGCTCTTCCCTCGGTGATGCCGACGTAGCCATATCCGGTTCAGTTCGCATCGGCGCGCCGGACGGATTTGGCGTAACTTTCCTGGCACCGCGGCTTGCCCGGCTAACGGCGAATTATCCGGATCTCAAGATTCAGCTTGTTCCGGTTCCACGTTCTTTCTCACTGTCACGGCGGGAAGCCGATATTGCAATTACCGTGGACCGTCCCGACCAGGGTCGTCTGGTCGCAAGAAAACTCGTCGATTACAGTCTGTGCCTCTATGCCAGCCGCGCTTATCTAGCCGCTCATCCCGCACCCCAATCAATCGAAGAACTACCCCAGCACCGACTGGTCGGCTATGTCGATGATCTGGTGATCAGCCAGTCACTGAATTATGCGCCGGAAATTACCCGCGAATGGCACCCCGGTTTTGAGATATCGAGTGCTTTGGGGCAGGTCGAAGCGGTCAAGGCTGGCGCTGGGATCGGCATTCTTCATACTTTTATCGCTCGCGAGCATGAGGAACTGGTAGCCATTATGCCAGAACGAAAAATCCGCCGCTCCTATTGGCTTTCCTATCACGAGTCAGTGCGTACGCTTCGCCGCATAACCGCAGTATCAGGTTTTATTTCCGATCTGGTTCACAGTGAAGCGAGCCGCTTTTCCTGATCTATTCTGAACTCAAGGCAACCGCCGGCTGTAGCTTGGAGGCGTTTCTGGCCGGCAGATAACCAAAGACCAGACCCGTGAGAAACGAACAGGCAAAGGCCAGCGCAACTGGCCCAACGGTGAAGCTGATGGGCGCGCCCATCAGCTTTGCCAGAACTCCTGTGCCAAGGCCCGCTACAACGCCAATGGCTCCGCCTACCGCCGAAACGACCAGCGCCTCTATGATGAACTGCAGCAGAATATCGCGCTGTCGTGCGCCCGTAGCCATACGCACCCCAATCTCGCGCGTCCGCTCACTGACGCTGACGAGCATGATGTTCATCACGCCAATTCCGCCTACCAGAAGCGAAATGGCCGCCACGGCGCCAAGAAACAATTTCAGCGTATTCGAAGTCTCTGTCACAGCCTCACGAATTGAAGCCATATTGGTAATTTGCGTGTCCTGCTTTTTGTGACGCTCATCCAGCAATTGCTGGATAGTCGTTTGCGTGGCATCTATAAGCGAGCCGTCTTTAACCTGCACAGTGATAGAGCGCACATTCCGTTGGCCGAATAGCCGCGTGCTACCCGTCGTCAGCGGCACGATAATCGTATCATCCTGATCATTTCCGCCCGGCCCTGCTCCCATTTCACTCATGACACCAATGATCTGGAAAGGGATTTTGCTGACGAGGACATATTTTCCGAGCGGGCTTTCACCGTCCGGAAAGAGCGTCTTGGCGACCGTTTGGCCAAGTACGGCCACCGGCGCATAATTGGTCATATCCTGTTGATTGATGAACTCCCCCGCTCCGACTTTCCATGATTTGGCATCGGTAAATTGCGGAACTGTCCCATTGGCTGACGTCTGATAATCAACATTCCCATAACGAACAGTCACTGTACTGGTCATTTCAGGAACGGCGAATGACACATTTGGAACGTCCAGAATTGCATCGGCATCGGCCGGAACCAGCGTTACAATGCTGCCGCCCTGCCCCCCGCGAAAATTCGCCATGTTCGGTCGCACAACCAGCAGGTTTGAACCCATTGATGAAATGCGGTCCAGAACCGAGTTTTGGGCCCCCGTGCCAATCGCCAGCATTGCCACCACTGAGCCGACTCCGATCACAATGCCCAGCAGGGTGAGAATTGTGCGAAACAGATTTGCGCGCAAAGCGCGAACCGCCATCTTGATTGCTTCGGATACGTCTGCGATCGCGGCAACCCCATCAACCGCCTTCTGCTTCAAACCAAAAGCCGCTTCAGGATTGCTGCGTCCTTTTTTGGTACGATCAGAGACGACGTGTCCGTCACGCAGTTCGATTAAACGATCCGCCTGCTCGGCCACTTCTCGCGAATGGGTAATAACAATAATCGTGTGGCCGCTCTCGTTCATTTTTCGCAACAGCGCCATGACTTCTTCACCACTTTGGCTATCCAAAGCGCCGGTTGGCTCATCTGCCAGAATGATCCTCCCGCCATTCATCAAAGCCCGTGCAATCGAAACGCGCTGCTGCTGTCCACCGGACAGTTGGTTCGGCCTGTGATCCAACCGATCACCCAGGTTGAGTGTGTTCAGCAGCGCTTCCGCCCTGTCGTGCCGGTCTTGTGCCGAAGCACCGGCATAGACTGCGGGCACCTCAACGTTTTCTTGCGCACTGGCAGTGGGAATCAAATTATAGCTTTGGAAAACGAAGCCAAAGGTTCGTCGCCGCAATCCGGCCAGTTCATCTGGCTCAAACCCCGAAACACTCTCTCCATCCAGCTGATAACTGCCACTGGTCGGCTGATCCAAACAGCCCAGAATATTCATCAGCGTTGATTTGCCCGACCCGGACTGCCCGATAATGGCAACGAACTCACCCGCCTCTATATCGAGTGAGATGCCATGCAGAACCTCGACTGAAAGGTCGCCATTATAGTAGGTTTTGCTGATGTCCTTGAGCGATATGAGCGCTGTCATATCTAGAACATCCGTGGCATGCGTTGGCCGCGCTGCGAGCGATTGCCGGAACCATTTGCGGCATTGGTGGAATCGCTTGCCTGACCGACAACAACAAGATCGCCTTCCTTCAGGCCGCTCTTGATCTCCACATTCACGCGATTGCGAATGCCAACTTCAACATCGCGTGTGGATGTTTTTCCAGAGGCATCGACAACACTTACTTCGAACTGGCGTTTGTCATCCGCAGCCGCGCCGGAACTTTTTTTCATGCGAATTGCCGAGCTCGGAACCACCAGCACATCTTTCGCCGCTGATTGCAGGAAGAAGACCTGTGCGCTCATTGAAATCATAAGGTCGCCATCAACATTGGGCACGTCGAATAGCGCATAGTAAAGCACGACGTTGTTTTCAATGTCAGGCGTAGGCTGTATCTGGCGAAGCTTGCCGGTATATCGTTTGCCCGGTTGCCCGAGCAGCGTGAAATATGCGTCCATTCCCAGCTTGAGTTTGCTGACATCGGCTTCTGAAACCTGTGCCTTGACCGTCATCGTAGAGAGATCGGCGATTGTCACAATAGTCGGCGCTGTCTGGCTGGCGTTTAGCGTCTGTCCTTCCTTGACCGGCACGGCTGCGATGGTTCCAGCCATTGGCGCATAGATCTTGGTATAGCCAAGATCGACCTGATCACCGTCCAGGGTCGCCTGTTGCTTTCGGATTTGCGCTTCGAGCGCATTCACATCAGCCTCCGCCGTCGCCAAATCAGCAACAGCCTGATCGAGCGTCGATTGCGAGACTGAGCGGGTTGCCACCAAGTTACGCTGCCGTTCGATATTTGCCTGTTTCAGCACAAGCTGAGCCTTTTTTGACACGAGTTGCGCTTGTAGGTTGGCAAGCTCCGCCTGATCGATCTCAATCCGGTTTTGAATGGTTGCCGGATCGATCTCACCAATCAGTTCATTCTGGGTTACCTTGTCACCGATTTCGACATGCAGAGCTTTCAACTGACCAGAAACCTGCGCACCAGCATCGACTGACTTAATCGAATCCAGCGTGCCAACAGCAGTGACTGCGTTCTCGATGTCGGCTCTCACAACGGGTTGGGTGATCACAGCGGTTGTTGATGTGGAAGCACTGTAAGACGTCCATGCATAGTAACCGGCGCCTGTTGCAAGGATAGCGACGGGCAACCACAGCCAAAGACGCGAGCGCTTTTTCTTGCGTCCTGGAGGAACCGCGCCTGGGATAAACGTTACGTTCGAGTCTTCCAGCGTTGGCTTCTCATGACTGGTTACCTTGGCAATTTTAGTCATCGACCCATTCCACCTTCTTCGCAGATGAAGCACTCCACCTCGATTGATACTATCAAGAAATGGACAGGAGTGGTTCGTTCGAAAGCTTTGAGATCATTATATTTTTGTAATGATCAAGAGCGCCTATTATGAAGTGCTCAGATGAATGATGGCTGAATTACTTATTTGTAATGTTTTTACTCAAAATCTCGCGTCTAAACGCGGTGATACGGGTGACCTGACAGTATTGTTGTGGCCCGATAAAGTTGTTCGGCGACAAGAATACGGACGATTTGGTGCGGCCAAGTCATGGCACCAAGCGCGAGAACGAGGTCCGCACGCTCCCTCAACGCAGCATCATGACCATCCGGCCCGCCAATCGCCAGCAGCAGCTGCCGTTTCCCCTCATCGCGAAATTTGGCGATGCTGGATGCAAATACCTCAGACGCCATGGTTTTTCCGCGTTCGTCGAGAAGCACCAACACACCACCAGCATCAAGAGCTTTCAATAACTGAGCAGACTCTTCCTGTTTTCGCAGGTCTGCCTGCTGCGCACGGCTTTCCACTATTTCCGTCACAGACGAAAATTCGAGGCCCAATGAAGCGCCTGTCTTTTTGAACCGGACGAGATAGCGGTCCGCCAGCTCACGTTCCGGACCGGACTTCATGCGGCCCACGGCAAACACACTGATACGCATGATACTCCAGTCCGGCAGACCTAAAACTGCTCAACCGGACCTTTCGCCGGCTAAAAAAACACCAGAGCTATTCGGCGCTAGTGTACGGTTTCACCGTCAAGTTCCGGAGCTTGCCACATCTTTTCGATGTTGTAGAACTCCCGCACTTCGGGGCGGAAAATATGGATGATGATATCGCCCGTGTCGATCAGCACCCAATCACCGCTGGTAAGACCTTCAACCTTGGCATTATTGCCATATCCGTTCTCTTTCAGAGTCCGAAGGAGCTGATCCGCAACCGCCGTGACATGGCGATGCGATCGTCCGGACGCGATGACCATATGGTCAGCGATGACAGATTTGCCGCGAAGGTCGATGGGGACAATTTGTTCAGCCTTGGAGTCATCAAGACTATCAAGCACTGATTTGAGGGCACGAGCGACGGTATTGATACCGCTGATCTCTGCCGTTGAAGGAGCCAAAGCTTCCTTCTTTTGAATTGCTGTTCTCAGTGTAATTCCTTTCCCTTTAAGAACAACGCGCCGCAGCTACTAAACTCACTGCACACGTATAAGATAGGCAGAGTCGCATGGCAGTTTCAAGACGTCATCTTGATCTAACCCGCAACAGGTTCTTTTAGCCGCCTGTTTTCATATTCCCGTTGCGTATTTCAGTGGATGAAAGCAATGACCTTGGCCCATGAATGAACGTCCACGCCGGCGCTTGAGCTCGCGCGAGAATGGGCGCATCATCCTCGTCGATACGGGCGTAATCAAATGTCTTGGCCATGCGCGACGACAGAAATGCGAGCGTTGATCCGGGGCGATCAATAACGGCAATCGGAAATGTCGTGGCAATTTGCTGCCATCGCTGCCAATGATGAAAGTCCGCCAGACTATCCGCACCCATTATCCATACGAAATGCACGCCGGGATTCCGCAGTTTTATCAAAGCCAGCGTATCCGCCGTGTAACGAATGTGGTGAGCCGCTTCAAATGCCGTGACCTTCACCCGGGGATCATGAATCAACGCTTCACATTTTTCCAGGCGATCGGAGAGCGGCGCTAGTTCCCGCTTGTCCTTCAGGGGATTTCCCGGCGTGACAATCCACCAGAGCTGATCGAGTTTGAGCCTGCGCATCGCGATTTCTGCAACAAGCGCGTGACCCGCATGCGGGGGATTGAACGATCCACCGAACAAGCCGACAGCCATACCCTTTTCAACAAATGGCATACGCAGATGCGCATCGCTAATGCCGGGGATACTCGCCGGTGTAAATATCACGGACGTATCTGACCCGTGCCGCGGACGAGATATTTGAATGAAGTCAGTTGTTCAACTCCAACTGGACCCCGCGCATGCATCTTGCCGGTGGCGATACCGATTTCTGCACCCATGCCGAACTCACCGCCATCGGCAAATTGCGTCGATGCATTGTGCAACAGAATCGCTGAGTCGATTTCATTGAAGAACCGCTCCACGACACTTTCATCTTCGGCGATGACCGCTTCCGTGTGATGCGATGAATAGCGATTTATATGATCCAGCGCGCCCTCAATACCATCGACCAGTTTCACGGAAATGATCGCATCCAGATATTCAGTTGACCAATCCGCTTCCGTCGCAACTTTCGCTTTGCCGTAAAGCTTGGTCACCTGCTCGTCTCCGCGAATTTCGCAGCCCGCTTCAACAAGATCATTCAATAGCGGCGTGAGATAAGTCGGTGCAATGAGCCGGTCGACCAGAAGCGTCTCCGCGGATCCGCAAACGCCTGTCCGGCGCATTTTAGCATTCACAACAATCTTGCGCGCCAGATTAAGGTCGGCCGATCCATCAATATAGACGTGGCAGAGCCCCTCCAGATGCGCAAAAACCGGAACACGTGCCTCTGCCTGCACTCTTGCAACAAGGCTCTTTCCGCCACGTGGGATGATTACGTCGAGATTGCCATCAAGTCCTTTGAGCATCTCTCCAACGGCGCTACGATCGGTTGTCGATACGAGTTGGATTGCGTCGCGTGGCAAACCCGCCAACTCCAACCCCTCTGAAAGGGCCGCATGGATCGCCCGTGAGGAATGCACTGAATCCGAGCCGCCACGCAAAATTACGGCATTGCCGGACTTTAAACACAGCGCTCCAGCATCCGCTGTAACATTCGGTCTGCTTTCATAGATGACGCCGATAACGCCGAGCGGAGTACGGACACGCTCAATATGCAAACCATTCGGGCGGTCCCACTCTGCAATAACCTGACCGACAGGATCAGCCAAGTCGGCAATGACACGGATACTGTCGGCGATACCACTGATCCGTTTGTCATCAAGCTTGAGCCGGTCAAGCAGCGCAGGCGTCATTCCCGCAGCTGCGCCATTGGTCATATCCTGCTCGTTGGCTTGAAGAATTTCCGCTTTGCGGCGTTCGATGCAATCCGCCATTGCCAAGAGCGCAGCCGTTTTGACTTCCGGCGATGCTATAGCCAATGGACGCGCGGCCGCTCGTGCCTTGCGGCCTGTCTCTGCCATCAATTCAACTATGGCTTCAGCCTCTGGAGTGTTTGCACCTGTACGTGTCAACATGTTCTACTCCTTCGCAACAGCAAGCTGTTTTGCTGCGCGCACCACCAGATCATCGCGGTGTATCATCGCTGAGCGGGCATCATAACCCAATATTTCCGCAATCTCGCTCGTCTTGCGGCCAGCAATTTTTACGGCATCTGCCGCATCATAGGCAATCAGCCCCCGTGCCGCCTCTTTGCCATCGGGCCCCACGACGGCAACAGTATCACCGCGCATGAATTGTCCGTAAACCTCGCGAACCCCTGCCGACAACAGCGATTTGCCTGATTTCAATGCCACCAGAGCCCCATCGTCGATCACCAGTCGGCCTGATGGTTCCAGATTGCCGGAAATCCATGTTTTCCAGGCATTTACCGGTGATGTGCTTGCCCGGAATAAAGTCGAGCGTTCGCCACCGTCAATGGCCGCAAGCGGGTTCAACCGCGTGCCCGAAGCGATGATCATCGCCGTGCCCGCAGCATTTGCAATCTTGCCCGCATCAAGCTTGGTTTTCATGCCGCCACGCGAATATTCAGAAGCTGCGGCTCCCGCCATGGCTTCGATATCGGGCGTAATCGCCTCAACCATTGGTATGAATTGCGCGTCAGGGTTCTGATGCGGCGGAGCCGTATAGAGCCCATCAATATCCGAAAGCAGGATCAGCAAATCTGCGCTCATCATCGTTGCAACACGCGCCGCAAGCCGGTCATTATCGCCATAACGGATTTCCGTTGTGGCAACCGTGTCATTCTCATTGATCACAGGCACGGCCTTCAATCGTAACAATGTGCTGAGAGTCGCACGTGCATTAAGATAGCGGCGCCGCTCTTCCGTATCAGCTAGCGTAAGAAGGATTTGCCCTGCCCGCAAACTGTGACCACTCAGGACCTCGGCATAGGCCTTGGCAAGTTCGATCTGTCCGGCTGCTGCGGCGGCTTGACTTTCTTCCAGCCGCAACGCGCCTTTTGGCAAACCCAGCACATTCCGTCCAAGAGCGATGGCACCCGATGAGACGATCATCACTTCCACGCCTGAAGCGGCAAGCGCGGCAACATCCGCACCCAGGCTTTCCAGCCACTGCCTCTTCAATCCGCTGGTCCGGTCGACAAGCAATGCCGAACCGATTTTCACAACAATACGCCGATAGTTCCGCAGCGTTGGCGAAGCGCTTGCTGCGCCATGCTCATTATCACTGCGGTGTTGTGTGGATTTCACAGACATTGCGATACTCAATATTTGTAGCGGTTATCGACCTCTACAGGCGCTTCTGATTTTCGCGATTCAAGAATAATCGCTGACAATGCCCGCAAGACTTGCTCGACGCCCTCGCGGCTGACTGAAGACAAGAGCATCGGCTCAACACCGGATGCTTTCTTCAGCGCGGCAATCTTCTTTTTGCGTGCTGCGGCGTCCAATGTATCGATTTGGCTCAAGGCAACGATTTCCAGCTTTTCCGCCAGTCCTCCGCCATAAGCTTTCAATTCATTGCGCACAGTCTTGTAGGCCTCGGCAACATTTTCTTCCTGAGCTGAGACCAGGTGCAAAAGGACACGTGTCCTCTCCACGTGACCAAGGAACCGGTCGCCGATCCCTACGCCTTCATGAGCGCCTTCGATCAAACCGGGAATATCGGCAATAACAAACTCGCGAGCGTCAACACGCGCGACCCCCAAATTGGGATGAAGCGTCGTAAATGGATAGTCAGCGATCTTGGGCTTGGCAGCCGTGACACTGGCAAGAAATGTCGACTTACCGGCATTGGGCTTTCCAAGAAGTCCGGCATCCGCAATCAATTTCAGACGAAGCCAAAGATTACGCTCCTCACCCTCTAGACCGGGATTGGCACGTCGTGGAGCCTGATTGGTCGAGGTTTTGAAATGCGCATTGCCAAAGCCGCCATTACCGCCCTTGGCCAGACGATAGCGCTGCCCCACCACCGTGAAATCGACGATCAGCGTTTCATTGTCATTTTCGAAAATCTGCGTACCGACCGGCACTTTCAAAACGACATCCGCGCCCTTGCCGCCGGTCATGTCCCGGCCCATGCCGTGCATACCTGTCTTGGCCTTGAAATGCTGCTGATAGCGATAGTCGATCAATGTATTCAAGCCATCGACGGCTTCGGCCCATACATCGCCGCCGCGACCTCCATCCCCGCCATCAGGACCACCAAATTCCAGGAATTTTTCACGGCGAAAAGATACCGAACCGGCACCACCGTCGCCGGAGCGTATATAGACTTTCGCCTGATCGAGAAACTTCATGGAAATTCAGTCCTTTTGTGTCGCTTGCAGGCAATACAGCAATTCCAGCGAGAATAAAACTGGCCAGTTCCCGTCAGTTTGAGCATTCGGAAACCAGCGCGTTGAGTTTTTATTGTCAGCGCTGGAGGTCGAAAACACCTCCAGCACCATCTTACTTCGTCCAGGACGTTAGGAAGTCCAACTCCGAAGACCAATCCAGGTACGTCTATCGAGCATATAGCGCTCCACTGGAACATTGCCCGCATTGATGGAATCCATCATACCCGTATTCGTATACTGGAATCCGCTCTTATAGAGCACCCGGCGCGATGCAATGTTCGACACACGGCACGAAGCGTAAAGCTTTTCGACCTGCGTTGCGCGGAACACCAGATCCACCAGCGCATGAGCAGCTTCGGTCGCATAACCCTTGCCCCAATGCGGCTCACCAAGCCAGTAGCCTATTTCCAGTTCATCCTTGCCGGCGCCACGTCGATAATTGATTCCGCAACAACCAACGAAGGTTCCATTTTGAGCAAGGGTAATGGCATAGACGCATTTGCCAATCTCGCCCGCATTGGCGCGGCGCACGAAATCAACCGCATGGGCTTTCGTGTAGGGGTGCGGCATGCGTGACAGCATTTCTGCCACGCGCAGATTATCGGCAAGATTGGCAATTGCGTCCACGTCCTCAATATGAGGCGCCCGCAAGATAAGGCGGTCCGTAACGAGAACCGGACAGTCTATCAGATCCAGCCGTTCATCTTCTTCTTCAAGTATATCAGCAACCATTTTTCATTCCTCCAGATACGAAAAGGGAGACGGGTAGTGCCCCATCTCCCTTTGATCTTTTGGCGGTTGCCATTTTTTCACCGGGTCCGATGGGACGCCGGTGCTTCAAGCATGACCGGCTATTCTGCTGCTTCGGCGATCGGGGTGACGATCGACACGAAACTACGGCCGTTGGCTTTGGTACGGAAAGAAACTGTGCCTGCTTCAAGCGCAAACAGAGTGTGGTCCTTACCAAGACCAACATTGACACCGGGGTGCCATTTGGTGCCGCGTTGACGAACGAGAATGTTGCCAGCAAGCACGCGCTCGCCGCCGAACTTCTTTACGCCAAGGCGCTTTGATTCTGAATCACGACCGTTGCGTGACGAACCACCAGCTTTTTTGTGTGCCATGGGATTGCTCCTTTAAACCTGTTCTTATTCGCCCGAAGCGGGCTTCTCAGCCTTGGCAGCAGCCTTCTTGGGCGCAGCTTTGGCCTTTGGGGCGGCTTTGGTCTCTGTCGCGTCAGCAGCAGCAACTTCAGCCTTTGCAGGCTTCTTGTTGGCCGGCTTTTCAGCGGCAGTCTTCGAAGGCTTGGCACCACCGGTAAGAATCTCAGCGATACGGATCGTTGTCAATTCCTGACGATGACCGCGTGTACGCTTCGAATTCTGGCGACGGCGCTTCTTGAAGGCAATAACCTTGCGTGCGCGGCCCTGTTCAACGACTTCGGCTGTGACCAGCGCGCCGCTGACTACAGGAGCGCCGATTGTTGCGTCAGCACCGACGCCAACCATCAGAACTTCTGCGAACTGTACGATATCGCCGGCATTGCCGGAAACTTTTTCGACCTTGAGTAGGTCATTGGCGGCAACGCGATACTGCTTACCACCGGTCTTGATGACTGCGAACATTTTGTGCCCTTTCGGCGTTCGGTTCGGTTTTCTGCCAGTTTCCCGGCAATAACCGTCTTTTTGTCAGTCGTGACAGATTGATCGAAAGGCACTTTTATCCATAAGAACGAAGGCACCCGAATTCAAAAACAAACGGCGCGGAGAATCCCCCACGCCAGTCGTTGCGCGCTTATAAGATCAGGAGCGAGGCGGAGTCAAGAAATTTAACGCAAAATTGCTCTTGTATCTGCGCGCTTTGCCCGCTATCTAGCGCGTCGCACGCTCAAGCCAAGCCCTTTGGGGCATCGCAGCACTAAAAATACGGGTCTTTACGTGGATCCTATATGCGGAGAGGTGGCTGAGTGGTTGAAAGCACCGCACTCGAAATGCGGCATGGGGGCAACTCCATCGGGGGTTCAAATCCCTCCCTCTCCGCCATTTACATTGCGCTAGCAGGCGCGTTCAGAGAACTCGCTTATCACTTGCTTGAGACGTAATCGGATCGGTCAATCCCGTGACGCTGCAGCTTGTCGTAGAAAGTTTTGCGCGGGATACCGAGCGTCTGGATCGTGGAGCGCACATCCCCGCCATTGGCTGCCAATGCTTGCTGGATAAGCCGCGCCTCATATCGTTCCATGGCTTGCGGCAAACTTGAACCGTCGCTTTCAATATCTGATTTTGTTGTTTCAATACCATCAAGACCAAGTGCAGCACGTTCGGCAAAATGCACCAGCTCGCGCACATTTCCGGGCCAGTCATGTTGCATGAGATAGGAGCGCTGCGCAGCTGTGATCTCTGGCACATCTGTTTTGAATCTTGCCGAAGCGCGATGCAGAAAATGGGTAAACAGAAGCATGATATCATCGCGCCGCTCACGCAGCGGAGGAATTGAAACAGTCACGACATTGAGCCTGTAGAACAAATCCTCGCGAAAATTGACGCGCTGGTCGGCGCTCCCAAGGTCAACCTTGGCCGCGGCCACCACGCGCAAATCGACGGGCCGGTGTTCGTTGGTGCCAAGCGGTGTAATTTCCCGGCTTTCCAAAACGCGTAGAAGTTTTACCTGCGTTGAAAGAGGCATGCTCTCAATCTCATCGAGAAACAAGGTTCCGCCGCTAGAGTGCTCGATGCGGCCAACACGCTTCTTTTGAGCCCCCGTGAAAGCTCCGGCTTCGTGGCCAAACAATTCACTTTCTATGACTGTTTCCGGCAAAGCCCCGCAGTTCAGCGCAACGAAGTTCCCCTGTTTGCGCCTGCTCCATTCATGCAAAAGTCCGGCAACAACCTCTTTCCCCGTCCCTGTTTCACCGGCGATCAATACGTCGACATCGGCACCTGCCACATGGCGCAGGGTCTTTCGAAGGTTTTGCATAACGGGCGTTTGACCGATCAGCGGCAGTGATTCATTCGTGTTTTCCACCGCCAAACGCAATTCGCGGTTCTCCATGACGAGCCGGCGTTTCTCCAATGCTCGCATTATGCTTTGCACAAGGCGATCGGCTGGATAGGGCTTGGCGATAAAATCATAGGCGCCCTTATGGATCGCCTCGACAGCCATATCGATATCACCATGTCCGGTTATAAGGATGACGGGCAGATCAGAATCCATTTCACGCAAACGGCGAAACAATTCAAGCCCGTCAATGTGAGGCATCCTCACATCGGTCACGACGACACCCGGAAAGTCCGGCGTCAGGAATCGCAAAGCGAGCATTGCATTGGGAAAGGGCTGCACGTTGAAGCCTGCCAGTTCAAGCGTCTGGCAATTTGCAGCACGCAGGTCGTCATCATCTTCAACAAAGGCAATTTGATTTGAATCCATGGTCAGACCACCTTTTTCAGATGCACGGTAAACTCGGTCCCGGCAGAGCTGCTTTCAACCTCGATGCGCCCCCCATACTCCGCAACAATGTCATGGCAGATCACCAGACCAAGCCCCAGGCCTCGATCCTTGGACGTGTTGAAGGGTGTAAAGAGCATCTGCATGATTGAATCGGGTATTCCAGGACCATTATCAGCAACAATCAATCGCAGTTCATCTTGGGCAACGGAACAGCGCACGCTGATCTTGCTGGCGGGTCCACCTTCCGTCGCTTCAAGCGCATTTTGCATGAGATTGATCAGAACTTGTTCGAGGCGGATGCGGTTGCCATAGACCTTCACTTCGGGAGCGGGCATTTCAGTCAGGATTTGTCCGGCACGCTGACGAAATCTGCTTCCGAGAAGCAGCATCGCACCTTCGATGATATCACTGACACTGACCGGCCCAGAATCCCCCGTGCCTTTGCGGGAAAAGGTCCTGAGTTCGTCGGTGATACTTCCGATGCGTTCCGTCAGCCCGGCAATAGCCTTCAAATTGTCTTTGGCGGAATCGACCTGATTGCGCCCCAAAAACGTTGCAGCATTATCAGCATAGGATCGAATGGCTGCCACAGGCTGGTTAATCTCATGCGCGACACCTGCGGTCACCTGACCTAGAATGGCCAGGCGGTTCGCCTGCACAAGCTCCAATTGGACGGACTGGAGTTTTGTTTCCGTCTTTTGACGTTCTTCCGCCTGCATGACCAGCTCGGCATGCGCCGCACTCAAATCCGCAGTGCGGGCAGCAACACGGCGCTCAAGTTCAACCCTCGCCACTTCCTGTTCCTGCGCCCGGCGCAATGCCAGCCCGCGCCGGCGAAGAATAAAAGCAGTGAGACCCAGCAAGGGAGCAAGAAAGAGCAGTGTAATCAACTGAGCGGTACGGACAGACTCGGTCACCGTTGGTGCGGCAGGCGTCAATGATTGCAATTTCCAACTCGTGGTCGGAACCGAGGTTTGAACCCGTACGAATTCTCTTCGGGACGGGGCGCCCGGCAACCTGGCTTGAACAATATCCGGCTGCACCGTTGGCATGGGCGGAGAAATATCCAGCGGCTCCAATGGCGCGCCGCCAAATTGCAGGCTCTCGCGAAGCGGCCCCATTCGCTCGGCGGGGATGACACTTTCTGTCATAAAACGCCAGTCGGGAAAGCTTGTGACCAGCACGATACCGCGTTGATCAACCACCAAGGTCGGATCGCTGTTGCGGCGCCAGTCCGCTTCGATTTCATCAAACTCCAGTTTGACAACAATGACGCCTAGTGGTCCAGCCGGGCTATCAATGCGCTTTGAAATATAAAGTCCCGGCCGCTTGCTGACAGTGCCAAGGGCGTAATGTTCTGCGCTGCCATTTCTGATGGCGCGTGTGTAATAGGGCCGAAAACTGTAATTGGTTCCGACGAAACTGATCGGCTCGTTCCAGTTGCTCGCAGCGATTGCCAGTCCACTTGCATCAAGCAGGTAAATTACAGCAGATCCGGTGCCACCGATAAGGCTTTCAAATTTATGATTGAGACGTTGGAGCTGGCTCTCGCTGCGAGTGGAAAGCGCACTCATGACATCCCTGTCTTGGGACAGGACAAAAGGAACCGCTCTTTGCTTTTCGAGCACGGTGCGCAGGAGAACTGCATTTAATTCAGCTGTGCTTTTCGCACGGTCCATCACGATCTGATACCCGCGTTCGCGGCCAATATTGCCCGCCACAAAAAGCGCCGCAAAAATTATGATTACAGCAAAGGTGGCCAGAACAGCCTTGCTGGCCCAACCAGATCGCGCTGTCGGGGTGAGGATTTCAGAGGCCTTTTGTGGATGATCATCCATGAACATAGGTGTGCATATATCCGCACAAAATACAATTAATCTGTGCGGCATACCACACAATTTGAGGCGGAGTCGACGTTTATGCATAAAAAATGCATTAATTTCAAAGAGTTATAGAATTACAAATAACTGGCACGCCATTTGCATTCCATGGCTGCAGACGGCCGGTCCGTCTGTATTTGAGCCTGGGAGGCTAGCAGGTTGGTCCTGTCAGACGAGGCTCGCATCATGGAGGAAGTCATGAGTCCGGTGACACTAACCACGGCCAATGCTGGCCTGCAGCCATCAAAAAAGGCTCCGATCTATAGCCATTTATATTTTCAGGTACTTGTCGCAATCGCCATCGGCATCGCGCTTGGGCATTATTATCCTGACCTTGGAACCAGTATGAAACCGCTTGGCGATGCTTTCATCAAGCTGGTAAAAATGATCATCGCCCCTGTCATTTTTCTGACCGTATCCACCGGCATTGCCGGGATGAGCGATCTTAAGAAAGTCGGCCGCGTTGCTGGCAAGGCCATGATCTACTTTCTGACGTTTTCGACGCTTGCCCTGATCGTCGGACTGGTCGTTGCCAATGTTGTTCAACCCGGTGCAGGCATGAACATTGATCCTGCCTCGCTTGATCCAAAAGCGGTTGCAACCTACACGCAGCAGGCGCATGAGCAGAGCATCATTGGATTCCTGAACAATATCATTCCGACCACTATCGTCGGCGCTTTCGCATCCGGCGATATTCTGCAGGTGCTTTTCTTCTCGGTGCTGTTTGGTCTTTCGCTCGCCATGGTCGGTGAGAAAGCCGAGCCGGTCACCAACTTTCTTTTAACGCTTTCGGCACCGATCTTCAAACTCGTTGCCATCTTGATGAAGGCAGCCCCCATTGGCGCATTCGGAGCAATGGCGTTCACCATCGGGAAATATGGCATCGGGTCTGTCGCCAATTTGATCATGTTGATCGGCACATTCTATTTGACATCACTCCTGTTCGTGCTTGTCATTCTCGGCGCGGTTGCCTGGTATAATGGTTTTTCCATTTTGGCTCTGATCCGCTACATCAAGGAAGAGCTCTTGCTGGTGCTTGGTACCAGCTCTTCGGAAGCAGCGCTGCCAACCCTTATGGCCAAGATGGAAAAGGCGGGTTGCAAGAAATCCGTGGTCGGCCTCGTTATCCCGACCGGCTATTCTTTCAATCTGGACGGCACAAACATTTATATGACCCTGGCGGCCCTGTTCATTGCTCAAGCAACAAACATCCATTTGAGCATGTCGGATCAAATTCTGCTTTTGCTCGTCGCCATGCTGAGTTCCAAAGGCGCTGCCGGTATCACCGGTGCCGGCTTTATTACCCTTGCGGCGACGCTTTCTGTTGTGCCGGCGGTTCCCGTTGCGGGCATGGCGCTAATCCTGGGTATTGATCGCTTCATGTCAGAATGCCGTGCCTTGACCAACCTGGTTGGCAATGCCGTTGCAACGATTGTCGTAGCGCGTTGGGAAGGCGAGCTCGACAAAGACAAACTGGCCCAGGCGCTTAACGGCGAACTGGCCGAAGAAGAAGCACTGGTCTTGGCAAACTGATTATTCAGTTTGATCGCTTGTCCATGTAATAAAAGTCCTGCGGTGTGCCATTTCCTTTGGTGTCGCCGCAGGCGCTGGGAGGTATCATGAAAACACTTCTTTATGCACTGACATTGGTTGCGAGTGTTCATAGCGGCGTTGCAATCGCTGCAGAACAACCACCGAGGGACGAATTCTTCTGGTTGGGCATGATCAACAAGGCGACGATCATTATCAATTCCGACGAAGGATTGCTCGACAAAGACCTCACGCCAAAGATCGCCGCCGGGCTGAAGAAGGTCCTTGCAGATGGGGCTCAACCTGGAGCAAAGCGGCCCTCAACCGTAATCGCATTTGAGCCTTTGCTCATTGAAGCAGCAGGCCCGGAGGTCACGTTAATCCATGCCGGGCGTTCAAGCCAGGATATGCATTCGACCTACAGGGCCGCCATCATGCGGGATGATCTACTAAGACTTGCACACCAGCTGGATAAAACAACAAGCGCCCTCGTTGATCTTGCAGAGCGCCATGTCGATACGATCGTACCCAACTATACCAACGGCGTCGCGGCGCAACCCAATAGTTTCGGACACTACCTGCTTGGCCATGCAGCAGGTCTGGAGCGAGATGCTCAGCGTATCAGGGAAGCCTATGCCCGTGTTGACAGAAGCCCGATGGGAACCACTGTACTGAACGGCACAAGCTGGCCACTCAATCGAACTCGAATGGCGGATTATCTCGGCTTCAGTGGCATCGTTGACAATGCATATGACGCCTCACAAATATCCCCGGTAGATGAACCGGTCGAAGTTGGAGCGATCGTTACGAGTATCGCACTCCATACCGGACAGTTCATTGAAGATATCATGACGCAATATGCGCAGCCCCGCCCGTGGATATTGCTGCAAACAGGGGGAGGCAACACATATGTGTCCAGCGCGATGCCCCAGAAGCGCAATCCTGGAATTCTCAATTCCACAAGGCAAGCTGCTTCCACGGCAGTGACATTGGCTATGGGACCCATTATCCAAGCGCACAACATTACGCCCGGCATGCCGGATGCAAAAGACGAGGATGCCAACACAGAAATTGTCGAAAGCGCGATCAAAGCGCTGGAAGGCTGGGAAAAAATAATCGGCTCACTCGTGATCGACCCGAACCGTTCCCTTGAAGAGCTGAACAGCGACTGGACTGCTTCGCAAGAACTCGCGGATGTTTTGATGCGCAAATATAAACTGCCTTTCCGCGTCGGGCATCACTTTGCGTCCGAGATCGTGGATTTTGCCAAATCACAAAATATCAAGCCACTCGACTTCCCCTATGCCGATGCGCAGCGAATCTACAAGGAAGCTGTCAAGGGATCGAGCTTTTCAGACCAGCTCCCTATGAACGAGGAAGAGTTTCGAGCAACGCTCGACCCAGTCGCAATCGTTAGGAATCGAGCCACTAGCGGCGGGCCGCAGCCCAAGGAAATGGCGCGGATGATCAAAACGGCCAAAGAAAAAATCGCCTCGCAAGAAGCTTGGGTCGCAGACAGACGGCGCGTCGTAACCACAGCGCTTAAACGGCTGGATGAGGATTTCGACAAGCTTTCCACAAGCCCAAATTAACAGCATTGGCTGACAGATAGAGCCCGGCGAGTTTGGAATGCTCGCCCGGCTGCAAACGGGCTATTCATCATCATTGATACTAAGATTTTCCAGATCTTTCTGGCCAGCAGCGAGAGCTTGGTCTTCGGTATCGTGCGGCCCCATCAAGGCGCCTGTCTCACCATCGATAACGACGACATAATACCATTTGCCGTCGCTTTTCTTGTCGGTGTGCACATAGCATCTCTGTTCGCTTGTCATGCAGCATTTTCATGTATTGCAAGGCCAAAAGCAAATTGTATAGCGCCCTGGGACGGGCGCACCTTGTCAATAAACGGAGCGGTCTCCATAAATGCCGCTTGGATCGTACATCTGGAACATTTCCAGCTCCACCGCGCTGAAAAACGCCCCGACTTCTTCATCCTGCTCGTCTTCGGAAAGGCCGATCCGAGCCAGATGTTCGAACAGGCCATCAGCGACCTTGTTTCGATAGGCTTCAGCTTGGCGACCGTTTTTTTCCTTCAGCGTGGCCGCAACTTCGCGAACCGTAGCTAGTCTCTTCGTCATCGGAAAAGGGATTATCTGGCAATTCGTAGCAGGGTTAACTTTTTGCATGCTCGCTTATTCCCCAACGGCATTTGCCGCGTTTGCATTGATTCGTGAGCAAGAATACGAGCAAGGTTCCTAACAATTTGTTCAGCATAAATTTTCGGCAAAAAATTCAATGTTTTCAAACGTTACGTAACATTTAACCACACTTTATTGGGCAACAGATTTGTGCGTAACACCTCCTGAATCTTGCCCGTTACGGCATGCAGGCCTATCACAGGTGGGGTAAGTGATTCGTTTGTTAACGGCGTAGACATTCATACATGGCACTGAGCAACGCAGAACGACAGAGACGGCACCGCGAACGGCAGAAGCAAAAACTGGCCGCGGTAGCTCCCGATATCGCCATGCAGTATGAAAATGTGGGAGCCGATCTGCGAGAAAAACTTTATGCTCTGATCGATAAAGAGAATGCTGCACGGCAGCGCGCAGCCGCAGGAAAACCGATCGAGCTTACAGATTTCCGGCGCGTTATACTCGACATCGCCCTCAATGAAAATCAGTCGTCGATAGTCGACGAAGCGCGAATGATCCTTTTGAAAGCGCTCTCAATGGGAGAGAGTTCGGAAAGAGAAATCATTGAGGCCCGGCGTCTGAAGTCTGCAAAGGCAGTTATCAAGCCTGAGACGCGGGTGTCGCCAGAAAGCCACCTGCCCAAGGAACAAATAACCCCGCTTCCTCATTATCTGCGTGTGCCCAATTTCGGCTGATGGCCTCGTAAGTTCAACGCCTTGAAAAGCTCCTTCATTTCGCAACGCATTTGAGGACGACTGTCATGAACCATCCCGCTTTATCCCCGTCCAATGTTGCCGTAATTACTGGAGGGGCCTCGGGTATCGGTCTGGCGGCGGCAAAGCGTTTTGCCGGTTTGGGAATGAAGGTTGCCATTGCCGATCTGGGCGGAGAGAGGTTGGAGCAGGCGTGTCGGGAAGTTGCAGATTTGCAGCCAGCTCATCCGGATGCCGTCATCGCAGTTGCTACAGACGTGACACGCCCCGACGATCTGCGGAATTTGAAACAGATTGTCGATGAGAAATTCGGCCAGACCGACATTTTAATGAACAATGCCGGCATCCAACCTGGAAGCAGCGTCTTCGATGGCAGCAATTGGGATCGCATTATTGCAACCAATTTGATGGCCGTGGTTCACGGCTGTCAGATATTCGGCCCGTCAATGATCAAGCGTCAGACGCCGGGTTTGATTATCAACACGGGATCGAAGCAAGGCATAACCACTCCACCGGGTGACCCCGCCTATAACGTTTCCAAATCAGGGGTAAAGACCTTTACGGAGGCGTTGCAACACGAGTTACGTAACACGAAAGACTGTCACGTAACCGCACATCTGTTCATTCCGGGCTTTGTTTATACGGCCCTTACAAAGGGCGACCGCGTTGAGAAACCCGCTGGCGCGTGGACACCGGAACAGACAGTTGATTTCATGTTGGAGAGCGTGGCGGCTGGCGACTTTTACATTCTGTGCCCTGATAATGACGTTACTCGCGCTTTAGACGAGAAGCGAATTCTCTGGGCAGCAAATGATATTATCCAAAACCGTCCGCCGCTTTCGCGGTGGCATCCGGATTTTGAATCCCGGTTTGCCAATTTTCTCAAACAAAATGCTTGAGAAATCAGTCCGGCGTGTGGGCTGAATAAATCCACACTACCGACTTGAAGAGGGCGGTAAACCCGCTTTATGTTGACGCAAACTTTTTAACCGCATGGGTATATTATGAATTCATCTCAAAAGATCCCTTCCATCGACCCAGTCAAACTCGATCGGCTGGGCGAGGTTGCCGTGAAAATCGGTTTGCAATTGCAGCCGGGACAGGACCTTTTGATCACAGCACCGCTTGCCGCCCTTCCTCTTGTTCGCCGCATCACTGAGCATGCCTATAAGGCAGGCGCGGGATTGGTCACAACCTTTTACAATGACGAAGAAACAACGCTGATGCGTTATCGCAATGCGCCAGAGGATAGTTTCGACCGTTCCGCAGGCTGGCTTTACGAAGGGATGGCAAAAGCGTTTTCTGCCAATACGGCGCGCCTCGCCATTTCTGGCGATAATCCCATGTTGTTATCAGCAGAAGATCCCGAGAAAGTCGCGCGGGCGAACAGGGCGCAATCGAAAGCCTATCAACCAGCGCTGGAAAAAATCACTGGCTTCGACGTTAACTGGAACATCGTCTCCTATCCCAACCCCTCTTGGGCTAAGCAGGTTTTTCCCGATCAGGACCCCGATGCAGCTGTCATAATGCTTGCCGATGCCATTTTCTCTGCTTCCCGTGTGGATATTGATGATCCGGTCAGCGCCTGGCGCGACCACAATGCCGCATTGCTCAAGCGCAGGGAGTGGCTGAACGGCCTGAACTTTGCTTCCCTGAACTTCAAAGGCCCCGGCACAGATCTGACCGTAGGGCTGGCCGATGAACATGAATGGCAAGGTGGCGCTTCAAGGGCCAAGAATGGCATCACCTGCAATCCGAATATTCCGACCGAAGAAGTATTCACCACCCCGCATGCTCTTCGGGTTGACGGTCACGTATCCAGCACCAAACCATTGTCATATCAGGGTACTTTGATCGAAAATATTCAGGTTCGCTTTGAAGCTGGAAAGATCGTCGAAGCCAAGGCGACATGCGGCGAGGAAGTATTCAATAAAATTCTCGGTACGGATGAAGGTGCCCGCCGCCTCGGTGAAGTGGCGCTTGTCCCGCATTCTTCGCCGATTTCTGCTTCAGGGCTGCTGTTCTTCAACACGCTGTTCGATGAAAATGCTGCAAGCCATATAGCACTCGGTCAATGCTACTCGAAATGCTTCATCAATGGCGGAACGTTGAGTCCGGAGGAGATAGCATCAAAGGGCGGAAATAAGAGCCTTATTCATATCGACTGGATGATTGGGTCTGGAGAAATCGATGTGGATGGCATCCATAAGGATGGCTCGACTGTTCCCGTTATGCGCAATGGCGAGTGGGCATAGTTAAACCACGCAATTCAATCGCCACCGCGAAGGCGGTGGCGATCTGTCTGATCTCAAATACTATTAGGCAACGAGACGCCCGGCAGTTTCGGTCTGGGCATAGGCCTTGCCGAAACGGTTAGCCAGAAATGCATCAAGTGCGATATCTTCCTGTTTGATGAAGCCCTGCTGTGGCAGATCACCCTTCGCAAGCATGTCCACAACAGCGCAAATGGCCGATGCTGTGGTGATCTGGATACCGCTATAAAGCTGCGATCCGATATGGCCGCTATAGACCTTGTTTGCATAGGTTTCCTGCAACAGGCGACCCTTCTTGCGGCCGCTGACCGTTACGAAGATCACAACCACGTCCTGCGTGGTTGATGGCAAGGCGTTTTCAAGAATGTCCTTGAAAACATCCCGGCGATCGCGCAGTCCGAGATCGTTCAGCAACGCCTTCATGATGGCGGCATGGCCGGGATAGCGGATCGTACGATAATTGAGCGTACGCACCTTGCCCAAGAGACTCTCGCACAATGTGCCAAGTCCGCCCGATGTGTTGAATGCCTCGTAGGTTACGCCATCGAGCGAAAATTCTTCGCGCTCTTCAAGCGGTGGAACTTCGGTCAGTTCACCGTCGACAATCGCTTCACATGGCTCGCAATATTCATTGATCACGCCATCCGTCGACCAGGTAAGATTATAGTTGAGCGCGTTGGATGGATATTGCGGCAGCGCGCCAACGCGCATGCGAACGCTTTCTAGCGTATCGAAGCGCTTGGCCAGGTCATTGGCAACGATGGAGATAAACCCGGGCGCGAGACCACATTGCGGAATGAACGCAGTCTTTGCTGTCGTCGCCAATTGCTTGACAATGCGCGTGCTGGCAACGTCTTCCGTCAGATCGAGATAGTGGACGCCGGATTTGGCAGCGGCTTCAGCGATGCGTGTGGTCAGATGGAACGGTGCCGCGCTCAGAACAGCGAACTTGCCGTCCAGCACTTTTTCAAGCACGCCCGCTTCAGCAATTTCAATACAGCTGGTAGCCACATGCGCTGAAACTTCAAGTGCATCCAATTGCGTCTGCGCGCGATCAACGACAGTTACGTGATATTCCCCTGTCTCGCTCAGCAAATTGGCAATCGTTCCTCCGATTTTACCTGCCCCTACAACGACGATCTCTTTCATGTGATTCCCCTGAATATGCATAAACCTTTCGGAATTTTCTCATATTGCTCGGCGAAATGCAGTGTATATACTGACGATATAACTCTTAAGTTTAACTAATATGCCGAGTGGATTTGTCATTATGCTGACACAAGCTGATCATGCCCTGCTTTCCCTGCTCCGGGAAAATGCCCGGGCCTCCACAGCCGACCTTGCGCGTAAGCTCGGGCTGTCACGCACCACAGTGCAGAGCCGCATCGAACGGCTCGAAAATCGGGGAATGATCCGCGGATACAGCGTCCAGCTATCGCCGGAATATCAGCAGAATTTGGTCAAGGCGCATGTGCTGGTCACTGCCTTGCCCAAATTTGCTGTACGGGTCGAAGCTTCGTTGCGCAAAATACCATGGGTCAGAACCCTGCATTCGGTTAGCGGGCAGTTCGATATGATTGTTATTGTTGAGGCCCCATCAATCCAGGAACTGGACAGGTTGCTCGACGAAATCGGCGCATTGGAAGGCGTCGAAAGAACGATGTCGTCAATCATCCTTTCCACACGCATAGAACGCTGATCGGACCTATTTCTCAGATTTAGCCAGTGCAACCCTGTCGACCGCGGCAATCATGCATACTTCGAGATCACCCAAACCATCCTTGATCTCAGCTTCGGTGATACCCGCAGCCTCGGCATCGGCAGCACAACGTTCCGCGAGACGCTGAGGGCGACGATCGTGATGCTCCATATCAACTGGCTTGTTGGTATCGATATTAGCTTCAATCCAGTTATTAACGAAATCAATAGCTCGCTGACTCATTTTGTGCTCCTGGAATTATTGCCCGTCGATCCAGTAAAACAATTAGATAGCGATAAGGTTGCGCATTAAAGCATCGGACCGAAAAGTGGGATCCCGGTTTTCGGATAATCCGATGCTAAAATAAAAGGATAGATCGCCATGTTGAGTCCATGAGGACGTCCGGCGATCTAGCGGGCTTCCTTCGCCCATACCTTGAACTTCGTCAGCAAATTCGGGCCAAAAATATTGGTCAAAGGCACGTCTGCCGCGTCTCGGCCATGCGCTACCTTTATCCGGCCGATACGAGGCTTATTGTTGCGCGGATCAAATGCGTGCCAGGCACCGCCAAGATAAACTTCCATCCAGGCACAAAAATCCATCTCGGCATGCGGCGGCGGCACGCCGATATCGGTGATATAGCCGGTGCAGTAGCGGGTTGGAATGTTCAGGCACCGGCAAAATGCAACGGCCAAATGGGTAAAATCACGGCAAACACCACGCCCTTCATAATAGCCAGACGAAGCTGTGCGGGTCGGATTGGAAAACTCATAGCCAAAGGTGATATGGTTGTGCACAAAGTCGCAGACAGCCTGCACCCTCTGCCATCCCTCCGGCGTATTGCCAAACAAGCGCCAGGCCTCGTCACTCAGCAGATCGGTTTCGCAGTAACGGCTACCCATGAGATATACGAGCGTTTCATCCGGCAGGTCCTGTACGCGATGTTGGACAGCATCCAGCACAACAGGGTCCGGCAACCCGCTATCCCGCACAAGAGCATTCGTAGAACAGATAAAGGTTCCTGGCATGGCGACAATGCGGTTGCACCAATTACCGAATTGATCGTGATAGCCTGTGATCGTTGAATCAAAGTTTGTCTGAAAAGTTTCGATACCTTCCAGATCGTCAAAACGTGAATGATGGACATTCAATATCGCTACAAGGGGTGTTTCCTGCGTGAACTCAAATGTTAGCTCGCACCCTACATGTAATATCATCCACGGTTCCCTTGATTATATTTGTGTTGAAACAGCATCGGCAGAGTCTGGCGCAAAAAGCAACCGGCCCAAAAGCGGACCGGTTAAACTTTTTACATTCTTGGATTATCAAGCCTTGTCGACGACCTTCTTAACGGCGTCTTTTGCCTTACCCTTGGCTGACTGCACATCGCCTTTCAGCTCTTGCGCCTTTCCCTCAGCCTCCATCTTCTTGGAACCAGTGGCCTTGCCGGCTGCCTGTTTTACATTACCGGCCATCTTGTTGGCCGCGCCGGAAATCTTGTCGCTAGTACTACCCATTGGATACTCCCTGAAAGCTTTTTCAACTACATCACTAAACGGGCATCACGCGGGATTGTTCCCAGAGAAAATCAATTAAGCTATTGATATAAATAGATAAAATATTCGAATAACGAACGACCCGGCGCCCACGGGGGAACAGGCACCGGGTCTTATGTTACCGATCAAAGGCTCGATCAGCTTGTGAGAAACGCTGCAGCTATATCTTGGTTCCGCTGAAATCCGTCCCGAAAAAGAAATACATAAAACGACGGCTCAGGAACATAGTTCGCCGATCGCATCCTCGATCGAAGAGGCAAAAATGCAGTTCCGTGTGGAGCCGACAATCTTTGCAGCGTCCACATTTTCGGCATCCTCGCCCCAAAAACCGATTATGATTTTTATTCGTGCGTTCCGCCGCCTGATCCGCCGTATCAAATATCGCGCATGGGCAATGGATGAGGTGTTAAGGTAGCTGATGCAGATAGCGCTCACACCGGCAAGTTCGAGCTTGGCGATATTCGCAGCCTCGAGCTCGTCATGGGTGATGTCGTCAACCTCACAATCATTGCGCTCAAGGATGTCACCCATAATAACAGCGGCAGCGTCGTCCAGATTGCCGCGTCCGCCAGCCGATATAATGGTCTTTGGTTTGGTCGGTTCTACCTTTTTGGTCTTTGCCTTGGCGGTTTTGGCTTGCTCATCTACCTTGATCTCTTCTTCGAGAATTTCATGATAGTCAGACAGGTTTTCAACGAGAAACACCATGCTTTGCGCAACGCGATTGCGTCTGGGAGCATCCAGCACCCCGCGCCCGCGATCATGTTCGGCTAATAGAAGTGCAGGAACGGCCACAGACGAATAATAATCGACGATGGAGTTTGACTGGAGATATTCCTCCGCTTTCTCTGTTGCCTCATCGGGGTCCCCCGACAGCAATCGTTGATACAATTGCTGTGGTGGCAGAAGCACAGGCTCGTTGCCAAGCAGCACATCTAGAAACTCAAACTTCGGCACATGCCTGCCGAGGACCACAAGACACACGGTCAACGGTGTCGAGAGAATAAGACCGATAGGTCCCCAAATCCATGTCCACACGATTGCCGCCATGAGAATGGCAACGGGCGAAAGGCCCGTCTTCGACCCATAGAGCAATGGCTCCATAATATTATTGCTGATCAGCTCAAGCACGATGAAAAGGGCTGCGGTCCAGACCAGCAGCATCCATCCCGGATCAACGGCAAGCGATAGCATCAAGGGGAAAAACGCCGCCATAATGGGACCGATATAGGGCACAAACCGCAAGACAATTGCCAGCATGCCCCACAACATCGGATTGGGAATACCTATCAGCCATAGCCCGATCCCAATCGGCACGCCAAAACTGATATTGATGATAAGCTGCATCAGCAAATATTGCCCCACACGTTTGCCGGCATCGTGCAGTGCTGTCGTCGTTCGGTGAATATCACTTGCTCCGACCAACTTTATGAAGCGATCCCGCAAATCTTCCCGGCGCATGAGCATGAAGATAACCACGACAATGACGATACCGATGGTTGCCAATGGCTGAATCAACGGTCCGGCAAATGTCTGCAAAAGGCTCAGCGGATCAGGCGGAGGATAACGGATTTCGACGGGCACAGGCTTGTTCGGATCTTGTGCTTTCAGTGGAGTGCCGATTTCCTGATTTTGTACTTCGACATTTTCCGGTGGTTTGCGTGCCTGATCCCGACTGTCAGGGCCATTGTCGACGGGAAAACGCTCCACTTCATCCGATCGCCCGATCTCTTCACTGAATTTTTTGAACATGCGGGCGCCGCGGTCGAAGATGCTGTTACCAGATTGAGCATCCTTGATCGTCCGGATCTTTGTTTCGATATTATACTGATAGCTTGGCAGGTTCTGCGCCAAAACCGTTAGCTGGCTCACGACAATTCCGACAAATATGGCAATCACCATAAAGGCCGTGACAACCACGCTGATGACAGCCGCGGCTTTTGGTATGCCGTTACGATGCAACCGCGTTACCAGCGGCGAAAGAGCAAATGTCAGAAGCAATGCCAATGCCAATGGCACAAAGACATCACTGGCCAGATAAAGCGCTGCAACAATAGCTATGGCGACGATAATTGGTGGAAACTGCGCTCGGGTATCCACTCCAACAATTGCTGGTGAAGAGACAGACTTTCTCGTCACGCGCTCCACGGCACGCGGCGACCGCCCGCTGAAATCTTCAGAAGGCATGAAATACCCCCAATCCAAAATGCATAGAACGCACCTCTCCATTAAATCCCGCCACTCCAACGCCGCCTGAGCAAATTGGTTGCATCGGCATCGGCGTTTCATCTTTAACTGCAAAGGTTTGGAACGAAATTCGCTGTCGCGGTGTTTATTATCCGAAGAATAAATCGGAGGGTTTGAACATGTCGCTAACAACAATTCTTGTCGTCATCCTCATCCTTGCATTGATTGGCGTGTTTCCCACTTGGCCCCATGCACGTAATTGGGGTTATGGCCCTTCCGGTCTTCTTGGCATCGTTCTGGTAATATTACTGGTTCTGCTGCTGATGGGCCGTATCTGATATAAACGAAAAGGAGATTAAACCCATGATGCGTGGCGCTTTACTTTGGCTTATCGGCCTGCCGCTTCCAATAATCATTATTCTTTGGCTGATGGGCTATCTTTCATAAAACCATTCAAATTCAGTCATTTACAAAAACACCAGCTCCCCCATGGGCTGGTGTTTTCCCTTCCGGTGCAAAGGAACATGAATGTTAAAACGACTTATCTCCAGTTCTGCCATAGTGGTGGCTCTCACTATCACGGCAGCAGCACAGGATGGCTCCGACATATTTGGCCAACCAATCGTGGCAGCACCCGCACAAGATCGATATCTTGTAGCGGCCCCAGGGCAGGTATTGACCGCCGGTCTTATCGGTCAGACGGTCTATAATAGTTCGAATGACGATGCGGCTTCCATTGGCGAGATCAAAGATGTTGTGCTCAATCCTGAAGGGCGCGCTGAAAGTGCCGTCATTGCTGTGGGCGGATTTCTCGGCGTCGGCCAGAAAGAAGTGGCGGTAAGTCTCGATCAGCTTTCATGGGCGGAAAAGCCGGATAATAAACGGTGGTTGGTAATCGCCGCGAGCAAAGAAGAGCTGGAAAAAGCTCCTGCCTATGACCGCTCCGTATTGCTGACAGATGGCGCCTCGGATCCCGCCAAGGCGCCTGAACCAGCCATCAACGCGACGGAACAAGACATAAAAAAGTCACCCGCTAAACTTCGCAGCGCCCTGAAAGCGGTGCCTTCAAGTGCAATGAGCGCCGATAAGCTAATCGGCTCGGCGGTTTATGGACCGGAAGACGAAACACTTGGAAGTGTTGGTGACGCGCTGATGACACCGGACGGTCAAATCGAGGCCTTTGTAGTGGATGTGGGAGGATTTCTGGGCCTGGGCAAAAAACCTATCGCCGTCTCCATTGAAAATCTCGATTTGCTTGCCGATGACAGCGGCAAAATCTCGGTTTTCACGCCCTTCACAAAAAAAGAACTGGAGGCGCAGCCCGCTTACACCCCAGAAGCCTATAAGGCTGACAGCGAGAAAATTCTGTTACGGGGCACTGCCGAATAATAAAAGCAGTTGCTTTGCGATAACGGCCCGGTCATCGCCGCTTGCGGTGGCCGGTTTCGCATGGAACAAATAGTTTCGAGCAACGTTTCGAAATCATATGCATCTATTTTCCAAGGAGTTATCGTATGGCCACAGTTTCCTCGAAAATTAAAAAAGCAGTCGATGATGCCACCGAAACCAACCCTGATTTGCAGGCGCAGGTCGCGGCGCTGAAGGAAGATATTGCAAATATTGCTGCAACGCTTGCAAAAATCGGTAAAAATTCGACCAAGGATGCGCGCGCCAATGCTGCAAATTCCTTTGAAACAGCTAGGGTTCGCGGCGAGGAAGTGTTCGAAGAACTGAAATCGCAAGCTTTGGACATTGAAGATCAGTTGGCCGAAACTATCCGCGACAAACCGCTGACATCTATAGCAGTGGCAGCTGGAGTCGGCTTTCTTCTCGCTTTGATGTCACGTCGCTGATCATGTTGAAACTGCTAACTCCTTTTTTGACCAGTCTCGCCGCCGGTGAGATTGGCCTGACCCTCAGTCGCGTCAAGCGAAGCGCAATCTTCCTGAGCATTATCGGAATATTCGGCGCCATCGGTGCCGTCTTTTTGCTGGTCGCAGCCTATATTGCCTTGTCGGATCGTTTCGGTGAATTGCGGGCTGCCCTTTATATTGGCGGCGGCGCAATCGCTGTGGCGATCATATTGTATATCGTCATGAAAATATCCGACGCCATCATTCGAAAACGCCAGCGTGACCGGGCAAAAACCGACACAACAGCCCTATTGACTGTCGCTGCCATCGCTGCTGCACCAATGCTCCTGCGTTCACGTGGCTTGCTGATGCTGGCGCTACCCGTGCTTGCTTTTGGCGGTCTGTCGATGCTCGGGAAAAAACCCAAAACACGACAACGGCGCCGCAGCAATGTATCAGAGGAACTCAGGGACTGAATTATCCTTGATGGGCATGGAGATAATCGCCTCCATGCCACTTTCCGAATAACTTAACCTGACGCTGCTCGATATCACCTTATCAAGGCTCCGCTCAATGAGACGCTCGCCCAGTCCACGTGTCGCAGGTGTGGCTACGGGCGGCCCGCCCGCTTCCATCCAGTGAATAATCACGCGTGATCCGTCCAGTCCCTGCTCAATCTCCCAAGAGATGCGCACCTGGCCCCCGGCCACTGAGAACGCACCATGCTTGGCCGCGTTCGTCGCAAGCTCATGCAGGGCAATACCCAGACCCAAGGCGTGATCAGGCGGCAGGATGACATCTTCGCCAACCAGCACCATTTGACCGGCATCGTAGATCGCATAGGGTTCAACCTGTCTCGTGATCAAATCGACGAGGTTGATTCCACTCCATTCGCGGTCGGACAAAAGCGTGTGCGCTTCAGAAATGGCGCGTAGCCGACCTGAGAAGGCTTCCATGAATTCGGCCGGGTCAGCTGTCCGATTTAAGGTCTGGCGTGCCAGTGATTGCAGCATGGCCAAAGTATTCTTGACGCGATGATTGAGCTCACGAAGCAAGAGCCGTGTTTTCTCGGCAGCATTTTTTGTCGCGGTTATGTTGATGTTTACACCGACAGCAACAGTAGGGCGGCCTGATTCATCGCGTTCAAAGATCCGTCCTCGACCCAGTAGCCATTGGCCTGAAGAGGCGGCGCGGAATTCTCCCGCATAATCCTGGTCATGTGCCAGAGCGCGGGTGATTGACGACTTCATCATTGGAAAATCATCCGGATGCATTGCCCGGAAAACGTCCTCGCCTGTAACGGGGCTGTCTTCGCTCAAGCCCAGCATGGAATAAGCCATCTTATTGCCGGTAAAGATTCCGGTTTTCAAATCCCAAACCCAACTGCCGACGTTTCCCACCTCCAGCGCCATGGCATTGCGATCTTCTTCGAGGTGCAGTTTTTTGACAGCGGTTTCATCCAGGCGGGAGTTGCGCTTCAACTCCATAAGCGATCCCGCCAGACGGGCCAGTTGTATCAATTTTTGTTGCTGCTCATGGGTAAATTCGGAATGCGGCTTGAGCGACAGAATGCTTAGAGTGCCGACACGCTCATTTGCTACATGAATTGGCGCAATAGCCAGAAACCTTATGCGCGGTGCCTGTACGACCGCGCTGGTTTCAGCAAACCGCACATCCCCGGAAGCATCCGGAACAACGAAACATGGTTCCGATGCAGCAATTGAATGCGCCTCGAGCGTCCATATATCGATATTACCCACGAGCCCGCAAAAAGACAAAACGTGGCTTTGATCGCTGTCCACCAGAGACAAGCGCGCCCCATCAACATTGAAAATCGATAATGCCAGTTCCGTTAGATTGTCCAGATCGCTATCATCTTTGCCTATAGGCAGGAGCGTAGAAAGAACCTCACGACGCGACGATTCCGCCAGGAACAGAAAAATACTCTCGGAAGTGTCGGTCAACTTCATATCCCACGTGACAGCCCGTCTGAAAGGCGCCCCTACTTCACTAAGTTATATATCCAACGACTTCAACGCCGCCACGTTGGCATTGTTCCTCGCACGGAACATTTAATCACCCCATTCGTTTTTAATCTGCCATTACAAGGAGGACAAAATGCTCAACGCAAACGACATTCTATCGGACGCGGGCCTTAGCAAAGTCCAAAAAATTGCAAAGTTGGAAGAACTTCTGTCGGAAGCCCGCGGGCTGCAGAGAGCGGCCACTGAGGGCGGGATGGACCCCGATGACGGAGTCACCAGGAATCTGCGTGATATTGAACTTGCTCTGGATCAATTAAACGCGGAGAAGCCTGAAACCGGTGCCGCCACCCTCTGAAATGGAGGTGCCCTTAGATATAAGGCCGGGGTGCAGGCGGTAACCCCTGCCATTTGGCAATATCCAGAAGAATTTGATGATCAATGACTTCACAACCCCGATCAAGCCAACGCAATGCGCCTTTGGCTGCAAGTTTCTTCAAGGTCTTATTCGTGTGAACAATTGATAGACCCAAAGTATCGGCAACATGCTGCTGGCGAAGCGGCACCATCAGCGTGTTGTTTTTCACCATTCCGACCGATTTGGCGCGCTGATATATGAATGCGAAAAGATAGGCTGCCCGTTCGAGCGCCGACCGGCGGCCAACGCTTAGCAATATCTCATCAAGCATCTGCTCCTCGCGTGAGGCTAACCAGGTAATGTCGTAGGCGATTGTTGGATAACTTTGAAACAGGGCTGGCAGTTTGTCTCGCTGAAACATGCACATCACCAAGGGCGATAACGCCTCGACTGAATGTTGCATTTCTTTCATCAACGAGCCTTGCAGGCCAATCAGGTCGCCCGGCAACACATAATTCAGAATTTGCCGGCGGCCATCTTCGAGAGTTTTATACCGGAACGCCCAGCCGGAAAGGACGGTGAAGAGATGCGCGCTGCTTCTGCCCTCGCCAAGTACGGTCGTGCCGACATCGGCAACCAGCTCGCCCATCTTGAACCCGGACAGAAACTCGACTTCGTCTTTTTCGTGCGGCTGGAAATGCGGATAGTTTTGCAAAGGGCACCTTTCGCAAGGATACTGTCTTACCGTCGATGCTCCATTATTTTTCATTGTTTGTCCGGTTTTTGTTGGGCGCAAGCTAGGGTCCGGACCCTAGCATGCCTTCAAAAATTCATATGAGCTTTCTTCGCAATTGATATGTCTTTGTTAAATGACAGAACTGTCAAGCCAGCCCCATAACCAACTCCAAATTGGAGTATTGGAATATGGAATTGGCTGGCAAACGCCTTTTGGTGCTCGAAGACGAATATTTGATAGGATTGGAACTTGAACGAATCGCAGAAGAGTGCGGCGCCAAATCCGTTCATGTTGTTTCTACGATCGACCAATTGATGAGCTGGATAAATAGCGGTCAAATATGCGATCTCGCAATACTTGAAGTAGAAGCCCGTGGTGTGTCCTCCCTTAAAGCCGCCTCATTGCTTCGGACGCGTGACATACCTCTCCTGTTCACCAGCGCCTATGATGCCGATCTGAGTGGTATTGCCGAATTCGCAGGTACCCCTGTTGTGGGAAAACCCTACGGCAGAAGCCAGATTATACGGGCAGTCGCTTCGCTCAGTGGCTCTGCAAACGATCAATCGTCGAGCAAAGGCAATTCATCAGGCGAACTTGTTTGAAGTAACCTGTGTAGCGATCGCGTCCGGGCCGTAGTCGACCTCCCCCTCAATTTCCAGAAGTTCCTGCAGCCGGGTTCGGGCACGGCTGACGCGGCTTTTGATCGTTCCGACGGCACATCCGCAGATTTCAGCGGCTTCCTCATAGGAAAACCCAGAGGCTCCAACTAGAATGATTGCTTCGCGTTGATCATCGGGAAGTTTTTCCAAAGCCTTTCGGAAATCCTGCAGATCCAAGGACCCGTATTGCGCAGGGTGAACCGATAATTGTTCCGTGAAAATCCCGTCTGAATCCTGCACTTCTCGACCGCGTTTGCGCATCTGACTATAGAACTCATTACGCAGGATTGTGAAAAGCCACGCCTTGATGTTGGTGCCAAGCTCAAACGAATCCTGCTTGGCCCACGCCTTCATAATCGTGTCCTGAACGAGATCGTCTGCTCTGTCAGGGTTGCCGATCAACGAAACCGCGAAGGCTCGCAATTTAGGCAACGAGGCAATCAGATTTCTTTTGAAGTCCTTCGATTCATGTACCATTCAAGGGCCCGCTTACTTCGAGGATCGCGAATGCAGGCGTTCAGCCTCGTCGAGCTTTTCAAGAAGATCGAGAAACCGCGCCGGTATCTCTTCTTCTTGTACTGACGCATATAGCGCCCTGAGCTTTAAACCAATTTCCGTTTCAGCATTTTTTGCATCGCGGCGAAGAACACGCGCCTTGGCGGGCGCAGGGGATGTTTTCATTTTTGCGTTCATTGCTAAATCTTTGCTGATATGTCGACGCGATGTCTATAGGCACATTAATGCCGATAATGTCTGAATGCAGAAAAAGTTCCGAGCGGGGGAACTTTTTTTTTGGATAAGTGTTGTAGGACGGAACTCTCTTTCTATTCTGATCAATATCGCCTGAACAGGAACGCTCACGAATGTCATTATCCACCCGGATAGCCCCCCACCTGCCTTATCTCCGCCGCTTCGCCCGTGCCATCACTGGCTCGCAGTCTTCAGGCGATGCTTACGTAGCAGCGACGCTCGAAATTTTGATAACCGACGTTTCCCTGTTCCCCGACGCGGGATCGGATCGGGTTGGTCTGTACAAATTGCTGGTCAAGCACTTCAACTCGGTCAATGTCCGGCCTTTGGAGATGCAGTCGGAATATGGCTGGGAAAAACACGCCGCTGCAAATCTGACCTCGATTGCCCCGAAGGCGCGTCAGGCATTTTTGCTTATAAGCCTTGAAGGGTTCAGCCAATCCGAAACGATGGAAATTCTCGACGTTTCCGATGATGAACTCTACGCACTTCTTGATGAGGCGTCCGTCGGCATTTCCAGGCAGATCGCAACAGATATTCTTATCATCGAAGATGAACCTTTGATCGCTATGGATATTGAGCACATGGTGGAAAGCCTGGGCCATAAGGTCGTAGGCATTGCCCGCACCAAAGATGAAGCGTTGAAGCTATATGCCGAGACGCAACCGAGCATGATATTGGCGGATATTCAGTTGGCAGATGGCAGCTCGGGCATTGATGCTGTCAACGACATCCTCAGTCAGGACGCTGTTCCCGTAATCTTCATCACTGCGTTTCCAGAACGCCTGCTCACGGGCGAGCGTCCCGAACCAACCTTTCTTGTTACCAAGCCATTTAATCCGGACATGGTAAAGGCGCTTATCACTCAAGCTTTGTTCTTCAAAGAAAGCAGTAAGGCAAAAGCATAAGAAAGCAAACAATCTCCCTGAATATTGCGGGAACCAAACGAACTCTGTTTCGTTTCTGATTCAACAATAAAGGGAGATGACAATGCTTTATTATGCAGTAATTTTTCTGATCATCGCGCTTGTCGCGGGTGCTTTGGGTTTCGGCGGAATTGCAGGCGCTTCTGCAGGTATTGCGCAGATTATATTCTATGTGTTCTTGGCTCTGCTTGTTGTGTCGCTGATAGCAAGTATCATACGACGGGCCTGAACCGAGTAAAGCCGCCAGTAAAACTGGCGGCTTTTTGGTAGCCACCTACACTTAAATTCAACTTGATCGCGAGGCGGGATTGCACCTGTCCATCTATCGTAGTAGTCCACCCCAATAAGCAAGCGGTGGGGTTTGGGAGTGACTTGGCGGAAATTCAACTTGGCCTCACTTGACGGGCCGGAAATAAATTGGGCGTGGTTTGCGCGCCGCGCGCCTCGCACAATCGCAGTTTACATTATCCTTCTTCTGGCCGTGCGCCTGTTACTATCCCGCTTCATGGAAATTGATGAAGCCCAGTTTGTCGGCGCTGTCGATTTTTCATGGATATATGGCAATTCACACCCTCCGCTGTACAATTGGCTGGTTCGGCTGGCGCTTGAGCTGACAGGTTGGAATTGGGTGCTGTCGCTTGCGCTTGTGCGCCTATCATTGCTCGGTCTTTATCATTGGCTGGTATTTGATTCAGCAAGACGTCTGGCGGGGGACCGGGCGGGCGTATTGGCACTTATAGCTTCGGCGTTTCTGCCGCAAATCGTATGGATGTCGATACAAACGACGGCGCACACCGTTCTTGTTCTCGTTGCCGCGATTGGAATAATTCATTCTCTGGCGCTACTGAGATCCGGTGCAGGCAATGTTGCCTATATGTGGTTCGGGCTTTGGGCTGCCATAGGTGCACTGGCCAAGTATAATTTCTTTATATTTCTGATCAGCTTCCTGGTCGCCGCGGTCCTGACATCATCTATCCGCCGCCAGCTTTTTAACCGGCGAATCTGGATATCAATCCTGATCTTCGTGGCGGCGTTCGCTCCGGTTGCTATCGCCTCACTATATGCCCCGCTCACTGCAACGGCAGGGCGTATGGTAAAGTTGAATCAACCCGTAGATTATCTCAATGTGATCGACCTGCCACATATAGGTCTGGATGGGTTTCTTAGCCTTATTGTTTCCGCTGCGCTTTGGTCCGGATGTGCTTTTGCCGTATATGTCATCGGCAGAACCCGGGATCACCCGCGGCCGGCAGCCGACGGCGATGAAGACGTGCGGAAACTGCTCTTGCGCACGATATTGATTGGTCTGGGCGCTTTCGCATTGCTGGTATTGCTGGCCGATTATCACTCGGTAGCCCAGCGTTACATGGCACCCATTCTGGCGCCAACGGCGATCTTGCTTGCTTTGCGTTTCCCGCAAGTTCTTGGAGCACGCAACCTCTTGATTCTGGCGGCCTGCATGTTCGTGCTCGCCCCGCTAGGCTTTGTCGGCGTAGCGCTTTTCGGGACGCCGCGATTCACATTTCCTTTTGATGCGATCAGCAGCGCCATTCGCGGTCAAAATCCGGCTCCGGCGACAGTCATCTCAAATCGTCAGGATGATGCAGCCAATATCTCTGTTCTCCTGCATTGGCCGCCCGAGCGGGGTACAGCCAGCGATGTCGTGCTTGTCTGGCAGGGTAATGATGCCCCGGCCGAAAATCTTCTCGCTCAATTACCCGCCAATGTTTTACCCGCGAGCCCGGTTACCCGTGTTACCGCACCAGTCAGAAACTTCAGCGGAGAGTTGCGAACTTTCAGCTTTCAGCGCTTTTCATCTCCGTCACCTGTACCGGATCAGAATAACGGCGGATAAGCCAGAACACGCCAACCGTATCGAGAAAAGCAACAGCGGCCCGATCAAAGAAACCATATTTCGAAACGCCAGCCAGCCTTGGCCGATCTTCTATATCGACCTCGACAACAGGCATCCCGGCGCGTCGTGACAGCGCCGGGATAAATCGATGCATATTATCAAAATAAGGAAAATGCCGCGCAGCGGCAGCCGGCAGGATTTTGAAACCGCATCCCGCATCCCGGCAATCATCCTTCAGAAGACGCTTGCGAACGAAATTGGCAAAGCGAGAAGTGAGAAGTTTGATCAAACCATCGTTCCGACGCTTGCGCACACCTGCAAAAAGCACAGGGGGTGATGCTTCTATACGGCTCCACAGTTTCTTTATATCGGCAGGATCGTTCTGGCCGTCACCATCCAGCGTGGCAATCCACCGACCATTCGCGGCTTGAAAACCGCTGAGCAACGCGCGCGATTTGCCAGCACGCTTTTCGTGCCGCAGCACGCGAACCTTGCCGTCCGCGCGCAAGGCTTCGCTCGCTGATTCATCCGTCGAACCGTCGTCAACGATAATGATTTCATGGGCCGGACCATCGGCCATGACGGCGCTGATCTCTTTGACAAGCAAACCAATATTGCCAGCCTCATTATATACAGGAACAATGATTGTGAGTTCGATCATATCGGGAAACCATTAAACAATACCGGCAGAGTACTGGCGGCAGAACCAGTTCACACTCGATACGATAATTTGCTATGTATAGATACGTCGAAACGATTTCCATCCCTTCTAATTGGACAAAATCAGGCCTTTCGCCGCGCAACTATGTGGCTCGTTATTTAACGCCGCAATTCCGCCATCCCGATTGCTAGTAGATAAAGGGCTATCGATACGAACCTATCATGGTTAATGCTTCATTAGGCGGAGCTTTCTAGAGTGGTTCAAACAACATCTTGATTCCGGACAGGTAATGAAAGTTGAGCTAACCAGAGCGTTTATCGGTTCGGGGAAAAACATTTCCGGAGCGGTTATTCTTGCCTGCGCCATGGCTTTCAGTCCAACTACCCGTGCCCAGACGGCGATCACTCCAGCCGAGCAATCTTCAATCGAGGCAAAACGTGCGGAAACCGCAAAAGAGCTTCAGGATCTGACCAGTCAAATATCGCTCTCGGCCGACAAGGTCGCTTCGCTCGATAAAGAAATATCGGGTTTGAAAAAAGACCAGACGACAATTACGGCCGCTCTTATTCAGGCAGCGAAAACGGAAAAAAAACTTAGCGAAGATATAAGTGGCTTTACGGACCGGCTCACCGGTCTGCGTGAGCGCGAGGACGGCGTAAGGCTGGTCTTGCGGCAGCGCCGGGGCGCCTTGGCCGAAGTTCTCGCCGCCTTGCAAAGAATGGGCCTAAGCCCGCCTCCAGCCCTGCTGGTACGCCCTGATGATGCTCTGGCATCTGTGCGCAGTGCTGTGCTTTTGGGCGCGGTTGTACCTGAAATGCGCCAACAGACGGAAGTCTTGATCGCTGATCTGAAAGAATTGACCAGGATCAAGACGTCGATCTCAGAAGAGCAGGCCCGGTTGACCGCGGCGCTGTCCAGTCAGGCAGAGGAAAAGAAACGGCTCGACCTGCTGCTGGCTGAAAAGCAAAAGCTGCAAACAACCTCTGAGGCAACTCTTGCCGCTGAAAAACAGCGGGCAGAGAATTTGGCCAAGCGCGCCACTTCGCTGCAAGGTCTTATCGCCTCTATGGAAAAAGATATGGCGGAGGTGCAAAAAGCCGCCACCGAGGCCAGCAGCGAAGAGCAGCAGAGGCTGGAAGCCAGCCGCAAACGGGCCGAAGAATTTGCAGCAAATCAGAACCGCCTGGTTGCGCAGGAAAATTTTGCTTCCTTGCGAGGCCGGCTTGCCATGCCGGCGGCGGGCAAACTCGTTAAGCACTTTGGCGATAATGACGGTCTTGGCGGCGCTCTTCAGGGAGACACGCTGGAAACCAGCCCCGGAGCGACAATAACAGCTCCGGCGGATGCCGTTGTCCTTTATGCGGGCGCATTCCGATCTTATGGTCAACTCTTGATACTTGACGCCGGCAATGGCTATCATGTCGTTTTGGCGGGAATGTCCAGAATCAATGTCTCGCAGAACCAGTTTGTTCTGGCAGGAGAGCCGGTCGGTGTAATGAACGAACAACTTATTGCGAGCAGTGCACCTGTACCGATGGGAAATGGAGCTCCAATGCTTTACATTGAGTTCCGGAAAGATACAAAACCTGTTAATCCCGCTCCATGGTGGGCGGATCGACTTGCTGGAAGGACCGCAAATGATACGTAGACTATCGCTTCTCATGGCTGGAGCACTGATGGGCGCTACGGCAATGGTTGTTGTGCAGGGTGCCCTGCCCACTACCGCTGCAGAGGCTGCGGGCAACGACACCTATAAACAGCTATCAATTTTTGGTGATATATTCGAGCGTGTCCGCGCCCAGTACGTCACGCCGCCGGATGACAAGAAGCTGGTCGAGAATGCCATTAACGGCATGCTGACCTCGCTTGATCCGCACTCATCCTACATGAATGCTGAACAGGCGCAGGATATGCGTGTTCAGACCAAGGGTGAATTTGGCGGTCTTGGCATCGAAGTCACCATGGAAAACGAACTGGTCAAGGTCATCGCACCGATTGATGACACGCCAGCCGCAAAAGCAGGCGTTCTTGCCGGCGATTACATTTCAAAGATCGATGGCGTTGAAGTTCGTGGACTGACGCTCACCGACGCTGTCGACAAGATGCGCGGTGAGATTAAAACCCCGATTGAACTTACGCTTATCCGTCAGGGTGCCGACAAGCCGATCGTGCTGACGATCATTCGCGACGTGGTTAAGGTCCAGGCTGTCAAATCTCGCGTTGAGAATGATGTTGGCTATGTTCGGGTGATTTCATTCACCGAGCAGACATTTGACGATCTGCAAAAGGCCATCAAAGATATCCAGAGCAAGATCCCCAAGGACAAGCTCAAAGGCTTTGTTCTTGATCTTCGCCTGAATCCAGGCGGTCTTCTCGATCAGGCGGTCGCCGTTTCGGATGCTTTCCTCGATAAGGGTGAGGTTGTCTCGACTCGTGGCCGTGATCCCCAGGACATCACCCGGTTTGATGCCCGCGCAGGGGATTTGACTGATGGCAAGCCGCTGATCGTGCTTATCAATGGCGGCTCCGCCAGTGCATCCGAGATCGTTGCCGGTGCCTTGCAAGATCATCGCCGTGGTACGATTCTTGGCACGCGCTCGTTCGGCAAGGGCTCGGTCCAGACGATTATCCCGCTTGGCGAGAATGGCGCGCTGCGCCTTACAACAGCGCTCTATTACACGCCTGCCGGCAAGTCCATTCAGGGCAAGGGCATCATACCGGACATTACCGTTGAGCAGCCATTGCCGGAAGAGCTGAAAGGCAAGGTTGAGCCAATGAGCGAATCAAGCCTGAAGGGCCATATCAAGGGCGCTCAGGAAGATGCCGAAGGTTCCGGTTCCATTCCCTATGTTCCACCGGAAGCAAAGGACGACCTGCAGCTCATACAGGCAATGAAGTTGTTACGCGGCGAACAGGCCAATGCAGCATTTCCTGCTGACCCCAAAAAGGGTGTTCCCAACTAATATGATAAAAGCGACCGGGCTTCCTTGATTAGCCCGGCCGCTTTCCTCCCTTATCGCAGCATTTGCTGCCAGCACTTCCTCCCTTTTTCCGGCCAATAAGCGTGAATTCAGAATTGAACAGGCCGCTGGGGCGAACCGGCAAAGGGCCGAACGTCAGAGCGGGCAATAAAACGGCAGGGTCATGGATACTGCCCTCGACTGTTTTTACGCTCATGCTGGTTGCGTCATCCGTAATTTCCTATACCAGCCATCAAGGCTTTCGGCGGCCTGAAGCAAAACCAGCTATCCCCATTGCCACGCAAGCTCCTGCTCCCGAGCCGATTTCACCTACCCTGCCGAAAACAACAATCTCCAACCAGTTGCCAGGCAATATAGCCAATGAGGTTGCGGGCGGACCAAAGGTCATTGTCGTTGGTGACCCGGCAAGACGTGCCCAAGACCCTCGAACTGCGCATCTGCCAGAACCGGATTTGCTCGAGCAGTCCCCGCAAGGGCCGCTCCCGATCATTGCGCCGGATGGGCGTCGTCCGCTTGATGCCTATGCAAGACCATGGTCCGGGGCGCGGGGCGCGCGGGTGGCGATTATTATTGGCGGTTTGGGCCTGTCTCAGACCGGCTCTCAGAACGCTATCCGCGTCTTGCCGCCGGAAATAACTTTGGCCTTCTCGCCTGAAGGCAATAGCCTTGGCCGCTGGATGCAGGCGGGCCGTCAGGAAGGCCACGAAATATTGTTGCAATTGCCTCTGGAGCCTTTCGACTATCCGCGGGTGAACCCCGGCCGCAATACACTCACCGTGGATGCACAACCCGCCGCCACGATTGAGAACCTGCACAAGACAATGGGACGCATTACCAACTATACGGGCGTCATGAACTATATGGGCGCGCGTTTCACGTCGGAGGCAGCGGCAATGACGCCTGTCATGCAGGAGATTACCCGCCGTGGCTTGCTTTATCTGGATGACGGCACCTCGGCACGCAGCCAAGCAGATGCAATTGCCACACAGCAAGGCACGCCCTACGCTGCCGCAGACTTGTTAATTGATGCAACGCAGGAGCGCGGCGGCATCCTGAAGAAACTGGATGAACTGGAACGCATTGCACGCGCCAAAGGCACCGCGATTGCGACTGGCTCGGCGTTCGATGTAACTGTTGAAGCAGTCGCCGCATGGGCGAATGAAGCCAAAGCGCGTGGCATAGAAATCGTCCCCATATCGGCGCTTGTCCGCGATCCGCAAAAGGGCTAGCACTCCTCGAACGCGCGCACTGGAGCATCCTCATGAGCAAGAACAAAAAGCCTGTCGACCCACAATCCCTACCCTACCGCCCCTGTGTCGGCATCATGGTGCTCAACAAGGAAGGACTTGTCTGGGCCGGTCATCGTATCGTCATACCCAATGACGAGATGGATGGGCAGACCCAGCTTTGGCAAATGCCGCAAGGCGGCATTGATCCAGGTGAAGCTTCGCAACCGGCAGCGCTGCGCGAACTCTACGAAGAAACCGGCATGAAGTCCGTATCTTTGCTCGCCGAAGCGCCAAACTGGATCAATTATGATCTGCCACCGCATCTGATGGGTGTTGCTCTTAAGGGCAAATATCGCGGCCAGACACAAAAGTGGTTTGCTTATCGCTTTGAAGGTGACGAAAGCGAGATCGCCATCAACCCGCCGCCCGGCGGACATACCCCCGAATTTGACGAATGGGCATGGAAGCCAATGGCGCAATTGCCTGATCTGATCGTTCCATTTAAGCGCGCCGTCTATGAAGAGGTTGTCGCCGCGTTCAAGCATTTGGCGGCAAACCCAAGCTAAAGACTTTTCCGGTCTAAATAGGAAACCGTTCTTTCTCTCGTATGGCGCGGCAATTCACGCACAAGGTGGCGAAGTCGATGTTTATTCATCGTCAGATGCCGCCTGACAAAGTGATTGGCTGCGAGCCGGACAGTACACCTATCGCACAACCCAAGGCGAACAGCAGACGCTTCAAGAAACGCAATACGGCACTGTAGATTCGCGACATCGTGGCTCGCGAAAAAGCATAATAAAAAAGCGGGCCAATGCCCGCTTCATCATCATAGCTCATGCTGAAGTACTCAAGCTGCCTTGATGGCTTCCTGCAATGTTGTCAACTGACCGAGCAGATCTTCCGCACGCGACTTCTCTTCGCGTGTAGTCGCATCTTCGAAGTCTTCCTTGGCGTCCTTGATGCGGTTTTGCAGTTCATCAGCCTTTATATCGGTGACGTGTACCGCCGATTCCGCGAGAAGAATGCAGCCATCTGGCGTCACATCAACGAAGCCGCCGAAAACAACATAGCTGTCGGGCTTTCCATCAGGTGTCTTTACTGTGACGACGCCTGGCTTGATCGTTGCCATCAATGGAGCATGATGAGCCAGGACGGTCATATAGCCTTCCGTGCCCGGAACAACGACTTCAATGACCTGCTCCGAAAGAAGCAGGCGTTCTGGCGAGACGAGTTCAAACTGGAAGGCTTCAGCCATGATATCCACTCAATTCCTGTGATTTAGAGCGCTTGACGTCTTGATGGATCAAAACTGCACTCTAAGCCTTTGTTCCTACGCAACTCCGGACGCAAAACCGTTTCACATTTTTGCTGGTATTGCTTTAGACCCGATCAGTTCAAGCAATTGCAAAACGCGGGAATAGGTTTCCCAATAGAAATTGCCAAATTAGATAGAAAAGGGCGGGCCGTAGCCCGCCATCATTTCCGAATTAGGCTGCTTCTGCTGCCAGACGCTGTGCCTTTTCGATTGCCTCGTCGATCGAGCCAACCATGTAGAATGCTGCTTCCGGCAGGTGATCATAATCGCCATTGCAAAGGCCTTTGAAGCCCTTGATGGTGTCGGCCAGATCGACCAGCTTGCCCGGCGAACCGGTGAAGATTTCAGCAACGAAGAACGGCTGCGACAGGAAGCGTTCGATCTTGCGGGCGCGTGCCACTGCAATCTTGTCTTCTTCCGAAAGCTCGTCCATGCCGAGAATGGCGATGATGTCCTGAAGCGACTTGTAGCGCTGCAGAATTGACTGCACCTGACGGGCAATCTGGTAGTGTTCTTCACCAACGATCAGCGGATCAAGCATGCGCGATGTCGAGTCGAGCGGATCCACAGCCGGGTAAATACCCTTCTCGGAAATCGCACGGTTCAAGTTTGTCGTCGCATCAAGATGCGCGAAGGATGTCGCAGGCGCCGGATCGGTCAAATCGTCGGCGGGCACGTAAATGGCCTGAACCGAAGTGATCGAACCCTTATGCGTCGTGGTGATGCGTTCCTGCATCTGACCCATGTCGGTTGCCAGCGTTGGCTGATAACCCACAGCAGAAGGAATGCGTCCGAGCAAAGCCGACAATTCCGAACCAGCCTGCGTGAAGCGGAAAATATTGTCCACGAAGAAGAGAACGTCCTGGCCTTCATCGCGGAAATGCTCCGCAACTGTCAAACCGGAGAGAGCAACACGAGCACGTGCCCCTGGTGGCTCATTCATCTGACCGTAAACAAGTGCGGCCTTGGAACCTTCGCCGCCACCAGCCTTGTTCACGCCGGACTCGATCATTTCGTGATAGAGATCGTTACCTTCGCGGGTACGTTCACCCACACCGGCAAATACCGAGTAACCACCATGCGCCTTGGCGACGTTGTTGATCAATTCCATGATCAAAACGGTCTTGCCCACGCCGGCACCGCCGAACAGACCAATCTTACCACCACGAGCATAAGGCGCGAGAAGATCGATAACCTTGATGCCAGTGACCAGAATCTGAGCTTCTGTTGACTGATCAACATATTCAGGCGCTGGCTGGTGAATAGCGCGGGTCAAAGTTGTCTTGATCGGGCCAGCTTCGTCAACCGGCTCACCGATAACGTTCATGATACGACCAAGCGTTTCAGGTCCAACCGGAACCATGATCGCAGAACCCGTATCATATACGACCTGACCGCGAACCAGACCTTCTGTCGAGTCCATGGCGATCGTGCGAACTGTGTTCTCACCAAGGTGCTGAGCAACTTCCAGAACCAGGCGATTGCCGAGATTGTCGGTTTCCAGCGCGTTGAGGATCTTTGGCAGAACGCCGCCATCAAAGGCAACGTCAACCACAGCGCCGATGACCTGGCTGACACGACCGACAACGCCGGTTGCCTTCAGGGCAGTCTTCGGTGCCGAAGGCGCCTTGGCAGACTTTGCTGCAGGAGCTTTCGTTGCTGCTGCCTTGGCGGCAGGTGCAGCCTTGACTTCAGCCTTTGGAGCTGCCTTCGCCGCTGCTGGCTTAGCGGCTGCCTTGGGTGCAGCTGCTTTTGCGGCTGCGGGTGTTTTCGGGGTCGCTGCTTTTGCCATCGATCCTTACCTTCGCGATTAGAGCGCTTCCGCGCCCGAAATGATTTCAATCAGTTCTTTGGTGATCTGGGCCTGACGCTGGCGGTTATACGACATTGTCAGCTTGTTGATCATGTCACCGGCGTTGCGGGTTGCGTTGTCCATGGCGGACATACGCGCACCCTGTTCCGATGCCGCGTTTTCAAGGAGAGCGCGGAAAACCTGGACAGAAATATTGCGTGGGATCAGGTCGCCGAGAATGGCAGCCGGATCCGGTTCATATTCATAGACTGCATCGCCCGCGGTTTCCGGTTCGGCATCGCCAATGGCGCTGGCCGGAATCAGCTGCTGTGCAGTTGGAATCTGCGAAATCACAGACTTGAACTCGGAATAGAACAATGTAGCGACATCAAAAGCGCCTTCATTGTAAAGTCCGATGATCTTGTGACCGATCTCGTCAGCATTGGTGAAACCAACCTGCTTCACTTCACGCAGATTAACGTGATCGATGATAAGCTTGCCAAGATCGCGGCGCAGAATGTCCGCGCCCTTCTTGCCAACGGTGATGATTTTCACCGTCTTGCCGTCAGCAAGCAAGCGGCGGGTATGGTCACGGGCCAAACGCGCAATCTGCGAGTTGAAACCGCCGCAAAGTCCGCGTTCCGATGTGCAGACAATCAACAGGTGCACATCGTCCTTGCCGGTTCCACTCATCAGTACCGGGGCATCATCACCATCCACATTGGAAGCAATATTCGCCAAAACCGCAGCCATACGCTGCGAGTAAGGGCGCGCGGCTTCTGCAGCTTCCTGCGCACGACGCAGCTTCGCCGCGGCGACCATCTGCATCGCCTTGGTGATTTTCTGCGTCGCCTTGACCGAGGCGATCCGGTTTCTCAGATCCTTTAACGAAGGCATCCGTTCATCCCGTCAGTGGTTAAGCGAAGGACTTGGCAAAGGCATCAACTGCTGCCTTAAGCTTGCCTTTGGTGTCGTCGCTGATCTGCTTTTCTGATGCGATTGTGCTCAGAACATCCTTATGTTCCGTGCGCAGCCATGTCAGGAGGCCCTGTTCAAACTTGCTGACCTGATTGACAGCAAGCTTGTCGAGATAGCCGTTAACACCGGCGAAAATCACAGCAACCTGTTCTTCCGTCTTGAGCGGCGAGAATTGCGGCTGCTTCAAAAGCTCGGTCAGACGCGCGCCGCGATTAAGCAAGCGCTGTGTCGATGCATCGAGATCGGAACCGAACTGCGCGAAAGCAGCCATTTCACGATACTGCGAAAGCTCGCCCTTGATCGAACCCGCTACCTGCTTCATCGCCTTGATCTGCGCAGCAGAACCAACGCGGGAAACCGACAGACCAACGTTAACAGCTGGACGGATACCCTGATAGAACAGGTTGGTTTCGAGGAAGATCTGACCGTCGGTGATCGAAATCACGTTGGTCGGAATATAGGCCGACACGTCATTAGCCTGCGTTTCGATGACTGGAAGGGCGGTCAGGGAACCTGCGCCATTTTCGTCGTTGAGCTTGGCAGAACGCTCCAGCAAACGGGAATGCAGATAGAAAACGTCGCCTGGATAGGCTTCACGGCCCGGAGGACGACGCAGCAAAAGCGACATCTGGCGGTAAGCAACAGCCTGCTTGGAAAGATCGTCATAAGCGATCAAAGCGTGCATGCCGTTATCACGGAAATATTCACCCATGGCGCAACCGGCAAACGGTGCCAGATACTGCATTGGTGCAGGATCAGAAGCAGTTGCGGCAACGATGATCGAATATTCAAGCGCGCCGCGCTCTTCAAGGATCTTCACGAACTGGGCAACAGTTGAACGCTTCTGGCCGATAGCGACATAAACGCAATACAGCTTCTGGTTCTCGTCGCCCGCATCATGCGCTGGCTTCTGGTTGAGGAATGTGTCGAGAATGATTGCAGTCTTGCCGGTCTGGCGATCGCCGATGACCAATTCGCGCTGTCCACGGCCAACCGGGATCAGAGCATCGATAGCCTTGAGGCCGGTCGACATTGGCTCATGCACCGACTTGCGTGGGATGATACCAGGAGCCTTGACGTCAACGCGTGAACGCTGAGTGGCTTTGATTGGGCCCTTGCCGTCGATTGGATTACCCAGAGCGTCAACAACGCGACCGAGCAATTCCTTGCCGACAGGAACGTCAACGATCGCGCCTGTGCGCTTGACCGTATCACCTTCCTTGATGTCACGGTCGGAACCGAAAATAACGACACCAACATTGTCGCTTTCAAGGTTCAGGGCCATGCCGCGAGTTCCGTCAGGAAACTCCACCATTTCACCGGCCTGAACATTGTCCAGACCGTAAACGCGGGCAATACCGTCACCGACGGACAGAACCTGACCAACTTCGGAGACTTCTGCCTCCTGGCCGAAATTCTTGATTTGATCTTTAAGGATTGCGGAAATTTCCGCGGCGCGGATGTCCATCAGCCGACCTCTTTCAGTGCAAGCTTAAGCGAAGAAAGTTTTGTGCGAAGCGAAGTGTCGATCTGGCGGGACCCCAACTTGACGATGAGACCTCCAAGGATCGACGGATCAATGGTGACATTGATTGTCACGTCCTTGCCGGCGACGCTTTTCAGCGTGGCCTTCAATTCTGTCTGCTGCGCCGCCGTCAAGGCATGCGCGGAAGTAACGTCCGCCGCAACTTCACCGCGATGGGCGGTTGCGATCTGGCGGAATGACTGGATCATGGCAGGCACCGAGAAAAGGCGCCGGTTCTGCGCGACAAGACGCAGGAAATTATTGACGAGACCGCTAATCTTGGCCTTGGTCAGAATGGCGGAGATCGCCTTGACCTGATCGCCTGACGAGAAAACCGGGCTAATGATCAAACGCTTCAGTTCAGGACTGCCATCGATAAGAGCCTCGAACCTGCCGAGATCTTTCTCTACCTGCGCAACGGAGTTTGCCTCCAGTGCGAGATCAAACAATGAACCCGCATAGCGCTGGGCAACACCGGAAATGAGCGACGAAGTTTCTGCCACGAACGACAAGCTCTCTGCGTTTTGGCCAAAAATCGGGCGACCTGAAGGGATTTCGGGTCAAATCTTTGGCATTATTGATTTTTTTAACCTCAGAACATGACCCGAAGGCCATCCCTGACGAGATTTGATTGCCGTCTAGCATAGGAATACCGGACTCGCAACACGGGAATCCGGTAAAATGGCGATCAGAATTGCCTGAACTCTGGATAATCTTGAGTCAACTATTCCACTCTGGCCTTTCTGACTATGCGATAAAGCCGAAAGCAAAGAGCAATGGACCTGCGGCAAGGGCCAGTTCAATAATGACCATTACCCAGTTGTAAATCGTATTGCCACGATCTGACATCATCGAGATCAGGCGACCGAAAAGCGTAATTCCCCAGGATACGCCCAAAGCGATCCACAAAAAGGGCTGCGAGAAAATCAGCGCGGAGAGGCCAAGGCCGAGATAAAAACCGGCAAGCGGGCCACGAACCGCCGAAAGAGCTTCCGGATGCGCGGGAACAGTTTGGAGGCGCAAAACTTTCAAGGCTATGCGCGGCGCAAAAAACAGGATGATACCGAACGCCACAGTGATGGCCGCAGATAACCAGGCCATCCACTCCCCCTGACTTGCCGGCCAGTAAAATTCCATTTCTTGCACCCTTTTCTAAACAAACAACTCGACCGCTTATAGATCACCGGACGGTCCGATGCTCTAACAGCCCCTCTTATAGCGCCGCGTTAAAACTTGTCATGGGGCGGCGAAAATGGTGATTTTCGAACCACGGAGCGGAATGTACTTTGGGGTACATGAGCACCGTAGTGCAGAAAAGCGCCATTTGCAGCCCTCCATGACGGGTTTTATAGGAAACTCTGCGGATCAATATCAACCTGCACCCTAATCGACCCTCTTTCTTTTGGACCGGCACCCAGCATCGCGCGGATAAAGCCCTGAATGTCCGCTTTGCGTGTGCCGTGGATAAGCAACCGGAAGCGATGACGGCCCCGCACCAGCGCCAACGGCGCTTCTGCCGGGCCCAAAACATTGATCTGTTGTGATGTGGGCGCGGCGCGGCGCAGGGCGCGCGCATGCGCCTCTGCCTCCGGCCTTGTGGCTGCGGAGATAATCAATGCTCCAAGCCGTCCGAACGGCGGAAGGCCAGAGCGTTCCCGCTCTTCTATTTCCCGATCATAGAAAGCCTGGGCATCGCCCGAAACGATCGCGCGCATCACAGGATGATCAGGCTGATAGGTTTGCAACAGGCCGGTACTTTTCTTACCCGTTCTTCCGGCACGGCCTGTCACCTGATTGAGGAGTTGGAAAGTACGTTCCGCAGCACGCGGGTCGCCATTGGCCAATCCGAGATCGGCATCGACCACCCCGACCAGCGTCATATTGGGGAAATTATGCCCCTTGGCGACAAGCTGCGTGCCGATCACAATATCGGCCTCGCCGCGCGCAATGGCATCAAGCTCCAGTCGCAGGCGCTTCACGCCCATCAAATCTGATGACAGCACGATAATCCGTGCATCCGGAAACGTCTTTTCGGCTTCTTCCGCGATACGCTCGACCCCTGGCCCGCAGGCGACAAGATGATCGAACGTCCCACAGGACGGGCAGGCATCCGGCTTGGGTTCATGATGTCCGCATTGATGGCAGACTAGTTGCCCGCGAAACCTGTGTTCGACAAGCCAGCTGGAGCAACAGGGGCATTGGAAACGATGGCCGCAAACCCTGCAAAGGGTTAGAGGTGCGTAACCGCGCCTATTGAGAAAGAGCAGCGATTGCTCTTTGCGCTGTAATGTTTGATTGACCGCCTCGACCAGTGCGGGCGACAGAAACCCGCCCGGACGCGGCGGCGATTTGCGCATGTCGATGGCGCGTAGATTAGGCATCGCCGCCTCAGCATAACGCCCGGTCAGGCGTATGCGGGTATATTTGCCCTGTATCGCATTGACCTGACTTTCAATTGACGGTGTTGCCGAGGCAAGAATCACGGGAAAATTGCCGATATGCCCACGCACCACGGCCATGTCCCGCGCATTATAGAACACCCTGTCTTCCTGCTTGTAGGCAGAGTCATGCTCTTCATCGACAATGATCAGGCCAAGATCATTGAATGGCAGAAACAGTGCTGACCGCGCGCCCGCCACAACCCGGACCTGTCCTTCCATCACCTGCCGCCAGACACGCTCGCGTGTTTTTGGCGCAAGGTCCGAATGCCACTCCGCAGGCTTGGTTCCGAAACGGTCGTGGAAACGATCGAGGAATTGCTGCGTCAGCGCGATTTCCGGCAAAAGGATCAACACCTGCTTGCCCTGCTCGATCGCCTTGGCAAGCGCTTCGAAATAGACTTCGGTCTTGCCCGAGCCGGTCACGCCATCAAGCAGAGTGACCGAAAAGTCCTTGCTCGATACTGCTTCCACGAGCCTGTCGGCAGCTTCGGCCTGATCGCTGGAAAGAACCGCTTTGGCATAATTGATATCCGGCGCAGCCACGATGGGACGCGGCGGGATCATCACCTGCTCAAACACGCCAGCCGTATGAAGGCCATCGATCACGGTAGCGGAAACACCGGCAGCATGGGCAAGGCCCGTGCGGGTCCACGCCATGCCGTCTTCGGCAAGCTCAAGAACGCGGGCGCGTGCCCCCGTCATCCGCTCCGGCTCCCTGCCCGAAAAGCGCAAGCCCGGCACATGTGGCTCGGGGTCGAATGCAGCGGGAACTCGCAAGACCATGCGCGCCACCATTCCCGGCGGCGAAATCGTATAATCGGCGGCCCAGCGCATAAAGCGCATCATGCCATCATCAACAGGAGGGCAATCGAAAAGCTCCGAAATTGGCCGCAATTTCTTGGCAGAAATATCATCGGTAACATCGCTCGTGACGATGCCCGCCACTTCGCGCGGGCCCAGCGGCACACGTACGATTGATCCCGGCTTTACATCCATTCCCTCCGGCACGGCATAGCTATAGGGCCGCTCTGCCGGCATAGGCACGAGCACCGGAACGATTTTTTGCGGGAGGCGCGAATCTTCACTCATATGTGCGTGACCTTGACGCGGCTTTGGTCTAAAGAAAAGCCACTTTCCGGAGATATATCCCATCTCCTCTCCAGACCAGCTGTCATATTAGGAAGGAATGCCCCAATGAAGTTTTTTGTCGATACTGCCGATGTTAAGGATATCCGCGAGCTTAACGACCTAGGACTGGTCGATGGCGTTACGACGAACCCTTCGCTCATTCTCAAATCCGGCCGCAGCATTCTCGAAGTCACCAAGGAAATCTGCAGCATCGTCAAGGGACCTGTCTCTGCAGAAGTTGCTGCCGTGGAATATGAGCAGATGATGAAGGAAGCCGCGGTTCTTGCCAAGATTGCCGACAATATCTGCATCAAGGTTCCGCTGACGCTTGACGGTCTTCGCGCTTGCAAGGCGCTTCGCTCCGACGGTCATCTCGTCAACGTCACCCTGTGCTTCTCCGCCAATCAGGCGCTTCTTGCTGCCAAGGCCGGTGCAAGCTTCATCTCCCCCTTCATTGGCCGTATTGACGATATTGGCATTGACGGCATGGAGCTGATCTCCGAAATCCGCACCATCTATGACAATTACGACTATCCGACTGAAATTCTTGCTGCGTCTGTGCGCACCGTCAACCACGTCAAGAGCGCGGCATTGATCGGCGCTGATGTCGTCACAGCACCGCCTGCCACTTTGAAGGCGTTGGTCAAGCACCCGCTGACAGATAAGGGCCTCGAAACATTCCTGGCCGATTGGGCAAAGACAGGCCAATCCATCGCTTAGTTTGATCTGATCTATAAATACAAAAACGCCCGCCTTGTTCAATCAAGGCGGGCGTTTTTGTTAGGCAAGAGATTTTCAAATCAAAATTTGGAAAGGTCCTGTGCGACACTCAGGTTCAGTGCCTCGGCCAGTTCACGTGCGGCACGATTATTTGCGTCGCGCGCTGCACGGGTGGCCGCAAAACGCTGCCGTGGCGAATCATAATTCGACGTCACAATTCTCGTTCCCTGACCAACAACCTGCCCGTCTGACGTCCGCTTCAAAACGTAAGTGCCGGTCATGCGGATCAAGCCCGCCGTCGGCTGGCCTGATTTATCATTGGTCGCGTTCTGGATAAGGGCCAGAGAAAGATCCTTCGAACTCACACCGAGCTGCAGCGAATATGCGGGACTTGCTGGCTGACCAGCACCACCTGCAAACAGGAAGATCAAATGGTTCCGCACCTCCTGCGTAACGCGGTCGCCAGGCTGGTTGATGGAAACACTCGCAAGCTTGGAGCGCATGCTGCCATCGACACCGACGCTGCTGCCGACAGCAGGACCGGCATCAGAATAAAGCGGGCGCACCTGACAGCCACTGGCAACCAGCGCCAATCCTACAACGCATAGGGATAACAAACGCTTGGAGCTAAAGCCCTGCATCCAACGATCAGACAACGACATTGATGATCCTCTGCGGTACAATAATGACTTTCTTCGGCGAATTGCCATTCAACGCTGTCTGCACGAAATCAAGTGCAAGCACGGCCTTTTCGACCGTCAATTGATCCGCATCGCGGGCAATTGTCAAATCCCCGCGCTTCTTTCCGTTGATCTGCACGGGCATGGTGACATCGTTCTCGACAATCAATGCCGGATCGAACTGAGGCCACGGACGGTGCGCAATCAAATCCTGCCCGTCCAACGCTTTCCAGCATTCTTCGGCCAAGTGCGGCATCATCGGCGCAATCATCGAAAGCAGCATTTCCGTGGCCTGACGGCAAGCGCCGGTCAACGCAGCATCTGCTTCGCCTGCGGCAATTTTTTGCAAGGGACCAGCCAAAAGATTCACCAGCTCATAGAGACGGGCCACGGCTTTGTTGAAGCCCAGTTTCTCCAGGTCTTCGCCAACCAGCTTGACTGTCCGGTGGGCCACCTTGGAAATCTGCAAGGCGTCACCGTCAGTCGCTGCCACTGGCGCCACACCTTTCAGGCTCTCTGCTGCCTCCGATACCAGCCGCCAAACGCGCTGCACAAAACGGTGCGCGCCTTCTGCTCCCGCTTCTGTCCAGATGACATCGCGTTCGGGCGGTGAATCGGACAGCATGAACCATCGGGCTGTATCAGCACCGTAGGAAGCAATAATATCATCTGGATCGACAACGTTTTTCTTCGACTTCGACATTTTCTCGATCGAGCCGACTTCGACTTCCTCGCCCGTGGCAAGCAAGACCGCGCGGCGCTTGCCATCGATTTCTTCCAGTCTGATTTCAGCCGGGGTAACCCAGCCTTCCTTGCCCTTATAAGTCTCGTGCACGACCATGCCTTGGGTGAACAGACCCTTGAAAGGCTCGCAAATGTCCAGATGACCGGCAACTTTCATCGCCCGCGTAAAGAAGCGCGAATAAAGCAAGTGCAAAATGGCGTGCTCGATGCCGCCAATATATTGATCGACCGGCAGCCAATGATTGGCAATTTTCGGATTGGTCGGTTCATTTTCCCATGGCGCCGTAAAGCGTGCGAAATACCAGGATGAGTCGACGAATGTATCCATCGTGTCGGTTTCGCGGCGCGCAGCCTTGCCGCATTTCGGGCAATTGACATGACGCCATGTTGGATGACGATCCAGCGGATTGCCGGGACGGTCAAATTCCACATCGTCGGGGAGCTTCACCGGCAAGTCAGCTTTTGGCACAGGCACCACACCGCAATCATCGCAATGGATCATGGGGATCGGGCATCCCCAGTAACGCTGGCGGGAAATACCCCAGTCGCGCAGACGGAAATTGACCTTGCGTTCGCCTTGCGGGCGATTGCCGATTGTCTGATTCTCCAGCTTTTTTGCAACCTCGTCAAAGGCCTCAGCAGGTGTCAACCCATCCAGAAAACGTGAATTGATCATCACGCCATCATCCACATAGGCCGTCTCTGTTACCTGGAAGGTCGCAGCATCCGCATCCTTCGGCATGACAACCGGCACCACCGGCAAACCATATTTATTGGCAAAATCCAGATCGCGCTGATCGCCGGAAGGACAGCCGAAAATCGCGCCCGTGCCATAGTCCATCAGGACGAAATTGGCGACATAGACCGGCAATGTCCAGCTCGCATCCAGCGGATGGACAACGCGCAGGCCCGTATCTAAACCCTTCTTCTCAGCCGTTTCCAGGGCAGCAACGGAGGTTCCCGCACGGCGGCATTCCTCATTGAATTCCGCCAGAGCAGCATTGTGCTCAGCGGCTTTTTTCGCCAGCGGATGATCCGCAGCAATCGCAATGAATGAGGCACCGAACAGCGTATCGGGGCGGGTTGTGTAGACTTCGATCTCGCTAGCTTCGGACGTGGCTGACGTCTCAACCAGCGCCCAGCGGATCAGCATGCCTTCCGATTTGCCGATCCAGTTGCGCTGCATCAGGCGCACCTTGTCCGGCCATTGGTCCAGCCCGTCCAGCGCGCTCAGCAATTCTTCGTTGAAGTCGGTGATCTTGAAAAACCACTGCGTCAGCTCACGTTGCTCAACCAGAGCGCCGGAACGCCAGCCGCGTCCGTCAATGACCTGCTCATTGGCAAGCACCGTCATATCCTCCGGATCCCAATTGACCTTGGAGGATTTGCGCGTCACGAGCCCCTTCTCAACGAAATCGAGGAAAAGCATCTGCTGGCGGTGATAATATTCAACATCGCATGTTGCGAATTCACGCGACCAGTCGAGTGACAGGCCCATGGACTTCAACTGTTTGCGCATCGAATCAATGTTCTGATAGGTCCAGGTTTTCGGGTGAACCTTGTTCTGCATCGCTGCATTTTCGGCAGGCATGCCAAAAGCATCCCAGCCCATCGGGTGCAGGACATTGAAGCCTTTGGCACGTTTGTAGCGCGCTACAACATCGCCCATGGCATAGTTGCGCACGTGACCCATGTGGATACGGCCCGATGGATAGGGAAACATTTCCAGCACGTAATAAGGATCACGCGGATCATCATTGCTGGTTTCAAAGAGCTTGGCGTCGTCCCAAACTTTCTGCCAGTGCTTTTCTGCCACACGCGGGTTGTAACGTTCGGTTGCCATGAACGGGATTCTCTTGCAAAGGATACTGGATTAGGGTGCGTCGAAGTTCAGGTCAGGGTGAGCCGAAAATGGTAGTTTTCGAGAACCGGAACGGAGTGAACTTTTGGTTCATGAGTACCGGAAGCACAGAAAAGTGCCATTTGCAGGCCACCATGGCGTGAATCTCGCACACCCTAGTTGGGCGGACCTTCACCACGTATTAAGTGAACCGTCAACCACTTGAGACTTTCGGGCGGGCGAAAACCGGCTCGAACCATATAAATAGGAACAGAACCTGCCATGTCGACTGCTGTTGATCAACTTTTTGCCGTTCGTGCCGCAATAGGAAAAGCTTCCATTGAAGCCGGGCGCAAGATGGATTCGGTACAGCTGGTAGCGGTATCCAAGACTTTCGGCGCGGACGAAATACGTCCCGTGCTTGATGCAGGTCAGCGCGTCTTCGGAGAAAACCGCGTTCAGGAAGCACAAGGCAAATGGCCAGCCGTTCGCTCTGAGTTTTCTGGTCTTGAACTCCATCTCATTGGGCCGCTGCAATCCAACAAGTGCGAAGATGCTGTCGCGCTGTTCGATGTCATCGAGACTGTCGACCGTGAGAAGATCGCAGCAGCACTGGCGACTGAAATGAAGAAACAAAACCGCTTTCCCAAACTATATGTTCAGGTCAATACCGGCTCTGAGCCGCAAAAGGCTGGTATCGAGCCCAAGGAAGCGGTGGCTTTTGTGCAGCGGTGCCGCGACGTGCATGGCCTCGCGATTGAGGGACTGATGTGCATTCCTCCCGCCGAAGAAAATCCCGGACCTCATTTTGCCCTGCTGCGTAAAATCGCAGGAGAGGCAAAGGTGGAAAAACTATCCATGGGAATGTCGGGAGATTATGAGGTTGCCATTGGTTTCGGCGCGACTTCCGTGCGTGTTGGCTCGGCAATCTTTGGGGGCCGTCCTTTGCCCGCAAAATAACTGTGCCCACACAAATAATGGCCCGTTGTCGCACATCTGCGACGGAACGCCTTCGTTAGATATCATTTGCTGTATTTACGCAGCAATTTGCATGGTGATAATGAAATCAAATGCCTTCCCCCGGGAAGGATTCCGGGTGGAGGCCCGTCAGATCAGTTTGGAGGAAATGAATGTCCGAGAAGGTATATCCCGTGCTGGCCAGCGCGAAGAAGAACGCGCTTATCGACAATGATACCTATCTCAGCTGGTACAAGCAGAGCATCAAGGATCCGGAGAAATTCTGGGGCAAGCATGGCAAGCGTATCGACTGGTTCAAGCCTTACACGAAAGTCAAGAATACTTCATTTTCCGGAAAAGTCTCGATCAAATGGTTTGAGGATGGCGTCACCAACGTTGCCTATAATTGTATTGATCGGCACCTGAAAAAGCGCGGCGATCAGGTTGCAATCATCTGGGAAGGCGATAATCCCTATCTCGACAAGAAGATCACATATAACGAACTTTACGATCAGGTTTGCCGGCTCGCCAATGTTATGAAAAAGCACGGCGTCAAGAAGGGCGACCGGGTTACCATCTACATGCCGATGATCCCCGAGGCCTCCTATGCGATGCTGGCCTGCGCGCGTATCGGCGCTGTTCATTCCGTGGTCTTTGGCGGCTTCTCACCTGACGCTCTGGCCGGGCGTATCATCGACTGCGAATCGACATTTGTCATCACCGCCGATGAGGGTATGCGGGGCGGCAAGCCAATCCCGCTCAAAGACAATACGGATAAGGCGATCGACATTGCTGCTAAGCATCACGTTATGGTCAAGAACGTATTGGTGGTCCGCCGCACCGGCGGCAAGACGACTTGGGCGACCAGCCGCGACCTTTGGTATCACGAGGAAATCGCCTCGGTGAAAGGCGAGTGCAAACCGGAAAAGATGAAGGCGGAAGATCCACTTTTCATTCTTTATACGTCAGGCTCGACGGGCAAGCCGAAAGGGGTTCTGCATACCACAGGCGGCTATCTCGTCTATGCGTCCATGACGCATGAATATGTCTTCGATTATCATGAGGGCGATATTTACTGGTGCACCGCCGACGTTGGCTGGGTTACGGGCCATTCCTATATCGTCTACGGCCCGCTCGCCAATGGCGCGACCACCCTCATGTTTGAAGGCGTTCCAAACTACCCTTCCGTATCGCGTTTCTGGGAAGTTATCGACAAGCACAAGGTAAATATCTTCTACACAGCCCCAACCGCCTTGCGCGCTTTGATGGGCGCAGGTGATGAGCCGGTCAAGAAGACGTCGCGCAAATCCCTGCGCGTTCTGGGTTCCGTCGGCGAGCCGATCAATCCGGAAGCATGGGAATGGTATTATCAGGTAGTGGGCGAGAAGCGTTCGCCCATCGTGGATACATGGTGGCAGACAGAAACCGGCGGTATTCTAATCACGCCGCTCCCCGGTGCAACGGCCCTCAAACCCGGTTCTGCAACACGTCCGTTCTTCGGCGTCCAGCCACAATTGGTCGATAATGAAGGCGATGTCGTTGAGGGCGCAGCCGATGGCAATCTGTGCATTACCGATTCCTGGCCGGGTCAAATGCGCACCCTTTATGGAGATCACAAACGTTTCATCGAAGCCTATTTCTCCACCTATAAGGGCAAGTACTTTACCGGAGACGGCTGTCGCCGCGACAAGGATGGTTATTACTGGATCACAGGCCGTGTTGATGATGTTCTCAACGTGTCCGGCCACCGCATGGGCACGGCAGAAGTTGAGTCGGCACTGGTCTCGCATGATACGGTGTCGGAAGCGGCAGTTGTTGGCTATCCGCACGATCTGAAGGGCCAAGGCATCTATTGCTATGTGACCTTGATGGCTGGCCTTGAAGGGTCGGATGAATTGCGCAAGGAACTCGTCACCCATGTGCGCAAGGAAATCGGCCCTATCGCTTCGCCGGACAAAATCCAGTTTGCGCCGGGCCTGCCGAAAACACGTTCCGGCAAGATCATGCGCCGTATTCTGCGCAAGATCGCCGAGGATGATTTCGGCTCACTTGGCGATACGTCGACACTCGCCGATCCGGCAGTTGTCGATGATCTGATTGCCAATCGCCAGAACAAGAAGGGCTAGGCCTGCAGGAATTATCGTGCGTGGTTCGCCCTTCGACAAGCTCAGGAGGGCGAACCACGCATTGTGCGTTTTGCAGCAATTCGCATACAAATTCCGTGAACCAATCAGCAGCCGATCTGCCGCCTGATCTCGTCAACTTGTTCTTTCGAATGACAGATATTCTCACAGGGAATGCCGTCATCATCAGCATCGGCACGGGCATATCCATCGCACCATATCTGCACGGCCTCCTCGCAGGAGTTGACCTGTTTGCAAGTTGTTCTGGCAGACAGCATCAACCAGGGGGATTGCTGTGGTTTTGCAGTCGTTTGTGAAATCGGGGCTGGGAGCGCGCCGGTCGTAGCTACGACTGAACAAGCGACTCCGATGAACACACAGGCAAAACTCGGCAGGCGCATGAATACCCCAAAAAATGGTTCTCATGCCACGATACAACCAGAAGTAGATTTGTCTATCCTACCTTCTATTGATATAAATCAGCCCGCGTTTGCGGCACGGCTGATATCCCGCGCTTGCGTCTGGATGCCAATGTCTGGTTGATCTGTACGGTCCCGCGTTCGAATGCCAGTGCGCAGCCGGTGAGGTAAAGCAGCCAGAGCCGGGCTTTGGGTGCACCTACTTCGGCAATTGCTTCATCAAAGCGCGCATGCAGCCGGTCAGCCCATATGCGACAGGTTTTGCCATAATGTTCGCGCAGATTTTCCGCATCATGCACTTCGAAACCATGACCTTCAAGGTTCTCGACAGTCATGCCAAGATGATCGAGTTCGCCGCCCGGGAAAATATACTTCACCAGCGCCAGATGCTCTGCACTCTTGCGACCGAAGGCTTTTTTATTGCGCTTCATGCGACGGGTGATCGCGTGGTGCAAATAAAGCCCGCCCGGCTTCAAAAGCCTGTGCACGCTCGAATAATAAGTATCGTAATGCGCGATACCAACCGCTTCGAACATGCCGATAGACGAGATTTTGTCAAAGCGCATTTGCGGATCCTTTGCCAATTCCTCATAGGATTTGACATGGATCGTAATCTTGTCCTCAAGACCTTCCGCCTTGATCCGTTCCCGCGCCAGCGCCGTCTGCGCCTCCGACAGGGAAACACCTGTGCCGGTTATACCATAATGCTTGGCCGCATAGATCAGCATGGCACCCCAGCCGCAACCAATATCCAAAAGCCGCTCTCCGGGCTTCAGGCGCAGCTTGCGGCAGATCAGTTCGAGCTTATCCGCTTGCGCCTGATCGATAGTGTTGTTCCAGTCCGTGAAATAGGCACAGGTATAGACCATGCGATCATCAAGGAAGAGCTGATAGAATGCGTTCGAAACATCATAGTGATGTGTGATCGCCTCTTTATTCGAGCCACTGACATAGGGATTTTTGCCACCGAGGCCGGATGATCCGCTCTTGCCGCCGCTCAAAAGCAGTGCAGGAATGTCCTTTAACAATTGCCATTTCGGCAATGCCTTGATCTTCTCTTTCAGCTTGCCCTTTGGCCCGCGCTCGACAAGATCGAACAATGTGCCATTCTTTACATCGATCTGACCGGAAACCCACAATTCGACAATGGAACCAATGTTCGGCTTGAGTGCCAGCTGGCGCACGGTCATCGGGTCATTGATCACCAGCACAGGCCCGTCAGCACTATCGCCAATACGGGTGCCATCCCACAGTTCGACCGAAAATTGCGGTTCGATCAGATCAATCACGGTGCGGATAATTCGCGCTGCCCGGTGCTCAGCTGCCATTTCTTGCCTCCAGGCACTGAAACAGTGCTTGCATAAATACGAAACCTGATTTGCTCTAAGCAGGTTTCTGAAAACTGTCCAACGGTTTTGCGGTAAAATCCTCGACAAAGAAGCTTGCAGAAAGCCCATTTGCAATCGAACCGGCGCACACGGATGATTTTTCTCTTGAAATCCGCCAAAAGCCACCCCATTCTCTTCGTGTGTTCAACGAACGTAAAGGAGGTGATCCGATGTCTAGTGATTTCGATATGTGCCACAAGGCGTCTGATGCTACTCTGCGGAGATCATCTCTCCGTTGAAAACAGCAGCCCGGTCGCGACCGGGTATAGGCCCTTAGGCCAGACGGAATTACGGGGCCATCCTTCAAGGGTGGCCCTTTCCTTTTGGGGTTGTTGCGGGCGTTCCTTATAGCGCAGATTTGTTGACATGGGCGGTGAGCCCGACATTGAGCGCCTTCAAAACTGCAAGTGTTGTTTCAAGGGTAGGATTGCCATTTTCGCTCAAGGAACGATAAAGCTGCTCGCGCGCAAGTCCCGTCTCCCTGGATATTCCAGTCATCCCTTTTGCTCGCGCGACGACGCCGAGAGCATGCGCGATATAGGCAGCATCATTTGTGTCCAATGCCTCCGTCATAAAAACAGCAACCGCTTGATCGGAAGTAAGATCTTCTGCCGGATCATAGTCGTAAAGTTTTTCGGCCATTTATTCGCTCCACTCTTCTGCAAGACGCTTCGCCATTTTGAGGTCTCGTGCCTGAGTACTTTTATCGCCACCACACAACAGAATGACAATCACGTCGCCTCTACGCTGGAAATAAATCCGATATCCCGGCACTTCATGGATGCGCAGTTCACTAACACCTTGGCCTACTGGTGCTACATCACCAAAATGGCCAAAAGAAAGACGGTCGAGTCGAGAGGATATCAATGAGCGTACTCTTGGATTTTTAAGACCCAATCGCCATTTTCTGAAGGTATTTGTCTGCTTCAACTTCATGGTATTGAATTTTTTAAATTACGTATTGTCAATATAAGATCACTGTAATCGGATACCTGTTTAAACGACACCAACTCGCGATTGCAGAGGAAGTGCTTTGCTTCCGATTTTAATAATGATACCACCTGATTTGCCTGAAAATGGTGCATCTCGCCTTTTAAAAAGGCATTCCCTTTTGAAAGACTGAACAATGTCGGTGGTTACAACTCAAGAAGCCGTGCCGCAGCATGCATGGCGTGATGAAATTGTGGCGATGCTCACCTTGAGTTGGCCCATCATCCTGACCAATGTCGCGCAGGTCGCGATGACCGCCACCGACGTGATGATGCTAGGCTGGCTGGGTCCGCATGCGCTGGCTGCAGGTGCTCTTGGTACAAATCTCTATTACGTGCCGATGATTTTCGGTCTGGGCCTCATGACGGCAACAACGCCAATGATCGCACGCGAGCTTGGGCGTAACCGGTTTACGGTGCGGGAAATCCGTCGCACCGTACGGCAGGGTTTGTGGATCGGCGTCACCATTTCCATACCGATCTGGCTTGTTCTGTGGAACGCAACACCCATTCTTCTGGCAATGGGACAGGATGCCGATTTGGCTCAGGAAGCCGGCACTTATGTTCGGGCGCTGCAATGGGCCGTGCTGCCATTCTATTTCTATATCGTCTTGCGCTCATTCATGGCCGCATTGGAGCGTCCCGGCTGGGCGTTGGTCATCGCCTTCCTGGCCGTTGGTTTTAACGCGGTGGCAAACTATGCCCTAATTTTCGGCCATTTCGGATTTCCCAAGATGGGCATTATCGGTTCAGGAATAGCGACTGCTCTCTCCTCGGTCCTGATGTTTTCCGGCCTTGTGGCCGTTATTTCGCTTGATCGGCGGTTCCGGCGCTATCGGCTTTTTGGTCGCTTTTGGCGCGCCGACTGGCCGCGTTATGCGCAATTGATGCGATTGGGCCTGCCGATTGCTGCGATCCTGAGCTTTGAAGTTACAATCTTCAATGCTGCCGCTTTCCTCATGGGCATTATCGGGCCAAGCTCCCTTGCTGCGCATGCCATCGCCATTCAGATCGCATCCATAAGTTTCATGGTCCCGCTTGGCTTTGGGCAAGCGGCCACCGTGCGGGTCGGCCGTGCCTATGGCGCGCAGGATTCCGACGGAATTAAAAGAGCCGGCTGGGTCGCCTTCACTGCCGGTACAGGTTTCATGGCGCTTACCGCCCTGTTGATGATACTGGCACCTTTACAACTCATCCGCGCCTTCATCGATATTCATAATCCGGCCAATGCCGAAGTGATTGGTTTGGCCATATCATTTCTGGCTCTGGCCGCCCTGTTCCAGATTTTCGATGGCGCGCAGGCGGTTGCCAGCGGCATGTTGCGCGGTCTGCATGATACGACTATTCCGATGGTCTATGCCGCGATTGCCTATTGGGGGATTGGCCTGCCCCTATCCGTAGCCTTTGCCTTCTGGCTAGGCATGCAGGGCGTTGGAATCTGGCTAGGCCTTTTGAGCGGCTTGGCTGCCGCTTCTGTGCTGCTGCTGGGTCGCTGGCTAAGACGAGAGAAGCTCGGGATCGAGATTATCCGCTAGCATCGGACCGAAAACTGGAATCCCGGTTTTCGAGTAATCCGATGCTAAAACAAAAGGATAGATCGCCATCTTGCGCCCGTGAGGGCGCCCGGCGATCTAAAAATCGATTGTCCGGCCTTTGATCTCCCAATCGCCAAATCGGGCGGGGTCCTTACCACCTCGTCCGCCGATTTCGCGGGGCTGATCAGATGCAGCTTTTTCCGCCGCATGCCGCGCTTCAGCTTCCTTTAATGCCCGTTGCGCTGCCGGTGGCAATTGGTCAAAACTTGGACGCGGGCGCTGGTCGTCATTATCGGCCTGCGGCGGCGTGGATGACTGTTCACCAAAATTGGACGGGGTCATGTTATACTCATTCCGAATATACTGATCATTGAAGCTTGCGATGCGAAACCCCATCATATAGGCGGAATAAACGCAATAAAAGGAATAACCTTGACTATCCTGCTGTTACTGGAAGAGAGACTTCTATCATGAACGTAATGCGCACAGGCATGCTCCTCGCCTTCATGACAGCGCTCTTCATGGGCGTAGGGTTTCTCATCGGAGGAACCGGCGGCATGATGATCGCCTTTGTTGTAGCTGCGGTCATGAACCTTTTCAGCTATTGGAATTCCGACAAGATGGTGTTGCGGATGCACCATGCTGTCGAGGTCGATGAGGCGAATGCGCCCGAATATTACGGGATCGTGCGCGATCTTGCAGCCAACGCCAATCTACCCATGCCAAAGGTTTACCTGATCCAGAATGCGCAGCCCAACGCATTCGCGACCGGGCGCAATCCTGAAAATGCCGCTGTTGCGGCCAGTACCGGTCTTCTGCAAGCCCTGTCCCCGCAGGAAGTCGCAGCGGTCATGGCACATGAACTGGCCCATGTAGAACATCGCGACACACTGATAATGACCATCACGGCTACGCTGGCTGGTGCCATTTCCATGCTTGGCAATTTCGCCATGTTCTTTGGCGGCAACCGCCAGAACAATAATCCTGTCGGGTTTATCGGTATTATTATCGCCATGATTGTTGCGCCCTTTGCTGCAATGATTGTTCAGATGGCCATTAGCCGGACCCGCGAATATGCGGCCGACCGGCGCGGAGCGCAGATTTGCGGCAATCCTCTGTGGCTTGCTTCTGCGCTGAACAAGATCGCGCGTGGCGCAAAACAAATCGTCAATGAGGATGCCGAGCGCAATCCTGCCTCCGCGCCCTTATTCATCATCAATCCCTTGAGTGGTCGCGGCGCGGATAGTCTGTTTTCAACCCATCCGGCCACGGAAAATCGTATTGCAGCGCTGGAAGCCATGGTGCAGGAATTTCGCCAGGCTCAACCGGCGCCGCAGCAGGGACGTCCCGTTCAAGCTCCCGCAGAAGACGAAGTGGAGGACGACCGCCCTTCGCCCTGGGGCCGCAATGGCGGTGGGCGTAAAGGCCCATGGGCATGAGTGTGGAGCACGGTACGAAACGGCCATTCGGTAAAAAGCCAAAAGATTATATCGACGCTGAAGACCGTCCGGGTCTTGCTGCCCGGCAATGCGCGACGCGGCTTCTAGGGGCTGTGATTGAAAAACATACGTCGCTCGACGGGCTGACCGATAATCATAATGGCCATCCGCAATATATGGAGCTTGAAGACCGGGACCGTTCGCTTGTGCGGGCGATTCTCGGTGCTGCCTTGCGTAACCGCGGTACGATCGAGACAGCGATCGGCCAGATGATCGACCGGCCATTGCCTGAAAATGCCGTGGCCTTGAAACATCTGCTCCACGTTGCAGCAGCCCAGATTCTTTATCTGGATATTCCCGATCGCGCTGCCGTCGATCTTGCGGTGACCGCTGCGAATAATGATCCGCGCAATCGCCGTTTTGCCTCAATGGTCAATGCCGTTTTGCGCCGCCTGTCCCGTGAGAAAGATACATTCAAAGCGGGCGCCAGCAATGTGCCAGAATGGTTCGAAGAGACACTTATTTCGGCCTATGGCAAGGATAAGGCGAAAGCCATTCTCGACATCCAGGCGAAGGAGCCCCCCATCGATCTGACGGTCAAGGGTGACCCCGCAGAGTGGGCGGAAAAGCTAGGCGGCATTGCTCTGCCCACAGGCTCGGTGCGGCTTGGTACCGTTGAGGGCTCACTGACTGAACTTCCCGGTTTTACGGATGGCGATTGGTGGGTGCAGGACACCGCAGCCAGCCTTCCCGCCAAGCTCTTTGGCGATATTAAAGGCCAACGCGTTGCTGACCTTTGTGCAGCGCCCGGCGGCAAGACAGCACAATTGGCCCATGCAGGCGCTAATGTTACCGCGCTTGATCTTTCCGCCAACCGGCTGAAGCGTCTGCGCGGCAATCTTGAGCGTTTGGGCCTTGCGGCTGAAACTGTTGAGGCCAATCTTTCTGCTTATAATCCCGCAGAACCATTCGACGCCATTCTTCTTGATGCCCCGTGCTCTTCGACAGGCACAGTTCGCAGGCATCCGGATGTGCCTTGGACGAAAACACCGGAGGATGTGCGCAAGCTAGCCAATCTTCAGGCGAGACTGCTTGATCATGCGGTGACCATTGTTCGTCCGGGCGGGATTGTCGTGTTTTCCAATTGCTCGCTCGACCCGCTTGAGGGTGAAACTGTTTCCCGTGATCTTCTTGCAAAGAACCCCGCCATTGAACTCGTGCCCGTAACGAAAGATGAGGTCGGCGGCCTTGCGGAATTGATCACGGCGGAGGGATTCGTCCGCTCGACGCCAGCGGACCTGCCCAACGAAAATCCCGCCCTTTCCGGCATGGACGGCTTCTTTGCAGCACGTTTTCGCCGAAAATACTAAAATTTTAACTCTTCTGGCCGCATAATTGCTGACTGTCGGCAAATTCGAAGCAATAACAATATGGTCGCGTTGAGCGAAACACCGCAACTATGGGGACTTGCAACAGCGCAGCTTTGGCGCCGTTTCCGCAGACGTGTGCGTATGGGCCCGCTTTACCGCTGGCGTTTTACCGGCTTTACGCCCGAGCGTGTGCTCATAGCACCGCAAGATTTACGCCCTGCCGATCCGCAGCTCGCCGAAGAGTTTTACCATGGCCGCTTCGCGCTTGCTGGCCGCGTGGTCGAAACCGGCGGACGCTCGCCCTTCCTTGTCGAGCCGCCTAATGCCGCCTGGCAAGCTGCGCTGCATAATTTCGGCTGGCTCCGCAATCTGCGTGCAGCAGGTACGGAACTTGCAACCGCAAATGCCCGCGCGCTTCTCAGTGACTGGATCACCACCCATGGCCGCTCGATCAGCGGACCTGCCTGGGCACCCGAGGTCACGGCCCAGCGAATCATAGCCTGGCTGCAGCACTCCAACCTTATTCTGGCCGGTGCAGAACTTCGCACCTATCGCCAATTTATGCGCTCACTTGCCATGCAGGTGCGTTATCTGCGCACCATGGCCGCCGTTATGGATGATGGCGAAGAAAAGCTGCGTGCGCGCATCGCCTTGGCTCTTGCCGCTCTGGCCCTGCCCGTCTCTTCAAGCACCAGCCGCTCGGCTCGCCGCAATCTGGAATTGGAACTTGTCCGGCAGATATTACCCGATGGCGGCCATATCTCGCGCAATCCGCTGGCGATTCTGGAATTGCTGGCCGATCTGCTGCCCCTGCGCCAAACCTATGCCAGCGGGCAGGAAGCGCCGCCTAAAGCGCTCATCGAAGCAATCGAGCGCATGCTGCCTGCATTGCGCTTCTTCCGTCATCATGATGGTAGCCTGGCGCTCTTCAATGGCGTTGGCGCGACCATGCCGGAACGGGTAATCGCCGTGTTACGGCACGACGATATTGGCGGCCTCCCGCTTATACATGCCGCTCATTCCGGTTACGAACGCCTTTCCATGGATTCGACAACCATCATTGCCGATACTGGCCTTGCACCGCCCGTTACGGCATCACGTGACGCACATGCGGGTTGCCTTTCCTTTGAAATGTCCTCCGGGCGCAGTCGCTATATCGTAAATGCCGGTGTAGACCGTTACGGACCGGCGGAGTTCCGGCCCTTGGCACGCTCCACCGCAGCGCATTCGACAGCAACGATTAACGACACATCGTCCTGCCGCTTCAGCAACACATCCGGCCTTTCGACGATGATCGGCACGCCCATCATTGCGGGCCCGAGCAAGGTCAATATTGAGCGGATTGAAAAACCGGGCGTGATTGGCTTTGTTGCAAATCACAATGGCTACGTCCGCCCCTTTGGCATTTACCACGAGCGCCAGATTGTTCTGTCGCACAATGGCAGCGTGATCGAAGGTATCGACAGTTTCTTTGCTGCCGGACGCAATCCCTTGCGCCACACCGGAGCAGAAGAAATCGTCATCCGTTTTCACCTGCATCCATCCGTGAATGTCAGCGTGGATGATCACGGCCTGATTGTGCTGCAAGCCGATAATGACGACATCTGGATGTTCTCATCGACGATCCAGCCCTTCGTCGAAGATTCGCTGTTCTTTGCCGGTTTTCGCGGACCCGTGAAAACCCGGCAGATCACGCTTTCAGTCAACGCTGCCAATCGCCCGGAAGTTGAATGGCAATTTACCCGCACGACCCTCGGTGTCTACGGCTGATCCGAATTCACCGAATCTTGTATGAGCAAGAGGCGACAAATGCCCGCTGATCGGCTATACGGAACTTAACGCCATCGCCGCATTTTCCGGCACAATCCCATTCTCAGATATATTATCAGGAGCCGATCATGGAGTATCGTCAGCTTGGCCGTTCCGGTCTTAAAGTATCCTCGCTCAGCCTCGGAACCATGACTTTTGGCGGCAAAGGCAATTTTGCCAAAACCGGCGACACGGATATTGAGGGTGCAAGGCGACAGGTCGATATGGCCCTTGATGCAGGCATCAATCTGTTCGATACCGCTGATATCTATTCGAACGGCGCATCCGAGGAAATCCTTGGCCAAGCTTTAAAGGGCAAGCGCGATAGGGTTCTTGTTGCGACCAAGGCGCGTTTCCGCATGGGCGAGGAAATCAACGATGCGGGCCTGTCGCGCTATCATCTTATCCGTGCTGCCGAAGTGAGCCTGAAGCGTCTCGGCACAGATCACATTGATCTTTACCAACTCCACCAGTGGGACGGTATGACACCGCTCGACGAGACCCTCGAAGCACTGGACACACTCGTTCGTTCGGGCAAGGTTCGTTATGTTGGTGTCTCAAACTTCTCTGCGTGGCATCTGATGAAGGCGATGGGCGTTGCCGCACTGGAAAAATTCATCGCGCCGGTTAGTCAGCAAATTCACTACAGTCTCGAATCGCGAGACGCAGAATATGAACTGATCCCAGCCACACTCGATCAGCAGCTTGGTGTACTCGTTTGGAGCCCGCTCGCCGGAGGATTGCTTTCGGGCAAGTATCGCCGCGGCACTCCTACGCCGGAAGGTACGCGTCAGCTTGCCAATTGGGGGGAACCACCTATCCGCGACGAGGAACGCCTTTATGATATTATTGAAGTGCTGATTGGCATTGCTGAAGCCCATAAGGTTTCGGCGGCGCAGGTAGCACTCGCATGGCTTCTTGGTCGCAAGGGGGTGACATCTCTCATTATCGGCGCAAGAACGGACGCGCAGCTCGCAGATAATCTTAAAGCTGCCGACCTGGTGTTGACTGCCGATGAGCGCGCAAACCTCGACAGAGTAAGCCAGCCACCATTGATCTATCCTTATTGGCATCAGGCACGCACTGCATCTGATCGCCTTTCTGCGGCAGATCTATCCCTCATCGAACCTTACCTCAGCAAGTAAAAAGGTCCGGCGGAGGGAGGCCACCGGCAGAGAGAACATAATGGCCTATTCAAACAAGCCCGCCGATCAATCTGATAAATCGGAAGTGGCAGCGGCAGAGCCCAACGGCTTGTCGCCTGCTCTAACCTTCCTGTTTGCCTTCGCCTGCGGGGCGATGGTTGGAAACATCTACTATGCTCAAGCACTGATCGGACTGATCAGCGACGATCTCAATCTGCACGGCGGGATGGCGGGCTTCATCGTTACGGTAACCCAGCTCGGTTATGGCGCGGGGCTTCTGCTGCTTGTCTCCCTTGCGGATCTGTTCGAAAACCGGCGCCTTGTGCTGCTCACTCTCGGTGGCACGGCGCTGGGTCTTGCAGGCGCTGCAGTGTCCGGCTCTGCAACCACCTTTCTTATTTCATCCTTCGCCATCGGCTTTTTCGCCTGTGGCGCGCAGGTGCTTGTGCCCTTTGCCTCCCATCTTGTTCCTGCTGCCTCGCGCGGCAGGACTATCGGCAACGTGATGGCGGGCCTTTTGACCGGCATCATGTTGGCGCGGCCACTGGCCAATCTGGTAGCGTCGGAATTTGGCTGGCGCGCCATCTTCTGGATATCGGCAGCCGCAATGCTGGCAGTACTTGTGCTCCTGCGTATTGCCCTGCCGCAACGCCAGCCGCAGGGTGGAATGCGCTATGGTGCGATCATCAAATCCATGTGGCATCTTTTGATCACGACACCTGCCTTGCAGCGGCGCGCCTTTTACCAAGGGATCATTTTCGCCAGCTTCAACTTGTTCTGGACTGGCATTCCGCTGCTTCTGAGCGAACAGTTCGGGTATAGTCAGCGCCAGATTGCTTTGTTTGCATTGGCAGGCGCAGCCGGTGCTCTTGCCGCGCCCATTGCTGGTAGGCTGGCAGATCGTGGCTATACCCGCCAAGGTACAGCTATCGCGATGGTAACGCTGACCCTGTGGGTTTTGATTGCCGGCTGGGCAGGCACTGCCATCTCAATTGCCGCATTGGTACTTTGCGCGATTTTCATCGACAGTGCAGTTCAGACCAACCAGATTCTTAGCCAGCGCATTATCTTTTCATTGAATGACGCAGCACGCGGACGGCTCAATGCGGTCTACATGACCATCGTCTTTCTGCTTGGCTCTAGCGGATCAGCGATTGCCGCCGCCAGCTATTTTTATGGCGGCTGGTGGGCAACCTGCCTGACCGGTGCAATCATGGGGCTTATCGTTCTCGGCGCCTTCGCTACAGAAAAAGCCTCCAAATCACCCGTGTGAACTTGTGCAAAAAGGTAGGATTCCGGCTCGGCCTGTGCTAACGGCCAAGCCAATCCATTGACCCTACGAAATTTAAGGACGAATCCATGGCCGTCGCCGCGAAATCTTTTCCCGCTCCCAATCTCCATCCGGTCAAGCGGGCGCTTATTTCCGTTTCCGACAAGACAGGCCTGACTGCGCTTGCTCATGCGCTGCATCGTCATGGCGTCGAGATCCTCTCGACTGGCGGCACATCCAAGGCGATTGCCGCCGAGGGCATTCCGGTACGTGATGTTTCCGACATTACTGATTTTCCCGAAATCATGGATGGCCGCGTCAAGACATTGCATCCTAAGGTGCATGGCGGCCTGCTTGCGGTGCGCGATGATCCCGAGCATGTCGAGGCGATGAAGGCCCACGGCATTGGCGAAATCGATCTCGTGATTATCAATCTTTACCCATTCGAAGAAGTCCGTCACTCCGGTGCCGACTATGCCAATATCGTGGAAAATATCGACATTGGCGGCCCCGCGATGATCCGCGCCGCCGCCAAGAACCATGCCTATGTCGGCGTTGTTACCGAAACCGGCGATTATGACATGGTCATTGCAATGCTGGACAAGCATGAAGGGTCTCTGCCCTATTCTTTCCGCCAGAGCCTTGCTGCCAAGGCCTATGCGCGCACAGCCACCTATGATGCAGCCATTTCCGGCTGGTTTGCCGAAGCGCTGATGACGGAAACACCATCACGCCGCGCGATCGGCGGGCATCTCCATTCGGTCATGCGTTACGGCGAAAACCCACATCAATCGGCTGGTTTTTATCTCACCGGCGAAAAGCGCCCGGGCGTCGCCACGGCAACTCAGCTACAGGGCAAGCAGCTCTCCTATAACAATATCAATGATACCGACGCGGCGTTTGAACTGGTTGCCGAGTTTGATCCCGCCCGTACATCCGCCGTTGCCATCATCAAACATGCAAATCCATGCGGCGTGGCTGAAGGCGCGACCTTGAAGGAGGCCTATCTGAAGGCCCTCGCCTGCGATCCGGTTTCCGCATTTGGCGGCATTGTCGCGCTCAACAAGACGCTGGATGCGGATGCCGCTGAAGAGATCGTCAAGACATTCACCGAGGTCATTATCGCCCCTGATGCGACGCCCGAAGCGCAGGGCATTGTTGCGGCCAAGAAAAACCTGCGGCTGCTTGTGACAGGCGGCCTGCCTGATCCGCGCGCTGGCGGTATCAGTGCAAAGACGGTTGCAGGCGGCCTTCTGGTTCAGTCCCGCGACAGTGGCGTTGTTGATGATCTTGATTTGAAGGTCGTCACCAAACGCGCGCCGACCGAGGCTGAAATGTCTGATCTCAAGCTCGCCTTCCGTATCGCCAAACATGTAAAGTCCAACGCAATTGTTTATGTCAAGGATGGTGCAGCGGTCGGTATCGGTGCCGGTCAGATGAGCCGCGTTGATAGCGCTCGAATTGCAGCCCGCAAGGCTGAAGATGCTGCTGAAGCCGCCGGCCAGACAACCCCTTTGACCAAAGGTTCCGTCGTCGCCTCTGACGCTTTCTTCCCCTTTGCCGATGGTTTGCTTTCCGCTGTCGCGGCTGGTGCAACGGCTGTGATCCAGCCAGGCGGTTCAATGCGCGATGATGAGGTGATCGCCGCTGCAGATGAACATGGCATCGCCATGGTCTTTACCGGCATGCGCCATTTCAGGCACTGATCTTTGCGGCTGGATATGGCGTTCTTGCAAGGATCGCCAGACCGATGAGCAAAAAGATCATGATCATCGCCATGCCAAGGCGTGGCGATCCGCTGAGAACCGTTACGGTCGCTACCATGAAGGGCGCTAGAAAGCTTGTCGCCCTTCCTGACAATGCATAAAGGCCGAAATACCGTCCCGCTTCGTCAGCGGAAATACTGCGCGCCATATAGGAGCGCGATGAAGCCTGCACCGGCCCGAATGCGATGCCTATCAGCAACCCAAAACCGATATAGGCTTTTTCCGCTGGCGTACCGAACAGGCCACCAGTGTCAACACCAGGCAATTGCAGCAAGCCAAGCGTATAGCCGGGTCCGGTCGAAACAATCCCAAGCGTCGCGATGGTAAGCGAGATCAGCGATGCGATGACCACGGTTTTTGACCCGAACACTGTGTCAAACTTGCTGGCGACAAGGCAGCCGAAAATAGCCACGACATTCAGGATAATCCCGAAAATCCCGATCTCCGCTGTTACCCAGCCAAACATCGTTGCAGCGAAGGCCCCGCCAAGGGCAATCAGCGCATTAACGCCGTCCTGATAGATCATGCGCCCGACGAGAAAGCGCACGATACCCGGCCTCTGCCTTGCTTCCTTCAAGGTGGATTTCAGTTCGCTCAGGCCAGCGCGCACGGCCCTGCCCGCTGGCAAGCCCTTCAGGGAATCCGGCGTAAAGAAAAACATGGGCAGGATAAAAATCAGATACCAGAGCGCCGCCAAGGGGCCGGTGGCCCGATCCCCTTCGGAAAGACTTGGATCAAGCCCGAAAATAGGGCTCGCCCCGAGAAGGGTCTTTCCCGTTTCCGGGGAGGCAGCCATGAAAGCCACGACAAAGATCAGCACAATCATCCCGCCAAGATAGCCAAGACCCCAGGCAATATTGGAAATACGGCCAATGTCTTTTTGCGCCACCAGGCGCGGCATCATGGAATCGTTGAACACGATGGAAAATTCGGCGGCAATGGAGGCCAGCGAAAAGAAAAACAGCGGTGCTATCAGTCCTGAACCCGGCTCGGCAAACCATAGCATGCATAGTGACAGGATTTTGACAGCAGCGAAAAAGCCGATCCAGGGTTTGCGCCGTCCGGTCTGATCCGCAATTGAACCGAGGACCGGCGATAATATGGCGATGAACAGGCCGGAAATAGCGATGCCATAACCCCATGCTGCCTGCCCCATTGCAGGATCGGCAGCCATGCGCGAAACGAAATAAGGCCCGAAGATAAAGGTCGTTACAACTGTGAAAAAAGGCTGCGCCGCCCAGTCGAAAAACATCCAACCCCAGATACCGCGTTTTGGTGCTTGTTCCATGCAGACTCCAGTGATCGGAAGATCAACTTCGCAAATCTATGGCACTGGTTATCTCTCCCCTTGCGGGAGAGATAGGATTTTCCTGGATTTAGCCTCTTTGTTAAATCCTTGGAAAATCCAAGTGAGGGGATAGTTCGATGAACAAAATCCCCTCTCTTGTGATTCCTAGCACTTAGCAAGAGCTAAGATGCTGAAATCACATTCTCCCCCACAAAGGGGGAGATAGCCACCTCCAAATCACGACAAATCAGACAGCAGCCCCGCTGCGACAGCCAGACGTGACACGGTAAGATCACCGGTTTCGACGATATTTGCCATGCGCTGGCGCACTTCATCCAAACGCGAACCCCGGCTTGCCAGCCATTCCTTGGCTGGGTCGGCCTTCTTGCCATGCTGGGTCAGTGCTGACACCGCAATGCCCCGCCGCGCCTGACTGATCAGATCTGTGGCCCGGGCAAGCGCCAGACCATCATAATAATCAGCAACAGATACGCTGCGTGCAGCATCCTCGATGCGGCCAATACGGAACGCTTCCGAAATATCGAAATAGGCTTTGGCCGCGGCGGCAATATCGACATTGGCCGCCTGCGCCACCGCTGCGATATCCGGGATGATCGGCGCAATTTCCAGACGCGCCATCTGTTCCGCAAGCGCCTGCGGCGCACCAAGCGCAACATTATTGGCCGTATCTTCGCGAATGAGTGCCATCATCGTTACTGGCAGAAGCTTGTCGAGCCGCGGCAGCAGCGCATTGCGACCAGCCTTGATCTCGGCAATAGCGCCTCCAAGGTCGGCACTCTTGCGATTGCGCAAAACCCAGGCTGTCGTCCAGTTCAACATCTGCGCAACCTTGGCGTAAAGCCCGTTCTGCACATCGCCCGGCATGAGATTATCCAGGCGATCAATCGCGTCGAACAGGCCGTCCACTTCAAAACCATCGCGAACGATGACATAGGCACGAACGATTTCCGGCCCCGATTGGCCGGTCAGGTCCGAAAGCCGGCTGACAAAGGTCGGTCCGCCCCGATTGATCACATCATTGGCGAGCTGCGTTGCAATGATTTCCCGGCGCAGGCGATGCGTACGTATTTCGTCGGCAAAACCTTCCTTCATCTGGATGGGGAAATACTCCATCAGCTCGCGCTCAAAATAGGGATCATCCGGAAGATCGCTGGCCAGAAGCTGGTCCGAAAGCACGATCTTGGCATAAGCCAACAGCACGCCAAGCTCGGCGCGGGTTAGCGGAATGCCTTCGATCTGGCGTTCCTGCAATGCCTTGTCTTCCGGCAAGGTTTCCACCTTGCGGTTGAGCAGCTTTTGCGCTTCCAGATCGGTGATAAAACGGGCCTGATAGGCAAGATCCACAATACCACGCCGCTGTGCCAGCGAAAGCGCGAGTGTTTGCAGGTAATTATTACGCAGAACCAGAGAACCGACCTCATTGGTCATGGATTCCAGCACCTTATCGCGTTTCTCACGCTTCAGCTTGCCGCTGCGCATGGCCTGCGCCAATGCAATCTTGATATTGACCTCAACGTCCGACGTATTGACGCCGGCAGAATTATCGATGGCGTCTGAATTGCAGCGGCCGCCCAAAAGGCCAAATTCGATACGTGCTTTCTGGGTAACGCCGAGATTGGCACCTTCGCCGATAACCTTGGCCCGAACATCGCTGCCGGTAATGCGGATGGCATCATTGGAACGATCGCCAGCTTCCGCATCGGTTTCGAGCGAGGAGCGGATATAGGTGCCGATACCGCCAAACCAGAGCAAATCAACCGGCGCTTTAAGGATAGCCGTCATGATTTCAAATGGTGTCGCTGTGGTCTTGCCAAGTCCAATGGCTTTTGCCGCTTCCTTGGAAAGCGTAATGGACTTTTGCGAACGCGAGAATACACCGCCGCCAGCGGAAATCTTCGACTTGTCGAAATCCTGCCAGCTGGAACGCGGCAGATCAAACAGGCGCTGCCGCTCCTTCAGCGTTGCTTTTACATTCGGTTCCGGATCGATGAAGATATCACGGTGATCGAAGGCGGCAATCAGCTTTGTCTGTGGCGACAGCAGCATGCCATTGCCAAACACATCGCCCGACATATCGCCGACACCCACAACCGTGAATGGCGTGGTCTGGATATCAGTGCCGATTTCACGGAAATGGCGCTTGACCGCTTCCCAGGCACCGCGCGCGGTAATACCCATTTTCTTATGATCGTAGCCGACAGAGCCGCCAGAGGCGAAAGCATCGTCCAGCCAGAAATCATGGGCTTGACTGATTGCATTTGCCGTATCGGAGAAAGTTGCCGTGCCCTTATCGGCAGCAACGACGAAATAGGGATCATCGCCATCAAGCCGGATGACATTTTCCGGCGGCACGACAGTTTCGCCCTGCAGATTATCGGTCACGGAAAGCAATGTCGAAATGAAGGTAATATAGGCCGCGCGCCCTGCTTCGAAGATCGCATTGCGGTCGCTTCCTGTCGGCAGACGCTTCGGATAAAAACCGCCCTTGGCACCAACCGGCACGATGACGGCATTCTTGACCTGCTGCGCCTTGACCAGTCCGAGAACCTCGGTGCGATAATCCTGAGCGCGATCCGACCAGCGCAGACCGCCACGAGCAACCGGGCCAAAGCGCAGGTGCACACCCTCGACCTCGGGGCCGTAAACGAAAATCTCGCGATAAGGCCGCGGCGCAGGCAATTCATCCAGAGCCCGTGGATCAAGCTTGAAGGCCAGGGTGACGCGTTCGCTGCCATTTTCTTCCGGCGCAAAGGCATTGGTGCGCAATGTCGATTCAATCAGGTTGAGGAATCGCCGCAAAATGCGATCATCGTCAAGGCTCGGCACCCCCTGCAAGCCTTCCTCGATAGCAGCACGAAGCTTTTGCTGCGCCGATTGGGATTTTGCTGCTCCGGTCTTGTTTTTCGCAGGATTGAAGCGTTGGTCGAACAAACCAAAAATCTGCTTGGCAATAGCCGGATAACGGTTCAGCGTTGCTGCAATGAAATCCTGGGAATAGGGAATGCCGGCCTGCTGCAAATAGCGACCATAGGCGCGCAGGATGATGATCTGGCGCGATGAAAGCTGTCCCGTGAGTGCCAGCGCGTTATAGCCGTCATTGTCCGAGGCACCATCCCAGATACTGCGGAAAACCTCCTCAAACAGATCCCCATCATCAGCAAGATCGATTGGGATTTCAGATGTGCTGGTCAGTTCCATATCATGGACAAAGAGCGGGCTGCCATCGGCTGCGGGCAGAGCGAAAGTCTGCTCGCTGATGACGCGAAAGCCCATATTCTCAAGAAGAGGCACGCGCTGCGAAAGCGCAACCGCCGAACCATAATGATAGATCTTCAAGGAAGCGGCGCCCGGACCATCGGTGCGATGGCGATAAAAATCCACGAACAGCGGATTGTTGCGCGTCAGCCCGGCAATACGCCCGGCATCGACAAGCGCTTCTTCCGGTGAAAAGTTTTCACGGTAGCTGTCAGGGAAGGCCGCAGCCAGAGTGGTAAATTCCGCCGCGCCAGTGCGGTCGCCAACCTCGGCAACAGCATCCTCCCAGGTGCGGACGATAGCGCGGACATTTTCTTCCAGCACCTCGCGTTTGACCTTGGGGAAGTCATTTTCCGCATGACCTATGATAAAGTGGACGCGGGCCAGATTGCCTTCCGGAAAAGCCGGATAATAAGCCGACACATGCCCATCATAGACCGCGGCAAAATAGGACCCCATCTTTTCGCGGACAACAGAATCGTAGCGTTCACGGGGGACATAGACAATGATCGAGGCGAATCGGCCAAACGGATCAATGCGTGGCAGAACACGCACGCGCGGCCGCTCTCCCAGAGCAAGAATGATCTCGGCATTTCGGGTCAGGGTCTTGACGTCGATCTGGAAAAGATCGTCGCGTGGATAGCCCTCAAGAACCTTGATCAGCTGCTTGCCGGAATGATCTTCCCGGTTGAAACCAAGGCGGCTGATAACGCTTTCGGTCTTCGAGCGCAGATAGGGGATTTTCAGCACGGAGCGCGTATAGGCGCCTGACGTAAACAGGCCGACAAAACGCAGTTCGCCGCTGACCTTGCCTTCCGCATCATAGGTTTTGACGCCGATATAATCCATATAACCACGGCGATGCACCAGCGACTTCGTATTCGCCTTGGTGACAATCAGCGGCTCAGGGCCGGTGAGAAAGGCAATGATCTGCGGCGTGGTGGTTACGCCCTGATTGCCACGCTTGAGCACGCGAACATCCGGATCGCGCAAAATGCCAAGGCCAGGCTTGCCCGAACGTTCCAGCTCGCCCTGGCTGCCATCGCCCTGATAATCATATTCGCGGACACCCAGAAAGGTGAAATTATTGTCGCGTAACCATTCGAGAAATTCGACCGCCTCATCGCAGGCGGCTTTCTTCATCGGTGTTTTGCCGGTCTTGTAAGCCTCGATTGCATCGTCAAGACGAGCCGCCATCGCGCCGCGATCATTGACCGCTTCCCGGACCTGCTTGAGCACAAGATTAAGTGCAGCCAGCATGATCTCACGCGTTGGAGCGTCCAGCGCAGGCACATGGATCTGCATCACTGAGACGCGAGCTTCGTCCTTGCCGGGCTTATCGGGACCAGCGGCACCGATAACGGCACCGCTCTTCTTGTCCACATCCATCACCGGATGCAGCACCAGATAGACAGAGCTGACCCTCTCGCTGATCTCGCCAAGGACAGAGTCGAGCAGGAAGGGCATATTGTCATTGATCAGTGTGATGACGGTGATCGGGCGGCCATCACGGGAAACAGCACTTCCATCGGAAATATCTATGAGGGGTTTGCCCGACTTGAAGCGCCTCAGCGCATCTTCTGCCAGCTTTGCAGAAGCTGTCAGAGCACCCGCATCATAGACCGCCAGATCCTCTTCCGGAGCGCGCACAAACAGCAGTTCCTCGAAGAGCCGGACCTTGTTTTTGGCGTTTGCAGACTTTGCAGTTTTCGACGTCGGTGCGGCTTTCTTCGCGGAATTTTCGCTGGAAACCATAAAATACCCCCCTGAATTCTCAAAACTGGCTAATCATAGCTATTAAATAAGGCTTTTCGACCTCAAATTGCATGCAAACGTGAAAATAGCGTGACACGCAAGAATATTACAATTCGACGAGATGATCATCGAGTTCATTGACATCTTCATGACCAATCGGGAAATGTTCCTCCAGCAGCAAACCGGCTCTCTCAATTGCCTGAAGAAATCCTGATGCAACTTCACCTTTTTTTGCGTGATCCGTAAGCAGGCTGACAATCCCGTTCCACTCTTCCTGGCCAACCTTGGCATTGATTCCGGCATCGGCAATCACTTCCGCATAGCGCTCGGCCTGTGAAACAAACAGCAATATGCCGGTTCGCTCCGTTGTCAGGTGAACATTGCGCGCAAGAAACTGCTGAACGGCATTTTGATGCGCGCGGCGATATCGGACCTGCCGCGGCACGAGCAGCATCGTTATGCCGGGCACAAGCCAAAGCACCAGCACTGCGGTCAGGAATGCGGCAAGAATGGCAAGGCCAAATGTCGGTAGCGGTATGATGAACCAGTACCAATGTGCGGCAAGCGCGACGATCACGGCGGCGAGTAAAATACCGCATGCGGCAGTAAAACCGGCAACGAAGAAGTAGCTGTCGCTCCGCCGTGCAACCACGGCATAGATCTCGCCGCTCGTGCGACTTTCAGCAGACCGGATCGCCTCGGCAATACGTTTGTGATCAATGTCTGTGATTAAGGCCAATCTACCAGCTCCCCGATGCGCCGCCGCCGCCGGAAGAACCGCCGCCGCCCGAAAATCCACCACCACCGCCACCGCCGCCGGACGACCAGCCACCACCACCGGAAGACCAACCCCCGCTGCCGCCACCGCCATTGCGCCTTGATGGCCTTGTATCGATATTCATTCCGAGCCAGCGATATTGGCCGGGTCCGATCTTTTGTCCGAAAACCGGGGCCAATACCGCCATGCCGAAACCGCCGAAGAAAATGATGACCCATACCGTGATGAAGATCACCATGAACCAGTCGATATCGGTATTGGGCTCTTTGATATTGCGCTTGGCGCGAGCCTCAAGCTCGGCTGAATCACCGGAAAGAACCTGGACTATATCATTGACACCGCGCGCTATTCCCCCGGAATAATCACCGGACCGAAAACCGGGAATAATGCTGTTCTCAATTATGAGCTTTGACAACAGGTCGGTCAGCGTGCCTTCAAGACCATAGCCGACCTCTATCCTGACCTTGCGGTCATTCGGGGCAACGACGAGCAAGACGCCGTTATTTTCCTGCTTCTGTCCGAGTGCCCAATGGCGATAAAGCCGGTTGGAGTAGGATTCAATATCTTGACCATCGAGATCAGGCACTGTCACGACGACGACCTGATCTGAGGATTTCGTTTCAAACGCTTCGAGCTGACGTGTTATCGCTTCGCGAGTTTCAGGCTCGATGACATTTGCACCGTCAACAACACGGCCGGTCAGCGCTGGCAGCTCCGCTGCAAAGGCATGAACGGAAAAGACAGCCAGCAGAACAAGAGCCAGCCAAAGGCGGCTGGCACCGGCAGCTATCGGACGCATTGCTCTCACATCAAATGCCTAGAATTTCACCTGAGGCGTCTGCTTCGCCGAATCTTCGATGTTGAAAGTCTGATAAGGCTCATTGCCGGTAAACCATATCCACGCCCAGATCATTGTCGGCATGGTTTTCAGCGCCGTATTATAGACCCGCACCGCTTCGATATAATCGCGCCGTGCAACGGCAATGCGGTTTTCCGTACCCTCAAGCTGCGATTGCAGGGCCAGGAAGTTCTGGTTGGATTTCAGGTCAGGATAGTTCTCGACCACCGCCAATAGGCGCGACAGCGCGCCAGTCAGCTGAGCCTGATTCTCCTGGAATACTTTCATCGCATTGGGATCGGTCAATGTCTCCGGCGACACCTGGACCGAAGTCGCTTTGGCGCGCGCCTCCACCACGGAGGTCAGCACGTCCTTTTCCTGAGCGGCATAACCTTTGACGGTTTCCACGAGATTGGGGATCAGATCGGCTCGGCGTTGATATTGGTTCAGGACATCGCTCCATGCTGCCTTGGCGCGTTCTTCATTGGTCGGGATCGTATTGAATCCGCAGGCCGATAGCAGCGGGACAAGCAAGGCCAGTGCCAAGACGGAAAGAACCCGTCCCATTTTGCGACGGGGTGCCAGCGATGAGCTCATATACAGCATAGTCCACTCTCCAATTTCTACTCGTCCCCAAGCGGCCATGACCGCATATGTGCGAGCCTAGCCATTTTTTATTCCAAAAGGAACTGGCAAAGCGCTATGCTGAGTGTGAAGCAACGGGGCCACCATGACAGGCAGCAAAAAAGACAATCAGCAGGGCAAGGAAGCGCAGCGTATCCTGCAACGTGTAGGAGATGAAACCGTTTCAAGCGGCCTTTCATTTACTGATCGCACCAAAGGCCATTTTTCGGCCAAGGACGCCGATGCTTCCGACCCTATCGAGGTTCTCGGCACACGCATTGGCAGGGCTTTGGGATTGCTTGTCGTCATTGCCATGTTTATCTGGTTTTTGATCTCGTTCTTCGGCTAGTAAAATGGACCGCCTAGGCCGCCTTTTCCTAACTCGCGCATGAGTACCCAATGAATAATCCCGCTATATCTTCCAATGCCGTCATCGTCATTTCCAGTCATGTGGTGCGCGGCTCGGTGGGCAATCGCGCTGCTGTTTTTGCGCTGGAAACACTGGGGCATCCCGTCTGGGCCGTCCCGACCGTCATCCTGCCATGGCATCCGGGACATGGCCCGGCCAAGCGGATTGTGCCGCCTGCCGAACAGTTCGACGACCTGATTGCGGATCTTGAACGCGCGCCTTGGCTCGGCGAAATAACCGGCATCATGAGTGGTTATCTTGGCAATGCTGCGCAGGCCTCTTCCGTGGCCCGTCTTGTCAAAACCATCAAGGAAAAAAACAAGAAAGTACTTTACCTTTGTGATCCCGTGATCGGTGATGAAAAGGGCCTCTATGTTCCCGAGGCGACAGCGATCGCTATTAGAGACGAACTTATGCCGCTGGCCGATATCTCGACGCCCAATCGGTTTGAGCTTGCGTGGCTGGCCGGAGCCGATCTGCCTGATAACAAGGCTGTCATGCAGGCAGCGCTTCACGCGGGTCCCGCCACAATGCTTGTCACGTCAGCCCATCCCATGCTGGCGGGCGGAACAGGTAATCTTCTGATCAATCACACGCTCGCGCTTCTTGCCGAGCATCGCCTCGTCACCGGGCCGACCAATGGCCTGGGTGATCTGACTTCTGCCTTGTTCCTTGCCCGTATGCTTTCAGGTATCGAATTGGAACAGGTGCTGCAACGAACCACCGCCTCTGTTTTTGAGATCATGGCGCGATCTGCCAAGCGCGGCGCGGACGAACTCATGCTCGAAGCCGATGCCTCGAGCCTCTCTACACCAATGGCAATGGTGCAAATGCGCCGTCTGACTCATCCTACCAAGGGCATCAGGGCCTGAAGTCATGACAATCGTGCTGAAGAAACTCACAGCAGCACACGCTGATGATGTGGAGGCAATTGACGGGTCATTTCATATTAAGTCCCGCCTATCGCTTTCATCGAGTCAAAACATCGTTGATTTTACGGTTGTTCCTGCAGAGCCGCGCGTAAAACGCTACGAGCATGACAACCCTGACGATCTCGCCAGCTATATTGGAGCCGAAACCAAGCTTGCCATCATTGCCTATAACAATCAGCGGCCGGCGGGCCTGCTTCTCGTCAGCGAGAATTGGAACGGCTATGCGATTGTTGACAGTATCAAGGTGGATATAAGCCACCGCAAGGCTGGTATAGGGCGAATGCTGCTTGACGCGGCAATGGAATGGGCAAGGTCACGCAACCTTTCCGGAATTATGCTCGAAACCCAGGATAACAATGTTGATGCCTGCCTTTTCTACCAGCGTTACGGCTTTATCCTGCGTGGTTTCGACACAGGCATTTACTCCGCTATTCCTGCTACCCACGATGAAACAGCATTATTCTGGTATCTGTTGTTCTAGCACCCAGCCGCTGGTGCCAGCCCAATTGAATTTTTGAGCAATCAGGATTAGAGCATGCCCATGACCCTGCTTCCCGAGAGACTCCTCACCGGTTATCGCAACTTCATGGCTCATCGCTTCTCCAACGAGACGATGCGCTACAAGCAATTGGCAGAACAAGGCCAGACGCCCGAAACCCTGGTCATCGCCTGTTGCGATTCGAGATCAGCCCCGGAAATCATCTTTGATACGGCACCAGGCGAAATCTTCGTTGTTCGCAATGTGGCAAATCTCGTGCCGCCTTATTCGCCCGACGGCGAATATCACTCCACCTCGGCCGCACTCGAATTTGCGGTGCAGAGCCTGAAGGTCAAGCATATTGTCGTCATGGGCCATGGCCGTTGCGGGGGTATCAAAGCTGCGCTCAATCCGGATAGCCAGCCATTGTCGCCGGGCGATTTTATCGGCAAATGGATGAGCCTTGTGGCTCCTGCTGCAGAAGCTGTTGCTGCCAATGAGCTGATGACGCCTTTCGAACGCCAGACCGCACTGGAACGCATCTCTATCCGCTACTCCCTGAAAAACCTTCGCAGTTTTCCCTGCGTGGATATTCTGGAGAAAAAGGGCCGGCTCACGCTCCATGGTGCCTGGTTCGATATTTCCACCGGTGAACTGTGGATCATGAATCCTGAAACAGGCGATTTTCTAAGACCGGACCCGGAAGAGAATGGTGTCGCCGAGATTTCAGAGCAGAGTTAAAAAAAGCGGCCTTCGAGGCCGCTCTTTAGTAACAATCTTTAGTTTTTATCCAGCTATCAATAGGCGCGGATAATGAAGGCCGCGCGCGGATACCACCAGCCATCATGACCGCGGCGATAGCCATGGCGCTTTTCGCGGTAACCACGGTGACCATTCCAGCGGCGCTCGCGCCTGTTGTCATAATGTGAGCGACGCTCGTAGCGATCATATCGATCACGGCGATCATGGCGTCTCTCGGCACGGTGCTTGCGATTTTCGCGATACTGCGCCTTTTCGACGAGAGAGGTGACCTGAACCTGTGATGGCGCAACAGGTGCTGCGTAAGATGACACCACCGAAGTAAAACCGATAATGACGGCTACAACACCGGCACCAATCGCTGAGATTATTCGTTTCATGAATGCTCCTTGAATTCCACAACCTATGAGTGCGCCTTCACTCATGAACAGAGTGTGAACGATCGGTTATTATTCAAGGATGCGGCTTAGCGTTTCTTTTTACGCTTGGAGGTTTCGGCCTTGGTTTCGAAAAGATCCGTGCCGTCTTCACTCTTATTTACTTCAATAGCCGTGATTTCGGCGTTTTCCGCCAGCTTTGCCTTTAGCGTCGCCTTGCTTTCCGGCGGAGTTTTCGTGTCGGTTGTCTTTTGTGCGAATTTTATCGCCATTTGCCTGATCTCCTTGCCGGTATGTGAGGACATAACGTGACATCCGTCGCATGCCTATCACGCAACAGCCGGATGATCGCGTTAATTCGCAATCTTTCAGCGTCTTTGTTGAGGAATACCGTTGCCAGGCCGGGTATTCTATTGGGTAATTATGCTGCACCTGCTCAGAAATGCACCTTCAATGATTATAATTTCACCGCAATGCATAGCAGCTATGCATTTATAGCGATTGTTGCGCTGCAAAAAGAGGCTTATGTAGCAATCAGTCATCGCGGTACTCCTCCCATTTTGCCGCGATGGCTGTTCCCCTCTGGAGGTTTTTAACCTTCACAATTCAGGCCGGGCTTTTTAGTCCGGCTCTTTTTTTGCCCGTAATTCAAGATCGCATACAAAATTTATACAATAATTGTTCACCTTGTTTCGGAAAGGTTTTTTCATGGCTAAAGCCTATGCTTGCCCATGAATGCTGAAAGGTGGAAATGCGTTTTTATAATCTCTGGTCGACACGATTTGCAGGTCTGTCGCCGGTAATGCAAGTTTTGATCATGGTAGTGATTGGCACTGTGCTGGCAGATGCCATGGCTGCAGCGTTCTTTTTGCTTGGCGGTTACAACCGGCTCGATAAGACAATTTATCTCACAACCCTCATTGTCCTCACTGTAGGCGGGCCTCTTTGCGCGTTTCTCGTCAGTTGGAATCACCGGTTGAAACAAATGACCGGTGAGTTGGATACAGCCTTTCGCAAGGACGGGATGACAGGGCTCTTCACCCGGCATGAGTTTTACCTGCGCGTGGACCATTTCATTCAGTCCGGCAATCCCGTTTTGAGTGCAGGCGCTATTCTCTACGTCGATGTCGATCACTTTAAACAGGTCAATGACCGATACGGACATGCGCTGGGAGACGACATCCTTTTGGATATCGGCATATTAATTCGTGGAATGATGGGACGCCGCGACGTTGGCGCACGCTTTGGCGGCGAGGAGTTTGCCGTTTTTCTCGCCGATGCGGATTATGGCCAGGCGGCCTGGGTTGCCAACAGGATACTTGCCGGCTGCCGGGCTGTTACGCGGCGCGCAGGCGAGCGCGATGTATCGGTCACCGTCAGTATTGGCGTCGCATTTCACGCGTCCGGCCAAACTCTCGAGCAGCTTGTTGATAGTGCTGACCAATGTCTTTTTCAGGCAAAGGAACAGGGGCGCGACCGTATTGTCTATGGCCCTTCCAGTTGAGAGCCGCCTTGAGTGACTTGAATTAACCGCAGACTCCCATCATCTTGCAGGGCAGCTATCTCCTTCCGAAAAATCTCCCGAGGTACGATCATGAGCCATTTGTTCCAGCCATTGCGTTTGGGTACGCTAGACCTTTCAAACCGCATTATTATTGCTCCCATGTGCCAATATTCATCCGAAGGCGGCAACGCAGCGGATTGGCATATGATGCATCTGGGCAATCTCGCTTTGTCAGGCGCGGGCTTGTTGATCACCGAAGCAACCGCCGTGACACCGGAAGGGCGCATATCCTACAAGGACCTTGGACTTTATAACGACAACAACGAAGCGGCTCTCGCCCGAGTATTGCTGGCGATAAGGGAACATTCGCCCATGCCAGTCGCGATACAACTGGCCCATGCGGGACGCAAGGCATCGGTTGATCTGCCCTGGAAGGGCGGCAAACAAATAGCACCCGATCATGCGGATGGCTGGAAAACCGAAGCACCATCAGCAATTCCTTATCTGGATGAATATGATGCACCCGTCGCATTGGACAAGGCTGGGCTTGCGCGCATTCGTGATGCCTTCGCAACTGCTGCCGAGCGTTCCGCCCGGCTGGGAATAGATGGCATTGAGGTGCACGGCGCCCATGGCTATCTACTGCACGAATTCCTTTCACCGCTTTCTAACAAGCGTGAGGATGAGTATGGCGGCAGCCTGGAAAATCGCATGCGCTTTCCGCTTGAAGTATTTGAAGCGGTTCGTTCGGCCTTCCCTGCCGATAGGCCCGTATGGATCCGTGTTTCAGCAACCGATTGGGTTGAAGGAGGATGGGATGCCGATATGACCGTAACTTTTGCCAAGGCGCTGGAGAAACTTGGTTGTGCGGCAATCCATGTGTCGAGTGGTGGTCTCTCACCCTTGCAGCAAATGATGCTGAGCCCCGGCTATCAGGTCAATCTTGCTCGAAAGATCAAGGCGGAAACCGGGATGACAACTATTGCTGTGGGTCTGATCAACGAAGCGGAACATGCCGAGGCGATTGTCGCCAATGGAGATGCGGATGCGATCGGACTTGCCCGCGCAATTCTCTATAACCCGCGCTGGCCATGGCACGCAGCAGCCAAACTCGGTGCCCAGACATTTGCACCACCGCAATATCTGCGCTGCCAGCCCCGTGCTTACCCGAAACTGTTCGCCCACACAGATTGAAGCCTTTCTTGTTCAAATAGAATCGTTCTGCGGGGATCGGCTTGGAAGGCTGTCCCCGGCTTTCGTATAGTGCTGGTGCTTGTCCTCATACATCAGCAGATCAGCCCTTTTGGCAACGGCTTCTAGCTTTTCTCCCATTGCGCTCGTCGCCCATCCAATTGAGACCTTCAACACAATGTTCGAATAATACTGGTTGTTAATCTCGATCAGGCTGCGTATTTCATCGACCATGCTGGCTACACCGAGCTCATCGATTGATGGCAGGAGCACCGCAAATTCGTCACCGCCTATGCGTGCCGCATAGGAAGGAGACTTTACTGCTTCGCCGAGCACCTCGCCCATGCGCCGCAACAGGCCATCGCCAACCCCATGGCCCCACTGATCATTAACGGCTTTCAGACCGTTGAGGTCCAGGATGATGATGGAAACCGGGAAAAATTCGCGTCGCTCAAGCCGGTTCAACTCGTCGACATAGAATGCACGATTGTGCAACTTCGTCAGCACGTCATGCTTGCCCAGATATTCCAGATAAGCTTCCGCTTTCTTGCGCGCGGTAATATCCGTCAGTGAAATCTGAACCAGCGACCAATCCTGTTCATGTCCCGGCAGGACTGAAAACTGCAGAAGAACATGGCGCTCCGTACCATCGAGCGCGTAGTTCACTGTCTCGCGAGTGTGAAACAGATTGCCGTTCCATAATTCTATGAGTTGCTCGCGAAAATGGGTGTTCATGACGTCGCGAAAAACGTCCGGCAGACGGCGCAGCAATGTCATTTTGTCCGGAGCCAAAAAAAGCTTCAGCGTTTCGCGATTAACATCAATGACGCGGATTTCACTGGCACACTGCCCGACAAACTCCGGATGAACGTCTGTAAATATCCGAAAATCCGTTATGCCCCGGTCGCGCACTTCATCCAGCAGCTTCTTTATGCGGCTGAAATCCTCGACCCATAATGAAACGGGAGAATGTTCGAACAGCCCTTCTGCATATTGCTTGCTGGCAACCTGCTGACGGCGCGCATCTTCCCGGTCCGTAACATCCTCGATGGAAAGCAGAACACGTTCCCAGGTCTGTTCGTAGCCAGGCAGTATCGCACCTCGCAACTGAATATCCAGCCGCCCTCCCGACAAAGTATAGTTGACCGTATTACTGGAAAACTCTGTCTCTCCATTCCACAGCGCTGCCAGTTCCTGAACATGGGACTGAAGCATGTCATCGCGGAAGATGGAGCCAAGATTGGCTGTCAGGCTTTCGAAACTTTCTGCCTGAAAAAGCGAAAGCGTCTTCCTGTTGACCTTGAGAACACGGATCCGACGCGAACATTCGCGAATACGCGCAACATCTTCCAGCAGGTAGGCTTTGACGTCCGTAATACCGGCCTTGCGCCACGTTTCGAAAAGAGTCCGGACATCGCTGAAATCTTCCAGCCACAATGAAATAGGCGCGAGATCGAATGTATCGCTCTCGGTACTTTGATCAATATGGTCGTTCATTGCAGTTTGGACTCTTGGGCTTTGAGGAGCGTTCTGCTTGGGTAGACCCGGCGCTTTGCACCGGGTCTACAGGGTCCGACGATGGTTATTGGCCGTCGATCTGTGCACCCATGATGGCGATTGCCTGCTGATAGACGCTCGCGGCATTCCATCCTTGAATAGCCGAATAATTAGGCTGTCCGGGCTGATATCCAGCACCCTTTTGCCATCCATGACCGCGCAGGAAGTTTGCCGTGGAAGCCAGTGCATCGGCCTTGGAACGCACCATGTCGATGCGGCCATTGCCGTCACCATCGGCTCCATACTTCAACACGTTGAGCGGCAGGAACTGGGTCTGGCCGATTTCGCCATGCATTGCGCCCTTTGCATCGGGAGAAAGGGTACCATTGTCGACGAGTTGCAGCGCTGCATTCAGATGCGGGCGGAAATAGTCAGGACGGCGGCAGTCATAGGCAAGTGTAGCGACTGCGGAAAGCGTATTCTGACTGCCAAGATAAGCGCCGAAGCCTGTTTCCATGCCCCATATGGCCAAAAGAGGACCTGCAGGCACGCCATAGCGCTGTTCAATTCGATCAAACAATGCCGCGTTCTGGGCTTTCTGCTTCTTGCCACGGGAGACAATTGTCTGCGCGCCACGGACCTGCATGAATTTGTCGAGCGAATATTTAAAGCTCTTCATATTCCGGTCGGCATTGATCGTCTTGCTGGCATAAGTAACATTGTCCAGCGCCCGGATGCCACGGCTGCCAATACCCTGCGCCTGTGCTTCCTGCTTGTACTGCTGAATCCATTCGGGGAAACCAGACGAATTGTTGCCACATTGAGCGGCCGCATGCGCTGTACCGGCCAAGCCGAGAAGAGCGGTCGCTACGCCCGCAAAAAATCTGCTTTTGGCAACAAATGCCATGGATATCTCCTTAAAAGTTGAATCGTCTCATGCCTATCTGCCACTTTTCACGTGTCCTGTCATCTGGGTGAATTGCACCATAGCCCCGGAAATGACGCTTGTTTCGGCGGTTTTCAGGCAGTTTTGGCTAAAAGCACACACTTTTGGTCCAAGCACAGACTGTTTCTTGGGCCGCACAAAGTACAATCCTTGGTTGTGCTTGCGGGTGTTTCATCTCTGAACCTTGGACTAATTGATAAGAGCCTGACTGCTTTTCAGTGTAATAATCTATTCTGATAACCGCGAACTCAGCATATTTTTGTATATACAATAATTATTGACCAAAGCGATTTTTATGAGTAGGCTGGAATGGGACGAAGAAAAGAACCGAAGCAACCAGCGAAAGCATGGTGTGGCCTTCGCCAAAGCTTACGACTTTGAGTTTAGCACGTGCCTGGAGCATGTAGATGACAGGGAGTTTTATGGTGAAGAGCGCATTGTCGCGCTGGGATTTATTGGCGGTACACTTTTTACCCTGACCTACACGGAGCGTGGGGAGAAAATTAGGGTTATTTCGCTTCGAAAATCAACAAAAACGGAAATGGTGAAATATGCACAAAATTATGACTGAGGAAGAGCGCAAGGTTCACCGTGCCCGTATACAACGCGCTATGGATAGCATTACGCGTGAAGAAGATGCCGCTCTGACAAAGGCTGCTCTTGATGATCCTGATACCGTATTGATCACGTCTTTGACCAAACGCCGCCCCGGCCGTCCCATTGCCGCTGCGCCCAAGATGCCGGTTTCCATCCGCCTCAGCCCCGACGTGCTCGACTATTACCGCTCAACCGGTCCCGGCTGGCAAAGCCGTATTGATGAAACCTTGCGCAAAGCAGCCGGGTTGAAAAAGAACGCCTGAGCGCCAGTTGGAGCCAAACATCTTGACTCCGCTTCCTATTTCCTGTTTAAGCCGCGCATCAATCCGCGACGAGCAATAAACTCCGAGCAGCCAACCGGGACCCCGCAAGGGTTCAAACGATCCCGGAGGTCAACACCCGACAGCGCGATGCGCCCTCGGGTGTCATTTTGCTTTGAGCTCTTTGCCATGGCGCGGTTGGTACTTATCTTTCGGGGAACGGTCTTCGAAGGGATAAAGGAAAGTTTGAATGTTCGAGAGCTTACAGGAACGCTTAGGTTCTATTTTGAACGGCCTTACAGGCCGTGGCGCGCTATCGGATGCCGATGTTTCGGCAGCCCTGCGCGAAGTGCGCCGTGCGCTGCTCGAAGCTGACGTTGCGCTCGATGTCGTCCGCTCTTTTACTGACAAGGTTCGTGCCAAGGCTGTCGGCGCAGATATTCTGAAAAGCATCAAGCCCGGCCAGATGGTCGTCAAGATCGTCCATGACGAACTGGTGGACATGCTGGGCGCCGAAGGCGTCACCATTGATCTGAACGCCCCGGCTCCGGTTGTCATCATGATGGTCGGTCTGCAAGGCTCGGGTAAGACCACTACCACCGGCAAGATCGGTAAGCGCCTTACAGAACGTTCCAAGAAGAAAGTTCTGCTTGCTTCGCTCGATACGCGTCGTCCTGCCGCCCAGGAACAGCTGCGCCAGCTTGGTGTTCAGACTGGCGTCGATACGTTGCCGATCATCGCTGGTCAGACACCCGTAGAGATCGCCGCGCGCGCCGTACAGGCTGCCAAGCTCGGCGGCCATGATGTCGTCATTCTCGATACTGCTGGCCGAACCCATATTGACGAGCCGCTTATGCTCGAAATGGCCGACATCAAAAAGAAGGCCAATCCGCACGAAATCCTGCTGGTGGCCGATGCGCTGACCGGTCAGGATGCTGTTAATCTTGCCCGCTCCTTCGATGAGCGCGTTGGTATTACCGGTCTTGTTCTTACCCGTATGGATGGCGATGGACGCGGCGGTGCTGCTCTTTCCATGCGTGCTGTCACCGGCAAGCCCATCAAGCTGATCGCCACCGGCGAAAAGATGGATGCGCTGGAGGAGTTTTATCCCCGCCGTATCGCTGATCGTATTCTCGGCATGGGCGACATTGTTTCGCTGGTCGAAAAAGCTGCTGAAAACATCGATGCGGAAAAAGCCGCTGCGATGGCCAAGAAGATGCAGTCCGGCAAATTCGATCTGAATGATCTGGCGGACCAGATTGGCCAGATGCAGAAGATGGGCGGCATGGGCGGCATCATGGGAATGATGCCCGGCATGGGCAAGATGAAGGATCAGATGGCCGCTGCCGGTCTTGACGACTCCATCTTCAAACGCCAGCTCGCAATCATTTCCTCCATGACCAAGGCCGAACGCAGCAATCCCGACATGCTCAAGCATTCGCGCAAGCAGCGTATTGCCAAAGGTTCCGGCACCAATGCCGCCGATATCAATAAGCTTCTGAAAATGCATCGCCAGATGGCGGACATGATGAAGTCGATGGGCAAGGGCAAAGGCGGCATGATGAAGCAGATGATGGGCGGTCTCGGCGCCAAGATGGGCCTTGGCGGGCTCGGCGGCATGGGAGGCATGGGAGGCATGCCCGATCTGTCAAAAATGGATCCCAAGCAGCTTGAGGCTTTGCAGAAACAGGCTGAAGCAGCAGGTTTCGGTAAGGGCGGTGGCCTGCCGGGCGGACTTGGTGGACTTCCAGGTGGCCTTGGCGGTCCAGGCGGATTACCCCGGCTTCCAGGACTTGGTGGCGGCGGTCTGCCCGGCTTTCCAAAGAAGAAAGGCTGATCATGAGCTCATCATCCCTGCCAAAAGAATTGCTCGAACTGCGCGCATCCATCGACAATATCGATGCCGCGTTGATCCACATGCTCGCAGAGCGCTTTCGCTGCACCAAGGCGGTTGGCGTTCTCAAGGCGAAGAACGGTCTGGCTCCGGCTGACCCGAACCGCGAAAAACAACAGGTCGAACGACTGCGCACTCTGGCGCTGTCTGCCGACCTCGACCCCGATTTTGCCGAGAAGTTCCTGAACTTCATCGTCAAGGAAGTGATCAGGCATCACGAAACAACAGCTGCCAAAGAAAACGGCAGCTAAGCAATCCCAGGAAAAGCGAATTTCGGTTTTCCATCAGGAATTGCGGCAACAGAAAAGAAAGCTAGGAGACTAACAATGCCATTGAAAATCCGTCTGGCCCGTGCAGGGTCGAAGAAGCGCCCTTACTACCACGTCGTCGTTGCTGACGTCCGTTCGCCACGCGACGGCCGTTTCATCGAAAACGTCGGCTCATGGAACCCGATGCTCCCCAAGGATGGCGATCGCGTCAAGCTTGATGCAGAGCGTATCAACTACTGGATCGGTCACGGCGCACAGCCAACAGACCGCGTTCTTCGCTTCCTTGATCAGGCTGGTATCGCCAAGCGCGACACCCGCAGCAATCCTGAAAAGGCACTGCCAGGCAAGAAGGCGCAGGAACGCGTTGCTATGGCCAAGCAGGCTGAAGAAGATGCGAAGGCAAAGGCTGCCGCTGAAGCAGAAGCCGCTGAAGCTGCCAAGGCCGCTGCCGCCGAAGCTGCTGCTGCACCTGCAGAAACACCTGCCGAAGAAGAAGCTGCCAGCTAATCGGCAGTTTCACTTATTGAATGCAAACGGGTGGCCTTGTGCCGCCCGTTTTGCTTTCGGCGCATGAATTGTCTTCATTCAAATTGCGACGCGTCGGCTGGCGGCGGATGTAAGCCCTTTCCAATGACCCGGCGTTATGCCGAAGGTCTTCTTGAAGTGCCGTGTAAAATGGGCTTGGTCGGCAAATCCGGAACTCACTGCCACATCGGCAAGATTGGCACCTTTCGATAGCCACGCCTTGGCTTTGTCCAGACGACGCATCAGGAGATAACGATGCGGGCTTGTGCCAAGAAGACAGCGAAAATGTCTGGCCAGCGTATATCGATCAAGACCACAGATTGCTTCCAGTTCTCCAGATGAAACAACGCGGTCGCAATTGTCCTGGAGAAATTCACGGCATAGCAGAACCGCTTTTACCGCAATTCGGTTCGATGTGCGCGATGGTTGGCCGGAATGACGATCAAGTCCTTCAGCGAACCGCCCGATAAGATCGTCAAGCTGAAGGTCATCCAACCTTGTTTCAATCTGACAAAGAGCCTCGGCGAGACAGCGTTGGAATGCTACATCCGAAATCACAGGATCGGCGACGAATGGCAGGGAACGCAATGTATCTGCCGCTTCGATAAGGCGTTCCGGCGGGAGATACAGCATCCGGTAGCTCAGGCCACTATCGGTTCCGGCCGCACCATCATGCACTTCATCGGGATGGAGAATGATAATATTGCCTGGCAGACTGAAGCGCGAAGCGCCGCGATATCGGAAGGTCTGAACGCCTGAAAGGGTTAGTCCAAGCGCATAGGTGTCATGCCGGTGTGGTTCGAAACCCTGGCCAGAGAAACGGGCTTCAATCCTTTCAATACCTCGTGAGGGCGGCGCCTGGACGATTCCATCCCTCCCCGTGTTGCACAAACGTACAAGACCCTCAGTTCCCCCGACTGCTATGGCCGACGTTTCAGCATATCCACGAATGGAGTTTGATTTCATGTCTGATACCAAGATTGTTATCGTTCTGCGCGATGACCTTGCCACTTGGCAAAAGCTCAATGTAGCAGCCTTTCTGACAAGCGGCATTACGGCCCAGTATCCGGCCATCATTGGCGAACCATATAGGGATGGCGCGGGAAATGTCTATAATGCGATGGCAATCCAGCCCATGGTGGTGCTGGCTGCAGATCAAGAGACGCTGCGGAAAATTCACAGACGTTCACTTGAACGCAACATAACCACCTCAGCCTATGTCGAGGAGATGTTTGCAACCGGCAATGACGTTGCCAACCGCGAAATGTTCGGCCGTTTCGAACCAGACAATGCCAAGCTGGTGGGAATCGCATTGCGGGCTGAAAAAAGAGCTGTCGACAAAATCACCAAGGGAGCAATCATGCACCCTTAATGCCGGTCACTCCGAGACCAGACCTTCCCACGCCGCCATCGCAGCTTGGGCGGTCTTGGTCAATTGCTCCAATGTGGCTCCATCACGCGCCGTGATCGACATGCCGTGCTGCACGGTTGCATAGAATTCAGCCACTTGCTGAAGGTCGACGGAAGCTGCAATTTCACCCTCACGCACGCCGCGCTCCAGCCTTCCGCGCAATAACGTTACATTGTCGAGCCTGCGCTCGCGCAATAGAGAGCACGGCGTGCCCACGGCCTCGTCCCCATGCAGCGCACCGAGCACCACCATGCATCCATGCGGCTGGTCGGGGTCCGTATGCGATATTGCGGTTTGCATGAGGAAGTCGGCAACGCCTTCCTTTGCGGTGGCTGCATTGGGCAAGGCGTTCTTTATGCGCTGCCCAATCTTGTTGGTATAAAGCTCCACGGCCTCCTTGAAGAGATCGGCTTTGCTGCCAAATGCCGCGTAAAGGCTGGGCGCGTTGATCTCCATTGCCGCCGTCAGGTCAGCCATTGAGGCGCTCTCATAGCCCCGTTTCCAGAAAACCTGCATCGCGCGTTCAAGCGCAGCATCGCGGTCAAATGCGCGCGGACGGCCTTTCGCTGACATGATGGAATCCTTTCTATAATGATCGATACATAAATCACTTGACCTCTTGATGCAACCGTGACAAGCATTATGTATCGATCATTACATAAAAGGAAATACCATGTCGCGTCTCGAGAATAAAGTAGCTTTCATCACTGGCGGAAGCCGGGGAATGGGCGCAGCCATTGCGCTTAAACTGGCACAGGATGGGGCAGATATTGCCATCACCTATACCAGCGCCGCAGCAAAAGCCGATGAAACTGTCAAGGCTATCGAGAAGCTAGGCCGCCGCGCCCTCGCCATCAAAGCGGATAACCTTGATGTTAAGGCCCTCGAAAACGCTGTTAACGAAGCCCACGCCAAGCTTGGCCGTCTCGATATCCTCGTCAATAATGCGGGCGTCTACACCATGGACACCGTAGACCAGCTGGAACTGGCTGAATTTGACCGGGTTATGTCCATTCACGTCCGCGCCAGCTTCGTCGCCTCAAAGGCCGCAGCAGTGCATATGGGCGCCGGCGGCCGCATCATTTCCATCGGCAGCAATCTTGCCGAGATCGTTCCCTCCGCCGGGCTGATCGCGTATTCCACCAGCAAGGCGGCACTCATTGGCCTGACTAAAGCGCTTGCCCGGGATCTTGGCCCACGGGAAATCACAGCCAATATCGTCCACCCCGGTTCTACCGATACGGATATGAATCCCGCCAATGGCGACCATGCCGAAGTCCAACGCGCCCGAATGGCGATCCCGAAATTTGGCGAAGCGAAGGATATTGCCGGACTGGTAGCCTTTCTCGCAGGTGAAGAGGGCCGCTTCATCACCGGGTCAAGTTTCGTCATTGATGGCGGCGCGAATATCTGATTTTGCCGCCGCTCTAATAGGCCGCTATCTCTCCGCGCTAAAGAGAGATAGCGGCGTCACGATCCTAGAACATACTGCTTTGCGCAGTAATCGGGTGAAACACCGGGCTTCCGGAAATACCCGCAACTACGCGGTGTTCCAGATCCAGCAAATAGCGTTTGCGATGTTTGCCCCCGCCATATCCGGTCAGGGCTCCATCGGCACCAATCACGCGGTGGCAGGGAATAATAATCGCCAGACGGTTTTGTCCATTGGCCGCCCCGACTGCCCGGCTCGCATTCGGCCTTCCGAGATCGCCAGCGATACGGCCATAGGTGCGTGTTTCTCCGTAGGGAATATCTTGCAGCGCCGTCCAGACCTGTTTTTGGAAAGGCATGGCTGGCAACACCAAAGGTGTTTCAAACCTTGTCAATTCCCCATCGAAATAGGCGTCCAATTCTGCTTGTGTCTGTTCAAGCACGGCATTGCTTCCCGAGGCAATCGAATAGCCGTAGCGTTGCTGCAACTCTTTCAACTCATAAGGCAGGATCGGCCGGTCGTGAAACTCCAGCAGAACCAAGGCTTCGCCGGTAGCCATGGCAATCATTGGACCGATCTTGGTATGGATGGATTTGCTAAGCAGCAGTTTGGACATAGGCGCGCTCCGACTCAGCTTAAGAATAGCTGCGAATGTTCCAGAGCCAATCCGTTTCTTGCTCGATAGCTATTGGCGCGCGGCTATGGTCAAAATCGCCCCGGCATCAGCCAGAGCCTGGGCTATATCCGCGGGCGGTTCCCGATCCGTCACCAACTCGTCAAACCCATCGAAACCGCACACTTTGACCAATCCGCGCCGCCCGAATTTTGTGGCATCGGAAATTGCCAGTTTGCGGGCGCCCCGCGAAAGCACGGTACGCGCAAATTCTGCCTCCTCCAGATCATAGTCCATAATGCCGCCTGAGGCATCGATAGCGCCTATGGAAATGACGGCGTGATTGACACTGAACCGGCTGACAAATTCCATTGCGGATACTCCGAACGCCGCACCACTATCGCTGCGCAATTCTCCGCCAGCCATGAAAACCCTGTTTCCGTTAACCGTTGCCAGAGTGCGGGCAATATCGGACGAATTGGTAATCACCGTCAGGTTGCGATGCTGCAGAAGTTGACGGGCGAGAAAGCTTGTCGTTGTTCCAGTATCCAGCATGATGGATTCGCCATTCTGGATGGTGCGCGCCACATAATGCGCGATCACACGCTTTGCATCGGCATTCTCTCGCATACGCAGCTCAAATGGCGCCTCTCCAAGGTGGAGCGGCAGGCCTATTGCTCCATGGACGCGGGTAATTGCGCCCTCATCATATAAGGGCTTCACGTCACGCCGGATTGTTTCAAGAGAAACACCCAGCTTCAAGGCAAGATCGGCAATCGAAATTGTCCCCTCATCTTGCAAAAGGCGTTTAATTTCACCGCGCCGTTTCGAACTCATGACCGAACCTTTGACGAAAACGTAAGAATACAGGCATAAATATCACAGAATTTCATATTACCAGTCACAAAAACCACAAAATCCCACATAATTCTGTTGACAGACGTCTTGGGATGCGGGAACCTGCCTGGACAAATAAGAAGCGTGGTTAGACAGGCTCATCGTGAGGGGAAGCATCCTCAAATAATAAAAAGCAGTTAGTGGGATGCTACGCAGTACATCTTGAATAGCCGTTCTGTTCATGGAGAGCTCACAATCCCATGAAACAAGTTCGTTGCTCATGATGAGTCTGCCTGACTGCACTTTGCGCTCCATTAGCGAGCAATGAGGAGCGGATGCATAGCATGAAATCTGTGACAAGCCTTGCCGATAACAGGCTAGCGGAATCGCGGATTGCCGCCTTGCCCTTGTGGAAAGGCGATATAAGCATTGCCCTGCTTAAGGGCGGCATCAGCAATGAAAGCTATGTGGTCGAGGACGATACGGGCAAGTATGTGGTTCGTTTCGGCACGGATTATCCTTTTCATCATGTATTTCGCACCCGCGAGGCAATGACGGCGCAGGCGGCACATCGCGCTGGCTTCGCGCCTGAGCTGTTCCACGCGGAAGATGGCATTATGGTCACCGCCTTCCTTGGTGCGAAAACATGGAATGCCGATGATGTGCGGGCAAACATCCCACGTATTGCCCGGCTCATCCGGCAGTTTCACACCAGCATCCCGGAATATATTCAAGGGCCCGGCTTCATGTTCTGGGCATTTCATGTAATTCGCGATTATGCCCGTACGCTCGAGGTCGGTAAAAGCCGGTTTGTTTCTGAACTTCCCTCCTATCTCGAAATAGCCGAGGAAATGGAAGCCGTACAAAAACCGCTGCCTATTATCTTCAGCCATAATGACCTGTTGCCCGCCAATATTCTCGATGATGGCGAGCGGCTGTGGCTGATTGATTTTGAATATGCAGGGTTCTCTACAGCGATGTTTGATCTTGCAGGCCTCGCATCAAATGCCGGACTTGACGGCGAAGAATCCAATGCCTTGCTCGAGGCCTATTTCAGCGGTCCGCCGGACCCTGAACTCCGGCGTTCTCACGCGGCAATGCAATGCGCTTCTCTGCTGCGCGAAGCCATGTGGAGCATGGTTTCAGAACTTCATCTCAGCGCACCGGGCGTTGATTACGCCGCCTATACCGCTGAAAACCTGCTTCGGCTCGACCAGGCAATGGAGAGGTATCGGACAAGCTATGGATAAATTCCAAACTGCAATCCTAGTTGTGCGTGGTTCGACGCGGCTCACCATGATGGTTTGCTTGCAGGGCGTGAAGTGCACAACGCTGGCGGCTCTCGTTGCAACACTTTGACCTTCCTCATGGTGAGCCCTCCTGAGCTTATCGAAGGGCGAACCACGCAATATCGATATGCAATAAACAGCAGAGTGCTCACATCATGACCCTTCCTTCCCACGCTCAAATTGTCATCATTGGCGGCGGCATTATTGGCTGCTCCACAGCCTACCATCTTGCCAAGGATCACAAGGCTGATGTTATTCTGCTCGAAATGGGTCAGCTGACATCCGGGTCCACATGGCATGCCGCTGGCCTGGTCGGTCAACTGCGCTCCTCGGCATCCATAACGCGCGTTCTCAAATACTCCGTTGATCTGTACAAGCGGCTTGCTGCGGAAACGGGACTTGAGACCGGGTGGAAAATGACCGGGTGCCTTCGGCTTGCCACCAATCAGGACCGCTGGACCGAATACAAGCGGCTTAAAACCACGGCTGGCAGCTTCGGTATGGATATGGAGCTTTTATCGCCGAAAGAAGTCAAGGCAATGTGGCCACTTTTGAATGTCGATGATCTCGTCGGTGCGAGCTGGTTGCCAACGGATGGGCAGGCCAGTCCTTCGGATATCACGCAGTCGCTGGCCAAGGGCGCGCGGATGAATGGCGCCAGGATTATCGAGAACATAAGGGTTACCGGCTTCGAAATGGACGGCGACAGGATCATGAAGGTCAAGACGGACCAGGGTGATATTGCTTGCGAAAAAGTCATTAATTGCGCCGGGCAATGGGCTCGGCAGGTCGGGGATATGGCAGGTATCAACGTGCCTCTGCAGCCGGTAAAACACCAATATATTATCACTGAAAAGATCGAAGGGCTTGCTGCCGACGCGCCGACATTGCGTGATCCGGATCGGCGCACTTACTTCAAGGAAGAGGTCGGCGGACTGGTTATGGGCGGCTATGAGCCCAATCCGCAAAGCTGGATGACAGGCGACGTGCCCAATGACTGGCAATTCCGCTTGTTTGACGATGATTTCGATCATTTTGAGCAACATATGCTTCAAGCCATTGAACGCATTCCGGCGCTGGAAACGGCAGGCGTCAAGCAAATGATCAACGGACCGGAAAGCTTCACCCCGGATGGCAATTTCATCCTCGGTGTCGCACCGGAATGCTCGAATATGTTTGTTGGCGCTGGCTTCAATGCTTTCGGCATTGCCTCCGGCGGTGGTGCAGGCTGGGTTCTGGCGCAATGGGCGATCGATGGGGAAGCACCGCTCGATCTGTGGGCCGTCGATATTCGCCGCTTCTCCAATCTTCATCGCAATCGGGTTTGGGTACGGGACAGGACGCTGGAAGCCTATGGCAAGCATTACACAATCGGCTTCCCGCATGAGGAATATGTCTCTGGCCGTCCCGCTATTGTTTCGCCGCTTTATGAACGTTTGAAAAAGTATCGCGCCGTCTTTGGTTCAAAACTTGGCTGGGAGCGCCCCAACTGGTTTGCGCCGGAAGGCGCGCCTTCCGAAGACGTCTATTCTATGGGTCGCCAGAACTGGTTTGACGCCGTGGGGGAAGAACACCGGCTGGTCCGGGAAAAAGTGGGCATTTTCGACCAATCATCCTTTGCCAAGTTTGAACTTTCAGGCAAGGACGCCGCCAAGGCTTTGGATTACATTTGCGCCAATGATGTTTCCAGGCCCGCAGGCCGCCTCACCTATACCCAGCTCCTCAATACCAGAGGCGGCATTGAGTGCGATCTGACTGTCGCGCGGCTTGCCGAAGACAAGTTCTACATCGTCACCGGAACGGGTTTCCGGACCCACGATTTTGCCTGGATCAGGGATCACATCGGCCAAGGTCTTGACGCCGAACTTACCGACATAACTGAAGATTACGGGACGCTTTCGCTTATGGGCCCAATGGCCCGGAAGGTGTTGGCAAAGGTTACCAGTGCCGATGTCGGCAACAGTGCTTTTCCGTTCGGTTATGTTCGCGAAATTGAAATAGCCGGAACGATTATTCGCGCATTGCGCATCACCTATGTCGGCGAGCTCGGCTGGGAATTACATGTACCGCTTGCTGCAACCGGAGCGGTATTCGACGCACTCATGTCAGCGGGCGAAGAGTTCGGTATCCGGCCCGTCGGATACCGCGCCATTGAATCGCTCCGCCTCGAAAAAGGGTACCGAGCCTGGGGCTCGGATATTACGCCCAATGATTCCCCTTTCGAGGCCGGACTTGGCTGGGCGGTCAAGCTTCGCAAGAATACCGATTTTATCGGCCGCGCTCCGAGCGAAGCCATCAATGCCAAACCGCTGAAGAAATGCCTTGCGGCTTTTACTGTCGCAGACAGCAATGTTGTCCTTCTTGGCCGTGAAACAATATTGCGCAACGGAGTCTTTGCCGGATACCTCACCAGCGGCGGCTTCGGATATACGATCGGAAAACCGGTTGGATATGGGTATGTGCGAAATGATGAAGGCGTTACCGGCGACTTCCTTCGGGAGGGCAAATATGAACTCATCATTGCCAATGAACGTTTCGCGGCAGAGTTGCACATCGAACCGCTTTACGACCCGCAGAACGTGAAAGTGAAGGCCTGAACGGAAATTTCACCTCGTTCTTTCCGAGCCCGCAATAAAATTCGGATCAGTTCAACGCTCTTCCGGCGTTTTTCGAGGAGAATTTCCTCAAATGGCAGACCGTGGCTGGAGTTTCACCGATTTTTCCCGAAGAATCGTCGATTCTTACCCAATTTTTGCTATTTGTTGGTGTGTTTTGGTTGTGCTCGGTAGCAATGTTCATGCGGGGTTGACTTTCCCTTGCCGCGGAGCCAAATGACGCCATGCAGGGTCGGCATTCCGCGCCTGCTTGTTTTAACCAGGAATCTACTTCCATGCCCAACGACGACAGTAGTCGATTGTTTGCGCCGTCAGCGGTGATCCTGGCCTGATTTGAAATCAGCTCGCCTTGATCCCCCTTGACGGCGGATCGACGGAAAGGCGAGTAAAATGAACAACATCCTCGTACATCAGGATGCGGTAAACGCAGACCTGAACATCACGCAGCGCCTCGCATCCATGCATGCAGCCGATGCGATCGAGCTTCTCAATGAACTAGAACTTACTGATATCATTGATATTTTCAATGAAATGCCGCTTGAACATGCCGTGCTTATTCTTGATCAACCCGAGCTGCATTCAGCACCGGCAATCATCAAGAGTCTGCCCGCCGCCAAAGCCCGGGACATTCTTGATGAGATGTCAATTGACCGGGTTACCGACATTTTTCAGGAATTCGGACCAGAAGACCGGGCGCGTCTTGCTGCTGGTCTCGGGCCTGAAACCACCGCTGCGCTTCGCAAGCTCCTGCGCTACCCACCCCATACGGCGGGTAGCCTGATGACGACGGAGTTTGTCAGCGTGCCATCCGGCTGGACCGTTGCGCAAACCCTGCAGCATATCCGCGAGGTAGAGCGTTCCCGCGAAACAATATATGCGATCTATGTTATTGATCCTGCAACGAAAGTTTTGCTTCGCACCGTAGCATTGCGTCGGCTGATCAGCAGTGAGCCCGAGGCTTCCATATTGAGCGTTGGGCGCGACGTTGCTCCTGTCGTGGTTACCCCGCTGACCGATCAGGAAGATGTTGCACGTCTATTCCGCAAGCACGATCTTTTGGCCGTGCCAGTTGTGACCGACAACAATCAAGTCATTGGAATCGTTACTGTTGATGACGTCATTGATACCATGACGCAGGAGATGACGGAGGATACTCTGAAGTTTGGCGGCATGGAGGCTTTGAACAAGCCTTACATGCAAATCGGCTTCTTTCAGATGATCCATAAGCGTGCCGGTTGGCTCGGGATTTTGCTCCTGGGCGAAATGTTAACGGCCAGCGCCATGCAGCATTTCGAGGGTGAACTGGAAAAGGCTGTTGTTTTAACACTGTTTATTCCTCTGATCATGAGTTCCGGCGGTAATTCCGGTTCTCAGGCTACGTCCCTGCTTATCCGTGCCTTGGCGTTGCAGGACCTGCGGCTGAAGGATTGGTGGAGGGTCGCCCTGCGCGAAATACCAACCGGACTGGTGCTCGGATCATTCTTGGGCTTGATCGGCGTTGCACGTATCGCCGCTTGGCAAATGCTTGGTCTTTATGATTACGGCCAGCATTGGCAATTGGTTGCCGCCACTGTCGGCGCTGCGCTGGTCGGTATCGTGACCTTCGGCTCGCTCGTCGGTTCGATGCTGCCTTTTGCTATGCAAAGGCTTGGTTTTGACCCGGCAAGTGCTTCTGCACCTTTTGTCGCAACGCTCGTCGATGTCACGGGTTTGGTGATTTATTTCAGCATTGCGCTGGTTATCCTGTCCGGAACCTTGCTCTAAAAAGACAGGCGGAATGCGATCTGGGCGGCATATTCCTGTGCCGCCCCCTTTCGCAATTGCGAAAAAACATGTATGGAGCGCGCAAATGTAAAGCGTCGCATGCAATTTTGCGTCCACAATCCTCCAAAGAGAACCTCATGAAACTGCGCAACATCGCGATCATCGCACACGTTGACCATGGCAAAACCACGCTTGTTGACGAACTATTGAAACAGTCCGGCAACTTCCGCGATAATCAGCGCGTTGCCGAAAGAATGATGGACTCCAACGACATCGAAAAGGAACGCGGGATCACCATTCTCGCGAAGGCCACTTCCGTAGTCTGGAAAGATTCCCGCATCAACATCGTTGATACACCTGGCCACGCCGATTTCGGTGGTGAAGTCGAACGTATTCTTTCGATGGTCGATGGCGCCATCGTTCTCGTCGATGCGGCTGAAGGCCCGATGCCACAAACAAAGTTTGTTGTCGGTAAGGCTTTGAAAGTTGGTCTTCGTCCAATCGTAGCGATCAACAAGATCGACCGCCCTGATGCACGTCACGAAGAAGTCGTAAACGAAGTTTTCGATCTTTTTGCTGCACTGGACGCTACTGACGAACAGCTTGATTTCCCGATCCTTTATGGTTCAGGCCGCAATGGCTGGATGGCAAAAAATCCAGAAGGCCCGCAGGATCAGGGCCTATCCGCCTTGTTTGACATGGTTCTTGATCATGTGCCCGCGCCAACCGTTGGCGAAGGCCCTTTCAAGATGATCGGAACAATCCTTGAAGCCGATCCGTTCCTGGGCCGCATTATCACAGGCCGCATCCATTCCGGTACAGTCAAGTCCAACCAGCCCGTCAAGGTTTTGCACGGCGATGGCACACAGATCGAAACTGGCCGTATCTCAAAGATTTTGACCTTCCGTGGTCTTGAGCGCCAATCGATTGACGAAGCCCATGCGGGCGACATCGTTGCAATCGCCGGTCTGCAAAAAGGAACTGTTGCTGATACTTTCTGCGCTCTTGAAGTGACCGAACCGCTTCATGCGCAGCCTATCGATCCGCCAACGGTTACCATGTCCTTCATCGTCAACGACAGCCCGCTCGCCGGCACTGAAGGCGACAAGGTTACCAGCCGCGTCATTCGTGATCGCCTGATGAAGGAAGCTGAAGGCAATGTTGCGCTCAAGGTCGAGGAATCGGGCGAAAAGGACTCATTCTTCGTATCCGGTCGCGGTGAATTGCAGCTCGCCGTTCTCATCGAAAACATGCGCCGTGAAGGCTTTGAGCTTGGTGTTTCCCGCCCGCGCGTTGTGATGCAAAAGGACGATGCAGGCAATCTGCTCGAGCCTATCGAAGAAGTTCTGATCGACGTTGATGAAGAATATTCCGGTACGGTTGTTCAGAAGATGTCAGAGCGCAAAGCCGAAATGGTTGAGCTGCGTCCCTCTGGCGGCAATCGTGTCCGGATGGTTTTCTACGCACCGACACGCGGCCTCATTGGCTATCAGTCAGAGCTTTTGACAGATACACGCGGCACCGCGATCATGAACCGGCTGTTCCGCGCCTATGAGCCTTTCCGAGGCGAAATCGCAGGTCGCAACAATGGCGTTCTGATCTCCAACGATCAGGGTGAATCCGTGGCATTCGCCATGTGGAACCTCGAAGACCGTGGTCAGATGATTATCGAAGCAGGCGTTAAGGTCTATGCCGGTATGATCATTGGCATCCATTCGCGCGACAATGATCTTGAAGTGAATATCCTCAAGGGCAAGAAGCTGACCAATATCCGCGCTGCCGGCAAGGACGAAGCCGTCAAGCTCACCCCGCCAATCCGCATGACGCTCGAACGCGCTCTGTCTTGGATTCAGGATGACGAACTTATGGAAGTTACGCCGAAGTCCATTCGTTTGCGCAAGCTTTACCTTGATCCGAATGAACGCAAGCGTTTCGAAAAGAGCAATAAGGCTGCCGGCGCAGCTTAATCGCCATAACTTATAGACTTTGGAAAAGCGGCGTTTATCGCCGCTTTTCTTTTTGATGCTCCCAAAAATCGTTCGTAATGCCGTTGCGAAATCGCGTGTCGCAGGTTTATGCTCTTTGCCATGAGCACGCACGTAACCGAGATAAGAAAAGCCGGTTTGGCTGATGCGGTGGCAATTTCTGCCATTCATCTGGCTGCTTGGCGCGGTGCCTACACCGGCATCATTCCTCATCGCGCTCTTAACACCATGCTGGAACGCAGAGGAGCAGATTGGTGGGCACGAGCCATCAAGCGCTCTACGCAAATTCTGGTGGCGGATATTGGGGGCGTCGTCGCCGGTTACGCAACACTCGGGCCTAACCGCGCCCGCCAATTGCCGGAGAAGGGCGAGGTTTACGAACTCTACATCCGTCCGGAATATCAAGGCTGCGGTCTCGGCTCACGATTGCTCGGCGCAGCAAGGCGCAGCTTGGGCGACCAAGGTCTTAAGGGTATGGTCATCTGGGTGCTTGAGGACAATGATCTTGCCGTTTCGTTCTATCATGGTGCGGGGGGCCGTGACGTAGCTGAGGGTGTCGAATGTTTCGACGGCAAGATGCTCAAGAAGCGCGCTTTCGTCTGGAGTTAAAATCATCTCTCTGCATCAATCATACTACGATATATCCTGATTTTGCGCCCAATCGTCGCAAGAATAGGTTGGATGACGACCTAAAAGGCGGCGCCTTGTTGCGCAAAGGGCCAAAAATCAGTACAGCACTCCCAAACCAACAAGGACTCCTAGAATATGCGCATCGATGCCATTCCTGTCGGCAACAATCCTCCTGAAGACGTTAACGTGATCATCGAAGTCCCCGTCGGCGGTCAACCTATCAAATATGAACTGGATAAGGATTCCGGCGCGCTCTTCGTCGATCGCTTTCTGCACACGCCCATGACCTATCCAGGCAATTATGGTTTCGTACCCCATACATTATCGGATGATGGGGATCCCATCGACGTTCTTATCTGCAATACCCGCGCATTGATGCCTACAAGCGTGATCAATGTCCGTCCGATTGGCGTTCTTGTCATGGAAGACAATAAGGGCCAGGACGAAAAAATCATTGCTGTTCCCTCGCCGCATCTGACGCTGCGTTACGAGAAGGTCCATAATTACACAGACCTGCCGGAAATCACGCTAAAGCAGATCCAACATTTCTTTGAACATTATAAGGATCTAGAGCCCGGCAAATGGGTGAAGATCGGCGATTGGGGCGATGAAGATGCCGCGCGCCAGTTGATCAGAGAAGCGATTGAGCGCCATAACGCTAAAGTTGGCACTGCGTAATCTATTTAGAGTTTTATTGAACCGGACAGCTTGGCAATCAGGCTGCCCGGATCGCCTTCAAATCTGATTTGTTTAAGCCGCGACGTTGCCCCTGCAACAATCGTGATACTTCGCGGTGCAACATCTAGCCATTTTGCCAATAGCTTTATAAGTGCTGCATTGGCCTTCCCATCTTCGGGAACTGCCCGCACCCGCACCTTGAGATGCGCACGGCCATCATCCGTTGTTTCCACACCCTCCACTGCGTCTTTTGCAGATTTTGGGGTCAACCGCACAAAAACCGTTAGACCGTCAACTTCCTTGCGAAAGTACTGGCTCGTCACTGTTTAAAGCAGGATTGGCGCAATAGTGGTCCATAGCAGCTGACGGATGAAGAAGATCAGCAACAGCAGGACTATGGGAGAAATATCGATCCCACCGAGATCGGGGAGAAACCGCCGTATCGGGCGCAAGGCGGGTTCGGTCACGCGATAGAGAAAATCGCCAATGGAAGCGACGAACCTGTTGCTCGAATTGATGACATTGAAAGCGTAAAGCCATGAAAAAATCGCGCTGGCAATAAGAATCCAGGTATAGATATCGAGGGCAAGATCTATGGTTCGGATGATAGCGAGCATCTGTTTCTCCTGAAAGTCACAGGTTATGTAGCGATTGACTGGCCTACGAGCAAGAGGCCAATGGCCAGGCGTATTTTCCCAGTTGCTCGTTCAAAGGTCGCTCATAGTATTTCCATGTCGTGTACTGTCTTAGAAAGACTAGAGCCGGTCCATTTACCAAGGTAACCCACTAGATATTGTTGAACCAAAAAAACAGGAATAAATATAGAGCGTGTGATTCGGGCCAATCCGGCCCTTTTTCATCTAGGGGGTTTACCATGCTAAATAGACTATCAGCGGAATTCTTCGGTACATTCTGGCTAGTTCTTGGTGGTTGTGGCAGTGCTGTTCTGGCAGCCGGGCTACCTGACGTTGGTATCGGCTATCTAGGCGTTGCATTGGCCTTTGGTCTTACCGTTCTCACCATGGCCTATGCGGTCGGCGGTATCTCAGGGGGGCATTTCAATCCGGCAGTATCGCTTGGACTGGCTATAGCCGGTCGCTTCGACGTTAAACAGCTGATCCCATACTGGATAGCACAGGTAATTGGAGCAATCGCTGCGGCAGCCGTGCTCTATCTTGTTGCATCAGGGAAGGCCGGATTTGCCGCTGGGGGCTTTGCATCAAATGGATATGATACGCTCTCACCGGGCGGCTATGGACTAACAGCAGTGCTTGTGGCCGAAGTCGTGCTGACGGCATTCTTTCTGATCATTATCCTGGGGGCAACTTCTGCTTCCGTTCCAGCAGGCTTCGCGCCAATTCCTATTGGCCTTGGTCTGACGTTGATCCATCTGGTTTCCATCCCTGTCAGCAACACTTCAGTCAATCCGGCCCGCTCCACGGGCGTGGCCCTGTTTGCCGAAACTGCGGCCCTCGGCCAGCTTTGGCTCTTCTGGGTAGCCCCGCTCATTGGCGCTGCCATTGGTGCAGTTATTTGGAAATCTTTGCTCGGCAAAGACTAACAACCTGCCGGAGCGAGCCGCGTAAAACCTGCTCGCTCCCACTTACTTTCACTCTGCAATATAAAGTGCCGCTTTTTTCTCTACTTCCGCAGTAAATTGTTCTAGAAGAAATTTCCATCTCCCGGAGTTTTCCTCACCGAAATGACCATTCCTGCAACGGATGCGGTTCACGATCGTTACGCCGCCTTTCGCCACTCCTCCTTCACACTTTACTGGCTTTCACGATTTTTTGGCTCATTTGCCATTCAGATCATCAGTGTGTCTGTTGGCTGGCAGATATATGATCTGACACGCGATCCCTTTCATCTTGGCATGGTGGGGCTCGTGCAGTTCGCACCAGCGCTCTTGCTGGTTCTGGTTACCGGCGCTGCATCGGACCGTTTCGGGCGCCGCCTCATCATGGGATTGTCGATCGGCGTCGAGTTGATCTGCGCTGCGCTGTTGCTTTTGCTTACCGTGACACACAGCTTCAGCCCTGTGCATGTTTTCCTCGTGCTGGCTGGTTTCGGCGTCGGGCGGGCATTTCTCGGCCCTGCCTCTTCGTCACTTGTCGTCAATCTCGTGCCTGCAGAGATATTCTCGAACGCCGTTTCATGGAACTCCTCGGCTTGGCAAATCGCTACGCTGGTTGGTCCCGTCGCCGGAGGGTTGCTCTACGGTATATCGCCTGTGGCAGCATATGGCGTCGCCTGCATCATGTTGCTCATTTCCGTCCTCGCCATATTCTCCATTCCTAAACCCACGCAACATACATTGAATGAGAAAAAATCTCTTCAAACCCTGCTGGCAGGCTTCCACTACATCTGGAAAGAGAAAGTCGTCCTTGGTGCCATTTCACTGGATCTTTTTGCAGTTTTGCTCGGTGGTGCTGTAGCGCTATTGCCCGTCTATGCGCGCGATATTCTGGAGCTCGGACCATGGGGGCTGGGCATGCTGCGTGCGGCACCCGGTATCGGCGCAATCCTGACCGCTGTCTGGTTGACAGGCCATCCCATCCGCGATCATGCCGGACTTATCATGTTTGTCTTCGTAGCCCTGTTTGGCTTGCTCACCATCATGTTTGGCGTGTCAAACCTTGCCTGGCTTTCCATAGTGGTTCTCGCATTGATGGGCGCGGCAGATATGGTCAGCGTTTACATTCGCGAAACGCTGCTTCAACTCTGGACACCGGATAATGTGCGTGGCCGCGTTAATGCCGTGAATATGGTGTTTGTCGGCGCCTCAAATGAATTGGGAGAATTCCGCGCAGGGATCATGGCCTCTATGATTGGAACAATTCCAGCCGTGGTGTTTGGTGGAATTGGAACTGTTGCCGTTGCCGGATTGTGGGCTTGGTGGTTTCCGCAGCTTCGCAAGGCTCGTAACTTGCAAGGCAGGACCTGAAGCTTTTAGGCAGCAACCGGAGCGCCGAAAACAATACCTAAAAAGCGTTGTAGCCAAGCTTTTAGAACAGCGTCATGGATCATCCGGCCTTCCAGATGATCCCGGCCCTGCTGGGCGCCGCAAAGCGAAAACCGTTCCGACCCGCGAACCACCCAGCGCTGCATCATGGCGCGCGTCAACTCCGCATGGAACTGCACGCCCCAGGCATTCTTGCCGTAGCGGAAAGCCTGATTGGCATAGGTGTTGCCCGTAGCCAGCAAAGTGGCTGATTTTGGCAGTTCAAAGCCTTCACGATGAAAGTGATAGACCATGGATGGCCAGTCCATAAGGGTCCTGCCAGCCTCTGTCGGTTCCAAAGGGTACCAGCCTATTTCGACCAGCCCGTCGGGATGAGGGGAAACTTTTCCACCGAGGTGATTGGACAGCATTTGGGCCCCAAGGCAGATACCAAGAAATGGCTTTTCCTCAGCCAACGGTACCGACAGCCAATCTGTTTCCCGCCTTATATATTCTTCTGGATCGTTGGCGCTCATTGGCCCGCCAAAAATAACAGCGCCGGCGTGATTTTCCAAAGTATCCGGCAATGGATCGCCAAGCGGCGGGCGCCGGATATCCAACACAAACCCGGCTTCCAGCAGCAGCTGTCCGACGCGTCCAGTGCTAGATCTTTCCTGATGCAGAACTGCGAGGATTTTTGGGCGCTGTGTATGACCCGCCGCTTCCATCCATTCTGTCTGGAACATCCGCTTTTGTCCTATTCTTCGGGCACATCCCGTTCGGCTCGAACTGCAGCACGTTGCTTCATGGTAACCCGGTCTCGGGTGGATACGCCGATCAGTTCGGCAACCCGCCAGACAACATTGTCCTCAAGTTCATGGGCAACCCCATCTGCAAAAACGACTTCCCACATCAACTCAATGAATTTGATCCGGGCATCCTCGTCAAGATTGCGCTTTATGATGCTGGTAAAGCTGTAAAGATCAACTGCCTCTTGATCGGCCTGCTCACCCTCATTCAAAAGGCGCTTCAGTGCCTCGCCCTTCAGCCCATAAGCATTGGATATGAGTTGTGAGACGCGCTTGCGTTCTTCTTTGCTGCTTGAACCGTCTGCATCCATGACATGAAAAAGGAGGGCAGCGGCCGCAAGACGGGGATCAGATTTTGAAAAATGCTCGGCGCCACTTTCACCGGACGGTAAGGTTTTAAAAAAAGTAACAAGGCGATCAAGCATTTATGGGAGTCTTTCCGCTTTGGTATCACTTTTCAATTGATAGCCCGAGTCGTCCTATCCCGCTACTGTGCATCTTGCCGCAAACAAGACCCGATGGCTTTTACCACCATCAGAACAACTTGAATTTCTTGTTCGATTGCGATGATTTATACTCCGGTTTCACACCTGGATCATCCGGTACCGGTCCAACAAATGGCTCGCTAGTAGATTCCTCTGGCTTCTCCGGCAGCCGTGGCAGAACCGATGCAATTCTCTGGGGCGAATCCGAATTCGCCGAAGATTTGTCCAACGAAGCCTTTGCAGTTTGTTGTGTTGGCGACTCAAACGGCACAATTTCCGCATCCACCACGTCCTGATCCTCAGGAAGCTCCACCGGCTGCGATTTTGTGTCCTGTTTGCGTGGGGGTAAAATCGGTTTTGCCTCTATTGTAGGCTGCTCCGGTCTTGACGGCTCCGTTGCCAACGCTTTGTCAAAATCATCGCCCGCATCGATCACAGGACCAATTTGTTCTACCGGGACTTTCCACACAAATGCGTCCAGCTTTCCCGTTACCGGGGAGGCTGGCGCCCAGCGCTCGGAGACGTAGCCATCGGCGGTCCATGCGGGATCGCGTGGCGCTTTTACCGCGCGGGACAGCCATTGCCGGACACGGCCTTGATCGCCGGTCTGCGCTTCCTCAATATCCGCAAGCAGCAAATAGGCACTTTCACGAGGCGTACTGCGCAGAACTGCTTCGGCAGCTTCACGCGCTTCCTTGAGTTCGCCAGCGCCAAGAGCAGCATGAGCAATTGCCAAATTGGATTCTGCATGATGCGGATAGAGCCCGGCTAAGTGGCGTGCGCGCTTTAAGCGATCAATCGGTGAATCCCCCACCCTGGCATGAACATAGGTATCTGCAACGCCGGGATGCGGCTCCCGCTTCCAGGTATACTCAAGAATTTTCGAACCCTTGCGCAAATCGCCTTGAGCAAACAGCGCCTTGGCCGCAACGATTGCCGCCGGAACAAGATCCGGAGCCAGCTTGTTTGCTTCTATGGCCAGTGGCTTCGCATTCGCCGGATCACTCTCATATGTCTCGATTGCTTTTGCGGCAAGGATGACGGCGCGCTCACGCTTGGCCTTTTCCTTGTCGATCTGCTTGGTCGCTTTCTGCTTGTCGAGCAGCAACAGAGCACCATCCCAATCGCCATGGGTGGTCTTTTGACCAAGTGCTGCGGTAGCCGCCCACTCGACATTGGGAGCCAGCAAGGCAGCCTCTTCGGCATAATGGCGGGACGCATCACGTGCACCCAATCTTTGTGCTTCCAGATAAAGCCCTCGCAAACCGAGCAACTTCGTCTCAGGATCATCCAACATGGCTTCAAACTTGGCTCGCGCATCATCAGTGCGGCCTTCAAGCATTGCAGCTTGCGCATCCAGCAGTTTGATCAATGGCTCCTGATCGACATTGAGAAGCTTTTCAGCCTGCTTGATCATCAAACGTGCTGTTTGCCCATCGCCTGCACCAGCGGCAATGAGGCCTGTGGAAAGTGATTGATAACCACGGTCGCGTTTGCGCGCACGGAAATGCCGCCGCAAGGCGTAGGGCGAGGTGACGATGCTTTTCACCAGCCACCAGCTCAGCATGACGCCGGCAACAATGGCAACAATGCTCGTTGCTGCCACCATAAGACTGACTTTATATTGCATGCCAGCGAAGGTCAGAACCAGATCGCCGGGTCGATCTGCCAGCCAGGCAAAGCCGACACCCAGCAACAACACGACAATGAAGAAGAACAGAATGCGCATCATGATCTTCTTACTCCTGACCGGTCGAGGTCTTGATGCCGCTCAGGGCATCGGACAGGGCTTTTGACACCACTGCGCTTGCATTCTGCCGTGCCTTCATAGCGCTGCCAAAATCTGCAGACGCCGTTTTAGCTGCATCTGGGAGTTTTTCCCACTCAGCAATCGCAGCGCTCAGATCACCGGCATTTAAATGAGCTTCTATACGCGCCGATATCGCGTCGGCGCCCTCGCCTTCAACCATACCGACTGGCCGCGCCTCGACCAAACCAGATGCACTCGCCCAGAGACGATCCAGAATTCCGGCATTGGGGTCGACAGTGCGGGTGCTTGATATGATCCTAGCGGCGACATCGCCAAATTCGCTTGCCAGCGCATTGACGGTGGGTATGCCTTTAGTTTCTGATGACCGTAACGATTCAACCTCTCCTGCCGCCGGAGCAACAGCCAGATAGGTATCAAGCTCGGCTTTGTAAGGCTCGCCTCGATCAACGGCAGCCTTTAATCCCGTTGCGGCCATTGCGAGCGCCATATTGGCTTGTCCGGACGTGTCATTGACCTTCGCTTCAAGCGCGTCAAGCCTTGTTGTTGCGCCCGCAGCCGCACCATCAGCCTGAACAGCCTGCTGCTTGTTGTCACTGATTTCCTTTTCCAAAGTCGCGATGCGTGCATCGATAGCGCTGGTGTCGACAGCAGCACCTGTAGGCGAAGCACCGTTTTGGATCTCAGTAAGGCTCTGTTTTACCGAACTCAACTCTGCCGCTAGCCCAGCAACCTGATCAGTCGCCTGCTTGGCGCTCGCCAAAGCCTCATTCAGCGCCGTTTGACTGGCTTCATCAAGAGGTTTTGCCGGCGCATCCCGCAACTGCGCGATCTGCTGTTCTAAAGCGGAAACGTCTGTCTTGGGTGAGGGAAATATACCAGCCCATTGCAGCGCAGCAGCACCGGCAAGAACAACAACACCGCCAATGAGACCTGAAACGAGTCGCCCCAATGAGTCGGTCGACTTTTGGGGAGGGGCGGCGCTGACAGAACTCATCCTTGGCGGATTTTTGTCCGGCGCTGGGTCAGCGCGACCGAAATTTGGCACTGAGGATGGCGGCTCTGCACTTACCTTTCGTTCGACCGTTTCAACTGCCGCTGCTGCAGTTGCTTTAGCCGCTGGATCAAAGCCTACGGGTTCCGGCTCCGGTACATTTTTTGGGGGTACGGCGGACTTTTGTATCGAAGAGGGCTCCAGTTCGATCGTCATCGATTTGCGGGTCGTTTTGGAATGACGCGGAACAGTAGATTTGGCCATGGAAACTCTCTTCAGGAACAGATGCTTCGATTGAACTCTAAAGCTAGCAAGGAAGTTCCTCATATGAAACCACCCGTCGTACAAGCTTGGCTGCTAACAGGCGGGATCAAGCATACAGCAATTCAAATAATCCTGCTTCATCTTGCACTCTGGCAACGTGGACATGGCGGAAACCCTGGTCTAAAACGATGTGCGCTATATTGTCAGACAGACATAAAAACTGTGCATTTTCAAATAGATGATGAGCATTCGCTTTGCCAATCACGGCGAGAAGCGCCAAAGCACCCCTTTTCGAATAGAGTAGACAAATATCGACGGGCGATGACTCGAAAAGCTGGGCCAAATAATCGGTCTCATAATGGTTCAAAATCGTGTCATAGACAGGAATTGCTATCACCCTTCGACCCGACTGCCCCAGAATATCTTCAAACTGAGGCGCCCTGACTCGCCCGGTAAGGTAAAGTATCCGTGCGTTTTCAGACGTTGAATTATTGATCTGTTCAGCCAGTGATAGCCCATCTCCGTTTCCCGAAAGAACCTGTTTGAAACCTTTTGCACGAGCTATTTGCGCGGTGGAGCTACCAACCGCAAAACAGGGAAGGTCATAAAGCGTAGCAAGAAATTCTTCTGGCACATGCCGCAACGCGTTCGCACTGGTAAATGCAACGGCATCATAGTGCCCGGACACTTGTGATATTGGCAGGGGTTTGATTGCACTAAGCGGCAAAACCAGAGGCTCGAAGCCCAAATCGGCCAGTCGTTGGGCTGTTCTGGTTGCTCCGGGTTCGGGCCGCGTAACCAAAACAGATTTCATATCAGAGCCAATCCGTAAAGAAATGAGCACCCGCCATTTCCCGAACACGCAGCGCCGCATCGCGTCCGATCTGTGCGGCATCGGCAACAGATCCCTCACCGGTAACCTCATGAACCTCGCTACCGTCAGGCAGCAAGATCATTCCATGGAAATGCAATGCCTCACCCGAGATTGTCGCAAGCCCTGCGAGCGGGGTCCGGCAGGAACCATCCAAAGTGCCAAGGAACGCACGCTCGCAAGCCAGGGCAGTCGAAGTTGGCAGATGATTGATCGGAGCGAGCAGGTTGTCGATCCGGTCATCGCCAATACGGCTTTCGACCGTGATTGCACCTTGTCCTGGTGCTGGGGGAAAAGCCCTGGAATCCATCAACTCCGTTACGACATGGCCAAGATCAAGGCGCTTTAAGCCTGCATAGGCCAGAAATGTTGCGTCAACTTCTCCATCGGCAAGCTTGCGCAGGCGCGTTTGCACATTGCCGCGAAAATTGACAAGTTTCAGATCTGGCCGAAGGCGCTTGATCAATGCCTGACGCCGAAGCGATGCAGAGCCCACAATTGCGCCCAAGGGCAAGTCGGCCAGCGATTTAACGTTCCGTCCGATGAAAGCATCCCGGGGATCTTCACGCTCAAGAAACACCGACAGATGCAGCCCTTCGGGCAGGAATGTCGGCATGTCCTTCGATGAATGAACAGCAAAATCAATACGCCCATCGGCAAGCTGTTCTTCAATCTCCAATGTGAAAAGACCTTTGCCGCCAACTTCCGACAGGGGCCTGTCCTGAATCCGGTCGCCACTTGTCGAGATAACGACGATCTCTATATCGGACTCGTTCAAACCATGAGCTTTGACCAACCGGTCGCGTGTCTCCTGGGCTTGCACAAGCGCAAGAGCACTCCCACGTGTACCGATCTTGAGCGTTTTTGTTTGCATTGGCCGCAGTCCGTGTTACGCGAGTTCCATGTTCATGGCCTCTACTAACGGGCTTTTATTCGACGGGCAATGCGACGAAGGATATCGATGCGGGTTCTGGGTATTGAAACAAGCTGCGATGAGACGGCGGCAGCCATTGTCGAGCGTGATGAGCTTGGCCATGGCACTATTCTTTCAAACGTCGTCTTAAGCCAAATCGAAGAGCACGCGCCCTATGGCGGTGTCGTGCCGGAAATTGCCGCACGTGCTCACGTTGAAGTGCTCGACCGGCTTATCGGACAAGCACTGCACGAAGCGCATTTGACGCTCAACGATGTTGACGCCATAGCCGCAACTGCGGGACCAGGGCTTGTTGGCGGACTGATTGTCGGACTGATGACCGGCAAGGCAATAGCCTTGGCAAGCCAAAAACCATTTTACGCAATCAATCATCTTGAAGGTCATGCACTGACACCTCGCCTGACCGATAACATTGAATTTCCCTATCTCTTGCTCCTCGTTTCCGGCGGCCATACGCAAATGGTTCTGGTCAAGGGACTGGGAGACTATGAGCGACTTGGCACGACCATTGACGATGCGCTTGGTGAAGCATTCGACAAAACCGCCAAAATGCTCGGGCTCGCCTATCCGGGCGGACCTGAGGTTGAAAAGGCGGCAATGCTCGGCGATTCGACGCGTTTCTCCCTCCCGCGCCCGTTGAAGGGTGAAGAACGCCTGGATTTTTCTTTCTCTGGCCTCAAAACTGCCGTGCGACAACTGGCCACCAGTCTGGAACCGCTATCTCAAACGGATGTCAATGATATTTGCGCAGCTTTCCAGACCGCCGTGTCCGATACGCTGGACGACCGCGTTGCACGTTCTCTTATGCGGTTTCGCGAAACATTTCCTGCTGTAGATCATCCTGTTTTGGTCGTTGCAGGAGGTGTCGCCGCCAATAAGGTTCTGCGTAGCGTGCTTCAGCAGCTTTGCGACAAGCATGGCTTTCGCTTCATTGCGCCACCAATGGCTCTATGTACAGATAACGCGGCCATGATCGCATGGGCGGGTGCCGAACGGGCAAACCAGACACCTCCCGATTCCCTCAATATTGCGCCCCGCTCACGCTGGCCATTGGATATGTATTCCGCACCCCTGATCGGCGCCGGCCGCCGTGGAGCAAAGGCATGAATGAGCGGCCACCAATCGCCGTATTGGGCGGGGGCGCCTATGGTACGGCGCTTGGAACAATGGCTGCATCCAATGGCAGCTCAGTGGTGCTTTACGCCCGTGATTCCACCACAGTCGCAGCGATAAATAACACGCAACGCAATGATGCCCATTTGCCGAACATCTCCCTCCACCCATTACTGACAGCCAGCAGCAATGCCCGGACCGCTCTGACACATGGACAGTATATTCTGTGCGCTGTTCCGGCGCAGGCACTTTCGACGGCTTTAAACGAGCTTAAAGATCACATTCCCGCGTCGACACCGCTGATCATCTGCGCCAAGGGAATTGACCGATCCACCGGACTTCTCATGTCGCAGGTGGCAGGTCAAATACTTCCCGGTCATCCGCTTGGCATACTTTCGGGGCCAAGCTTTGCAAGTGACGTTGCAAAGGGGTTGCCTACCGCAGTAACCGTCGCGTCCCGTAATCAAGCGCTGGCTGACAGCATTGCCGTCGCTCTCTCAGGCACAACGTTCCGTTGTTACTCGACAGATGATGTGACGGGCGTCGAGATCGGCGGAGCGCTGAAGAACGTGCTCGCTATTGCGGCTGGTGCCGCTATCGGCAAGGGATATGGTGCCAGCGCACAGGCGGCGCTTGTGACGCGCGGTTTCGTTGAACTGCGCCGGATCGGGCATGCCTTGGGGGCAAGATCCGAGACCATCATGGGCCTCTCCGGGCTTGGCGATCTCATGCTGACTTGTTCGACACCGCAATCGCGCAATTACTCTTACGGTCTTGCATTGGGCAAAGGCGAAGACTTGACGGGGCGTCCGCTGGCAGAAGGTGTGGCAACTTCCGCCATTGCAGTTGAACTGGCCGCACGCCATGATATCGATGTCCCGATCATTTCAGCTGTATCAAAAATCCTGGCTGAAGACATAACCGTCGATGAGGCCATGGAAGCCCTGCTTTCTCGGCCACTCAAAAATGAAGACTAGGAAAAATCATGCTTTTTGCGTTTTTATGCAACGACAAGCCCGATAGCCTGCAATTGCGCCTTGATACGCGGACCGCGCATCTTGATTATCTGAATGGCCTTGGTGATCAGCTAAAATTCGCCGGCCCTTTTCTGGGCGATGACGCAAAGCCAAATGGCAGTCTGGTCGTCGTAGATTCTGTCGATCTGGAGGCAGCAAAGCAGATAGCTGCCAATGACCCCTATGCAAAGGCAGGACTTTTCGCCTCTGTCGATATCCGCCCTTGGAATTGGGCAATCAAGAATCCGGACAACAAATAGGTTTCAACATGGCATATTGGCTGTACAAATCAGAACCCGACGCATGGTCGTGGGAAAAGCAGAAAGCTGCAGGTGCTAAGGGCACAGAATGGACCGGCGTGCGCAACTATCTCGCCCGCAATAATATGCGCGCCATGAAGATTGGCGATAAAGGCTTCTTCTATCACTCCAATGAGGGTCTCGAAGTCGTCGGCATCGTCGAAGTTTGCGCACTCAGCCATCCGGATTCGACAACTGATGATCCGCGCTGGGATTGCGTTGATATCCGCGCGGTTCAAGATATGCCAAAGCCGGTGACTCTTAAGGACGTCAAAGCCAATCCAAAGCTTGAGAAAATGGCACTTGTCACCTCGATGCGGCTTTCCGTGCAACCGGTTACCGAGGACGAGTGGGAAGAAGTTTGCCGGATGGGTGGTCTCGTTCCAGCCCCCAAATGATCACTGAGACTGCGCTAGATCCAACCAGTGAACGCTACCGCCAATTCATACTGGCAAATACGTCACTACAATCACCGCCCCACGTTCCGGAGATAAAGCTTCATCTTGCCGATGAAGCTCATGATCTATGGCAACGCACGGAAGACGAACTCGCAACGATCGGGCTTCCGCCACCATTTTGGGCCTTTGCATGGGCGGGCGGGCAAGGTGTCGCCCGCTATGTAATTGATAACCCGCAAATGGTCAGCGACCGCTCGGTTATTGATTTCGCTTCAGGCTCAGGTTTGGTTGGTATCGCCGCTGCAATGGCCAATGCGAAACATGTTCTTTGCTGCGATATCGATCCTTTTACTCAACCCGCAATCTCCCTCAACGCCGCTGCCAATGATGTGGTGATGGACGTGCAAATAGCTGATCTCATCGGCACAGATGCGGGTTGGGATGTCGTGCTGGCAGGCGATGTTTTCTATGATAAGCCTTTGGCAGATCTGCTTCTTCCCTGGTTTGCCAAACTTGCTTCACGCGGCGCCGAGGTAATCGTCGGCGATCCGGGGCGATCTTATTTTCCCAAGGGTTCTCTTCAGCCATTGGCTGTTTATTCGGTTCCGGTGACGCGCGTTCTTGAAGACGCTGAAATCAAGAAAACCACGGTCTGGCGTTTTCCAACCTAACGCAGCACACGAATGATTGTTTTATCCGACAGAAGCGGCAAAAGTCGGTTCATATCTGCGCGGCTCAAAGCAATACAGCCCTCAGTTGGTGTATAGCCCGGCCGCGCCAGATGGAAGAATATGGCGCTGCCCCCGGCCCTTCTGCGTGGCCGGATATTCCAGTCAAGAACAATACAGACATCGTACAGGTCATCCTTGCGCCACATGGTTTCGTGGCTCGCATTATAGGGTACCTGAACTTGCCTATTATAGTTGCGGTCACTGCTGACCTCGCACCACCCATCGTTTATTTTCAATGGGTTAAGCCGCAATAGCGCCGTAGCCTTCACCTGTTTATCCGGTCTTTTAAACCCATAAAGAAGCCGCATGGATGCCAAGGGAGTTCCACCATCGCCCTCACGTTTCCTCGATGTAATACCGCCCTTGCCAAGTGCGCAACGCAAGACGATTGGGCCAGCAATCAGCTGGCCTTGGCTTTTGTGGCCGGGGCGCGGGCGGACATCGATATACTTCAAAGTGGTTAGTGGCATGCTTGCCTCATAAAAAGCATTTTTATGTCAGACTGATGCGCCGCATAAGCAATATCAAGTCGATGCTCTTTCTTTCCTGTAGAATTCGACTTAAATTCCAACGACTTCTTTCCATCCGCGGGAGATCCCATGACAGCACGTACCATTCTAATCGTCGACGATGATGCAGACCTGCGGGCCATTCTGGTTGAGCAACTGAGCCTTTATGAAGAGTTTCAGATTGTTCAGGAAGACAATGCAACTAAAGGCATACAGGCCGCCCGCAATGGCGTTGTTGACCTGTTGATCATGGATGTCGGCTTGCCAGACATGGATGGACGTGAAGCCATCAAGCTTTTGCGAAAGGGCGGTTTCAAGGCTCCGGTGATCATGCTGACCGGCCATGATACTGATTCTGATACGATTCTAGGCCTGGAATCCGGCGCCAATGATTATGTCACCAAGCCATTCCGCTTCGCTGTACTGCTGGCGCGCATTCGCGCGCAGCTGCGCCAGCATGAGCAGAGCGAAGACGCTACCTTCGTTGTTGGCCCCTATACGTTCAAGCCCGGCCAGAAAATGCTGATCGATGCAAAGGGCGGCAAAATCCGGCTGACTGAAAAAGAAGTCGCAATTATCAAATATTTGTATCGCGCCGGTGGCAAGGTCATCACACGCGATATTCTTCTGGAGGAAGTCTGGGGATACAATTCCGGGGTAACCACACATACGCTGGAGACGCATGTTTACAGACTACGGCAGAAAATCGAGCAGGATCCATCGAATTCAACCATACTCGTCACGGAAAGCGGGGGATACAAGCTCATTCCTTGATGCCGATCGGGTCAATCTAGGTATATGTCTGTAATTGCATGGCAATTGAAGATGATATTCGCATTCTGGAGACAGTGGGGCTGTTCGGCACGTTTACGCGCGACCAGTTGCGTCTGCTCGCCTTCGGAACAGAGCGGCTTGTCCTGCGGGAAGGCCGCGAGCTTTACCGCGAGGGTCAGTCGGCTGATTGCGCCTATGTCATTGATCGCGGTACGATTTCCTTGTTCCGCGAAGGTCCTTCTGGTCGCGTCGCTCTGAAAACCGTGGGGCCAGGAGCGGTTCTTGGCGAAATGGCAATCATCGCCCAGACCAAGCGCCTCACCAGCGCAATGGCAGACACTGAGACCGAGGTCATCCGTCTAAACCGCTCATTGTTCCGGCGTATCCTTGAAGAATATCCGGAAATTGCCGCTGCGCTGCACGACCAGATTTCCTCAGATCTGACCGAAATGATCGCGGAAATTTCCAAGTATGAAAAGCTGTTTGGCGAGAGCTAACTCGCCTCTACACAACTGATTTTCTCGCTACGATTGAAAATCTTCAGCAAGAATCGACCTTTTCTCGGCAAAAATCGCCGCATCTTGTGGAATTGAATGTCAGGTCGCGGAAATCCTGCTCAAAATCGGATTAATCCAGATCAAACCGCGCGATAACCGGAACGTGGTCGGAGGGTCGTTCCCACCCACGTGCTTCACGCAGGATTGTGATGTCTCTCAGATCGGCCTCGAGGTCGGGCGATCCCCAAATATGATCCAGTCTCCGGCCACGATCCGCCGCCGCCCAATCGGCGGCCCTATAGCTCCACCATGTATAAATTTTCTCGGAGGGTGGAATATGATGGCGCATCAGATCGCTCCAGCCGCCATTTTTGCGCAAGGCTTCCAGACCTTCCGTTTCGATGGGCGTGTGGCTTACAACCTTCAACAACTGTTTATGCGACCAGACGTCGGTTTCAAGCGGTGCGATGTTGAGGTCGCCCACCAGCAATGAGGCATGGCCATCGCCATAAACCGCATTCATGGCTTTCATTTCATCAAGGAAGCCGAGCTTGTGCTTGAACTTGGGATTGATCTCCGGATCGGGTTCATCTCCGCCTGCCGGAACATAGAAATTGTGGATACGCATCCGCTTTGAGCCGGCAGTTACAACTGTGCTCAAATGACGGCAATCGGGGATATTGCAAAAACCAACACGTGCCGGTTCTGTCAAAGGACGGCGGGAGAGCGTTGCTACCCCGTGATACCCTTTCTGGCCGCTGATTTCGATATGTTCATAACCGGCCATGTGGAAAGCTTCCCGCGGAAACAAATCGTCGGGGCATTTGGTTTCCTGCAGGCACAGAACGTCAGGCTGATAATCGCGCAGAAATTGCAGAACGAGCGGCAAGCGCAAGCGCACCGAATTGATGTTCCAGGTAGCAACGGAAAAAGGCATGGAAAATTAGTCTCGCGGGTGGTGAATGAGCAGCAAGACTAAAACAAGTTACGGATGATTGGAACCGGATATCGCCAGCTTGAACGACTGTTCAAGCCTTATTTGTTCTTCATCGCAATGCGGGTGTAGTCAATTGTAAACATATCCTTGGCGAAGCGAACACCGGTACGGACATTGGTGATCATCACTGTCGTATCGAGACCCTGCGCATCGGTGATAGTCCATTGACGCAGTTCGAAAGTCTTCGGATCAAACATCATCGTTATGGTCGAATTACCGAAGATTGATTTGTCGCCAAGAACGATCGTTGTCATATCGGGCTCTTCCTTGACCGATTTGACCGTATTGCCGGTCAAATTAATCTGATCGCTCAGAAGCAGCTTTAATGGCGTCTTCGACAGCGGGACCAAATCCCATGTGTCGAGCTTGCGATTATTGATCACAACGGATTCGCCATCCGAAATGACACGAATCGGCGATGGCTTGTTGTAGTTGAAACGTATCTTGCCCGGGCGTTCTATATAGAACGTTCCCTCGGTCTGCTCCCCGCGCGGGCCAAACTGGACAAAGTCACCCGTCAGGGTTTTAACGCTCGAAAACTGATTGGCAATCTGCTGGGCTGCGCCCGGCACCGCATTCTGAGCAAGAGCCGGTGCAGCAAGGAGTCCCACGCCAAGTATCGAAGCAGCTACAACGCGCCGTGCGAGCGGGCCTGCAACGCGAAACAATGCTGTGATGGTTTTCATGGGTTTAAGGGTCTCCTGTCATCTTGCCTTAAGCAATACTCGATCAGTTTGGCTTGAGTATGGCTAAGAAACGGCGGGTTGCGGCACCCGGTTCCATATTTCCGTCACGTAACACCGGACTTGCCACAGGAACTGGAAGGACTCAGTTCCATAACGCGTGACGTGCCGTTACGTTATGTTTGAATTTTTAAGCAGTCTCAGCAGCTTAATGCCTTTTTGCCTGTTAAAAATCATCATCCTGTGTTGGTACGAGAATCTCACGCTTGCCCGCATGATTGGCCGGGCCGACAAGCCCCTCCTCTTCCATGCGTTCAATAATCGAAGCAGCACGATTATAACCGATGCCAAGGCGGCGCTGGATATAGCTGGTCGAAGCTTTTTTATCGCGCAGCACGACCGCGACGGCCTGATCATAGGGGTCATCGGAGTCCTCAAGATTGGACGTTCCTGCAGGTCCTGCCCCGCCATCGTCCTCATCATCTTCCTCGGTGATCGAATCAAGATATTCCGGCACGCCCTGTAATTTGAGGTGCTGAACGATTTTCTCAACTTCATCGTCACCAACGAATGGTCCATGCACGCGCTGAATGCGTCCCCCACCAGCCATGTAGAGCATGTCGCCCATGCCAAGCAGCTGCTCGCCGCCCTGCTCACCAAGGATGGTGCGCGAATCGATCTTGGAGGTAACCTGGAAGGAGATACGCGTCGGGAAGTTGGCCTTGATCGTACCCGTGATAACATCGACTGACGGACGCTGCGTCGCCATGATCACATGAATACCGGCGGCACGCGCCATCTGCGCCAGACGCTGCACGGCACCTTCAATATCCTTGCCGGCAACCATCATGAGGTCGGCCATTTCGTCGATGATGACCACAATATAGGGCATCGCGGTCAGATCGAGTTCTTCGGTCTCATAGACTGCCTCGCCGGTGGCGCGGTCAAACCCGGTCTGCACCGTGCGCGCAATGCGCTCGCCCTTCTGCCGGGCTTGCTCAACGCGCTGGTTAAAGCCGTCAATATTGCGGACACCGACTTTCGACATTTTGCGATAGCGGTCTTCCATCTCCTTGACCGTCCATTTGAGCGCCACAACGGCTTTCTTGGGGTCGGTAACAACCGGAGTGAGCAGATGCGGAATGCCATCATAGATGGAAAGTTCGAGCATTTTCGGATCAATCATGATCAGGCGGCATTGTTCCGGCGTCATCCGGTAGACCAAGGAGAGGATCATGGTATTGATGGCGACAGATTTACCCGAGCCTGTTGTACCAGCCACGAGCAAATGCGGCATCTTGGCAAGGTCTGCAATGACCGGCTCGCCATTGATGGTCTTGCCCAATGCCAGTGCAAGCTTGGTTTTGGTCTGCTCAAAATCGCGGCTGGCCAGCAGTTCGCGCAGATAAACCATTTCACGTGTCTGGTTGGGCAGCTCAATGCCGATAGCATTGCGGCCCGGGACAACGGCAACGCGAGCAGCGATCGCGCTCATGGAGCGGGCAATATCATCGGCAAGCGTGATGACGCGCGAGGATTTGATTCCAGGTGCTGGCTCCAGCTCATAAAGCGTGACAACCGGGCCAGGCCGGACGTGGATTATTTCGCCGCGTACACCGAAATCCTCCAGGACACCTTCAAGAAGACGCGCATTCTGTTCCAATGCCTCTTTGGAAAGGCTGGGGTTGCGCACGACATTCTTTGGTTCGCTGAGGAAATGCAGCGGTGGCATTTCAAAACCATCAGATTTGATAAGCGAGGCTTGCGCCTCGCGCTGAATGCGCGCTCCAGCCTTTGGAGCTGGCGCCGGGGTTGCTACACGGGTCGCGGGCTTCGCTGACGGGCGAGCGGGGGCTGCCTGCGGTGCCCAGTCATCCACGGCCTCATCTTCGTCGCTGAAGGCCAAGGGATCAAAGCGGTCAGCTTGGCTGTCAAAATCATCATTGTCGATTTCAATCGACGGAGCTTCAATTTGCGGCGATGCGCTGTAAAAGCCTGGCTCGCGGCGTTCGCCATTATTGCTGACTTTTTGACGCGACACCGGAATGTCATCAAACCCATCATCATGGCGAGCGCCAATATTACGCGCGCTATTATAGATTCCGGCGCCCCTGCCGGAGAGACGGCGGAACAAGGCACGCGTACTGTAAAAGAAATGCGTGACAGCACCCAGAGCAAGCAAGCCTCCGCCTTCGCGCTCATCATCCTCATCCTCGTCATCGTCGAAGTCATCGGCTTCGGCCACGTGACGCGTTGTCTTTTTGGCAATGGCAGGCTCGCTGCCGCGATAGGTAAGACCGCTGGCAAAGGCAAATATCCATAAAGTAGGAACGGCAAGGACAGCGACCAGGATCATGGCAAGGCCACCGCGCGGGAAAGTGCCCGTGAAAATAGCAGGAATCTTGAGAACCATATCTCCGAGAACGCCGCCAAGACCAATGGGCATTGGCCAGCTTTCGGGTATGGCAAAACAACCGGCCATGGCTGCAGCAAGCAGCGACGCGCAGAACCAGGCAACAGCGCGCCGCGCCATGCGGTCAACACCGCGACCGGTCATGAACAACCCACCCCAGAACACGGCAGGCATCAGAGCAACAACTGTCGACAGGCCAAAAAACTGCATTCCAAGATCGGAGAACACTGCTCCGGCATAACCAAGGGCGTTTTGCGTGGGATTGGACGTGGCATGACTGAAGCTTGGATCAAGCACATTCCAAGTTGCCAGACTACCGACAGCCAAAGCGACAAGACAAAGGATCGCCAAGCCGATCAGAATATTTATCTGCCTGCGGAAAAGGCTGTAGAAGCCAGTCCTATCGTCATCGATGGCATAAGAGGCTGAATAACCTTGACGCATGAAATCCGGTCCCACGTGAGTCTATCCCTGTGGCTGTGCAATCCACGGAGCTGATTCCAAACTTACGGGGTGGATGGTTAAGGGGCTATTAACCATGGGCGAATGTCATGGAAATTGTCAGGTTAGCAGAGGATGCTGACGGAGACTTCGCCTCGCCCTGATCTTGGCACGCCCCTTTCCGTCATCCTCGGGCTTGACCCGAGGACCGATCTTGAATGCCCGTTTTCAAGTTTTCGATTTTGGATATTGAGAAGGCGCTTCGCTGATCTCTGCAAATCGTCCCAATTTGGATTGATTCCTTCAATCACCAGCGTTTCAAGGATTTTTCCCGCTGAATTGCATCGACAATCCGGTCATGCTCTTCGTGCCAGACCAGACGCTTGCAGCCATATTTCCATGCAAATCCGGGAGTTCTGCCTTCACGATGATCGTAAACACGCGTGACGAGATCGGACGTCACACCGATGTACAGCGTTCCATATTGCTGGTTGGCAAGGATGTAGACATAGCCCGGCATGCAAGTCCTCCGCGCGTAAGACTGCACATCAAGTTCAGGCGGGTAAATTCAACGAAGGTCTAACCTCAAAACAAAAGGCCCGGAAAACCGGGCCTTTCGAAATCCATGGGTGCAGCTATCAATTATGATAGGCAGCTTCACCATGTGAGGTGAGGTCGAGACCGATAGACTCGTTTTCGGCCGTTGGACGCAGGCCAACCAGCACGTCGACGATCTTGTAGAGGATGAACGAACCCACACCGCTCCATACGATGGTCACGGCAACTGCCTTGATCTGTACAAAGACCTGGCTGCCCATTGTTACGCCATCGGCGAAACCTGTGCCGCCAAGGGCCGCGCTGGTGAAGATACCAGTGCCGATAGCGCCGACGATACCGCCAATGCCGTGCACGCCGAACACATCGAGGCTGTCATCATAACCGAGCTTCGGCTTGACCACTGCGACCATGTAGTAGCAGATCGCGCTGGCAATCGCGCCAAGGGCGATTGCGCCCACCGGTCCGATAGTACCCGCTGCTGGCGTGACTGCAACCAGACCGGCAACAATACCTGATGCTGCACCGAGCATGGATGCTGTCTTGCGAGCAAAGGCTTCAATGGCAACCCAGGCTACGATAGCACCGGCTGTTGCGGTGAAGGTATTGATCATGGCAAGCGCCGCTGTGCCATTGGCTTCGAGCGCCGAACCGGCATTGAAGCCGAACCAGCCAACCCACAGAATTGCAGCACCGATCATGGTAAGCGGCATGGAGTGCGGAGCCATCATATCGCGGCCAAGACCTGCGCGCTTGCCGATAACGATAGCACCGACCAGACCTGCAACACCCGCGTTGATGTGAACAACTGTACCGCCCGCAAAATCAAGAGCGCCCCAGCCGAAGATCAGGCCGTTTGCATCCCAGACCATATGCGCAATCGGGAAGTAAACGAAGGTAACCCAAAGCGCGACGAACAGGATGGTCGCCGAGAACTTGATACGCTCAGCAAAGGCACCAACGATAAGCGCCGGAGTGATACAGGCGAATGTCATCTGGAAGCAGATGAAAACCAATTCCGGAATCTGGACGCCATCGGTAAAGGTGGCAGCGGCAGAATCAGGAGTAACGCCGGCAAGGAAAATTTTGCCCAATCCGCCCCAATAAGGGCTGGTGCTGCCGCCAAACGCAAAAGAATAACCATAGACAACCCAGATGATCATCACGACAGCCGTGATACCTGTGCACTGCATGAGCACTGACAGAACGTTTTTGGCGCGGACAAGACCGCCATAGAACAGGGCAAGACCCGGGAGGATCATGAACAGGACGAGGATTGTGGCAACCATCATCCAGGCGGTGTCGCCCTTGTTGATTGTCGCCACGGCTGCAGCTGCAGCTTCAGGAGCGGCGGGCGCTGCTTCCTGCGCAAAAGCGGCCAGCGAGCCGAATGCGGTCAAAGCCAGCGATCCCAGAAGGGAGCTGCCTGCCGCTTTGGTTAAACTGTTTGGAATTTTCATTATGCTCTCCTTGAACCCCAATAATTTACAGCGCTTCGGTGTCGGTCTCGCCCGTGCGGATACGGACGGCCTGCTCGATGCTGAGAACGAAAATCTTGCCGTCACCGATCTGGCCGGTCTTGGCGGCGGCAGTGATGGCTTCGACGGCGGTATCGACGAGATCGGATGCGACAGCGACTTCCACCTTCAGTTTGGGAAGAAAGCTGACGGCATATTCCGCGCCACGATAAATTTCGGTGTGCCCCTTTTGGCGGCCGTAACCCTTCACCTCAGTGACGGTCAGGCCCTGGATGCCGACAGCGGTGAGTGCTTCGCGCACCTCGTCCAACTTGAACGGCTTGATGATGGCCATCACAATTTTCATTGACTATACCCCTGCGCTTTGCGCGGTGCCCCTCAGATGGAATTATCTGAACTCTCAGCAACCGCGTTGAACCCATCGCCTCTGGCCATAGGCCATTGGTGACTGCTCAGGAGTATTCAAGTTCCGTGCCAGATTCGAAAAATACTTCTAATATACTGAAATCAAAAAGATATTTTTTAAGTTCGGCTTACAATATCAGTGCAATGCAGCAATATGCCTAAAATTTAGGCGATTAGCAGGTGGCGATCAGAGTTCACTCCGTACTATGCACACGAATTAGGCCTTCCTGCGCGGTAGAGGCGATTAAAGTGCCGTCACGGCTATAAAGTGCGCCACGATTGAAGCCCCTGGCGCCCGATGTACTGGGACTATCTGCGGTATAGAGCATCCAATCATCGAAACTGAAGGGCCTGTGAAACCACATGGCGTGGTCGAGGCTGGCAACCTGCAGATCCCGATCAAAAATATTACGGCCATGCGCGTAAAGCGACGTATCGAGCAGCGTCATGTCTGAAAGATAGGCAAGAACTGCTGCCTGGATCGCACGATCCTCCGGCACGGGACCGGTGGCCTTTATCCACACGCTCTGCTCAGGCGGGAGCTTATCGCGGGTCAGATAATGCCGAAGCGAAAGCGGCTTGATCTCGATGGGCCGGTCCTGCTCCCAATATTGCCGGATAATCTTGGGAGCGTTCTGGAGATATTGCTCCTTCATATCTTTGTCAGAGATGAGATTTTCCGGTTCGGGAACATCCAACGGTTTCGGCTTTTGGTGCTCGAGTCCTTCCTCCTCAATCTGGAATGAGGCTTCCAGAGAGAAGATGGCATGGCCGTGCTGGATTGCCACAACGCGCCGTGTGGTAAAGCTCGAACCATCGCGGATGCGGTCGACCTCGTAGATGATCGGCACTTTGGGATCGCCCGCCCGCATGAAATAACCATGCAGGGAATGTACGTGCCGGAGCGGGTCAACGGTGCGCTGTGCTGCAACAAGCGCCTGTCCGATAACCTGGCCGCCAAAAACGCGCTGCCAGCCCACCTGGGGGCTGCGACCTCGAAACAGGTTGTGTTCAAGCGTCTCAAGGTCGAGTATGGACAGAAGCTCGGTCATAGCTGTTGACTTGGGTGCTTCGGACATGATCGGACATCTCCAGTTCGTCTGTTTCATCGCTTGCAACAGGAACAGCCCGACAAGTCAAGTATTCACCATCCGGAGGCAATCATGGACGCAACCCGCACAGACATTATTATCGCCGGAGCAGGTTATGTCGGCATGGCCACTGCTGTCGCGCTGAAGTCTTCTGCACCGCATCTCGGGGTGACCGTTATCGATGCAGCCCCCGCTGGTGTCTGGCGTAATGATACACGTGCATCGGCTATCGCGGCGGCGGCGAGCCGCATGCTGGACAAGCTTGGATGCTGGCAGAGTATCCTGCCGGAGGCTCAACCGATCAATGAGATGGTCGTGACGGACTCACGCACCGCCGATCCAGTTCGGCCCGTATTCCTGACCTTTGATGGCGAGATTGAACCGGGAGAGCCATTTGCGCATATGGTAGAAAACCGGCTTCTGAATGCTTCGCTACGAGAAAAGGCCGACAAGCTGGGCATAGTCTTTATTGAAGGCGCGCCGGTGCATGGCTTTGAGCAAGGTGATAACGGTCTGACGGTCCGCTATGGCGATGAAGAATCGTTGCAGGCGCGGCTGCTGATTGCGGCGGATGGCGTGAAATCACGCCTGCGCGATATGGCAGGCATCAAGACGGTCAATTGGGAATACGGCCAGTCCGGAATCGTGTGCACAGTCGCCCATGAGCGCCCGCACAATGGCCGCGCGGAAGAGCACTTCCTGCCCGCAGGCCCTTTCGCGGTGCTGCCGCTGAAAGGCAATCGCTCGTCGCTGGTCTGGACTGAACGGACTGCGGATGCTGACCGGCTCGTCAAGGAAGATGAATTCGTATTTGATGCCGAACTCGAACAACGCTTCGGTTTGAAGCTTGGCGAATTGCGTGTCGAAGGTCCGCGCAAAGCTTTCCCGCTAAGCCTGACGCTGGCACGGGATTTCATCAAGCCCCGTTTCGCGCTTGTCGGTGATGCGGCCCATGGTATCCATCCCATCGCCGGTCAGGGCCTTAATCTCGGCTTCAAGGACGCCGCCGCCCTTGCCGAAACGATCGTCGATGCGGATCGGCTCGGCCTCGATATTGGCTCTATTGCAGTGCTGGAGCGCTACCAGACATGGCGCCGTTTCGATACGGTGCAGATGGGAGTAACCACGGACGTTCTCAACCGGCTTTTCTCTAATGACAACGTGCCCATACGCGCCTTGCGTGATTTTGGTCTCGGCCTTGTCGAGCGCATGCCGCGGCTCAAGGGGTTCTTCATCCGCCAAGCCGCGGGCTTGTCACCGACCGCCCCCAAACTGTTGCAGGGGCAGTCGATTTAACATTTGCACTACAGTCGCCGCCTAAAGCGGACGCGGATATTTCCGGTAGATCGTTTCGATTTCAGCCAGAACTTCCGGCGAAAGCTTGAGATCGGCCGCAGCTATGTCGGTCTTCAGATGATCCATTGAAGTTGCTCCGATGATCACGGAAGTCATGAATGGCCGGGTGAGCGCGAAAGCAATGGCCATTTGTGCCACGTCAAGGCCGTGTTTCCGCGCCAGTTCCACATAGGCGCGCACCGCTGGCTCGGAATGCTCATTATTGCGCCAGAGCCCGCCGGTCTGGATCGCACCGCGTGTACCCGCCGGAACTTTTCCATCCAGATATTTACCTGTAAGCACACCTGAAGCGAGCGATGAATAGGCCAATAGGCCCACATCCTCATGGTGACTGAGTTCGGCAAGGTCGAGATCGAACACGCGCTGGATCAGACTGTATTCGTTCTGCACGGAGACAACACGCGGCAAGTCGCTGCGCTCCGCAAGTTTCAGCCATTGACCGATACCCCAAGCGGTTTCATTCGAAAGGCCGATCTGCCTGATCTTGCCTTCCTTGACCATATCGCCAAGACCAAGCAGTGCATCTTCGATCTGATCGAGAACCTCCGTCTGGTTTTGGGTATGCGGCGCGTACTTCCATGCTGTACCGAAATGATAATGGCCGCGCGCGGCGTAATGCACCTGATAAAGATCGATATAATCGGTCTGCAGTCGTTTCAGGCTGCCTTCCACCGCTTCGCGCACACTGGCACGGCTTGGCTTGTTGCCTTCACGAATCCAGCTATTGCCGCCACCCGAAATCTTCGTCGCCAGAACAAAGCGATCACGCTTGCCGGTCTTCTTGAACCAGCTGCCAATATATGACTCGGTTTTACCATAGGTTTCGGGACTGGACGGAATCGCATAGACTTCCGCCGTATCCATGAAATTGACGCCCGCATCCAGAGCATAATCGATCTGGTTGTGCGCATCGGCTTCAGTGTTCTGTACACCCCAGGTCATGGTGCCGAGGCAGATTTCCGTGACGTCAATATCCGTCCGGCCAAGTTTCTTCAGTTTCAAGGGAAGTTTCCTATCTCGATTGATCAGTCGACCTCAAGGCCAAGCTTTTGTTTGAGCTTCTTGACACGCTGGCCGTAAGTGGGAGGAACGGTGACAGCAGCCGCAGCTTTGCCTACCATATCAATCAATTCAAGCTTTTCCATATCGTTTAACCTCTGCCGCAAAAGTGGCGCGGTCTTTTCGATGACGGTGACCGCATCATCGATCTGGCTTGAAGCCCATTTTGCATAGATCACGGCCTCATCTGCCTTGGCAGGATCGCAAATATCGATAATCGCATTCCGTACGGCTTCGTAGTGTTTTTCTGTGATCGGAGTATCTTCACAAACAATGGCGAAGATGAGCGTTGCCGCAGCAAGAACCGGATCCTCAATCGCCGTCAAAGGCGAGTGTTCATGCTGAATGCGTATCTTTCTGCGACGCAGATAGCCACGCGCCTTTCCGGCAGTATCAATGACATCACTTGCTGCGTCACCCAAGGTGCGCATACGATACCACCAGAAAAGACCGCCCCCGACAATTCCAAGCAAAGCCAGAAGAATATGCATTTACAAGATCCCGTTTGATTTTTTCGTTCTACAGGGAGGATATCCATTTGTATATTATGCCAAGGTAGGGCCGCCATGGATTTGATACGGAACACTGATAGATATTACACGTTAACGGACGTACACCGATACATATCTCAACGAGGGAGAGACACTCATGGACAGACAAGCAACGGCAATTTGGCAGGGCGCGCTGAAAGACGGTAAAGGAACGCTGGACACGCAAAGTGGTGCCCTGAAAGCTCTTCCCTATAATTTCAAGGCGCGCTTCGAAGATGAAAGCGGCAAATCAGGCACCAATCCGGAAGAACTGCTTGCTGCTGCCCATGCCGGCTGCTTTGCCATGCAGCTTTCGCATTTTCTGGCTGAGAACGGCACACCGGCCGCCAACCTCGATGCCAAGGCAGTTGTTTCCATCAGCCCTGCAGCGGGCGGCGGCTTTGAGATCACCAAAAGCGCCTTGACGCTTGTCGGCGATGTTCCCGGCATTGACGCCGATACATTTGCAAAGCTTGCCGGTCAGGCCAAGGCAACCTGTCCGCTTTCAAAGGCACTCGGCGCGATTGAAGTAACGCTCGACGCCAAGCTGGCGTAACCGAAACATTTGGCATCCATATATCCTCGGGAGGGCCCGAGGATCTGGCAATTGATGGAAAGATCGAGAGCTTTCTCTTGGGTTCTGTGGTCAATTCTGAGAATAGTGCAACTTCATTCGTATAAAACTCTTGAGCTACTGCAAACCTGGTCGAGTTCTTTCGAGTTACCTTTTCTTCAAGGCGCGGCATATTCAGTTCGTGGAATCCATATCGCGATTCCAGATATAATTTCAAGGCTGCTGGAACCGAGCCGAGGCCCATTTCACGGGTCAGCTTCTTTTTCTCAATCAAATCCAGAATATCCAACTTAGCCTTTTCATCAATTTTCAAATCCGAAAGGCATTCGATTATATTCATTGGCGGCAAACGTTGGAAATCGTGTTGGGCCATCCAATCCAAAGCAACAATCGGTCGTATGAGATAGAATAATTTTTTTAGTTTTACTTCTAATCCCAAACTACCCACGCGAGACAGATGAGAACGCGCAAGGCCAAGATAGTGGCGTGAAACTTTTTCGGGCTCGATAATTTCGTCCAGAACAGCCAGCAAGCGTTTGCGAAATCTCTCATCCTGTTGATAAGTAATTGGTGATTTCGCCCACTCAGCAACGACCGCATTGCCAGCAAAAGCAAGTAATAGCGCCTTCTTCAGGTCCCATCCGCCTGTGTCTATCTCACCAACGATAGGAAACTCGATAACATCCCGTGCCATTTCGAGTTGCAGATGATCTCGCACAGACCGGATATATATGAATCGGCAATCATAATCGCTGTCCGGTGAGGGAAACCCCCAAGCCCGGCTTCCGCTCTCGATAGCCAAGGGTATATTTACGCCGGTGGCCTCAATGTCAGATAGGCGCTGCCGGATTCCGGCAACAGCCTCTTGCGAAAAGCCGGAGGGTAGACTCAAACCCGGCGCTCCACCATCATCTTCTTGATTTCGGCAATTGCCTTGGCAGGGTTCAGACCCTTGGGGCAAGTTTGCGCGCAGTTCATAATCGTGTGGCAACGGTAAAGCCGGAAAGGATCTTCCAGATTGTCCAGGCGTTCGCCTGTTGCCTCGTCACGGCTGTCAATCAGCCAGCGATAGGCCTGCAAGAGAACAGCAGGGCCGAGATAGCGGTCGCCATTCCACCAATAGCTTGGGCACGATGTCGAGCAGCATGCGCACAGGATGCATTCGTAAAGGCCGTCCAGCTTGGCGCGGTCTTCATGGCTTTGCAGCCATTCCTTTGCAGGTTCCGGCGAAACGGTTTTCAACCAGGGCTCAATCGAGCGGTGTTGCGCATAGAAATTCGACAGGTCCGGCACCAGATCCTTGACCACCGGCAAGTGCGGCAAAGGATAAATCTTCACTGCGCCTTTGATCTCATCCATACCCTTGGTGCAGGCGAGTGTGTTTGTACCATCAATATTCATGGCACATGAGCCGCAAATGCCTTCACGGCAGGAGCGGCGCAAAGTTAGCGTCGGATCGATCTTGTTCTTGATCCATAACAGCCCATCAAGAACCATCGGGCCGCAATCATCCAGATCGACATAATATGTATCGATGCGCGGGTTTTCACCATCATCCGGCGACCAGCGGTAAATCCGGTATTCGCGCAAATTATTGGCACCGGCCGGACGCTCCCAGGTCTTGCCGGGCTGCATCTTCGAATTTTTGGGAAGTGCAAGTTCAACCATAATGCTCTTATTCCCTTAGTACACGCGCGCTTTTGGCGCGATCTTGGCGAGGCTGATGCCGCCGTCCTCTTCCTTGACCAGCGGATCAAGGTGAACAGGACGATAGCCGAGCGTAACTTTGCCCTCAGGCGTCAGCCATGCAAGACTGTGCTTGCGCCAGTTGACATCATCGCGGTTCGGAAAATCCTCATGCGCATGCGCGCCGCGGCTTTCCTTGCGGGCTTCCGCAGCAACAACTGTGGTCAGAGCATTGGCCATGAGGTTTTCCAGCTCCAGCGTTTCCACCAGATCGGAATTCCAGATCATCGACCTATCGGTCACCTTCACGTCAGGCAACTCGCTCCAGATTTTCTCCATGCGGATGACGCCGGACTTCAGCGAGTCCGATGTGCGGAACACAGCAGCATCTTCCTGCATTGTCCTTTGCATCTTCTCGCGCAGCACAGCCGTTGGCGTTCCGCCATTGGCATGACGCAGCCGGTCAAAGCGATCCATGATCTTCGTGACCGAGGCCTCGTTAATTTCCGGGATTTTTGAATTGCGGTCGATCACCTGACCGGCGCGAATGGCAGCGGCACGACCGAACACAACCAGATCGATCAGCGAATTGGAGCCGAGCCGATTGGCACCATGAACCGAAGCGCAACCGGCCTCGCCCACAGCCATCAGACCGGGCTGGATGCGATCCGGATTTTCCGGCGTCGGATTGAGCGCCTCTCCCCAATAATTGGTGGGAATCCCGCCCATGTTGTAGTGAACTGTCGGCAGAACCGGAATGGGTTCGCGGGTCAGGTCGACACCGGCGAAAATCTTTGCCGATTCGGAAATGCCGGGAAGACGCTCATGCAGAACCGCAGGGTCAAGATGATCCAGATGCAGGAAAATATGATCCTTGTCCTTGCCGACACCGCGACCTTCGCGAATTTCCAACGTCATGCAGCGGGAAACCACGTCGCGGGAAGCAAGATCCTTTGCGGAAGGGGCATAACGCTCCATGAAGCGCTCACCTTCGGAATTGACCAGATAGCCACCCTCGCCGCGCGCACCTTCAGTAATCAGGCAGCCGGCGCCATAAATGCCGGTCGGGTGAAACTGGACAAATTCCATGTCCTGCAAAGGCAAGCCAGCGCGGGCAACCATGCCGCCACCATCACCGGTGCAAGTATGCGCCGAGGTTGCGGAGAAATAAGAGCGGCCATAACCGCCTGTTGCCATGACCACCATCTTGGCGGCAAAGCGGTGAATTGTGCCGTCATCAAGGTTCCAAGCAACAACGCCAGTAATCGTGCCGTCTTCATCCTGAATGAGATCAAGCGCGAAATATTCGATGAAGAACTGCGCATTGTGGCGCAATGACTGGCCATAAAGCGTGTGCAGGATAGCATGGCCGGTGCGGTCTGCCGCAGCGCAAGTACGCTGCACGGGCGGACCGTCGCCATAATTCATCATATGGCCGCCAAATGGACGCTGGTAAATCTTGCCTTCTTCAGTACGGGAGAAAGGCACACCATAATGCTCAAGCTCATAAACCGCAGCTGGTGCCTCGCGGGCCAGATATTCCATGGCATCGGTATCGCCGAGCCAGTCGGAACCCTTGACGGTATCGAACATATGCCACTGCCAGGAGTCTGCACCCATATTGCTGAGCGAGGCGGCAATACCGCCCTGCGCCGCAACCGTATGGGAACGGGTCGGGAAAACCTTGGTAATACAGGCTGTTTTCAAGCCCTGTTCGGCCATGCCAAGCGTGGCGCGAAGACCGGCGCCGCCAGCACCGACGACAACCACATCGAACTTGTGGTCAACGAATGTGTAGGGCTTTGCGGCTTTGTTTTCTGTAGTTGCCATAATAGAGCTTAAACTCCGAAACTCAGCTTGAGGATCGCAAAGAGCGAAACAACACCGACTGCGATGGTGAAGAAGGTATTGAGCATGATGCAGGCGAGCTTTGCGCCTTCTGCATGCACATAGTCCTCAATAACGACCTGCATTCCAAGGCGCATATGGTAAAGGCCGGACAAAAGTACCAGAATGAGAACCAGCGCTGTCAGCGGATGTGAGAGTGCCGCGCGGGTTTCCTCAAAGCTTGCCCCATGCAGCGAAACAATCAGGCCGATGAAAAACAGCATCAGCGGAATGTTTGCGACTGCTGTCAGCCTTTGACGCCAGAAATGTTCGGTGCCTTCTTTCGCAGAACCCAATCCGCGAACTTTGGCAAGCGGCGTGCGCATATCAGCCATTGCTAAAGCTCCTCAACCCAGTGTGAATACGGCGACCCAGACAAGGGCCGTCAGCAGAACGGATGCAACGAGCGACGCCCATGCCATTTTGGTGGTCGTGTCTTTTTCCAGCCCGCGCCCTGTATCCCAGATCAGATGGCGGATGCCGCCAATCATGTGATGAATGAGCGCCCAGGTGTAGCCAAGAAGCACCAGAAGGCCGATCCAGGAACCATAAACCATGGAAACAATATCGAACTGCTGTTCGCTCGTCGCGGTTGCGATCAACCACCATGCAACCAGCAGTGTACCGAAATAGAGCGCACAACCGGTAATACGGTGGACAATGGACATGACCATGGTCGGAATTGGTTTATAGATTTGCAAGTGAGGCGACAAAGGCCGGTTTGCATGCAAATTTGTTTTGCTCATAGCGTCCCCAATGAGAAAAGCCACGCCGCAGGGATGACAGAAAGGCGGGCAGGGCCGAAAGGCTGTTAAAGCCAATTTAGAAGGGTTTTAATGCGGTTTTTGCACTGCGTCAAAGCCCCATTCAAAACCCTCATGCGGCGAATTGGCCCGAATAGCAAGTCAATAAGGTTTTTCTATAAAATTCAATCGTTTAAACGCGGAAAATTGACGATCCGAAGGTCAGATTTACCAATCAAAATGCCGTTAAAAATAGTTGAGTGAGTCTATCCAGATTTGCTGCCGAACCGTTTCTTTCCAGCCCGGCATGATGAGTTCATCTGCGACGGCAGGAGTCGCTCACAGATTGAGCAACCCCATTATACAGGTAACTGCTATTGATTGCCGAAGCGGATGACGAAGCTCGTCCAGTCCGCAGGCGCTGCAACCTGCTCGTATAGCTTGCGGCCATCCTCCGGCACACGCGGCGCATTGAGGGACAGCTTGGTCCAGCCGCGCTCTTCCGCCTTATCGGCAAGCACGTCGATCAACGCCTTGGCGATACCCTTGCCGCGATGATCATGATGTACATAAATATGGTCCACCTGCCCTGCCCGCATGCCTGAAACCGGTTCCGGAAGATCATAAAAAATAACGAACCCGACCAGCTTGCCATCCAGCCGCGCACCAGCAATCTCCGCGGCACGGTCGCGCAAGAGGTTTTCAGCATAGTAATCGTCCGGGCGGCGCGGTGCGCCACGCTTCAGCGCTTGCGCGTAGCTGGCAAGCAGTGGTGAAAATTCATGCGCATCGTTCAAATGCAGCAGGGATATATCAATGGCGTGTTCGTCTGGAGCTTTCTTGGTCATTGTCGCTTCCGTCCCTTTATTACTGCCTACCGTTGCCGGGGTGCTTCAGGATTGGTTGATTGTGCCGTTCGCGTCAACCTTAACCCGGAATGAAAATCGATTTGAATCCATTCAGGCAGATGACAATCGTTAACAAATGGTTAAAGCTGATGTAACCGCCACCTGTCTTGAGGTCTGCTTCATGCTGCGCACATCACTTCTGGTCTTGTCCGTCCTGTCGGGTCTACCGGGTATCGCGTTTGCTGACGGCAATACCTATGGCGATGAATATGGCAATGTCATCATGCAGGAAGCGGGCGGTCCAAAGATCATCTTCGTCGGGTCAAGAGCGGCAAAGTCCGACGTGATCGGACGGGATGTGCGGCGCACAACACCTGTCTATAAACGCGCCAGCGGACCTTCTGTTATTTACCCTGCTGCCGATCCCCTGGTCGTGGGTGTCATACCTGCTCCCAATACGGGTTGCGATGCGCCGATTGTCATTCAGGGCCTGAGCTATCGTTACGGACTGGACCGGAACGAGATCGCAATCCTTGAACATCCCGGCTGCCCCGACTGATCTAAGGACAGATTTAATTTGCCTCAAATGCGCAGCGCCTGTATGGCACCCGCACATTTGAAAGGTATTGAATATGACTCAGCGCTCCGGGGGCGCCCTCGTTCTATTTTCCGGCGGACAGGATTCCGCCACCTGTCTGGCTTGGGCACTATCGCAGTTTGACCGCGTTGAAACTGTCGGCTTCGACTATGGCCAACGCCACAAAATTGAACTTGAGGTCCGCAAGGAATTCCGTGCGGCGCTGACCAAACAATTTCCCGAATGGGCGTTGCAACTCGGCGAGGACCATATGCTCGACGCCGGCATTATCGGCCAGCTGGGCGGCTCGGCCATGACTGAGAGCATTGCCATTGAAATGGCAGAAAATGGCCTGCCCAATACATTCGTTCCGGGACGCAATCTGCTTTTCTTTACACTGGCGGCGGCATTGGCCTATCGCCGCGGATTGCGGGTGATCGTCGGAGGCATGTGCGAAACCGATTATTCCGGCTACCCTGATTGCCGCGACGACACGCTGAAAGCCCAGCAGGTGGCTCTTTCGCTGGGGCTGGATCGCCGTATCACCATCGAAACACCCCTCATGTGGCTGGACAAGGCGCAGACATTTGCACTGGCCCAAGAACTTGGCGGTCAATCACTGCTCGATCTGATCGTGGAGAAGAGCCATACCTGCTATCTCGGCGATAGAAGCAAGCGCCATGACTGGGGCTATGGTTGCGGCACATGTCCCGCCTGCGAGCTGCGATCAAGCGGCTGGCAAAAGTTCAAGGCGGAGGCCGCGTGACCTACGCTGTCAAGGAAATCTACCTGACTTTGCAAGGCGAAGGCAATCATACGGGCCGCGCAGCGGTATTCATGCGCTTTGCCGGATGCAATCTATGGTCTGGTCTCGAGCGGGATCGCAAAAAGGCGATCTGCCAGTTTTGCGATACGGATTTTATCGGCATTGATGGACCGGGCGGCGGCAAATTCAAAACTGCCGACGCGCTTGCCGATGCTGTTGCATCCCGCTGGCCGCAAGGTGGCGGTGGCAAACCCTATGTCATATGCACGGGCGGCGAACCGCTGCTGCAACTTGATAGCTCCCTGATCGACGCATTTCATGCACGGGGCTTTGAGGTCGGGATCGAGACCAATGGCACGCTGGAAGCCCCGGGCAGCATTGACTGGATTTGCGTCTCGCCAAAAGCGGCAGCGCCGCTCGTCCAAACCAGCGGCAACGAGCTGAAACTGGTCTTCCCGCAAAAGGAAATTGAGGCGCATCCTTCACGTTTCGAGCAGCTTTCCTTTGAGCATTTCTACCTTCAACCTCTTGACGTCATCGGTGATCCGGCGCAAACCGCCGCGCATGTGGCATCTGCAGCGGCCTATTGCCTCGCTCATCCGCTTTGGCGGCTGAGCACGCAGACACATAAGATGAACGGTCTTCCATAGGGCAAACCCTTTCGGTGCCGTGTTTGACTTTGCGGGCGCCTGTATTGCGCCAAGGCTAATGGAGCACTTATGAGAATCTTCAACGAATTTACGTTTGAGGCGGCACATCATTTGCCGCATGTTTTTCCTGACGGGCACGTCAATACGCGCCTGCACGGACATAGTTTCCGCGTGCGTGTGACGCTCGAGGGAAAGCCTGACAAAAGGACCGGTCTTATCGCCGACCTTGGACAGGTCGAGACCGCTTTCGGCACTGCCCGGGAAAAGCTGGACCATCGCTATCTGAACGAGATCGAAGGGCTCGAAACCCCAACTCTGGAAAACATCGCCATGTGGCTGTGGCGGCATTTCTATCCTGAGTTGCCGAGCCTTGCGCAGATCGGTGTCTATCGCGATACTTGCGGCGAAGGCTGCGAATATCAGGGCGAGTATGAAACGCGGAGGGTCGCAGCATGAGCCATTATGCAGAAAGCTCAACCATGTTGGGCAAGGATGTGAAGCTGCCGCAGCATCCCGATGAGGCAATTCTGGAAGCAGTTCCCAACCCGCAGGCCGGAACATTATTCCTCACACGTTTCGCCTGCCCCGAATTCACCTCGCTTTGCCCCGTGACGGGCCAGCCGGATTTCGGTCATCTCGTCATCGATTATGCGCCGGGCGAGACATTGCTTGAGTCCAAATCACTCAAACTGTTTTTGGGCAGTTTCCGCAATCATGGCGCGTTTCACGAAGATTGCACTGTGAGTATTGGCAAGCGCATTGTTGAAACCGTCAAGCCCTTATGGCTGCGCATTGGCGGCTACTGGTACCCGCGCGGCGGCATTCCCATTGACGTGTTCTGGCAAACGGGCCCGATGCCGGAAGGGTTGTGGTTGCCGGATCAGGGCGTGCCGAGCTACCGGGGTCGGTAATTCGTTTCATAGCCCCCACCTCTCCGTCATCCTCGGGCTTGACCCGAGGAACTAGTTGTGGAGGGGCTTGCCCCCTAATACTCGCACAGAAGGTAAGAGTGGGTCCTCGGGTCAAGCCCAAGGATGACGGAGAGGGAAGCGATTGGATTCCAATCCTGTGCAGTAACAACCCTGCTCCCTATGGAGAGAAAGCTACGGTAGGCCTACTTCCACTCACGAATATCGACAAAATGTCCGGCAATTGCAGCGGCGGCGGCCATTGCAGGCGACACGAGATGTGTGCGGCCCTTGAAGCCCTGACGGCCTTCAAAATTGCGGTTTGATGTCGATGCGCAACGCTCACCTGGCTTCAGGCGATCATCATTCATGGCAAGGCACATGGAGCAGCCCGGCTCGCGCCAGTCAAAGCCTGCTTCCTTGAAAATCTTATCGAGACCTTCGGCTTCCGCCATTTCCTTGACCAGACCGGAACCTGGCACAATCATCGCATCCACAGTTGGGCTGACCTTGCGGCCTTCAACAACTTTGGCGACAGCGCGAAGGTCTTCGATACGACCATTGGTGCATGAACCGATGAAGACGCGATCAAGCTTGATATCAGTGATCGGAGTACCTGGCTTCAGGCCCATATAATCCAGAGCGCGCCATTTTGAGGAGCGCTTGGTTTCATCCGCAATATCGTCTGGATTTGGAACAGCACCCATGACGGAGATGACGTCTTCCGGTGATGAGCCCCAGGAAACGATGGGCGGCAAATCAGCGGCATTCAGAACAACAACCTTGTCGAAATGCGCGCCCTCATCGCTCTGCAAAGTCTTCCAATATTCCACAGCACGATCAAACTGCTCGCCTTTGGGGGCGCGCGGCTTGTCTTTCACATAGGCGAATGTCGTCTCATCAGGCGCAATCAGGCCAGCGCGTGCGCCACCCTCAATCGACATGTTGCAGATGGTCATGCGACCTTCCATCGACAATGCGCGAATGGCTTCGCCCGCATATTCGATGACATAGCCCGTGCCGCCGGCGGTGCCGATTTCACCGATGATGGCCAGAATAATATCCTTGGCTGTCACACCCTCCGGAAGGACGCCATCAACACGCACCAGCATGTTCTTGGCTTTTGACTGAATCAGCGTTTGTGTGGCGAGCACGTGCTCGACTTCCGACGTGCCGATACCATGGGCCAATGCGCCAAACGCGCCATGGGTCGAAGTGTGGCTATCGCCGCAGACAATGGTCATGCCAGGCAGGGTGAAACCCTGTTCCGGCCCGATAATATGAACGATGCCCTGACGAATGTCTTTTTCCGAATAATATTCGACGCCGAAATCCGCAGCATTCTTCGCCAATGCTTCAACCTGAATGCGGCTTTCTTCGTTCTTGATGCCGTTGATGCGATCCGGCGAGGTCGGAACATTATGATCAACTACTGCAAGCGTCTTTTCCGGATGGCGAACCTTGCGACCGGTCAAGCGCAAACCTTCAAAGGCCTGCGGGCTGGTGACTTCATGCACAAGGTGGCGATCAATATAGAGAAGGCAGGTGCCGTCATCCTGACTGTCAACCAAATGGTCATCCCAGATCTTGTCATAAAGTGTGCGTGGCGCAATCATCGCGATATCCTGGCAGTGGGGTCTTTTCGATTATTTCGTGGACATATGCACTTGAGGCCTCTCAACGTCAAGAAACAAGCATGAAAAGTGACAATGCGCCGCTACCTGTCAGGTGAAATCACCGGTTGCGTTGCGCAAGACGCCGTTCAACCCATCGCAACAGCAAAGAAAGGCTGATGGTCAAGATAAGATATATATAGGCGACCACAGAATAGGTTTCAAAAAAGCGGAATGACCCTGAGGCATAGACCTTGCCCATCTGAGTAATATCGACAACCCCGAGGACCGATACCAGCGATGAATCCTTCACCATGGCGATGAAATCATTGCCGTAAGGCGGCAAAATAGTGCGGATCGCCTGCGGCATGACGATAAGCCGGAAGCGCGGAAACCGCCGAAGCCCGAGCGCCTTGGCTGCTTCGATCTGGCCTGCATCGACAGCTTGAATGCCGGCGCGGAAAATCTCGGCAAGAAAGGCTGAATAGGCAAGAACGAGCGCAATGATCGCACGCCAGAGCAGGGAGAAATCCCGCACCAGCAGCGGCTCAGTGTAGCCAGCATTTTGCAATGGTTGCGTTATGAAATTCCATGCATAGACCAGGGCCGGGGCGCCGACAAAAGCGATATAGAACAACAGCACCAGCAGTGGAACACCGCGCATGATCTCAACATAAAACCGCGCGATCTGCCGGACGGCGATATATTCCGACCGGCTCATAATGGCCAAAACGAGCCCCAACACCGATGCAAGAAAGAACGCAACGATAGACACCCAGACGGTTATCCAGATGCCTTGCGCAACGGTTGAAAAAACCTGCCCGTAAAGCGGATTGACGAGGATAGCGAGGCCCAAGGCGATAGCGATCCCCGCGGCGACAATGAGCCACCACGGAAAATCAGCCTTTTCCGCCGGGCGTGATGCGGCTTCGGGCTTCAAGAACGCATACTCACCTATTGACCAAGCTTGTAGTCGAGAAACCACTTCTTGTTCAGCGCGTCGAATGTGCCGTCAGCCTTCAATGCAGCAATGGCCGCATTAACCGGAGCGACTAGATCGGAGCCTTTTGGAAAGATAAAGCCGAAATCTTCCGCACCGAGCGGCCCGCCAATCAGCTTCAATGCACCGCCGGATGCATCCACATAGCCCTTGCCCGCGGTGCTGTCAGTCAGGACCAGATCAACATCGCCGGTTTTCAGTGCCTGAATGGTTGCGCCGAATGTTTCAAACAACTTGATACGCGGATTCTGCTCATTGCCATCGAGGACATTGTAGACGGCAACATAGAAATTACTCGTTCCCGGCTGTGCCCCGACCAGCGTATCCTTGGACTCCGAAAAGCTCTTGGCGTCGGTAAAGCGTTTCTCATCGCTGCGAACCAGCATGAACTGCTCAGAGCGCATATAGGGCTCGGAAAAACCCACCTTCTGCTTGCGCTCATCATTGATAGTTATGCCGGTCATACCGATCTGGTATTGATTATCAGACACCGCCTGGATCATCGCATCCCAGCTTGTATTGAGATACTCGATCTTGAAGTTGAGGCGCTTGGCGATTTCGTTCATCGCATCATATTCCCAGCCCACCGGCTTACCGGTCTTGGGATCGACGAATTGTAACGGCGGATAGGCATTCTCCGTAACCACAGTCACCTCTTTGCCGCCCAGATCAGGCAGATCAGCGGAGAAAGCGGAAATGGGAAGCATGGCCAGCGTTATCGCTGCCAGAAAAACGGCCGAAAAAATGGAACGCAAGTTCATCGGAGTCCCCCTTGTCGTGAAATAGTTGGCAAACTGATTTCACCTTGTCACCGGCGCGTCAATCCCCGCAAGCATGTCTGTTTCTTCTAACGGCAGTCACGAGGAAAAAACGCTCAAAAACAAAAAGGCGGTCCAAGGACCGCCTTTTTCAAAATTCATGCATAGCGCTTATTCAGCAGCAGGTGCCTTTGCAACAGTTGCTTCAGTCACTGTTTCGGCAGTGCCTGTTGCAGGAACTGAAGTCTTGTTCTTGCGGTTGTCTTTTTTCTCGACGATACGAGCAGCCTTACCTGTAAGACCACGCAGATAGTAAAGCTTCGCACGACGTACCTTACCGCGACGAACAATATCAACACCTTCGACCAGCGGTGAAATGATCGGGAATACGCGTTCTACGCCTTCGCCATAGGAAATCTTGCGAACTGTGAAGTTCTCATTGATGCCGGCGCCATTACGGGCAATGCAAACGCCTTCATAGGCCTGCACGCGGGTACGTGTACCTTCGGTAACACGAACATTGACACGAACTGTGTCGCCTGGCTTGAAATCTGGAAGCACGCGCTTGGCTTCGATTTTTGCTCTCTGTTCGAGATCGAGCTGACGAATAATATCGACGGCCATTGTCTTATCCTTTTATTGTTCAAACAGTCAGAGCGTCCACACTTGAAAGCAGCATCCTGGCCGCGTTTCTATGTCTCGCGAGAGACAGGGGCGAATTCACCATCCATTGATTAACAGACTTCGGATTTTCCGAGTTGGCGGGCAATTACACCATAAAAGCCGCTTTGTCACCTGTTTTACCGATTCTTTTTATCCCAAAGATCCGGCCGCCGCTCGCGCGTCAGTCTTTCAGCTTCGGCCCGCCGCCATTTATCGATAGCGCCGTGATTGCCGGAAAGAAGCACATCCGGAATACGGCGTCCCTCCCATTCCTGCGGTTTGGTGTAGTGCGGATGCTCCAGCAGCCCCGTTTCAAAACTTTCGGTTTCGCCGGAAAGCGCATTGCCCATGACACCGGGCAGAAGCCGCACAATCGCATCAAGCACGACGATGGCCGCTGTTTCGCCGCCAGACAGAATATAATCGCCGATGGAGACTTCTTCAAAGCCGCGTCCTTCGATCAGGCGCTCATCCACGCCCTCGAAACGTCCGCAGAGCAGGATCGCCCCCGGCCCTGCCGCAAGTTCGCGTACACGCGCCTGTGTCAAAGGTTTGCCCCGCGGACTCATGAACAGTTTCGGACGCTCGTCCGCCACCTGATCAACCGCACGCCCCAGTACATCGGGTTTCATCACCATGCCCGCACCGCCGCCCGCAGGCGTATCATCGACCATGCGGTGCTTGTCTGTCGCATAATCGCGTATTTGTACGGTCTCGAGCGACCATGCCCTCTCGGCCAAGGCTTTGCCTGCCAGCGAAATGCCAAGTGGTCCCGGGAACATTTCAGGGTAAAGCGTCAGGACAGTTGCGCGAAAGCCGGTCATCAGGACTTGTCTTTGCCTTCACCGCCAAGCTGACGGCGGCGCTCCTCATCCTCATTCTCATCGGGAAGAAGACCAGCGGCGGCAGGATCGACAACGATATGTCCGGCCTTGAGGTCAACCTGCGGCACAGCAGCCAATGTGAAAGGGATCAGCATGGGACGTTTGCCCGGTATGGAAAGCTCCAATAGATCGCCACCACCAAAATCAAACATGGCCGACACCTTGCCATGCCTGTTGCCATCTACGTCGATTGCTTCCAGCCCGATCAGATCCGAGTGGTAATATTCGTCTTCGTCCAGATCCTGCGGCAGTTGCGAACGCTCAATAAACAGCGTTGTTCCATTCAGTGCCTCGGCCATATTACGGTCATTGACGCCGCGAAAACGCACGACAACGACAGTCTTGGACGGACGGATATCCAGCACTTCGAAAGCCCTGCCGGTCACATCATAAAGCGGCCCATAATCGGCAAGCGCCATGGGGTCGCCGGTAAATGTTTTTACCCTGAGTTCGCCGCGCGTTCCATGTGCCGCACCGATCACCGCCAACTGAACCGGATCATTCAACTTTGCCATTGGTCTATCCATTTAAAATCTGTTCTGCCCGAATTAGAGCAAACGCCGGATAAAACCAAGGCGAAACGTTCTCGTAAGGGTTCCTATGCCATTGTCCGCATAACAAAGCCGAGGAGCGATGCCGTGGGTGTCCAACCGAAAACCGAACAGTTTCTTATTTCCGCGCGCCCCGATCTGATCGATGCGCGCGAAAACTGGCTGAAGTCGCTCAAGAACACGCGCCGCCTCGCAACAAACACGCTTGAAGCCTATGAACGTGACACGAGGCAATTTTTCCAGTTCCTGACTGGCCATCTGGGTGAGCCTCCGGCCCTGAAAGATGTTGCGACGTTGCGGATCGCCGATCTTCGCTCATTTCTTGCGCGGCGGCGCAATGATGGTGCGGGCGCACGCACGCTCGGACGCGGGCTTGCCGGTATCCGCTCCTTCCTGCGCTATCTGGAAAAGCAGGGGATGGCCAATGCAGCGGCCTCCATCGCCATGCGTGCGCCAAAACAGCCCAAATCACTGCCAAAGCCGCTAACAACAATCGACGCACGGCGCGTTGTCGAGATTGGCGGGCAGCTCAATGAAGAGCCCTGGATCGCAGCCCGCAATGCCGCCGTGCTGACACTGCTCTATGGCTGTGGCCTGCGCATTTCCGAAGCGCTCGGATTGGATGGTGGAGCATTGACCGATCCCGATGCCCGCTCAATTCCCATTACCGGAAAGGGCGGCAAGACACGCATGGTTCCCCTGCTTCCGATTGTACACCGGGCGATTGCGGAATATCGCAAGCTTTGCCCCTATGATTTGGAGGAAGGCAAGCCGCTGTTTCGCGGTGCGCGCGGCGGCGATCTGCATTCGGCCATAATCCAGCGTGATATGCAGAAAATGCGTGGAGCGCTTGGCCTGCCTGATACTGCAACGCCACATGCGCTACGCCATTCCTTTGCAACGCATTTGCTGGGTCGTGGCGGTGATCTGCGGACCATTCAGGAACTGCTCGGTCATGCCAGCCTTTCAACAACACAGGTCTATACGGGCGTCGATACGGATCGCCTGATGGAAATTTACGACAAAGCGCATCCCCGCGCGTGATTGAAGCAGTTGAGACTATTGATGGACAATAATATTTCGTCTCCATTTGACCGTTATGCCGATGCCTTGTTGCGGCTTTGCGCGGGATTGAGCTGGCTTCTGCTGGCATCATTTTTCGCCGTGGTTTTCAGCGCTGGCTATGCCCGCGCGGACGAAACGTGCGCGGGCAGTAATCTGATAGAGGAAATGGCCAAATCGGACCCTGCAAAACTTGAAACATTGCGCAAAGAGGCCGCCGCCACACCCAATGGCCATGGGCTCCTCTGGAAAATCGAAAAGCCCGGCATCAAACCTTCCTGGCTTTACGGCACAATGCATCTGACTGATCCGCGTGTTCTGAAGCTCTCCGATGCGGCTCAAGCGGCTTATAGTGCCGCCGATCCGATTGTGATCGAAACAGATGAAATTCTGGATCCCAAAGGCATAATGAAGGTAATGGCCGAGTCGCCGGAACTGATGATGTTCACAGATGGAACGACCTTGGAAAAGGTCATCCCCGCAGACAAGCTGGATGGTGTCAAAGCCGCCCTTTCAGAACGGGGAATTCCGTTGAGCTCTGTAAACAAGATGCAACCCTGGATGCTCACAAGCATGCTTGCCCTACCCGCCTGTGAAATGGCCCGGAAAAAGCAGGGTGCCGCGTTTCTCGATATCAAGCTCGCACAGGAAGCCAAGGAAAAAGGCAAGCAGATTGCCGGACTGGAAACGATCCGCGACCAGTTAGGGGCCATGGCGTCGCTGCCTGCAAAATTTCATATTGATGGCGTGGTTGAAATGCTGGCGCTTGGGCCGAAGATGAAAGACATATTCGAGACAATGACCGTTCTTTATGTACAGGGTGATATTGGCATGATATTTCCGCTCATGCGATCAGTGTCGCCCGACGGCACAGCCAGCGGCCAAAATTATGCGGAATTTGAAGAAAAAATGGTCAGCGCACGCAATCGAACCATGGCGGAGCGTGCAGAGCCAATAATTGCCAAAGGAAACGCATTTATAGCTGTCGGTGCTTTGCATCTTCCCGGCGAACACGGTTTGGTATCTCTTCTCAAAAAGCAAAACTATACAGTGACAGCGCAGTAGAGCGCGGAACAGGCATAAAGGGTTCTGGAACTTTACAGCATGCCATCCGTTATCCATTCATCGGCATCACTTGAATGCCATGGAGGATAGAACATGACCTACGATCCAAATGTGCAACGACCGGCAAATGATCCGTTGGACCCGGCCAAAACAGATCGGCCTTCTACAGTTATCAACAATAAGTCCGGTAGTGGCGGAACCTATCTGGTTGCTGCCATCATTATCGCTGCAATCGTTATCGGCGGTTATTACTTCCTGAACGGGAATACCGAAATGAACGCTCCGGCGCCGACAGCGCCAGCCACCGATACCACAACGCCGCCAGCACCGGCGCCGGCTGAACCTCCGGCATCAACTGCACCGGCTCCTGCCGAACCTGCGCCAGCTCCCGCCGAGCCCGCACCAGCCCCGGCGCCTGCACCAGCCCCTGCTAATTAATGCGGTGAACCATAATAAAAAGGCCCGAATGTTCGGGCCTTTTTTGTGCAGTTTTTTTGACGAAGTTACATATGGATAGGCTTGGCGAATGTGGCCAATGCGGCTTCGCGCACGGCTTCCGACATTGTCGGATGCGCATGCGTTGTACGCGCCAGATCCTCAGATGAGCCGCCAAATTCCATCAGAACCGTTGCCTCGTGAATCATCTCTCCGGCACCATAGCCAAGAATATGAACGCCCAGAACGCGATCTGTGGCCTTGTCAGCAAGAATTTTAACGAAACCGTCCGTATGGAGCATGGCACGGGCGCGGCCATTGGCAGTGAACGGAAATTTACCCGACTTATATTCGATACCAGCCGCCTTCAGTTCTTCTTCCGTTTTACCAACGGAAGCAACTTCCGGCTGCGTATAAACAACGCTTGGAATGGCATCAAAATTGACATGACCAGCCTGTCCGGCGAGGATTTCGGCAACCGCGATACCTTCGTCTTCCGCCTTGTGCGCCAGCATGGGACCCTTGACCACATCTCCAATGGCATAAATGCCGGAGACATTGGTCTGCCAATGATCGTTGATGGCAACGCGGCCGCGATCATCCACCTCGACACCTGCCTCTTTAAGACCGAGACCGTCTGTGTAGGGTCTGCGACCTGTGGATACGAGAACAACATTGGCCTCGATTGTCTGGGCATCGCCGCCTTTGACCGGCTCGAACGTAATCTTTGCGCCCTTGCCGGATTTCTCGACAGCGGTCACCTTGGCGGAGAGTTTGAATTCAATGCCCTGCTTTTCGAGCATGCGCTGGAACTGCTTCGAGACTTCGCCATCCATTGGTCCGAGAATCTTGTCAAGGAATTCGACCACTGTCACCTTGGCGCCAAGGCGCGCCCAAACCGAGCCAAGTTCCAGACCGATAACACCACCTCCAACGACAACAAGATGGTCCGGAACAGCCTCAAGCTCCAAAGCACCCGTTGAAGAAATGATGACCTTCTCATCAAAGGCCACATCAACGCCCGGAATGCCTGCAACATCGGAGCCAGTGGCAATCACGATATTCTTTGCTTCGATTTCCTGAACCTTGCCATCTTCACCGGTTACTGACACTTTGTCCGCGGCAACGACCTTGCCGGTACCGATGAACGTGTCGATCTTGTTTTTCTTGAACAGAAACGCAACGCCATTCACATTGGCATCCACGGTCGCTTGCTTATGGGCAAGCATGGCCGGTAGATTGAGCTTTGGCGTACCTACATCAACGCCAAGCGTCGCGTGGGAATGCCCAGCCTCGTGGAAAACCTCAGAAGCGTGGAGCAAGGCCTTTGAGGGAATGCAGCCAATGTTCAGGCAAGTGCCGCCAAAGGTTGCGCGCTTTTCAATAACGGCGGTTTTTAGCCCGAGCTGTGCTGCCTTGATTGCGCACACATAGCCACCGGGGCCTGATCCGATGACGACGACATCATATGCCATGATTGATTCCTTTGCTTTAACTCACATAATTATTGTTGGGGAACGCATTCCTTGAAGCGGAACACTTCCCACGGAAACGTTTCGATCGGCTTTTCCAGCTTGAAGTTGAAATTGCTCATTGCGCCGGAGAGATTGGGCATCAGCAAAGCTTGCGCTGCCGGCTCTTTGGCTTGTGGAAGATAGTCGGCTTGTGCGCCGTCTTTCAGCGCATAAGGCACGCCCTCCCACACTGTACAAGCCGCCAGTTCATCCCCTGTCGCATCGCCGCTTGGGCAATTATACATAATCAGCGCATTGGGCCTTGCAGCTTCGTCATGCATGACAACACCTTGAAGCTTCAAATCCGCGTCATTGCGCTGCAGGACAAACTCGTTTGATGTTGCAACAGGCTGATCTTCGGGAAAGTGCTTGAATGTCAGCGTGTAGTCATCGTCGCGGTCGGTATAGACAGCCCGGTCCTGCGTACATGCGGCATAGGCCGAAGAGGCAAACAAAACTCCGAGCGCCGATATGGCAGCAAGACCTTGTTTTCTGGCGTTGGGGAAAAAAACAGTCATAGCGCTCTAGCTTGCCTGGCTGGTCGCGAGCTTGATACCGAGCCCGATAAAAACCATGCCGGTTACGCGATTGAACCACTTGCCCCAGGATACAAAGCGATCCCGCACTGACTGGATCGTAAAGAAGGTGGAAACCGCAACGAACCATGCAATCAGCGCAAGCGCCATGAACACGCCATAGCTAGCCTGAATCAAAACCGGTGTTTCATGACTGACCAGCGCCGAAAACAATGACAGGAAGAACAGGACGGCTTTCGGATTCAGCGCGTTTGTCACGAAACCCATGAGGAAAGAACGCCCATCGGAAATCTTCTTCTGCGGAACATTCTCGACGACATCCGCCGGTGCTTCCATGGCAGGTGCACGCAGGGCCTTGATCCCGAGATAAACGAGATAGGCCGCACCCGCCCACTTCAGCAAGCCAAACAGAAGCAGCGATTTTGATACAAGCAGACCAAGCCCGAGCACAGTGTAGCTAATGTGGAAAAGCAGTGAAGAGCCAATGCCGAGGCTCGTCATGATAGCGCTGCGGCGGCCATGCACGATGCTCTGCCGGACAACAATGGCAAAGTCAGCTCCGGGCGAGACGATCATGATCGAAAAGACCGCCATCAGACCAAGGAATTCGTACATGTAGTGCGACATGCTTATTCTCCAGAGACGACATACTGGTGCCGGTCTGCTCCCGACCCGAGAGCAACCGGCACAGTTTTATTGCTTAGAGCGTTTTGCGTTTTGAGATTCAAAACGACGCTCTAAAACTTTATTTTTACGCAATTCCGGACGGAAAACCGCTACACACTTTTCCTGGAATTGCTCTAGAGATCGAGAACGAGACGCTCCGGATCTTCAAGGCTTTCCTTGACGCGAACGAGGAAGGTAACTGCTTCCTTGCCGTCAACAATACGGTGGTCATAGCTCAAAGCCAGATACATCATCGGGCGGATGACAATCTGACCGCCAACCACAACCGGACGATCCTGAATCTTGTGCATTCCAAGAATACCGGACTGCGGTGCGTTAAGGATCGGCGAAGACATGAGCGAGCCATAGACGCCACCATTGGAAATAGTGAATGTGCCGCCCTGCATGTCCGCCATCGACAGCGCGCCATCGCGTGCAGCTTTACCCAGACGGCCAATATCCTTCTCGATTTCCGCAATGGACATCTGGTCGGCATTACGCACGACCGGAACGACAAGGCCCTTATCCGTGCCGACGGCAACGCCGACATGGGCAAAATTCTTGTAGATGATGTCGGTGCCGTCAATCTCGGCATTAACCGCAGGAATTTCCTTCAAGGCATGGGTGACAGCCTTGGTGAAGAAACCCATGAAGCCGAGTTTGACACCATGCTTCTTCTCGAAAATTTCCTTGTAGCGGTTACGAAGGTCCATGACCGCAGACATATCCACCTCATTATAGGTGGTAAGCATGGCAGCCGTGCTCTGCGCATCCTTGAGTCGGCGCGCAATGGTCTGGCGCAACCGCGTCATCTTCACGCGCTCTTCGCGCGAAGCATCATCTGGAGCGGAAGCCGGACGGGCAACGGCCTTCGGTGCTTCGGCAGCAGCCGGTTGCGACGTAAAGCCCTTGGCAACGGCATCAAGAACATCACCCTTGAGAACCTGGCCTCGCTTGCCGGAACCTTCGACCTGCGAAACAGATACACCTTTTTCGCTCAACAGCTTGGAAGCAGCCGGGGAAGCTGGCATTTCACTGGGCTTGCGCTCGGAAATAGGCGTATTGCCTGCAACCTGAGCAGCCTTGTTTTCTGCCTCACCTGTGGTTGCCGCTGAACCTGGGCCGGATGCCTGTGCTACCGCGTCAGGCTTGGCTTCTTCTTTCTTGGCAGGTGCAGCGGCCGCGCCCTCGCCGGAGCCGATCATGCCAAGCAAGGCGCCAACTTCAACCGTATCGCCTTCCTTGGCGGTAATTTCGGCAAGCGAACCAGCAGCCGCAGCGGGCACTTCAATGGTCACTTTGTCGGTCTCAAGCTCGACCAGCGGTTCGTCGACAGCAATAGCTTCGCCGACCTTCTTGAACCATTTGCCGATTGTTGCTTCGGAAACGGATTCGCCCAGTGTTGGGACGCGGATTTCGGTTGCCATATTCTCAGCTCTCGTTGATCTATTTTAACTGCTCAAAGCGACGTCACGCCGCTCTATCTTTGTTTACTTATGAACCCAGAGCATCTTCAAGGAATGCTTCAAGTTGTGCAAGGTGCTTGGACATCAGGCCGGTCGCCGTTGAGGCTGCGGCAGGACGTCCGGTGTAACGGACCCGCTGATGCTTGGCATCAATATGCGCCAACACCCATTCCAGATAAGGATCGATAAAGGCCCAGGCACCCATATTCTTGGGCTCTTCCTGACACCAGACCATCTCCGCATTGCGGAAACGCGAGAGTTCAGTGATCAGCGCCTTGGCCGGGAACGGGTAAAGCTGTTCGACGCGCAACAGATAGACATCGTCAATGCCGCGCTTTTCGCGCTCTTCGTAAAGGTCGTAATAGACCTTGCCGGAGCAGAGAACCACACGGCGGATTTTCGAATCCTTCTGCAGCTTGATCGGCTGATCCTTCAGCAGCTGCGCATCATCCCACAACAGACGGTGGAAGGAGGAATCGCCGGTGAAATCGCTGATCGACGATACCGCACGCTTATGACGCAGCAGAGATTTCGGCGTCATAAGGATCAGCGGCTTGCGGAAGTCGCGTTTCATCTGGCGGCGCAGAATATGGAAGTAATTTGCAGGTGTTGTGCAATTTGCAACCTGCATATTGTCTTCTGCACAAAGCTGCAAATAGCGCTCAAGACGAGCTGAAGAGTGCTCCGGACCCTGACCTTCATAGCCGTGTGGCAGCAGGCAAACCAGGCCCGACATACGCAGCCATTTACGCTCACCCGATGAGATGAACTGGTCAAATATGACCTGCGCGCCATTGGCAAAGTCACCAAACTGAGCTTCCCAAAGGGTAAGCGCGCGCGGATCGGACAGCGAATAGCCATACTCAAACCCAAGGACAGCCTCTTCCGAAAGCATCGAATTGATGACTTCGTAAATTGCCTGACCTTTTTGAAGATTGTTCAGCGGAATGTAGCGTTGTTCCGTGTCCTGATCATAGAGCACCGAATGCCGCTGGCTGAATGTACCGCGCTCGACGTCCTGACCTGACAGGCGAACGGGATGCCCCTCAATTGCCAGTGAGCCGAATGCCAGTGCTTCTGCTGTCGCCCAATCGAAACCTTCGCCGGTCTCGACCATCTTGGCGCGATTATCCTGAAAGCGCTGAATGGTGCGGTGAACATTGAAGCCCGCTGGCACTTCTGCCAGCTTCTTGCCGATTTCCTTGATGGTCTTCAGCGGAAGCCCCGTTTTGCCACGGCGCTGCTCATCAGCATTATCTGCTGTGCGCAAGCCGCTCCAGGCACCATCCAGCCAATCGGCCTTGTTGGGCTTGTAGTGTTGACCGGCCTCAAATTCCTGCTCGAGGTTTTCGCGCCACGTAGCACGCAGCTTTTCAAGATCGGCTTCAGTAATCAGGCCTTCTTCGATCAGCTTGGAGGAATAGAGCTGTACAGTCGTTTTCTGACCGCGAATGGTCTTGTACATCAGCGGCTGCGTGAATGCAGGCTCATCGCCCTCATTATGGCCGAAGCGGCGATAGCAGAACATATCAATGACGACCGGCTTGTGGAAGGTCATGCGATATTCGGTGGCAATCTTCGCCACATAAACAACGGCTTCCGGATCGTCACCATTGACGTGGAAAATTGGCGCCTCAATCATCTTCGCCACATCGGATGGATAGGGCGAGGAACGCGAGAAACGCGGATTGGTGGTAAAGCCGATCTGGTTATTGATGATGAAATGCACCGTACCGCCGACGCGATGACCGCGCAGACCGGAAAGGCCAAGACACTCGGCAACAACGCCCTGACCAGCAAATGCCGCATCGCCATGCAGCAGCAGCGGCATGATCTTGGCACGCTCGGAAAGCGGCACAACTTCATCACGGTCGCGGCCAGCGAGCAGATCCTGCTTGGCACGAGCCTTACCCATGACAACCGGATTTACGATTTCCAGATGCGAGGGATTGGCTGTCAGCGACAGATGCACCTTGTTGCCGTCAAATTCGCGATCCGACGAAGCACCAAGATGATATTTTACGTCGCCCGAACCTTCCACGTCATCCGGTGCGTAAGAGCCGCCCTTGAACTCGTGGAAAATGGCGCGATGCGGCTTGCGCATGAACTGGCTAAGCACATTGAGGCGTCCACGGTGAGCCATGCCAAGGACGATTTCCTTGAGGCCCATCGAGCCGCCACGCTTGACAATCTGTTCCAGCGCCGGAATCAGCGATTCCGCACCATCAAGACCGAAGCGCTTGGTGCCTTTATATTTGACATCAATGAACTGTTCAAAGCCTTCAGCCTCGACCAGCTTGGAAAGGATCGCCTTCTTGCCTTCTGCGGTAAAGGCAACGCCTTTATCCGGGCCTTCTATGCGTTCCTGAATCCATGACTTTTCCACCGGATCGGAAATGTGCATGAACTCCACACCGATCGTCGAGCAATAGGTGCGCTGCAGGATATCGAGCATCTGCGGAATGGTCGCATATTCAAGACCCAGCACATTATCGATGAAGATCTTGCGATCATAATCGGCTGGTGAGAAACCGTAGCTCTCTGGCGACAGCTCGTTATAGTCTTCCTTGACCTCGGCCAATCCCAGCGGATCAAGCTTGGCATGTAGATGACCACGCATGCGGTATGCCCGGATCATCATGATGGCGCGAACAGAATCGCGCGCCGCATGAATGATGTCGGAGTCAGATGCCTTCGCTCCGGCAGCGCCGTTTGTTGCCGCTGCGCCGTTGGTGCCTTTCGACTTCAGCTTGTCCGTAATGTGCTTTTCGACTTCGCCCCAATTGCCATCAAGAGCAGAAACCAGCTCGCCATTACCCGCGATTGGCCAATTTGGCTTTTCCCAGGACGCACCCTTGGCGTTCTTCTGGATATCGTCTTTATTATCGCCGAGATTGGCAAAGAATTCCTGCCATTCAGCATCCACCGATGCCGGGTCTTTCTCGTATTGTGCGTGAAGTTCCTCGATATAATGGGCATTGCCACCATAGAGAAATGAAGTGAGGGCAAAAAGATCGTTGGCCTGTTCTTGACGTGCCATATTCGTGACCGGAGCTGTGCCCCGTCTCCCTTGATAAGAGCGCACCGGCCTTCCGATGCCACCCTGGGTGAGGCTCGCTCAAGCTATGAGCGTCCCCGCGGATTGATCAGGGCAGCAACTGCCCCGATCCTTCTTAGCTCTGATAAAGGCGAAAGTTCGCCTCCTTTAAGGTCTTATCCCTTAAGGACTTCGACCAATGTCTTTCCAAGCTGCGCAGGCGATGGCGAAACGCGGATACCCGCTGCTTCCATTGCTGCGATCTTGTCTTCAGCGCCGCCCTTGCCGCCGGAAATAACTGCGCCGGCATGACCCATGGTACGTCCGGGAGGAGCCGTACGTCCGGCGATGAAACCGGCCATTGGCTTCTTGCGGCCGCGCTTTGCTTCATCAGCAATAAACTGCGCTGCGTCTTCTTCCGCCGAGCCGCCGATTTCACCGATCATGATGATCGACTTGGTTTCTTCGTCAGCTAGGAACATTTCCAAGACGTCGATGAACTCGGTGCCCTTCACAGGATCACCGCCGATACCGACAGCTGTTGTCTGGCCAAGGCCTTCATTGGTCGTCTGGAACACTGCTTCATAAGTAAGCGTGCCGGAGCGCGATACAACACCCACCGAACCCTTCTTGAAGATATTGCCCGGCATGATGCCGATCTTGCATTCTTCAGGGGTGAGAACACCCGGGCAGTTCGGTCCGATCAGGCGTGACGACGAACGGTCAAGGCGAGCCTTGACGCGAACCATATCCATGACCGGAATGCCTTCGGTGATGCAGATGATCAAAGGAATCTCTGCTTCAATGGCTTCCAGAATGGCTTCTGCCGCGCCCGCTGGCGGAACGTAGATCACTGAAGCATTTGCGCCGGTCCGGTCCTTGCCTTCGGCAACCGAAGCAAAAATCGGCAACTGCGCGCTCGAACCGGTAGGCAGATTGCCTTCCCAGGTCTCGCCACCCTTCTTCGGGTGAATGCCACCAACCATCTGTGTACCGTAATAGGCAAGAGCCTGTTCGGTGTGGAATGTGCCGGTCTTACCGGTCAGGCCCTGAACGAGAACCTTGGTGTCTTTGTTAACAAGAATAGACATGCCTTAGTTTCCCTTCACAGCCTTGACGATTTTCTGCGCCGCATCATCCAGATCATCGGCGGAGACGACATTCAGACCACTCTCATTGATGATCTTCTTGCCGAGTTCAGCATTGGTGCCTTCGAGGCGAACAACCAGCGGCACCTTGAGGCCAACTTCCTTGACCGCAGCGATAACACCTTCTGCGATGATGTCGCATTTCATGATGCCGCCGAAGATATTGATCAGAATACCTTTTACAGCTGGATCAGCAGTGATGATCTTGAACGCAGCCGTTACCTTCTCCTTGCTGGCACCACCGCCAACATCGAGGAAGTTTGCTGGCTCCGCGCCATAGAGCTTGATGATATCCATCGTTGCCATGGCAAGACCTGCACCATTGACCATGCAGCCAATATTGCCATCAAGAGCGACATAGGCGAGGTCATATTTGGATGCCTCGATTTCCTTCTCGTCTTCTTCGGTGGTGTCACGCAGCTCGACCACATCCGGATGACGGAAGAGAGCATTGCCATCAAATGAAACTTTGGCATCCAGAACACGCAGACGACCGTCTTTCATGACGATCAGCGGGTTCACTTCGAGCAGGCTCATGTCCTTCTCGGTGAAAGCCTTGTAGAGAATCGGGAAAAGCTTTTCGCCCTCGGCGCGTGCTTCGCCGCTCAAACCATAAGCATCGCTAATCGTCGCGATATCTTCTGCCGTAACGCCCTTTTCAGGGTCGATTGCAACAGTGATGATCTTTTCAGGCGTATCGTGAGCAACAGCTTCAATATCCATGCCGCCTTCCGTGGAAACCACGAATGCGGGACGGCCAACAGCACGGTCGACCAGGATCGACAGATAAAGTTCGCGATCAATATCAGCGCCATCTTCGATGTAGAGGCGGTTGACCTGCTTACCAGCGGGACCGGTCTGCTTGGTAACCAATGTGTTGCCGAGCATTTCCTTGGCATTTGCAACAACTTCCTCGACGGACTTGGAGAGGCGCACACCGCCCTTTGCATCCGGACCGAGTTCCTTGAACTTGCCCTTACCGCGCCCACCGGCATGAATCTGGCTCTTCACCACATAAAGCGGACCGGGCAGTGTCTTTGCCCATTCTTCCGCCTGCTCGACCGAGTAAACGGCAACACCATTGGCGATTGGCGCACCGAATGTGTGCAGCAGACGCTTGGCCTGATATTCATGAATATTCATATGATATTTCCTCTACGAATAATCCTGAGCCGTAGCTCAGGATCGTTTCAGAATTGTTTCGTGAACCAAATTACTTGAGGTTCGGTGCGATATTGATGCAAGCTTCACAAAGCCCGGCAACCGAAGCCACCGAAGCTTCAAACTGCTTTTCTTCTGCCTTGTTCAAGTCGATTTCGATAACGCGCTCGACACCGCCTGCGCCGATAATGACCGGCACGCCCACATACATATCCTTAACGCCATACTGGCCGGAAAGATGCGCAGCGACAGGAAGAACACGCTTTTTGTCCTTGAGGAAGGCCTCAGCCATCTGAACGGCCGAGGAAGCAGGCGCGTAGAAGGCAGAGCCGGTCTTGAGCAGGCCAACGATTTCGGCACCGCCGTCGCGGGTACGCTGGATGATCTGATCGAGCTTTTCCTGGCTGGTCCAGCCCATCTTCACCAGGTCCGGCAGCGGGATACCGGCAACAGTCGAATAGCGCGCAAGCGGAACCATGGAGTCGCCATGGCCACCGAGAACGAAAGCGGTGACATCTTCAACCGAAACCTTGAATTCATCGGCAAGGAAATAGCGGAAGCGTGCGCTGTCCAGAATGCCGGCCATGCCGACAACCATGTTTTTTGGCAGACCGGAAAATTTCTGCAGCGCCCAGACCATTGCGTCGAGCGGGTTGGTGATGCAGATCACGAAAGCGCCGGGGGCGTATTTCTTGATGCCCGCGCCGACCTGCTCCATGACCTTTAGATTGATGCCGAGAAGATCGTCGCGGCTCATGCCCGGCTTGCGGGGCACACCGGCGGTGACGATGACAACATCTGCGCCTTCAATGGCTGCATAGTCGTTGGCGCCGGTAAGCTTGGCGTCGAAATCATCAACCGGGGAGGACTGAGCAATGTCGAGACCTTTGCCCTGAGGCGTCCCTTCTGCGATGTCGAAAAGAACGATGTCGCCGAGCTCTTTGAGCCCGATCAGATGTGCAAGCGTTCCACCGATCATACCTGAGCCGATGAGGGCGATTTTGTTACGTGCCATGCTGGATACTTCCCTGATCTGAAGTTTTGCCTGAACTTAATGCCTTAACCGACGTCAAAGACCAAAATAACGATTATCAGAAATGCTAGTCGGCAATCTGTCGCCATATGCCTCTGCGTTGGGTGGTTCGAATATTCCTCTTTCAAAAATAACTCAACTTAAAATTTTCCCCTCAATGAATTCAATCGTTTAGATTTGATGGGACTTACGTAAACGTCAATCAGATTTAGCATTTTGAGTTATTTCGATAGTCTCTTTACACGCCAAAAGTATCAGTCTCATGAAGCTGCGGCCGTTGGGCGGGCGGCACCTTCAAGATATTCTTCGCTTTGCATTTCGAACAGCCGCGACGCCGTACGGTCAAATTCAAAAGCTTCGGTTCCGCGGTTGGCGACATAAAGTTTGTCGGGAGAAGCGGCGGCCGAAATCACGATGTGCACGTGATTGTCATAGAGAATATCGATAAGGATGATGAAACGCTTGGCCTCATTCCTGCGCGCGTGATCGAGCACAGGTACCGCATCGATGAAAATCGTCTTGTATCGTTGGATGATGGCTGTGTAGTCCGCCGCCCCGAGCGGTTTGGAGCAGAGATCAGCGAAGGTAAATCTTGCTGCGTTGGTGCCGGCCTTCGGTATCACCACCGAGCGGCCCTTTACCGTCACGCTGTCGGACGCGACTGTCGCGCCTTCGGTGGCTGCGTGCCATGCCTCATCCATCAAACGATTCGATTCATCGTTCAGAGGGGAAAGATAAACCGGCATGCGATTAAGCTTCTCCAGCCGGTAATCGGTGCGCGCATCCAGATTGATGACGTCCACATGGGTTTTCAGCAAATCAATGAACGGCAGGAATAGCTGGCGATTGAGCCCGTCGCGATAAAGGTTATCGGGCAAAACGTTAGAGGTGGCAACAAGGACAACGCCGCGTTCGAACAAGGCTCGAAACAGGCGCGACAGGATCATGGCATCGGCAATATCCGTAACCGTGAACTCATCGAAACAGAGCACCCATGATTGTTCAGCCAGAGCGTCGGCAACAGGCGGTATCGGATCCTCCTGTTTTGTTTCGCCGTTCTTGAGAGCCTTGCGATGCGCATTGATACGCTCGTGAACATCGGCCATAAAATCGAGAAAATGGGCACGGCGCTTGCGTTTTACCGGGACAAGTTGATGAAACATGTCCATGAGCATGGTTTTGCCCCGTCCAACTTCACCGTAAATATAAAGGCCTTTGACGATCTCGTTGCGCGGAGATTTTCGACTGAAAAGCCAACCCAGGGCACTGGATTTCGTCGCAAGACGCTTCGTTGCGACATCGCGGATAAGCCGGTCGAAACGCAAGGCCAGCTGCTGTTGCGCGGGGTCCATATCAAGCTCCCCCGACTGAACGAGCGCCTGGTAGCGCTCGTTCACCGAGGGAAACACTTTCAGATTATCATGCGACATGCGGGAAGCAGTCTCTCAAGGCCGCGCCTTGTTTTTAGCGCGAGAGCGTCAGGTTCTGTCCACCGGATGTCTGACCGTCAAACTTTGACCCACCTGACGAATAAAGCCGCGCCACAGTACCGCCTGCTGCATCATACAGGGTAAGCTGCTTGCCACTGACTGCCCACGAGGACAGCGTTGCTAGCTCGCCGGGGCAACGAAGCGGACCGGCGCGATAGCCCTGGCCAAATTTTGTCTGCGGGGTCGCAATCTTGCAGCTCTGACCGCCCATACTCGCATTCCATACACCGGCCACGCTGCCAGCGGTAAGGTCAGGCGCGTTTTCAGGCGGCAACGATGCCACTTGCGTATTGGGTTGAGCGCTTGGAGCCGCGCCAGCAGTGGTTGGCGCCGTCGGAAACTGATTGCCGCCGGGCGGTGGAAGCTGGCTCTGCCTGACAGAGCCGGAAGGAGCCGCTTGCAACGGTGCTGGTCCCGAATCCATCGGTTCCATCCGCGAACTCTGGCATCCGGCCAACACCATGCCAACAGCGGCAACGGTCAGCAAATTGACCTTCAAAGTTCCCATAACCTCAGTTCTCCATCTGCATAATCTGATTCGGGAATACCAACCCATTCCCTTGTGATTAACCATGATACAATGGCCATCTGGCCGAAATTCTCAACCCAAATACCAAAAAAACCACCGTTCAACGGCATTTCCATTGGCAAATGCACCCAAAAGCTGGCCGGAATGACAATATCGCCACACATGACCGCGCCAGCCTTTCGGTCAGTTGAGTCGCATTAACCAGTTTAAGCATTTCAAGGTGAATAAAGTCTTATTATGTCGTGCGAAGCTGCGACCAAAATTTAAAGCCCAAACCCATTGAACTTCCACAAGTGCCGACGTATTTCTTGATAATGACAGTCATAAATAAAACACCCCAGAGAATTCGTCACGAAACCCGCCTTCGCGTGCTTGAGGTTCAAGCTGTGAGGCATTTGACGCCGCTCATGTTGCGCGTCACCCTTGCTGGAGATCAACTCGAAGGTTTTACCAGCCCCGGATATGGCGATCACATCAAGATTTTCTTTTCGCCGCTTGGTGAAGAGCCTGTATTGCCGACACTTGGCCCCGATGGCGTTACCTTCCCGGAAGGCAAGCCACGACCGCAAATGCGCGATTATACACCGCGCAATTATCACGCCGCCACCAACACGCTTGATGTCGATTTCGTCCTGCATGGGGATGGGCCAGCCTCAAGCTGGGCTGCCCAGGCTGCTATTGGACAGAAGCTCGTGATCGGCGGGCCCCGAGGCTCGATGATCGTTTCCGATGCCTTCGACTGGTATTTTCTGGCGGGAGACGAGACTGCGCTCCCTGCAATCAGCCGCCGGTTGGAAGAACTCCCTGCTTCATCCCGTGCCATCGCAGTCATAGAAGTGGCCGGTAAGGAAGAAGAGCAATCGATCAACACCGACGCAAATGCCGAGATCATCTGGGTTCATCGCAATGGCGCTGAAGCCGGGAATAATGATCTACTGCTACGGAAAATTGAGACGCTCGATCTGCCAAGCGGCGATTGCTATGCTTTCATAGCCAGCGAAAGCAGCGCTTCAAAAGCAATACGCCAATATCTGGTTGAGCATCGTGGCCTGAACGGCGAATGGGTAAAAGCAGCGGGCTATTGGCTGCGCGGCGTTGCAGACGCGCACGAGCCGCATTGATCTCTTGACGTTGCGACGTTGAAACGGGTCAGTTAGGCTCGTCTGCAACTCTATGGGAGCAGTCATGTCACAGCCAACGAATACCCGTATCGTTCTCGCCTCTCGCCCTGAGGGGCGGGTCAAACCTGGGAACTTCCGGATAGAAGAAGCCGCGATCCCAACGCCCCGTGATGGCGAAGTGCTACTCAAAATCCTCTATCTGTCGCTCGATCCTTATATGCGCGGCCGGATGGATGATGCAAAATCCTATGCAGCTCCTGTCGCGATAGATGCTGTGATGGAGGGCGGCACCGTAGCGGAGGTTATTGAAAGCAGGCATCCCGGCTATAAAAATGGAGATTTTGTTCTCTCGCATTCTGGCTGGCAAAGCTATGCGATTTCCGACGGCGGCGGTTTGCGTAAGCTCGACCCTGAAGTCGCACCACTTTCAACCGCCGTTGGCATCCTCGGCATGCCGGGCTTTACGGCTTATACGGGCTTACTCACGATTGGCCAGCCGAAACCCGGCGAAACCGTTGTCGTTGCGGCTGCCAGTGGTCCGGTCGGCTCCACTGTCGGCCAGATTGCAAGGCTAAAAGGAGCGCGTGCCATAGGCATTGCAGGTGGCCCAGAAAAATGCGCTTTCATCAGGGATGAACTTGGATTCGATGCAGCAATAGACCACCATTCGCCTGACTTTTCCGAACAGTTAAAGCTGGCATGCCCGGATGGAATTGACGTCTATTTCGAGAATGTCGGCGGCGCTGTCTGGGACGCTGTCTTTCCGCTGCTGAATACGTTTGCTCGCATACCGGTTTGCGGCCTCATCGCCCAATATGATGGCCTTGATACGTCCGGTAAGGACCGTCTCCCCCATCTCATGCGCGATGTCCTGAAGAAGAGCCTCCTGATACGCGGTTTCATACAGCGGGAGTTCGTGGATCAGCGCCCAGCCTTCACTGAAGCTATGGGAAAGTGGCTGCAGAGCGGTGAGGTGAAGTATCGCGAGGATATTGTCGAGGGCCTCGCCAATGCGCCAGAAGCCTTTATGGGACTGCTTCAGGGGCACAATTTCGGAAAACTGGTTATCCATGTGACAGATTGAGCAAATGATGCGCGCCGCCAATGCTTGCAGGGACTGGCATTTCTTCACCTTTTCCGCCATATAGACCCGATAGACACGAAAACTGATGGCAGGACCAGACGGCATGATCACGCGCGCACCCTTCGCGAAGATGAACGGGCTTGGCAATGAAATTATCGTTGCCGACATGCGTGGACGTGCGGACAGAATTACACCGCAAGCGGCGATAGCGCTTGATCGCGATCCTGCAACCAAGTTCGATCAAATCATGGCGATCCATTCTCCCCACAGCGATGGCACGGATGCTTATGTCGAGATCATCAATTCTGATGGTACTCATGCACAAACCTGCGGCAATGGTATGCGCTGCGTCGTGCAGGCGCTCAGCGCCCAGACGGGCAAGCGCGAATTCTCCTTCGAGACAATCGCGGGAATTCTGACCGCAAGCGAGCACCCGGACGGCCAGATTTCCGTCGATATGGGAAGGCCGCACTTTGAATGGCAAGAAATCCCGCTCTCCGAACCCTTCCACGACACGCGTAAGATCGAATTGCAGATCGGGCCTATCGATGCGCCGGTCTTGCATTCGCCTTCCGTTGTCAGCATGGGCAATCCACATGCCATTTTCTGGGTCGATCAGGATGTCTGGAATTATGATCTGGAACGCTTTGGTCCAATGCTCGAAAACCACCCCATGTTTCCGGAACGGGCCAATATTTCGATCGCTCACGTAACGAGCCGTAACGCAATAACGCTGCGCACATGGGAGCGTGGTGCGGGCATTACCCGCGCCTGCGGTTCTGCCGCATGTGCCGCCGGTGTATCGGCGGCGCGCACCGACCGGACTGACCGTGCCGTAACTGTAACTGTGCCAGGCGGCCCGTTGGTTATTGAGTGGCTGGAAAACGATCATGTCCTGATGACAGGGCCAGCCGAGTGGGAATTTTCAGGCTCTCTCGATCCTCAAAATGGCAACTGGGCACGCAGCGAAGACGCACAGGGAGCGGCCTGATGGCTGTGGACGTCGTTACCTTCGGCTGTCGTCTTAACACCTATGAATCCGAGGTGATGAAGCGGGAAGCCGACGCTGCCGGTCTTGGCACGCTTGAAAATGGCGCAATTATTTTCAACACCTGTGCCGTAACCAGCGAAGCGGTGCGGCAGGCGCGACAAGCGATCCGCAAGGCACGGCGCGACAACCCGACTGCCCGGATCATCGTGACGGGTTGCGCGGCGCAAACCGGGGCCGATGAGTTCGCCGCCATGGACGAAGTTGATCTGGTCCTCGGCAATGAGGAAAAGCTCAAATCCAATTCCTACCGCATGCTGCCGGATTTTGGCGTGAACCAGTTTGAAAAAGTGCGCGTCAACGACATTATGGAAGTGCGTGAAACCGCGTCACATATGGTAGATGCCATTGAAGGGCGCGCACGGGCATTTGTACAGGTGCAAAATGGCTGTGACCATCGCTGCACCTTCTGCATTATTCCCTATGGCCGGGGCAATTCGCGTTCGGTGCCGATGGGCGGCGTAATCGAACAGGTCAAGCGGCTTGTCGGCAATGGCTATCATGAAGTGGTCCTGACCGGCGTCGACATGACCAGCTATGGGCCGGATCTTCCCGGTAATCTGCGCCTTGGCAAGCTAGTAAAGACCGTCCTGAAAGAAGTGCCTGATTTGCTGCGCCTGCGCCTTTCTTCCATTGATTCCATCGAGGCCGATGATGATCTTATGGAAGCATTGGCAACCGAGAGCCGTTTGATGCCGCATCTGCATCTTTCGCTTCAGTCCGGTGACAATATGATCCTGAAGCGGATGAAGCGTCGGCATTCGCGCGAAAATTCCATCACGTTCTGCGAAACTGTGCGCAGTATCAGGCCGGATATCGTGTTTGGCGCCGATATCATCGCAGGTTTCCCGACGGAAACAGAAGAAATGTTTGAAAATTCGATCCGCATTGTCGAGGAATGCGGGCTGACAAATCTTCACGTTTTTCCGTTCAGCCCACGCGAAGGCACACCTGCCGCGCGCATGCCACAAATGAATCGCAGGATAATCAAGGATCGTGCCGCGCGGCTGAGGGCTGCAGGTGATGCGGCCTATAATAAGCATCTGGGCAGCCTTGTTGGAACGCGTCAGAAAATTCTCGTTGAACGCGAAGGTATTGGCCGCACGGAAGGCTTTACACTTGTCGGTGTTGATGCCGATGCGGCAGGAACCATCATCGAGCGGACTATAACAGGGCATGATGGTGACAAACTGTTGGCCAACGCCAGTGACAATGGCAGCAATCGCCACGCGGCATAAAAAGTAAAGCAGCATTCATGGCTCTGGGTTTTATCAAGAAAATATTTTCATTCGGCAAGAAGGAGGTTGAGGAAACCCCTGTCGATATTCCTCTTATTGAGTCGGATAAGACCGAAACGGTTGAGCAGACCTATGAAGATACTGCTGCGCAGGAAACACTGCCTGTTGGAGAAGAGACTTCTGTCATCGAGGTCGAAGAGTCTGATGCGCCCGCAGAGTCTGCGGCGCACGTTGAAGAACCCCTGCCCGAACCTGAAATTCTGTCTGAACCTGAGCCCGAGATCATCCCGCAAGCAGATATCGAGTCAACGGAACCTCTCGAACAGGCGATCATCGAAACCGTTGCTCCGGTTGAGATCAAAACACTGCAGGAAGAGCAGATTGAACCGGTTATTGAACCAGAACCGGAGCTTCAGCCTGAACCCGAGTTTGCTCCCGAAACAGCGCCGGAGATTATTTCTGAGCCGGAACCGGTAATTGAAACGCCCGTTATCGTGGCACCCGAAGACATGCCCGCGACACCCAAGCCGCTGATCAAGAAAGTTACGGTGTCAAAGACTGTTCAGGAAAAGCAGGACGAAGAACCACAACCGGTAGAACCGGAAAAACGCATCAGCTGGTTTGAACGCCTTCGCAAAGGGCTATCGCGTTCCTCGCAACAACTTGGCGATTCTATCGGTGGTATCTTCACAAGGCGCAAGCTCGATGAAGATACGTTGCAAGACCTTGAAGACGTCCTGATCCAGGCCGATCTCGGGATGGAAACGGCGATCAGGATTACAGATGCTTTGAGCGCCACACGCTACGGCAAGGATATCAGCACTGATGAAGTGCGTAGTATCATGGCAACGGAAATCGAAAGGGTGCTTGGACCAGTTGCAAAACCGCTGGAACTGGACCTTTCCCATAAGCCGCATGTCATTCTCGTTGTGGGGGTTAATGGCACCGGCAAGACCACGACAATCGGCAAGCTCGCCGCAAAGCTGACAGCCGGTGGTCTGAATGTCATGCTGGCTGCAGGCGACACGTTCCGAGCGGCAGCAATCGAACAATTGCACATATGGGGCAAGCGCACTGGCGCGCCGGTCGTCTCCAGCAAGCTTGGTGCCGACGCTGCCGGACTTGCCTTTGACGCGTGGAAGCAGGCCAAGGAAGCGGGAAGTGATGTTCTGATCATCGACACCGCCGGTCGTTTGCAAAACCGCGTAGAACTGATGGAAGAACTGGCCAAAATCGTGCGCGTTCTCGGCAAGCATGATCCTGAAGCGCCGCACACGGTTCTGCAGACACTCGATGCGACGACCGGCCAGAATGCGCTTAACCAGGTTGAAATTTTCCGGAACATCGCGGGTGTCAACGGATTGGTCATGACCAAGCTTGATGGCACGGCACGCGGCGGCATTCTTGTCGCCATCTCGGCAAAGCATAAATTGCCGGTTTATTTTATTGGCGTAGGCGAGCAGGTCGATGACCTTGAGCCATTTGCGGCAAGCGATTTTGCCAAAGCCATTGCTGGAGTTGCATGATGAACGAACCGATTTTCGAGCGCGATCCATCTGATCCCGCACACAAACAGGTCAATCCATTGCTGAAACTGGCGCTGGAAATGGGCCCGCTGATGATCTTCTTTTTTGCCAATGCAAAAGGTGAATGGCTGTTGGAGCGGTTTCCGGTATTGTCAAATATTGGCGAACCGATCTTCGTCGCCACTGCCCTATTCATGGCGGCAACCTTTATTGCCCTCGGAGTATCCTGGGTCCTGACCCGAAGCCTGCCGATCATGCCACTCATTTCCGGCATCGTCGTATTGATATTTGGCGCGCTGACGCTCTGGTTGCACAATGAGACTTTCATCAAAATGAAGCCGACAATCGTCAATGCTCTGTTTGGCATCATTCTGCTTGGCGGATTATATTTTGGTAAAGCGCTTTTGGGCTATGTTTTTGACAGTGCCTTCAAACTCAATGCTGAAGGCTGGCGTAAACTGACTCTACGCTGGGGTATCTTCTTTCTCTTTCTTGCAGTGCTGAACGAAGTGGTTTGGCGCAGCTTTTCGACAGATTTCTGGGTGGCGTTCAAGGTATGGGGCACAATGCCGATCACCCTGCTTTTCACCTTCGCGCAAATGCCACTGATCATGAAATATTCGACCGAATCGCCAACCAATGAAAAGGCCGCCAGCAAGAAGAATTAGGGCAAAGTTTGCTCTAATTCGACTTTAGCGCGGCCTCTATAGCAGGCATCAAATCTGTACGGATCGTCTCTTCAGAAAATGGTCCGACATGCTTGTAGGCAATGATCCCATCGCGTCCGATGAGGAATGTCTCCGGCACACCGTACACGCCCCACTCGATTGCCGCGCGGCCATTGAGATCGGCACCAATTGCCCCATAGGGATTACCGAGATCCTCAAGAAATCCGACTGCGTTTTCCGGCTTGTCTTTATAATTGAGGCCAGTCAGCACAATCCGCTTGTCCTGTGCCAGCTTCATCAACAGCGGGTGCTCCTGACGGCAGGGCAGACACCACGAGCCGAATATATTGACCAGCGTGACCTGACCTTTGAACTTGGACGGATCAAGGCCTGGAACAGCTTCGCCATCCTTCATGAGTCCCGCAACCGCTGGCAGCGAAACATTCGGTGCTGGCTTGCCTAACAATGCGGAAGGGATGACAGATTCATCGCGGCCCGAAGCAAGCTGCAAAGCAAAGATAGCCGCAAGAATGATAAACAGGATCAAGGGCAGAAAAACGAAGATTGGGTTGCGCTTGCGAGGCATCGATTGCCTTTGAACGTCCTCGCTCATGATGCACCATCTTTGCCGAAACCTGAACGACGGCGGACACCACGCGCTTCGAGGTCGCGCAGGGCTTTGAGTTGGTTGCGCTGGTCGAGGAGAATCCAAGCGATCAAACCTGACAGGGCTATGCCTGCGGAAAGATAGGAAGCGAGTACGAAAGCCATATGATTGCTCATTATGTGGCCTTTCGTTCTGCGCTGCGCGCCGCGATACGCCGCATGGCAGTGACCCGGCGACGCCATATCTCATTGCGCATGACCATGATGTGCAATGTGAAGAACAGCAGCGTAAAACCGATTGCCATAACCAATAATGGCCAGAGCAAGGAAGGGTCTATTGTCGAGCCTCCCATGCGAATAACTGACGCTGGCTGATGAAGTGTATTCCACCAATCGACGGAAAACTTGATGATCGGGATATTGACGAAGCCCACAAGCGTGATGATGGCAGTGACCCTTGCGGATCTCGCCGGATCATCCATGGCGCGCGTCAGCGCAATCACACCAAGATACATGAGAAACAACACAAACACCGAAGTCAGGCGCGCATCCCAAACCCACCATGTTCCCCACATGGGCTTGCCCCAGAGCGAACCTGTCATGAGGGCGAGAGCTGTAAAAACAGCGCCGATGGGGGCCGCTGCCTTTGCCGCAACATCGGCCAGAGGATGACGCCAGACCAGCGTGCCAAGCGCTGCAATCGACATGATCGTGTAGCACATCATGGAAAGCCAGGCGAAAGGCACATGGATGAACATGATCTTGACGGTTATGCCCTGCTGATAATCATCCGGCGCCATCATCGACATCCAGAAACCGATCGCAAGCGTGATCAGCGTTGCCCCGGCAAGCCAAGGCAAGACGCTACTCGCAAGGTTCAAAAACCTTGTCGGGTTCGCCAGATCGGTCCACCGCCCAGATTTGGATGCCACATTGCTCATAAATATCTCTTAGCTTTTCATATTTCGTTGCGCAATTCACCAGTCTGTCAGTCGGCGGATGATTTAAGTGCAGCTGCCGCCGCCCACGGACCGATAACCGCAAAGAACAATGTAATCGCACCTAGAATAAGCAAAGGTGCCAGAAATGGGGCCGGATCTTCAATTGCGCCATAGGACGCAGATACACCGAAGATGAGCACCGGGATGGTAAGAGGCAAAACAATCACCGAAACAAGCAATCCGCCACGCGGCAGCGAAACAGCGACCGCAGCGCCAACAGCCCCGATCAGGGTGATTGCTGGTGTTCCAATCAGGAGGGTCAATGTGGTTGCACCAATTGCCAGCGGCTCCATGTTCATGAACAGGCCCAGCAAGGGCGCGGCAATAACCAACGGCAAAACGCTCACTGTCCAATGGGCAAGGCATTTCACCAGCACCGTGATCGCCAGCAAGCGGCGTTCGGAGTTCATGATGAGAAGATCAAGCGAGCCATCATCACGATCTGCCTGAAACAGCCGGTCGAGGCCAAGGAGCGTTGCAAGCAGTGCGCCGATCCACAGCATGGCCGCGCCAATGCGTGCGAGGAGCTTGAGATCGGGCCCGACGCCGAAAGGCACGACAGCAATCACAGCCAGAAAAAACAATATCCCGACCAGTGCGCCGCCGCCCGCCCGTAAACCGAGACGGGCATCTCGCACGAACAATGCGCCCATCAGTGAACAGCCTCGAGTGTCAGTTCTTGCGAATGCGGCAATCCGAGAGGCAGATGCGTGGCCGCCACGATGATACCGCCATTGCCAAGATGAGCCTGCATCAACGCCGAAAACTGTGTTTCGGATGACTTATCCAGTCCAGCGGTCGGCTCATCCAAAAGCCATACGGGCCTGTCACTGGAAAGAAGCCGCGCTATGCTGGCGCGTCGTTTTTGGCCGGTGGAAAGATAGCCAAAGGGCAAATGGCTGATATCGGCCAATCCCACCATTTCAAGCGCTTCGGACACATGCCGCGCTCCGCCGCCATAAAAGGATTGCCAAAACCGCAAATTTTCGTCCAGCGTCAGCGCGGGTTTCATCGCATTCATATGCCCGACAAAATGACATGCCGCGCCCAACGTTTCGAATTGCTCACGATTATCCTGCAGCACTATTTCTCCCTCGGCTGGCCGCAACAATCCTGCCGCGATTCGCAACAAGGTCGATTTGCCGACGCCATTTGGCCCGGTGATGAGTAGGGCTTCGCCAGCCTGAATGGTAAAGTTGAGGTCAGAAAACAAGATTTCCCCGCCCCGCTCTCCGCCCAACCCTTTGGCCACTAACTGCATGAAAAACCCGCTTTTTCTGTTTTGAGCGCAACCAAATGACCATTTCGCCGCAGCCCGTATTTTTGCGCCTTACGGTCTGGCACAAATCGCGGAAAAACTCTATATACCAGTCAACCATGCCAGCGGTCGGCATGGAAACAATTTTGGCCGATCTCAAGCGAATACTTCCCGGTATTTGCTGGGACGGACAGCGGAAATGACTGCACCCGCACCTTAGCGCGTCCTTGAAACGCGGCAAAGGCGTTCGTCCCGGGTTAGGCCGCAGCATAAGGACGAACGCAAAATGTCTCAGATCGATAGTTTTAAATGCCGTAAAACCCTCACCGTAGGGGATAAGGAATATGTTTATTTCAGTTTGACCGAAGCCGAAAAGAACGGCTTGGAAGGCATTTCCGCCCTCCCATTCTCCATGAAAGTCCTGCTTGAAAACCTGCTTCGCTTTGAAGACAACCGCTCGGTTTTCAAGAAAGATATTGAGAATGTCGCCAAGTGGCTTGTTGATCGCGGTTCTGCCGGGGCAGAAATTGCTTACCGCCCTGCCCGCGTTCTCATGCAGGATTTCACCGGCGTTCCAGCAGTCGTCGATCTTGCCGCCATGCGTGATGCAATGGTCAATCTTGGTGGTGACCCTGAAAAGATCAATCCGCTCGTCCCGGTCGATCTGGTTATCGACCATTCCGTCATCGTCGATGAATTCGGCAATCCACAAGCCTTCAAGCGCAATGTGGATCTGGAATATGAGCGCAATGGCGAGCGTTACCGCTTCCTGAAATGGGGCCAACAGGCATTCAAGAACTTCCGCGTTGTTCCGCCCGGCACGGGCATTTGCCATCAGGTCAACCTCGAATATCTGGCACAAGGCGTCTGGACCAAGGAAGAAGACGGCGTGACTGTCGCTTATCCTGATACCTGCGTTGGTACGGACTCGCACACCACAATGGTCAATGGTCTTGGCGTTCTTGGCTGGGGCGTTGGCGGCATCGAAGCCGAGGCTTCCATGCTCGGTCAGCCAGTTTCCATGCTTCTTCCGGAAGTCATCGGCTTCCGCCTGACCGGCAAGGTCAAGGAAGGCGTTACGGCAACCGATCTGGTTCTTACCGTTGTTCAGATGCTGCGCAAGAAGGGTGTTGTCGGCAAGTTCGTCGAGTTCTTCGGCCCTGGTCTTGATTCGATGACATTGGCTGACCGCGCCACCATCGGCAATATGGGTCCGGAATATGGCGCAACATGCGGCTTCTTCCCGATCGACAATGAAACCATCAACTATATGCATATGTCTGGCCGTGACGAAGATCGTCTGGCGTTGGTTGAAGCCTATTCAAAGGCTCAGGGCATGTGGCGTGAAGCGGGCTCTGCTGATCCGGTCTTCACCGATACGCTGGAACTGGATCTCGGCACGGTTGTGCCTTCCATGGCTGGCCCCAAGCGTCCTGAAGGCCGTATCGCGCTGGAAGGAATTGCTTCCGGCTTCCGCGAATCATTGCAGAAGGAATACAAGAAGACTGAACAACTCGATGCGCGTTATCAGGTCGAGGGCGAGAATTATGATCTGGGCCATGGCGACGTTGCCATTGCCGCCATCACGTCCTGCACCAATACGTCAAATCCAAGTGTTCTGATTGCCGCTGGCCTCCTCGCCCGCAACGCAGTTGCCAAGGGTTTGAAATCCAAGCCTTGGGTCAAGACTTCGCTCGCCCCCGGCTCGCAGGTCGTTGCCGCTTATCTGGAAAGCGCAGGTCTGCAGGTTGAACTCGACAAGCTTGGCTTCAATCTTGTCGGCTTCGGTTGCACCACATGCATCGGCAACTCCGGTCCATTGCCTGCGCCGATCTCCAAGACCATCAATGATAAGGGTCTGATTGCTGCTGCTGTTCTTTCCGGCAACCGCAACTTCGAAGGCCGCGTATCGCCGGACGTGCAGGCTAACTATCTTGCATCGCCGCCGCTGGTTGTCGCTTACGCTTTGGCCGGAACGGTTACCAAAGATCTGACAACCGAGCCGCTCGGCGAAGATCAGAATGGCAATCCTGTCTTCCTCAAGGATATCTGGCCTTCCAGCCATGAAATCCAAGAATTCATCACCAAGAACGTTACCCGCAAGCTCTTTTCGGCAAAATATGCGGATGTGTTCAAGGGCGATGAAAATTGGCAGAACGTTAAAGTGCCAGCCGGTCAGACCTATGCATGGGATGACAATTCCACCTATGTGCAGAACCCGCCTTACTTTGTCGGCATGGGTAAAACCCCGGGCATTGTCAACGACATCAAGGGTGCGCGCATTCTTGGCCTGTTCGGCGACAAGATCACGACCGACCATATTTCTCCGGCCGGTTCCATCAAGGCCGCCTCACCTGCCGGGCAGTATCTGACCGATCATGGCGTGGCTCCGCTGGACTTCAACCAGTACGGCACGCGTCGTGGCAACCATGAAGTGATGATGCGCGGTACTTTTGCCAATATCCGCATCCGCAATCACATGCTGGGTGAGAATGGCCGCGAAGGTGGTTACACCATCCATTATCCAACCAAGGAAGAAATGCCGATCTATGATGCGGCAATGGAATATCGCCGCGAGAATGTGCCGCTGGTGATTTTCGCTGGCGTGGAATATGGCAATGGCTCATCACGTGACTGGGCGGCAAAGGGAACAAATCTGCTCGGTGTTCGCGCGGTTATTTCTCAGTCTTTCGAGCGTATCCACCGTTCGAACCTTGTCGGCATGGGCATTGTTCCATTCGTTCTTGAAGAAGGTACAAGCTGGCAGTCACTGGGTCTGAAGGGTGATGAAATTGTCTCCATCGAGGGGCTTGCCACGATCCAGCCCCGCCAGAAAACATTTGCGACAGTGACATTCGCTGATGGTCAAGTGAAGCAGGTTCCTCTGATCTGCCGCATCGATACTATCGATGAACTGGAGTATCTGAAGAATGGCGGCATCCTGCAATATGTTCTGCGCGATCTGGCTGCCTGATTCGACATCATATAATTGATTTTGAAGGGCCGCCGGGCGATCGGCGGCCCTTCATCGTTGAATGGTACAGCATTCGTGATCGAATTCACCTCAAAGTGACTTCCCCTTGAATGAACGGACTCCTATCAATCTTCTGGCAACCAATCTGACAGATAAGATTTATAAATTTCACGAAGAAAGCCCCGCAATCTTGCTTACGCGCACCACTTCAAAACTCTTGGCGATCGGCCTGCCCGTTTTGGCAGCGATTGCTTATGTGGTTCCGGTCTGCGCAGAAGATGCGGGAACCAAGCCGGAAGGCGTCGTCGAGCTTTATACGTCGCAAGGTTGCGGTTCATGTCCCCCTGCCGATGCTATTCTCAAAGAACTGGCGGGGGAAGGAAAGGTTGTGGCGCTGGCTTTCCATGTCGACTACTGGGACTATCGGGGCTGGACCGACAATCTTGCTTTGCCCGAAAACACCGAACGCCAGAACGAATATCGCAAAGCCTTGAGTCTCAATGGCGTATATACGCCGCAGGTCATCGTCAATGGACGCGAGCATATGAATGGGCAGGACGAAACGAAGATTCGCCGCCGCATTGCCGATATGCGCAATACACCCATGGGGCTGACAGTGTCGGTTTCCATTGAGAAAGCTGCAAAAAACCGGCTTCTTATTGATATAGGCTCAGGATCGGTTACGGCTAATCCTGTCCGTGTCGTCCTTGCATATTTCAATCGCGAGAGCATCGTCTCTATCCCCGGCGGCGAAAATACCGGACGTATGGTGAGTTATGCCAATAGCGTTCGTGCCATGGAAACCGTGGGCATGTGGGATGGCAATGCTCAAAAGATCGAGATCCCAATGAGTGAGCTTGCCAGCAAGAAGGCCTCAGGTTGCGCGGTGCTGTTGCAAGAGATGCTTGGCGACGGCAAGCCCGGGCCAATCATCGGTGCGTCAATCATGGCGTCCAAATAGCTGAAACAAAAACAGGCCGGATAAATCCGGCCTGAGCTATTGGGGCATGTTGCCAAATATACTGAGATTATTGATCTGATCTGAACAATCCGCTTGGGCGGGGGGCTTGGGTAATCGAACTGCCCTGATCAAACCATCTCTGGCAACACAGCTGGATGTTCGGTTTGAATTTCGGCGGCAATGCGTAAGGAAGATGGCGAGAATGTGTCGCATCATCACCATTGGCTTCACCCCGTATTGGTTCGTGAGGTGCGGAAACGAAGGTACTGTTTTCACAAAATTTGCGCAGCAAGAAAATTGCAAGCTTGTAAAATTGTCCAGATGGGATCACCTTATTGTCATCCAGGTGTCACACGACAAATTCAAAGGCGGTTGATTGATGGAAAGCAATGCAGGTGGCGACGATTCGCAGCGCCAGGCGAAACTCATCCCCCTCGTTCGAAACAATGATTTGCCGATTACCTTCGACCGGCGCGAACTCAATCAAATTTTGCGTGTTTATGGGTTTATGGTGTCCGCTGGCGAATGGCGGGATTATGCCATTGACCATCTTTCCGACAGGGCAATCTTTTCGGTTTTCCGGCGCACCAGCGAAGTCCCGATGTTCCGCATTGAAAAGAACCCGAAACTGTCACGCAAACAGGGTGCCTATAGCGTTATCGCCGCAAGCGGCCTTATTCTTAAACGCGGGCACGAACTCGACAGGGTCTTGCGCATTTTTGACAAGACGCTGAGCATCGTACGCAGCTAGAACAGGCCGCTCGATAGCGCATGCCAAATCTGCCAAGCGCGATCTTTGAAACATTGCTCACGCATGGCTTTATCTTTCTGAAGCGCATCAGCCCGATATTATCTGGAAAACTTGCTGATTTTTAGAAATGGCCAGCCGGGCGGTGTTAAGCTCCGCAATAAAGCGCCACCATAACAGAATGCTTGTACTGCCAAAGCCAAGGCACAACCCGAACCAGATGCCATAGCTGCCCCATCCGAACCCGTATGCGCACAACACCATCGCGGGAATCCCGATAAGCCAGTAGCCCACAAGTGTATTGAACAGGGCCACCTTCGTTTTTCCAAGCCCCCGCAGCAAGCCGACACAGATATTCTGTGAGCCTTTGAAGAATTGGTGCGCAATGGCGAACCATAATAATGTGGCTGCCGCCCCGAACAGGGATGGATCGGCCCGGCCACCGAGAAATGGAAGCAAAACTATTTCAGGCAGGAACACATAGACAAGGCCGATAATTGCCATTGCACTGAAGCTGATCGCGAATGTTCGTCGTGCAATAGCGCTGACTTGATCTGCCTGCCCCTTGCTGACCGTCCTGCTCACAAGAATTGATGAACCTTGCGAAAGGCCAATATTGAGCTGGTAAACAATATAGGCAAGTTGATTGACGATATTGGAAGCCGCCAATGCTAACGGACCGAAGGTTCCCATGAAGACCGTTGCTATCGAAGTGATGGCTGCTTCCGAACCATATGTCAGCGTAATCGGCAGGCCCATCCGGGTAATGATCGCCAATGTTGCCGGGCGTGCCCGCCATCCATCGAGCGCAAGCAGAGGCCTGAGCGCATCATCACGCCGGACGGTTCTCAGATAGACCAGAAATGTCCATGCCTGAACCAGGGTGGTGGCAAGGCCAATTCCAGCCAATCCAAGCGGAGGTATCCCGAGCCAACCATAGATGAAGATCAGGTTCAGGCCAGCATTGACGGCTATGGATATTATCGTAACGGTCAATAAGGAACCGGCGCGGCGCATGCCGACCGCGAACTGCCGCAACACGTTTAGCCACAGCATTGGCAGCAAGCCCGGGGCCAAGGTCAGCATGATCGGCTTGGCCAAAGTTGCCACCGCAGTCGCTTGGCCAAGGAAAGTCAGGATTTGGCTGAAAATCACCAATATGACGCCGGCAATCGTCGCCGCAATTGTTGCAATCAATATTGAGGCACACAGCAGGTCGCGTATTTCGTCAGTCGCGACGTCGTCAATTGCAGATGTTCCGGTACGTTTCTCGCTGCGTCCGACCGAAGCAGCAATGAGATTGCCAACCCCCGTCACCATACCAACGCACATGGTACGCAGCTGGTTATAAAGCAGCAGCGAAAGGCCCCCGGCTGCAACGGCCTGAACACTGATGAAACCCATCATCAGCAGATCGGTGCTTGTCAGGGCAACCTGCGCAAACTGGATACCTGCAATGGGCGCAGCCAAATCCAGAATTTCTTTATACTGTCTGAAATTTATCGGCATCGCCTTAAGCCCACAACGTCGTCGGAGGCACTGATGCCAACCTTATCGATTCAATATAGGCGTCAAAAAGCTGGTCAAGGCGACGATGCGCCGGTTTGTCCAGAAGCTGCCGCTCGTTAAGCCAATCATCATTGAAAACGCTGTCGAGATATTTTTCTCCGGCATCACAAACCAGGACGACCATAATGCTCTTTGGCTCCACGAGCGCCAAACGTTTGAGAGCAACGTGGATGGCAGCGCCTGCAGTGCCGCCAACGAGAAGGCCGGTTCTGCGCGCCACCACACGTGCCGCCGTGAATGCATCAATATCTTTTACTGTAAGGCCCTCATCGATCAGTTCGTGCTCGACATTGGGTCCAACCGTAAAACCGGCCGGCGCTCCGGCCCCGGTCTGCCAGTATTTGCCCGGGGCTCCGCCGAAAATAATCGATCCGGCAGGCTCCACGCCAATGCTTGTCACATGAGAACCGAGACGATGCAGTTCTTTGACCGTTCCACACAGTGTTCCGCCTGTTCCCACCGCGCCAACCAGATAGTCGATATCTGTTCCAACATCCCGAAGCAGTTCCATGGCTAGCCCGGTATAGCCTTCATTATTGCTCGGATTGTAGTGCTGATCCGGCCAGAAAGCGCCGGTAGCCTTTACAATCTCGCCAGCTACACGGCGTCTGGCAACCGTGCTCGGACCCTCGGTATTGCTTTCCACGAATACAAGCTCGGCGCCCATCGCTTGCATGACCCGCAGTTTGTCGCGCGAGGCATGATTATCCACAACGGCCGTAAATTTATAACCACGCTCAAGAGCGATCAATGCAAGCCCGGTTCCTGTATTGCCCGAGGTTGGTTCAACAATATGTCCTCCTGGTTTGAGCTTGCCATCGCGCTCGGCCGCAAGAATCATCTCCCGGGCCATCCGCACTTTACATGAGCCGGTTGGATTAAACTGTTCCAATTTCAGCAGCAGCCGGCTGCCCGAACCGGTGCGCGACAGCTCCAATAATGGTGTGTCGCCAATCAGCTCGGAAGATTTGGTTTTAATACGTTCAAAGGAAGGATTGCTATACACATTCATCGGTCAATCCTCCACGTAAAACGCTCATTGTCCTCGGTCACGACGATCTTGGGGGGCAAGGCAAGTTGGTGAAACTCGCTTTCATTTTTATCCATCTGATAGCCGGCAGTATTGGGGTAGATGATGTGGTCGCCATAACGAGGTGGCGCAGGGAAATTGATTTTCCGCCACGTCAGGACGTCATATTCCATACAGCTCGATCCACCGATCGCCGCGCTGACGGGGTTCTGTGGCCGAGCCTCTCCGTGTTGAACAAGAAATGGTGCAGGCAGAAACTCACTGTTCTTCCATTGCTCGGACAAGCTCATGCTGATCCCTGCAACCGTAACGATCCCGTGTTTGTCGTTCTGTTTATATCCCTGCACCGGAAAGACGGTCATCCCCGCCCCATCCAGCAGAGCTCTTCCAGGTTCCAGATAGAGCTGAATTTGCGCATCAGCGAGGCGCGAAGCCAAAGTGCCAGTCGTGGCGGGTGATTGGAGTACGGCATCCAGCATCGCGGCGCCGGTTGGCGACTGGTAGTATGGATAAAAGTGGTTAAAGGTCTTCCCGGCGTGAAACTGTGACGGGTCCATTGCTTCAAGAAAGGAATGCCAGTCCTGCTCATCGATATAATGACAGGCAAAGCCGCCGCCAATTGAGATAGCGGCACTGGGAAACCCTTGCTTGCGCGCTTCAAGGCAGCGATCAATGAGCGCCAATGCCAATTCAGCACGCGGAGCGACCGCATAGCCATCAAGGTGGAAAGAATAGCCATTCATGATGACGTATTCACGGGATTCGGCGCAACGCTTCAGCGCAGTATCCAGGTCTGCCTGGTTCAGCCCAAAACGACTATTGGGCGCATGGGGAGGCAGCACCCGTAGCAAAATCTGCAATGGAACAGAATACTTGGCAATGCTGATTGCCCGCTCCAGTTCGTCCAAGGCGTCAATAGCGACAGTTGCTTTATGGCGGCAAGACAGCCAGAGAAGATCATCACTCTTTGCTGCTCCCGTAACACCGATATTACTGCCGCAAATACCGTTTGCCAGAGCGTGGACAAATTCCGGGACACTGGCAACATCAACTGAGCCGTCCAGTTTTGCCACTTCGCGCAACCACGCTCCCGCTTTATTGGCCTTCTTGCCGAAATAGACATGCCCGCTCACATTGCGCTGTTTGAGAATAGTCTGGAATGCCTCGAGATTGGCGGCAAAACTATCCGGGTGAATGAGATGAAACGGGCCCTCGATTGCGTTGCTGATCTGGCGCAGAAGAGCGGAATCCTGTCTTACAGCCAGAGCCCAGGGGCGCTCCAAGGCGCGTACGGAGTTGAGGCCTATTTCCATAGCTCAATCCTGTTTCCGCGTCCGGCGGCGATGGCTCTTGTTGCAAGCGCATGGGCAACAGGAATGTCTGTGATGATCATGCCGCTGCTGAAAGCAAATACGCGGTCCTGCTGTGAACGGCGTCCGCTTTTGCGGCCGACAATGATATCAGGCAGTTCTGCATCAATTCTGGCAATGCCATCGGGTCCGGCAAGACGTTTTCCCGTGACGCCCAGCTGACCTTCATTTGTCGCAATGGCATAGTCGGCATCTCCCAGCGCTCCGCCTGCGACGCCCTTGCTTGCGACCGAAATCAGCAATCCACCCTGTTTCAGCCATTTGGTCTCAACTTTGGGATGGGCGGCACGACCCGAGGCGGCGATCACAATGTCAGATTCGGCAACTGCTGCGGGAACATCCGTTACCAACTCGATGCTACGACCCGGAAAATAGCGTGCAAACATTCCCAAGCTGGCAGCTATGCCGTCCGGGTGCGTCCCGAAAAGCCGCAGCGTTTCGAGATCTGGAAGAGCGGTCAAAAGAAAAGGAAGCGTATTGATGCCCTGTGCTCCGGTTCCAATCATCAATGCAGAACTGGCATTCTCTTTTGCGCAACTCCTGGCAATAAGTGCCGTTGTTGCAGGCGTGCGCAGGCCGCCTACGCGATGGCAGTCCATCAACGCAAATGGCAAACCGGTTGTGTCATCGTAAAGGCTGATAGTAGTGTAATATTTTTCCGCGCTCTCGGCGCCTTGACGGTACGAGGTTTTGAACCCGGCCTGTTGGAGTGCGCCATCATAACCAAGCATTGAATAGGCAACGGCATCGCGCTGCTCGAGCGGTAGCGGCATCATAAGCTTTGTCGGACAACGGGATTGCCCATTTGCATAGAATGCGTAAGCATCTTCCACGAGCCGGATAATATCAGCTGGCGGCAGCTCAATGTCGGCAAGATCGGAACGGGTAAGGATATGAATTGCAGGTGTGTGCATATAGGATTTGGTCAAAATTAATCTCTTTCCAAATGATCTTGTCGCGATGAACAGCAATAATTTCTTGTGTAATCCATAGTCGGCGCATTGATTGTGCCGATGTAAAATAATCAGGTCAGGTGAAGGCGTTGCTTAAAAGGGCGGTGCCAACAAAATTGAGGGAGGCCGGACTCCCAAATACCTCCATGAAGGTTGATCTAAAAACGGGATCAATATGAACGGAACGTCTGGTTACTAGCTTTGCAATATGGAATTCGTTGAGCTGTAAATCGGAAGAGCATTTCAAATACAACGATCATTATTCGCAAGATTATTACATCCCTATTACGTATCGAATACATTTTGGTGACTGGCGGTATTTTCGGGACTTCCCGTTAGAGGTTGCGCACTTCATCTGCCACCGCACCAACCAATTCGTGGTCATGGCTGATCAGCAAAGCACCGCCCCCATTTGCAACAAACCTGCGGACCGCATTGACAACCGTAGCGGTCGTGGCGGGATCAAGCATCGCACTCATCTCGTCGAGAATAATGTAGTTCGGCTTTGCCGCGACGGTTCTGGCCATGGCAGCGCGTTGAAGCTGGCCGTCGGAAACCTGCGCGGGGTATCGCTCTAAGAGGTCGCATGTCAATCCGACAGAAGCAATGAGTTCGTCAACATCAACATCCGGTTTGGCGATCTGCCGGATGGTTTTCCCCAAGGTCAGTTTTGGATTGCATGAGCGGCGGGGAGACTGGAACATCATGCCTATTCTGCCCTGCACCGTTCGGCCGGAGCGGCCACGGACATTTCCGACGCTAAAACCATCACAAGTGACCAGTCCGTATGATGGTTGGATAAGGCCCGCCATCACCCGCCCGAGGGTTGTTTTTCCTGTCCCGGATGGCCCGGTCAAACCCAATATCGACCCGGCATGAACAGTGAGGCAAACCTTGTCGAGAATCCGGACGGGACCAGACTGGGAACGCCCGAATTCAACAATTACATTCTCTGCTTTCAAGCAAGCCATCACAGCGCTCCGGCGGCTGAAAGCCGTGCCGCGTAATTATAGGTTTCGGGCAAATCAGTAAGCACGGGTGGCACGCCCGGCATCATGTGCAATCCATTGCGGGGTAATGCGGCAAGCAGGTCGCGGGTGTAACGCTCCTTTGCTCCGCCAGCCAATATATCGCGTGCTTGCCCGCTCTCTACCATTCGGGAAGCATACATGACGCTTACAGTGTCAGCAGCACCGCTATCGATGAGCTCCGCTATATCATGCGTGATGAGGATCACGGCAGCGCCCGCATCTGCGGTCCGGCGTAAAAGGCGCAAGAGCCCCACCGTAAGATCGGGATCCAGAGAAGCCGTCGGCTCGTCAGCAATAATTACTTGCGGATTCCCGCCAACGCGAAGGCAACCGCTGCGCGCTGGGCCATTCCGCCGGACAGTTCATGCGGATAGAGGCTGAGCGCGGTGGGGCTGAGATCAACATGGCTCATCAGCTCGCTGGGCGTAAGCGGGCCGCCAAGGACAGTGACAGTCTCAGTGAGCTGCGATCCCACGGTGCGCACCGGCGTCAGGAAGGTGGCTGCCGATTGCGGTATAAGCGCAATATTGCGGCCCGCCAGTTCACGTTCCCGCCCAAAAATGCTCTGCCCATCATAAGTAATATTGCCTGTGACCTTGGCCGAGCGTGGCAGCATCCCTGTAAGAGCTTGCGCGATCATTGATTTTCCGCAACCGGATTCGCCCACCACCGCATGAATGCGGCCCTGCTCCAGCGTAAGACTGACCCGTGTAACCGCATGTACGACACCGCCGTTCAAAAGTGGCAGTCGGATGGTGAGATCGTCTATAATTACAGTCATCAAATAGAACCCCGCACGCCATTCATGCGGCCCGTGAGGTTCGTACCCACAATCCCGATAGACAAGGTAACCGCGATTAAAAACAGGCTTGGAAATACAAGCAGCCACCATTGCCCAAGCAGCAAAGCCCCTTGCGCATCGGCAAGGAGCGTGCCGAGCGATGCTTTGTGCACAGAGAGTCCAATCCCAAGGAACGACAAAGTCGATTCATGCCAGATTGCATGCGGTATGAGGAGTACGAGTCCGATCATGCTTTGACCAAGTGATGCAGGCACAAGATGGTACCAAATGATCTGCCAGCGACTCATCCCTGAAAGCCATGCCGCCTCGACATATTCGGCATGTCGAAGCCCCAATATCTGCGCTCTCACGATGCGCGCAATCTGAATCCAATGCGTTAGAACAAGAGAGGCAACAATTGCCAGCAGTGAGCCTCGGAATAGGGACACGATGATCACCCCGAGCAAAACATGTGGCAACGCGTTCATTCCATCCATAAGGCGCGTAATGGTTCGGTCGACCCAGCCGCCCGTCATACCCGCAAGAATTCCAAGCAGCATGCCAAACAGGCTTGATCCGACGGCCGTCGTCAGCGCAATCGTCAACGATATTCGCAGCCCGGCCGCCACTCTGATAAATAGATCATGGCCAGCAGAGTCTGTGCCGAAAAGACCACCTGCACCAGGCGCAAGCCCGCTGCGCGCAAAGTCAGCCGATAGGAGATCAACATTGGTTACCCAAGGCACAATAAACGCATAGCCGCCGATCAACATAAGTACAGCCCAGGCTATTGATACGGCTGGAGAGGGCAAAAATCGTCGATTCCAGGAGACCTCAAGCATCGGCGTCCACGCGCGGATCGAGAACGACATAGATCACATCCGCCAGCAGATTTCCGATCAGCACCAGCATTGTTATAGCAAGCGTGAGAAAGGTCAGCAGAGGAAAGTCCAGAGATTGCGCGCTTCTGACGAGCGCGCTTCCCAAGCCCGGCCAGGCGAAAATTGTTTCAACGAGAACAGAACCGACAACAAGCTCCGGTAACCGCGCGCCCACCAGCGCTATGAAAGGTGGCAATGCAGTTGGCAGGACGTGTCGGCGCAAAATCATCGGGTACGGGATGCCGCGAACACGCGCGCCCCGCACCGCATCAGAGGTCAACACTTCGGCAATTGAATCCTTCAGGCTTAAAACCAGCCATGGTATCTGAGTTACGCCCAAAACCAGGCCTGGAACCAGAAGGTGGCGCACTGTCGATGCAAAGCCTATTGGCTGCCCCGGATATGTCAGCCCTCCAGTCGGCGCCCAATGCAATGACAAAGCAAAAAGACCAAGTGCGGAAAGCGCAAGGACAAATGGAGGGGTTGCCTGCAATATGATCGTCAGAACACCGATCGAGCGACTGATCAGGCTTTGCGGCCGAAAGCCGGCAATGGCGCCCAACAGGAGCGACACAACCACACTGATCATCAATCCTGTTACACCCAATAGAAGGGTCCATGGCAATCGGTCCCGAAGAACCTGCGCAACCGGCTGATAGTACGATCGGGATATGCCGAGTTCTCCGCGAAACAGGCTGCTTATCCACTCCCACCATGTCAGATACCAGGGAGTATCCAGACGCAATTCTGTGACGAGTTTTGCCTGTTGCGCAATGCTGAGCTCTCCGGCACGGCCGTCCATATAGGCATCAAGAGGATCATAAGGACTCACCGCCGCAAGCGCAAAGACACCAATGGTGACGAGGACGAGAAGTGGGATCAAAAATCCGAAGCGTCTGGCAACCATGACAAGAATATCGTGGCGCCGACGGCGCCACCTTTCATGCAACATACCCACACTATTGCCTCTGCCAATTTTCGATCGCATACCATGGGCCAAACCCCACTCCATGCGTATGAGGCTCCAGAATCGCAGCATCCCTTGTGAAACCTTGCTGCCGCTTCACATAAACATGATTGAGATAGGCCAGTTGCAGCATGGCAGGCTTCAATCGATATTGCTGCTGTATCTGCCGGTATAGATCGACCCGCTTACCGGAATCCTGTTGAACGCGCGCTTCATCCAGCAAGCGATCGACAGTCGGATTGATGTAATCAGAACCATTGTCCCATTTCGCTCCCACTCCGGGCTTGGCATATTTTGAGTGCAGAATATGATAAATCTGGCCATCAATCGAGTAAGGTATGCCGCCGCCGCCCAGCATGACTGGGGTGCGGGCGTAGACTTCCGCAGTTACTGACTTGGAGTCCTGCGCTACCAGATTGAGCTCAATGCCAATTTTCTTAAGATCACTGGCGGCTGCAAGACTTAGATCCTTGCGCGCACGATCACGATTGGGGAAATAGATAACGTCGAAGGCTGCACGCAGACCGTTCCGAGCGCGCACGCCATCCGGCCCCACGACCCACCCCGCATTGTCGAGAATTTTCTTTGCCTGTTCGGGATCATATGGAAACTCTTGACCCGGGTCATAGCTGTCACCATAAAACGAAGCCAAAAAGGTGGAATTCGCAACGCCATGCCCTTTCAGCACATGCTTGACCATGCTCTCACGATCCACTGCGAGATTAACAGCAAGGCGCACCGCATCGTCACCGGCAACCGGATCGCCAGCCGGGAGCGTAAGGCCTCGCCAATCGGCAGTAGGAACGGAAATTACTTCAAACTCAGGAGCCTGAAATGTTTGCGCCAGCTCGGCAGCCAGCATACTGCCATCGCCCTCACCGGCGCGCAGTTGCTGAGCGCGGGCATTTTCATCGGCCGTGTGGCGGATGATGATCTTGTCGACCTGTGGCTTGCTGTCCCAATAATCGGCACGCGCACTCATGATAGCCTGGTCTGGCCGAAGTTCGGTCAGCACATATGGACCCGTGCCAATAGGCTTGTCATTAAGCGAAGAGTTTTCCGCTTTACCAAGATTGGCGAAATCGAACGCTTCGGAAGGGGCGATTGAATTGAGCAAGCGGCGACCAAACTCCGCCAAGGGTTCCTTGAGTGTAAACTTAACTGCGCTACCCTCCGCCTCGACCTTTTCCACTTCGTCCCACGCAGAGATTTCCGACGATGCGGAACGAGGATCAAGCAGGGCCTTGAAGGTGGCCACGACATCCTCGGGACCAAACGTCGTGCCGTCGGAAAAACGCACACCGGAGCGAAGTGGTACCGTCCAGACGCGATTATTGTCGCTTGGGACACTGGGACCGGAAGCAAGGATTGGCGTAAGGGCAGGTTGCTTGTTGAAAACGCCTGTCTCAATCCGATAAAGACCTTGATAGATATGCGAGTCGCCGTTGCGACCGTGACCAGTGATTGGATTGTACCGGCCCAGCATATCTCCATCGATGATGATAACGGTGTTGACCGAAGGGGACGATGTTTCCGCCAAGGCAGGCGGAATAACCAAAAAGATGCTTGTAATTGCAGTAGCGAGCAAGCACCTGACGTTCATTAAAGAGGTCATTAAAAAATCAATCCTTTTAATACAAACTGCAAAATTAATCGGCGCGGCGTGGAGAAAAATTTCCAAAACTCAATTCACGTAAATCGATACTTAATAACATAACCTATCTTCTCACAAGCTGTTTTTTATGGCGTGAAATTTTCCGGTTTTTAGGCCTCGGTAGATGCGATCGGCGCGCTGTTATTGACAGCACCGCATACGGATGATAGCCGTATGATAATATGATTGTTTTAGTCAATTTATATGTTAGATGATATATTATTACACATAATCAAGAAGGTCTTATTATGCTTGGCAATGGGCTTAAGTCACTTTGTACAATTGGTTTGATTGGTATTTTGACAGTGGGGTCCGCTACGGCTGACAGCACAAAGACGCAATCTATCGTTGATGAGCGGGGAACGACGGTCCAAGTGCCGGTTGAACCCAAACGCATAGCCGCCATTTCTTATTTCGCTACGGATGTTGCGTTCGCGCTTGGCATCAAACCAGTGGCGACCACCTACATGGCGGCCGGTCGCGACCCCGATTTTCTTCTGGGCATGACAAAGCAGATCAAACAAATCGGCCAGCGGGCCAAACCAAATCTGGAATTGCTGTCGGAAGCCAAACCCGACATTATCGTTGCCATGCGCCGCTACACTATCGGCAATGCCGAACAGTTGCAGAAGATCGCGCCTTATGTGGCTTACAATATGGAGCTTTTGAGCGAAAGCGATCGCGAGATCTCCCAACTTGCAAAGATACTCGGCAAGCCCGAGCGTGGCGATGAACTGAATGTGGCATTCTCCCAGCACCTTGCCGAATACAGTGCCAAAGCGCCGAAAAATGTGCATCCGCGTTTTCAGATCATGTGGGCTGGAGATACCCCGTGGTCTTTCCATACCGAGAATACGACGGCCTCGATTGTGGCGGCTCTCGGCGGTGACAATATCGCAGGCTCAATGCGTCCCGGCGGACCATTCGGGATAGAACTCAGTCTTGAGGCTATGCTGGAAAAAGACCCCGAGGTCATTTTTGTCTACGATTCTGGCCCCGACCGCCCCCACGAGAATAACCCGATCTGGCAGCAGCTTTCTGCAGTCAAGAATGGCCGCGTTTTTTATGTGGCCGATCATTGGGTAGAAACCAACGGTCCAATCGCCCGCGAAATCGTTTTGCGTGAAGCAGCGCACTATCTTTATCCGGACACCTTCCCGAAGGTCGATGTCAGAGCGGAAGCCGCTAAGCTGATACCTTCAGACATTCAGTAGTTATACTTCTTGGCGCAGCGGCAAAAAACGGGGATGGGGCGATCAGCAACTATGACCGCCCTTATTGTGGCAACAGGCCTGCTGGTTGTGGTTGCCGGCCTGCTCGTCGGCTCCAAACCGCTAGGATTGTCCAAGGTTCTATCGGTTCTCGTATCGCCCGATGGCAAGATTGAATCAATCCTTGTTTGGACACTACGCTTGCCCCGAAGCCTTTCGGCCCTTGTGGCAGGCGCGGGGTTGGCGGTGTCGGGCTATCTGTTGCAGGCGCTAACGCGCAACCCTCTGGCTGGTCCGGATATTACCGGCGTCGCATCGGGCGCCGTAGCACCCATCGTATTCTGCTTTGTATTTCTACCGTGGATTTCGTCGGTCTATCATCCATTTGTCGGGTTGGCTGGCGGCCTGACTGCTGCTTCGGTGACACTTTGGATATCGCGTGGCGGAAGGGGCCGTCCGCTGCATCTTGCTCTTGGCGGCATCAGCGTTTCACTTTTTCTGGGAGCAATAACCACCTATGTTCTGCTGCTCAGCGGACCGCAAACACCTTCCCTCCTTTTCTGGTTATCCGGCGGGTTTCAGGGAAGATCATGGCCGCAGCTTCTGTACATGACACCTTGGGTTGCTGTTGCCGTGGTCGGCGCTTTTGCCTGCCAGCGTGTCATCGGCATGCTGGCACTCAGCGAGCATGCATCCATCGGCATGGGCCTGAATATGAATTTGTGGAAACCGATACTCCTTGTGCTTGCTATTATGCCCGTAGCCGGTGTCGCGCCGGTCGCGGGGCCAGTTGCTTTCGTTGGTCTTGTCTCGCCCCATATTGCTCGACTGCTCAAGCCGCAGAGCACCCTATGGTCAATTGCCTTGACAACCGCCATTGGTGCCTTGATGGTTGTAACTGCCGATGTGATTGCCCGCAGCATTGCCCTGCCGCGCGAACTTCCGGTGGGAATTATCACCGCATTGCTGGGTGGCCCATTCTTTGTCTATCTCGTCCAAACGCAAAGTTTTTCGCTGAAAGGCGGTCATTGACATGACAATGTCCGCCCCGGTCCAACGCCCATCTCTCATTGCACCATTATTCGCTTTGCTCGCATTAATGGTGCTGGTATTTTTGGCCGCGGTGTTCTTGGGCGTTGCGGATCTTCCGGCGACTGATGTAGCAGCGGTCATGGCGGGCCATGGTTCTGACCAAGCCAAATCAATCATTCTGGATATCCGGCTACCGCGTATTGTTACTGGAATACTTGCAGGTATTCATTTCGCCGTCGCTGGACTCTTGTTGCAAACCATCACCCGAAATCCACTCGCCGATCCCTCGATCATGGGAATTTCGCAGGGTGCAACGCTGGCCGTCACAATTTTCCTTTTGTTTGCCGTCTATATTTACGATCCCGGCTCCAATACGCTCGCGGTACTGCCGGTCGCATGGCTACCAGCTATTGGCACTGTCGGCGGCATCATGGCGGGTGGCATCATTTATCTCCTCGCCTTCAGGCTCGATCTGGGACCGCTCAGGATCACTTTGTGTGGCATCGCAATCGGCGCCGTCCTGCACGCCGCCGCTATCGGATTGATTGCCGGATGGGGTTCAGCGCGCATTGAAATCCTCCTGGAATGGTTATCCGGCAGCCTTTACGCACGCAGCTGGAATCATGTGCTTTTCCTCCTGCCCTTTACAGTTGCAGGGCTCGCCGTGTTGCCGATCCTGCGGCGCTCTATAGACCTTTTGCGGTTCGATCCCCCGGTTGCACGATCCTTCGGTCTCTCCTATCGCAAACAATTGTCGGTTGTTCTGCTGTTGTCTTGCGCGCTTGCGGCAAGTGCCGTCGGTGCTGTTGGCCCCATCATTTTTGTGGGACTTGTCGTTCCGCATCTTGCCCGTTTTTTGGCAGGAAAACGTTTCGCGCTTGTACTGCCTTTTACCGTTGCTCTCGGCGCATTCATTGTTACCTTGGGCGATCTTCTTGGCCGTCTCCTCGGACAGACCGAAGAAATCCCCATCGGGGTGATCACGGCGGTCTTTGGGGTGCCGGTATTGATCGCCCTGCTTCGCAAGATACCTTGAGGATCATAATGCCCCTCTCCTGCTCGCAACTGTCGGTTTTATATGGATCGCGCAAAGCGTTGAACAGCTTCAACATTGACCTGAAGGCCGGAGAGGTTCGGGCGCTCATCGGGCCCAACGGCTCGGGTAAGAGCACTGCATTGCAGGCACTCTCAGGTTTGATCGTGCCGCGGGAAGGTCGCGTTGAAATCAACGGCAAACCCGCCAAACTAATGTCGCGACGAACTATTGCCAAGCAGATGGCTTTCCTGCCGCAACAACCTTCGGCTCCCGACGAGATGACTGTTGAACAGCTCGTCAGGCAGGGCCGCTATCCGCATGTAGGCTTGTTTCGCAGCTACAACAGCCATGATGAACTGGCCATCGAATGGGCGTTGGAAAGCACAGGGCTGACCGCTCTTGCTGACCGAAGCCTGCTCGAGCTTTCGGGAGGCGAGCGGCAGCGCGCCTGGATATCAGCGGCGCTGGCACAAGAGGCCCAGATCCTGCTGCTGGATGAACCGACATCGTTTCTCGATATCGGTTTTCAGGTGGAAGTCCTCAATCTGGTTCATCGTCTTAGCCGCGAAAGGGGCGTGACAATTATCATGGCCATTCATGACATCAATCAGGCCATCTCCGTCAGCGACCGAATTTCGCTGCTGGAAAAAGGCCAGTTGCTGTTCGATGGCGAGCCCAATGCCCTTGCCGAAAGTGGCCTGATCGAAAAAGTATTCCGGGTTAAAGGCAACTTTGTCCGCATCACGCCGGAGAGCCGTCCGCACTTTGATATTGAGCTTGCCCGAATGCCAGGCGCCAGGATTTAGAGCTCTTCTGTAGCGGGCAGAACGATTCTATCCAAGCAGAACCTTAAGCCTTTAGCGGTGGCTGATCTGGAAGCGTTGATGCCCCGCCATTCATATCAAGCTGCATCAAAACCGTATCCAGCCAGCGACCATGCTTGAAGCCAGAGGCTTCTATCTTGCCGCAATGCCGGAAGCCTGCCTTGGTATGAAGCTTTACGGATGCAGAGCCTTCGTGACCGTCGCCGATAACCGCGATAAACTGACGGAACCCCAAGGCAGTGCAGTCATCAATCAGTCTCTGGATGAGGATTTTCCCCAAGCCCTTTCCTTTGGCTTCCGGCGCGATGTAGATCGAGTCTTCTACTGTCCACCAATAGGCAGGGCGTGACCTGAAATAGCTGGCATAGGCATAACCAATAACCTTACCGCCCTGCTCGGCCACCACATAGGGAAAGCCATCTGAAACAAGCGAATGAAACCTTTTCGTCATTTCCTGAAGATCGGGCGCGTCGATCTCGTAAGTAGCTGTGCCGTGAAGGACGGCATCGCGGTAGATTTCAGTGATGGTTTCGAGATCGGCAGGCTGCGCGGGGCGGATATGAATGTCAGACATGGCTTCGCTTGATGAATAATTACTGACAGCTTTCATGCACCTATTTGGTACAAACTTAAAGGTACTGACACCCCAAACGGGATCAAAAACCTATATTCAAGGCATAAAAAAGGGCAGCTTGCGGCTGCCCTTTTCAGTATCACTGCCTGCGCAAAACTATTCGCGGTTGCCCAGGAACTGCAGCAGGAACATGAACATATTGACGAAGTCGAGATAGAGACGAAGTGCACCCATGATTGCCTTGCGGCCATAGGAGTCCGAATCGTCACCTTCATAGTACATTTCCTTGATCTGCTGTGTGTCGTAGGCGGTAAGACCTGCAAACACCAGCACGCCAATCGCTGAAATAGCGAACTGCAATGCGCTTGACTGAAGGAAGATATTGACCACCGAAGCGAGCAGGATGCCGATTACGCCCATGAACAGGAACGAGCCGAAACCGGAAAGATCACGCTTGGTTGTGTAGCCATAGAGCGAAAGCGCGCCAAACGACGCCGCTGTGATAAAGAACGTCTGCACAATGCTTCCCGAAGTATAGACCAGGAAGATTGACGAGAGCGACGCGCCAACGAGCGCGGCATAGACCCAGAAGGTCGTCTGGGCTGCGGCAACGCTCATCGAGTTAATGCGGAAGCTCAGGAAGAACACTGCAGCCAGCGGCGCGAGCATGACGACCCACTTCAGCGGCGATACGTAGAACGTAACACCGAAGCTGGTCAGCATCTTGCCATTTGGCAAAGTAGCAGCCGCAAGCGACGGATCATTTGTCGTCGTCATATAAACGATTGCGAGGGCGGCAAGACCGGTCACTGCGAGACCGATCGCCATAAGATTATAGACCTTCAGCATGTAGCTGCGCAGACCTTGATCGATCCCCGCGTCCACACGCACTCCGGCCGTATTCTGGGCCTGGATGTTGCGATAGTCAGCCATGGTTTTCCTCATTGCTTCGTCCCGCCCTTGTGTCGGGGACTATCCCCAGGCTCCGCTGGCGGGACCCCAGCATGCCTTGACAAGAATTATGGTGATTAACCCGCCCCATAACAAGTCCTGTTTTACTCAAGATTGCGTGCGCAATCGCAAAATAGGGCTCAAATAGTCAAATATTACATGATTTTAATCATTTCAGAGGTTTCTGAGCACCGGCGCAGCCTTTTGTCCCAATATGCGCCATGTTCCTGCAAGGCCGAATCCCACTGTCAGAATCAGGGCTACTGCAACAGTCATGACCGCAACTTCCGGCTGGAATGAAGCTGGCAGGGACATGACCCTGACGATCACGTACCAAGCTGCCAAACCTCCGGCCAGCAGCGCGAACACCGCCGTCGACAGCCCAAGCAGCACATATTCCAGCGTAAAGGCCTTGATGAGCGTACGCCGCGTTGCCCCAAGTGTTTTCAGCACCACAGCATCGTGAATACGTGCCCGGTTCCCTGCCGCCAATGCGCCGCCCAAGACCAGTATCGACGCGATCAAGGCAACGGACGCGGCGGCTCGAATGGCCACTGCCAATTGCCCCACCAGTTCATTGGCAATGGTGATGGCATCCTTGACGCGAACTGACGTGACGGCAGGATAAACGCTGGTTACCTCCCGCATCACATTGGCTTCCTGTGCCGTGGTCGCGGTGGGATCTGACAGCGTTGCCAACCATGCATGTGGGGCGCCTGCAAAGGTGTTAGGCGAGAAAACCATGACGAAGTTGATTGCAAGTGATTCCCATTGCACTTCGCGGAAGTTGGCAATTCGCGCCGTCATATTGCGGCCGAGCACGTTAACGGTGACTGTATCACCAAGCTTTAGGCCGAGATTGCGGCCCTCTTCTGCTGAAAAGGACACCAATGGTTCGCCCGTATAGTCGGCTGGCCACCAACTGCCTTCAGTCAAGGTTGAATTTTCCGGCACGTTCTTCGCGTAAGTAATGCCTCTGTCACCACGCAGCACCCATGCGCCCTCTGGTGAAATAGTCATCTTGGTAATGTCCGTGCCGTTGAAAGCAACGATACGGCCGCGCAGCATAGGCGCGCTTACAATCTTTCCATTGGGCGCTGATTTTTGCAGCAGATCCTTGAACTGATCTATTTCCCTGCTTTGAATATCCACGAAGAAGAAATTCGGAGCCTTTTCCGGCAGATTGCCCGCCAATTGCTGCCTGAGGCTACCATCAATCAAGGCTAGGGAAACAAGCAGGGTCAGACCGAGGCCGAGCGACAAAACCACGGAGGGTGTCAAGGCGCCAGGCCGATGAATATTGCCGATAGCAAGACGGAGTGCTGTCGAGGAGACACGGGGCGCACGACGCGCAAGCCATTGAACCAGGCTGGAAACGGCACGCAGGATAATGAATGAAACGGCAACGGCGCCCACGAATACAATAGCAATGCGCCGGTCATAAGCGAAATAGATCGCCAGGAGGCAAAGCGCTCCCATCAGCGCGACGGCAATGCCGATGTAAGCGGGTTTTGGCCAGCCGCGCTGATCAAAACCCTGCTCGCGGAATAAGGCAGTCGCCGGAACGTCGCGCGCCCGCCCTAAAGGCAGGATTGCAAAGGCTAGCGTCGTTAAAAGACCGAACAGGGCAGCCCAGAGCAATGCACCGGGATAAAAACCGCCTGCTCCCGCAATGGGAAGAACGTTTTGAAGTGCGTAGGCTGCAAGATAGGGAATGGCCGCAGCTGCAATCAAACCTACAAGAATGCCGACAATGGCCAGAATGACGATTTGAAAAAGATAGACCGCAATAACAAACCAACCCGGCGCGCCGAGTGATTTGAAGGTAGCGATAACGCCGCGCTTGCCGTCGAGATAGGAACGAACGGCATTGGCGACACCAACGCCGCCAACGACAAGCGCCGTCAATCCGACCAGCGTCAGGAACTGTGAGAAGCGTTCAATATTGGCGCTAAGTGATGGCGCAGCATTGGTGCGGCTGCGAATTGTCCAACCAGCTTGCGGAAACTTTTCCTGCGCTTCGTCGCGTATGCGTGTGATGGTCTCCTCGCTGGAGGCTGCCGGAAGAGAAATTTTATAATTGTGATCGACGAGACTGCCGGGCTGAACAAGTCCGGCGGCGCCGAGTCCTTCAAGCGACACCATGAAGCGTGGTGCAAAACCAAAGCCGTCCGAAAGTGCATCCGGCTCATTCACAATAACCGAGCGAACCTCAAAACTTGCCGAGCCGAGGAGAATGCGGTCGCCAAGCTTCAAGTGCAGACGCTCCAGAAATATCTCAGCTACCGCGGCACCATAGGCGCCTTCTTTTTCATCAAAGAGCGCGCCGTGATCAAGCTTTGGCGTTGTTTCGAGTTTTCCATTCAAAGGATAAGAACCATCGACAGCCTTGACCTCCACCAATGATTGATCGCTGCCATCGGGAAGCCGTGCCATGGAGCGCATATTGGCACTCACGGCCAACTTGCCCTTGCTTTCAAGGAAGGCGCGCTCTTCTGCCGTGACTTCGCGCTGGTTAAGCTGGAAGCGGATATCGCCGCCAAGAATGCTTTGGCCCTGGGTGGAAATTCCCGAAGTTACCGAATTGGCCACCGAGTTGACGCCGCCGATCGCGGCGACACCGAGCGCAATGCAGGCGAGAAATATATAGAATCCCGAAAGACCGCCGCGCATTTCACGCAGCGCAAATCGCAGAGCCAGTTTCAATGTTGGACCCAAACCAAACGACAAATTGCTCATGCGGTTTTTGCCAAGGCCGGCGCGCCTTCATCCGACTCGATCAGGCCCGAGCGCACACGAATTTCCCGGTCGCAGCGACCGGCCAAGCTGGTGTCATGTGTGACAAGGACCAAGGTGATTCCCAGTTCGCGCTGTTTTTCAAAAAGGAGATCGGCGATTTGTCGCCCTGTCGCCGTATCAAGGTTTCCGGTTGGCTCATCGGCAATCAGTATCTTGGGCGACGGTGCAAGGGCTCTGGCAATAGCCACGCGCTGTTGTTCACCGCCTGAAAGTTCGCCCGGGTAATGGGTGACGCGATCTGCCAGACCCACGGCCGCAAGCATGCGTTCTGCAATGGCAAAAGCATCGGAATTTCCGGCCAACTCCAAGGGAACGGCCACATTTTCCAATGCTGTCATGTTCGGAATGAGATGAAATGACTGAAACACAATGCCGATATTCTGGCCGCGAAAAGCTGCAGTGGCATCCTCGCTTAACGTTTCAAGCCTCGTGCCTGATATTTGAACCGAGCCGGAATCCACATGTTCAAGTCCTGCCAAAACCATCAAAAGCGTGGATTTTCCGGAACCTGAGGGACCGACAATCCCAACGGATTGACCCGTATCAATATCGAGGGAAATCCCCTTGAGGACATGCACGGCCGAAGCGCCTGTGCCAAGTGTCAACTCAATGTGATCGAGCTTGATAACGGATTTCGTCACGAAAAGACTTCCTTTGCGATATGGTCCACACAACATGCAACGCAGCTGATCTGATATGGGTGTCCCGAAATGATATTCAAACCGTTGATAAGAATTGTTGTTTTTCTAAGTCTTGTTGCCTTGCCTGTTTCGGCTTTGGCCAATCAAAATACCGTGTCCGGACAACCGCTGTCGGTTGTGGGCTTCGGTGACAGCCTGATGTCGGGATTTGAATTACCCGTTCAGGACTCGTTTCCAGCCCAGCTGGAAAAGGCGTTGAAGGACAAGGGGATAAACGTCACAGTCGCAAATGCAGGCGTGGCGGGTGAGACAACAACTGACGCGGTGAGCAGGTTGGACTGGTCTGTACCGGAAGGCACGGGCCTGGTTATTCTTGAATTTGGCGCCAATGACGCATTGCGTGGCATTTCACCGGAGATAAGTGAAAAAAACCTCGCGGAAATCATCGAAAAGCTGCAACAGCGCAAAGTTCAGGTCATTTTGGCCGGAATGCTTGCGCCACCGAATATGGGCGGTGATTACGAGGACAAATTCAACGCGATCTTCCCCAGATTGGCGCAGAAATACGACGTCCCGCTCTATCCCTTCTTCATGGAAGGCGTGGCCGCGCAGAAATCATTGCAACTTGAAGACGGTATGCATCCAAATACGCAAGGCGTCGCTAAGATGGTGGAAGGGTTTTTGCCGGTCATCGAAAAAACCATCGCCGACGATACATCGTCGTCTAACAAAGCCACAAATTCCAACGTATCGCAGTAGAACACATACCGTGACCAATTTGTCGCGCAGGGCAAGAATATGAACTTATGGCTTGCCCCCGGACGGGTTCAATGATTCTCTAGGTGCACAACTCGATTCGGGGAGGATGCCTTATGCCGCGTCTCTTTACTGCCCTCGAAATTCCGCGCGACGCCGCACTCTCGCTGTCGTTGTTGCGCGGCGGGCTTCCGGGAGCCCGATGGATCGATGTCGAAAACTATCACATCACATTGCGTTTCATCGGGGATGTCGAAGGTCACGTTGCCGACGAAGTGGCAAACGCTCTTGACCGCATTCGACGTCCTGAATTTACTCTCCGTCTTTCAGGCGTTAACGCCTTTGGTTCCAAGAAGCCGCACAGCGTAGTTGCTTCTGTAGCGCCCTCGCCCGATATTCAGGCACTGCAAGCTGAGATAGAGCGTATCTGCCAAAGACTTATGCTTGCTCCCGATCCTCGGAAGTTTACGCCACATGTTTCGCTGGCCCGGCTACGCAATGTCCGCAACGAGGAAATAGCCCATTATCTCTCTTCACGGGGCAATTTCTCCACGGCACCCTTTCCTGTCGGGCGTTTTGTGCTGATGTCATCACGCGATTCAGTCGGTGGCGGGCCTTATATCGTCGAGGAGGCCTGGCCTCTGGAGTCGCGCCGGTCGTCCTATCAGAACCTTGCGGAAAGGCCTTTTGAGGCCGCAAGGATCATCCGGTAGATCGCTTCGAAATCAGAATCTGTGCCGTAATAAGGGTCGGGAATTTGCTTGGCATCGCCGAGGGCAACCCCATAAAATAGTCCTGTTTGCGCGGATGCACCGGCAGGACGGCGCTTTTCAATGGCAGCCATGTTCATTCTGTCCATGCCGACAATCAGGTCAAAGCGATGAAAATCATCGGCCACCAGCTGCCTGCATTGTTGGTTGGAAATATCGATACCATAACGACGCGCTATTTTGATCGATCTCGCATCCGGCGCTTCGCCGGTGTGATAGCCATTGGTTCCGGCAGAATCGATCAACGCTCCTCCGGCTTTGCCTTCTGCTTCCAACACGGCTCGGAATACGCCTTCTGCCAAGGGCGACCGGCAAATATTGCCAAGGCAAACAAAAAGAACGGAACGAAGCGGCAAAGTTTTCATTTCGGCACCATAATAGGCAAGATAGCGTTGACGATCCCACTTACCAAAGAATTCACATCATTGTGAGCAAAACTCTTGCACCGCCCCCTACTCCTTCCCATGTTCTTAACGAACAAATCGAAGGAAAAGGAATGGACGAGATCAAGATCGGCGAAATTCTGGAGCCGGGCAGCGCGCATCAGCAGCGCTCGCGCGAGGAACGTGTTCGCGCTTCTTTCTGGAAAACCGTGCGTAAGGCGGCAAAGAATATTCCGTTTCTTGACGAAGTGGTTGCGGGCTACTTTTGCGCGCTCGATCCTGCCACGCCGACCAAGGTGCGCGGTATATTACTGGCGTCGCTGGCTTATTTTGTCCTACCGCTGGATATTATCCCAGACTTCCTCCTTGGTCTCGGTTTTACTGACGACGTGGCTGTGATGATGGCGGCGCTGAGCGCTATCCGAAACAATATCACCCCTGCACACAGGGCTGCCGCGCGACAGGCGATCGCCGATCTGGACACGGACGAGAAAGATTGACCGGCATCACAAGAGTGTGAAGTGCCCAAATGCCAAAGTCTCGCCGCTTTTATTTGGCTGGTGTTACGGCATTGGACTTGAACGAGGCTGTGACCTTTCTAGCTCTAAAAATTGCTTTTTTGACCTGTCTTCACCGTTTGGTAACCCAGATTAAGCCAAATTAAGACAAGCGAACTGGACAATGCGGCACCCGGATTATCTTCCGGACCATTGCCGGTTCATGAGTTATGAAGTGAACAAATAAAACTGGTAGGTAAAATGTTTGGAAAATCGATCGTAGCAACCTCTGTGCTCATGCTTGGGCTGGTGGGGACAGCTTTTGCCCAGACCCCGAGTCAGATCAGCCAGTTTAACGCGTGGGGTGCCTATAGCTATCAGCAGGGCAAGGGCAAGGTGTGTTACGTTCTGTCGGTTCCAGTCGACAAACAGCCTGCGAAAATCGATCATGGTGACAATTTCTTCATGGTAAGCCAGAAGCCCGGCCAGAATGTCAGCTTCGAGCCACAGTTCAAGGCCGGATATGATTTGCAGGAGAATTCAAAGGTTCTGGTCAAGATTGACGAGCGTACCTTCTCCATGTTCACCAGCGGCAGCCATGGCTGGATGGAAAATGCCGCGGAAGAGCCGCAGCTTGTTGCCGCTCTCCGGGGCGGTAAGAACATGACCATCAACGCTGTTTCCAAACGTGGAACAAAGACCAGCTACGCCTATTCGCTGAAGGGCGTTTCAGCTGCTCTTAAAGCGATCTCCACTTGTAAATAATCAACGAAATACCAATCTCCCGCGATGGCCCGGCTCGAATTGCCGGGCCTTTTTGCTTGCAGAGGTGACGTGGCCGCCGGAACGTGGTATGAGCCGCGCTTCCGTTAAGAACGTTAGAAAAACCCATGTCCGTATCGCTTGACCTGACACATCCTGTTGCCCGGGATAAATCCCGTGATGCCGTTCGCGCCCCAGCGGCTGAAAAGCCCTCGCTGATCGGCCTGACACGCCCGGAAATTGCGGAGGCACTGATGGCCGTCGGCGTGCCCGAACGGCAAGTTAAAATGCGCGTAGCCCAAGTTTGGCATTGGCTATATGTGCGCGGCGTTTCTAACTTTGACGATATGCAGAACATTTCGCGCGAGATGCGCGAATTGCTGGATAAGAACTTCGATATTGCCCGGCCTGAAATTGTAGAAGAACAGATTTCCAATGATGGCACGCGCAAATGGCTGTTCCGGTTTCCACCGCGTGGTGCCGGCCGTCCTGTAGAAATCGAGACAGTCTATATTCCCGAAGAAGGGCGAGGTACTCTTTGTATCTCCAGCCAGGTCGGCTGCACACTGACCTGCTCCTTCTGCCACACAGGCACGCAGAAGCTCGTGCGCAATCTGACCGCCGAAGAAATCCTGTCCCAATTGCTGGTTGCACGCGATCGCCTTGGTGATTTTCCCGATCGCAACACACCGGATGGCACCATGGTTCCGGCAGAGGGCCGCAAAGTGTCCAACATCGTCATGATGGGCATGGGTGAACCGCTCTATAATTTCGAGAACGTCAAAAAGGCCCTGCTGATTGCAGCGGACGATGCCGGTCTTTCACTTTCACGCCGCCGCATCACCCTTTCAACCTCGGGTGTGGTACCGGAAATTTATCGCGCTGGCGAAGAAATCGGCGTGATGCTGGCAATTTCCCTGCATGCGGTGACTGATGATCTGCGTGACATGCTGGTGCCAATCAACAAGAAATATCCTCTCAAGGAATTGCTTGCCGCGTGCCGCGCCTATCCAAGCCTGTCCAATTCGAAACGCATTACATTTGAATATGTCATGCTCAAGGGCGTCAATGACTCGCTTGCTGATGCCAAGGAACTGGTAAGAATGCTCAAGGGCATTCCGGCAAAGATCAATCTGATCCCGTTCAACCCGTGGCCAGGCGTCAACTATCAGTGTTCTGATTGGGAGCAGATCGAGAAATTTGCTGACTATGTAAACGCCGCTGGCTATGCATCGCCTATCCGCACACCGCGCGGCCGCGATATTCTCGCCGCATGCGGACAGCTAAAATCGGAGTCGGAACGCATGAAGAAAACGGAGCGTCTGGCATTTGAAGCGGCAATGATTGCCGGTCACGGCGAAGACTGAACCGACGTGTTGTATCTCATACGCTTTGCGCTGATCACTATCGGGTTTGTCTGCGCCACCTTCGCGGCATCGCTGTTTCTGAACATGCTTCTTATCGGCAGCACAGAATGGCTGGGAGGCGAAGGTCCGTTTTTGTATTTGACCATACCTGTCTTCGCTTCCGCGATAGGCCATAGCGTGCTCGTTCCGGCGGCGCTGATTATCATCTACGCTGAACTGACCGCATGGCGTGACTGGCTTTTCTATGCGCTCGGCGGCGCTGCCACAGCAGTTGTCATCATTGTCTGGAAGTGGCGCCCGCAAACCGAGGATATCAGCACCTTCGCTGCGATCCTCGCCACGGGCGTTGTGGGCGGCTTTGTCTACTGGATGATTTCCGGACGCAGCGCCGGCATCATCCCGCCGAGCCCCAATAATCAGATCTGAATCACTTCGCTTGCGCCAACAAAATCTTGGCAGCAAATGCCGAGAACACCCCGGCAAACAACCAGTCCGTAATGCGTGTCACTGTCGGATTTTTCCTCAGCAGCATCGAAAATCTATCGGCAGCAAGGATCATTGGCGCGACCACTGGCAATGACAGGGGTATGAAAAGTACGCCAAGGAAAAACAATTTACCCGGAGCGTGCGGATCGCCCGCAGAAACGAACTGCGGCAGGAATGTCATGAAAAACAGAATGATCTTTGGGTTGAGAAGATTGATACCCAGGCCCGTCAGCCAGTTCTGAAACAATGTATGGGCTTGGCCGGTCTTTTTTTCCGGCGAGAACGCCGAACCATAGCGGATTGCCTGATAGGCAAGCCACATCAGATAGCCGGCCCCCACAACCTTGAGCGCAAGAAATGCGGACGGCGAAGCAACGATCAGTGCCGAGAGGCCAATTGCCACCATGGTCGTGTGTATGACGATACCGGTGCAGGCACCAGCCAGACAGGCAAAACCTGCAGCCTTGCCCTCGGACAATGCGCGTCCGACAAACAATGTCATATCCGGTCCCGGGGTAATCGAGAGGACAAAAGTGGCAACGATGAATTGCAGTATAATTGGCCAATCAGGAATGAAGGTCATCACAGGGCTCCGGAAAAAACTGCCGGAAGCTAACGCGAAAAACAGCTTCACGCCATACGTATTTGCGCCTGATCTCGTTTTTGCTGTGCTTGCCAATAGCGGCGCAAATGCTACAAGACCCCAACTGAAATTTCAGGATCGCGACGGCGATCGACAGACAGGACATATGCAATGAATAAATGGAAAGACGTCAAGAAAGTCGTGCTGGCCTATTCGGGCGGGTTGGATACATCGATCATCCTGAAATGGCTGCAGACAGAACTTGGCGCTGAAGTCGTCACGTTCACTGCCGATCTTGGACAAGGCGAGGAACTCGAGCCCGCACGCAAGAAGGCCGAAATGCTCGGCATCAAGGAAATCTACATTGAAGATGTCCGCGAAGAATTCGTTCGCGACTTTGTCTTCCCGATGTTCCGCGCCAATGCGGTCTATGAAGGCGTTTACCTGCTCGGCACATCGATAGCGCGCCCGCTCATTTCCAAGCACCTCGTCGAAATCGCTGCCCGTACCGGCGCTGACGCAATTGCGCATGGTGCAACGGGCAAAGGTAACGACCAGGTTCGTTTCGAGCTTTCCGCCTACGCACTCAATCCTGACATCAAGGTCATTGCGCCTTGGCGCGATTGGACCTTTAAATCCCGCACAGATCTTTTGGAATTTGCGCGCGAACACCAGATCCCAATCGCCAAAGACAAACTTGGCGAAGCACCTTTCTCCGTGGACGCCAATCTCCTGCATTCATCCTCGGAAGGCAAAGTGTTGGAAGACCCATGGCAGGAAGCACCCGAATATGTGCACCAGCGCACAATCTCTCCGATGGATGCGCCCGATAAGGTCACAGAAATCGAGATCGCTTTCGAGAAGGGCGATGCAATCGCAATTGATGGCAAGCCTCTTTCACCCGCGACACTGCTGAAGACGCTTAATGATCTTGGCCGAGACAATGGCATCGGACGCCTTGATCTGGTTGAGAACCGTTTCGTTGGCATGAAATCGCGTGGCGTTTACGAAACACCAGGTGGCACCATCCTGCTTGCCGCGCATCGGGCGATGGAATCGATCACACTTGATCGCGGCGCAGCTCATCTCAAGGATGAGTTCATGCCGCGCTATGCCGAACTGATCTATAATGGCTTCTGGTATTCGCCAGAGCGTGAAATGCTGCAAGCCATGATCGACAAGAGCCAGGAAGACGTGGAAGGCACTGTTCGCCTGAAACTCTATAAGGGCAATGTCATGGTTTCAGGCCGTAAGTCGAAAAAATCGCTTTATTCCGACGCACTCGTAACATTTGAAGATGATCGTGGCGCATATGATCAGAAGGATGCGGCAGGCTTTATCCGCCTGAATGCCTTGCGGTTACGCACCTTGGCTGCCCGCAAACGGAACAGCTAAAGACAATAAACGGCGGGCTGGTCCCGCCGTTTTCATTTTCGCCGCTTGTGACCCTTGCATCGGTATCTTAGATATTAACGACCCAATTCATACGATGGAGTTCCCATGTCGTCTGCCAAACCGGCCATCAACACTGCATTGACGAACTGGACAGGGCCTCTTGGTCTGCCGGACTTTACAGCTTTTAGCGATCAGGATTTTCCCGCGGCATTTGATATGGCCCTAGCGGATGATCTTGCCGACATTGATGCGATTATCGGCCATCCTGAAGCGCCCACCATCGAAAATACCCTCAAAGCGCTGCAGCTTTCCGGCGAGTCGCTGGATCGGGTGTCTTCCATTTTCTGGACGCTGGCCGGGGCAAATACCAACGACGCGATACAGGCATTAGAACGGTCCATTGCGCCAAAACTGTCGCGCCATTCATCGTCCATCATGATGAATCCGCACCTGTTTGCCCGCATAGACTCACTTTACGAACAGCGTGATCTTCTCGGCCTTGATGCCGAAACAGACCGCGTTCTGGAAAAGATCTGGAAAAGCTTTGTGCGCAGCGGCGCGCGACTGGATGAAAAGGGCAAGGCACGTCTTGCAGATATCAATGAGACGCTCGCCAGTCTCGGTGCGCAGTTTGATCAAAATGTTCTCAAGGATGAGTCGGACTGGGCTTTGTTCATCACAGACGAGGCAGATCTTGCAGGATTGCCGAATTTTGTGCGCGATGCGATGCAAGGAGCTGCCGAGGAGCGTAATCGCACAGGCACCTGGGCCGTTACATTGTCGCGTGAAATCATCGAACCCTTTCTCTCATTTGCCGAGAACCGGGATTTGCGGGAAAAAGCCTTCCAGGCTTGGGCGGCACGGGGCGAAAATGGCGGCGATACGGACAATGTTGCCATCGTTGCCCAGACGGTAGCTCTCAGATCTGAAAAGGCAAAGCTACTCGGGTATAAAAGCTTTGCCGCGTACAAGCTCGACAACACCATGGCAAAAACGCCAAAGGCAGTTATGGATCTGCTGGAGCCCGTTTGGCAAAAGGCAAAGATACGTGCCAGCGAAGAAGAAAGTGATCTACAACAATTGATCTCCAATGAGGGCCGTAACCACAAGGTAGCGCCCTGGGACTGGCGGTTTTACACGGAAAAGCTGCGCAGCGAACGCTTTGCGTTCGATGAAGCCGAGTTGAAGCCATATTTGCAGCTCGAGAAAATCATTGAAGCCTGTTTCGACGTGGCAACGCGTCTGTTCGGTATTACGTTCAAGGAAAAAACCGGCATAGCTGCCTGGCATCCGGATGTGCGGGTCTGGGAAGTCTTCAATCCGGATGGAACAGAATGCGGGGTATTTCTTGGCGATTACTTCAACCGCCAGTCAAAGCATTCCGGCGCATGGATGAGTGCATTGCAGTCACAACACAAACTTGGCAGCGTGCAAAAGCCGATCATCTATAATGTGATGAACTTCGCCAAGCCGCCAAAAGGGGAGCCGGCCCTGCTTTCGCTTGATGGCGCACGTACCCTATTCCACGAATTTGGCCATGCTTTGCACGGGTTGCTGTCAGACGTTACCTGGCCTGTAGTTTCAGGCACATCAGTGTCACGGGACTTTGTGGAGCTGCCCTCCCAGCTTTATGAGCACTGGCTGACTGTGCCAGCAATCCTTGAAAAATACGCAATCCATTACCGTACTGGCGAGCCTATGCCGAAAGCTCTGCTCGACAAGGTATTGGCCGCGGATACTTTTAATGCTGGTTTCAAAACGGTCGAATTCACGTCGTCTGCCTTGATTGATATGGCATTCCATGCCGATGGCACCCCTCCGGAGGACCCCATACAGTTTGAAGCGGCAACGCTTCGGCAGTTGGACATGCCAGAGGCGATTATCATGCGCCACCGGACACCGCATTTTAAGCACGTGTTCTCCGGCGATGGGTATTCCGCAGGATATTACTCATATTTGTGGTCAGAAGTATTGGATGCCGATGCATTCAAGGCTTTTGAGGAAACCGGCGATACATTCAACGGTGCCCTCGCCGCGAAGCTGAAAAAATACATCTATTCAGCTGGTGGCAGCAAAGATCCCGAAGAGCTTTACAAGGCTTTCCGGGGCAAGATGCCCACGCCCGATGCGATGATCGAAAAGCGTGGGCTTTAAGCGGTTGTAATCAGGACTTGGCAAAAGCCAGAAGATCCGCGTTCAGCTTGTCCTTGTGCGTCGTAGCCAAACCATGCGGCGCACCGGCATAGACGTTCAAAGTGCCGTTCTTTACAAGCTTCACGGCTTTGCGGGCCGTGTCATCAATGGGCACGATCTGGTCATCATCGCCGTGGATAAACAATGTCGGCACATCAATCTTCTTCAGATCTTCTGTGAAATCCGTTTCTGAAAACGCCTTGATGCAGAAATACGAGGCTGGCATTCCGGCCATCATACCCTGCAGCCAGAAAGCGTTTCTAATGCCTTCAGACTCTTTGGCGCCAGTCCGATTGTAGCCATAAAAGGGCAGCGACAGATCCTTGAAGAACTGTGAGCGATCGGCAATCACGCCATCACGAATGCCGTTGAAAACATCGATAGGCAGACCCTCAGGATTTGCAGCGGTTTTCAGCATCAGAGGTGGCACTGCCCCCACAAGAACGGCCTTGGCGACACGCTTCGTACCGTGACGGCCGATATAGCGGGCGACTTCGCCGCCACCAGTTGAATGCCCAACCATGATCGCGTCTTTCAAGTCGAGCTTCTCGAATAGTTCGGCCAGATCATCGGCATAGGTGTCCATGTCATTGCCATTCCAAGGTTGGCTGGAACGGCCATGGCCCCGGCGGTCATGAGCAATCACACGGTAGCCATTGGACGCAAGAAAGAACATCTGATCTTCCCAGGCATCCGAAGTGAGCGGCCAGCCATGGCTGAAAACTACCGGCTGCCCTGTTCCCCAATCCTTGTAGTAAATCTCTGTGCCGTCCTTCGTGGTGATCGTGGTCATTGTCCTTTGTCCCTTTACTGGCTGATTGGATTTAAGTTGCTTGGATTTATCGGTGGCCATCGCGGGAATGGAAGGGAGGCTGATAGCAGCCGCCACTCCAATACCCGCCGTCAAAACAGAACGGCGCGAGGTCAATTTCTTCAGGCTGTTGATCATGACGCTGGAGCAAATTTTGCGTCAGTTAATCGAAATGCGTACGTCGAGATTGCTGCGCGTTGCTTCCGAATAAGGGCAAACAATATGTGCTGCATCCACAAGCTCGCGTGCCTGCCCAGCCTCGATACCGGGTAATGTGACAGCCAGAGCAACGTCCAGCCCGAAACCCTTGCCATCTTCGCGAGGACCGATGCCGACGGTTGCTGTTACGGCGGTCTCTTCCGAAAGCTTGATCTTCTTCTGGGAAGCAACGAATTTCAACGCGCCAAGAAAACAAGCCGAATACCCTGCTCCAAACAGTTGCTCAGGATTGGTGCCCTGCGCACCATTACCGCCCAGTTCCTTGGGGGTTGAGAGCGTTACTTCCAAACGGCCATCTTCGCTCTTCGCGCTGCCGTCGCGTCCACCTGTTGCCGTCGCCTTGGTTGTATAAAGAATGCTCATCTGGTTTTCCTCTCGAAGTTGATTTTCTCAATGCCTATTAAATTGCACACAATTGAATTGTGTGCAATATTTATTTTATAGATGATGAAAAATTAAATGATGCACAATTGAATACGCATGGCTATTATAGTCCAGGCCTTTGGGAAGGAAGACAAATGAACGCTGGAACGCAAAAACCGGAATCGCAGTTGAAGCTGGAGAATTTCCTTTGCTTCGCCATTTATTCCACCGCCAACGCCGTGACACGTGCCTATCAGCCTCGGCTGTCGGCGTTAAAGCTGACTTATCCGCAATATCTTGTGATGGTGGTATTGTGGGAAGAAGAGAACCAGACTGTCAGGGCAATCGGAGACAAGCTCAGTCTGGATTCCGGCACATTGACGCCGCTCTTGAAACGCTTGGAAACAGCCGGTCTGATATCACGCCAACGTGACAAGACCGACGAGCGTCAAGTGCTGATAAATTTGACAGAAGAGGGTCGCGCCTTGCGGGCCCGCGCGGAGTCAGTGCCCCTTGCCATGGGACAGGCATTTGGCTGCACGATGGACGAAGCACGTGGCATGCGGGCTGAACTCATCAGCTTGCGCGACAATCTCGTGGCAAGTATCGACAACGCATAAAAAAGGCGCTGTCACCAGCGCCCTTTCAGGTTTTTCATCCGCCTTTAGATTATGCGGCAATCTTTTTGGGCTGGATAAGCCCACGTGCAACCAGGAGTTCTGCGATCTGAACGGTGTTCAGGGCCGCGCCTTTGCGAAGATTGTCAGAAACGATCCAGAGCGACAGGCCGTTTTCGACCGTTATGTCTTCGCGGATACGCGAAATATAGGTGGCATCTTCACCGGCCGCTTCATAAGGTGTGATGTAACCGCCGTCTTCATGACGATCGATGACAAGGCAGCCAGGCGCATCGCTCAGAATGTCCCGCGCTTCTTCCGCGCTCATTGGGCTTTCAAACTCAATGTTCACTGCTTCGGAATGGCCGATGAAAACAGGCACCCGCACGCAGGTTGCTGTGAGCTTGATCTTTGGATCAAGCATCTTCTTGGTTTCAGCAACCATCTTCCATTCTTCCTTCGTGTATCCATCTTCCATGAATACATCGATATGTGGAATAACGTTGAAGGCAATTCGCTTGGTAAACTTCTTGGCTTCCACCGGATCTGCAACGAAAACTGCGCGTGACTGCTGGAAAAGTTCATCCATGCCATCCTTGCCTGCCCCAGATACGGACTGGTAGGTGGAAATCACGAGGCGCTTGATGCGCGCCTTGTCATGCAACGGCTTCAAGGCAACGACAAGTTGCGCCGTGGAGCAATTGGGATTGGCAATGATGTTCTTCTTGCTAAAACCGACAATCGCATCAGGATTTACTTCAGGCACAATCAAAGGCACGTTGGAATCATAGCGCCAAGCGGATGAATTATCGATAACGACACATCCCTGTGCGCCAATCTTCGGCGACCATTCCTTCGAAATATTACCACCTGCAGACATCAGGCAGATATCGGTATCGGAAAAGTCATAGGTATCGAGCGCTTTAACCTTCAGCGTCCTGTCCCCGTAGGAAACTTCAGTCCCCTGCGACCGGCGTGAAGCCAGAGCAACAACTTCGCTTACGGGAAAGCCGCGCTCTTCCAGTATTGTCAACATTTCGCGGCCCACATTGCCTGTGGCACCAACAATCGCAACCTTGAAACTCATTATGTATTCTCCTGTCCCTCTCCGCTGCTTCGAACCCGCTGGCCACCGCGGGTCTTATCCCCCGAGCCGGGCTCGGGAGGGGGCGAGCAGGCCAAGGGAAATCAGACCGTTTTAGTGGTCGTTTTCGAGAGTTTTTTGGCCGAAATTTTGGTCTGGAAAGCAGGCACACCGACACATCCGGCGATAATGCCGGAACTGTTCAGCAAAAATAGCGACGTTGATTCGCTGCGCACCAAAGGCTCTCCTGTTCCGCCTGTGCTTGTACGCGGTTTCCAAAAAGAGTCAATTACATCTTTAAAGGGCAAGAATATGTCGTGTTACGCACAATTTTAGACATTTGGTATAAGTTACGGGCTTTGCTTTCTTCAATATTTAGTCAACAATTGAATAGTGCATTGGGTTGTATGACCTTGGGGGGAAAGAAATTCACAAGGACATTGGCTGGCGCGCGATGTGCATTAGCAACAAGCTAAGCAAAAATGACGCGCGAAATTATCGATAGTGGGGACATGACAAAAGGTTTGGGCTGAGCATGTCTCTTTGACTTTGGGCTTAATTGCTATTTACTGGGAGGAATAGAAATGGCATCCACTACCGTGTCCGGCACTACCAGCCGGGGGATGACGCGGGAAGAAAAGAAGGTGATCTTCGCTTCTTCTCTCGGCACCGTTTTTGAATGGTACGACTTTTACCTTTACGGTTCATTGGCTGTCTTTATTGGCGCCGCCTTCTTCAGTGAATATCCGGAAGCAACGCGCAACATCTTTGCTTTGCTTGCATTTGCCGCGGGCTTTCTCGTTCGTCCGTTCGGCGCACTGGTGTTCGGACGCATCGGCGATCTCGTCGGCCGCAAATATACTTTCCTTGTCACAATCCTGATCATGGGTCTGTCGACATTTCTGGTCGGTATTCTGCCAGGTTCCGCGAGCTGGGGTATCGCAGCGCCGATCATTCTGATCGCTTTGCGCATGCTTCAAGGTCTTGCGCTCGGCGGCGAATATGGTGGTGCGGCAACTTACGTTGCTGAACACGCGCCAAGCAACCGGCGCGGTTTCTATACATCATGGATTCAGACGACAGCAACGCTCGGACTTTTCCTGTCACTTATCGTTATCCTCATCATCCAGAATTCGATGACGAAAGAAGCGTTCTCCGCATGGGGATGGCGCATTCCTTTCATTCTGTCATTCGTTCTTTTGGGCGTTTCGGTCTGGATCCGCTTGTCGCTTAGCGAATCGCCAGCCTTCAAAAAGATGAAAGAAGAAGGCAAGGGATCAAAGGCACCGCTGTCTGAAGCATTTGGACAATGGAAGAATGCAAAGATTGCATTGCTGGCGCTTTTTGGTCTTACAGCCGGTCAGGCGGTTGTCTGGTATTCAGGTCAGTTCTACGCCCTGTTCTTCCTGCAGAACGTCCTGAAAGTTGACGGGCAGTCCGTCAATATCATGATTGCTATTGCGCTCTTGCTAGGCACTGGCTTTTTCGTTTTCTTCGGCTGGTTGTCGGATAAGATCGGACGTAAGCCAATCATCATGGCTGGTCTGGCACTTGCCATTCTTACCTACTTCCCTCTGTTCAAGGCCTTGACCTGGGCCGCCAATCCAGCACTGGCCTCATCTCAGCAGAATGTGCGTGCAACTGTAACTGCGGCACCTGGAGATTGTAACTTCCAGTTCAATCCGGTTGGTACAAGAAAGCCGCTCACATCCTGCGATATCGCAACTGACTTCCTGGCTAAAAACTCCATTCCTTATGACATCGCAGCAACGGCTCCGGCCGGATCTGCCGCAACAGTCAAAATTGGCCAGGAAACGGTTGAATCCTACGATGCAACCGCTGCGGGTGCTGAAGCTGCCGCGAAGGATGGTGCATTCAAAAAAGGCGTAAACCTTGCGCTTCAGGATGCTGGTTACCCGCTGGTTCGCGATCCAGCAAAGGTTGCAGACAGCAAGCTTGATGCCTTGGTTGCAAGCAATCCGAAACTGGCATTGGATGCAGCTGCGATCCGTGCTGGCGAAAAGACGGTCGTGCCTGTGGCTCAAGCTATCAAAGACAAGCTGATCACAGCAGAAGAGGCGGCAGGTGCCACCGAAGTTACCGTTTATAGCGTGCCAAAAGCTGGTGCATTCAAGATGGTAGCCGACCCGGCAGCGGTCAACTGGACAATGATTATCGGTATTCTGTTTATCCTGGTCCTTTATGTGACGATGGTTTATGGGCCGATTGCAGCAATATTGGTTGAAATGTTCCCAACCCGTATCCGCTATACCGGCATGTCCCTGCCCTATCATATCGGCAATGGATGGTTCGGCGGTCTGCTACCGGCGACGGTCTTCGCGATGAGCGCCGCCAAGGGCGATATCTATTACGGTCTGTGGTATCCGATTGTGATTGCCGCGATGACGCTGATCATCGGTCTGCTCTTCGTTCGCGATACAAAAGATACCGATCTGGATGAAGTAAAATAGCATCCTCACAAATACAAAAGCCCGGCGCGATCACTCGCGCCGGGCTTTTTATTTCAGCCGCTATATATCAGGCGGCCAGCGCTTTGAACTTCGCAAGAATGGCATCGCCCATTTCGACGGTTCCGACTTTGGTCATACCATCGGACATAATGTCAGCGGTGCGAATTCCGTCATCGAGGACACCTGCAATAGCCGCTTCCAGCCGATCCGCTTCAGCCACCATATTGAACGAATAACGCAGGCACATGGCGAACGAGGCGATCATCGCAATTGGATTGGCCGCCCCAGTACCAGCAATATCCGGTGCAGAGCCGTGTACGGGCTCATACAGAGCCTTACGGCTTCCTGTCTTGCCATCGGGCGCACCAAGCGAGGCTGAGGGCAGCATGCCCAGAGAACCCGTCAGCATTGCCGCAATATCGGAAAGCATGTCGCCGAACAGATTGTCTGTTACGATAACGTCAAACTGTTTCGGCCAACGTACGAGCTGCATGCCACCGGCGTCAGCGAGCATATGATCGAGTTTGACATCCGAATATTTTGCCTTGTGGGTTGCAGTAACAACCTCATTCCACAAGACGCCCGACTTCATGACGTTGCGCTTTTCCATTGAGGTGACTTTGTTGCCACGCGTCCGGGCGAGCTCGAAGGCAACTCCGGAAATCCGCTCGATCTCATATGTATCGTAAACCTGAGTATCAATGCCGCGCTTCTGACCATTGCCAAGATCGCGAATTTCCTTCGGTTCCCCGAAATACACGCCACCAGTCAGCTCGCGCACAATGAGAATATCCAGACCTTCGACGATTTCCTTTTTCAGGGAAGATGAATCGGCAAGTGCAGGATAGCAAATGGCTGGGCGCAGATTTGCAAACAGCTCCATATCCTTGCGCAGGCGCAGCAAACCGGCTTCCGGCCGAACATCGTAGGGAACGCTATCCCACTTTGGACCACCAACGGCACCGAACAGCACGGCATCCGATGCCAATGCCTTTTCCATATCTGTCTCGGAAATGGCCTTTCCGTGGGAATCATAAGCGCAACCACCGACCAGACCTTCGTCCAGTTCAAAGTCGCTTTTCAACTCGGCATTCATATAGGCAATGATCTTGCGGACCTCGGCCATTGCCTCAGGACCGATACCATCGCCAGGAAGAAGGAAAAGCTTTTTCGATGCCATGCTGGAAACCTCGTTATGTGATTGGCTCTCGTGGGAATGGCGCGTACTTAGCGCAACTTGAGCAAAGAAGAAAAGCGTTTTGGGAAATTATCTTAAATCCCCTCACCGATATGCGCGCCTGTCGGGCACGAAAAAGCCCGGCAAAAACCGGGCTTTGGTAATACTGACCTAAAATGGTCAGGCCCAAGGACGCGCTTGCGCATTGGACGCTTCGAAACTGTCGATCTTCGATGCCTTTTCCATCGTCAAACCAATGTCATCCAAACCGTTCAGCATGCAGTAGCGGCGGAATTCGTCAATCTCAAAGCTGATTGTTCCACCGTCCGGCCCCTTGATGGTCAAGGCCTCAAGATCGATTGATACCGTGGCGTTGGAACCGCGCTGCGCATCGTCCATGAGCTTATCAAGATTTTCCTGGCTGACCCGGATCGGCAAGATACCGTTCTTGAAGCAGTTATTGTAGAAAATATCAGCAAAGCTCGTTGAGATGACACAACGAATACCAAAATCCAGCAAAGCCCACGGTGCATGTTCGCGGCTTGAGCCGCAACCGAAATTGTCACCAGCGACGAGAATCTGTGCCTTGCGATAAGCTGGCTTGTTGAGAACGAAATCAGGATTCTCGCTGCCATCTTCGTTGTAACGCATTTCAGCGAACAACCCCGTACCCAAGCCAGTGCGCTTGATCGTTTTAAGGTAGTCCTTGGGAATGATCATGTCTGTATCGACATTGATGATGGGCAGTGGGGCGGCAACGCCCGTGAGCTGGGTGAATTTATCCATAATAGCTGCCTGTACGGTCCATGCGTAGGTGAGATTTATCCTTGGCTTTACACCAGCTCGGCCATGAATCAAAGCTTTTCGCCTGTGGCACTTTATGCTTGGCAAATCTCAGCCCTTGCCTTGCTTCTGTCTTCGGGGCAAAAAGTTGTCATGAGCAAGCTTTTCCGTCCGCGTCGATCTGTACTTTATGTTCCGGCCTCCAATCCGAAAGCCTTGGCTAAAGTGGCGTCGCTCAATGCCGATGCGATTATTTTCGATCTCGAGGATGCGGTCGCTCCGGAAGCCAAGGAAGATGCCCGCGAAGCTCTGCGCGCTTATTTTGCAGCCAATCCTGCAGGCAAGGCTGAGCGCATCATCCGTATCAATCATCTCACCAGCGAATGGGGCGGCGAAGACCTTCTGGCCGCACGCGCCTGTAAGCCCAATGCGATCCTTCTACCAAAGGTAGAGAATCTGCAGGATGTGACCGGAGTGGCGGAAGTCTTGGAAGAAACCGACGCATCAGAAAACGTGCGTTTGTGGGCGATGATCGAAACGGCACGCGGCATCATCAATGCCGACGAGATTGCCGAGCTTGGCCTGCGATCAACCTCAAGACTGGATTGTTTTGTCGTAGGCACGAATGACATTGCCAAAGAAACCGGAACTGTTCTGGAAAAAGGCCGGCATTTTTTCACACCGTGGCTCATGCAGATTCTGCTATGCGCCAAAGCCGGTCATCTTGATATTATTGATGGCGTCTACAACGACTTTAACGATATGTCCGGCTTTGAAAGTGAATGCGGCGAGTCTTTCAAAATGGGGTTTGATGGGAAAAGCCTTGTCCATCCATCGCAAATTGAACCGGCAAACAAAGCGTTTACCCCCGGTTCCGAGGCAGTGACTGATGCCCGCTCTATTGTCCAAGCCTTCGACCTTGCCGAAAATGCAGGCAAGGGCGCAATTTCGTTGAATGGCCGGATGGTGGAGCGGATGCATCTTGAAACCGCCCAAAAATTGCTGGCAAGGATTGAAACAATCAATCATTCAAATTAGTGCAAATCTGACAAGCACGAGAATGGGAATTCACTATGAAGCTCTACAGATTTTTGACTGGTCCCGATGATGCGAGCTTTTGCCATAAAGTAACAGCCGCTCTTAACAAGGGCTGGCATATTTATGGCTCACCGACATATGCGTTCAATTCTGTAACCGGCATCATGCAATGCGGGCAGGCTGTGGTCAAAGATGTCGATGGCGTCGACTATATACCCGGCACAACAAAGCTCAGCGATCACTAGACACCCAACCGACGCTTGAGCGCCTGATATTGCGGTTCTGACGTATCAGCCATGGCTTCATCGCGCGTGGCTGGTCTGTCCTCAAACGGAATGGGCCGGTCAAACTGGCTAATGGTCATATCCCAGCGAACGCCATCGATCAGATTGTAAAAGTGAGTGCCGCCATAGGTCTTCGTCTTGAGGATCGAGCCGCCAAATATGTCCTGCACAATAAGCGATGTTACGCTGCACTGGCCTTTTGCGGGGTTTTCAGCCGACCAGGAGGCTGAGCTTTCCCTGCTCCATGCGGATTTGAGGCTCTCATATAGCCCGTATGGCGTTGAGTAATCGGCGGTCAAGGCAATCCCCTGTGATAGCTATTCGACGCTAGCCTCTATACGTTCCATCTCCTCATCGGACAATCCGAAATGATGCCCGATTTCGTGGATAAGGACATGCGTGACAATATCGCCAAGCGCCTCTTCATATTCCGCCCAATAATCAAGAATGGCCCGTCGATAAAGCGTTATGCGATTGACCTGGTCGCCTGTCTGCAATGAAAAACGTTCACCGATACCATTGCCCTCAAAAAGGCCCATGAGATCGAAAGGCGATTCCAGCCCCATATCTTCAATAATCTGATCATCGGGAAAGTCAGAAACCTGCATGGTGATTTCACCGCACAGACTGCGGAAATTTTCCGGCAGATGGGCATAGGCATCAATTGCCAGTGATTCAATTTCAGCGATTGAAGGCGAAAGGCGGTTCGCCCAGTCAGCCGTTTGGTTACTTCTGGCCATCACAATTCCTGATAAGGTGTTTATGGCCCTATATAGTGCGTCAGCAGCATGGATGCGAGGGCATCAATCCTCAAGCGCACGCGCCTCGGAGGGAAGCATGATGGGAATACCGTCTCGCACGGGATAGGCTAACCGCGCTTTTTTGGAAATCAATTCAGATTTTTTCTTGTCATAGGTGAGTGGTCCTTTTGTCAAAGGACAAACCAGAAGCTCCAGCAACTTGCGATCAAGGGGTGTTTCACGATCAGCTTCTGTCATAGCGGCGTCCTATTGGAGGCTTGATTCATAATCGTCCTGATCCTTCGCAAGAGCTATCTCGGTAATCGCGATCAAGGTTTCGGCTCTTGTTTTCAGATCTGTCGCTTCCAGCAAAGCCTGTTTTTCCGCTGCGCCGAAGGGAGACATCATGGCAAGTGCATTGACCAGTGTTTCATTGCCAGCCCGAGAAATACCTTCCCAATCAGCCTCCAGGCTATTCGCGTCCAGATAGGCGCGGAAAACACGCAGCAATGCAGCCCTGTCCACCTCCCTGTCGTCCGCCTCGTCGAGATCCGCACGCAAGGGCGCAATCTTGCACTGACGGAAGGGCGTGCGTGTTGAGAGCTCTTTCACAACTCGGAACCGGCAAATACCTTGGAGCGTAACCAAGATCCGGCCATCACCGGTTTCTGCAAACGAAGTTATTCTTCCAAGACATCCCACTTCGCTCAGCTCAAGACCTTCCTCATCTTCTTGGTCAAGGCGAGGTTGAATCATGCCGATGATACGCTTGGAGGCGAGCGCGGCATCTATCATCGCAAGGTAGCGTAGCTCGAAAATATTGAGCGGCAATTGCCCACCTGGCAGCAGCAACGCTCCCGAAAGAGGAAAAATCGGAACGCTTTCAGGAATATCGTCCAAAGTACGATAGCGTACATTTCCAGCTTGCATAACTAGCTCCGGGCCAAGCCCTTTAATCTGCTTTTCTGTATACTATACTTGTCAGGAAAACAGCAGGGAGGAAAGTTTGCGACGTGCACTCATGGAAGCAGGATCGCCCGCTCCCCACGCATCAAAAAACTGCAAGAGTTGCTTTCGCGCGCCGTCCTCGTTCCAATTACGATCTGCCTTCATGATGGCGAGAAGATGGTCAGCCGCCTCATCACGTTGATCCTTGGCGTTGAGTATCATGGCCAGATCATATCGTGCCTGATGGTCAGCCGGATTGGCCTCAAGGCGAGCTTCCAAGGCCGTTGGATCTCCGAGTTCAGCCACTTGCAGGGCCAGTGCAATTTTGGCTTGAGCGGCCCTGACTCCCGCATCCTCTTTCCCGGCTGGCGGCACCATGTCCAGCGTCGCCTGTGCCGTCGGGATATCCCCAAGCTCGATCAGGCAATTTGCAAGACCTGCAAGTGCCGCCAGATGATCGGGAACCTCGGCAAGCACAGCAGAATAAATCTGGCCGGCCTGTTCAAAATCAGCAGCCTCGACCATTTGAGCCGCAGCAGCAAGCGCATCCTTTATCGCTTCGTCACGTCCACCATTTGGTGAGGAAATCTTATCGATGAATTCCTTCACCTTGGATTCGGGCAAGGCGCCCATAAATCCATCTACGGGTTTGCCATCAGAAAACGCGATCACCGCAGGTATTGATTGAATACCCAGCTGCCCGGCAATCGCCGGATGATCGTCAATGTTCATTTTGACAAGTTTGACGCGACCGCCAGCCGCCTGAACCGCCTTTTCCAGAATTGGAGTGAGCTGCTTGCAGGGCCCGCACCACGGAGCCCAGAAATCAACAAGGACGGGCTGTTTTTTTGATTCAGCAATAACATCGGCCGAAAATGCAGCGGTTGTCGTATCCTTTATGACATCGCCTGCCGGTGCAGAGGCTTCATTGGAACCGAAAGTCAGCGTCGTTGCTGCTGACTCGCTGCCATATCCACCGCTGAACGGATTATCTATATTGCTCATAAAATTCTCCGTCACCTTTGGATGAATTAACTGCCGACATGCCGGCATGTCTAGAACACTCAGTTCGGGTTTTATGCTTCAATTTTCAAGATCAAAGGCGAGTGCCCGGTCTCTTTGAGAAATCTTAAAAGATCGTCCGGGCGTATCGACGTCGTCGCTTCATTGGTCAACGGGTGCGCATTGATCATTTCATGGTGGAACAGGCTTTCGTCAAGCATGACCTTCACATTGCGTTCCACATCATTGATGACACCGAGCACGCTGACAGAGCCTGGAACCAGACCCAGATACTCCAACAGTTTTTCTGGCTTGCCAAAAGACACTCGGCTCGCTGCGCCAATCTTGGTGTGAATGGTTTTCAAATCCACCTCTGCCTCTTCATCGACTGTCAGCAGAAAGAAATTGTCCTTCTTGTCTTTAAGGAAGAGGTTCTTCGTATGGGCACCGGTAATTTTTCCGCGCAGCGTCTGGGCTTGCGCCACGGTAAAAACCGGGGCGTGGCGAACTGTAGATACCTCAATGCCAAGGTCACTGATAAATTGCATCAGTTCTTCATACGACTTCGGCATCTGCATCCTCCTCAAATTCATCATGCATTTGTAAAACTGTCTAATGGCTCGAGAGCCTTGCCTCAAGCAAAACCCTGAGACTTCGTGAGACAATCGGTAAATTTTACGGATATCGAAAGAAAGTCCAATTTTCCCTGTTGCAATTGGTCTGCGCTTGGGTCATATAGCACCCGCTTCGCAAGACTAACTGGCACATGCGGGAGTAGCTCAGGGGTAGAGCACAACCTTGCCAAGGTTGGGGTCGAGGGTTCGAATCCCTTCTCCCGCTCCAGTTGTCCGAAGATCAAAAGGCTCAGGTTTACCTGGGCCTTTTTGCTTTCCGGAATATCTGACACCAAATATTGCTAATCGCTATGCAATGTCCCGGATCGAATCAAATTCATCCGTGGAATGTCGCGCTTCATCCCATCGCGAAGCTATTTGCCATTTCCTTCTGACGGGCCATAGCATTGGAATGATGTTTGCAATGTCCGGCTAAATAGCTAAACCATTGCTCCATGGCACAGAAGAAAGCTCATGAAGTAGATTCGTTTTTAAAGCGTTTGGATCGCAGTTATCCGATCGTGCTTCTTTACGGGCCCGACAAGGGATTGGTTAGCGAAAGAGCCGACCTCTTCATCACGATGACTGGTTTGGCGAAAGATGACCCTTTCGCGGTTATCCGGCTGGATGCTGATATTGTTCAGGCGGAGCCTGGGCGGCTATCTGACGAAGCCAACACAATATCCATGTTTGGCGGAGAGAGGTTGATCTGGGTGCGAAACGCTTCCGGCCAGAAGGGGCTGGCTGATGCTGTTTCTCATTTGGCGAAAAATCCGCCGATTGCGACCTTCATCCTCATTGAAGCTGGCGATCTCAAGAAAGGCGCAGGCTTGCGGGGCATTGTCGAGCAAAGTGCCAGCGCCATGGCGCTACCCTGCTACAGCGACGACGCGCGCGGCATTGACAGCACGATTGATGACATGTTGACAAAAAACAACCTGCAGATCGCATTGGATGCCCGCAACTTGCTCAAAGAAAGTCTGGGCGGCGACAGACTGGCGACTCGTGCCGAGCTGGAAAAAATCTGTCTTTATGCTCACGGCAAGGAACGGATAACCGTAGAAGATGTTCGTGACATCATAGGTGATGTCAGCGCTACCTCTTACGAAACCATCATCGATGCAATGATAACGGGTAATCTGAATGATTTTACTTCGGCGTTTGACCGGGTCGTAAACACGGGTAGTCCCAGCTTTTTGATCCTCAGTTCAGCCATACGGCAGTTTCAAGCGTTACAAACGCTCCGTTACGGCATGGAAACCGAAAATAAAAATGCAGCCTCCGCCGTTGCCACGGCGCGCCCGCCCGTTTTCTTTGCACGAAAAAAGCTCATGGAAACAGCCCTTCAGCGCTGGTCCACGGCATCTTGTGCCAGAGCGATCGAGAGGCTGCAAAAGACAGTCCTCGACAGTAGGCGCAATGCTGCTCTCTCGGTTCCAATCATTCGTCAAACAATGATCGCACTTGTGGCAGAAGCTGCCCGGGCTGGGCGCTCAAACGGGCGCTAAGGCTGAAGTCAAATCTCAGGCCAAGCCGCCCCATTTTGTGCGGTTCTGCAAACGCTGGCAAATCTCATCCAACTGCTCAAGCGTGGTGTAGTGAATACGCACGTCGCCACCCTTGTTGAGATGATTGACTGTAACGCGCATACCCATCACATCGGAAAGGAGCTTTTCAAGCGCTTGCGTGTCAGCATCCTTTTCATCAGCCGTTTTGGCCTTGGGTGAGGGCTGTTTTCCGCCTTCGCCCTGCGCCAAAGCTTCTGCTTGGCGGACCGACAGGCCGTCACGGACGATCTTATCGGCCAAAGCAGCAGGATTGTCCGCAGTGATCAATGTGCGCGCATGCCCTGCAGAAAGCGAACCATTGGTGATCATATCGCGCACCGGCTCTGGCAATTTCAGCAGCCGAAGCGTATTGGCAACATGACTCCGGCTCTTGCCAATAACCTGCGCCAAGTCAGCTTGCGTGTAGTCGTGATCATCGATAAGTTGTTGATATCCCATACCTTCTTCCAGTGGATTAAGGTCGGCGCGCTGCACATTCTCAATAATGGCAAGCTCGAGGGCAACGCGATCATCGACCTCACGGATGATGACAGGAACTGTGGTAAGACCCGCACGCTGCGCAGCGCGCCACCGGCGCTCACCGGCTATCAGCTCATATCGATCAGCCGAATCCTTGGCCAAACGAACGACCACAGGCTGCACTATTCCGTGTTCGCGGATGGAATTCGTCAAGTCTTCCAAATCGCTTTCCGTAAACAGTCTACGAGGATTGCGTGGATTGCGTGCAATGAATTCAATAGGGATTTGCCGATCCAGCGTTGCGACAGGCGCAGCTGCCTCATCCGGCACACGATCCATCTCTCCGATCAATGCGGCCAGACCACGACCCAAGCGTTTCTTTGAAAGATCTTCATTCATTGTTATAGGCTCTTCAAAAATGTTTCGTTCACGAATCGATTAGGCAGCGCGCAAATGACGCTCTCTCTGTATGACTTCCGACGCCAGCTGCAAATAGGCCTGGCTGCCGGCACACTTCAAGTCATACAAAATGGCAGGAATTCCATAAGAGGGCGCTTCAGAAACACGGACATTCCTCGGAATTACCGTCCGATAGACCTTATCGCCCATAAAGGATCGGACATCGTCGACCACCTGGGTCGCCAAATTGTTTCGCCCATCATACATTGTTAGAACAATGCCTTGAATCATTAGTGCGGGATTAAGCGACGTACGCACTTGGCTAACGGTCTCGAGCAATTGGCTCAAGCCCTCGAGAGCGAAAAACTCGCATTGCAATGGCACAAGCACCGAATCCGCGGTCGCCATGGCATTCATCGTCAACAGATTGAGCGATGGCGGACAGTCTATAAGGATATAGGTGAAAGCCGATGTTGACGAATTACCTCTAAAAGCCTTCCGCAGCCGGGTCGCGCGATCAGCCGCGTTAGCGATTTCCATTTCAACACCAAGAAGATCCAAAGTTGAGGGTATCAAGGAAAGGCTTGGCACAGCCGTGGGCACCGCAGCTTCTTCCACAGTGGCCGTTTGCATCAAAACATCGTAAGATGATATCGCCCGGCTCTTTCGATCAACGCCTAGGCCAGTACTCGCATTTCCCTGCGGATCAAGATCAACAATGAGCACATTTTCGCCGATTGCCGCCAACGCGGTCGCGAGGTTAATCGCGGTCGTCGTCTTACCCACGCCGCCCTTCTGATTTGCTATTGTTATAATGCGAGTCTGGTTATTCATTGGCTTTTCCTGAACACTAAACTGTTCGTTGCCGATAAAATGGAGCATTAGGTGGCGCGGTTTTTAAAGTCTGCAGAGATTGCTTATCCGCAAAACCACAGAATCTTTATCGACAACGCTTCTATATTCTACCAGATCAAAGGTCCAGTCGTCACGAGTTTCGTCGATTTCCCGGCGGTAATCCCTACCTTTTTGAAAAAGTGCTGTTGCTCCTCCGATTAGCCAAGGTTCAGCGAGCACGAATAACTCTTTCAAAGAGGCGAGGGCGCGGGCCGTTATTATCTCAGGAGTAGCAATCTTCTGCCATACCGCGTCAATTCTGGCCGCGTGAACCGTGCCTGGAGCAGAAGCTTGACCAATAGCTGTACGCAGGAATGCGGCCTTCTTGGAATTGCTTTCGACAAGATCAATCCTGCTACCAACTGATTGCTTCAGAAAAATAGCAAGGACAACACCCGGAAATCCGCCGCCGGAGCCAAGATCAAGCCAGACCTTAGCATCTGGGGCCAGGCGATAGAGCTGTGCACTATCAAGGATATGCCTTTCCCAAAGTTGATCAAGGGTGGAAGGCGACGCCAAGTTTATCGCTTTGGACCACTTTCTGAAAAGTGTCTCAAAAGCAAATAAATCCTCCAATGTTTCACGTGAAACATGTGGAAGGATTTCTTGCAGGCTTTTTTCGCGATTTTTGGTCACGCCACATTCCGTGTGGACGTGCGTCTTATTTGCGTAATGATCAGGGCTAGAGCTGCGGGTGTCATGCCGTCAATTCGTTGTGCCTCAGCTATCGACTTCGGTTGCCGCTGCCTAAGCTTTTGTTTTAGTTCATTCGATAATCCGGCGGTGGCTTCGAAATCTATTCCCGCAGGAATCGTCAGCATTTCATCCCGCTGCATGGCGGCGACATCGCTTTTCTGGCGTTCGAGATAAACAGCATATTGCGCCTCAATTTCCAGCGCTTCGCCGATACGTGGCTCGATAGCAGCCAACTCAGGCCAAATATCTTTCACACGCTGCAAATCAATATCGGGAAAAGCCATCAGATCGTAAGCCGAGCGTCGAACGCCATCCTGGTTTAGGCGCAATCCCATATTCGCAGCCGCGGAGGGCGTAATCATCAAATTTTTGGCCAAATCACGCGCAAGGTCGAGCGCCTCGGTACGCTGCTTGAAGCGTTGCTCACGCTCTTTCCCCAAAATCCCAAGACGAGAAGCCAGAGGAGTTAGACGCTCATCAGCATTATCAGCGCGCAAAGACAATCTGAACTCGGCGCGCGACGTAAACATGCGATATGGTTCGCTCACGCCGCGAGAAGTAAGATCATCAACCATTACGCCAATATAGGCGTCGGTGCGTTGCATTATAATCGGCTCGGTTCCACTCGCCAGGCGGGCTGCATTGAGACCAGCCAGGAGCCCCTGCGCAGCCGCTTCTTCATACCCGGTCGTTCCATTGATCTGGCCCGCCAGGAAGAATCCCTTGACCCGGCGGGTTTGCAGAGTCCGGTCCAACTCACGCGGATCAATAAAGTCGTATTCGATTGCGTAACCCGGCTGCAGCATTGTCGCATGTTCGAGGCCAGGAATCGTTTTGAGTATATCGAGCTGAACGCTTTCCGGTAGGGAGGTGGAAATTCCGTTAGGATAAACCGTATCGTCGTCTAATCCTTCCGGCTCCAGAAATATCTGATGACCATCCCGATCGCCGAATTTTACGATCTTGTCTTCGATCGACGGGCAATAGCGTGGGCCTATCCCTTCGATAGAGCCGGAATACATCGCGGATCGATGAATATTCGCCCGGATCACCTCATGCGTGGCCGCAGTTGTTCGGGTTATGCCGCAGTCTATCTGTGGATTGTTAATCCTATCCGTCATCAAGGAAAATGGCAGAGGATTCTCATCGGCCGACTGGGTTTCAAGACTCTTCCAGTCTATCGACTTACCATCCAGCCGAGGCGGTGTTCCCGTTTTCAATCGTCCTAGTGCGAAGCCTTGTTGAAGCAGCGTCTCGGACAATCCAAGGGCAGGGGCCTCGCCCATGCGTCCTGCAGGAATTTTCTTCTCGCCAATATGGATTAACCCTCGAAGGAAAGTCCCGGTAGTTAAAACAACCGCTGCACAATCGAGAACACGTCCATCCATCAACTGGACGCCCTTCACACGGCCATCGCTTATAATGAGGTCATTTGCTCCGCCTTCAATAACGGTAAGGTTTTCCTGCTCTTGGATCGCACGTTGCATTGCCAGTCGATACAGCTTGCGATCTGCTTGTGTGCGAGGGCCGCGTACAGCTGGCCCCTTGCGGCGATTGAGCAACCTGAACTGGATACCGGCAGCGTCAGCCACGCGCCCCATCAGCCCATCCATAGCATCAATTTCCCTGACGAGGTGGCCTTTACCCAGGCCGCCAATCGCGGGATTACATGACATAACGCCGATAGTGTCTGCGCGGTGAGTGACCAGTGCCGTATTTGCGCCAAGACGTGCCGCAGCAGCGGCAGCCTCACAGCCCGCATGCCCACCACCGATAATGATGACGTCAAATGATCTATGCACGATGCAAAACTTTCTGGATTCGATTTGAACTCTTGATGATCAAAACAGCGCCATGAGTCAAGTATAACCGGATGAATGGTGTTTCACGTGAAACAATTTGTCTAGTTCTGGATAGATTATCGTATGGCATCGCCGGATGTTTCTCGTCGTCGGCAGCTTGTCCGGAACGGGGGCTAAAGTTACTGCCAAATGTTTCACGTGAATCATTTCCCTATGCAGAATTGCGAAAACACAACGTCCAATATGTCTTCCACATCGACATCCCCGGTTATGCGTCCCAGAGAGTATGAAGCCCGTCTTAAATATTCGGCGCGAACTTCCAGGGGCGCTGCTATATCCTCAATAGCAGCGCGAAGCTCAATACTCGCCTCGTTGAGCAACTCCATATGTCTACGCCGAGTGGGGAGTGGGTCAGAAATGTCCCCCGCTGCTGCTTCGGCCTTTTGCGATAGAAGCCTCAAAAGGGCGTCAACGCCTGCATTAGTGCGTGTGGAAATTACCAGATCATACTCACCGATTTCGGATTCGGTCACCAGATCCGCCTTCGTGCCAATTCTTAGTACGTTCTTTGTCAAAGGCACATCGTCCAACGGGATAGGATCGGACAAATCTGTGACGCTCAAGATCAAGTCAGCGGAGTGAGCTCGGTCGAGCGCTCGCTCTATACCCATCATTTCCACCGCTCCAGTGGTATTGCGAATTCCGGCTGTATCCGTAATCAGGACAGTGATCCCGGAAAGATCGAGCTTAATCTCAATCAGATCACGGGTTGTGCCTGGCTCGTCAGACACAATGGCAACGTCGCTACCGGCCAAAATATTGAGCAGGGAAGATTTACCAGCATTGGGAGCCCCAATAATAACGACTCTGTAGCCATCTCTCACAATTGCCCCGCGCCTTCCGTCGCCCACATGTTTAGTAATACGCCCGGCGAGATCTGCCATTTGTTCCCAAACCAAGTCGGAAACTGAACCGGGGACATCTGACTCGTCGGCGAAGTCCAGTTCAGCCTCTATGAGGGCGCGGGCGCGGATGAGTTCCGAGCGCCAGCCCGAATATAACTGTGCTTGCGCGCCGGATGATATTTGTAGAGCCAATCGTCTTTGGCTGTCTGTTTCAGCGGCGATGAGGTCTGCTAGTCCTTCTGCTGCTGTCAGATCAAATTTGCCATTTGCATAAGCTCGCCGGGAAAACTCCCCAGCTTCTGCCATTCTGCACCCGTCAAATCCGTACAGAGCGGTAATCATAGCATCCACTACGGCCTTGCCGCCGTGAAGGTGAAACTCGGCGCAATCTTCTCCTGTAAAACTGTGCGGAGCGGGGAAGAACACTGCCAGACCACGATCAATCAAATCGCCATCGCTGTTCTTGAAGGAGGATAGCTTAGTCAGGCGTGGTTCCGTTAGGCTACCACAGATCGTTTCGACTACGAATCGAGTTCGTGAGCCTGATATTCGAATGACGGCTATGCCCGAGGGCAGGCGCCCACTTGATAGGGCAAAGATGGTATCTTCAAAAATATACATTTAATCAGTTCCTACTACACAGGCCTTGATAACCCTCTTAGTGTAGTTGGGAAAGGGTGAGGTGATCCATGTCCGAGGCAGCTAATCTGCTGTGTAATCAATCCAGCCCCTATTTGCGGCAACATGCCGATAATCCCGTCCACTGGCGGCCTTGGGGCAGGGCAGCGCTGGACGAAGCTATCCTGATGAATAAACCAATTCTCCTCTCCGTAGGTTATGCTGCGTGTCATTGGTGCCATGTCATGGCCCATGAATGTTTTGAGGACAATGAAGTCGCGGCGCTAATGAACGAGCTTTACATCAACATCAAGGTTGATCGCGAGGAACGGCCCGACATTGATCAGATTTATATGGCGGCTCTCGGCGCTATGGGCGAACAGGGTGGCTGGCCGCTCACAATGTTTTTAACACCTGAGGGAAAGCCATTTTGGGGAGGTACCTATTTTCCGAAGCATTCCCATTATGGCAGGCCCGGATTTCTTGATGTTTTACGTTCCATTGACGGCGCCTGGCGCAATGACCGCCAACGCGTGGAACAGAACGTTATTGCCCTGACCCAGCACATTGGTGCGCGGCTCAATGCCCAGGCAGAAGAAACAAAGCTTGATCCGGCTTTGATCAACCAGTTCGCGTCTAACATTTTCGGGGCAATGGATACTGTCAAAGGCGGTCTGACCGGATCTCCCAAGTTTCCGAGCGCCCCTTTCATGGACACAATCTGGCTTTCGTGGCTCCGCACTGGCGATTCAACGCACCGGGATATCTTTTTGAAAAGCCTCCAGACCATGCTTCAAGGCGGAATCTACGATCATCTCGGTGGCGGCCTATCCCGATATTCTGTCGATGATGCATGGCTTGTGCCGCATTTTGAAAAAATGCTTTACGACAATGCGCAGCTTATAAGACATGCCACCTATGCCTTTTGCCAGACAGGAAATTATTTGTTTCGTCAGCGAATCGACGAGACGGTTGCTTGGCTCCAGCGCGAGATGATTGTCGATAGCCGATTTGCTTCCAGTCTTGATGCGGACAGTGAAGGCGAAGAGGGACGCTTTTATGTTTGGCAAGACGCCGAAATTCCGACAACAGATGAATTCCAACACTTTCGTGAAGTGTATGATGTTACTGAAGAGGGCAACTGGGAAGGTAAGAACATTCTTAATCGCTTGCAATCCATCAATCTCCTGGATGCTTCGACGGAAGACAATCTGGCAAAAGCCCGAGACAGACTCTTCAAAGCACGCGAAGCGCGCATTCGTCCTGGCCGTGATGACAAAGCCTTGACCGATTGGAACGGGCTAATGATACGGGCTCTTGCAGAGGCCGGGCGTACATTTGAGAGAAGTGATTGGATTAATATTGCGACAGACGCATACCGTTCCATATCCGAATCGATGGTGGACGGGCGACTGCCGCACTCGGTACTTGGAAATTCGCGTTTGTTTCCTGCGCTGTCATCTGACTACGCCGCCATGATAAATGCCGCAATATCACTCCACCAGGCAACACAGAACGCTGATTTTATCAATCATGCAAAGCATTGGAAGGATATGCTGGACCGCTGGCATCAAGACGAATATGGGCTTTATTCCCTTAGCGCCAATGATAGTACGGACACTATCATCCGGGTTCGAGGCGATCAGGACGAGGCCGTGCCAAGCGCCACAAGCCAGACCATCGAAGCTTTGGCGCGGCTGGCATTGGTAACAAGCGATGAGGAGCTGCGGTTGCGCACCATTTCGATCACAGAAAAAGCCCTCGGGCGCATCCTGCAACAACGTTACGGACAAGCGGGAATCCTCAATAGTGCCGGGCTGATGCTCGACCAGATAAAGCTTGTGATCGTAACACCAGACAAAGATCATCCTCTCATGAGGATGGCCGATCGCATTGCCGATCCACGCCGGATTGATCTATGGATCGAACATAGAGAAAACCGGAAGATTGAGTTGGTTGCCGGCGGTGGTGAGGTTACAATAAATAAACCCGCAGCATTTTTGTGCCGCGGGTTTGTTTGTCTTCCACCGGTCGAGACAGAAGCAGAACTCGAAGAGCTGCTGCGATCCAGCTTTTAGGTATTCATATTGTCGAAGAAGTCGCTGTTGGTCTTGGTCTGCTTCAACTTGTCGATAAGGAATTCGATCGCGTCTGTTGTGCCCATTGGAGCAAGGATACGACGCAAGACGAAAATCTTCTGCAGATCCTGACGTGGAACCAGCAAGTCTTCCTTACGCGTACCGGACTTGAGAATATCCATTGACGGGAAGATGCGCTTGTCGGCAACCTTACGGTCAAGCACGATTTCCGAGTTGCCCGTGCCCTTGAATTCTTCAAAGATGACTTCATCCATACGGCTACCGGTATCTATAAGCGCCGTCGCGATAATGGTGAGCGAACCACCTTCTTCAATATTACGGGCAGCACCAAAGAAACGCTTGGGGCGCTGCAATGCGTTAGCGTCAACACCACCAGTCAAGACCTTACCGGATGATGGCACGACAGTGTTATAGGCGCGGCCGAGACGCGTGATCGAATCGAGCAGGATGACAACGTCGCGCCCGTGTTCGACAAGACGCTTGGCCTTTTCTATGACCATTTCCGCAACTTGCACGTGACGGGATGCCGGCTCGTCGAAAGTGGAAGAAACAACTTCGCCCTTCACGGAACGCTGCATGTCTGTCACTTCTTCCGGCCGTTCATCGATCAGCAGGACAATCAGATAACATTCAGGATGATTGGCAGTAATTGAGTGGGCAATATTCTGCAAAAGAACAGTTTTACCAGTACGCGGCGGTGCAACGATAAGCCCGCGCTGACCTTTACCAAGTGGTGCCACAAGATCAATGACACGAGCCGAAAGATCCTTGGTAGTCGGATTTTCCAACTCCATCTTGAATCGTTCATTTGGATAAAGCGGTGTCAGATTATCGAAATGGATCTTGTGACGGATCTTTTCAGGGTCTTCAAAATTGACTGTATTTACTTTCAGAAGCGCGAAATAGCGTTCGCCTTCCTTTGGCCCGCGGATCGGACCTTCAACTGTATCGCCTGTCTTCAGGGAAAAGCGGCGAATCTGCGAGGGTGAGATATAGATATCATCGGGGCCCGGGAGATAGTTTGCATTGGCGGAGCGCATAAAGCCGAACCCGTCCTGCAAAATCTCAACCACGCCTTCGCCGATAATCTCAACTTCCTGAGCAGCGAGCTTTTTGAGGATCGCAAACATCAATTCCTGTTTGCGCATGACACTGGCGTTTTCCACTTCCAGCGTCTCCGCGAAAGCCAAAAGGTCTACCGCGGTTTTGTTCTTAAGTTCTTGTAGTTTCATTTCCTGCATGTGTGCGGAACTCTAATTCTTGTTGTTTGAAATGGGGAAGGGAAATGACGATGCCTGAATGCAGTGCCATGATGACATGGCCGGTGATGCTATGGCGGTATTTCCGTAGGAAGAGCCCCTATCTAGCTAATAGACTAGCCAAGGGCAAGAGGTTTCATGAGTCCTATTGATATAAGACTGTTGTTTTTATGATGAATCAAAATGGCCTAATAATGACCATGATCACAATAACAATCATGAGCAATGTAGGTACTTCATTCATCAACCGCCAGAAACGCGCGGATTTTTCATTCCGATCTTCTGCAAATAACCGGACCGCCTTTGTGAAAAAGCCATGTACGCCGGATAGAAGAATGACTGCCAGAAACTTCACGTGAAACCAGCCGTCCAGATATGCCTGACTTTGCCAGGCCAGCCAGAGGCCTGCAATCCATGTCAGTCCCATGGCTGGATTTATAATCGCTTTGAGAAGTCGATTCTCCATCAGTTTGAATGTCTCAGACTGAACGGAGCCAGTTTCAGCAGCGCAGTGATAAACGAAAAGACGTGGAAGATAGAGCATGCCCGCCATCCACGATATGACTGCAATGATATGGATTGCCTTGACCCAAAGATATGCTCTGTCCGGATAGATTAAAACCAGGCCAACTGCTGCAATAGCCACTGCCGCCATGATCAGGCGCGGTAAAACAGGGACATTTTGGCTTGTGTCTGATGAACTGGTCAAAACTCTCTCCCTATCTATGCGTCAGGCGTACGCGATTAATCATTTGTTCGACGTGGGAAACAGGTGCATCGGGTGTAATGCCATGGCCAAGATTGAAGATAAGCGGTCCATGACCCAGCGACTCCAATATGGCATCCACACCGGCATCGATTGCTTTTCCGCCTGCAACAACGCGCAATGGATCAAGATTTCCCTGGACTGCACCATCGCCTTGCAATGATGAAGCCATTGAAAGCGGTACGGTCCAATCCAGTCCAAGCGCGGTCACACCAGTACGCTGCCTATAATTGGTGTAGAGCGCCCCGGCTCCCTTTGGAAAGCCTATAATCGGAACATTCGGATGTACAGCGCGTACCTTTCTGACAATCTTTTCGACTGGCGCTATGCAAAATTCCTCAAAGCAGGCCTCGTCAAGCACACCTGACCAGCTGTCAAAGATTTGAACCGCATCCGCACCTGCATTGATCTGACGTATCAGATATTCTGCCGAAACATCCGAAAGCTCATCAAGCAGTTTCCTGAAGGCTTCAGGTTCGCGATAGGCGAACAACCGAGCCGGAGCCTGATCCGGCGTGCCGTGACCCGCGATCATATAGGTCGCTACGGTCCAGGGAGCCCCACAGAAGCCGAGGAGTGTTGTTTCAGCAGGCAATTGCTGTCTCAGCAGACGAACCGTCTCGTAGACCGGCTCCAGCCTGTCTGCAGCACCGGCAGATTCCAGCCAGAATATTCCATCCTTATCGATCGGCGTCATCAAAGGACCACGCCCTTCTTCAAAACGAAGGTCCCGGCCAAGAGCGTGAGGTACAACAAGAATATCTGAAAACAGGATGGCTGCATCAAAACCAAAACGGCGAATTGGCTGTAACGTCACTTCAACTGCCAGATCGGGAGAATAGCACAGGTCGAGAAACGTCCCGGCGTTCTTTCTGACTTCCCTATATTCGGGAAGATAACGGCCTGCTTGTCGCATCATCCAGATCGGAGGTGGAAAAACAGTTTCACCTCTCAAGACTTTCATCACTTTGCGATCGGTCATTAGGTGATCCCTCTCCCTGGCCTTTCTTAAAAAAGAAATTCAGATCTATTTTGGATTTTCTGATTCTTAGAGTCTGTTAGTAGCGGGAATTAACACATTGTCAGAATTTTCCCACAGCAAACAATCAGCCCTGTTCCAAGAGGAAACAATTACACCCTAATGGCAGGATAGCAGGGAAAAAACAAAATAATAAACAATTTCAAATATTTACAATGGTATTGGTTCTGAATATATTGTGGATAATGGACCAATAATAGACGAAAAGTCGCAACAATCCACAGTATCCGAATGCCAACGGCGATGTTGCGCACAGGTGAGCTCATTGTGGATGACTTGCCAACAATCCACATGGCTGCCATCTCTTGGGAAAGTTCTGCCTATTTGTCCCCATTCATCAACAGGACATGGAAATTTCTGTGACGAAACCGGTTAACTACTTTCATCTTCACATGATTTCTGATGCGACCGGAGAGACTCTCATCGCAGCGGGACGGGCCGCATCAGCGCAATATGCCCATGCACGGGCTATTGAGCATGTTTATCCCCTCATTCGGACGGAAAAACAGATACGCAAAGTGCTTGAGAGTATCGATGCGGAACCCGGAATTGTTCTTTACACGATTGTCGACCAAAGGCTTGCGGCGATGATTGATGACAGTTGCGCTGAACTGGGCGTGCCTTGCGTTTCCGTACTCGAACCCGTGCTCACGCTGTTTCAATCTTACCTCGGCGCTCCCGCTGGACGCAGGGTAGGCGCACAGCATGTGCTCAATGCTGAATATTTTCAGCGAATTGATGCACTCAACTTCACGATGGAACATGATGACGGGCAGTTGCCGCCAGATATTGAAGAAGCAGATGTCATTCTGATCGGTATTTCGCGCACATCAAAAACGCCTACAAGCATCTATCTTGCCAATCGGGGCATAAAAACGGTCAATGTGCCAATCGTTGTCGGCGTACCGGTGCCTGATGCTCTCGTAAACTCACAAAAGCCTCTGATTGTGGGGCTGGTCGCATCGGCTGAGCGTATTTCCCAGGTTCGCCAACACCGTGTGCTTGGGGCCACTCAAGGCTTTGATGCCGATCATTATCTCGACAGGGCAAATATCATCGAGGAATTGACCTATGCTCGCCAAATCTGTCACAGGCACAATTGGCCAATGATCGACGTATCGAGGCGTTCAATTGAAGAAACAGCTGCCGCCGTGCTCGCTCTACGGGCGCAAGGTCGGTAGCTGAACATGACACAAGAGAAAAACATGGACATTATACTCGCCTCAAAAAGCCCTTTCCGTGCAATGTTGCTGAAAAATGCCGGGGTGAAGTTCACGGCGCAATCAGCAAACATTGACGAACGCGCAGTCGAAGCTCCTCTCTATAATAGCGGCGCAACACCGGAAGATGTTGCTTTGGTACTGGCAGAGGCAAAGGCACTTAATGTCAGTGAACGCAATTCATCGGCGCTGGTTATTGGTTCGGATCAAACATTGTCGCTTGGCGACGAAGTCTTGCATAAGCCGGAAGATATGGAGGCAGCCCGCCGCCAATTGTTGAAGCTTTCCGGCCAGACCCATCATCTCAATAGCGCTGTGGTGCTTTGCAAAGATGGTCAGACCCTTTGGAGGCATGTGTCAGTGGCTCGGATGACATTGCGCAATCTAACACCAGAGTTCATTGGCCGGCATTTGTCTCGTGTAGGGTCCGTGGCGTTACAAAGCGTTGGCGCTTATCAGTTCGAGGGCGAGGGGGTGCAATTGTTCGAGAGAGTCGATGGCGACTACTTTACTATTGTAGGATTGCCGCTTCTGCCGCTGCTTGCGGAACTGCGCAAGCAAGGAGCAATTGATGCGTAAAGCTTTCGTAACCGGATTTCCGATCAAACACTCCCGGTCGCCCTTGATTCACGGCCATTGGCTGAAAAAATACGATCTTCCAGGTTCATATGAAGCCATTGAAGTAGCCCCAGACAGCTTCCCTGCGTTTCTCAACAGTTTAAAAGACAATGATTATGTCGGCGGCAATGTCACCATTCCGCATAAGGAAATGGCGTTTGCCTTATGTCAGAGACGCGAACCGGCAGCCGAAGAGATCGGTGCAGTCAATACATTATGGTTTGAAGGCGGACAACTTTGCGGCGGTAATACCGATGCCTACGGGTTTCTCGCAAATCTCGATGCCAGTAGTCCCGGATGGGATAAACACAAAACTGCATTGGTACTTGGGGCCGGAGGAGCTAGCCGGGCAATTATTTACGCTCTTAAACAACGTGGACTGACAGATATCCGAATCGTCAACCGGACTCTAACAAGGGCTGAAGAATTGGCCGATCGATTTGGCTCAGGGATCAGCGCGCATGAATGGATTGCCGTGCCGGAACTGCTGCAGGATGTCTCCCTCATCGTGAATACAACATCGTTGGGAATGGAAGGCAAGGAGAGCCTGTCAATCGATCTTTCTGATGTAAGGCGCGATGCGCTGGTAACGGACATTGTTTATGTCCCGCTTGAAACACCATTGCTAAAGGCTGCCCACATGGCTGGATTAAAGACCGTTGATGGTCTCGGCATGCTTTTGCATCAGGCAGTGCCAGGATTTGAACATTGGTTTGGTGTTCGACCAGAGGTGACTGCGGAGTTGCGTAACGTTATCCTCGCCGACATGAATGGCGGCCAGAAACCATGATCGTCCTTGGTCTAACCGGATCAATCGGCATGGGAAAATCCACGACTGCCCAGATGTTTCTGGATGCAGGAGTTCCTGTCTATTCGGCCGATGAAACTGTGCACCGGCTTTACAGTGGAAAGGCCGCTCCTCTGATCGAACAGGACTTTCCTGGCACGACAAGCGATGGCGAGGTTGACCGCGCAAAATTATCGGCAGCCGTTATGGGTAAGCCGGAGGCATTGCAACGGCTGGAGGAGATCGTTCATCCGCTTGTTCGCACCGAAGAGAACAGATTTCGGCAGGACTCAGAAAATAGCGGAGCCAAACTTGTCCTTCTGGATATTCCTTTGCTTTTTGAGACTGGAGCTGAAAAGCGGGTGGATAAGGTTTTGGTTGTTACCGCGCCCAAAGAAGTACAGCGGGAAAGAGTGCTTGCCCGCGAAGGCATGACGGAGGATAAACTCGAGGCCATACTCGCCAGGCAAGTACCGGACGCTGAAAAGCGCAACCGCGCCGACTTTATCATTGATACAAGTCAGGGGCTTGTAGCAGCGCGTGAGCATGTTCAACAAATCATACACTCATTGGTGGATATGTCTGCGGACTAACCACCCTGTGACACCACAGCCTTGCAAGAGTTGAGAAAGTCGTGGAATTTAGACCAAAGGTGATTCCATGCGCGAAATTATATTTGATACGGAAACGACAGGTCTCGACCGGCTGGATGATCGCATCATCGAAATCGGCGGCGTAGAGCTTGTTAACCGATTTCCGACAGGGCGCACATTTCACGTTTATATCAATCCTGAAGGAAGAGCGGTTAATCCAGAAGCGCTGGCGGTTCATGGAATCAGCAATGAACAATTGCTCGATAAACCCTTGTTCGCCGGAATTCTTCAGGATTTTCTCGATTTCATCGATGGCGCAAAGTTGATCGCGCACAACGCGACCTTCGATATGGGATTCATCAACGCCGAGCTGAACCGGTTGGGACATCCACCAATCCACAATGATCGCGTTGTCGATACGCTGGCGCTGGCGCGTCGCAAGCACCCTATGGGGCCAAACTCGCTTGATGCTTTGTGCCGGCGTTACGGCATCGATAATAGCCATCGCACCATGCACGGTGCGCTTCTGGATTCTCAGTTGCTGGCCGAAGTTTACATTGAGCTTATTGGCGGTAAACAAACGGCGCTGGGTCTGACAGTCTCCGACCAGACAAAAAACCGGAACGAGGCAGGGGAAAGCGCCGCGATCGTTATCATGCAACGCAAGGTGGCTTTGCCGTCACGGTTGAGCGAAGCAGAAAAGCTTGCGCATGCCGCCCTTGTGGCCAAACTTGGCGAAAAAGCCATCTGGAACGAGCGCATAGAAGCGCAATAAAAAACCCGGGACCAGCCCGGGTTTAAAACTCATCCTGTCAGATTTTAGCTGACTTTGGCCTTGGCCTGTTCCTCAGCCATGCGCTGCTGGAACATTTGCGCGAAATCAATCGGGTCGATCATGAGTGGAGGGAAACCGCCATTGCGGGTGGCTTCAGCGATGATCTGGCGTGCAAAAGGAAACAGCAGGCGAGGGCATTCAATGAAAAGCAATGGCAGAAGGTGCTCTTGAGGAAAGCCTTCAAGCCGGAACACGCCGCCATAAACCAATTCTGCGTTGAACAGAACTTCCTTGCCTTCCGCAGCCTTGGCGGAAAGGGTCAGAACAACGTCAAAATCATTCTCGGCAATAGGATTGGCATTCACGTTGACATTGATGCTGATGCCAGGAGCCTTGTCACGCGGGCGCAGCGACAGCGGCGAGCCAGGGCTTTCGAAGGAAAGATCCTTCACATATTGCGCCAGGATATTCAGGGTCTGTGGCTGGACAGTACCGTTGCCATTGCCGTTCTCTGCGTTTTCATCAGCCATTGTCTGGAAACCTTTTAATGTTGCATCCGCCGTAGCGGTCTAGAAAATCAATGGTGGCTGGCTAGCATGTGTTGTTTGGCGAGGCAAGCTGCCCGCTCTAATCCTATCGTTCCATATATCGGGCAAACCTTACTTATCGGCCTTCCAAGGGGATTCGGGATCAGGCTTGCTGGTATAATCTTCCGGGTTGAGATCAATGACATTTTCCTTGATCCGTGTTTGCCGTGTGCCAGTTGGCCGCCGGCTACCGGAATTCACCACCACGACCCTGTCACTGATGCAGCGCCAACCCAGATCCCGCACAGCTGGAATGAACAACAGCAAACCAATAATGTCCGTGATGAAACCGGGAATTATCAGCAGCAGCGCAGCAAAAAATAGCATCACGCCATGGACAAGCTCTCGTTTTGGAGAGCGTCCAGCAGCCGTTTCCTCGCGTATTTTCTGGATCAGGCCAAAGCCTTGCAAGCGCAACAGGAATACACCGACAAACATTGCCAGAATAATCAGGCCGAGCGTTGCCAGAACACCAATCTCGTTTCCAACGAGGATGAAGCCGGCTATTTCCAGAAATGGCAGCGCCAGCAGGAACAGAGGAATAAGAGATCGCAAACTATTTTACCTTTCAAAGGACATATCCGGCTATTATGGATAGCTCATGTCAATTTCATGCCTATATAGGTAAGCGTGAAGAGTATTTGTATGATTGCAATTGGCAATCTATATGTTTTTGATATTTCGACGAAAGATCGAAAGCGGAAACGAACATCTGGATGAGTGGCAAGCGATATGGAATATCTGGACTTTGGAACAATCTTTTTCTTCGTAGCGGCTGTGGTGATCTTTCTCCAGTTGCGCAAAGTCCTTGGCCGCCGCACCGGAAGCGAACGTCCGCCTTTCAATCCCTATACGCGAACCTCGGAAGCAGACGACAAGGCGAAGCCCGGTGACAATGTTGTTGCATTGCCCAGACGCGGTGAAGCCAAAGCGAACGATTTCGAGAAAATCGATAGTCTGGCAAAGCCGGGGACGCCATTGAACGACGGTTTGCGCGCAATTCAAGCTGCGGACCCCACATTCGAACCGGAAAAATTCCTTGATGGTTCAAAGATGGCTTATGAAATGATTGTTATGTCATTCGCCGATGGTGATCGCAAAACCTTGAAATCCTTGCTGTCGAGAGAAGTCTTTGACGGCTTTGTCTCAGCTATCACCGACCGCGAGTCGCGCGGGGAGAAGGTTCAGTCATCCTTCGTCGGTATCAATAAGGCCGAGATTATTGGCGCCGAGATGAAAGGTAATGAATCCCACGTCACTGTTCGCATCATTAGCGAGCTTATCTCGGCCACGCTGGACAAGGATGACGCGGTCATTGATGGCGATAAGGAAGCCGTTGTTGAAGTGAAGGATGTGTGGACCTTTGCCCGTGACACGAAATCCAGGGATCCGAACTGGAGGCTTGTAGCCACCGAAGCCGAAGACTGACCTTTTGAGATCAGAGAATATGTTATCGCCCCTGTTGCAACCGGTGGACTTTAATAATTGCCCCGGTTGGGAGGAGGATAATCAGCTCGAGGCGTTCAAAGCCTTTCGGCGCTCAGCCCACCATGTTCTGGAAAAGCCCTATAAATCAGGATCACTTGGCATTTCATTTGAAGCGCTTAAGCCAATTTTTGCTGATTCACGTGAAACAATTGTCGAAACAGACGCGCAAGCCCGCCAATTTTTCGCCAGATGGTTCCGGCCCGCTTTTATAAAACCTGACAATTCGGCAAGCGGTTTTGTTACCGGGTTTTACGAACCGGAAGTTATTGCATCCCCGATCCGCACCCGGGAATATCCCGTTCCATTTCTCAGGCGGCCTGCCGATCTGATCGATATAGATGATGACAACCGTCCCGCCGGGCTTGATCCCTATTTTGCTTTTGCCCGGCAGACCCGGGATGGACCTGTCGAATATTTCGATCGCCAGGCGATCGAAAGCGGTGCCCTTGACGGGCAAGGGCTCGAAATCGCTTTCGTGAACAGTATTATCGATGCGTTCTTTATCCATGTTCAAGGTGCCGCACGGCTTAAGATGCTTGATGGCAGTCTGCGCCGTATAACCTATGCGGCAAAGTCCGGACATCGTTTCACGGGCGTCGGCAAGATATTGCTGGATCGCGGCGAAATCGAACCCGAAAATATTTCGATGCAGTCGATCCGCAAATGGCTCGCGGATAATCCGGAACAGGCGCAGGCACTCTTGTGGAACAACCACTCTTACATTTTTTTCCGGGAAGCCCCGGTTGTTGAGAGAGATCTCGGGCCAATTGCAGCGGCAAAGGTGCCGCTCATGGGTGGCCGTTCCATGGCTGTTGACCGGCTTCTCCATACATTCGGCACGCCATTTTATATTCATGCTCCCGACTTGGACGCATTTGGAGGTAAAAGTTTTTCCCGTCTTATGATCGCGCAGGATACCGGATCGGCAATTGTCGGACCCGCCCGCGGCGATCTTTTCGCAGGTTCCGGTGATGAGGCTGGCGAGATAGCTGGTGTTATTCGGCACAATGCAGATTTCTATGTACTGGTGCCGCGTTGCCTGTTGGGTCCAAGCCAATGAAAAAAAAGGCAACACCAGAATTTGCCACGCTTGAAGACCGGATACTTTGGGAAACGGTTGCCAAGACAGCGCACCCTCTCAAGGGTAAGGATAAGCCGATTTTCTTGGCGGATGAAGCTGACAATACGGAACAGCAACCTTCTGCTCCCGAAAGGCCAAAACAACAGGTACCCGTATTTCCTGCAAAACCGGCACCCAGACCTCATCTGCTCCATCCAATCGACAAACCTACCCATAAGAAAATCGCCAAGGGCCGCGTGGTCATAGAAGGTCGCATTGATCTTCACGGGCTGACGCAAAGCGAGGCCTATGGTTTGCTGCTCGGTTTCCTGCAGCGTGCTCATTTGCGGAAACTACGTCATGTGCTTGTCATCACGGGCAAAGGATCATCTTTCGGAAGTGATGGTGTGCTTCGCCAAGCCGTGCCTTTATGGTTTACAACCCCGGCTTTTCGCATTCTGGTCAATGGCTATGAGGATGCTGCGCGCAATCATGGCGGGACCGGAGCGATTTATGTCCGTCTGCGGCGCGAGGCATCATGACCCCCTTTGGTCAAAGGCTGCGGGATTTGCGCCAGGAACGCGGCGTCTCGCAAAAGGACATGGCGAAAGCCATAGGCGTTTCAGCGGCCTATCTTTCGGCGCTTGAACATGGGCGTCGTGGCCAACCGACATGGGACAAGCTCCAGCGCATCATTCAGTATTTCAATATTATCTGGGATGAGGCGGAGGAATTGCAGAGACTGGCTCTGATTTCGCAACCCCGTGTAACGATAGATACGGGTGGGCTTTCGCCGTCTGTAACTGAGCTTGCAAATCTGCTTGCCATGCGGATTGAGGATATGGATCAGGAAACGACGCAGTTGTTCATTGGCAAGTTGAAACTGCTGCCCCCCAGACGCAAACGCTAGCTTGCCTGCGCCTGTTTGCTTGAAATGCTTTAGAAAAGCGCCTTAAGCTGATCAGCCTTCTCATTGACCAGCCAACCATAATAGTTTTCTTCCGGCATTTGCAGCGGTTCGCCATTGGCAACACGTTGTGCGTTGATATTTGCCAGAGCCCGAGCGCGCGCATCCGCGCCGCCTGTATTATAAAGTGTCGCTGTCAAACCGGGATTCTTGGATATATCGAGATCCGCAACCCGCCTATACACATCGATCGAGTGTTTCAATGTTGCCGCCATATAGGGCAACGTCAGGTCAGGATCCATGATTGTCTTGTAAACTTCACTGGCATTATCCGCATCAAGACGCGGCAACCCCGAATAGCGGTTGACCATGTCCGTCATTTGCAATGCGACAAGCGGGCTGAGCTGGCCCAAGCCGAAACTCTGGCCAGCATAGAATGGCTGGAAGAAAACCGCGCTCAGGCGATTGTTCGGGTAGCTGATTCCGCCGACATTATTCCCGCGAAAAGTAGTATCCCAGACATTCTCCCGGCATGACCAAAGGCGCAGGCTGTCCTTGAACTTGTTGCATTCAGCAAACTGGGGTCGCTTGACAAAATCACCAATGGTTTCTCCCTTATAGTCAAAGCTGAGGCCTTGTTTCAGATATGAAACCGCCTTGACGTAATAGGTCTGCAACCTGTCATAGGCATCGACATTGTAGGTGTGTTCACCGACCAAGGCGCCGGCAACATGAACGGGATCAATGCCATAGGTTCTGGAAACGCTGGCAATTTTTGATCGCAGCTTCGTGTCGCTCTTCAGCAGGCCGTAAATTTTTTGATATTTGGCCTCATAGGTGGTGTTCATCTCGCGCGTCCGTTTGGCGGAAGCGGCTGGCACGCCAGGCTGACTTGCATTGCGATTGCCCTCCGGAACCATGGTTACGGCCAATGCGGATTGGGCAGTTACGGAAAACAGCAAAAAACAGCTGGTCGCAAAAAGGCAAAGGGTTCGTTTCATCATCGATCCAGAAATCCAGTCAGAAGCCCGCAATAGCGGCTTGTTCAGACGAAAGCCAGAAAAACCTCAATCTGGATATCAAGTCAGTTCACTGTGCGGGAACTGGGCAACTCATGTCGCCTTCCTCGCACTTCAAATAGGATTTCAGATCTTCGATGCGTGATGCAGTCAAACCGTTCAGACATATGGACTGCATCATAGGGTATACGCTGCCATCTGCACTTCCCGATGTTGAAAAATTGCACTCTGCATCACGAAAGGCAACCCAAGCCTTTTGAGCAGTCACAAGCAGTTTCGTTGTTTGCGCATCGTCTTTCAGGCGAGCAGTAATCTGTCTGTAAAGCGCATTCAACTGGGTGTCTGAGTGCTTATAGGTATTGCTGTAACATTCGTTGAGATCCGCTTGGCTGCTATTAGGCTTGTCACAGGATTCAGCCGAAAGGGCAGCAGGCACGGTCGTGAAAAGTATGATGTGCGTCAGAACGGATTGCAAGAAACGCATGGGATATCTCCTGTTGCGACTCGCCCATTAAATAAGAAATCGCGATGGTTTTCCATCGCGATTTCCCTTATTTGCAATGCTAGAGAATGAAACGCGAAAGATCAGCGTTTTTAGCCATGTCGCCGATAGTCTCGCGCACATATTTGGCATCGACCGTGTACTCAGCTCCGGATTTGTCCGGCGCATTGAACGAAATCTCATCCAGCACGCGCTCCATAACCGTCTGCAGACGCCGCGCTCCGATATTCTCGATGGTCGAATTGAGATCAACGGCAATATCGGCCAATGCATCAATTGCATCATCGGTAATATCGAGTTTGACCTCTTCAGTCGCCATCAACGCAATGTATTGCTTGAGCAGGCTTGCTTCCGGCTCCGTCAGGATGCGGCGCATGTCATCGCGTGTAAGGGCGCTAAGCTCGACACGGATGGGCAAGCGGCCTTGCAATTCCGGCAACAGATCGGAAGGCTTGGACACATGGAACGCCCCTGACGCGATGAACAGGATGTGATCGGTCTTGATCGGACCATATTTGGTCGCGACCGTCGTTCCTTCCACGAGCGGCAACAGATCGCGCTGCACGCCTTCACGCGATACGCCTGCACCCATTCCGCCGTCACGCGCTGCAATCTTGTCGATTTCGTCAAGGAAGACGATGCCGTCATTCTCGGCGGACCGTAGCGCTTCCTGTGTGATCTGATCCTGATCGAGAAGTTTATCCGACTCGTCATTGATCAAGACACCATAGGACTCCTTGACGGTGGTTTTGACCGTCTTGGTGCGTCCGCCCATAGCTTTACCAAGCATGTCGCTGAGATTGAGGACGCCGATATTTGCACCGGGCATGCCGGGTAGTTCAAAGCTTGGCGAGCCGGAGTCAGCAATCTCGACTTCGATTTCCTTGTCGTCGATCAAGCCATCCCGCAGTTTCTTGCGGAAGCTGTCACGGGTTGCAGGGCTGGCAGTCTTGCCGACCAGTGCGTCAAGCACACGCTCTTCTGCGTTGACATGGGCCTTGGCCTTCACATCCTCACGCTTTTTCTCGCGTACAAGCCCGATGGAAACCTCGACCAGATCACGAATAATCTGTTCAACGTCACGGCCCACATAGCCGACTTCGGTAAACTTGGTTGCTTCAACCTTGATGAACGGCGCGCCCGCAAGCTTGGCGAGACGACGTGAGATTTCCGTTTTGCCGACGCCAGTCGGTCCGATCATCAAAATGTTCTTGGGCATGACCTCTTCGCGCATCTGGCCTTCCAGCTGCTGGCGACGCCAACGGTTACGTAACGCAATAGCAACGGCACGTTTTGCGTCATTCTGGCCGATAATATAACGATCAAGTTCGGAGACGATTTCTCTTGGAGAAAATGTTGTCATTGGATTCTCGTTTCTTCCTGCCCGTCTTCGGGCCAAATTTCCAAATTATCCCGTGCCATCATAAGGGCGGGACCATAAATTGACGTCCTCGTATCAAATGCCGCAAAGCCAGCCTTTTCATAGACCCTGATTGCCCGCTTATTGGCCGGGTCCGGATCGACGATCACGCGTGGCACCCCTTCGTCGAAAAGGAGCGATACGAATTCATCGATCAGCCGTGCACCATGCCCTTGGCCGATAAGGTCCGGCTCACCAATCATCAGGTCGATCCCAAGTGTTCCGCCCGGCTGATCCTGGTAAGGATGATCATCCTCAAGATGTGGATCATAGGTCTGGAGATAGCCGATAGGCTCGTCACCAAGCATGATTATGAACGGCTCAACCGAAATACTATCCATATGGTCCGCGATGTCGGCCAATTCCTTTTCAGGATCTTCGTTCCACCACTGTGCCACATGCGGTTCTGCCAGCCATTGCGAAATCATATTCAGATGACGTGGTTCAACCGGGATGAAGCGGTAACGAAACTTCTGTCCAGATTCTAGTTCAGGCGGCATCAAGCGACTCAAGCGTTACACTTGTATTTGTGTAAATGCAGATATCAGCTGCAATCTGCATGGAACGGCGGGCGATTTCTTCGGCGCTCTTGTCCGTATCGATCAGCGCCTTTGCTGCTGCAAGGGCAAAATTGCCACCAGAACCAATGGCCATTACGCCATACTCAGGCTCGAGCACATCGCCATTACCGGTAAGCGCGAGCGTAACCGATTTGTCGGCGACCAGCATCATGGCTTCGAGGCGGCGCAAATACCGGTCTGTACGCCAATCCTTGGCAAGTTCGACACATGCGCGCATCAACTGATCAGGATATTGTTCAAGTTTGGATTCGAGCCGTTCAAGCAATGTGAAGGCATCTGCTGTAGCACCGGCAAAACCGGCAATGACATTGCCCTTGCCGATACGGCGTACCTTGCGGGCATTGCCTTTCATAACAGTATTGCCGAGGCTGACTTGTCCGTCGCCGGCGATCACCACCTTACCGTCCTTGCGGACAGTTACGATGGTGGTTCCATACATGGTGGAGGGGTTGTGTTCTTGCATATTAACTCCTTAAGCGCGTTCGCCTGTACCCTAATCAAAGCAGTGCAGCGAACCCCTTCTGTTCCACTTATGTATGATGCCGCTACGGAAATGCAAATGAGTCGATAAGGCTAAGCCATCAAAGCATTTGGAGATTCGGCATTCGTGTTTTAGAAGGCCACAATTAAAGGTATTTCTCCAAGCGGGATAGAGGCATGACAAGCGTCAGCACGCGTGAAGCGAAGGTAGAGCGGACAACCAAGGAAACCAGCATTGCCGTTTCGGTCAATCTGGACGGAACCGGTGCATTCAATATTGCAACCGGTGTCGGTTTCTTTGACCATATGCTGGAGCAATTGTCGCGGCATTCCCTGATAGACATGGATATCAAGGCCAATGGCGATCTGCATATCGATGATCATCATACCGTTGAGGACACCGGCATTGCTATCGGCCAAGCCATCGCCAAGGCTTTGGGTGAGCGCCGTGGCATTAATCGTTATGCTTCGCTCGATCTGGCCATGGATGAAACATTGACGCGCGCGGCGCTGGATGTCTCTGGGCGGCCCTATCTTGTCTGGCACGTAAAATTCTCGGCACCTAAGATCGGCACGTTTGATACGGAACTGGTGCGCGAATTCTTCCATGCTCTGGCGCAAAATGCCGGCATTACATTGCATGTCGCCAATCTTTACGGCGAAAACAATCACCATATTGCCGAGACCTGCTTCAAGGCCGTGGCCCGTACGTTACGGCACGCAATAGAAACCGACCCGCGCCAGAAGGATGCTATTCCTTCAACGAAGGGCAGTCTGAAAGGCTGAGTTATGGCCAGCTTTGTTGTACTGACGCCGCAGTTACGTAACGGTCAACGGGATGATGACCGCACGGTTTTCATCCGTGACGGATTTGCATGGCTTGGGTTCATTTTCCCCGTGCCGTGGCTCGTGCTGCAACGCCTGTGGTTTGAGGCCGCATTGGTGTTTGTGGCAACAATAATCATCTCGCTGGTTGGAAACTATACGGACCATGCAGGTCTGGCGACTCTCATCACTGCGCTTCTTTCCCTGTTCGTTGGGCTGGAGGCGCGCCGCTGGCGTTATGCAAAGCTTGAACGCAATGGTTTCGAGCAGCGTGCCGTCATTGATGCAGAAACTGCGGCTGACGCAGAAATCGCTTATTTCCATGGACCTGATTTTATGGCCGAGCCGTTGAGCGAACCGGCGCCAAAGACCGACCTGCCGGCCTATCGTTCAAGCACGGCGCCAGCGCTTGATGGAATGGTCGGGCTTGTAAGCCATCGCGGAGAGAACTGAACATGCGCGTTGCGATTATTGACTATGGTTCGGGCAATTTGCGCTCGGCCACGAAGGCCTTTGAACGTGCGGCGCATGAAAATGGGATCAATGCGACCATTGATCTGACATCGGATGCGGAACGTGTGCGCACGGCCGATCGCATCGTGCTTCCCGGCGTTGGCGCCTATGCTGATTGCCGTCGCGGGCTCCACGCGGTAGAGGGCATGGTCGAGGCCATTCATGAGGCAGCCGTTGAAAAAGCGCGACCCTTCCTCGGCATTTGTGTCGGCATGCAATTAATGTCGTCACGTGGCCTCGAAAAGACCATTTCGACCGGCTTTGACTGGATCAAGGGCGATGTCCGCGAAATGGTGCCGTCCGATCAAGACTTGAAAATCCCGCAGATCGGCTGGAATACCATTCGTTTGACCCGGCCGCATCCGCTGTTCGACGGTATCGAAACCGGACCGAAGGGGCTGCATGCCTATTTCGTTCATTCCTATTTCCTCGATGCGGAGATGGAAAATGACGTTCTTGCTATTACCGATTATGGTGGACCAGTGACCGCGGCAGTTGCCAACGACAATATGGCTGGAACACAGTTTCATCCGGAAAAGAGCCAAGCCCTTGGCCTTGCGCTTATAGGCAATTTCTTGAGGTGGAACCCATGATCCTTTTTCCGGCGATTGATCTGAAGGACGGAGCATGCGTCCGCTTGAGGCTTGGCGATATGGACCAGGCAACGGTTTACAACACCGATCCCGGCGCGCAGGCGAAGGCATTTGAAGATCAGGGTTTTGAATGGCTTCACGTAGTCGATCTCAATGGCGCTTTTGCTGGTGAATCGGTCAATGGCGCAGCTGTAGAAGCAATTCTCAAGGCGACGAAAAACCCCGTGCAGCTCGGCGGCGGTATCCGAACCCTTGATCATATTGAAGCTTGGCTGGCAAAGGGCCTGTCCCGTGTCATTCTGGGGACAGTTGCTGTGCGTGATCCGGAACTTGTTGTCGAAGCTTGTAAACATTTCCCGGGCAAAGTGGCTGTCGGCATTGATGCCAAGGGCGGCAAAGTTGCTGTCGAGGGCTGGGCAGAGGCATCAACACTTGGCGTCATCGAGCTTGCGAAAAAGTTCGAGGGCGCTGGCGTTGCCGCGATTATCTATACGGATATAGACCGGGATGGCATTCTCGCCGGTATTAACTGGGAATCGACATTGCAGCTTGCAGAAGCCGTTTCCATCCCGGTCATTGCGTCAGGTGGTCTCGCCTCGATTGCCGATATTGTTCGCATGACCATGCCGGATGCTCGCAGGCTTGAGGGCGCTATTTCAGGTCGCGCGCTTTATGACGGTCGCATCGATCCTGAAGAAGCGTTGAATGTACTTCGCCAGGCACGGGAGCGCGCAGCATGACCTTGAAAGCGCGCGTTATTCCCTGCCTGGATGTCAAGGATGGGCGTGTCGTCAAGGGCGTCAATTTCGTTGACCTCATTGATGCCGGTGATCCCGTGGAGGCAGCAAAGGCTTATGATGCGGCAGGGGCAGATGAACTCTGTTTCCTCGATATTACGGCGTCGTCGGACAATCGCGAGACGATCTTCGACGTTGTTGCCCGCACTGCGGAGCAATGTTTCATGCCGCTGACAGTTGGGGGCGGTGTTCGGACCGTAGCCGATATCCGCAAATTGTTGCTGGCCGGAGCCGACAAAGTATCGATAAATACGGCTGCGGTGGTAAATCCCGACTTTATCGCCGAGGCCGCGGACAAATTCGGCAATCAGTGCATCGTGGTCGCCATAGATGCCAAAAAAGTATCAACCGGCAACGAAGTGGATCGCTGGGAAATTTTCACCCATGGCGGCCGCAATGCAACGGGCATTGATGCCGTCGAATTTGCCCGCAAGGTCGTCGATCTGGGGGCGGGCGAGATTCTGCTGACCTCCATGGATCGCGATGGCTCGAAGATCGGCTACGACCTCCCTGTTACGCGTGCCATCGCTGATGCCGTGCGTGTCCCTGTCATAGCGTCTGGTGGCGTGGGCAATCTCGATCACTTGGTTGAGGGCATCAGGGAAGGCCATGCATCAGCGGTGCTCGCTGCATCCATTTTCCATTTCGGAACCTATACGATTGCGGAAGCGAAGGCGCATATGGCCGCTGCGGGAATCCCGATGCGGCTGGACCCCGTTCGTTGACTGGAGAATTTTGATGACTGCATTCACCTTGGCGGATCTGGAACGTATCGTTGCAATGCGCGCCAGCTCCACGGATATCCAGTCTTATACCGCTAGCCTTTATGCCAAAGGCATTGGCAAGGCCAGCCAGAAGCTTGGCGAGGAAGCCGTCGAGACAGTCATTGCGGCAGTTTCCGGCGACAGGGAAGGCGTTGTTTCCGAGAGCGCGGATTTGCTCTATCATTTGCTGGTCGTCCTGGGAATTTCCGGCGTCAAGCTCGATGAGGTTCTGCAAGAGCTGGAACATCGGACAAGACAGACCGGACTTGAGGAGAAAGCTGCGCGGGGGCAGGGCTGACCATGTTCACGGGCCCGGCAAGCGGCAGGCAGGCGATCATAGCTGTGGAGGGCGACGTCGTGGATCAATTGGCACCCAGCGAATTTTCTCCGTACCACTTCTTCAGTGCAGAACGCTGGGCTGAGTTTCGCGCCGATACGCCAATTACTCTCACCAATGAAGAAATCAAGCGCCTGCGTTCATTGAACGATCCGATTGATCTTGATGAGGTGAGCCGGATCTATCTCTCGCTCTCGCGTCTGCTTTCGGCCCATGTCGAGGCCAGTCAATTACTGTTCTACCAGCGCCGCCAGTTTCTCAATACGGGTGACGCATTCAAGACTCCCTTCATCATTGGTGTTGCGGGATCGGTTGCGGTGGGTAAATCGACCACGGCGCGTGTATTGAAAGAGCTGCTGGCGCGCTGGCCCTCAAGCCCGAAAGTTGATCTCGTGACGACGGATGGCTTTCTTTATCCCAATGATGTTTTGCGGACCAAAGGCCTGATGGAACGCAAGGGATTTCCGGAGAGCTATGATGTCGGCATGGTGCTGCGGTTCCTCTCGCAGATCAAGGCAGGCCAGCGCAACGTCAATGCGCCGCTCTATTCCCATTTAACTTATGACGTATTGCCGGGGCAATTTCAGACTGTCGATGCGCCAGACATCCTGATTTTCGAGGGCATCAACGTGCTGCAGGTGCGTGACTTGCCGGAAGACGGCAAGATGGTGCCGTTTGTCTCGGATTTCTTCGATTTTTCGATCTATATTGATGCGGATGAAGAGCAAATTCACAAATGGTACATTGATCGCTTCATGCGCTTGCGTGAGACAGCGTTCAAGGACCCAAGCTCATTCTTCCATCGCTATTCGACAATCTCCGATGATTCCGCCAGGGCAATTGGCGAAAGCCTCTGGGCAAATATCAACCTGAAAAACCTGCGTGAAAACATCCTGCCGACGAGGCCCCGTGCTGACCTTATCCTGCGCAAGGGCGATAATCACCTTGTGGAAGAGGTGGCGCTCAGGAAGCTGTAACACGCCTGAGTGTCAGATTAATCCGGCCTGTGCTTTTCAGCAAAGTAGAGGTTCCGGGATAAATACGATCTACCCCATGAAATGCCAATCGGCCTTCATCGCCCAGCACAACAACATCGCCACTTGAAAGCTTGATGGATTGCGTCCTGTCGTTCCGGTTCGTTCCACCAAAACGGAAAAGGCACGTGTCCCCCAAGGAAACGGAGACAACGGGTGCCTCAAGATTCTGCTCATCGCGATCCTGATGAAGTCCCATTTTTGCTGTTTCGGAATAGAAATTGATCAAACAGGCCTCAGGAGGCTGCGGATAATCGCCAACGCTGAGCCAAAGCTCGACTAGCGATTGTGGTATCGCGGGCCAAGGTTGCTGCGTGACGGGATGTGTCGGCTGATAACGATAGCCGAATTCTTTGTCAGTAACCCAGCCCAGTGAGCCGCAATTGGTCATGCGCACGCTCATTTCCTTGCCGGTTCTCGGCATTGCCGGAACATAAAGCGGCGCTGCCGCTACTACAGTCCGGATTTCTTCCAGCAGCGCGGTCTGCTGCTGTTGGGTGAAATAATCAGGAAAGTAGCGGATGCCCGGCGCGAGCAATATCATTGACCTGCGACCTCAAAAAACAAACCCGGCGCCATGCACCGGGTTTGTGGGTTCATGAAGCTTTACTCAGCCAAGTTCAGGAATACGCAGCACCTGACCTGGATAAATCTTGTCCGGGTGGCTCAGCATTGGCTTGTTGGCCTCAAAAATGAGCGTGTTCTTCGCGCCCTTACCCTTGCCATATTGGGACTCTGCGATCTTCCAAAGATTGTCGCCCTTCTTCACAGTATAGAAGACGGGCGTCTTGGCGACAGAACCTGTCGTCGTCTGGTCAACAGTCAGTCCGCCCGTATCCACCTTCGAGACACCGAGCGAATTGCCAACCGCAATAATCGCCTTTTCAAGAATTTCCTGATTGGTGACATTACCCTTGAGCACTGCCTTGTCACCTTCGATTGCCACTTCAACGTTTTCGGTACCGAGCTTGTGGGAATCGAGTTCCTTCTTCAGATCTTCGGCGCTAGGCTCTTCATCGCCAATACCGATTTTCTTGCCTACGGATTTTACGAAATCAAATAGTCCCATAACTGGCTCCTTGTTGATTGTTCAAATCGACAGGCATTGTTGTGACATTTCATACCTGCTTTGGAAAGGATGATTTGAACCCGAACCATAACGCGGTAATGAGCCAATTGATCCCTATCAATCGCCTTGAACCTTCCCGCGCATCTTTTTAACCCCGGAACGGCCCGACTTTTCTTTCAGTCGGCGTTCTATTGAACCCTTTGTGGGCCGGGTTTTTCTGCGCGGTGGCGGTGGCGGTTCGGCAGCTTTCGCAATCAGTGCCACCATGCGCTCGCGCGCATCCTGACGGTTGCGTTCCTGTGTACGAAAGCGATTTGCTTCAATCAGAATCTCGCCGTCTTTGGTTGCCCGCTGACCAGCCAGCGCGATAAGCCTTGCCAGAACTTCCTCCGGCAAACCTGCTTTCACAGCATAGAAGCGCAGTTGAACGGCGGTGGAAACCTTATTGACATTCTGCCCACCGGGACCTGCCGAGCGAATAAAATTCTCTTCCAGATCGCTCTCGTCGATCCAGATTCGGTTGTTGATCTTTATGCGGTTACGGCTTTCTTCCATGACAGATTGGTAGCCCAAACTTTGATTCTCTGGAAGAACCATAAAAAAGCCCCGCATGGTGAGCGGGGCCTTCAGATATGGGACCGCTACCCTTACTCCGCTGCAACCGGCGTGTGCGGGGCAGCGGCTTTAATATCGCTGTCTACATGGCTTTCGAACTTGTCAAAGTTGCGGATGAACATGGCGACAAGTTTGTTCGCTTGCGCATCATAACCCGCCTTGTCTGCCCATGTTGAGCGCGGATCGAGGATCGCATTGTCAACGCCATTTACAGAAACAGGCACCGCAAAACCAAAATTCGGGTCTGTGCGGAATTCAGCGCTTTTTAGTGAGCCGTCTAGAGCGGCGGACAAAAGTGCGCGCGTTGCTTTGATCGGCATGCGCTTGCCAACGCCATAGGCACCGCCTGTCCAACCGGTATTTACCAGCCAGCAATCAACATTGTGGTCAGCGATCAGTTGACGGAGCAAATTGCCATATTCCGAAGGATGCCGAGGCATGAATGGTGCACCGAAGCAGGTAGAGAATGTCGCCTCCGGCTCGGTAACGCCACGCTCGGTGCCCGCAACCTTGGCGGTGTATCCGGAAAGGAAATGATACATTGCCTGGGCGGGTGTCAGCTTGGCAATTGGCGGCATGACGCCAAAAGCATCGGCTGTAAGCATGATGATATTCTTTGGATGGCTCGCCTTGCCGGTTTTCGATGCATTGGGAATGAAATCGAGCGGATAGGCGCAGCGCGTGTTCTCCGTCAACGAACCATCATTGAAGTCGGGCTGACGCTTGTTGTCCAGAACGACATTTTCCAGAACAGTGCCAAAACGCTGTGTCGTTGCGAAAATTTCCGGTTCGGCTTCCGCGGAAAGGCGAATGGTCTTGGCGTAGCAGCCACCTTCGAAATTGAAAACGCCATGCTCACCCCAGCCGTGCTCGTCATCGCCAATCAGGGTGCGGGTGGGATCAGCCGAAAGTGTTGTCTTGCCGGTGCCGGAAAGGCCAAAGAACACGGCGGTGTCGCCATCAGGACCTTCATTGGCAGAGCAATGCATAGGCATGACGCCTTTACCCGGTAGAATATAGTTGAGCGCCGTGAAGACTGACTTTTTCATTTCACCGGCATAGGCCGAGCCGCCAATCAGAACGATAAGTCGATTGAGGTCGACGGCGATGACCGTCTCTGTCCGCGTGCCATGCCGCGCCGGGTCAGCGCGGAAAGAGGGCAGATCAATAATGGTCATTTGCGGAACAAAATCGGCCAAAGCCTCGCGTTCCGGACGAATGAGAAGATTGCGGATAAACAGGGAGTGCCAAGCAAACTCGGTGATCACGCGCGTATTAAGCTTGTAATCTTCGTCAGCGCCGCCGACGAGATCCTGAACAAAGAGTTCCTTGCCCTTTGCCTGCTCCATGAAGTCCGTATAAAGCAATTCGAACGCCTCAGGCGACATTGCCGAATTGTTGTCCCACCAGACATTACCCTCCGTGGAGGCATCGCGAACGACGAACTTGTCCTTGGGAGAGCGGCCCGTATGCTGGCCGGTGCGGGCGACGAGTGCGCCTTGCGCCGTCAAGACAGCTTCGCCGCGGCGCAATGTTTCCTCATAGAGTTCAGCAGTTCCAAGATTATAATAGGCCGCCGAAACGCCCTTTAAACCTGAGTTGCCGAGCGCGATTGCCGCGTTGTGGATGCCGATCTCTCTAATCATCTGTCCGCCATTGTTTAAGAAGGTGCATGGGTCAAACTTTTGGTTAATCTCACTCTACATGTTCAATGTAAAATGCGACATGAATTGGTCAAAAGCAGAAAAATCAAATAGTTTCAAACGTTTAATCGATTTAAAGATTTTAATTTTTTTTAAATCGGTTTAGTTGCGAAGGAGAACGCCCGCCTTATTTACCTGCAAAAAACACCTGTAAAAGTGATTGGATGACAAGGTTTGCGATCTGTGCCACATTTTGTACCTAATTTGTCCGGCACAAGCGCACAGGTTTGTAGCACACAGGAAGGCAGGGCATGAGGGAAGTACCCGCAATGCAGACTATTGCGCTCGTTGATGACGATCGCAACATTCTGACATCCGTATCCATCGCACTGGAGTCGGAAGGCTATCGCGTAGAGACCTATACAGACGGTGCTTCGGCATTGGATGGCCTGACTGCACGTCCACCCAACCTCGCGATCTTCGATATCAAGATGCCGCGCATGGATGGCATGGAACTTTTGCGCCGCCTTCGTCAGAAATCGGATCTGCCCGTTATCTTTCTCACATCGAAAGACGATGAGATCGATGAGCTGTTCGGTTTGAAGATGGGCGCGGATGATTTTATCACCAAGCCGTTTTCACAACGCCTGCTCGTCGAGCGTGTGAAGGCAGTTTTGCGCCGGGTCGCCGCACGTGAAAATACCGCCAAGCCAGGCAGCGTACAGGCCAAGTCGCTTGAGCGCGGCCAATTGGTCATGGATCAGGAACGCCATACCTGCACATGGATGGGTGAGCCGGTAACCCTGACAGTCACCGAATTCCTCATTCTGCATTCCTTGGCACAGCGCCCCGGCGTTGTGAAAAGCCGCGATGCTTTGATGGATGCTGCTTATGATGAGCAGGTCTATGTTGATGACCGTACAATCGATAGTCACATCAAGCGCCTGCGCAAGAAGTTCAAGGTCGTTGACGACGACTTCGATATGATTGAAACGCTCTATGGCGTTGGTTATCGCTTCCGCGAAACCTGATTTGCGGGCAAGCCTGCTTTCAAAGCCGACCAATCGGCTGTAAAATTCGGTTGTCTCAACGTGATATGAGTGCGATGAGACAACCCGTTCCTGATGTTTTGAGGCAAAGATGGTAGCCGAACTGCGAGGCGGCAATATTACGCGCAAGAGCGCCGTCATGCGCCGGAAGCGCTCGGTTGCCTTGCGTCGGCTGTTCAAGCCGCTCAATCGCGTCTTTGGAAACTATCTCTTCTCAAGTCTGACACGGCGCATTCTTTTCCTGAATCTCGCAGGTTTGGCCGTGCTGCTCTCCGGCATCATGTATCTCAATCAATTTCGCGACGGGTTGATTGATGCACGCGTCGAAAGCTTGATGACGCAGGGCGAGATCATCGCTGGTGCAATTGCCTCATCGGCCACTGTGGATACAAATTCCATTGCGATTGATCCGGAAAAACTGCTGGAGCTCCAGGCAGGGCAAAGCATCACGCCTTCCCCTGACGTTCTCGACAATCTCGATTTTCCCATCAATCCCGAACGCGTGGCTCCCGTCCTGCGCCGGCTGATTTCTCCCACACGCACCCGTGCTCGCATTTATGACCGGGATTCGAATCTCCTGCTCGATTCTCGTCATCTTTATTCACGCGGGCAGGTGCTCCGTTATGACCTCCCACCCATTGATGGGGAAGAGCCCAGTTTTTTCGAGCGTCTTACCAATCGCATGACACGGCTTTTGCGTCGAAGCGATTTGCCGATCTACCAGGAATTGCCCGGCGGTAATGGCTCGTCCTATCCGGAAATCGTTAAAGCCCTGACGGGACAACCGGCAACTGTCGTGCGCATGACGGAAAAAGGCGAGCAGATCGTATCGGTTGCCGTACCGATCCAGCGTTTTCGTGCTGTGCTCGGCGTTTTGCTCCTGTCGACCGAAGGCGGTGACATTGATAAGATCGTCCAAGGTGAACGCTATGCAATTATCCGTGTATTCACGGTTGCAGCGCTGGTCATGGCCATTCTTTCCCTGTTTCTGGCTTCGACAATTGCCAATCCGTTGCGTCGGCTTGCTGCGGCCGCGGATCGCGTTCGCCATGGTGTGAAAAATCGCGAGGAAATCCCGGATTTTTCCGAAAGACAGGATGAAATCGGGCATCTTTCGACCTCAATTCGTGACATGACAAATGCGCTCTACGCGCGAATTGAATCCATCGAAAGCTTTGCTGCCGATGTCAGCCACGAGTTGAAGAATCCGCTCACATCCCTGCGTAGTGCTGTTGAAACCTTGCCATTGGCCAAGAATGATGATTCCCGCAAACGGTTGATGGATGTCATTCAGCACGACGTGCGCCGTCTTGATCGCTTGATCACAGACATTTCCGATGCATCACGGCTTGATGCAGAACTTGCCCGTGAAGATTCCGAGCATGTGGATCTCAAATTCCTGTTGGGCAATCTGGTGGTAGCCGCGCGCGAGGTTCGGCGGAACAAGAAAGATACACGTATCGAGTTCGTCGTGGACAAGCTGCCAAATAACCGAAAAGGGTTTTTTGTCGTTGGCCATGATTTGCGGCTTGGGCAGGTGGTCTCAAATCTTATTGAAAATGCCCGCTCGTTTGTTCCCATTGAAAATGGCGTCATCACAGTCACGCTCCAGCATTTGGGCGACCGAATCCGCATCTTGGTTGAAGACAATGGCCCCGGTATTCGCGTCGAGCAGATAGACCGCATTTTTGAGCGCTTCTATACGGATCGACCAGCGGGTGAGGCCTTTGGACAAAACTCAGGACTTGGTCTTTCGATCAGCCGCCAGATTATCGAAGCCCATGGCGGCACGTTGAATGCCGAAAATATCATTGATCCGAAAAATCCGGAAAATTACCTTGGCGCACGGTTCATAGCCATTTTGCCGGTCGAGGCATAATCGGATGTCCGAACTGATTCATGCCACTGCTGTCGTGATTGGTGATCGGGGTATCATAATTATCGGCGCTTCGGGTTCCGGCAAATCGTCTCTCGCCCATGCTCTTTTGCAAAGAGCCTTTGCCGAGGGCCGCTATGCGACATTGGTCAGTGATGATCAATGTCTGGTGCGAGCCGTTTCCGGACGATTGATTTGCTCGCCTCCCGATACGCTACGCGGTGGAATGGAAGTGCGCGGCTCAGGGTTGCACGCATTTGCCTATGAACCGCACGCGGTGATTCACCTTATGGTACGTCTGGTTGAGCCCGCGCAGGTTGTGCGATTACATGAAAACACCCATACACAACTGCTAGGTGTCGCAATTGCGCATTTGGACCTACCTGCCGGTGAAGTTGAATCCGCCTGCCGTTCGGTTGAAGCATGGTTATTCAAGCCAGAGTGGAAAAATAAGCTGGTGGATTCAGCGGGTTAACGAGTTATCCTGCGATAAAATGACTGACTGCCATGTGGATGACATTTTCTGCTTGCCTTCGCGATTCGTCCTGCCAGAATGCGACACCTGCCAAACGGGGCATTTTAGAGCGCAGAAAAAGCCTACTCTTAAACGGGCTGGCGCGACAGGAGCAGTTTCAGAATGATCGGACTCGTGCTTGTGACGCACGGAAGACTGGCCGAAGAGTTTCATCATGCGGTTGAGCATGTGGTCGGGCAGCAGGAATATCTGGAGACCGTCTCGATCGGTGCAGATGATGATATGGAGCAGCGCCGGCGGGACATCGTTGATGCTGTCGCTCGCGCTGACAATGGCTCAGGCGTCATTATCCTCACCGACATGTTTGGCGGAACACCTTCCAACCTTGCAATTTCGGTAATGGAAGCTGGACGTGTGGAAGTTATCGCCGGCGTTAATCTTCCAATGCTGATCAAGCTTTCCAGTGTTCGGCTTACCAACGACATGGCTGCCTCCTTGAAGGAAAGTCAGGATGCCGGACGCAAGTACATTAATGTTGCCAGCCAGGTGCTGACAGCCAAATAGAGGTAGTAAATGCGTCTGACTGCCGAAACGACTGGCACATTTAATGCGGAAAACGCGCTCGTTGAATTGTTCGAGATCGTCAACAGGCGTGGCTTGCATGCGCGTGCTTCTGCGAAGTTCGTCCAACTGGTTGACGGATATGATGCTCATGTGCGTGTCGAAAAAGATGGAATGACCGTCGGCGGCACCTCAATCATGGGATTGATGATGCTGGCAGCTTCGCCCGGTTGCTGCATCAAAGTCAGCGCCTCTGGTCGCCAGGCTTCCGAAGTCATGAAAGCGCTTGGCGTTTTGATTGCGGATAAATTTGGTGAAGAAGCCTGAGCCTCGATCGCTGAGAGATCACTTTTCCTGATTCCCAAGCCCGATACGAGGTTTCGATGCGGCTGCGCGATTGCTATAATTTCCATGATTTCAGAGCATTGGCCAAGCGGCGTCTGCCCGGCCCCATCTTCGACTATATCGATGGAGCGGCTGATGATGAGGTTACGCTGCGCCGCAACGCTGCAAGTTTTGAAAATTGCGACCTTCTCCCAAGCGTTCTTCGCGGCGTTGAATCCGTCGATATGTCGGTAACGATTATGGGACAGAAATTGGCCCTGCCATTCTATTTGTCTCCAACAGCCTTGCAGCGTCTCTTCCATCATCGCGGCGAACATGCCGTAGCCAATGTCGCTTCCAAATATGGCACAATGTTTGGTGTTTCCTCGCTTGGAACTGTCGATCTTGAGCAGTTGCGCAAGCAGCATAGCGGCCCGCAGGTCTATCAATTCTATTTTCACAAGGATCGCGGGCTCAACCACGCCATGATGGAGCGCGCCAAGGGTGCGGGCGTTGAAGTGATGATGCTGACCGTCGATAGTATTACCGGCGGAAATCGCGAACGTGACAAGCGGACCGGTTTTTCCATTCCTTTCAAACTCAATCTGGCAGGAATGCTGCAATTCGCCATCAAGCCGATGTGGGCGTTGAACTATCTTTCACATGAAAAGTTCAGGCTGCCGCAGCTTGAAGGGCATGTGCAGATGGAAAGCGGAGCCATGTCGATCAGCAAATATTTCACGGAGATGCTCGATCCATCCTTGGATTGGGATGATGTGGAAAAAATGGTCAAGCTCTGGTCGGGGCAGTTTTGTCTTAAGGGCATCATGTCGGTGGCCGATGCAAAAAGAGCAGTTGATATCGGCTGCACGGGTATCATCCTTTCAAATCACGGTGGCCGCCAGCTGGATGGATCGCGCGCTGCCTTTGATCAGCTGGCCGAAATTGTCGATGCTGTCGGCGACAAGATTGACGTGATCATGGATGGCGGCGTTCAGCGGGGAACGCATGTCTTGAAGGCGCTTTCCCTAGGCGCAAAGGCGGTGGGTGTCGGCCGGTATTATTTGTTTCCGCTCGCTGCCGCAGGACAGGAAGGGGTCGATCGCGCTGTCGATCTCTTGAGAATAGAGGTTGAAAGAGGCATGAAGCTTATGGGCTGCACCTCCATTGATCAGCTTTCCCGCGAGAACCTGCGCTTCCGGTAAAATCAAAATCATCAACAGAAATGGCGCAGTTGCTTGATGCCGCATATGCACGCATAAGGATTTCTTTATATCCCATTGTGTGCGGATGGCATATCTGCTAGTCAAGCGCATCTCCGGCGGTCTGAAAAACTGGGCCTTGCCGATCCAAATAACAAAGACGGAGCTGAAAAAAGATGGCCGATAAGCAGGATTACGTAGTCAAGGACCTTGAGCTGGCCGCGTGGGGCCGCAAGGAAATGGATATTGCTGAAACCGAAATGCCAGGTCTGATGGCCAGCCGTGAAGAATTCGGCAAGTCGCAGCCGCTCAAAGGCGCGCGCATCACCGGCTCGCTGCACATGACCATTCAGACAGCGGTTCTGATCGAGACTTTGCAGGAGCTGGGTGCAAAAGTGCGCTGGGCATCATGCAATATTTTCTCTACCCAGGACCATGCTGCAGCAGCCATTGCCGCAACCGGCACGCCGGTATTTGCGATTAAAGGCGAGTCGCTCGAAGAATATTGGACCTATACGGATAAGATTTTCCAGTGGCCGGATGGTCAGCCATCCAACATGATTCTCGATGATGGCGGCGACGCCACAATGTATATTCTGATCGGCGCGCGCGCCGAAGCTGGCGAAGATGTTCTTTCGAAGCCGGAAAGCGAAGAAGAGGAAATCCTCTTCGCGCAGATCAAGAAGCGCATGAAGGAAACTCCGGGCTTCTTCACCAAGCAGCGCGATGCGATCAAGGGTGTTACCGAAGAAACCACAACGGGCGTTAACCGTCTCTATCAGTTGCAAAAGAAGGGCCTGCTGCCTTTCCCCGCAATCAACGTCAATGACAGTGTTACCAAGTCGAAATTCGACAATAAATATGGCTGCAAGGAATCGCTGGTTGACGGTATTCGCCGCGCAACCGACGTCATGATGGCCGGTAAGGTCGCTGTTGTTTGCGGTTACGGCGATGTCGGCAAAGGCTCGGCCCAGTCGCTGCTGGGTGCCGGTGCTCGCGTCAAGGTAACTGAAGTCGATCCGATCTGTGCTTTGCAGGCAGCCATGGATGGTTTTGAAGTCGTCACGCTGGAGGATGCAGCACCAACGGCTGATATTATCATCACCACGACCGGCAATAAGGATGTCATCACCATCGACCATATGCGTCAGATGAAAGACATGGTCATTGTCGGCAATATTGGACACTTTGACAACGAGATCCAGGTTTCGGCCCTGCGCAATCTCAAATGGAACAACATCAAGCCGCAAGTCGACATGATTTCGTTCCCAGACGGCAAGCGTCTTTTGCTTCTTTCTGAAGGCCGCCTATTGAATTTGGGCAATGCAACAGGCCATCCAAGCTTCGTTATGTCAGCCTCCTTCACCAATCAGGTTCTGGCCCAGATCGAGCTTTATAGCCGTGGTGATCAGTACAAGAATGAAGTCTACGTCCTACCGAAACATCTCGACGAAAAGGTTGCGCGCTTGCATCTCGACAAGCTCGGAGCGAAATTGTCGGTTCTTTCGGAAGAACAAGCTGCCTATATCGGGGTGACTCCAAAGGGTCCATTCAAGTCTGACCACTACAGATATTGATATAGCTAGAATATACCTACAATATATAGAAGCCGGAGAATTGACAAATTCTCCGGCTTTCTTTTTTGCGCATAGTTCTTCCCGTCGATTCCCTCAAGGTTTATTGTAGTGATTCGGGATGACGTTGCTCTTGATGGGCCAAATGGTGATAAGCCGGATGGAAAAGAGGATCGTCATTCGTCTGGATGGGGCTGCGACGGTTGACATGAGAATTAAAGGTGATGTTCGCAGTGAAGATGCAGCACACAAACGATCCGTGCTGAACAGGCTGCAAACCCGGGCATTGAGCGCAGTTTCCGCGCTGCCAATCCTTTTGACTGCCTCCTTCTCTGCTCACGCTGAAGATATGCTTGGCCTGATCGATACTCCCTTCGGGATGAAAGTCGGCACGTTTGAAGTCGTTCAGTTCGCAATGTTTCTTGGTGCCATGGGTGCTGCCCTGCTCTCCGCGGGCTGGCTCATTCGGGAGCGTAGCCGCATTGCCCATGAGAACCGCCATTTGCGCGACAAGGTTGCCGATCTGAATGTCACGGTTCAACGCAACGAAGCCCTGCTCAATCTTAAGGATCAGCGCGTTATAGTTTGGGAGGGAAGCTCGTCGACTCCCGTGCTCATCGGCAGTCTGCCGCCTGAAATTGGCGTGCCCGAAAGCCGCTCGCTTTTTCTGGCCTTTGGCCGCTGGTTGCGGGTTGAATCCGTCACGCTTCTGGACCGGTCAGTATCGGCGCTGCGCGAGAAAGCCCGTCCTTTCGACATAGCCATCGAGACCTCGAAAGGCACGCCGCTGGAGGTGCAGGGCCGCACTTCTGGCGGATATGCTATCGTGCGCTTCATCAATCCAGGCGAAGTTCGTGCCGCTCAAGCCATGCTTAAAGCCGAAAACTATCATTTAAGCGAAGCTGTCGCGACGCTGCGTGGTCTGCTGGATGCAATCGATATGCCAGCCTGGAGCCGTAGCAGTGAAGGTCAGTTGAATTGGGTTAATCTGGCCTATGCAAAGGCTGTCGACGAGCGCGACCCCAATAGCGCGGTTCGCGATGGTCGCGAGCTTTTCGGTATTCAGGCGCGCGAACGCATAGAGCGCGACAAGACACTGAACCGTAAATTCCACGATCAACTCTCGACCGTAGTTGGCGGCGACAGGCACGTATTCAGCGTTACCGATATTGCCGCAAGCAATGGATCTGCCGGTATGGCAATCGATATCAGCGAAGCTGAGTTGATCCGGGAGGAATTTAAACGGACTGTCCTCAATCATTCGGATACGTTGGATCAGCTGAATTCGGCTGTCGCAATGTTTGATGCCAACCGAAAGTTGCAATTCTTCAATCAGGCATTCGCCAAATTATGGGGTCTCGAGACACCATTCCTTGAGAGCAATCCTGACAATGCCATGTTGCTCGACCGTTTCCGCAGCGATGGCATATTGCCCGAGCAGCCGGATTGGCGGCGCTGGAAGGAACAGGTTCTTTCCGCCTATCATTCTATCGAATCGCAGGAATATGTCTGGCACCTGACCGATGGCCGCACATTGCGGGTTATCGTCAATCCCCAGCCGAAGGGCGGCGTTACCTGGGTGTTCGAGAACCTGACTGAAAAGCTTGAACTCGAAAGCCGTTATAACACGCTGATCAAAGTGCAAGGCCAGACGCTGGACTACCTTGCTGAAGGTGTTGCGGTGTTTGGGTCAGACGGAAAAGTACGTCTTGCCAATCCTGCTTTTGCCTCCCTGTGGTCGCTGAAGAGCGAACAGGTAGCGGAAGGCACGCATATTTCCGCAATCCGGCGGGTGTGCGAACCTGTATCGGACGCGGATAATTGGGAATCCTTTGTAACGACAGTCACTGGTTTTGATGATGAGCGCCGCTCGCTCTCCGGCCATATAGAGCTGACAACGGGTAAAATATTGTCTTATGCAACGGCGCCACTGCCCAATGGCCAGACAATGCTCACCTTCGTCGATGTGACGGATTCTGTTCAGGTTGAGCGTGCGCTGAAAGAAAAGAACGAAGCGCTGGAGCGTACTGACGAGCTGAAGAATGATTTTGTCCAGCATGTCTCTTATGAACTGCGTTCGCCGCTGACCAATATTATGGGCTTTACCGAGCTTCTCCAAACGCCCATGACCGGACCGTTGAACGACCGTCAACGGGACTATCTTGATCATATCGGCACTTCTTCATCAGTGCTTTTGACCATCGTGAATGACATTCTTGATCTGGCCACTGTGGATGCGGGGATCATGGAGCTCGATATCAGCGATGTTTCCGTCACCGATGCCGTCACTGTTGCATCGGAGAAAGTCGCCGACCGGCTCAAGGAACATAATATTCTGCTCGATACGCGTATTGAGACAGGCACAGGTTCGTTCCGTGCCGATGCAGCCCGTATCAAGCAGGTGCTGTCCAATCTTTTGAGCAATGCGGCTAACTATGCTCCGGAAGGCAGCACGATTACGCTCAAGTGCTGGCGCGAACAGACGGAAATGGTGTTCAGTGTTATGGATAATGGCCCCGGAATGCCGGATTATGTGCTCAACAGCATTTTCAAGCGCTTCCAGCCTTACCCGAATGGCGGGCGCAAACGCGGTGCGGGGCTGGGCCTGTCCATTGTGAAGGGCTTTGTCGAATTGCATGGTGGAACAGTTGATATAGACAGTTCTGCAGGCAAGGGCACGCTGGTTACCTGTCGATTCCCGCTGGAGGCACGGTCCTTCAGCCTCGCTGCCGAATAGTCTGAATGTCCCCGTTTTCTGTAGAACTTGCGAACGCTGAAGATACGGCACGCTTGGGCCAAGATGTTGGTCTGTCCCTACGCAAAGGGGATCTCATTGCTTTGAGCGGCGATCTTGGTGCGGGCAAATCGACATTTGCCCGTGGTTTAATCCGTACGATCGCTGATGATGCGGATTATGACGTACCAAGCCCGACTTTTACTATCGTGCAATCCTATCCCGAATTGCGGCTGCCCATTAGCCATGTCGACCTGTACCGTCTTTCGACTGCCGATGAGATTGACGAGTTGGGGCTCGACGAGGCGCTGCTTGATGGAATTGTACTGATCGAATGGCCTGAACGCGCTGACGGGTTTTTGCCGCCGATCAGCTTGAGCATCACGATGCAGGATCATGGAAGTGGCCGCAAAGCCTTCATTGAAGGCCCCCCTGATGTTCTGGCGCGATTGGAACGTTCTCTGGCCATCCGCTCTTTTCTGGCAAGATCGGGTTTAGCGCATGCTGAACGGCGTTATCTTCTCGGCGATGCATCCGCCCGGGGCTATGAGACCTTGTCGACGGGCAGCGGAACCCCGCTCATCCTGATGAACTCACCCTATAATCCGGGCGGTCCAATCCTGCGCGATGGCAAAACCTACATGCAGATTGCGCATCTTTCCCAGTCAGTGAATGCTTTCGTGGCCTTGGATCGTCTCCTGGCGTCCAAAGGCTTCAATGTCCCGCATATCAACGCCGAAGATTTGGAGCATGGTTTTCTCGTCATCGAAAATCTCGGCAGTGATGGTATTCTTGATAAGGATGGAGCGCCCATCTTCGAGCGCTATGAGGCTGCTGTGCGCTTGCTGGCCAAACTCCATCAATTCATATGGCCGCAGGATATCCCCGTAGGAAATGGAGCTACGCATCGTCTGCATCATTTCGACCGGGATGCGATGATGATTGAAGTTGAGCTTTTGTCGGACTGGTATGTGCCGCGCATGAACGGAACAGTGATAAGTCCCAATTTGAAGAGCAGTTATATCGCTGCATGGGATAATGTATTTAGCCAGCTTAGTAATGCCGAGCAATCCCTGCTTCTGCGCGATGTTCACTCACCCAACATCCTTTGGCAGGCTCATAGATCAGGTATTGAACGCGTTGGCCTGATTGATTTTCAGGATGCGATGCTCGGTCCTTCGGCCTATGATGTCGCATCTCTCATCATGGATGCGCGCGTGACGATTGAGCCCGACATGCAGGATTTGTTGCTTGCGGCCTATATTGAAGAGCGGCGCGCGGGAAGCACAGCTTTTGATGAGACCGGTTTCAAAAAAGCCTTTGCCATTATGGCGGCGCAGCGCAATGCAAAGATTCTTGGCATATTCGTTCGGCTCGATGAGCGCGACGGCAAACCATTTTATTTGAGGCATCTTCCGCGTATTCAAACTTATCTGGAGCGGGTTATTGATCATCCGGCTCTGGCGCCAGTCAAGGATTGGTGCGAAAAGAATGGAATACTCGCCCAAAGGATTAAGGCATGACACCGCATACAGCTATGGTTCTCGCTGCCGGTTTGGGAAAACGCATGGCACCGATAACCGATACAATACCAAAACCTTTGGTAAAGGTAGCCGGCAAATCATTGATTGATTGGGGGCTGGATTCGCTTGCCGGCGCTGGCGTGCGACGCGCCGTGGTCAATGTGCATTATCTTGCCGACCAGCTTGAAACGCATCTGATGGAGCGCACGGCGCCATTGATCGAAATCTCCAATGAAAGAGAGCAGTTGCTCGACTCTGCGGGGGGTATCATCAAAGCCCTGCCGCAAATTGGCTCTGAACCATTCTATGTTTTGAATGCCGATACTTTCTGGACCGATAGCGACAAACCCAATCTTGTCCTGCTTGCCGAAGGGTGGAATGATGCGAGCATGGATATTCTCTTGATGATTGCCCATATGGATCAGGCTGTTGGACGCGAAGGTGGTGGCGATTTCAGCATGAGCAATACCGGGCAATTGCGCCGTTTGAAGCCGGGTGAGACATCGCCCTATATTTATGCCGGAGCGGCGATCATCCATCCGCGCATTTTCGCGAATGCTCCATCGGGTAAAGTATCATTGAACCGATATTTCGATGAAGCGATTGCAGCTGACAGGCTCTTTGGACTGCCGATGGATGGCATTTGGCTGACAGTCGGCACGCCGGATGCAATAGAAGAGGCAGATGCCGCTATTGCCAAGCAGGGGATTCATGGCTGAGCGCCAGAATCCGAATATTTTCTCCATAGCGCCGGGTACGCCTTTTCTTCCGGCGCTTGTGGATGCGCTGCAATCGGGAGCCTTGATTCCGGGTTATCCTGCAAACGCCAATGATCCAATGGCGCTGGCCCATGCTACAATCTATGTGCCGACCCGTCGTGCAGCGCGAACGCTGCGTTCGCTACTTGTCGAGAAAAGCCCGGTTAAATCAGCGATCCTGCCAGTAATCCGAGCATTGGGCGATGTCGATGAAGATGCAGCCATGTTCGACATGGGTTCCGATGCCTTCTTCGACCTTCTGCCGGCAATAGGCAGTGTCGAGAGACTTTTGCTTTTAGCGCGACTGGTCCGGCCTTGGCGCGAACGCCTGCCAGAACATGTGCGTGCCTTGTTTGGAAATGAGGAAATTGCCATTCCGGCAACGACCGCCGATGCGATCTGGCTTGCCCGCGATCTTGCCGGACTCATGGATCAGGTTGAGACTGAAGCTGCCGGATGGTCAACGCTTTCCAATATTGTTTCTGAAGAACTGCCGAATTGGTGGCAGGTCACTCTCGATTTTCTAAACATCGTCACAAGCCTTTGGCCCGATATTCTGGCTGAACGCAGACGTTCCAACCCCGCTGCCCACCGTAACCGCCTGATCGAGCTTGAAGCCGAAAGGCTCCTGCGCAAGGCGTCGCAGGGTCCTGTCATTGCGGCGGGCTCTACTGGATCCATACCTGCAACGGCAAAGCTCTTGGCTGCTATTGCTTCATTGCCCATGGGCGCCCTTGTCCTTCCAGGGCTTGATCGCGATATGGATGCCGTCAGCTGGGATGTTTTGGCAAGCACCGCAGACAATCCTTCGATTTTTGGTCACCCGCAATATGGACTGCGCAAACTGCTCGGTGAACTGGGTGTGCTGCGTCAGGATGTGATTGTGCTGGGCGGCGTCACTCCAGAAAAACGCCAACGCGAAAACCTTTTGGCCGAGGCGATGCGCCCCGCCGACACGAGTGAGGCGTGGGCGCAAATTAACCGGAACAGCGGTCAGTTTTCCGCCGCCGTTGCCTCCATTGCCTTGATTGAAGCCTCAAATGAGCGCGAGGAAGCGCTGAGCATCGCAGTGGCCTTGCGCGATTCCATAGAACAACCGGGCAAGACCGCAGCTCTGATCACCGCCGATCGCGATCTTGCCCGCCGTGTGTCAACGGAACTCGCGCGGTTCAATATAGCCGCTGATGATTCCGGTGGACATGCCATGCGCGAAACGCAACCTGCGGCTTTGATGCGACTGGTCCTGGATATTGTTTTCAATCCCGGGGATCCGGTTGCGTTACTGGCTTTGCTAAAACATCCACTGACGCGGCTTGGCCTTGATCGTGTCAGGGTTCGCCAGGCTGCAGAAACTATTGAACTGGTTGCGCTGCGTGGTGGTACAGGGCGAGCCACCCTATCGGATTTCCAGCAACATTTCGAAAGACGCCTTGCCGAAACAGGATCTACGCCATTTGAACCGGCCTGGCTTCGCCAGATCAGCGCTGCAAGAATTGAGTCCGCGCATATCGTCTGCAAGGCGCTTAGCGGTGCGATGGAACCCTTGATTCATTTTGTTGGAGTCACGGAATCTGTACAGCTGCCGCAGATCATTCAGGCGGTTGTTGCCAGTCTGGAAAATCTGGTGCGGGATGATCAGGGAGATATTGCTGCACTTTATAGTGGAGCGGCCGGTGAACAATTCGCCGCCTTCCTGCGCAATCTGATCTCGGCGGATTCGCAGCTCGATTTTTCTGTCGGCGAATTCCCCGCAATGATGGAAGCTTTGATTGCGGGAGAGGTTGTAAAACCAAAAGCGGGCGCGCATCCGCGCCTGTTTATCTGGGGCGCACTGGAAGCGCGATTGCAAACGGTCGATACGATGATTATCGGCGGACTGAATGAGGGCTCATGGCCGGGTAAAACGCGCAATGATCCGTTCATGTCACGGCCGATGAAATCCATTATAAATCTTGATCCGCCGGAGCGGCGCACCGGCCTTGCCGCGCACGATTTTCAGATGGCGCTGGGAATGGATCAGGTTATTCTTACGCGTGCACAGCGCTCAGCCAATGCGCCAACGGTTGCTTCGCGCTGGTTGCAAAGGCTGGAGACGGTTCTTGGCAATGACGCTACCGGAGAGCTGCGCAGGCGTGGGGCAAAATATCTTGGATGGGCGCGGGAAATCGACCACGCGCCGGATGAGGATTTTGTCAAACGACCGGAACCGAAGCCGCCTTTAACAGCCCGCCCCAAGCACTTCTCAGTTACAGAAATAGAGACGCTCCGGCGCGATCCCTATGCCATCTTTGCCAAGCGCATTTTGCGGTTGCGGCCCATTGAGCCATTGATCCGTGATCCTGACGTGGCTGAGCGCGGTTCGCTCTTTCACAATATCCTCGCGCATTTCACGGAACAGGGCATTGATCCTCTTGATGCGAATGCCGCCAGACGTCTTCTGGAAATAGGCAGGCAGTATTTTGACGACATCGCGTTACCGGAAGAAATCGATGCAGTCTGGTGGCCCAGGTTCCAATCGCTGGTGCCGGAATATCTGAACTGGGAGCGGCTCCGAGACCATCTGATTTCCGAACGTCATCCCGAAATTGCTTCCAAAAAGATTGTCGTCGAAGCAACTGGCGTCACACTTTCAGGCCGGGCAGACCGGGTGGATTTGCGCCGCGACGGTACGGTTGACATCATTGACTACAAGACCGGATCAACACCATCCAAGCGGCAGGCCCATGTTCTTTTGTCGCCGCAGCTAGCGCTGGAAGCCGCATTGCTGGCACGGGGTGCGTTTCATGAGGTTGGGGCACGCAAAGCTGCCGATCTTCTTTATGTGCGGTTACGGCCAAATGGAAAAGTCGATCCGGAATCCATTTTAAGAATCGGCACGGCTGCCAATGGAAGTGAAAAAACTGCGCCGGAGTTGGGCGAATTGTCCTGGTTGCGCCTCAACGAATTGCTGACGGCCTATGGTGATCCGCATAAGGGCTATCTGTCCCGTGCTCTGCCATTCAGGGAAAGTGATTTGACCGGCGATTATGACCATCTGGCCCGCGTTTTGGAGTGGTCGGCTGGTGGCGCTGAAGAGGGAGGGGAGGGCGAATGAGAAAGCCTCGAACCATCCCGCCGGAAACCACGCGCAACCAGAGTAGGGCAGCAAATCCAAAGGACTCTGTCTGGGTGTCGGCAAATGCGGGCTCCGGCAAAACCTATGTCTTGACGGACCGTGTCATCCGCTTGCTGCTGGATGGCACCGACCCGTCGAAAATCCTGTGCCTGACCTATACGAAAGCTGCTGCGGCGGTGATGCAAAACCGTGTCTTTGCACGCCTTTCCGATTGGGCAACCATGGATGGCGACGCGTTGGCAAAAATCATTGAGGACATTGACGGTGCACGGCCCGGACCAAAGCGGCTGGCTCAGGCGCGCCGCTTGTTTGCGCGGGCGCTTGAGACCCCCGGCGGCCTCAAGATACAAACCATTCACGCCTTTTGCGAAGCCATTCTGCATCAGTTTCCGTTAGAGGCGAATATTGCCGGTCATTTCGAACTGATGGACGACATGATGCAGGTTGCGCTTATTGGCGAAGCGCGGCGGCAGGTGCTGCAAGCAGCGCGTCTTGATCATAATGTCGAGCTTGCTTCAGCCTTTGCGGATGTGCTTGACGCTGCCGGGGAGTTCGGCCTGCAACAGCTTCTTGATGAGGCGGTCACCAAGCGCAATGATCTTACCCGCTTTATCCGAGAAGTCGGGCAAGACGACCTGCGCAGGACGGCGTTCTACTCCCATTTCGGATTTACCGGCACTGAAACAGAAGACGATATCCTTTCTGCACTGTGGCCGGTTCAGGAATTTGACCGGGAAATGCTGCGTTCGATCCTCGATATTCAAAAGAGTGCCGCACGAGCGCAGGAATTTGCGATGATCCTGCTCGACGCCAAGTTTGGGCCCGAGTCTGACCAACGCGAAGAGGCATTGCGAACCGCGTTTATCAAGGCGACAGGAGAGCCCAAAAGCGGGTCTTTCATTGGGTCCAAAGGGGTAACAGAGCGGTTCCCGGATTTCATCGAGCGATTCGACCGCGCTGCACAGCGCGTGTTCGAGGGTTTGGATAAATTAAAGCAATTGCGCCTTCTCCGGCTGACTTTTTCAGCCTTGGTGGTGGTCGATGACCTTATCGGCCGCTATGAGCACATGAAAAGAAATCGCGGACTTCTCGATTTTGACGATCTCATTGTCAGGACCGTGGCATTGCTTGCGCGGCAGGATGCAGGGCCTTGGGTGCAATATAAGCTCGACAAGGGAATTGACCATATTCTCGTCGACGAAGCGCAGGATACCAGCCCAAACCAGTGGAACGTGATAAGGCTTCTCAGCGAGGAATTCTTTACCGGCAATACCGCACGCAATGTGCGGCGCACCCTTTTTGCAGTCGGCGACGAAAAGCAATCGATTTACTCGTTTCAAGGTGCGATTCCGGAGGATTTTGCCAGGCACGGCAAGGCGACGGAGCAAAAAACCGGCCAAGCTGAACTGACCTTTGAACGCGTCAATCTCAACTTCTCGTTCCGCTCTGCACCGGACGTTCTGTCTGCAGTGGACAAGGTGTTCGAGCGGCCGGAAGCCCATCGCGGCTTTGGTGTCGATCACGGTCCGACTGTCCATACAGCCATTCGCGACCATGATCCGGGCGAAGTGCAGATCTGGGATATGCTGACACCGGAAACAACACCGGAAGAGGATGACTGGCGAACACCAGTTGATAGTTTGCCAGCACCACCCGTGCGTCTTGCGGAGCAAATTGCCCGAACCATTGAGCACTGGTTGAAGAATGGTGAAATCATTGAAGGGCAGAACCGGCGCCTTGAAGCGCGCGATATCATGGTGCTGGTACGCAAGCGTGACCAGTTCATGCCGGCTTTGTCGCGCGAATTAAAGAAGCGCCATGTTCCGGTCGCCGGTGCAGACCGTCTGAAATTGACGGATCACATCGCAGTCCAGGATCTCATGGCGCTTGGGCGGTTCATGCTTTTGCCATCCGATGATCTGTCTTTGGCGGCACTCCTCAAAAGCCCCCTGTTCAAGTGGGATGACGATCAGCTCTTTACGCACGGTTATGAGCGGGCGGCTAATGAAACGCTTTATGAGCGGCTATTGGCGCAGGCAAAGGATGATCTGTTGCTGGCTCCGGTTGCCGCGCGTCTTCAGGAGTGGCGCAACCGTGCCGATACTGTACCAGTCTTCGAGTTTTATGCGGATATTCTTGGACGCGGCGGCGCGCGCCGTGAGCTTCTTGCACGTCTTGGCCATGAGGCGGGCGATGTTATCGATGAGTTCCAAAACTACGCAATCGCAACCGAAAAAACCGGTTTGCCGGGCTTGCAGGCATTTTTGGAAACGCTGGAAGCAGTAACGCCGGAAATCAAGCGGGAGCTGGATCAAAGCCGTAATGAAGTCCGCATCATGACGGTGCATGCTGCAAAGGGCCTTGAAGCCGCCGTGGTATTCCTCGTCGATTCCGGCAGTTCGGCTTCTTCAGGCGGGCGTATGTCCAATCTGCTTTCTTTCGATATGAGAGAATATAGCGGCTGGGGGGGCAAAGGGTTTTTGTTCGTACCCGGAAAGGCTTATGCGACTGCTTTCTCGGCGGGCCTTGTCGATAAGCTGAAGGTAAGGGCAGAAGAAGAATATCGCCGCCTGCTTTATGTCGGCATGACACGTGCTGAAGATAGACTCATCATTTGTGGTTATCGCGGTTCGCGGCAGGTGCCGGATACATGGCATGGGCTTGTGGAGGCAGCACTCGGTGACACGAGCGAGCCAGTGCAACATCCTGTCGAGTCTGTCATCGCCAAGCGTTACCGGTTGACTGAACCCGCAGCCGCTACGCCTATCGAACTAGAGCTTCCCCTTGAGCCAAGGGCCGTTCCCTTTCCTCCTACCTATCGCATACCGATGCCTCGGGAAGCGGGCTTGCCAAGACCCCTTGCACCATCCGGCGTATCGGTCCTGATCGAGCCCGATAATGAGGCGCCGCTGGTCACAGGTTCGCCGGTGCTACTGACAGATGGAAAGAATCCCGCTTTCGCCATCCGCCGCGGCACGGTCATCCACGCGCTGTTGCAGACTTTGCCCGATATTCCGGACGAACAACGTGCGCAGGCGGCTCAGCGTTATCTCAGCCGCGCCGCTTATGATTGGGAACCGGAGGAGATCGAGAAGGCGCTTAACTCGGTCTTTGCTGTGCTGAATTCAGCCGATTTTGCGCCGGTCTTCGCGCCAGGTTCATTGGCGGAAGTCGCAATCATGGGAACGCTGCATATTCGCGGCAAGGATCATGCGGTTTCCGGCGTTATTGACAGGCTTGCTGTGAGCGAAAGCCGGGTTGTAATTGTCGACTACAAGACTAACCGTCCTCCGCCGCAAAATCTGTCGACGGTTCCAGATGCCTATATCGCTCAGCTTGCCCTTTACCGGAAGCTACTTGAGCCACTTTATCCCGGCAAGACAGTAGAAGCGGCTTTGCTTTTCACCGAAGGTCCCCATCTTATCGACATACCGGTGCACGCCATGCAGATTGCTCTTGAGCGAATGGCTTGAAACTGGACAGGATTGTTCCCGTCTTGGAATTGGCAAGAAAGCTGCTATATTGATTTTGGAGTGTGGGGTGAGCTTTGCCCACCCCACTTCCCTATGATGTTACGAATGAAACCCGGATTGTCAGTGTCCAGCTGGTCCGGGTTTTTCGTACCTCAAAGGTAATAGACATTGGCAGATATCACATATCTATTGCTCCAAGTTTGAGGGCATATGGCCGTATGCCTCAGCCAGGGAGGCCATCTCTCTGGTGCACTGGCTGGATCCGTGCTGCTGCTTCGCCCTCAAACTGCTTGACGAAATACGATTGAAGTAGTGCTTTGAGCAACAAACGCAGGGTTGAAAGCCGTCAGGTGACAGATTGCACTGAATCGTGACATGAGTCGGCTTGACTAGGCACAGCAGACTCACCACATGATGGGCAACACATTCACAAGGTTAAGGAACAGCTTCATGGCTACCACCGTCAAAATTGACACCAGCAATTTCCAGTCCGATGTAATTCAGGCCGGTCAGCCTGTCGTTGTGGATTTTTGGGCAGAATGGTGTGGCCCTTGCAAGATGATTGCACCGGCGCTTGAAGAAATCGCTGCGGAAATGGATGGCAAAGTTACAATCGCCAAAGTTAATATTGATGAGAACCCTGAATTGGCTGCCCAGTTTGGCGTGCGCTCGATTCCGACTTTGCTGATGTTCAAGGATGGTGAGCTCGCTGCCAATCTGGTTGGCGCTGCTCCAAAGAGCAAGCTTTCCGACTGGATCAAAAACTCGGCTGCTTGATCAGTTCTGATATTCATCGAAAAGCCCGCTGTAAAGCGGGCTTTTTGTTATTGGAAGTTACTGCGGCGGCGTTCCGTTTTCTGAAAGCACGTCGCCAGCCAGATAGAGCGATCCGCCAATCAATATCCGTGGAGCGGGCTCGGACTTGTCCCAGCTATCGCGCAGGATTTTCAAGGCGTTTTCCACCGAATAAACAGGCTCGGCGGAAAGTCCGGCTTCTTGCGCCGCCAGAGCGAGTTCCTCATGGGGAATGCCTGCATCGCTTGATCTGATCGGCACCGTGTAAACATGCCGCGCCATGCCCGTAAAAGCCTCAAAATACCCTACAGGGTCCTTGGTATTGATCATTCCGGTAATCAAAAATAGCGGACGCTGGCTGCGATCCTCCAACGTGGCAATTGCCTCAGCGATCACCATGCCAGCTCCGGGATTATGCCCGCCATCGAGCCAGATTTCTGAGCCGGGCACTGCCATATCGACCAGGTTGCCCTTGGTCAGGCGCTGCATCCGGGCGGGCCATTCAACTGTACCCATCGCTGTTTCAACGGCGTGGTCGGGAATGGTAAAGCCCGCAGTCCTGACCGCCTGAATCGCTGCGGCGGCATTTGCCAATTGATGGCGGCCGGGCAGGTTGGGCAGAGGCAGATCCATCAAGCCTACATTGTCCTGATAGACCATGCGTCCGCGCTCTTCGAAACTCAGGAAATCCTGACCATAGACACTATAAGGGCAATCACGGCGCTCGGCAGTCTCGATCAACACTGTGCGTGCCGCATCATGTTCCTGTGCGCCGATAATAACCGGACAACCCGCCTTGATGATGCCGGCCTTTTCGGCGGCAATCAGCTCAACTCGATCTCCGAGATAGGACTGATGATCGAGCGAAATCGGCATGATAACGCTGACGGCAGGCTCTGGAATGACGTTGGTTGCATCGAAACGTCCCCCAAGCCCAACCTCAAGGATGACGGCATCGGCGGGGTGCTCGGCGAAAAGGACAAAAGTCACGGCGGTCAGAATTTCGAAGACCGTAATCTGCTGCCCTGCATTGGCATCAGCCACACGACGAACCGCCTCGAACAGCGTATCGTCATCGACAATCTTGCCCTTTCCGGGCGCACCAAGACGATAGCGTTCGTGCCAACGCACAAGATGGGGCGAGGTGTGAACATGGACCGTATAGCCCGCCGCTTCCAGCAATGCGCGGGAAAAGGCGGTGGCAGAGCCTTTGCCATTTGTGCCAGCCACATGAATGACCGGCGGCAGGTTCAAATGGGGATTACCGAGCGTATCCAGAAGCCGGGTAATCCTGCCCAGCGAAAGGTCAAAACCTTTAGGATGCAGTCCGAGAAGCCGCTCTATTTCCTGTGACGCGCGTGATGACATCAAAATGCGGTTTCCAATAAACCGAAACCCGTCAAGATTGCGCTTCAGCTATTGCCGGAACTGCTGGCGTTTCCGCTTCCGGCTCAACAACTTTCTCCGTTGCCGGTTCGCCCATCAACATCTTCAAAAGTCGTGCGATTGTCGTTTTCAGCTCCGTGCGCGGAACAACCATATCAACCATGCCATGCGTCTTGAGATATTCTGCACGCTGAAAGCCTTCAGGAAGCTTCTCGCGTACAGTCTGCTCGATAACACGCTGTCCGGCAAAGCCGATAAGCGCACCAGGCTCGGCAATGTGAATATCGCCAAGCATGGCGTAGGAAGCAGTAACGCCGCCTGTCGTGGGGTTGGTAAGAACAACAATATAGGGCAGACCTGCTTCTTTCAGCATTTCCACCGCTACTGTCGTGCGCGGCAATTGCATCAGCGAAAGAATGCCTTCCTGCATGCGCGCGCCGCCAGATGCAGCGAAGAGAACGAGCGGCTTCTTCTGGGCGATAGCAGTTTCGAAGCCTTTGATAATGGCTTCACCGGCTGCCATGCCGAGCGAGCCGCCAATAAAGTTGAAGTCGTGGATGGTTACGACAACAGGCAGGCCTTCAATCGTGCCAAGCGCATTGATGATTGTATCTTCCTGTCCGGTCTTGGAGCGGTGCTCCTTCAGGCGGTCGACATAGCGTTTCTCATCGCGGAATTTCAGCGGATCGGTCGCAACCTTCGGCTGTTCCAATGTTTCGTAAACGCCATTGTCGAAGAAGAACTTCAGACGATCCTTGGCTGGAATACGCATGTGGTGGCCGGACGATGGCACAACCCACTGGTTCTTTTCCAGATCCGTATGAAAGACCATTTCGCCGGACTCGGGATCTTTGATCCAGAGGTTTTCCGGCATTTCACGACGTCCAAGCATCGAATTGATTTTCGGCCGGACGTAGTTCGTGATCCAGTTCATGATCGGTCCTGTTTTTTATCTATCGGAATGTTGATTTAAGACTTCTATTCGGCTGCTGCAAGTCGCACTGCACGTACGCCGCTCGACAGGCCCTGAACCATCGTCGCTACAGCTTCGGCAGGATCGGCTACCAGCGAACCATCCGGATTAATCGTATTGGCCACCGCGTTTATGATTGCGGTACCGACCACAACGCCGTCAGCGGAAGCCCCCATGACCTTGGCCTGCTCGGCAGTCTTGACGCCGAAACCAACCACGACAGGCAAATCCGTGTGCTGTTTGATCCGGTGAACGGCTGCGGCAATCCTTGTCGTGTCCGGCAAAGCTGAACCGGTAATGCCATTCATCGAAACGTAGTAAACGAAGCCGGATGTATTCTGCAAAACCTTTGGCAGGCGCTTTTCATCAGTCGTGGGTGTGGCAAGACGGATGAAATTAATGCCGGCCTTGATTGCAGGAATGCAAAGCTCTTCATCCATTTCCGGTGGAAGGTCAACGATGATGAGACCATCAATGCCCGAGGCAACCGCATCTTTCAGAAAGCGGTCAACGCCATAAATATAGATCGGGTTGTAGTAACCCATCATGACGATTGGCGTCGTATTATCCGTTTCCCGGAACTGCGCCGCCAGATCAAGCGTCTTAGTCAACGACATGCCCTTTTTAAGGGCGCGAAGACCGGCAGCCTGAATGGCCGGACCATCGGCCATCGGATCGGAGAAAGGCACGCCAAGCTCAATAATGTCCGAACCGGAACCCGGCAAGGCCTTCATGATCCTGAGTGAGGTTTCAAAGTCCGGATCGCCACCCATGAAATAGGTGACCAGTGCCGGACGGCCTTCAGCCTTCAAAGCCGCGAATTTTGCATCGATACGTGTCGCCATTGTCAGATATCCATTCCAAGCAATTGGCCGACAGTATGCACGTCCTTGTCGCCGCGGCCTGAAAGATTGACGATCATGATCTTGTCCTGCGCCATTTTGGGCGCAATTTTCACCGCATGGGCAATCGCATGCGCCGATTCCAGCGCAGGAATAATGCCTTCCGTGCGCGTTGTCAGCGTGAAAGCGTCCAGCGCTTCATCATCGAGGATAGGCACATAGGAGACACGGCCCGTGTCGCGCAGCCATGAGTGCTCGGGACCGACGCCGGGATAATCAAGACCGGCGGAAACCGAATGCCCATCGAGAATCTGGCCATCGGCATTTTGCAGCAAATAGGTGCGATTGCCATGTAGCACGCCCGGGCGGCCAGCGCTCATCGAAGCGCAGTGCTCTTCGCCGTCCAGTCCACGGCCTCCTGCTTCAATACCGATGATCTCGACACCTTTGTCGTCAAGGAATGGATGGAACAACCCGATTGCGTTGGAACCACCGCCAACAGCAGCGATAATCGTGTCGGGCAGGCGGCCTTCACGCTCCAGGATCTGCTCGCGCGCTTCCGATCCGATGACAGACTGGAAGTCGCGCACAAGTTCTGGATAAGGATGTGGACCTGCGGCAGTGCCGATCAGGTAATAAGTGTCATCAACATTCGAAACCCAGTCGCGCAGCGCTTCATTCATCGCATCTTTCAGCGTGCCGTGTCCCGATGATACGGGCTTCACTTCAGCGCCGAGCAGCTTCATGCGGAAAACATTTGGCTTCTGACGCTCAACGTCGGTCGCGCCCATATAAACAACGCAAGGCAGGCCAAAGCGCGCAGAAACCGTAGCCGAAGCGACACCGTGCTGGCCAGCACCAGTCTCCGCGATGATGCGGGTCTTGCCCATGCGTTTGGCGAGAAGAATCTGGCCGAGGCAATTATTGATCTTGTGGCTGCCCGTATGGTTCAGGTCTTCGCGCTTGAAGTAAATCTTGGCCCCGCCATCAAGACCCTGATCTTTGGCAAGCTGACGGACATGCTTGGTCAAACCTTCGGCATAATAGAGCTTTGAAGGCCGTCCGGCATAATGGGTGGAGAGTTCCTGCAGCTCCGCCTTGAAGGAAGGGTCGTTCTTCGCATCATCATAGGCCTGCTGGAGTTCAAGAATGAGCGGCATCAAGGTTTCGGCAACAAACCGTCCGCCGAATATACCGAACATGCCCTCTTCATCGGGGCCTGTTTTAAATGAATTGGGTTCCGCCACCTTGTCCACCACCATACTCCCTGTCATACCGCATTCACGCTTTGAGCGGCGCGTACCGCCTGAAAAAACTCTTTAATCAGGCTAACATCTTTAACGCCCGGAGCGGACTCCACACCCGATGAAATATCAATACCGCGCGCATTCGTCGCTTGCAGCGCCGCGCCAATATTAGCCGCGTTCAGCCCGCCGGAAAGCATGTATGGAACCTGCCCGTCAAGCGCGCTGAGCAACTGCCAGTCAAAAGAAACACCATTTCCGCCCGGAAGCTCAGATCCCTTGGGCGGCTTGGCGTCAAAAAGAAATATATCCGCAACGTCATTGTAAGGCTTGATCTGATCAAGATCACCCCGCTCACGCAAGGCAAAAGCCTTGATGACGGGCAGCCCGAAACGCGCCTTCACCTGGGCAACGCGCTCTACAGTTTCGTGCCCGTGCAATTGCAGGAAATCCGGTTTCATCGCAGCAACAATCGCATCAAGCGTTGCATCATCGGCGTCAACAGTCACGGCAACTGCCTTTGCCCTGCCAATGGCTGCTTTTCGCAGCCTTCCCGCTTCAACCGGATCGATATTGCGCGGGCTTTTTGCAAAGAAAATAAAGCCAATATGCGATGCGCCACCATCCAGCGCTGCAGCAACTGCATCGTCGGTTTTCAATCCGCATATTTTGATATCAAGGTTCATAGGGCGCAACTCGCATGAAAATGCGTCAAAGTCGAGGATTTTGGTGCAAAACGCTTTTGCAACCACTCAATTATAGATGGTGGTCGTAACCGGCTTTAACAAGAAAATCGAACGCATCCGCGACATGCGCCGGGATGGATTGCGTAATTTGATAACCCTTGGCGGGATAATCGATCAGGCGCTTCACGTCGCCCACCATTTCATTGATGAAATTGTCCAGGGGATAGGCATTGGTAGGCTGCTGCTCGAATGAAGTCGGCGGCGCCGTTACCATCGCCTCGACATTCGGCCATTGCGCCCGAACCGTTGCAAAAGCGCGGCGCTGCGTCTGCGGTTTTGTAACGATGATAATGCGCTTGGTAGCATCGCCCGCCATGTCGCGGGCATAGCGGATATTTTCCCCGATATTGGTTGCATTGGGCTCGATCAATATTGCTTTGCTGGAAACACCAAGCTCCTCGGCGCGCGCGGCAAAGGCTTCTGCCTCCGATGTCGGGTAAAGCCGACCCGTCCAATTGCCTGATTTTCCGGTAAACAAAATCCGGTTGGCCAAACCTTGATGCAATAGCTTTGCGCAATGATCCGCAACACGCAGATCATAACTGCCAAGCCCGACAATCAAATCTGCCGGCGAAAGCTCGTCATAGACAAGGTGAAAATCCCAAAGCACGCGGCTTGCCCCAAGCACGGCGGGTGAAACAACAGCAGACATCAGGTGAAATCGATCGCCTGCAGAGAGCCGCCATTGCGCTTCAGCCAAGCCTTGCAGCGTTCGGTATCGGGGCAAAGCTCGCCGCACAGCTTCCAGAATTTCGGGCCGTGATTCATTTCTTTCAAATGCGCCACTTCATGCGCGACCAGATAGTCGATAATCGGCGGCGGAGCCATCATGATACGCCAGGAAAACGCCAGCGTGCCATCGGATGTGCACGAGCCCCAGCGACTTTTTGTGTCCTTGATGCGGATGACTTTGGCGCGCCGCCCAACCGTTGCCGTGTGCCGTGCCACAAGAATTTCGAGATCGCGCTTGGCTTCACGCTTGAGAAAGTCGCCAACACGCCGAGCGAGATGAGGTCTGTCGCCATAAACGATGAGGCGTGGGCCTTCAGCACCGTTTTCCTGCCGCACAGTTCCACGCGCCGCCGGCTCGTGAACGATAAGATGCGGCACACCGCGCACCGGTATTTTTACGCCGGGCCGCACCTTGGGCTGATCCGGCATTTTGGCAATACGCGTTTCAATCCAGCCCTCATGGCGCACAAGAAACTTGTCGATTTCGCGTGATGGAACGCCGGGAGGCACGGTGATGCGTAAACCCTTGCCCCCCGCATCAATGCGCAGGGTCAGCCGTGTCGCCCGTGCATTTTCCACCACGCGCAAGGGCAAAATTCGGCCCGCAACTTCATAGCTCCGCTCGGCCCTCAGTGTGGCTGATTTCTTGACCGGTTTGGGAGGTGAAGCCCGAAACAAGGATAGGATCATGATGATGATATTAAATGATTCGGTGGCAAAATCATCGTGCGTGCTTCGACAAGCAAAAGCGGCGACGAAAAAATTTCCGCCGCCGCTTTTTGGATTTTAACAAAGCGGATTATTGCTGGTCTTCATTCACATCCGGCACGGTGCCAGATGGCTTTTTGGAGACTGCGTTACGTTCTGCCATGAAGCGATCGAATTCTTCGCGATCCTTGGCGCGACGAAGCTCATTGGCATAGTCTTCAAATTCCGCGCGCATTTCGTCAAGCTTGCGGCGCTCTTCCTCAAGACGTTCCAATTCCTTGTCACGCCATTCGTCGAAAGCAGCATTGCCTGTGCCAAAGGGAGCGCGGCCAAAATGTGCCGAACGCTTGTTGCGGCGAAACGCACCGCAGAAACTGTCAGTCTTGCGATTTACATCCTGCTTGAAACCCTCAAGGCGATCGCCCCAGAGAATATAGGCGAGCATGGCAAAACCCAGCGGCCAGAATAACATGAACCCGATAATCATCAGAGCGATGGTCGCGGGAGTCCAGCCCGGCCGGATCAAAGCAGCATTGTTCATATTGAGCCCTTCCTTCTTAAGAACCCCGACCCCAATTGGTCGATTATGAACGACATGGGAAAAACTTTGCGGCTTTTCAAGAAAACGTGATTTCAATTACTCTAAGAGTTTGAAATCAGGCCCGTTTCTTTGCGTGCTCCAGTCCGGCAACGAGTAGTCCTGCCACCAAAGCCCAAAATGCAGCACCAATACCGGCAATGGCAATGCCGGATGCAGTCACGGCAAAAGTGACAATTGCCGCCAGTCTCTCCTCTTCGATTTTCAACGACAGAGTCAGCGCGTTAACGAATGCGCCAATGAGGGCAAGACCAGCCACAAGCGCAATCAAGGGCGCCGGAAGAACCGCGAAAAGCGCAACCAGCGAGGCCCCGAAAATTGCAAATACAAGATAGCTTAATGCATAAAACGGCCCGGTCAGCCAGCGTTTGGCCGGGTCGGGATGAGCATCCGGCCCGGTGCATATCGCGGCGGAAATTGCCGCCATGTTGCTGGTGTGCGCTCCAAAGGGTGCGGTGAGCAGCGATACGAGCCCTGTCACCTGCAGTGCGGCCGCTGTAGGCGGCTCGTAACCTGCAGCACGCATTACCGCAAATCCCGGCAGATTCTGCGAGGCCATTGTCACAAGGTAGAGTGGCAAGGCGAGGCCGATCATCGCCTGCATATCAAATACCGGCATGATAAGCGTGAGCGTGGATAGTTCAATCGTGGGAACGCTGGCCACGCGCCCGCTGAGAAAAGCAAAAATCACGCCGCCGAAAAGAACCGCAAGCACCGCCATGGCCGGGTTGAAAAGCCTGATGACGAAAAACAGCAAAATGAGCGGCAAGACGAACAAGGGATCAATAGGGATCGTGCGGGCGGCTCCCGTCAGAAAGGCAAAGAGCACGCCCGCCAGCATTCCGGAAGCGATCGATGCAGGTATCTTCGATACAAAGGTGGATATGGGCTTGATTAGCCCCGTAAGAATAATGGCGATCGCCGTAACGATAAATGCACCAACGGCTTGCGGCATGGTAAAGCCGATTGAGCTGCCAATCAGTGCAAGGCCCGGCGTCGACCACGCGCTGATGATCGGCATTTTATATCGCCAGCTCAGATAGCCCGTGGCTGCAACCATGGCGAGGCAGTTTGCAGTAACCCAGCTTGCTGTTTCGGCCTGGGTAGCGCCCAGAGCGTTGGCTGCCGCAATGACAAGAGCCAAAGTTCCGCCAAATCCGACGACGGCAGCAACGACAGCGGAGGCGATGACGGAAAAGCGCATGGCGGACCTGATTATTGAACAGAGGGAGTGGGCTGGATACTGCCAGCCATTGAAGACACGGTACGACCCAAAAGTTCAAGGTCCTGTGGTCGCGAAAGCCGGTGATCTCCATCGCGAATAAGCGTAATCGTTACATCATCGACGGGAAGATGGTCTACGAGCTTCATTGCGTGGCTATAAGGCACATCTTCATCCTTCATGCCCTGCAGTATGTGCACCGGGCAATCGGTCTGGATAACGCCTTTCAAGACCTGATTGATCCTGCCATCTTCAAGCAAGGCCTTTGTGTAGATATAGGGTTGGTCCGAATATTCGGATGGCTCTTCCATATAACCGCGGTCGGCAATCTGGCGGCGCTGGTCATTGGTCAGTTTTGGCTCCACCAGTTCTGACGTGAAATCCGGTGCCGGTGCAATCAGCACCAGACCGGCAATGCGGCCACCTTCTCCGAGCCTTTGCAATTCTGCGAGTAGACGCAGGGCAATCCAGCCGCCCATGGAGGAGCCGACGATAATTTGCGGGCCCGATGAGAACTGCCGGAAAACTGCAAGGCTTTGTTCAAGCCAGAGCGAGATGGTTCCGTCGCGAAATTCGCCGCCCGATTCCCCATGGCCGGAATAATCGTGGCGCAGGAAAGCATGCCCGTGTTCCGTGGCCCATTCGTCCAGAAAATTTGCTTTGCTACCGAGCATGTCCGAGCGATATCCGCCCAGCCAGACTATGCCAGGATTGGCTCCGGCACGCTTTCGCAGGGCAATATTGATTCCGTTCAGCTCAAGAAACTCGGGCGGGGATTGTGTCATGGGCGGGACTCACTCTCGATATTCTTCTTCTTGCATGGGAAAACAGAACGATAAAGCCTGCCCCATTGCATAAAACTGAAATATTCCTATCTCTAATTTGAGTGATTTATCCTGAAAATAGTAACATTGATGCCCGCCAGCACAGCATAAGCATTGCGGCGAAGGCCGTGTGATGCTATTTGCGGGTCCGAAATAATTCAAGGAGACTACTGCCATTCGCCGACCCTTTAGAGCCCAGGTGGTCCAGAAAGATGGACCACGTTCCAATCGTGATATCCGGGTACCCCAGGTACAGCTCATTGATGCCGAAGGTGAAAACCACGGTATCGTAACGATTCAGGCAGCGTTGGCGATGGCCGACGAGGCGGGACTCGACCTTGTCGAGATCGTGCCAAATGCTGAGCCGCCGGTCTGCAAGATCGTTGATCTTGGCAAGCTGAAATACCAGGGCCAGAAAAAGGCTGCGGAAGCTCGCAAGAAGCAGAAGACAGTTGAAATCAAAGAAATCAAGATGCGCCCGAACATCGACACGCATGATTATGACGTGAAAATGCGCGCGATTAAGCGTTTCTTTGAAGAAGGCGATAAGGTCAAGGTAACACTGCGTTTCCGTGGCCGTGAAATGGCACACCAGGAACTCGGCATGCGTCTCCTCGACAAGGTCAAGGAAGACACCGTGGAGATTTCCAAAGTGGAAGCCGAGCCCAAGCTTGAAGGCCGCCAGATGATGATGGTTCTGGCACCGCGCTAAAATCGATCTACTGCCTTTGAAAAGCCGCCTTCGGGCGGCTTTTTCCGTTCATGGCATAATGCCTGGCAAATGGATGACATCCCCATGGCATTGAATTCCCCGAAAGACATGTCGCGTTTTCAGCGGCGCAGGCGTTTGGTTGTTGCAGGCATCATTGCACTTGTCCTCATGACTCTTTTGACAATCCGTTCGGCATGGCTGGATGATTGGGCGCATGAATATATCGAGGATATTGGCGTGGGCATGATCGTCCTGTCAATTCTCGGGCGAATGTGGTGCACGCTCTATATTGGCGGGCGCAAGAGCGCTGAAATTGTGCGGCTCGGCCCCTATTCGATCAGCCGGAACCCGCTTTATGTGTTTTCTGCGCTGGGCGCTGCGGGTATCGGCATGATGACCGGTAGTCTGATCGTGGGGGTGGCTCTTTCCCTCATCTGTTATGCGGCCTTCCACTTTGTCATTCTTGCCGAGGAAGGCTACCTTGAGCGGAATTTTGGCGAGACCTATATATCTTATAAACGCGCCGTGCCGCGATTTTTCCCGAATCTATCCATTTATAGGGAAAGTGAATTATTGAGCGTCAGGGCATCCATGCTGTATAAGACGCTGGCTGACGGGCTGGTATTTTTTGTGTCATACCCCTTGTTGGAATTTGTTGAATATCTGCAATCGACCCATGTTTTGCCGGTTTTGTTGCGGCTTTATTGATAAATTCAGCAGCGCTGCACGATTCAACAGTTGCGCTTTTGGTGTCTTCTGGTAAGAAGCACCCGTTCAAACCGCCCGGCAGGGCATGCCGTGGCGGTTTTACATGCTTTCAGGCTTTGGTCGGCCTGAAGTCAATCAAGAGGTGGTTGTTTCTTTGAAATGACGCAAGCCTCAATAAATCAGGAGTAGCAAAATGCCCAAGATGAAGACCAAATCTGCTGCCAAGAAACGGTTCAAGATTACCGGAACTGGCAAAATCAAAGCCGCCGCCGCTGGCAAACGCCATGGCATGATCAAACGTTCGAACAAATTCATTCGTGACGCTCGCGGAACCATGGTTCTTGCTGATGCCGATGCGAAAATCGTGAAGAAGTTCCTGCCTAACGGTCTCTGATCCGGGCAACGTTATCCATCCTAAGTTAAGGAGATCATATCATGGCACGTGTAAAACGGGGCGTTACGTCCCACGCCAAACATAAAAAAGTTCTGAAGCAGGCCGAGGGTTTCCGCGGTCGCCGCAAGAATACAATCAAGACCGCCAAGGCTGCTGTCGATCGTTCGAAGCAATATGCCTATCGCGATCGCAAGAACAAGAAGCGCACATTCCGCGCTCTCTGGACACAGCGCATCAACGCTGCTGTGCGTGAGCATGGTTTGACATATAGCCGCTTCATCGATGGTCTGACAAAGTCGGGCATCGAAGTTGACCGTAAGGTTCTTTCGGATCTCGCGATCCACGAGCCTGAAGCATTCGGTGCAATCGTGGCTTCTGCCAAGAAGGCGCTCGAATATCTTAAAGATACCACACCGAACGCTTTTGAAGGCGCTGTCCGCTAAGTCCAGCCGCCGCTCCCAAAGCATTCGAAAATTTAAGTTTGGGAAACCCGCGCTGGCTCGGCTGGCGCGGGTTTTTCGATTTTTAACGCCGCTCTGTTCTGCAAGGAAAAAGCGGCATCCGACATGTCACTGTAGAATAACAGGTGAAAAGCCATGGATGAGCTTACACAATTGGAAAGCGCCCTTGCCGCGCAGATCGATGCTGCCAACGATGAAGCCGCGATTGAGGCCGTTCGCGTAGCGGCGCTGGGCAAAAAGGGGTCTATCTCCGAAAAGCTGAAATCGCTTGGTTCCATGTCGCCGGAAGAGCGCCAGAGCCAAGGCCCGGCAATCAACGGCTTGAAGAATCGCATTACTGAAGCACTTAGCGCTCGCAAGACGATGCTCAAGGATGCTGCAATAACCGAGCGTCTTGCCAGGGAAAAGCTTGATGTGACGCTTCCCTTGCAAGCTTCTCCAGCAGAGCGCGGTCGTATTCATCCGATCAGTCAGGTCATTGACGAAATCACGGCGATCTTCGCCGATATGGGTTTCGCTATTGCCGAAGGTCCGGATATCGAGACCGATCACTATAATTTCACGGCGCTCAATTTTCCCGAAGGCCATCCGGCTCGCGAAATGCACGATACGTTTTTCTTCAATCCAGATGAGAAGAATGACCGGCGTGTGCTGCGTACCCACACGAGCCCTGTGCAGATCCGTACCATGGAAGCGCAGAAGCCGCCGATCCGCATTGTCATTCCGGGCAAGACATACCGGATGGATTCCGATGCCACCCACTCGCCCATGTTCCATCAGGTCGAGGGGCTGGTCATCGACAAGACGGCCAATGTTGCCAATATGAAATGGGTGCTTGAAGAATTTTGCAAAACCTTCTTCGAGGTCCCATCCTTGAAGATGCGGTTCCGTCCGTCCTATTTCCCTTTCACCGAGCCATCGCTGGAAGTGGATATCCAGTGCGACCGCTCCGGCAAGGAAGTGAAGTTCGGTGAAGGCAATGACTGGATGGAGATCCTCGGCTGCGGCATGGTGCATCCAAATGTACTCCGTCATGGCGGGTTGGACCCGGATGAGTATCAGGGCTTTGCCTGGGGCATGGGCATTGATCGCATTGCCATGCTCAAATATGGCATGCCCGATCTTCGCGCCTTCTTCGATGCCGATGTACGCTGGCTGTCGCATTACGGCTTCCGTCCGCTCGACATGCCAACCCTGTTTGGAGGTCTGAGCGCTTAAGGCGCGGCAGAACCGACCGAGATATCGGGCCTAGCCCGAATAATATTGAGAAACGAGTGAAATCATGAAATTCACACTCTCCTGGCTGAAAGATCATCTTGAGACGCAAGCCTCGCTGGATGAAATCGTCGAAACCCTGACCATGATCGGTCTTGAGGTCGAGTCTCTCGACGACAAGGCAGCGCTTAAGCCATTTGTCATCGCCAAGGTTCTGACGGCTTCACGGCACCCGGATGCGGACAAGCTGCAAGTGCTCACCGTTGATACGGGCGATGGCAAGCCGCTTCAGGTCGTCTGCGGAGCGCCCAATGCACGGGCTGGGCTGATCGGCGCTTTTGCAGCGCCGGGAGCCTATGTGCCGGGTATCGACATCACGCTTTCGGTTGGCAAGATCAGGGGCGTGGAAAGCCACGGCATGATGTGTTCCGAGCGCGAACTGGAAATGTCCGACGAGCATAATGGCATTATCGACCTGCCCGCCGATGCCCCTGTCGGCACGAGCTTTGCCGCCTATGCGGGGCTGGATGATCCGGTCATTGAGATTAACCTGACGCCAAACCGCCCGGATTGCACCAGCGTTTATGGTATTGCCCGCGATCTTGCCGCCGCTGGTCTTGGCACGCTGAAAACACCGGCGATTGAACCCGTAAAGGGAACAGGCGCACCGCAGGTCGAAGTTGCTCTCGATTTGAAGGGTGAGGATTATCTATGTCCGGGCTTTGCCTGGCGCACCGTCAAGGGTGTCAAGAATGGCACAAGCCCGAAATGGTTGCAGCAACGTCTTATCGCTATTGGCTTGCGTCCCATCAATGCGCTGGTTGACATCACTAATTACGTCACGTTCGACCGTGGCCGCCCGCTGCATGTTTTCGATGCGGACAAGGTCAAGGGCCAGCTGACGGTCCGCCGCGCCCGCGACGGTGAAACGATCCTTGGTCTCAATGGCAAGGATTATACTTTGAGCCCGGAGAATGTCGTTATCGCTGACGACAACGGGGTAGAATCCATTGCTGGCGTCATGGGCGGCGAGCACTCCGGTTGTGACGAAAACACGGTCAATGTCGTCATTGAGTCCGCGCTATGGGACGCGATGAACGTTGCTCGCACGGGCCGCACGCTCGGTATTATCACCGATGCCCGCTATCGCTTTGAGCGCGGTGTTGATCCTGAGCAGATGATCCCGGGTGTTGAACTTGCTGCGCAACTGGTTCTTGAGTTCTGCGGTGGCACGCCGTCTGAAACCAAGGTTGTGGGCTACAAGGGCCACACGCCTAAGACGGTCAAGTTCCCCGCATCTGAAGTCAAGCGCCTGACTGGTATCGACGTGCCGGCCAAGACCAGTCTCGATATCTTGTCCCGCCTGGGTTTCGTGCCTCAGGGTACAGGCGAATTGGTTGATGTCGTGGTGCCGTCATGGCGCCCGGATGTGGATGGCAAGGCCGATCTGGTTGAAGAAGTCATGCGTATTCACGGTATCAATCTGATTGAGCCGCAGCCGCTGGTCAGCCACGCCGCAGTCAATGGCAAGATTTTGACGACTTTGCAGATCCGCACGCGCAATGCCAAGCGAGCACTCGCGTCGCGCGGTATGATGGAAGCTGTCACATGGTCATTCATTTCGGAAAGCGCTGCTAAAGCCTTTGGTGGCGGAAAGCCGGAGCTTAAATTGAGCAATCCGATTGCCGCCGATATGTCCGACATGCGTCCTTCCTTGTTACCCGGCCTGCTTGCCGCTGCTCAACGCAATGCGGATCGCGGTTTCAACGATCTCGCATTGTTCGAGGTTTCCGGCACTTATGAAGGCAATGCTCCGGAAGACCAGCGCCGCGTTGCGGCAGGTGTTCGTCGTGGCACGGCTCGTTTCGAGGGAACTGGTCGCCACTGGTCAGGCAATGCTTCGCCCGTTGGCGTATTCGATGCCAAGGCCGATGCCATTGCGGTTCTGGAGGCATGCGGTGCACCCGTCGACAAGTTGCAGATCGAGGCAGGCGGTCCAGCATGGTATCATCCAGGCCGGTCCGGCACGATCAAGCTTGGTCCAAAAGTCATCCTTGGCACATTCGGCGAATTCCACCCGAAAACTCTGGAAACACTGGATGTCGGCGGCAATCTTTGCGGCTTCGAAATCTTCATTGATGCGATACCGGAGCCGAAGCAGAAAGCCACCCGGACGAAACCGGCGCTCAACCTTTCCGACTTGCAGCTTCTACGGCGCGATTTTGCTTTCGTCGTCGACAAATCTGTCGAAGCTGGCACCATTGTCCGTGCGGCACTGAGCAGCGACAAGAAGTTGATTGTCGGCGTGCAGGTATTTGATCTGTTCGAGGGCGCTTCGCTGGGCGAGGACAAGAAGTCCGTGGCTATTGAAGTGGCGATCCAACCACAGGAGCGCACCTTGAACGATGAGGATCTCGACGCGCTGACCAAGCGCGTGGTCGAAAGCGTTGCCAAGCAGACAGGCGGCGTATTGCGCGGGTAAGCCTTGCTCCCCATCGGGGGAGAGAAATTGTGAGAGAGGGGGCAAATCACCCCCCTCTCTTACCCTGCTGATACTATTTCTGGATCACCTTCCAGTTCTTGTAGAATATCGAGTTGCTGCCTTTCAGGATCACACCCATGAATGTGACGATCGCGGCAAAAAAACCCGGCATGTATGACGGGCGCAATATATCGACAAATAGGCAATAGCGCGTCTGATCGGTCTGATTGACGGATTGATGCATCAGCGTGTCATCAAAAATAAACAGCTTGTCATCCTTCCAGTAGCTGGTGGTATCGCCGCACCAGATATAGGCAGTCCGGTCATTCATATCGTTGATATTGTAAAGCACGCGGATTGTTGCCCGGATCGGGCCGAAATGCTTTGAAGTCGAGTTCTTCTTGTTGAACACAGAAACGCCAATCGTCTTCACGAAGTCATAGTGCTCATAAAATGAAGGGACATTGGCAAAGCTTGGCTGGTCTTTGCCATACCATTTGAAGAAGAACATGCTGCGGCCTTGCTGTTCTGCCCGCTGCTGCAATTGTCCTATAATGTTTTCCTTCTGTGTCGCGCTGATCAGGCGCTTCACTTCCGCCTGATAGGCTGGCGGCAGATCCTGCAATTTGTAAACGCCCTTGTTCCTGTAGGGCAAAGAAAGAATATCGAGCAGGATGTTCAAGGGCGATAGCAGCCAGGTGAACAGTCCATTGCCAAAGAAATATTGTTCGACGACCTGGAGTTTCAGGTTTTTGTTACGGGCCAGATCATAAAGACCGCAGGCGAGATAGAAAAATTCGAGATAAGGAATGAAGAAGGCGAGAAAGGTGAGAATTACGATTCCGGCAATCCAGCGCCGAAGTGACTTTCTGGTGGATTTTTCCATGATATTCCAGCTTTTGAAGGCCCGACCATCGATGAATATACAGGGGTGGCTGGCGTGTGTTGGGGACAAACAGGACAATAAATTTTTGTATATTGCGCGCTGACTCCAAAGCGAAACAGAACAGCGGCGGTGAATATGAGTGCGGCCGGTTTCTGGCAAGACTAAGGCAGACGAGCGGCTGGTTTGCTCATCTGCCTTAGGCAATTCAGGCCGCTTGCAAATGCTTCAATCCGTTCCATTCGATCAAGGCAAAGACAGCAACCACGGCAGTAACGGCAACAGTTGCGACCACACCCAGCGACGTAAAGGCAGAGGGCATCAGCACCAGGATCGCCGGGACGCAGATGACCCACAGCAAGTCCGCTATAAAGACAAAGCCGACGAGAGGTCGCGACCGGGTTTTCCACTGAGCTATCATGCCAACGTCAGCGGCGAAAAGCAGAAGCGCAATGCCAAGTCCCAGGACCAGCCAGCTTGGTGCGCCGGGCATGAGATATTGCGTGGCAAGCTCGGAAAATACGGCAAGTCCAAGTCCGGTTACACCGGTCAAAACGGCATTGGTCATCATGCCATCTTTCAGATTGATCTGTATCATGTCGCTCTCCTTTGTTGCGTTGATGAGGCAAGCATGTCAATTTGACGTAAGCAAAACAATTACCTTGGAGGTAATGGATATCCCAGCGGGCCTAAGTCAGGTTTGCCAAAAGGAGAATGGCATGGAGTTCGGCGATCATCTGAAGCAATGGCGCTCGCACAGGCACCTGAGCCAGATGGACCTTGCCCTTGAGGCGGGCATTTCCTCCCGGCACTTGTCATTTCTTGAAACCGGACGTTCCCGGCCCTCGGAAGGCATGATCATCCGCATTTGCGAAGCGCTTGACCTGCCTTACAGAATACAGAACGAGCTCTTCAGTGCTGCCGGTTTCGCGCCGCGTTATTTCTCGGCGGAGCGGGACGGACTGGCAGGATTGCCTGTTCTGGTCCGCGACACGCTGCATCTGATACTGACAAAACATGAACCATGGCCCGCCGTCGCTTTTGATGCCGACCACGATATTCTTGCTGCCAATGCGGGGTTTGCTGCTTTGGCGGGTGCGCTCGGCATATCGGTCGCGCCGGGAATAAACATTCTGGCGCTCGTGCTTGAGCCGGGTCCTGTACGGCAGGCAATGACCAACTGGCCGGAAGTTGCCCTGCTCTTCCTGAAAAGAGCGCGGAATGAAGCCCGTCTTTATGGGCCGAAAAGCGGTTTGGCGCAGCGCCTGGCGGTCTATGAAAATGATACGGAGATTTCCGCTTTATTATGCAACGATGAAGGCGAGAGAAATCCACCGCCAATTATCACAGCCCGATTACGGCTTGGCGATACGGAGACAAATTGGATCACGACGCTTACGTCATTCGGTTCAGCGCAGGAGGTTTTGACGGAGGGAATTTTCATCGAGCAGTATTTTCCTGCCGATGATGCAACGCGCGCCATTGCCGATAGTACGGGCCGCTGATCGTTCAGCGCATTGTCAGCTTGCCGGTGCAGATACACGCCTGAAACCAGGAGTGAGTTGATGCATGTTTTGCTATTCGTGCTGGCCGTTACCACGGTGCTTGGAAGTATGATTGGCGCAATCCAGACGGGGGCCCAATTTTGGCAAGGTGGTTTGATCGGCGTGTTCGGCCTGTCTGCCATTGAGCTGTTCTACATCATCATGTCGGTCATTTATCCCAGTCTTGCCTCAAACCCGGTGTTGGCAATTATCGTGTTTCTTGTCGCTGTTGAATTTGCAGCGTCCCATGTGGTTTTAAACAGGAAGCAGACCGCCGGAGTGGCTGGTGGCGCATTGATGCTCACAACCATTTCCGGTGTGTTTCTCGCGGTATAGACAGGTCTTCAAATCGCGCTACCTATTGCCGGACTTGATTGTGACACAAGGTTCGGAAAAGCTTAGCTGCAAATGCTAGAGCAAGGATCTTGGCGACATGCGTATCCGCGAATTGCAGGAAATTCGATATGACGAAAGGACAGCGACATTAAAGTTCTCTGGTCTGAATCCGTTCAAGAAACACAGGAGCGTCAGGGTTGTCATTGACGATCCCGAAATGTTTCTCAACGCCATAAAGAAGGCGCTTGTCGATCCGGACGGCAGCAGTATTCCGCTTGATCCGACAGAGATTCAAAAATAAGCAGGGGCGCTGATTGCCCAGCGCCCGCATTTGTCGTTTAGCCGTTCACCAAGGCCAATGCAGCTTCCGTGTAGCGACTTCCGGCCACCTGATCCGGCGTTAAAGCATCGCCGATGCGGATCAGCTCAGCTTCTGTCAGCTTGATGTCGGCGGCGGCAGTGTTTTCCTCCAGGTGCTTGATCTTGCGGGCACCGGGAATAGGCACGATGAAGTCGCCCTGATGGAGCACCCAGGCAAGCGCCAATTGCGCTGCTGTCACGCCCTTATCGGCAGCCAGCCCCTTCAATGTTGCGATCAGTGCGGCATTGGCGTTCATGTTTTCCGTTTGAAAACGCGGCAATGTCTTGCGCCAATCGTCAGCGCCAAGTTCGTCAGGCTTGTTGATCGTCCCGGTCAGGAGGCCACGGCCAAGCGGGCTATAAGGCACAAAGCCGATTCCGAGCTCACGGCAAACTGCAAATACTTCGTCTTCCGGCTCGCGGCTCCATAGGGAGTATTCGCTTTGGACCGCAGCAATGGGATGCACCTTGTGGGCGCGGCGGATCGTGGCGGCGCTTGCTTCCGATAGGCCCAGCGCCTTCACCTTACCCTGCTGGACCAGTTCGGCCATGGCTCCGACTGTTTCCTCAATAGGAACATTGGGATCCACCCGATGTTGGTAGAACAGGTCAATCTGTTCAATACCCAGTCGTCCGAGCGAGGACTCGGCAACAGCCTTCAAATGTTCCGGTCGGCTATCGACGCCTATCATGCGGGCGGCGCCTTCACCCTCATCGGCAATCTTGAATCCGAATTTGGTGGCGATCACAACCTCGTCGCGGCGGCCCTTGAAAGCCTTGCCAAGCAGAATTTCATTGTCGAACGGACCATATACCTCGGCAGTATCGAAGAATGTAACGCCGATATCGATAGCGCGGTGAAGGGTGCGGATCGCATCCGCTTCGTCCTGTCCGCCATAGGCAAATGTCATGCCCATGCAGCCGAGACCGACCGCTGATACGTTAAGATTGGTTCCAAGTTTACGCTGTTCCATCACTTATCTCCTTTTACGCAATTCCTGACGGAAAACCGCTTCGCTGAAATTGCCTGGTGTGGTGAAGCAAACATAGGTCGTAAATTGCTGTTCGATAATTCGCTTAAAATTTCACAGCTTGTTCTATATTATAGATCAATGGATCGTTCTCATTTGCCCCAACTCGCCATTTTCACCACAGTCGCCGCCTGCGGTGGTTTTCGCGGTGCCGCCAAGGAGCTTCGCATTGCGCCTTCGGCGGTCAGTCATGCCATAGCCGCGCTGGAGCAATCGCTGGGGGTTCGATTATTGACCCGTACCACGCGCAGCGTCGCCCTGACGGATGAAGGGGCGATGCTGCTGAAGCGCTTGAAGCCTGCCCTTGGTGAGATCGACCTGGCGCTGGGTGCAGTTAAAGAAGCCAATAATCGTGTGGCAGGCAATCTGCGGCTCAGCGTACCGCCCTTCGCCGCGCATTGGCTGCTGGGTCCAAGACTCGCGGATTTTAGCCAGACCTATCCCGGAATCACGCTGGAATTGCGGGTGGAGGAACAATTCAATGATATCGTTGCCGCTGGCATGGATGCGGGCATGCGGCTTGGAGAGAGCCTGGAATCGGATATGATCGCTGTGCGCATGAGCGATACGATTTCTGGAAGTGTCGTTGCTACGCCGGACTATTTCAAACGCAATCCGGTGCCGTTACACCCGAGAGACTTGCTCAATCATCGCTGTATCCGCCGCCGGTTTTCCAGCGGCCAAGTCTATCGCTGGGAGTTTGAAAAAGGCGTGGAAGAAATCGTCCTTGATGTCGATGGCCCGCTTATTCTGGGTGATGACACGCTGGTTCTTGAAGCAGTGCTTGGCGGCGTGGGCATTGCTTTTCTTTTGGAGCATATGGTGCCCAAAGCAATTGCCGACGGGCGGCTGCAACGCGTTTTGGAGGATTGGTGCACGCCATTTCCCGGCGTCTATCTTTATTACCCTAGCCGCAGGCAAATGCGTCCGGCACTGCGCGCATTTATCGATTTCTTCAAATATACCGGTTGAGCGGTCTTTCCTTCCGTAACCGAAATACAATAGGGTGCTGACCGCCTATCGGGCCGGTCATAGAAGGAGTTTGCATGTTTCGCTGGGGTATTCTGTCTACTGCCAAAATTGGCGTCACCGTGGTTATTCCCGCCATTTGCGATGCGGAAAATTCGGTTCTATCGGCCGTTGCCAGCCGTGACTTGTCGAAAGCACGCGCGGTGGCGGATCGTTTTGGCGCTCCCCATGCATTCGGCTCCTACGAGGAAATGCTCGCCTCCAAGGATATTGACGGCGTCTATATTCCCTTGCCGACCTCGCAGCATGTCGAATGGTCGTTGAAGGCAGCCGAAGCTGGAAAGCATGTCCTGTGCGAAAAGCCGATTTCGCTGCATGCCGATCAGATCGCCGCCTTGCAGCATGCCCGCGATACGCATGACGTCTTGATTTCAGAAGCCTTCATGGTCACCTATCATCCGCAATGGCTGAAAGTTCGTGAGTTGGTGCAGGGTGGAGCCATCGGAACCTTGCGTCGGGTTCAGGCAGCGTTCACCTATTTCAACAAGGATGCGGGCAATATGCGCAATCAGCTATCGCTGGGTGGCGGTGCCTTGCCCGATATTGGTGTCTATCCGACTGTTGTCACGCGTTTCGTCACCGGCAAGGAGCCGCTTCGGGTTAGCGCCACAGTCGAGCGCGACCCGGATTTCGGCACGGATCGCTATGCCAGCGTCCGTGCTGATTTTGATGGTTTTGAACTGAGTTTCTATGTCGGGACCCAGCTTGCGTCGCGCCAGTCCATCGTTTTTCATGGCGACAAGGGCTATATCGAGGTCCTGGCGCCGTTCAACACAGGCAAGTATGACCACGCAAAGGTTTGGCTGCATAACGCGGCACATGACGGTGCGCAGGAATTCAACTTTGGTGGCGTCAACCACTACAGGTTGCAGGTCGAGGCATTTGCCCGCGAGGCCCAAGGCGAGAAGGCCGGTGTGTTTTCGCTGGAAGATTCGGTACGGAATCAAAAGCTCATTGATGCCGTTTATCGCTCCGACAAGAGCGGCAAGTGGGAAACCGTCTGACGACTCTTATAAGTATCCGCATAAAACGGGCTGAAAACCCCATTTTATGTGTCTTTTTGGGCTATTAAGGGTGTAAATTGCACTGCTTCTTACTTGCATGGCAATTTACCCCTTCTTATATAGCCCTCAACACTGTAAGGAACTGCCCGCCCCGGCAGCCCTGATTTTGTTAAACCCTAGGGGCTGCCCGTATGGAATGCTCGGCAGAGGTCCCGGCAGCCTGCTGAATGGAGAAGAGTAATGGCTAAAGTTATCGGTATTGATCTGGGTACGACCAATTCCTGCGTTTCCGTTATGGACGGCAAGAGCGCGAAGGTCATCGAAAATGCAGAAGGTGCACGTACAACGCCTTCGATCATCGCTTTTACGGATAGTGATGAGCGCCTTGCTGGCCAGCCGGCCAAGCGTCAGGCTGTAACAAATCCGGAAGGAACCGTTTTTGCGGTCAAGCGCCTTATCGGCCGCCGCTACGAAGACCCGACTGTTGCCAAGGACAAGAAGCTTGTTCCTTATGAAATCGTCAAAGGCGATAATGGCGACGCTTGGGTAGAAGTGCACAAGAAGAAGTATTCGCCTTCGCAGATCTCCGCAATGATCCTGCAGAAGATGAAAGAAACAGCCGAAGCCTATCTGGGCGAAAAGGTTGAAAAGGCCGTTATCACCGTTCCGGCTTACTTTAACGATGCCCAGCGTCAGGCAACCAAGGATGCCGGTAAGATTGCCGGTCTTGAAGTTCTGCGTATCATCAACGAACCGACTGCTGCTGCTCTGGCCTATGGCCTCGACAAGAAGGAAGGCAAGACCATTGCCGTCTACGATCTTGGCGGTGGTACATTCGACGTATCCGTTCTGGAAATCGGCGATGGTGTCTTCGAAGTTAAGTCCACCAATGGCGATACATTCCTTGGCGGTGAAGATTTCGACATGCGTCTCGTTGAATATTTCGCAGCCGAGTTCAAGAAGGAACAGGGCATCGACCTGAAGAACGACAAGCTTGCTTTGCAGCGCCTCAAGGAAGCTGCCGAAAAGGCCAAGATCGAGCTTTCCTCGTCGCAGCAGACTGAAATCAACCTGCCATTCATTACGGCAGATGCTTCGGGTCCAAAGCACTTGACCATGAAGCTGTCGCGTTCGAAGTTCGAAAGCCTCGTTGACGATCTGGTCCAGCGCACGGTTGAGCCATGCAAGGCCGCGCTCAAGGATGCAGGCCTCAAGGCTGGCGAAATCGATGAAGTGGTCCTCGTCGGCGGTATGACCCGCATGCCGAAGATCCAGGAAATCGTCAAAGCCTTCTTCGGCAAGGAACCACACAAGGGTGTGAATCCGGACGAAGTTGTGGCCATGGGTGCTGCCATTCAGGCTGGCGTTCTGCAGGGCGACGTCAAGGACGTTCTTTTGCTCGACGTAACGCCATTGTCACTCGGCATCGAAACACTTGGCGGCGTGTTCACACGTCTGATCGAACGCAACACCACGATCCCTACCAAGAAGTCGCAGACTTTCTCCACGGCTGAAGACAATCAGTCCGCCGTGACGATCCGCGTCTTCCAGGGCGAGCGTGAAATGGCTGCCGACAACAAGTCGCTTGGCCAGTTCGATCTCGTTGGTATTCCGCCAGCACCACGCGGCATTCCGCAGATCGAAGTCGGTTTCGACATTGATGCGAACGGTATTGTCAACGTTTCCGCCAAGGACAAGGGCACTGGCAAGGAACATCAGATCCGTATTCAGGCATCGGGCGGTCTGTCTGACGCCGATATCGAGAAGATGGTCAAGGACGCCGAGGCCAATGCCGAGAGCGACAAGAAGCGCCGCGAGGCCGTTGAGTCGAAGAACCAGGCTGAAGCTCTGATCCATTCGACTGAAAAGTCGCTGAAGGATTATGGCGATAAGGTTTCGGCTGAAGACAAGGGCTCCATTGAGACCGCCCTTGCCGAGCTGAAGACTGCTGTCGAAGGCGATGACGCTGAAGACATCAAGGCCAAGACGCAAGTTCTTGCCGAAGTTTCGATGAAACTTGGTCAGGCCATGTATGAAGCCTCACAGGCTGCGGAAGCTGGCGAAGGTGCTGAAGCCGATGCGACTGCAAAGGCAGATGATGATGTTGTCGATGCCGATTTCGAAGAGATCGACGAAGACGGCAAGAAGAAGTCTGCCTGATCCTAACGTCCTGCGTTTAACGAAAAGCCCGGCCATTGAGCCGGGCTTTTTGTTTGCTCGGCGGTCAAGCTGGAACGGCCTTCGAAGTTCAAGAAAATTTTGGTCGTTCGATTTGCCGCGTTATTGATTGGCAGGCTTGGCGCAGATTGTTGCCACATAAACGCTTTAAACAGCAAATATGCGCCATTTGATTAGAATCAATGTAAGTTAACTATGGCATTTACGGTCGTGAGCACCTAAATACCGCTCTTAAACGAGCTTCTGCGGAAGTTCTGGCGATCCCATGGAACGAGTATTTGGATGAAGGCTGACTATTACGAAACCCTCGGCGTAGGCAAAGGCGCTGATGAGAAAGAGCTGAAGAGCGCTTTCCGTAAACTGGCAATGCAATTCCACCCTGACAAGAATCCGGGCGATGCCAATGCCGAGCACAAGTTCAAGGAAATCGGCGAAGCCTATGAAACGCTGAAAGATCCGCAAAAGCGCGCGGCCTATGATCGCTTCGGTCACGCTGCCTTTGAAAATGGCGGCATGGGCGGCGGCGGTTTCGGTGGCGGCGGTAGCGGTGGCTTTGCCGACATATTTGAAGACATTTTTGGCGAGATGATGGGCGGCGGACGCCAGCGCCGTTCCGGTGGCCGCGAGCGTGGTGCGGACCTGCGCTACAATATGGAAATCACGCTTGAAGAAGCCTATGCAGGCAAGACGGCGCAAATCCATGTCCCGACATCGATTACTTGCGACGAATGCTCCGGCAGTGGTGCCAAGCCCGGCACGCAACCGGTCACATGCGGCACTTGTAGCGGTTCCGGCCGCGTGCGTGCAGCTCAGGGTTTCTTTTCCATTGAACGCACCTGCCCGACCTGTCATGGCCGCGGCCAGATCATCAAGGACCCTTGCCCGAAATGCAGCGGCCAGGGACGTATCACCGAAGAGCGTTCTCTCTCGGTCAATATTCCAGCCGGCATTGAAGATGGAACACGCATTCGCCTCACGGGTGAGGGCGAGGCAGGACTTCGCGGCGGCCCCTCAGGCGATCTTTATATTTTCCTCTCGCTGAAGCCACATGAATTCTTCCAGCGCGATGGTGCCGATCTTTATTGCAAAGTCCCGATCTCGATGACTACAGCCGCGCTTGGCGGACAGTTCGAGGTGGCGACACTGGACGGCACCCAGACGCGCGTCAAGATTCCAGATGGTACGCAAAACGCCAAGCAGTTCCGCCTGAAAGGCAAAGGCATGCCGGTTCTACGGCAACCCGCCATGGGCGATCTCTATATTCAGATCGCAATTGAAACCCCGCAAAACCTCAACAAGAAGCAGCGCGAATTGCTGGAAGAATTCGAACGCGTTTCTTCGCAGGACAATAGCCCGCAATCGACGGGCTTCTTTTCCCGCATGAAGGATTTCTTTGAGGGGTTGAGCGAGTAGTTTATTGAGTTTTTCGCAAGTTGCAGCCTTGCATCTATCGTCGGTTGCGTCATAAATTGTTCTTGCTGCGACGGAGGAATGGCATGTCACGACCACTGGGCAAGAAGTTTGCCGAAAAATTCGGCGAGGAAATTCGCTTCTTCAAGGGTTGGATGCACGGGCCGAAGGCTGTCGGGTCAATTTTGCCGACAAGTTCTGTCACGGCTCGCCGCATGGCAAGCGTCATCAATCCGCATTCCGGCCTTCCTGTGCTGGAGTTGGGGCCGGGCACGGGCGTTATCACCAAAGCCATTTTGAAGCGCGGTGTAGAGCCATCCGACCTTTACTGCGTTGAATATTCAGCGGATTTTGCTGAACATTTGCGAGAAGATTTTCCTGGTGTGAACATTATCGAAGGCGATGCTTTCGATCTGGATACGACCCTTGGCGACAAGCGTGACCAGAAGTTTGATTCAGTCATTTCGGCGGTGCCCTTGTTGAACTTCCCCGTCGGCGACCGCGTTAAAATCATCGAAGATCTGTTGCGCCGTATCCCTCATGGCCGCCCGGTCGTTCAGATCACCTATGGCCCCATGTCGCCTGTTCCTGCTGGACGCGGTAATTACAAGGTCGAACATCTCGACTTCATTATCCGCAATGTGCCGCCAGCCCGGCTTTGGGTGTATCGGCGCGCCGATTAGGTTCTTTCCTGTTGGCCGTTTCTGTGCGATTGGAATACGATCAACAGAAAAGGTGATTTGTCATGACGAATGCGGCTTTGCGCGAGCGCCTGATCGTGGGCCTTGATGTGCCTACGGTTGAAGTGGCCAATGAGGTTGTCGGCGAACTTGGCGATATGGTGACCTTCTATAAAATCGGCTATCAGCTGGTATTTGCCGGGGGATTGGATTTTGCATCTGACCTGGTCCGGTCGGGCAAAAAAGTCTTTCTGGATATGAAGCTTCTCGATATCGACAATACTGTCGCCAAGGGCGTCGAGAATATTGTTAAAATGGGCGTGTCGATGCTCACCTTGCATGCTTATCCGAAGGCCATGAGGGCAGCGGTCGAAGCAGCGCACGGATCGGATCTGTGCTTGCTCGGTGTCACTGTTCTGACTTCGATGGATGGGCAAGACCTCATTGAGGCCGGTTACGCCGACAGTCCCGAAGCTCTTGTTCTAAAGCGCGCAAAACAGGCCGCCGACGCCGGCATGGGCGGCATTGTGTGCTCTGCCGCCGAAGCATCGGGCGTACGCGAGATTGTCGGGCCGAAACTCAATATTGTGACACCGGGTATCCGCCCGGCAGGTGCGGATGTTGGAGACCAAAAACGGGTAATGACACCTGCGGATGCGCTTCGTGGCGGGGCGACACATCTTGTGGTCGGGCGTCCAATTATTGCCGCGCAAGATCGGCGTTCAGCGGCTGAATCGATATTGAGCGAAATGGCAAACGGATTTGCGCCAGCATAAGCTCGATTAGGATGGGATGTGATTCTCAAATCGAGCCAATGGCTGAAAATGAGAGCACGGTCTCAAGCTGTAAGAGTAACCAATTGCAAAAGGTAGAGGGACTATGGCCAAGGGATATTGGATAGCACGTGTCGACGTTCGGGATGCTGAACGGTACAAGGATTACGTCTCGACGGCAAAACCGGCCTTTGAAAAGTTTGGCGCCAATTTCCTGGCACGGGGCGGTCCATTTCACACATTGGAAGGGCAAGCCCGTGGCCGCAATGTCGTGATCGAGTTTCCGTCGGTCCAAGCAGCATTAGATTGTTACAATTCGCCGGAATATCAGGCGGCTAAAGCAATTCGGCAAAGCGTAGCTGATGCTGAAATGCTGATTGTCGAGGGCGCTTGAAACTTTAGCTAATAATTTCAATGGTTTCCGGCCATACCGGGCTAAGGCATTTTTATCCGGCCTTAGCTGTTTGTTGCATTGCAATATTACCAAAACCGGATAGGCTCACTGATCAATCAAGAACTTTTTCACCTGTGAGTGAGATGCTCTTTAGGTTGCAGTTGTGCTGATGGATCGGACGGTGGAATGTTTTACCAGCTTTATGAACTCAACCATGCGGCGCTTCAGCCCTATCGCGCTCTGGCTGACGCTACCAAGTTGTTTTACGACAACCCGTTGAATCCATTGTCACAAACGGTTTTAGGGCGTTCGATTACTGCTGGCTGCGAGCTGTTTGAGCGCGCCACGAGAGCCTATGCAAAACCAAAGTTCAACCTTCCGACGACTGTCGTTGATGGCGTTGAAACGGAGATTCGCGAGAAAACGGTCTGGTCAAAGCCTTTCTGCAACGTGGTTCATTTCAAGCGCTCATTGTCGGCAAAACGGACTGCCGATCCCAAGATCTTGATCGTGGCTCCCATGTCCGGGCATTATGCGACTTTGCTGCGCGGCACAGTCGAGGCCTTGCTGCCGGATGCCGAGGTTTACATTACCGATTGGGTCGACGCGCGCACTGTTCCTTTGAGCGATGGTTCTTTCGATCTTGACGACTATATCGATTATGTCATCGAAATACTTCATGCATTGGGTGAGGATACTCACGTTGTCGCTGTCTGCCAGCCCTCTGTGCCTGTGCTTGCTGCCGTGGCAGTCATGGAAGCCAATGGCGATCGGTTTGCCCCGTCGAGCATGACGCTGATGGGCGGGCCAATTGATACCCGCAAGAATCCGACAGCGGTGAACAAACTTGCCGAAGAAAAGGGCATCGACTGGTTCCGCGAAAATGTAATCATGTCTGTTCCATGGCCGCATGCCGGTTTCATGCGCGATGTATATCCAGGGTTTTTACAGCTTTCCGGGTTCATGAGCATGAATCTCGACCGGCATATTACTGCCCACAAGGAATTTTTTGTGCATCTGGTCAAGGAAGATGGCGATTCCGCAGACAAGCACCGGGAGTTCTACGATGAATATCTTGCGGTTATGGATCTGACAGCCGAGTTTTATTTGCAGACTGTGGATACGGTTTTTGTGCGCCAGGCTTTACCAAAAGGGGAGATGACGCATCGCGGCCTGCCGGTTGACCCATCTGCGATTCGCAATGTGGCGCTTCTGACTGTTGAGGGAGAGAACGACGATATTTCGGGCGTGGGTCAGACAAAGGCCGCGCAAACGCTATGCGTCAATATCCCTGAAGACATGCGGCTACATTATCTACAGCCCAAGGTTGGCCACTACGGCGTTTTCAATGGGTCGAGATTCCGCGCTGAAATCGCGCCGCGGATCGTCAAATTCGTCAATGACCACGCACAGGCAAAACGTCAATCAAATGTAACACCCATCTCGCGACGCGCTTGATACGAGCGGAAACGTCGGGCGGGTTAGAGATTAGTTTGCCGACTTACAAAGCGCCCGGGCGCTCTGGCAAAATTAGCCGCATCAATCCAAATAGTCCATAAGATAAGGGCCGCTTGATCAGCGGCCCTTTCTCATTTCCATTACAGATTGAAGTCGTTTGCCGACCAGTCATGGTCCGTATTATTGACCTCAATAATAAGGTCGGCAATTCCGTCGCCGTCACTATCAGCCTCGATATGCAGATATTGCGTATCGCTTGCCTGTTCCGGCACCACGATCCGCAATTCGCCTGCCGCACCGGAGAAGTCGCTTTCGCCAATGAAATGGTAAGGCTGGTTGCCAGCGGTATTTGTATCCGCATCGAGACGGCTCAGATCGATCTTGTCACCGTCAGTTGCGCTGAAGTCGGTAATGTGGGCAGTCCGCCCGAACGTCTCGAAGATAAACGTGTCTGCTCCAGACCCACCGCTCAGCCAATTATTGCCGTCGCCACCATTAAGAATGTCGTTGCCTTCGCCGCCGTTTAAGCGGTCATCGCCCGCACTGCCATTCAGGACATCGTCGCCTGAGCCGCCACGAAGGAAGTCATCGCCTTCGCCGCCTAACAGCGTGTCATTGCCATCGCCGCCATCAATCCAATCCGTGCCGGCTCCACCATTGAGCTGATCATCGCCGCCATCGCCGCTGATCCTGTCATCGCCGGAGCCACCAAATACCTTGTCATCGCCATCGCCAGCATTGACCCAGTTTGCAGCACCGCTGGTGTGGATCTCGTCATCACCAGCCCCCGCATCAATCCAATTGGTTCCTTCGCCGCCGTCAATCGCGTCATTGCCGGTGCCGCCACTGATGCGGTCGTCGCCGTCGCCGCCATTCAGAACGTCATCGCCAGCGCCGCCGATCAGTGTGTCGTCGCCAGCATCGCCGCGAATATGATCATCGCCGAGACCGCCATTGAGATAGTCATTTCCCGTACCGCCGTCGAGCCAGTCATTACCGGCACCGCCGAGCAATTGGTCGTCGCCTTCGTCGCCACTAAGCCGGTCATCGCCATTGCCGCCGTCGAGAACATCATTGCCAGCGCCACCATAGGCGTAGTCTTCGCCTTCGCCGCCGAGCAGCTTGTCGTCGCCTGTTCCGCCGTCCAGCCAGTCATTGCCGGCACCGCCGACCAATGTGTCATTGCCGGCGCCGCCGCCAAGGCCGTCATCCCCGTCGAGGCCAGCCAGAACATTGTCTCCGGCATCGCCGGAAATGACATCGTTGAAACCGGAACCCACAACGTTTTCGAAACCGACGGCAAGCCGGTCACCTTCCGCATCGCCATGCCAACCGCCGAGCGTGCCCGAACCGTCAAGTCCGCCCAGACGTACCATGACTCCTTCTTTCGAACCGGCATAACCCAGCGTGTCGATACCCTCATTGCCGAACAGCAAATCGGTTCCGCTCCCACCTTCGATATATTCGTTGCCGCTGCCACCGAAAATTGTGTCGTCACCATTATTGCCGATAATGACCTCGTCGAGACCATTTTCCGGATGAATATTCAAAAGGTCGAGCAGGGATTGATTGAGCGCCATGGCAGTCCTCGATTGGAGAGTTTAACTCAGATAAGCTTGGATATATTTTGAATATGAACTACAAATTTAGTTCTATTCCAACCCAAATTTTTATGACAAAGTATGTTTGAAATATAGCTTCAATATATTTCAAAAGTTGAATTAAAATATATTTGGAATTTCGCTTATCTTTCAACGAACGCAGGTTTGAGTAACGAAGGGTACGCCGCCCTATGCCGCCAATTGCCTCCGAAAAAAAGTTTGGCCATGGCCGCCGAAATTCATGGGGGCTCTGTGAATTTTGCTTCCTGGAAAATTGAAAAGAAAGCTTTGTCTCCTGCGTGATTTGACCATATCGGTTGGAAACTTCGCAATGTTTGCCGATTTTTCCCCAAAACCTGGCAAATTTTGCCGAATATTCTCTATCGCAGCGTGTGTTTTAGTTGTGATCGGTTGATAATTCACCGTGAGCTCAGCCTTTTAACCCGGAATGTTTCCGCTGTTTCATCTTGACACATTGCAAGCCAGCGCGACGCGACTAATATATTAATTGACCAATTGGAGAGTTACATGGACACCCTCACCGCACCGCGGCATTTGCGCCTGCATGCCAGCGACAATGTCGTCGTTGCTGTCGACACGTTTCAGGTCGGGCAACGCATTGAAAATGTTACCGTAACGGATCGCGTGCCGCGCGGCCACAAACTCGCTTCGCGGTTGATTGCCAAGGGTGAGCCGGTTCGCAAATTTGGCCAGATCATTGGTTCTGCTTCCAAGCAGATCGAGCCAGGCCAATGGGTGCATGAACATAATCTCGACTACAGCGATTTCGCGCGCGAACCTGATGCGGCTCACGCGACCTCCGTGCATGGCGTACTGCCAATTAGCCAACGTGCTGTTTTTGAAGGGTTTCGCCGCGCCAATGGGCGTGCCGGAACGCGCAATTATATCGGCGTTTTGACCTCCGTGAACTGCTCCGCTTCGGTTGCCCGGTTCATCGCTGAGGCAGTGCAAAAGTCCGGTATTCTTGACGAATATCCGATGGTTGACGGCATAATTCCGCTGGTTCATGGCGGTGGATGCGCGCTTGATGTGAAGGGTGAGGGTTACGAGGTTTTGAAGCGTACCCAGTGGGGCTATGCAACCAATCCCAATATCGCCGCAGTGCTCATGGTCGGCCTTGGATGCGAGGGATTCCAGATCGGACGCTGGAAAGAAGCCTATAATATTGTCGAAAGCGACACATTCCGCAGCCTGACAATTCAGGAGGTAGGCGGCACGCGTAAGACCATGGAAGCGGGTGTCGCTGCCGTGCGTGACATGCTGCCGACAGCGGCAAATGTGAAGCGCGAAACCATTCCCGCATCGGAACTCATGCTCGCCTTGCAATGCGGCGGCTCGGACGGTTATTCCGGCATTACCGCCAATCCGGCGTTGGGCGCGGCCGTTGATCTTCTGGTGCAGCAGGGTGGCACCGCCATTCTTTCCGAAACGCCGGAGATTTATGGTGCAGAACACCTGTTGATTGAGCGCGCTTCAAACCCTGAAGCGATCGAACGCCTGCAATCGGTCATCGCTTGGTGGGAAGATTACACGGCGCGTAACCGCATGGAAATGAACAATAATCCTTCACCCGGCAATAAGGCGGGCGGATTGACCACCATCCTTGAGAAGTCGCTTGGCGCGGTGGCAAAGTCTGGCACAACGTCGCTCGAAGCGGTCTATGGCTATGCGGAACCAGTTACGGCGCGCGGTCTGGTTTTCATGGATACTCCCGGCTACGATCCAGTTTCCGCGACGGGCCAGGTGGCAGGCGGTGCCAATATTCTTGCCTTCACCACGGGCCGTGGTTCTGCCTATGGCTGCAAGCCGACGCCTTCCATCAAGCTCGCCACCAATACCCCGATGTATACGCAGATGATCGAGGATATGGATATCAATTGCGGTGACGTCCTCGACGGTGTCTCCATCGAAGACAAGGGACGCGAAATATTCGAGCATATCCTGAAGATCGCCTCAGGTGAGCGCAGCAAATCCGAGGCCCTGGGCTATGGCGATGCGGAATTCGTGCCATGGCAAATCGGGGCCACAATGTAAGGTCTCTCCAAAGAAATGAGTTAAATCAAGGGAGCCGGGGCTCCCTTTTTTATGGAATTCCCGACTTAGGCGAATATTGAGGCCGGGTTGCTTTTCCTCCGATTAATATACTAATATGATTATTCTTGTTTTGGGAGAAATAAGAATAATCGGTCATTTCTGGGAGGAAAATAATGATCCGAATTAATCGCAGACAAGCAATCGGGGGATTGGCTGGCATTGCCGGAATAACTGCATTGCCGCGCTTTTCTTTGGCGCAATCACTACCTCTGCCATCGTCACCTGTCGCGCTGAACATCATCGATGTAGCTGGAAATCTGCAGCTGACACAGGCGGCAATCGAGAAGTTTGCCAAGGAAAATCCAGCACTTATATCGAAAGTGATTTTCTCGCGCGCCCCCTCACCGGAGCTTCCGGCCAAGCTCAAGGCGCAGCAGACTGCCAACCGGGTCGATATTGATCTGGTGCTGACAGGCCCCGGCGCTATGTCAGATGGCATTACACAAGGTCTTTGGATCGATGTCTGGACGAAATACCCGGACCTCTTGCCGAAAGCAGATGAAATCTATCATGAGAAGGCACTCATGATGCAGAAGAATTTCGGCCAAAATGAAGGCGTGGCTGTCGTCTACTCACCCTCCGGACCATTGTTTGAATATGCGCCGGATCGCGTCAAAACAGTGCCGAAGAATGCGGAGGAATTGCTCGCTTGGGTCAAGGCGAATCCTGGCCGTTTTTGTTACGCGCGCCCGGTTAATTCGGGACCTGGATGGACCTTCTTGATGGCCATGCCCTATATTCTCGGCGATAAAAACCCCAGCGATCCCATCAATGGCTGGGAAAAGACATGGGCATATTTGAAAGAACTCGATCAGGGCATCGATTATTACCCGCCCGGCACCACCGCGACCATGAAGGAGTTTGCTGAAGGCACGCGTGATATGATCGTGTCCACCTTCGGTTGGGACATTAATCCGCGCGTCCTTGGCGTGGTACCCAAGGAAGCAGAAACCTTTGCGCTTGATGGCACCCATTGGGTTCCGGACACCCAGTTCATGTGTATTCCGCGCGGGGTTGGTGATGACAAGGTTGCCGTGCTGCTCAAGCTCATGTCCTACATGCTCGAACCGGCGCAGCAGGCCTATACCTATGACAAGGGCTATTTCTATCCCGGTCCGGCAGTAAAGGACGTTCCGCTCAATATGGCGCCGCAGGAAAGCCAGGATGTCATCGCCGAGTTTGGGCGCCCAATCTATGAAGATTTGATCGCGAAATATCCGGTGGAGGCTCCCTTGAAGCCGCAATTGCTTGTTGCAGCTTTTGAAAAATGGGACCGTGAAGTCGGTGCCAATAAGATGAACAAGTAGCAGGTAAAAGTCATGCGGTTTGCCGTCATTGGCATTGATCATCGTCATATCTACCATATGATCAATGGTCTGATTGAAGCCGGCGCTGAGTGCGCCGGTTTCGTTTCGCAAACATCAGACGGGAAAATTCTTGAAGGCATTGCCGAGCGTTTTCCCGACCTCAAATCCGTACCCGATGGCCGGGTTTTTATCGATGATCCATCGATTGATATAATCGTTACAGCGGCAGTGCCAAGTGAGCGCGCAGCAATTGCCATTGCAGCCATGAAGGCTGGCAAGGACGTAATGGCGGACAAGCCGGGTATCACCGATTACGCACAGCTTGCAGAGATCGAAAAGGTCGTAGCGGAAACGGGACGCATATTCTCCATCTGCTTTTCGGAGCGTTTCGTTGTTCCAGCAACCGGAGTGGCGCAGAAGCTGATTGATGAGGGTTCCATCGGGCGTGTAATCCAGACTATCGGTCTTGGACCCCATAGGCTGAACCGCCCCATTCGGCCTGACTGGTTCTTTGATCCTGCATTTTACGGCGGCATTCTGGTCGATATTGCTTCGCACCAGATCGATCAGTTTCTGACCTATACAGGGTCTGACACTGCGGAGATCATATCCAGCGCAATTGGCCATTTTGGTGCCGACGATATTCCGGCGTTTCAGGATTTTGGCGAAGTGTTACTGCGCAGCGATCAGGCAACCGGCTATGTTCGCGTGGATTGGTTCACCGCCGATGGGCTTTCCACCTGGGGCGACGGCAGGCTGATCATTCTTGGCACGGAAGGCACGATCGAGCTGCGCAAATATGTCGATATTGCCGGTCGCGACGGGACGGACCACGTGTTCCTCGTGAACAGCAAGGGCACAAAACATATGGATGCCAGCCGGGAACCGATCACTTACTTCAGGACCTTTCTGACGGATGTGCGCGAGCGCAGTGAAACTACGATGAAGCAAAGCCATGTCTTTACCGTGAGCAGACTGGCGCTTGACGCACAACAACGCGCGACCATCCTCGCGCACCGCCCCGCGTTTCGACCGCAGGAGAACAAGCAATGAAAAAGCCCGGCCTTGCAGTCATCGGCCTTGGGCCCGCGGCGCTGCCCCATGCGAAAAGCCTTGTCGACCTTCAGGGCAAGGTGGATGTGATATGGGCGGTCAGCAGGACAAAGGAGCGGACGGAAGAGTTTTCGAAGAGTTTTCCTTTTCCGGTGACCAACGATGTTGATGCTGCCATCGCAGACCCTGCTGTGGACATTGTGCTGGTGTTGACACCGGCCAATGCCCACCTTGAAATCGCCGAGAAGAGTTTTGCCGCTGGCAAACATGTGCTTCTGGAAAAGCCGTTGGACATTACGTTGCAACGTGCGGAGCAAATTGTTTCACGCGGCCGTGCCAGCGGGCTGACATTCGGTGTTGTATTGCAGCACAGGTTCAGGCCCGCCAGCCTCAGGCTACGCCAAGCGCTGGAAGACAAGAGTCTGGGTGATGTGCAGGCAACGTCGCTACGCGTACCCTGGTGGCGTCCGCAGAGTTATTATGATGAAGGTGGAAGGGGAACCTTCGCTCGCGATGGGGGAGGCGTGCTGCTATCGCAGGCAATCCACGCATTGGATTTGTTCCGTTCGCTTCTTCCCATCAGCACTATTGTGGCCTCGCAGGTACGAACGACCGCTCTGCATCGCATGGAATCGGAAGATCATGTGACAGCCTTAATGACCCTGGCCAATGGCGCGCCTGCATCTCTTTTGGCCACGACAGCCGCCTTTCCGGGTTTTCCGGAAACCCTGGAAATCACCGGATCGCTTGGTTCGGCTCATCTTGCGGGCGGCGCCTTGAAGCTTTCCTGGTTGGATGGACACGAGGAAATCATCGAGGCGGAAGGCAAGTCCGGCAGTGGGGCGAATATCATGGATTTCCCCCATGATGCGCATCGGGCGCTCATTGCGGATTTTCTGGCCGCAGTCGCCGAAAAACGGGACCCAATAGTGACAGGGGAAGAAGCTCTGGCGACCCAAAAATTTATCGCGGATATCATCCGGGCGGATCCATCCAATTTCCAGCCAGTTTGAGCAGCTTTGAAATGAAAACCCGCCGGAATGATTCCGGCGGGTTTTGCATGTGCAGATCAGGCCGTTGTCTGTTGTGTCTTTGCCCGTGCCACGATCTGTGTCGGGTTGACGAAACGCAGTGCGATAAGCAACCAGACCAGCGTGGTGACCATATAGACAACCGCCATCGCGTCGATCGACTGCACAGCACGAACGCCAGATGCAAATACAGAGTAGTAAAGGGCGACCACAAGCGTCTGGCTGGTTGGTCCGGCGGTCAGAAAGGTCAGCTCGAACATAGCCACCGTGCGCACCAGTACCAATAGCAGCGCTGCTAGTATGCCGGGCAGGAGCATTGGCAGCAGCACATATCGGAACAATTGGAATGTGCCGGCTCCAAACACCCGTGCGGCAGCTTCAACCTTCGGATCGATCTGCTCTATGAAGGGGATCATCACCAGAATAACGAAGGGCACTGTCGGCACCAGATTGGCAAGAACCACACCCCAGAAAGTGCCGCCTACGCCCGCTTGATAGAGCACCGTGGCCAGTGGAATACCAAAAGTAATCGGCGGCACGAGCAGGGGCAAAAGAAATAGGAGCATGATCAGTTTCTTGCCGGGAAAGTTGCGGCGCGCCAAAGCATAGGCAGCCGTAACGCCGAGCAGGCCCGAAAGCGCCACCACCGTGAAGACAATCTGGAATGTAACGATCAGCACGTCGCTAAGCTGGAATTCCGACCATGCGGTGAAATACCATTTTGTCGTCCATCCGGCCGGTAGCCAAGTGCCAAGCCAACGCGTACCGAAAGACGATATGATGACTGTTGCGATCATCGCCAGAAGATTGATGATGAAGAAGGCGACCACCACCCATACGGCAGTGATCCAGAGCTTTGCTCCAATGGTCGTATCGCGGATCATCGTCAGCCCTTTCCGCCAGCGGTCGAGCCGCGATAGAACAAGTTACGAATAGAGAGCAGTGACACCACAATCAGTAACTGGACGGCTGCCATGATCATGGCGATGGCCGATGCCATTGAATAGTCATACTGCTCGAAAGCTGCCTGATAGGCCGCAATGGAAATGACGCGGGTGGGTCCTGCCGGCGCGCCAAGCAGAACGGCTGAAGGAAAGACTGCGAAGGCCTGCACAAAGGACAGACAGAACGCAATGGTGAGGCCGGGCACAAGCAAAGGCCACATCACATAACGAAAACGCTGCCAACTTTTTGCGCCATGCGTGGCGGCAGCCTGCTCCAATGCCGGGTCGATGCCTGAAACATAGGACAGGGTCAGCAGGAAGGTGAATGGAAAGCCGGTAATGATCAGCGATGCGAAAACGCCCCAATAATTATTGGTGAGCTTTACCGGACTGTCGATCACGCCGATCATCATCAATGTACGGCTGAACCAGCCTTGCGGACCAAGGTAGTTCAACAATCCTTCTGCTACCAGCACCGTGCCAAGCGTAACTGGCAAAACCAGTATCGTCGTCAACAAACGCTGGTGGGTCATCAGACGAACACGGAAGGCTACCGGCAGGGCTATGGCAATGCTTATCAGGGTAACCGGCACCGCAAGCCAAAGCGTCGTCAGGATCGTGTCATAGAGAAACGGGTCGGAGAAGAACTTCTGATAATTGGCAAACATGCCTCCCTCTTTGGGTTCAAAGGAGAGGATAAGACCGTAAATGAACGGGTAGATAAAAACCGCCAGCAGGAAAATAACCGCAGGCAAGACAAGCAATGTCACACCGTCAATCCCGCGCAGGGCGAGCCGCTGGCGCAAAGATAAATGGTTGACCGAAGGCGTTGAGGTCACACTGATCATGGCTGTCACGCCGCAAAAGCCAGCGCACGCGCCGGATCGACTGAAAGCCAGATAGCGCTGCCCAGTGCAGCCGTCTGAGGTGCATGAAATACAAGCTCAAGCCCTTCAGCAGTGCGAGCGGTCCCAACGAATTCACGACCGCGATATTCGATGGTTTCGACGACAGCTTCGACAGTCGTTCCGGATTTCGTCCCCGCGACAACATCATCGGCACGAGCTGCCACAACTGCAGTGTCACCAACCTTCAACGTGTCTCGGGCAATTCCGGATAGCGTTGAAGCGCCAACGGCAATGCTGGTCTTATCTCCGTCAACCGCAATGACTTTCCCGGTCAGGCGATTGCGATATCCCATGAATTCAGCCACATCCAAATGGTCGGGACGCTCATAGAGATCGCTCGGCACGCCAACCTGACGGATTTCGCCATCTCGCAGCACGACAACCCGATCAGCAAGCGACAAAGCTTCATCCTGATCATGCGTTACATAGATGGTTGTCGCACCAAGCTGGTTGTGAATACGGCGGATTTCGGCGCGCATTTCAAGGCGCAGCTTCGCATCGAGATTTGAAAGCGGCTCGTCCATCAGCACCAAAGGCGGTTCGATGACAATGGCACGGGCAATGGCGACACGCTGCTGTTGACCGCCGGAAAGCTGGCCTGGCAATTTATGTCCCTGTCCTTGCAACCGCACCAGGTTCAAGGCTTCTTCGATGCGCTTTTCAGCCTCAGCCTTGGGCACGCGGCGCATCTTTAATCCAAAGCCGATATTCTGTCTGACGGTCATATGCGGAAAAAGCGCATAGTTCTGAAACACCATACCAAAGCCGCGATCTTCGGGCTTCAACGTGTCAATGCGCTTGTCGTCAATGAAGATACCTCCACCCGTAGTGGACAGAAGACCGGCGATGCAGTTCAGCGCCGTGGATTTGCCACAGCCGGAAGGGCCGAGCAAAGCGATGAATTCTCCTTTTCGGATCGAAAGAGAAACATCTTTAAGCGCATTGTGCGAACCGAAGGCACGGCTCATCCGATCGAGACGGATTTCCTTGAACGGGGATGACGCAAGCAGCATCGATTACCTCATAATTATAAGCCATCCGGTCTCACCGGATGGCTCCATGTTCGTCTAGGGATCAGGACTTTTTGGCTGCGACTTCTTCATCCCAGCGGCGGAAAGCCACGACCATGGATGATGGCTCGAGGGGAATTTCGACCGGGTTATTGGCGATCCAGTCAGCATATTCGGCACGACCGAATTCAGCGATGGCATCCTGACTTTCCTGGGGGGCCATCGTAATGGGAACATCCTTCACCGCAGGACCCGGATAGAAGTAACCTTGATCATAAGTATATGCCTGCTGCTCTGGTGTAAGCAGGAAGCTCATCAGATCAAGCAGAACAGCAAGCTTCTCATCGGCGATACCTTTTGGCACGCACATGTAATGCGCGTCAGCGACCCAATGGAAACCTTTCAACGGTGCAACAGCGGCTTCCTTCGGGACAACGCCCAGCACACGTGGATTGATATCCCAGCCGGTGGTGGAAACGGTCATGTCGCGCGTTCCTTCGCCGAGTTCCTTCATCAAGGCGCCCGTGCCGGTTGGGTAGTATTCAATATATTTGTGCAATTCCTTAAGATAGGCCCAGGTCTTGTCCCAGCCTTTGACCGGATCTCGCGGGTCGATATCGCCCAGCAAATAGGGCAGGCCCATCAAAAATGTACGGCCCGGGCCGGAGTTTGCGGGGCGCGCATAGAGGAACTTGTTTGGATTTTCCTTTGCCCACGCAAGCAGTTCCTCGGCGGTCGTTGGAACTTTTTTCACACGCTCTGGCATATATTCGAGGAGCGGCCCAGAGGGGTAATAGGTTACGATTACGCCGTGATCCTTGCCCAAGGCGAGCATGCGGTGCGCAGGCTCGAGATAGATTTTAGCAAGATCGGGCAAGGAAGCCGAATGATCAGGCAAAAGCTTGACCCACAAATCCTGGTCAAGACCCGCCGAAAGCGCATCTGTGCCCGTCAATACAAGATCGATATCGAGCCTGTTTGCGGCCTGCTGCGCCTTGATTTTTCCGGGAAGTTCCGGTGCCGGCGCTTTCGTGAAGGTGATCTTAGAAACGAGTTCCGGTTTTGCCTTGGCGTAGTTTTCGATTGCCGTTTGCGTCAGTGCAAGGTTGCCCGCCACGTCAGCAATATTCAATGTGATAGGTGAACTCGGCAAAGCCAGTTTGGATTGAGCAAAAAGACGTGTTGCCGGCAAGGTGGCAACCGCCGCCAATCCGGCAATAGCGTGCCTGCGTGTAATGCGGATCATGACTTCCTCCCTGTTTAATTCCCTCGCCCTATTTTCGGGCACGACCAGCTTCCCGACTGGTCAATATTGTCTAATATATTAATCTATCAGATGGAGATAGCAAGGGCCTTCATCTTAGACTATCTGTGTAACGGTTTTTGCTGCTCCAAGTCGCATCAACTTCGCAAGTTGGGTCTTTACCAATTGAACGAATGCTTCATTTTCTGGCAAATCCCGTCCAAATATTTGGTCCATTCCGATAAATGCGGTCACCAACTCCTCGGCATTGTTCTTGTTCGCTGCGCGCTTCTTGAGTTCAGCTGCAAGCGGATCGCGAACGTCGATAGCGTCTCCTTTTTCGTCTGCGCCAGTCACGTATCGCATCCAGGCGGCTACTCCGAGCGCCAGACGATCAAACGGCAAGCCGTTGTCGATACATTTGCGGATAGTATTCAAAAGGCGTTGGGGCAGTTTCTGTGAGCCGTCCATGGCAATCTGCCACGTACGATGCCTAAGAGCAGGATTACAGAAGCGTTCACGCAATTGCGCCTTGTAAGCCTCCAGATCGAAACCCGGAAGCGGTGGAAGCGTAGGGGAAATTTCCTCATCCATCATCGCTTTGATGAGTTCGCTGAAACCTGGAGCTTTCATAACGTCCGAGACCGTTTCATGGCCCGCCAGATAGCCAAGATATGCCAATGTGGAGTGGCTGCCATTCAGGAGCCGAAGCTTCATCAGTTCAAAAGCATCAACATCTTCCACGAAGGTTGCGCCGAAATTTTCCCAAGCTGGTCGGCCAGCCGGAAAATGATCTTCTATAACCCACTGCGTGAAGGGTTCGGTCATAATCGGCCAGGCATCAACTAGCCCTGTTGCGCTCAAAGTCGTTGCGCGGTCAGCTTCAGTGGTCGCTGGAACAATTCGATCAACCATCGTTGATGGAAAGGCGATTTTCTCCTTGATGTAATTTGCAAGTTCGGAATCGCGCAGTTCAGCAAAGCGTGTCACGACACGTCGCAACGTCTCGCCATTTGCGGGAAGATTGTCACACGATAGAAGCGTAAAAGGTTCGATCTTATTGGCGCGCCGACGAGAAATAGCTTCAACGATGAAGCCTATCGCCGATTTCGGAGCAGCGGGGTTCGCAAGATCGTGAACAATGTCGGGATGAGCTTCGTCGAGCGCTGCGGAAGCCGGTGAATAGCAATAGCCCTTTTCGGTCACGGTAAGCGAGACAATCCGAACCGCCGCATTCGTCATGGCGTCGAGAACGGCAGCCGGATTTTCCGGGGCGACTATAAGCCCGCCAATGCTTCCGATCACACGGAAGCTGTCTTCATCTCCACTGCGTGTTGCAACGGTATAAAGCCCGTCCTGTGGCTCCAAAGCATCACGTGTATCACCACTGCGCAAAGACACGCCGAGGATACCCCAGCTATTATCGCCGCTGGCCAATACGCTATCCGTATAGACTGCCTGATGCGCGCGATGAAAAGCTCCAATGCCAAGATGAACTATGCCAATTTTTGTCTGGCTTCGATCATATCCAGGGCGCGTCACCTCCTTTGACAGATGCGAAAGCGTAGCGTTGGAAAGACGTGCTGGTTTAGTCATTTTTGTATTCTTTCAGTCAAAGCTTGTAGGCTTGTTTTGCTAGGCGGTAGGCCAAGTCATGGGCGACTTCATGCGCCTCGTCTTCGTCCAGTCGATGATCGGCAACAAGCCGAGCAAGAAATGAACAATCGACACGACGCGCCATATCGTGCCGCGCCGGGATGGAGAGATAAGCTCGCGTGTCATCGTTAAAGCCGACCGTATTGTAGAAACCAGCGGTTTCAGTCGTCAATTCACGAAACCTGCGCATCCCTTCAGGACTATCATGAAACCACCATGCAGGTCCGAGCCGCAGGGCAGGGTAATGACCTGCCAAAGGTGCAAGTTCCCGGCTGTAACTTGTCTCATCCAGCGTAAACAGAATGAGTGTCAGGCGGCTATCATTGCCGAATGCGTCTAATAGCGGCTTCAATTCCTCCACATAGCCTGTTGATCGCGGAATGTCGGCACCCTTATCCATGCCAAAGCGCTCGAACACCGATGCATTATGGTTTCGGAAGGAACCCGGGTGTATCTGCATGACCAGCCCGTCTTCGGTGCTCATGCGCGCCATTTCGGTCAACATTTGAGCTCGGAAAAGATCCGCATCGGCTACTGAGGCGTTCTTCAGCACACGCTCAAACAATGCCGAAGCTTCCGAAGCCGAAAGATTGGCGGTACGCGCGTTCGGATGGCCATGATCTGATGATGTAGCGCCACGCTTCTTGAAGTAGGCTCGCCTTATGCGATGAGCTTCAAGATAACCTTGGTAGTCAAGCTTCGTGCTAGCCAAAGCGGTGAAGTTCTCAACATTGCTCCGGAAATCCGGACGCGATGCGTCAATCACGGCATCGGGGCGATAGGCTGGCACCACGCGGCCATCCCAGCCGGATTTTAGTATCGCATCATGTGCGGCCAGATCGTCTGTAGCGGCATCCGTGGTGGAGATGGCTTCAATCCCGAACTGTTTGTAGAGGGCCCGGGGACGCATGGATGGATCAGCCAACCGACCGGCGATTTTGTCATAGAGCGCGTCTGCATTTTTCTCCGTAAGGCGCTCTTCAATCCCAAATACGGTTTCGAGTGCATGCTCGAACCAGAGTCGTGATGGAGTGCCTCGAAACAGATAAAAATGTTTCGCAAACAAGCGCCATATCTTGCGCCCGTCGGTCTCGACCGGCCCGCCATCCTGTCTTGGCACACCAAGATCCTCAAGCTGGATACCTTGCGAGTAAAGCATGCGGAAAATATAATGGTCGGGCTTTACAAAAAGGCTGGCAGGATCGGGAAAAGCCTCATCCTTGGCATACCATGATGGATCCGTATGGCCGTGTGGTGAGATGATAGGTAGACGCTCCACTGCGTCGAACAAGCGTCTCGCAATCAAACGCGCGTCAGATTCAATTGGGAATAGTCTGTCTGGGTGGAGTGCCATGGGTGTTCCTCGCCGCCGTTCAATTGATGTGAACGATGATCTTGGCGAAGAGTAAATAATAATATATTAGTATGTCAACAGCGTGCGATCGCGTTTATATCGCCGGATAACGATGCCATTGGACTATGAATTTATACGGAATTCCATCATTCAATGAGACTGACGGTCTGTGATAGGTGGAAATGGAGTGCTGAAATGACAGCAGAGAATGTCGGGGGGAAGACTGCGGAGCTAGCATCGCCAGCGCCGGAATCCAAGCCTGATCGCGCCGTTCAAGCTGCGCGATCCAGTTCGAGAGGCGCTCCTGCAGGGCGTATGACCACCGCGATGGCTATTTATCGCGAACTTCATGCAGCCATTGTCGCCATGGAAATGACGCCTGGCACCGCACTTAACGAGAAAGTTTTGACGGAGCGTTTCGGTGTGAGCCGCACGCCTGTCCGCGAAGCATTGATCCGCCTCGTTGAAGACGGACTTGTCGACGTGTTTCCGCAATCGGGAACTTTCGTTGCCCGTATTCCTGTAGCATTGATACCGCAAGCGGTGATCATCCGGCAGGCGCTTGAAGGCGCTACGGTCGAACGCGCGGCGGCGGTTGCGACGGCGAAGGATGTTGAATGGCTGGACGAGATACTCGCCCGCCAGCATTTCTTTGCCGATAGACAGAATATGAGCGCATTCCACGAAGCTGATGAGGCCTTTCATGAGGCCATCGCGGGAATATCCGGACATCCTGGCATCTGGCACTATTTAAAACCCGTGAAAGTGCAGATTGACCGGGCACGGCGTATGACGCTGCCGGGTCTGGGCCGCATGAACCATGTTCTTTCCGAACACAAGATCATTCGCGACGCGATTGAAAGCCATGACGTTCCCGCCGCTTGCGCGGCAATGAAGCAGCATTTGAATGCCGTCATTCCCGACATTGAAACATTGAGAAAAACCCACCCTGGATCATTTGTCTGATCCGCGGTTGGAATACGAAAATTTGACGGAGGAATAATGCGTCAGGCATGGAGATGGTTTGGACCCAAGGCTGGGGTTTCGCTGGATAATGTGCGTCAGGCAGGCGCGACCGATATTGTATCTGCCCTGCATGAAGTGCCAATCGGCGAGGCTTGGACGACAGATCAGGTTCGCGCTCGTAAATCATTAATTGAATCGACTCCATCGGATCGTACACCGCTCACATGGTCCGTGGTGGAAAGCATTCCCATTCCTGATGCCGTAAAGCGTCTTGGTGGCGCGGCAAAGCACGAAATTGCCGCGTGGATCGCCAGCATGGAGGCGCTTAACGCCAATGACATCAAGGTCATTTGCTACAACTTCATGCCCGTCGTCGATTGGTGCCGTACAGATCTTGATTATGTAACGCCCACGGGCTCGACGGCCATGCGTTTCGACCATAATAGCTTCGCCGTATTCGATCTGCATATCCTGCAGCGTAACGGCGCTGAAAAAGACTATTCTGCTGCCGATCGTGAAATCGCCAGCGATCTTTACGAAGCCATGGGCGCACAGGAGATTTCTGACCTCACCCGCAATATTGCGAGTGCGCTTCCAGGGTCGACTACTGAACCGCTTACTATTCCTGCCTTCCGCGACAAGCTTGAAGCCTATTCCGGCATTGATGCACCGCGTTTGCGCAAGCATCTGATCGAATTTCTTGAAGCCGTGGCGCCTGTGGCCGACGATCTTGGCGTGAAGCTTACCTTGCATCCGGATGATCCGCCCCGTTCGCTCTTTGGCTTGCCGCGTATTGCTTCGACGGAAGCCGATTATGCCGCCTTGTTCGACGCTGTGCCATCTGCTGCAAATGGCATGTGTTTCTGTACAGGGAGCCTTGGCGTACGCGCCGATAATGATTTGCCAAAGATTGCGCGGCGCTTTGCCTCGCGCATTCATTTCTCTCATTTGCGCGCAACAACGCGCGAGGGCGATGGACGCAGTTTCCATGAAGCAGCGCATTTGGAAGGCGATGTTGATATGGTTGCGGTGTTGCGCGAATTGCTCGCCGAAGATAGGAAGCGTGCCAAGTCAGACAGCATTATTTTCCGCTCGGACCATGGTCATCGCATGCTTGATGATCTGAACAAGGAAGTTACCCCCGGCTACCCTGCAATCGGTCGTCTGCGGGGGCTTGCCGAGCTGCGCGGTATTATTCACGCTCTGGACGCGAGCGCACTCGCTTAAACCTGATCACATTTTGGATTTTCTTCAGCCCCGGTTCAAATCGAGCCGGGGTTTTCTACATCTAAAGACTTAATGGTTTTTAATCCTTTTAGCGCCAACCCACGTCTTAATGGCGTCCTGTTTAATAATTCGATCATAAATCATCACATTATCGCCATAGTTCGAAAGCCCCAGAGGCATATCTAAACGCCAGATAAGCAACCGTGATCACGTTTTGAGTCACAATAAGACAAGTTTTTTTAGTAACTTGGCATTTCTATTCAGATAGACTCAACTGTTCTTATCAGTCGCGACACCTCGGTGCCACATTTCTACAAAATAGAAGAGGCGCATCATCCGCGCTGCGATCTACTTGCCCAAGATCATTTCCGAGCGTGTTTCTTCATCAGGCGTTTCTGCCGTGGGCCATTTAAAGTGCGATTTATTTATGATCTCTTTTGCAGGTATCCGTTCGGTACTCGTCACCTCCATTGTTCTTGTAATGTTTGGTGCGGCTTCCGCCAATGCCGCATGTGGTGGCGCTTCCTGGTATGCGCTTCACTCCAAAACCGCCTCAGGCGAACGCATGAACCCTTCCGCTCTCACAGCTGCGCATCGCACGCTTCCTTTCGGCTCCAAGGTTAAAGTTACCAATCAGCGTAATGGCAAATCCATCGTCGTGCGTATCAATGATCGGGGTCCGTTCATCAAAGGTCGTGTGATCGATCTTTCAAAGGGAGCTGCAAACCGTCTAGGCTTTGTCGGCGCGGGTCACACAAATATCTGCATGGCCCGTCTCTAATAAATGCGCCAATAATCTCGGCATTGACCTTGATCGTTGAACGTGACATCGCCATGTGAACATTCGCGTTAAAATCGGGGGCGTTCCATGGCACTGAAAGTCGCGGTCCAGATGGACCATATCAATTCTATCCGGATCGGCGGCGATACGTCCTTCGCGCTTTGTCTTGAAGCGCAAAAGCGCGGTCATGAGCTTTATCACTATACGCCCGACCGGCTGAGCATGCGCGATGGTGTTGTCCATGCGCGGGTTGAAGAGCTGAGTGTTCGCGACATAGAGGGTGACCACTTCACGCTTGGTGAGCAGATATCCCGCGACCTGTCAGAGATGGATGTGGTGTTGCTGCGGCAAGATCCGCCGTTTGACATGAACTACATCACAACAACCCATATGCTGGAGCGCATTCATCCGAAGACGCTCGTTGTCAATGACCCTGCCTGGGTGCGCAACAGTCCGGAAAAGATTTTCGTTACCGAGTTTCCCGATCTCATGCCGGAAACGCTTATCACCAAAGACCCACAGGAAATCGCTGATTTTCGTAAAGAGTTTGGCGACATTATTCTGAAGCCGCTTTACGGCAATGGCGGCGCAGGCGTATTTCATCTGGCTGATGGTGACCGCAATCTGACATCGCTGCTGGAAATGTTCGGCCAGATGTTCCGCGAACCCTTTATCGCGCAGCGCTATCTCAAGGATGTCCGCGCCGGCGACAAGCGCATCATCCTGATTGACGGTGAACCAGTGGGCGCGATCAACCGGGTTCCTTCCGAAACCGATGCACGGTCCAACATGCATGTTGGCGGGCGGGCCGAGAAGACCGAGCTGACAGACCGCGAGCGCGAAATTTGTGCCCGGATCGGCCCGTCATTGCGTGAAAGAGGTTTCATCCTCGTCGGGATCGATGTCATTGGCGACTATATGACCGAAATCAATGTGACTTCTCCGACCGGTGTAAGGGAAGTCAAAAAGTTCGGCGGTGCTGATATTGCGGCTTTGTTCTGGGATTCAGTGGAAGCCAAGCGGCGATAAAATTCGCCTGTTCACTCAATGTTCTTGTCATGCGTGATGAAACGTGCTGATGTGAAAACATTAGCACTTTTTCATTTTGGATTATTGTATTTTCAAGGATCATTGCATGGTTACCCGTGTCCGTACGGTCGCCTTTCAGGGCATTGAGGCCCAGCCCGTCGATGTGCAGGTGATGATCGCTCCCGGGAAAATGGGGATGCATATTGTTGGGCTTCCGGACAAGGCTGTTGCCGAAAGCCGCGAGCGCGTACAGGCAGCTTTGCATGCATCCGGACTTTCGATGCCCGTCAAGAAGGTTACCGTAAATCTTGCTCCCGCAGATTTGCCCAAGGAAGGCAGTCATTATGACTTGCCCATTGCGGTTGGGCTTATGGCTGGCCTTGGAGCTATTCCGGCTGATGCGCTGCAATGCTATGTCGTGCTGGGCGAGCTTTCACTTGATGGCACAATAACGCATGTTGCAGGCGTCCTGCCCGCTGCCATTGCGGCGAACCGGCAGGATCGTGGCCTCATATGTCCTGCGCCTTGTGGACCAGAAGCGGCATGGGCTGGTTCGGAGATCGATATACTCGCGCCGCGCAGCCTGATTGCCCTCGCTAATCACTTTCGTGGCACGCAGGTTTTGTCGCGCCCGGAACCTGCAATGCAGGCCAGTGCGACGGGCTTGCCGGATTTGACCGATATAAGGGGGCAGGAGAGTGCCCGGCGTGCTTTGGAGGTCGCAGCTGCGGGCGGACACAATATGCTGATGTCGGGCCCTCCAGGGTCCGGAAAATCCATGCTGGCGCAACGGCTCCCCTCTATCCTGCCGCCATTATTGCCGCGCGAATTACTGGATGTATCGATGATAGCTTCCATCGCAGGCGAGCTGATGGGTGGTAAGCTGACCGACCGACGTCCCTTCCGTGCGCCCCACCACTCTGCATCCATGGCGGCGATGGTGGGGGGAGGAATACGGGCGAGACCGGGCGAGGTCTCGCTCGCCCATCGCGGCATATTGTTTCTCGATGAGTTTCCTGAATTTACACCGCAAGTTCTGGATTCGCTGCGGCAACCGCTAGAGACTGGAGAGTGCATGATTGCCCGGGCCAACCATCGCATATCCTATCCGGCGCAAATCCAGCTGATTGCTGCCATGAACCCGTGCAAATGCGGCATGGCGAGTGGACCGGGGCACCGTTGTGCAAGAGGCCCAAGATGCCGCGAGGACTATCAGGCGCGGATTTCAGGCCCGCTGCTGGATCGTATTGATATCAGGATTGACGTACCTTCCGTGAGCGCGGCTGATCTTATCAAGCCTTCGGCTTCGGAAAGCAGCGCAGTGGTGGCGCAACGCGTTGCGCGCGCCCGCACGATGCAGAAGCTGCGTTTCGAGCAGCTGGGGGTTTCGGCCATTACGACCAATGCGCAATGTTCTGTCGCGATAATCGAGAAAATAGCTCAACCGGACAAAGCAGGCACGGCCCTGCTGCATCAAGCCAGCGAGCAGATGAAGTTTTCGGCCAGGGCCTATCACCGGGTGCTCAAGGTAGCGCGAACTTTGGCGGATCTGGAAGGACAGGAAACAATCGGTCGTATCCATCTCGCCGAAGCTATCTCATACCGAATGGGTGCAGATATGGCGACGACGCAGCATGAAAGTATAAGAGGTTATTGATGGCACATTGATAAACGGCTGATCCCCACCATTTCGGTCATGAAAACATCCTGCGCCAGCGAAATGACGCGGCGATATTGGCCAATTATGCGCAATGCGTGATGCCAGATGATGAATTCTGGATCATTGGAAATTTCAGCCATGGTCGGCTAAAGGATAAGGAAGGTTATTTAAGATCGCTATTTGAACGAGTTCCGGGAAAGAAGCATCTGGTTGCCGGTAATCATGACAATAGACAGGTGAAAACACTCGGCTGGGCATCCATTTCCCAATTGATTGAAATCAAGGACGGCGAGCAGAGCCTGACCTTGCGTCACTATCCTATGATTACCTGGAGCCATGCAAGATGTGGAGCAATTCAGCTGTTCGGGCATGTCTACCAACACTGGCAGGGTTCGTGTAACAGCATTAATGTTGGTATCGATGTTTGGAATTTCATGCCGGTCCGCATTGATATGATCAGGCAACGCGCTAAAGACTTACCGGTGAACCAACATTGGCATCAGGTCGAACGCAATGCGGATATTTTTAGCTAGAGCCTTCTCGTTCAACAGAGCGATTTACTTAAAGATGGGTTGAACGCTGTTACTGAACTGAACCGACCAGAATGTTGCTTGGGGCTTCAATGCTGACCCAACGGCCTGTATTGTTGGAGGCCTGACGCTTCAGATAGGTGTAATCGGTTTCCGACCAGTTCTTCACGCCATCAACGAGATTGTCGAGGATGAAGTCGCCGCGATCGGTGCGTACGGTTAAGACGGCATGACCTTCGCCATCAGGCTTGCGAACGACAGTTATCAAAAGATTGGCTGGCGAAATACCAGCTTCCATCAAATCGCGACGCTTCAAAAGAACGTAATCTTCGCAATCGCCGACCGCATCGGGATAAGCCCAGAATTCTTCAACACCATAGATTTCCATATCGGTCAGTGGCTTGATCTTCTGGTTATCATTGCTGTTGACGCTGACAATGAGCTGCCAGAAATCATGATTCATCGTTTCCGGCATTACATTCCGGCTTTTGATGTTACATTCTGCGGGAACTCTTTTGCAAAACTCGTAATGACCGATCGGCTGTGATGTCATTCCACCCGTCTGCATGAAAGGCTCCGCGGCGGCGGCAGGATTTGCACAAAATGCAGCAGTGAAAAGCGCAAGGGCAAAGCCCAAGGATTTCATTTTGTTGACTGCTGCAAACATTCTTAACTCCAACCGACTGCCGATCATTAACAAAACGTTAATGTCGGAGTGGACCATGAGTCAATCACAATGGCGCCACGATCCCGCCATTGTTAATATATGGTTAAAATTTGAACTTTCGCACTTCCGCAATAGTGATGATGTAATTTTCGGCGCTTTTTGTCATATCCTGTTGAAGGAAAGCCATCCGGACAACGCTTTGGAACGGCGCTGCCTTGCTCCGTAAATAATTGATATGGCGCGCCTTTTAAAAGTGGCCGTTCTGTGCGGATTGGTTCCTGCCGGAAGGTTTTGTACTTGGTGCTCAATCTAATGGATTAGCCTGAAAGCCCTGACAACGGCCGTGTCGTGCTAAAGTTGGCTGATCTTAAAAGTTCAGCCAAAGAATGCACGCATCCTTTGGCTGTTCCGATCAAACCTTATCAATCGACAGAAAGAACATCTCCCGTGCGACGGTCAACACTGACCTCGATATCCCGGCCACGACGATCAAGGCCTTCAATCACATAGCGCGAGCGTGTTCTTTTCACTTCATCGACGGTCCTCACCCCTTCAGCGCGCGCAATACGAACGGCCTGGCGCTCGCTGATCTCGCGGCGATCCCGATCTCTGCGGTCGCGCCGGTCCATACGATCCGGCTCAACGATACGCACACCATCGGGACCCAACTGGATACTTTGCGCGAAAGTCTGTGGCACAGCCGTGAGTGCCATAAGGGATGCCGCACCAATAATAATCAATTTCTTCAACATGATTTTCGTCTCCTCCGATAAACAGTCAATTCCCCAGCTTGCTCAAGGAAACGCTTTATAAGCAATAGCGTTCCCTTGGTTGTGTCTTATCAGTGTGGCATCTGCACAGGATTGACTATTCCAGCGCGAAGGAACCAGTCTTGATTTCACCGGCCCTATGATAGGTATTAATGACCACGCCGGTCGTTGAAGCCTTCGAACCAACCAGTTTCAGTGCGCCGGGCTTGGCCTCCCCGCTGAAAAAGGCTTTGCCTTTGCCCAGCACAATCGGGAAAACCCAAAGGTTCAGCTCATCGATAAGATCATCCGCCAGCAATGCGTGCACGAGCTGGCTGCTGCCTTGAATAAGTATGTCGGCACCATCAGATTGGCCGAGTTTGCGCACTGCTTCGGTTATATTGGGATCAAGTGCGACAGTGTTCTTCCAGGTGAGCGTATCGGGGGAAGAGGTGGCTACATATTTTGTGGCAGCGTTGAATTTGTCACCAATAAGGTCACCCGCTTCGACTCGTGGCCAATGTGCTGCAAAAATATCATATGTTCTGCGGCCAAGCAGAAGATCGAAAGGTGTAGCCATGGCTTTGTCCATGACCTCACCCATGATTTCGTCCCAGTAATGAAATGTCCAGCCGCCATATTTGAAGCCGCCATCCGTGTCCTCCTCGGGGCCGCCTGGCGCCTGCATTATACCGTCGAGTGACAGGAAGGCTGTTGCGATGATCTTTCTCATGTCTGTGTTCCTCACTTTGGGTTGTATGAAACTAGGACGAACAAGCCTTGCCTTTCCCGACATGGGTTTTGATTTTTTTAGCAATAGGATTCCAGGCTGACGTTGCTATGTTCGGCACTTCACATCGCGGCGGAAGTCCGACGGAGACATGCCGGCAATATTGCGAAAGGACTTGTTGAAAGCGCTCAACGAACCGAACCCGCTCTCCATAGCCACCTGCAAGACATTGACTTCCTGCCGGAGCAGCATAGCCTGCGCATAGGAAAGCCGTAGCAAAGTGACATAATTATTGAGAGTCATGCCTGTCGATTTCTTGAAAACGCTCATCGCATATTTTGGATGCAGATTGGCCGAGACAGCGATATCGACGGAATCGATATCTTCCAGGAAATTGGCGGATATGAAATCGCACATGCGGCTGACTGCACGCGCCGACTGCTGAATGGACGAAGCTTCGAACGCCCCAACCGGCTTTTCAGGAACCATTCGATAGGGCTCGAAGCAGATGCGCTCAATTCGAAGCAATAATTCGCTGACCGCATGCGCTTCTTTGGAGGGATTGCCGGAACGCGCATAATGAAACCATCGTACAAAATTCTCTTTGTCGGCGGCATCAGTCGCCGATGTGACCAATGTTCGGCCCTGCATCAATTGGCTGGGTACGGTTTCGGGCAGATGCATCCGAAAAAAATGCACAAGCGGCAGATGCGCACCTGCATAGATCGCATCGTCGGATGAATCGTCCATTTGATGGGGTTGTCCACCCCAGAACAGGCACATATCGCCTGCATTGAGGCGAATGGCATGATCATTCATTCGATAATGAACTGTGCCGCTGATGATATAGTTGACTTCTACCTGCGCATGCCAATGAGGCATAGTCATAGTTGCGGGGTGGTTGTAAAACATCTGCAACGAAGTCGGCATTCCCTCGACGCTGCTTGCTCCGGGATGGTAAACCGGCCTTTCCCGCATCTTACTTTCCGCCCAGTTCATGTGTCCTTTTTAGGAGACAGGCGCTCCCTTGCCGCTACTGTAGCCATGTTTGCAAAGAGCGAGCAATTGAAAAGGGAGGAATTTCAATGCGCTTCAAATCTTTTTGCGTGACAGCGATTGTCACGATACTTGGCTTAAGCACCGCGCCGGCATTGGCGCAATCCGGCAATATAACAATTTGGGCATGGGATGTAGCGGCTTCATCCTTGAAGTTGGTACTTGAGGATTTCAACGAGAAGTTTCCCGATATCAAGGTTGACGTTCAGGATTTGGGCAATCAGCAAGTGTTCGACAAGACGCTGGCCGCCTGTGCTGCCGGTGGCGCGGGACTGCCCGATATTGTGCAAGTCGAAAATTTCGAAGCTGAAATTATATGGAACCGCTTTCCCGATTGCTTCAGCAATTTGAAGGATCTGGGCTATACGGCCGACATACAGGCCAAATTTCCGGAGTTTAAACGTACCGAGCTGGAAGTCGGCGATGTCGCTTATGCTATGCCTTGGGATTCTGGGCCGGTGGCGGTTTTCTATCGGCGGGATTTCTATGAAAAGGCCGGTGTTGATCCGGCATCGATCAAGAGCTGGGATGATTTTATCGAGGCGGGTAAAAAAATCGCTGCCGCCAATTCCGGCGTCAGCATGGCGCAAGCCGATTTCAATGGCGACAGCGAATGGTTCCGGATGCTCGCTAATGAGCAAGGTTGTGGATATTTTTCCACGGATGGTCAGTCTATTACGATCAATAGACCGGCATGCGTGGCGGCGCTGGAAAAGGTGAAGGAGATGAAAAGCGCCGGTACGCTGGCAGCCGGCAATTGGAATGAAAAGATTCAGTCCAGCACGGCGGGTACAGTCGCAAGTCAGCTTTACGGCGGCTGGTACGAAGGCACTATTCGCTCCAATTCTCCCAAGCTGGATGGCAAATGGGGTGTTTATCCCATGCCGAGCCTGACTGCTGATGGTCCGCACGCCGCCAATATAGGCGGTTCAGCACTGGCTATCAGCGGCACTTCGGAAAACAAGGAGGCGGCATGGGCGTATCTCAATCATGCCCTTGGGACCAATGAGGGGCAGGTCGCCATGCTCAAAGGATATGGCCTTGTGCCTTCTTTGTTAAGTGCTGCCAGTGATCCTTTCATTTCGCAACCCCAGCCCTATTGGGGCGGGCAGGCCATCTGGTCTGATATTCTGGCTACGCTCCCCAAAATCGTGCCAAGCCGCGGAACGGCGTTCCAGGGGGATGCTGATAATATATTCAAGGCAACCCAGATCAAATACTTCGAAGGTGGGTATCCAGATGCAAAGACAGCTCTGGGCGATGCCGCAGCTCAGATTGCATCGGCGACCGGCCTTCCGGTCGCGGAATAATCCTCATCACCGGGCGGGCAGTATGCCTGTCCGGTTGCCTGTCGATTGGCATTCACGCCAAGGGGAGAAACGATGCAGCTGCGAAACCGCGCCGCCTATGGGTTCCTGGCGCCCTATCTCTTGATCTTTGCCATTTTCTGGATATGGCCGATTATCAGTTCGTTCTGGATGTCATTTCAGAACACGCGCGTAAATCCGTGGGCCTTCAACCCCGGCATGAACTGGGGGCGCCTGTTTTCTGATCCGGCGTTTTACAATGCGCTGAAGAATACGATGATCATCCTTGTCATTCAGGTGCCCGTGATGATCACGCTTGCAACTGTTATCGCGGTTCTTCTCAATTCACCGCTCTTGAAAGCCAGAGGCATTTTTCGTTTTGCCTTCTTTGCGCCGGTGGTTGTGGGTGAGGTCGCCTATGCAGCGGTTTTCCGGCTTATGTTCAACCTTGACTTCGGCATCATCAACAAGCTGCTGAACAAGATCGGCATCCCTTCCATATCCTGGTTCGCCGAAGCTCCTTTTGCCATGGCCTTGTTGATTATTGCCGTGACCTGGCGCTGGGCGGGATACAACGCCATCATCATTCTCTCCGGTCTTCAATCGATCCCCGAAGATGTTTATGAGGCAGCAACGCTCGACCGGGTAAGCAAGTTCAAGCAGTTCATTTATATTACCTTGCCCCTGCTCAGACCCGTGATTCTGTTTTGCGTGGTTCTGTCGATTATCGGTTCCATGCAGCTTTTCACTGAACCGTTCCTGATCACCAACAGAGGTGGGCCAGGCGGGGGCACTGAAACGCTTGGCCTGTTCCTGTATAGGCAAGGCTTCGCTTCACTGAACTTTGGTTATGCATCGGCCATTGCCTACACAATGGCAGGGCTGGCGATCGTGATTTCACTTTTAAACCTCTGGCTGGGGCGTGAACCAAAATGAGATCACAATCCAAATCCACCTTTATTCGCTCCGTGTCGCTGCATGCCTTGCTTATTCCATTGGCCATTATCTGGTTATTCCCGCTATGGATGATGTTCATCTTCGCGACGATGCCCGATTACGGCATTTTCAGCCCTGGGGTTGAACTTCTGCCTTCAACACATTTTTTCGAGAATGTGAGCAATCTGCAAGCGGACACGAATTTCATCCGTGCCTTGATGATCTCTATCGGCGTCGCGCTTATTTACACGCTCTTGTCGGTTCTGCTGACTTCCATGGCCGGTTGGGCGCTCGCCCGATACCATTTTCTGGGAAAATCCGTCGTGGTCGGCATCATTCTGGGCACGATCACATTGCCCTATTTTGTCGTGGTCATTCCCCAATTCATCATGGTGGCGCGCGAGTTCAAAATGGCGAACACATGGGCCGCGCTCATCGTGCCGCCACTGTTCAACTCGCTTGGCGTTCTTTTCATGCGGCAGTCCTTTTCGATGATGCCGGCAGAATTATTTGACGCTGCCCGTGTTGAAGGCGTCAAGGAATGGCAGATTTTCCTGCGCATCGCATTGCCTTTGGCACGACCGACGATGGCCGCCCTTGCGATCATTCTCTTTCTTGCGTCATGGAACAATTATCTCTGGCCTTTGCTGATTAATTCACGGCCGGACATGATGACAGCGCCGGTGGCGCTTGGAACCCTGATTGGTCTTACCAAGGTTTCATGGGGCGGTATCATGGCGGGCGCCGTCCTGCTCACCGCGCCAATTCTCGTCATCTTCGTTTTATTGCAGCGCCACTTCATCGCCGGCATAGGCGCTGGCGCAATCAAATAATCGGAGACCGCCGCATGGCTGAACTTGCTCTCAAAAATGTTGTCAAACGTTTCGGTAATTATGAAATTATCCACAATGCCAGCCTTGACGTGGCCGATGGCGAGTTCGTCGTTTTTGTCGGCCCGTCCGGTTGCGGCAAGTCTACCTTGTTGCGCATGATCGCCGGGCTTGAAACCATATCGGGCGGAGAAATCCACATTGGCGGGACAATCGTCAATGATGTGGAGCCTGCTGATCGCGGCATTGCCATGGTCTTTCAATCCTATGCGCTCTACCCGCACATGACGGTCGAAGAGAATTTGGCCTTCGGATTGCGCATGACGGGAAACCCGAAGAAAGATACCGAGCGCCGGGTCCAGCGTGTTGCCGACATTTTGCAGATCAAGGAGTTGTTGAACCGGCGGCCAAGGCAACTTTCCGGCGGTCAGCGTCAGCGTGTTGCCATTGGCCGGGCTATTGTGCGCGAACCGCAAGTGTTTCTGTTCGACGAGCCACTCTCCAACCTCGATGCGGAATTGAGGGTGCAAATGCGTGTTGAGATTGCCCGACTCCATAAGGAACTTGGGGCGACAATGATCTATGTTACCCACGATCAAACAGAAGCGATGACGCTGGCTGACAAGATCGTCGTGCTGCGGGGTGGCAATATTGAGCAGATCGGTGCGCCGCTCGATCTTTATGACAATCCCGCCAACCAGTTTGTGGCCGGTTTTGTCGGCTCGCCCAAGATGAATTTCATGAGCGGAGCGGTCATCGAAGCGCAGGGTCAAACAATTACTGTCGCTCTCTCAAATCAGGGAAATGTACCAATCACCCTGCCGGTTGAAAATTTCGAACCCCGTATCGGCGAGAAAGTGACGCTTGGCATCCGTCCTGAACATTTTTTCAAAGCCGGCCAAGGCGATGCAGATCTGACGATCAAGGTCGATGTCGCCGAACATCTTGGCAATACCAGCTACGTCTACGCCAATGTGAGCAGCGGCGAACAAATCATCATCGAACGCGAGGAATCCCGCAATGAAAGCAATCGCGACACTCTCACGGTCGCCATCAGGGCAAGCAACGTCTTCCTGTTCGACAATACCGGCAACAGAATCCGCTAAAAATCGGTCCGTAACCTAGGTGCCGATTTCGGAAATTCCGTTGCTCCAACGATCGCCACTCTGCGTCCGTCAGAATCCGGCGATCTAAGTCCAGCCGCGCCAACTCCCAAGGCAAAACCCGTCAAAAGTCCCAAGGAGGACATATCATGAATGATACAAAGCTGATCCGCTGGGGCATTATCGGCCCAGGCAGCATCGCCAGAACCTTCGCCGATGGCATTGCCCATTCCCACTCCGGTCAACTCATCGCCATAGGTTCGCGTAACCCGGCCAACCCTCTGCTTGTGGAGCGTTTCCCAAACGCCCGTATTGTCCACGGCTATGAGGCTCTGTTAAATGAATCCGACATAGATGCGATCTACATCGCGACGCCCCATACCGGCCATGCGGAGTGGGCGATCAAGGCTCTGCGCGCGGGAAAACATGTGCTGGTGGAAAAGCCCATAGGCTTGAGCGCCTTCGAGGCGGAAGCCATTTTCCACGAGGCACGAAAGGCAGGTAAGTTTGCCGGGGAAGCGTTTATGTACCGGTTTCATCCACAAACCCGAAGATTGATAGAGCTCATCAAAGAGGGAGCCATTGGCGATCTTCGCATCATCCGGTCAAGTTTCGGGTTCAATATGGGGCGTGTACAACCGGACCATCGCCTCTTTGCAAATGCTACCGCTGGCGGCGGCATACTTGATGTTGGTTGTTATCCGGTCTCTATGGCGCGGCTGATTGCAGGAAGTATGGAAGGGAAGAATTTCCTTGAGCCTGAAGTTCTATTCGGCGCAGGCCATCTTGGCGAGACAGGCGTCGATGAATGGGCTTCAGCCATTCTCAAGTTTCCAAATGACGTGATCGCCGAAGTTTCCTGCTCCATTATGGCCGAGCAGGACAATACGCTTCGCATTATCGGTTCGCGCGGCAGGATTGAAGTCAAGGATTTCTGGTATGCCTCTGGTCAAAAGGGTGGTGTTGGCAAGCTGGAATTGTTCAAGTCCGATGGGACGCATGAAACGATTGAGATAAAAGAGGAACGCTGGCTTTATTCGTTCGAAGTTGATGCGGTAAGCGATGCTATCCATGGGGGACATCAACAATTTGCTGCCCCGGGTATGGAATGGGCTGATTCTATCGGCAATTTGCGGGTGCTTGATCAGTGGCGGGCGGCAATTGGTCTCGAATATACGGCCGAAAAAGCCGCTTCTCGCACAAAAACTATTTCTGGTGATGTGCTCAGGCCCGGCAACACTGTACCGAAACGGACCATAGCCGGCCTCGAAAAACCTCTATCTGCTGTCGCGCTCGGTTTCGAGTTCTTCCCAAACTTTGCGGCAGGCTCCCTAACCCTTGATGCCTATTACGCAGCCGGGGGAAATCTTTTCGATACGGCCTATATTTATGCCAATGGCAAGACTGAAGAGATTCTGGGTGACTGGCACACCAGTCGAGGCATTCCACGGCAAGAGATTGTCGTGATAGGAAAAGGTGCACATTCTCCACTCTGCTATCCAGACATGATCGGCAAGCAATTATCCCGTTCGCTTGACCGGCTCAAAACAGATCATGTCGATATCTATTTCATGCATCGCGACAATATCGATATCCCGGTTGGAGAATTTGTCGATGCGATGGATGCAGAGGTAAAAGCAGGCCGTATTCGCGGACCTTTTGGCGGTTCGAACTGGACCCGCGAGCGGATGAACGAAGCCATCGCCTATGCCGAAAAGAACGGCAAGACAGCGCCAGCGGCATTGTCCAATAATTTTTCCCTCGCTGAAATGCTTGTGCCGATATGGGATGGTTGTGTAGCAGCATCGGATGATACATGGAAAAATTGGCTTGATGCCACGCAGATTCCCAATTTCGCCTGGTCCAGCCAGGGACGCGGCTTTTTCACAGAGCGGGCAGGGCGCGACAAGCGTGATGACGAAGAGCTTGTGCGGGTGTGGTATTCTGAAAAGAATTTCGACCGACGTGAAAGGGCATATGAGCTGGCCAAAAAGCTTGGTCGCAGCCCTATCCACATCGCGCTCGCCTATGTGCTTGCACAACCCTTTCCCGTTATCCCATTGATCGGACCCCGCAATCTCGATGAACTCGAAGACAGCCTGTCGGCGCTCAATATAGAATTGACGCCGGAAGAGGTTAAATGGCTTGAAGGATAGTGTTTATCGGGCACCTCGGCCGGATGGTAGTTGATTGCCGTCCGGCCGAGCTGACGCATGACAACAAGCAACCCTGTTGCAGATCAATCGTCCAAACTCGGTTAAGACATCAGCAGGTAACAAAAAAGCCCGGATAAACCGGGCCTTTTGAGTGTTTCCAACAGGTCATGGGACCTGTCTGAAAAGAGAATTGGTGCCCAGAAGAGGACTCGAACCTCCACGCCTTGCGGCACACGGACCTGAACCGTGCGCGTCTACCAATTCCGCCATCTGGGCAGCGCGTCTCATCTAAGGGGCGCTCAAGAGTCTGTCAATGCATATATTGGCCAATATCGGGCATTCATTGTTAAATTGAATGCCACGACAAGTGTGGGACAATTTCGGAAACGCAATACATGATTCCCGAGCGCTGTTTGCATGGTGAAGCGGCGGAATCGCTCAGCCGCTTGAACGATTACCCTGCTAGCACTTCCTTCGATGCGATCGTCGAGTCGGCATTAAGCTTGTAGACAATCGGTACGCCTGTGGCGAGTTCCTGCGCTACGATCTCTTCGCCTGTCAGGCCGTCGAGCGCCATGATCAGCGCGCGCAATGAATTGCCATGCGCAGCCACCAGAACTGTTTCGCCGCGCAGGACGTGGGGTTGAATCTCGTGAAGATAATACGGCCAAACGCGAGCGCCGGTATCGCGCAGGCTCTCGCCTCCGGGTGGTGGCACGTCATAGGAACGGCGCCAGATATGCACCTGATCTTCGCCCCATTTGGCACGCGCGTCATCCTTGTTGAGACCGGAGAGATCGCCATAATCGCGTTCATTCAAGGCCTGATCGCGGATGGTTTGAAGACCGGTCTGACCAACCTCTTCGAGTATGTGCTGTAGGGTGTTTTGCGCGCGCGAAAGGACGGAAGTGTAAGCAATATCGAATTTCAGACCCTTTGCCTTCAAGCGTTTGCCGGCGTCCTTGGCTTCTTCGTGGCCGAGCTCAGTCAGAGCCGGATCACGCCAGCCTGTGAAAAGATTTTTCAAGTTCCATTCGCTCTGGCCATGGCGAACGAGGACGAGGGTTCCGGACATTCTGAAGACTCCTTTTAAGGCAGTATTTAGTTGGAAATGCTTTGATCGCTGAGGCCAAGCACATCGAGCATGGAGTAAAGACCAGGCTTGCGGCCTTTGCCCCAAAGTGCGGCCTTGATTGCGCCGCGTGCAAAGATAGTGCGGTCCTCCGCATGGTGGGACAGCGTGATGCGCTCGCCTTCACCCGCAAGAATGACAGAGTGGTCACCGACCACCGAGCCGCCGCGCAAGGTGGCGAAACCGATCGTCCCAGTCTGTCGGGGGCCGGTATGTCCGTCGCGCACGCGAACACTGTGCTGGCTAAGGCCGATCTCCCGGCCATCAGCAGCCGCTTCTCCAAGCAGCAGGGCTGTGCCTGATGGCGCATCGACCTTATGTTTGTGGTGCATTTCAAGAATCTCGATATCGAATTCTTCACCCAGTGCTTTTGCTGCCTGTTTGACCAGAACGCCAAGCAGATTGACACCAAGACTCATATTGCCTGATTTGACGACCACTGCATGGCGCGCTGCGGCATCAATCTTGGCATTATCCTCAGCGGAGCAGCCCGTCGTGCCAATCACATGAATGATACGCGCTTGTGCAGCCAATTCGGCAAATTCAATGGTCGCGGCAGGGGTGGTAAAATCAAGCACGCCCTCAACGCCGACAAAAACAGAAAGCGCGTCATCGGTAATTGGAATACCGAGGTGACCAACGCCGGCAAGTTCGCCTGCATCCTGACCGATATGCGGCGAGCCAGAGCGCTCTATGGCACCGGCAAGTGTGGCGCCCGGTGTCGCTTGTATGATGCGAATCAAGGTCTGCCCCATGCGCCCGCCAGCACCGGTTACGGCAAGCTTCATCGGATTTTCTATGCTCATTCCGTTGGTCCCATGCGTTCGGCAGTCTCGTCTTCATCCATAAGAATAATGGGTGACTCATCCTTGCCCTGCAATTGATAGAAGCGCGCGTAAACGCCATTTGGCCGGGCAAGCAAGGTTTCATGAACGCCTTCTTCCACAACCCGTCCCGCTTCCATAACGACAATATGATCCGCGTTGACAATAGTCGAAAGACGATGGGCGATGACGATGGTTGTGCGGCCCTGCATGCTGCGTTCAAGAGCCTGTTGTACGCGCTTTTCGGATTCATTATCGAGCGCTGAAGTGGCCTCATCGAGCAGGAGAATGGACGCATTGCGGACAATGGCGCGCGCAATGGAAAGGCGCTGCCGTTGACCGCCTGAAAGCGTTATACCGTTTTCGCCCACTTCGGTGCCGTAGCTTTGCGGCTGCTTGATAATGAACTCATCGGCATTGGCAAGTTTGGCCGCCTCGATAACCTCTTCATCAGTCGCGTCGGGACGTCCGTAGCGAATATTGTCGGCAATAGTGCCCTCGAATAAATAGGGTTGCTGCGAGACATAAGCGATGGATTGGCGCAGCGACCGCTTGCTGACATGGGCAATATCCTGGCCGTCAACCAGAATACGTCCACCATCAATATCATAGAAGCGCTGAACGAGACCGATCAGTGTCGATTTACCGGCGCCCGATGCACCGACAATTGCGGTGGTCTTGCCTGCATCTGCGGTGAAGCTGACATTGTGGAGAACCTGAATGCCATTGCCATAACCGAAGCTCACATTATCGAATTGAACCTCGCCATTGGGCACCGTAATCGGCACGGCGCCGATGCTATCTGCCTGACGCGGCTCAATGTCGAGAATTTCATAGATCATGCGGGCGTTAACGAGCGAGCGCTCAAGGCCAACCTGCACACGGGCAAGACGGCGAACCGGGTCATAGGCGAGGAGCACAGCGGTGATAAAGCTGAACATGGCGCCGGGAGGCTGTGCATCATAAACGGCGCGGAAGCCCGTATACATGATCATTGATGCAATGGCTGTACCCGCAATGAGCTCTGTCACGGGAGTCAGCCGCTCGGACACGCGTGAAATCTTATTGGCTCGCTCCTCGGCGCGTGTGATCAATTTGCTGATCTTGCCGCGCAACTGGTCTTCCATGGTGAAAGCCTTGACGATGGCTATCCCTTGCGTAGCCTCTTGCATCGCGCCCAAAAGGTGTGAATTCAGGGTCACTGATTCACGATGAATGACCCGCAGGCGCTTGGTCAGGTAACGGACGGTGAGGAGCACTGGTGGGCCGATCAGCAAAGCGAACAGCGATAGCAGCGGGTCGAGCAGGATCATTGTGCCGACAAGAGCGATCAGGGTTGGAATATCCTTGCCGATTGTCGTGACCACAATATCAAGAAGCTCACGAACGCCACCAATATTCTGATTGATCCGCGCCGCCAGCTGTGCGGAACGCGTATCGTGATAAAAGTCGAGCCCAAGCTTCATCAGATGGTCAAAAATGCGATGCTGGTAACGCGCCACAATGCTGTTACCGACTTTTGCCATCGTTACTGATTGTACATAGGTCGCGACGCCGCGGATAACGAACGCGGCAAGAATGCCGAGGCTGATCGGTATGATGAGGTCTTCGCGGCGCTCATAATAGATTTTGTTGATTACATCCTTAAAGATATAGGCAACAAAAGCGGTACTTAGCGCCACGGCCAGCATTGCGAAAACTGCAACAGTGTATGAAGAGCGATGCTGCCGGACATTCTCGCCAAGCACCCTGCCGACGACGCGCCTGGCCTCGGTCGGGTCGATTTTGTTCTTCTTGGGTACACCATTCATGACAGGCGGCAACTCGCTGGTACTAAAATGTCAGGCAAACCTCCTTTTGCAGGAAGTTTGCCGCGTGATCTTGTCCCTATAGCGTTATTGCCTCGCCTTGCCTATCGGTTTTGCCCCGTTTGGCGGAATGCGGCGGGCAGTGTTGCCTTGATGCCCCAGAAAGGGTTCAGCGAACAGTTCAGCCTTGGCGCCAGCGACGACCCTCAGTAGCAACGCCGAATCGGGCTGGTGTGCGGGCAAATGCAGACAGACCGCTTAAGGCTGCCAGAGGATGCGTAATGATATAAACCGGTGTTTCGCGTAATATTTGCTGGTGCGGGGCCTTATCTTCAAAAGCTTCGCGGAAGGCCGGATTTTTTAGCGGCTCCACGATCTTTTGAACGATGCCACCGGCGAGATATACACCACCGCGCGCCATGAAAGTCAGAGCAAAATCGCCCGCCAGACGGCCAAGATAGGTGACGAAAAGAGCCAGGGTTTCCTTCGCTTCCGGAGATTCACCGGAAAGACCAGCGGCAGTTATGTCGGCAGGCGTTTCAAGCGCTGGTTCCGTTCCACCAACCTTGCAAATGGCGCGATAGATATTCTGAAGTCCGCGCCCGCAAAGCAGTTGTTCGCCGGAAATGCGGCCATCAATATGCTCGATATGAGGGAAAAGTTCGAGATCGCGTTCAGTACGCGGACCCATATCCACATGACCACCTTCACCAGGGACAGGAACCCAGCTTGCGCGAGAACGAACCATGCCGGCAACCCCAAGACCAGTGCCGGGCCCGAGCACCGCACGGCTGCCATGCGGATCACCCGCGCCACCGCCAAGCTTTTCAAGATGCTTTGGCTCAAGCGAAACAACGGCAAGTGCCTGCGCCTCGAAATCGTTGATGACGGTAATGTCCGAGAGGCCAAGTGTCTCCATCATCTGGCGCGGCTTGACGACCCAGGCGCAATTGGTCAGGTCGATCTCGTCACCTTCGACAGGACCAGCAATGGCAAGCACTGCAGAACGTGGCTGGATCGAGGTGTGGTCAAGGATCGCGTTCTGGATAGCTTCATCAATAGTTGAAAAATCGGCAGTTTGCAGAACCGGAAATTCCTTCGGCTCTGCATAGGCATCGACAAGGATTGCGAAGCGCGCATTGGTACCGCCAATATCCCCGACCAGAATCGGAAATTTCATGATGTGGTCGGTATCTGCCTGTGTAACCATTATCGCTTTCCTGTCTTAAATGCCACGCGAGCCTTTATCCTGATCGGACACATAGCGCATCAATGTATTGTCGGCCGCGTCATCCCGTAGCAAGCCTCTTTTTTGTACCAGAACCTCAGCTGTGGCCCGGTTCAATGCCATGGGAATATCGTAAACGCTGGCAAGCCGCATCAGTGCTTTTACATCAACATCGTGTGGCAAAGGTGACAACGGGTCGACGAAAAATATAAGCCCGTCAATTCGTCCTTCCGCAATCAACGCACCGATCTGCTGATCGCCGCCAAGCGGTCCGCTCTTTACGCGGGCGATTGTCAGTGAGGGACACGCTTCCTGTATCAGGCGGCCGGTCGTGCCGGTCGCGACGATGTCACATGGTGCAAGCAAGGCCTCATAATTGCGCGCAAACGCCACCATGTCGTCCTTCTTCTGGTCATGGGCAATCAACGCAAGGCGGAATGGCTGTGTCATCAAAACTCTTTTTCGGGTGGGGCCCTAAATCGATTGAAACTCTATAAACAATTCACGTCGCCGTGAAAAGGGCAGAGCACAAAAAGACCTCAAGGCTTTTGACCGGGAACCGGAACGTCTTCTGGAAAGTCCTGGCTGGTATCTGTAGATGCCTGCGGAACCTTCGCACCAACGCCAAGCGTAACCTCTTCAACCGATTTTGGCCCGGGTGCATTCAGTATCTGGGCGCAAAGCTTCGGTAGGTCCGAGAGCATCATGACCTTGGGCTTGACCGGGTTTTTGGGTGGAGGTGCTTTCTTCCACGGCTCATCGGTGAACCACCAGGCCAAAGGTTTGCCGCAGCCATCATCAGTCCCTGTCGGCTCCTGTGCTTTGCATTCGGGAGATCCGGGCTGGCATTTGATGCGCACATGGAAATGATAATAGTGACCCCAATAGGGACGTACTTTGTTCAGCCAGCTACGGTCGCCCTGCACGCTGTCACACAGCTTTTTCTTGATGCCGGGGTGGACAAAAATCCGCTCAACCTCAGGGTAACTCGCAGCGCGTTTCAAAAGAGCCGTGCGACTTGCACTCCATTTATCAGGGTCAACAAAAAGCGTGTCCCCTTGAAGCATGGACTTCGCCTCCACCGTCTCACGTTCCTGATTGGTGAAGCGGCGTTTCGGCATCGGAGTCAGCCAGATATCGGCATCAAGCCCTACCTGATGCGAAGCATGACCGGTCAACATCGGACCGCCACGTGGCTGCGAAATATCGCCAACCAGTAGGCCGGGCCAGCCGTCCTTGGCGAAAGCATCACGGGCTAGCCGTTCCAGAAGGGCGATCATGCGCGGATGGCCCCAATTGCGATTTCGCGACAGACGCATGACCTGCCAGGCCGGTCCATCCACGGGCAATGCAACGCCGCCTGCAAGGCAACCCTTGGCGTAAAAACCGGTTGATTGCGGTGCTCCGAGACTGGGCAATGATTGCGAGCCGAACAAGCGCTTTGCAGGCCCGTCTTCGGCGACAGCATTGAGTGTGCTTGCTAGCGAAACTAATATGCCAACAGCAAAGGAGAGCAGAGTTTTTGATATCATTTTATTGTCCAATGGATGGGAAGCAAAATTGCTTCGGTCATCCGAGCTTTATGATGGCAAGATTCGCATGAAACCCGCAATATGGAAACAAATTTAGGTTTGATTCGGTGGGGTCCGCATTATGAGAGCAGTCATTTTCGAGCAGTTTGGACATCCGCCCCGCGTGCAGAACGTTATGGATCCCGAACCTGCCGCAAGCGGCGTTGTGGTGAAAGTTGAAGCGACCGGACTTTGCCGCAGTGATTGGCATGGCTGGATGGGGCATGATGCGGATATTGTTCTGCCGCACGTGCCAGGACATGAGCTTGCGGGAACAATTGAAGCTATTGGCAAACATGTGACAGGATGGAAAATCGGCCAGCGCGTAACAGTGCCTTTTGTTGGCGGTTGCGGACATTGTTTTGAGTGTAATTCGGGCAATCATCAGGTTTGTGAAAGTCAGTTTCAGCCCGGCTTCACCGCATGGGGCTCTTTCGCGGAATATGTCGCGCTCGACTTCGCCGATACCAATCTTGTCGCCCTGCCGGATTCGCTGGATTTTGCCACGGCGGCAAGTCTTGGCTGCCGATTTGTGACCTCTTTCCGCGCCATTGTCGACCAGGCGAAAGTGAAGCCAGGCGAATGGGTGGCAGTGCATGGATGCGGCGGGGTGGGCCTCTCCGCAATTATGATTGCCACTGCGATGGGCGCGAATGTTGTTGCGGTCGACTTGTCCGAAGAGAAGCTTGCTTTTGCCCGAGAATTAGGGGCTGTCGCTTCTGTCAATGGACGTGAGAAACAAGATGTTATTGGCGTAATCCGAGAGATTACCAAGGGTGGTGCCCATGTTTCCATAGACGCACTGGGGCACCCCACAACATGCTTTAATTCAATCGCGAATCTGCGTCGCCGTGGCCGTCATGTGCAGGTGGGACTAATGCTTGGTGGTCACGCACACTCTCCCATTCCCATGGATAAGGTCATTGCGCATGAGCTTGAAATATATGGCAGCCATGGCATGCAGGCCTTTCGGTATAATGCCCTGATGGACATGCTGGAGACTGGCAAGCTCAAACCTCAAAGATTGATTGGCAAGGAAATCACCTTGGATGACGCGCCAGCGGCCCTGATGGCGATGGACCGCTTTGAAGGCATCGGAATCAATGTAATTACGAGTTTTCGCTAAATGCAGGCGTTAACGCCAGCTGCCGTCTCGCCACATGGCCGCGAAGGCAGTGCCGTAGTCGGGATAGCGGAATGTGAAACCCAAAGACTTGATGCGCTTGTTGGAAACACGCTTGTTCTCGCCATAAAATGAGCGGGCCATCGGCGTCAGTTGTGCTGATTCAAAGTCAGACTCTTCCGGTGGCTCGACACCCATTAACTCGGCGGCATAGGCGACAACATCCTGGGGCGGAGCCGGTTCGTCATCGGTAATATTGAATATGCCACCCTGGTTGTGCATGCTGAGGAACTGAAGGGCACCGGCAATGTCATCCACATGAATGCGGTTGAAAACCTGCCCGGTTTTGTTGAGACGCCGCGCTGTTCCATTGGTGAGATTGACAAAAGCATTACGCCCCGGTCCGTAAATTCCCGAAAGCCGCAATATTGCCAGCGGAACGCCGCGAGCATCCGCCAAAGCCTGCCAGCTATGCTCCGCATCGACACGCTCAACCGAACGCGTTGAAACCGGGCTACAGGGCGTTGTTTCGTCCACCCAGGCACCGGCATGATTGCCATAGACGCCTACTGTCGATAGATAGCCGATCCATTGCAGCTTTGGCATGGCGCGACGGATCGTCTCTCCGAACAGCGCGATCACGGGATCGCCGGTTTTTGCTGGAGATGTTGAAATAACCAGATGAGTGATGGTTTCCAGCGCGTCTGCAATCTCCTGCGATGCGTGGGTGCCATGGAAAAGGAAAGGCGTGATACCTTCGTTGTCGAGTGTCGCCAACTTCGTTCCGTCACGCGTCGTCCCGCCAATAAACTCGGCTGTGGGAGCAATTGCTCTGGCAAAGGCGCGCGCTGAATAACCGGCACCAAACAGGAAAATCTTCATAGCTGATTGTTCGCGCCATTGTGCCATTCGGTCAAGACGCCAGCATCATTTTCCTTCACTGCGTGGATCAATCTGAGGTTTGAAAAGCTTTCTGCGTTCAGGAGCTGGCTCAAAGCCCACACCGCTGAGCCGCGCACGAGCGGCGAAGGATCGGACAGATGCCGCTTGACCGGTTCTATCAAATTCGGATCATCGGAATTGCCGCAGGCGTTCAATACATTTCGCAGGAAGCGATCGCGACCAATGCGCTTGATAGGTGAGCCTGAGAACAGGGTTCGGAATGTAGGGTCATCCAAGGTCAGCAGGTAAGCAAGAGAGGGCGAGCGAAGATCGTCGCGGGCAAGCAGCTTGGACTCGCGTGCAGTTTCAGCAAATTTATTCCACGGACATACGGCAAGACAATCATCGCAACCATAGATACGGTTGCCCATCGCCTTGCGGAACTCGAGTGCGATCGGTTCTTTATGCTCGATAGTGAGATAGGAAATGCACCGGCGTGCGTCGAGCTGATAGGGAGCAGGAAAAGCCGAGGTCGGACAGGTATCGAGACAAGCACGGCACGAGCCGCAGTGGTCCTGCTCTTTGGTGTCTACAGGGAGCATTGCTGTTGTGAAGATGGTGCCTAGAAAGAGCCAGGACCCATGTGTCCGGCTGACCAGATTGGTATGCTTGCCTTGCCAGCCAAGTCCTGCGGCTTCTGCCAGTGGCTTCTCCATGACAGGTGCCGTATCAACGAACACTTTAAGATCTTCGCCAGTGGCCCGCGAGGCAAACCGGCTGGCTACGCCTTTCAACTTGCCCTTTATAATGTCGTGATAATCACGGTTCTGCGCGTAGACGGAAATCGCTGCCTTGTCTTTTTGCTCAAGGATAGTGAGTGGATTGCTGTCGGGGCCGTAATTCATGGCCAGAACAATGATCGAGCGAACTTCCGGCCAAAGAGCTTGCGGACTGCTTCGACGCTCCTCGGTTTCCCGCATCCATTCCATGCTTGCGTGACGCCCAAGCGACAAATATTCGCGCAGCCGCTCTTCAGCTTGTGGGATTGAGTCCGGACTAGTGATCGCGATGACATCGAAGCCAGCAGCCCGCGATTCTTCGATAATGAATTGTTTAAGCCGCTCTTGCTGATTTAGGTTCATTTGCATGACAACCGTGCATGAGAACTTAAATACCCTATAAGATCAAAAATCCAGATCACCATAGTGCGATGCAGGGGGCAAGCCGCGCACGCGGTCCGAAAGAAGCGGGCGGAAGGAGGGTCGGGACTTCATCCGGGTATACCAATCGCGTGCCGCACGATACTCGGCCCATTTTATCTCTCCAAGATAGTCTAGAATGGAGATGGAGGCCGCAGCAGCCATGTCTGCATAGGTCGGTGCAGGTCCAGCCAGCCAATTGCGTGTGGCGGTCAACCAGTCAATATATCTCATATGCTGGGTAATATTTGCCCGGGCGGCGCGGATGGCAGCGCTGTCAGGTGCGCCTCCACCCTGCTCGGCTGTCATATGCAACTTGAAGATGCGTTCACGCGCCATATGCCGTGTCACTTCATTTTCAAACTTGCTCAAGAACCAGTCAACAAGCCGGCGTACCTCTGCGCGATTGAGCGAGTCTTCCGGAAACAAACGACGGCTGCGTTTTAATGCGCCACGTGTTTCGTCAATATATTCGGCAATCACCGATGCCCCGGCCACAGGCACGTCACCTTCTGCAAGCAATACGGGCAATGTACCTGCGGGATTGAGCGACAGAAATTCCTTGCGGCGTGCCCAACTGTTTTCCTCGATCAACTGCACTTCAATGTCATATTCATTGAGGATCAGTCGCACATATCGCGAGCCGGTGGACATGGGATGATGAAAAAGCGTCAACATGGCAGATATTCTAAATCTTTCGAACTGGCATTTTGCGGGTCGGCATCGTATTGCGAACATGGCAGACACCGGGCCAATGCTATAGGCGCAACGGCGGCATGAGACAAGTAAACACGATTTAACAGGCGGGTTCTTATCGCTGAATAATTTCTTAAACGAGAATCGGTTAAGACAAAAATTGTGCAGTGTATTCAATTGTAGCGGTGCCCTTTTGGCGGGGCGGGAACCGCAATACGGATTAAGAAAGCGGTAAGCATAAACATGGAAACTCAGACAATTGTCGAAGCGCTTTTCTTGGGATTGCTGGAGGGGCTTACCGAATTCATCCCTGTTTCTTCTACAGGACACCTGCTGCTTGCAGGCCATTTTCTCGGTTTCGAGTCAAATGGTAAGACCTTCGAAGTGCTGATCCAGCTCGGTGCTATCCTTGCTATTCTGACTGTTTACTCCGCACGCCTTCTGAAAATAGCACGTGATTTGCCCAATGATCCGAAGGCCCGGCGTTTTGTAATCGGTGTGCTGATTGCATTTCTGCCCGCCGTTTTCATTGGCGTTCTTGCTCATGGGTTGATCAAGGCAATCCTGTTTGAATCGCCAATGTTGATTTGTACGATGCTGATACTGGGTGGGCTTATCCTTCTATGGGTGGATAGGCTCGACCTGAAGCCACGTTATACGGATGCGATGGATTTTCCATTGCCGCTCTATTTGAAAATCGGCCTTTTCCAGTGCTTTGCCATGATCCCTGGCACGTCGCGTTCTGGCTCGACCATTGTCGGAGCTTTGCTTTTGGGCGCTGACAAGCGTTCGGCGGCTGAGTTCTCGTTCTTTCTTGCCATGCCCACCATGGCAGGCGCTTTTGCCCTCGACCTTTTCAAGAACCGCAATATCCTGACATTCGATGATGTGACGTTGATCGGCGTCGGCTTCCTTGCAGCCTTTATCTCCGCCGTGCTCGTAGTGCGTTATCTGTTGGGTTACGTATCTCGCCACGGTTATGGCCTTTTTGCCTGGTGGCGGCTTGTTGTCGGTACGGTGGGCCTGCTCGCTTTGATATTGATGCGCTAAGTCACGGCTTTTCCATAGACTGAAGACAGCCAATGGGCGGAATATTTCCGCCCGCCAGAGGTTTTTTGCAAAGTATAGATGAATTATTATTCACGTGATGAATTTTATTGACAGTCTCTTTTCTTTGAGATTAGTTACCCATGCTGGCATTCGAGGAGGAGTGCCAGTTTTCGCAAAGTAAAGTGGCTGCATTCGAAGCGCCGCGGACAAATGGGAGGGGCTTCGGCCTCGAGGAGGACACTTGCGTACTTTTTTGGGCACGACCGCGATGGCGGTCCTTGCAGCAACATTATTTGCATCGCCAGCCAAGGCTGAAACGGAATCGCCGTTTCGCTGCAAGCCGGGCGAAAAATATGTCATGAACGTCATGGTGTCGGGTGTCGAATACTGGTTCCCGGTTTATGAGATGTTCAAGCAGGCAGGCAAGCAGCTTGGCTGCGAGACGGCCTATACCGGAACACCGGAATATGACGTCAACAAGCAGATCGCCAGTTTTGATCAGGCATTGGCACAGAACCCGGCAGGCATTCTGGTTCACCCAATGAACTCGGATCCCTTCATCGAGCCAATCAACCGCGCTATCGGTCAGGGAACGGCAGTCGTGACATTTGCGGCGGACTCGCCATTGTCAAAACGCATATCGTTCATCACTTCGGATAATATTCGTGAAGGCACCTATGCGGCTGATGCCATAGCCAACAAGCTTGGTGGCAAGGGCGAATATGCGGTGCTGGAAAATCCAGGTCAGGATAATCACGACAAGCGTGTAACGGCATTTGTTGACCGCATGAAGGAAAAGTGGCCGGATATGAAATTGGTTGGCCGCGCTGCCTCCAATCAGGACCCGACAAAAGCCTATCAAGGCTTGATGAGTATCGTGCAGGCCAATCCTAATCTTGGTGCAGTGTTCATGCCGGAGGCCAATTCGGCAATCGGAGCGGCTCAGGCAAATAAGGAAAGCGGCGGTAAAATCCTCGTCATGTGCGCGGACGTTAACGCCAATATTCTCGACATGATCAAAGCCGGTGAAGTCTTTGGCTCTATCAACCCCAATCAGGGCATGCAGGGCTATATGGGTTTCATGCTGCTCTGGTTGGCCAAGCATCCGGAACTGATCGATCCTATGAACGATGCCAAGCGGGCAGGGTTCAACCCGATGAGCATTCCATTCGTTGACAATGGCCTGTCCATCGTAACAGCGGAAAATGCGGATGATTTCTTCTGGGACAAGTACCTGAAGCGTCGCGGTACCAAAGGGATCGAGGAGTAGACTTCGCAATCCGCTATCCGGATTTGCAAAGTCCGGGTAGCGTCTTGTGAAGTATTGGGGAGGAGCGTCATCATGCCGAAACCGGTTCTGGACATCCACAACGTCACAAAGCACTTCGGTGCGGTAAAGGCGTTGACGAATGTAAGTTTCAGCCTCCATCGCGGGGAAATTCACGCGATCTGCGGCGAAAACGGAGCCGGCAAATCGACGCTGATGAATATCATTGCCGGTGTGCTGCAACCGGATGAGGGTGAAATCCTCGTGGAAGGTGAGGCGGTGAAAATCGCCTCTCCTTCAATAGCCCAATCATTTGGTCTGGGGCTTGTGCACCAGGAAATCGCGCTTTGTCCTGATGCAAGCATAGCGGAAAATATCTTCATGGCCGCGACGAGCCGCCAGCGATCGTTCCTGATGGACTATCGTAAACTGGAACGTAAGGCGCAGGAAGTCATGAACCGGCTTGCACCGATCGACGTGCGCCGAAAGGTTGCGGATCTGTCCATTTCCAGCCAACAGCTGGTGGAGATCGCCAAGGCTCTGACGCTGGATTGCCGGGTACTGATCTTTGACGAACCAACAGCTGCATTGACCGAAGCCGAAACCCGCATATTGTTCGATATTATTCGGGATCTGAAAGCGAACGGCATTTCCATTATTTACATCAGTCATCGAATGGCTGAGATTTTCTCGCTCTGCGACCGTGTCACGGTTCTGCGCGACGGCCGATATGTGTCCACGGAGAGGGTGGCAGATGTGACGCCCGATGATGTTGTCCGCCGTATGGTGGGCCGTGAAATAACCCAGCTCTATCCGCCTAAACAGCAAAGCGCTGAGGTGTCAGGCGAGACAATCCTTTCGGTTCGTGGCCTTGGTGACAGAAGCCGCTTCCTTGATATCAATATCGAGTTGAACAAAGGCGAGATACTAGGCATTGGCGGTCTGATCGGCTCTGGCCGCACGGAGATTGCCGAGGGCATTTGCGGTCTGCGGGCGATCACGGATGGCGAAATCCGCTTGCACGGTCAGGTACAGGCAATCAAGACTTACACGGATGCCGTAGAGGCTGGCATCGTCTATCTTTCCGAGGACCGCAAAGGTTCTGGCGTTTTCCTCGACATGTCGATCGCCCAGAATATTTCCGTTCTCAATCTCAAGGCGCTGACGGGACATCTGGGGCTGATTAATGCGCGGGGCGAAGCACAGCTTGCCCACGCATTCGCGCAGCGGCTGAATATTCGTATGGCCAACATCGACACGCCTGTATCCGCGCTCAGTGGCGGCAATCAGCAAAAGGTCGCGATTGCCAAACAGCTCGCGGTGCAACCGAAGGTTATCCTGATGGATGAGCCGACACGCGGCATTGATGTCGGCGCAAAATCCGAAATTCACCTGTTGCTTCGCGATCTGGCAAGGTCCGGCATCGGAATCATTGTCATCTCGTCAGAGCTGCCGGAATTGCTTGGATTATGTGACCGGGTGCTGGTTATCCGGGAGGGAAAGATCGCGGGTGAACTCGGCGCAGATGAGATGACGGAGGAGGCGGTGATACGGCTGGCTTCCGGTGTCAATCAAAGCGAACAAACACGGTTGGCGACAGATCATGCTGCCTGAAAAGTCTATGGGAGAAAATAACATGGTGGCTGAAACAATCGGAGTAAGTGCTACGCGGACACCGTCCTGGAAAAGGCTGGGTTCAATGCGGGAAGCTGGGCTGATCGCGATCATTCTGGCGCTGTGCATTGCCATGAGCTTTGCTTCACCGCATTTTCTGACCCTCGGCAATTTCCGCGCCATGCTGATGAGCTTTTCCGTTGAAGGCATTGTTGTGGTTGGCATGACAATTCTGCTCATCGTCGGCGGTATCGATCTGGCGGTGGGTTCCGTAGTCTGCTTCGCAATGGTGCTTTCAGGCTCGCTTTTCCTTGCGGGACTGGACCCGTGGAGCGCCTCTCTTATCGGTATTCTGGCAAGCAGTCTGATTGGCTGCGTGATGGGCTTCTTTGTTACCGTTGTCGGACTTAATCACTTCATCACTTCGCTCGCCGGAATGGTGATTGTACGTGGCCTTTGCCTTATAATCACCAAAGGAACGCCGCTCTCGCTCTTCACCCTACCCCCCGCGTTCAAGGCAATCGGGCAGGGCAGTTTCCACGGCGTGCCCTATGTCATCATAATTTTCATTGCTGTCGTTGTACTTTTCGACTTCCTGTTGCGGCGTGCAACAGCTTTGCGAAAAGTCTTCTATACCGGAAGCAATGAAAAGGCCGCTCTTTACTCAGGCATCAGGACCAATCAGGTCAAGTTCTGGGTGACTGTTCTCTGTTCCACGCTCGCCGGGGTGGCAGGCGTCATCTATATGTCACGCTTCGGTGCGGCGACCCCTACATTCGGCGTCGGCATGGAGCTGAACATCATCGCAGCGGCTGTTATTGGCGGCGCGTCATTGAATGGCGGATCGGGAACAATTCTTGGTGCGATCCTCGGCATTGCCCTGCTTTCGGTGGTCACAAGCTCGCTGGTTCTGCTTAATATATCGGTTTACTGGCAGGACATGATCAAGGGTTGCATTCTACTCGGCGCAGTATCCATTGACCACTTTTTGCACAAGCGTAAGGCTTCCTGATATGACTGTCGTCAGACTCAACGCAAAACTATCTCCGGCACCACGCGAGGAGATTGTCATTGCCAGGCAAATGCATCAGGCATTGGTATTGCACTTCGTGGAAGGCCTGACACAAGCGCAGATCGCCGATCAGCTCGGGGTATCACAGCCGACAGTCAATCGCCTCATTAAACGCGGGCGTCAGCTCGGATTGGTCGAAATCAAGATCAAGTCACCTGTTGAACCGCTTATCGATCTGGAAGAACGGTTGCTGGCGCTGGGGGGTATCAATCGGGCTGTCGTGGTGCCCACAGTGTCGGACAATCCGCAAACAGCATTGCAGGCGGTTGGTGAAGCGGCGGCTAGGTTGCTCCTGCAGCAAATCTCCGATGGCGATACGATTTGTATCACAGGCGGCAAGGGTGTCAGTGCCGTTGTTGCCGGGCTGCAGGTGCCGCGGCCGTTCAATATCGAGGTTGTGCCCGCAACTGGCTGTGTCCAGGGCAAGCATTACACTGATGTCAATCACGTTTCGACATTGTTGGCCGACAAGCTCGGCGGACGGGCTTATCAAATTCATGCGCCACTCTTTGCAGATACGGCGGCAGAACGATCGATGCTTATCAATATGCGGTCGGTCGCGGATGTTTTTAAGCGTGCGCGGGAAGCCAAAGTCGCAGTTGTCGGTATTGGCTCCATCCTGACCGATGATTCGAGCTATTATGACTTGCACCCATCGTCGAGTACCGACCGGGAAGCGATTGAGCGCTCCGGTGCAAGCTGTGAACTGCTGGCCCATCTGCTGGACGACCGGGGGCAGGTTTGCGGCTACAGCTTAAACGATTCCCTCGTTTCACTCACCTTGAGTGAATTCGCCTCGATTCCAACAAAGATTGGCGTGGCGAGTGGGCCGAACAAGGCAAAGCCAATTCTCAGCATTATGCGCGGCAACCATCTGGATACGCTGGTGACGGATGAAGCAACGGGTATGCGTATTTTAGAAATTGCAGAGGCAGAAGGAAGCTGGGCATGAATAATGGGCAATTGATACGTGCCATTGGCAAGTCCGGTGTAAATGCCTCGGCTGTTGGCTTGGGGACATGGGCCATCGGCGGCTGGATGTGGGGTGGCACTGATGAAAATCAGTCCATAGCCGCAATACAGGCCTCCCTTGATGCCGGTGTCAGTTTAATTGACACAGCTCCCGCCTATGGCCTTGGGCGCTCGGAAGAGATCGTTGGCAGGGCGTTGAAGGGAAGGCGTGACAAGGCAATCATTGCCACCAAATGCGGGCTGGTCTGGCACACGCAGAAGGGACAGCATTTTTTCGATCAGGATGGAAAACCGGTTCATCGCTATCTCGGGCGCGATGCGATTTTCCACGAGATCGATGAGAGTCTCAAAAGGCTGGGTACCGATTATATAGATCTGTATATCACGCATTGGCAGGACCCGACGACGCCCATCGAGGAGACTGTACGGGCACTGGAAGATTTGCGCAGTGCCGGCAAAATCCGCGCAATCGGCGCAAGTAATCTTAGCCAGAACGAACTCAAAGCCTATGTCGCAACCGGCTCGCTGGATGCCATACAGGAACGGTTCAGTATGATCGATCGCGAAATCGAGACGGATCTACTTCCGGTCACTCGAGAGCAAGGCGTATCTACACTGAGCTATTCTTCTTTGGCGCTTGGGCTCCTTGCCGGGACGATTGATCCGCATCGCGTGTTTTCGGGTGATGATCAACGCAAGGATAATCCCCGCTTTTCTACCAGCAATCTTTTGAAGGCCAAACAGTTTGCCGAGGCAATCCAGCCCGTAGCAGAAAAGCATCAGGCGAGTGTTGCCCAAGCGGTGATTGCATGGACGCTGGCACAACCCGGCGTGACATTTGCCCTGTGCGGTGCACGAAATCCGGAACAGGCTTTGGAAAATTCCAGAGCCGGAACAATAAGACTTGATGAGCAAGACCTTGCGGCCCTTGACGCGGCCATCGCAGTGAAACTGACAAATATGGACAGGTAACGGGCTGCATCATGAAGCGTGAAGAAGTATTTGACGGGCTTCGCCGGAGCCCGAAGGTGGACGTGTGTGTCATCGGCGGCGGAATAAATGGCCTCAGCGTGTTCCGTGAACTGGCGCTGCAGGGCATCAATGTTCTGCTTGTCGAGAGGAATGATTATTGTTCGGGCGCCAGCTCAGCTCTTTCGCGCATGGTTCATGGCGGTCTTCGCTATCTCGAAAACGGTGAATTCAATCTGGTGAAGGAATCACTGGTTGAACGCGACCGCCTGCTTCGCAACGCCCCACATATGGTCGCGCCCTTGCCTACGACCGTGCCGGTTTTCAGTTTATTCTCTGGCCTTGCCAACGGTGCTGTGCGTTTTCTTGGCCTGACCCGCAAACCAAGCAGGCGCGGCGCTCTCGCCATAAAGGCAGGCTTAAGCATTTATGATTTTCTGACACGCAAGCGCGCTTTGATGCCCAAACATCAATTTCGCGGGCGGCAAGCCAGTCTTGGCAAATGGCCAGCGCTCAACCCAGCCATCAAAAGTTCGGCGACCTATCACGATGCTTGGGTCAGCCATCCAGAGCGAATAGGAATTGAACTGCTCCAGGACGGCATGTCAGCCAATGCTTCGGCCCGTGCGGTCAATTATGCCGAACTTCGCCGGGATGCGTCGGGCGTTTTTGCTGTCCATGACCATATCAGCGGAGCCGCCATAACCATAAAGCCAGACCTGATTGTCAATGCGACGGGCGGCTGGATAGATATGGCCAACGCCACATTGTATCCAAAAAATGCCTTGTCTGCACCGCTCATGGGCGGCACCAAGGGATCTCACCTCATCATCGACAATGCCGAGCTTCTGAAAGCCCTTGATGGCCATATGATCTATTACGAGAATGAGGATGGCCGCGTCTGCATTCTCTTTCCCTATCTTGGTAAAGTGCTGGTTGGCTCTACGGATATTCGGGTTGATAACCCGGAGAATGTCACCTGCACCCCGGAGGAACGAGACTACATTCTGCAATCCTTGGCCTTCGTGCTGCCAGGGATAAAAATACAGCGACACGAAATCATCTATCAGTTTTCCGGTGTGCGTCCGCTGCCTGCGAGCAAGGACCAGTTTACAGGGCGCATTCCGCGAGATCATTTTTGCACCTTTATCGAACTGGATAAAAGTGGCCCGCCTGTCCTTTGCATGATCGGCGGCAAATGGACAACGTTCCGTTCCTTTGGTGAACTGGCTGCCGATATGGCTCTGTCCAAGCTTGGCCGTGAACGCCGCGTGGTAACAGAGGATCGCGCCATCGGCGGAGGCCGCGCTTTCCCGGCGAATAGTGATGAATGGATATCGCGTGTCGCTGCCCTGACCGGCCTTGAGGAACAGCGTATTGATCAATTGTTCCAACGATATGGAACAGATGCTGAAGTGCTCGCACAATTCATTGCTGCGGGGAACGATGAAGCAATGCCGCATCCAGGCTACTCAAGGCGGGAGATTCTGTTCCTGATCAGAAACGAAGCGGTTGAGCATCTGGACGACATCCTGCTGCGGCGCACCACCTTGGCGATCAGCGGAGAGCTCTCACTGTCGATGACAGACGCGGTTCTGGGCCTGCTCGCCGCTGAAAAGGAATGGTCTGTTGCACGCCGCAATGATGAGCGAGCCAAGTTTTTATGCCTGCTCTCAGAGCGGCATGGCGCTGATATCGCCGCACAAAGCGCACGAAATGAAGAAGGAGACTATCATGAGAAACAACAGCAAGGTTCGGATGAACCGTCTTTTCGGCAAGGGGCGCTGCCTCGACGTGGCGATCGATCACGGAGTGTGCAATGAGCCGACCTTCCTGAATGGTCTGGAGGATATGGAATCTGTCGTGAAGGCATTGGTTGCTGCAGCTCCAGACGCCATACAGATGAATTACGGCCAAGCCGATCTTTTGCAAAACGTGGACGGGAAAGATAAGCCCGCATTGGTCATGCGTATCGACATGGGCAATCCCTACAACCCGTTTCGTCACCGCAATATGTGGGCGGTTTTGCAGAATGAAGCCGAGCCACTGATTGGCGCGATCGAAATGGATGCAGCCTGCGTCGTCGTCAATCTGTTCATGCTGCCCGATGAGCCGGACCTGTTTCGGCAATGTGTTCAAAACATTTCACGCGTGCGCGCCGATTGCGACAAATACGGGTTGCCATTGATGATTGAGCCGCTGGTCATGCAGCCGGTCACCGAGCGAGGAGGCTATATGGTTGATGGCGATGCGGATAAGATTGTAACGCTGACACGGCTTGCCCGCGAGATGGGGGCCGATATCGTCAAGGCTGATCCGACAACCAATGCAGAGGATTTTCATCGCGTTGTTGAAGCTGCCCGCTGCCCGGTTCTTGTGCGCGGTGGCGGCAAAGAAGACTTGAAGAACGTGTTCGTCAAATCGGCCGCTTTAATGCAGCAGGGCGCGATGGGTATGGTCTATGGCCGCAATATCTACCAGCATGCAAATCCGGGCGCTGTGGTTCGTGGACTAATGGCCATAATCCATGACGATGCCAGCGGCGAGGATGCCTACGCGCTTTATCAAGAGGGCTGAGCATAAGCATAGAACCTGAGGAGGGGTTCCGGATGGGAGAATATCTATTAGGGCTCGATGCTGGCAACACGATCATCAAGGCGGTGATCTTTGACAGGCAAGGCCGTGAAATCGCTTCAGCTGCACAGGAAGGGCACAGTGCGATGCCCTTTCCCGGGCATGTGGAGCGGGGTCTCGGGGAACTTTGGGAGAATGCCAAGCTTGTCATCAGAACCTGCATCGAACAGGCCGGGATCGAGCCTGAAGATATCGCAGCAATCGGCTGTGCGGGACATGGCAATGGGCTTTATACGCTGGATCATTCCGGTGAACCATTGTTTGCAATCCAGTCGCTGGACACACGTGCAGCACCACTTGTCGAGTCATTATTGGCTGAAGGCGTCGGAGATCGCACCTATCCGATAGGTTTGCAACGTCCCTGGCCATCCCAAACCCCAACCCTGCTGGCGTGGATCAAGCGTAATCGCCCGGAAACCTTTCGCAAGATCGGGACAGTGTTTCTGTGCAAGGATTTCGTGGTCAATCGCTTGACGGGCGCGCGCGTCAGTGAAGTGTCCGACATGACCGGCTGCGGATTGTTGAATGTTGCCGAACGCCGCTATGACCAAGACCTTCTGGACGCGTTCGGTTTGGGCGACTGCATGGACATGCTGCCGCCTTTGATCGAAAGTGCGGACATTGCGGGAACGGTCACAGCGAAGGCGGCTGCTGAAACCGGATTGTCCGCTGGAACGCCAGTCATTGGCGGATTCTTTGACGTGATCGCTTCCGCCATCGGGTCCGGGGTCACGCGCACGGGTGCCGCTTCCATCATTGCTGGAACATGGAGTATTAACCAGGTGATCATTGATCGCCCGCGCCTGGAAGGCCCGGTGTTCATGTCATCGACCTTTGATCGCGATCGCTATATGGCGATTGAATCGAGTGCTACTTCAGCAGCCAATCTTGAATGGCTGGTGCGTGAATTCTTCCATGGTGAGCAGCCGGATGGTCAATCACCATTCGATGTCTGCTGCGAATTGGCATCATCAATTGAGCCAGCGGCAAATGATCCAATCTACCATCCCTTTCTTTATGGCGCGCAACAGGACGGTAATGCGCGGGCGGGATTCTACGGTGTTGCAGGCTGGCATACAAAAGGTCATATGGTTCGAGCATTGCTGGAAGGCGTAGCTTTCGGCCATCGCCAGCACATCGAAATGATGCGCGCCGCCGGAGCGAGCTTCAACGAGGCCGTGCTTTCCGGTGGCGGTTCGCGCAGCTTGATCTGGCCGCAAATATTCGCCGATGTGCTGGGTTTACCTGTATCCATTGCCCGCTCAAGCCAAACGGGTGCGCTGGGGGCTGCCATCGCGGCAGGAACGGGAATTGGCATATTCGCAGATTTTTCTGCTGGTGCTGAAGCAATGGTCACCAGTGAGCGGCACTACAAGCCCGATGCAAAACGAGCAAAGCATTATGAACGTCGCTACCAATTATACCTCGAGATTGCCGCAGCTATGGCTCCAATCTGGCGGCAAATGGCGGAAAGCGATGCAGCCGCGACCGAGGTGGCAGCGTGAATATGCATCGCACCGAGCAAGCCTTCGATGAGGGCGTCTACGACTTTATCATCGTCGGGGCTGGTTCAGCAGGATGCGTTCTTGCCAACAGGCTTTCGGCCAATCCAAAACATCGTGTTCTCTTGCTCGAAGCGGGAGGAAGCGATCGATATCACTGGATACATGTTCCAATCGGCTATCTGTTTTGCATGGGAAACCCCAGAACCGACTGGATGATGAAGACCGCTGCTGAACCAGGTTTGAATGGCCGGACGCTACCCTATCCACGCGGCAAGGTGCTGGGTGGCTGCTCGTCGATCAATGGCATGATTTATATGCGCGGACAGGCAGCCGATTACGATGGCTGGCGTCAGGCAGGCAATACTGGCTGGGGCTGGGATGACGTGCTGCCCTATTTTCTCAAGTCTGAAGACAATTATCGTGGAAAGTCCGCCTTGCATGGAGCTGGCGGTGAATGGCGGGTGGAACGTCAAAGATTATCCTGGCCCATTCTCGATGCATTTCGGGATGCGGCGGAAGAGCTTGGCATTCCCAAAACGGAAGATTTTAATACCGGCGATAATGAAGGCTCGGGCTATTTCGAAGTTAATCAGCGTGGCGGTTTACGCTGGAATACCACCAAGGCGTTTCTTCGCCCTGCCATGAAGCGACGCAACTTGCGGGTCGTGACCGGGGCAGAAGTGGAGCGGGTGGAATTCAAAGGCAAGCGGGCCGTGCGGATCGGTTATCGTTTGCAGGGCCGAGCCTGCATTGCACGCGCTTCGGGCGAAATCATTCTGTCGGCAGGCGCAATCAACTCTCCGAAAATCCTGGAACTGTCCGGCATCGGAAACCCTGCCATTTTGAAACATGCAGGCGCTGCGCCCTTGCACGATCTGCTTGGGGTGGGTGAAAATCTGCAGGACCATCTTCAAATCCGCACAGTGTTTCGCATCGAAGGTGCGCGAACATTGAACCAACTTTATCACAATCTCTTCTCGCGAGCTGCCATGGGGTTCGAATATGCGCTACGCCGCTCAGGACCTTTGTCCATGGCCCCGAGTCAGCTCGGCATTTTTGCAAAAAGCGATCCCGGACTCCTAACGCCTGATATTGAATACCACGTGCAACCGCTCAGCACAGATCGGCTGGGCGAACCTCTGCATCGCTATCCCGCTGTTACCGTCTCGGTTTGCAATTTGCGGCCCGAAAGCAGAGGTACAGTCCATATAAGCAAGGCTGATTCCAGCCTTCCACCCGATATCAAGCCGAACTACCTGTCGACGGTGGGCGACAGGCTGCTTGCAGCCCGGTCAATTCGTCATGCCCGAAATCTGATGGCGACCAAGGCTGCAATGAAATACCAACCACAGGAAATGTTGCCTGGAACGCAATATCAAAGCGATGACGAGTTAATTCATCGCGCAGGTGATATTGCGACGACGATTTTTCATCCGGTTGGTACGTGCCGGATGGGCCGTGACAATATGGCGGTCGTCAATACGGACTTGCAGGTGCATGGGCTGGAAAGGTTGCGGATTGTGGATGCATCGGTGATGCCATCCATCGTCTCTGGCAATACAAACTCGCCGGTTATCATGATCGCAGAAAAAGCTGCCGACCTAATTCTGACAGCAGCCCGCTAGGGCAAATTTTGCTCTAATCAAGCAGGCTTCTGGCTGGAATACTGACCCTGCACGCGGAAGCGCCAAAGATATGACGGCAAAATCGTCTCAATGGTTTGCGGACGAATGCCGAGGCCTTCAAGCGTGCGCCCTTCTGCCTTTGCTTGTTCGGAAACGACATTGTCATTTCTAAGCTGGATCACCTGATCGGAAGTAATCATCGGCTTTGGCAATAGCCCAAGGATCGAGCCTTGTATGGATGCTACCCAGAATGGAATGGGGAGGAATGCCCGCTTGCGGCCAATAACACGGAGCATTTCTTCCATGCACTGGCGGAACGTCAGAACTTCTCCGCCGCCTAATTCGTAAATTCTGCCCTGCTGCAAGGCACCGTCGACAGAACGCGCGATCACCTCGGCCACATCGCCGACATAAACCGGTTGAAACTTTGTATGACCACCGCCGACCAATGGCAGGAACGGGGATATGCGCGCCATGCCGGCAAACTTGTTGAAGAATCCATCCTCTGGTCCAAAAATAACGGACGGGCGGATAATATACGCCTCCGGCAGAATTTTCAGAACGGCTTCTTCAGCACGCCCTTTCGTACTGGCATATGCGGATTGCGATTGCGAATGAGCACCCAGCGCCGACATATGGGTGAGGGGAACGCCTGCTGCACGGGCTGCTTCAGCAACAGCACGCGCGCCAAAATCATGTACCGTGCTGAAACGCTGGCTGCCTCCCTCATAAAGGATGCCAACCAGATTGATGACATGGTCAGAACCGGCGACTGCGCGATCCACCGACCAACGGTAGCGCAGATTGGCTTGAACTGCCTGAATTTGACCAACGCCACCCAATGGCTGCAGATGAAATGCAAGATCAGGGCGTCGAACCGCGACCCGAACCCGGTAGCCGCGTTTGGCGAGCGCGCGAACCACGTGACGACCGACAAAGCCAGAGCCTCCAAAAACAGTAACCAGTTTTGGTTTGGTGATTGTCATTGAACTCTCCTGAGCAGTCAAAACGTACAACAGCTATTTCTATGCTGTTTAATGCGTTTTGATGTCGACGCAAAGGCCTGTTGTCTCACGAATCTCGCGGCGCGTTGCCGCGCTTTGAACCATATAGATCGTCAGGCCGACATGCGCAGCATGATTTCGGCGTTTAAAAGAATGCGCTCATTTGCCGGTAATACTGTTTTGGTGTCACGCGTTTCGCCGAGCTTCTGAAACATCAATTCGACCGCCAGCCGACCGATTTCCTTATGGTTTTGCGCAACAGTGGTGAGCGGCGGGCACATATAACGAGCAAAGGGCTGGTCATCGTGCCCTGCCAAGCGAAGGTCATCATTCTGACGCCGGCCAATCTTCAGTCCCGCTTGATAGGCCGCGGCCGAAAGGCCTGCCGCTATGCGGTCATTGCCGCATAGCACGGTCTTGGTCGGAAAAGATCCGTTTCGCAGGATTCGAACAGCGGCATCAAAGGCGAATTTTTCAAGGTTCCACGTGTTCTCTGGATCTACGGGCACAAAAAGCGGCTCCAAGCCCAGATCATCCATTGCCGCGACATAGGCGCTCCTGCGACCCTGCACATTATTGTTAAGCGGCGGCATGCCAAAATAACATGGAGCGTCGCCTGATCTGGTTAGATAATCCACGATGAGCTTGACGCTCTGCCTGTTATCGGTTCCCACGAAGGGGGACGTATCATCAAGCGAGGAGTCAATATACACAATGGGTACTGACTCAGCGGCTTTTGCCAGTTTTTCCTGATGTGATGACGAGCCGAGCGCGCCTATGATAACGCCAGCTACATTCATGGATTGGAATGTTTCAAGCGCGCGCTGCTCAAGCTCCGGTCGTCCTTCGGAGCTTTGCATGAAAACCATATAGCCTGCCAAACCCGCCAAATCCTGTATGCGACGTGTCAGCGACATATAGAATGGATCGTTGGAATTAGGCACGATCACGCCAAGAATATGCGTTCTTCGATTGCTGGCAAAAAGGTTGGGCTTGTAACCGGAGCGAAGGATCGCGGCTTCGACAATTTTGCGCGTGCTTTTGCGGACAGACGATGGATCGTTAAAGTATTTCGACACTGTCGGGCGCGAAAGACCAGCAAATTCGGAAAAGTCTTCCATAGTTTTGATGTCTTTGGGCATCGGTTAAATTCCTTTTTGGACCACAGGCAATCCGAAAAAAAGAATTGCAGGCTGAGTCCTGATAAATGAATGAGGTCAAAACTGTGCAACTTTCAGTTGCACAAATATTCGTAAAAGTAGCAATTAAGCGTATAGTGAGATGATATTCATTTGCTAAAGATCTAATGTTAATTCATTGATTGCAAAAAACCATATAAATACTTTTCCAGCCGATTAATGCACGTATCTGAACCAATAGGTTTTAATAATCTATGCTGGAATAAATTTCTAGCTGCCAGATTCGATATTGTTGAAATAGTATTCAAATCCAGACTGCTAAGGAGTGAATATGACATTTGCGCCCATACCATCGCAGCACTACGCAAATGTCGATTTCGTAGAGACATGGCATGGAGATTGACTGATGGAAGGCGCAATACCAAATCCGGAAGTATTCACACACGTACGGGTCATCATAGGCATTATTCTCGGACTCAGCGTATCGCGTCTGCTTACCGGTGTTGCCCGGATCATCCAGCATCCGCAGCACAGAAATATCTATGTCGTTCATTTGGGCTGGGTGCTTTTTACCCTGCTTACGGTGGTCCATTTCTGGTGGTTTGAGTTCTATCTTCACCAGCTGGTGCTATGGAAATTTGAGGCCTATCTCTTCGTCATCTTTTTCGCCAGCTTGCACTTTCTGGCATGCGCTATGCTGTTTCCGGACAGTATGGAGGGCTATGACGGCTATGAAGATTACTTCATGTCCCGCAGAGCCTGGTTTTTCGGCATTATGATATCGATATTTGTTTTCGATTTTATCGATACCGCAATGAAGGGGCACGCCCACTTCCTCTCTCTCGGGCCTGAATATCCCTTGCGTAATCTGGCGCTGATAGGGCTGCTCAGTGCCGGGATTTACTTCAGCAACCGAAGAGCCCGACTTGCAATTCTGGTCGCAGCTCTAATCATTCAAATGGCTTTCATCCTCGTTCAGTTCGATACGATCTAGTTTAGGAACAAGCCCTTGCAACAAAAAACCCGCCGGCGAACCGGCGGGTTTTTTAACTCAAGTCCGAAAGTGGACTTAGTTCTTTTCGCGGTTCTTCAGGGCTGCGCCGAGAATGTCGCCGAGCGAAGCGCCGGAGTCTGTCGAACCATACTGGGCAACAGCTTCCTTCTCTTCAGCGATTTCAAGCGCCTTGATGGAAACCTGCAGCTTGCGGGTCTTCTTGTCGAAAGCGATGACGCGCGCGTCTGCCTTCTGACCAACAGTGAAGCGCTCTGGACGCTGTTCGTCGCGGTCACGGGACAGATCAGCACGGCGGATGAAGGTGTCGAGGTCGTGATCGACCAGACGCACTTCAAGGCCACCATCGGTGATCGCCGTAACTTCTACGGTTACAACGGCGTTCTTGCGCAATTCACCCGAAGTCGCTGCTTCGCCGACCTTGTCGCCGGTAAGCTGCTTGATGCCAAGCGAGATGCGCTCTTTCTCGACGTCAACGTCGAGAACTTGCGCCTTGACCATGTCACCCTTGTTGTACTCTTCGATGACCTGTTCGCCTGGACGATTCCAGTCGAGATCGGAGAGGTGAACCATGCCGTCTACATCGCCATCGAGGCCAATGAACAGGCCAAACTCGGTCTTGTTCTTGACTTCGCCTTCGACGATCGTACCGACAGGGAACTTTTCAGCAAAAGTGGTCCAAGGATTGTCGAGTGTCTGTTTGAGACCGAGGGAGATGCGGCGCTTGACCGGATCCACTTCGAGAACAACGACTTCGACTTCCTGTGTTGTCGAGAGCAGCTTGCCCGGATGCACGTTCTTCTTTGTCCAGGACATTTCAGAAACGTGGATAAGGCCTTCGATGCCTGGCTCGATCTCAACGAATGCACCGTAATCAGTGATGTTGGTAACCGTACCGGTGATCTTTTTGCCGATTGGGTACTTCGCACCGATACCATCCCAAGGATCGCTTTCGAGCTGCTTCATGCCGAGCGAAATACGATGTGTTTCCTGGTTGATACGGATGATTTGAACCTTGACCGTCTGGCCAATGCTCAGGATCTCCGAAGGATGGTTCACACGGCGCCATGCCATGTCTGTTACGTGCAGAAGACCGTCAATACCGCCGAGGTCAACGAACGCACCGTAATCGGTGATGTTCTTGACAACGCCTTCAACGACCTGACCTTCTTCGAGGTTCTGGACGATTTCAGAACGCTGTTCCGCACGGCTCTCTTCGAGAACTGTACGACGCGATACAACGATGTTGCCGCGACGCTTGTCCATCTTGAGGATTTCGAAGGGCTGCGGATTGTGCATAAGCGGGGTAACATCGCGGATCGGACGGATGTCAACCTGTGAGCGCGGCAGGAAGGCTACGGCGCCATCGAGATCGACAGTGAAACCACCCTTGACCTGATTGAAGATCACGCCATCGACACGTTCGCCGCGGTTGAACTTCTCTTCCAGGCGAACCCAGCTCTCTTCGCGGCGTGCTTTTTCGCGCGACAGAACAGCTTCACCCAGCGCATTTTCGATGCGCTCAACATAAACTTCAACGATATCGCCTGGCTTGAGCGAACCGTCCTTGGCTTTCGCGCCGAATTCCTTCAGCGGAACGCGGCCTTCAACCTTGAGACCGGCATCAATGATCGCCATGTCTTTTTCGATGGCAACAACACGGCCCTTTACAACATAACCTTCTGCAAGGTCGTTGGTGGCAAAGGACTCGGCGAGAAGAGCTTCGAAATCTTCGCGCGATGGATTGGCTTGAGACATATATACTCCTGAAGTGTCCGGCTTTCCGCTTTTAGGAAAGGTTTTTGGACACAGGCACCGGTGGTTCGAGTTACGGATCATTCACATGCCAACCCGCCCTATGAGGGCAATCCGGTGCGAGGGCTGACTGCAAATGTATTACTTGGTATTACGGGCTTCCCGCGCCAAGGCCTGATCGATCAGAGTTTTGGCATTAAGAAACGCGGTCTCTATATCCATTTCTGTCGTATCAAGCAAGTGCGCGTCCGCTGCCGGCTTCAACGGAGAGTCTGTGCGCCCCATGTCACGCGCGTCACGGCGGGTAAGGTCGTCGAGAACATCCTGATAATTTACGTCCTTGCCGCTGGCTTTGATTTCATCATGCCGCCGCTTGGCCCGCGCTTCCGGCGAGGCAGTAATGTAAAGCTTCACGGGAGCATCAGGGCAGACAACGGTACCGATATCGCGCCCATCCAGCACTGCACCCGGCGATAGCAAGGCAAATCCCTGCTGTGCCGAGACTAGCGCCCGGCGTACGGCCGGCATGATGGCGACTTTTGATGCTGCTTCACCAACATCGTGTGCGGACAGAACGGTACGATCCAATGTCGACAGATCGATTGAACGTGCGGCTTTCTCGGCCAAAAACTCATCGTCGAGCGGCATGCCCTGATCCAGCAAGGTTTTGGCCACCGCGCGGTAGGTAAGACCCGTGTCAAGATGATGATATCCGTAAAATTGGGCGAGACGCCGTGCAAGCGTGCCCTTGCCTGAGGCCGCTGGACCATCAATGGCGATGGTGAAATGTTTCGGCGGCGATAATTCGAGTTCATCCTTGTCGAAGAACCACTGCCAGAGCGCAAAAAGCAGATAGGCTGCGGCCAGAACCAGCGTGATGAGCGGTGTAATGCCGATGGTTACAAAGGCAAAGCCGCCAAGCGTCGTCATCATCGATTCGAGCCACTCGGGCAGATAGGTGGCCAGATTTTGCAGGAATGTATCAATTGCGAGGATGAGAAACAGCTGGAAAACAAATAGCCAGAATAGCAGCGCGAACAGCCCGAAGCGAACTTTGAGTCCGATGCGCTCTATAGCGTAGGGGATAGCCGTAATCGCAATTGATGCCAGCAGGAAATACATCAGTTGGTTGTCCTGTTGCCTGTAAAGAACCCTATACCGTAACCGGCTATCGACCCAAGTGCTGGTGGCAGCAGGAGAAACTGGTAAGGCATCCACTCGCTCGCAACCGCAGCTTCGGAGATGTTCCACGCATAGAGGAAGATCAGCAGTAAAGGAAGAACGATACGAAAAATCGTACAGCTTATACCCGGCCACCGCCGGTCGGACCTGCTGGCGAGCGTGCCGGCATGGGCACCCTTTGCGGCCCACACGATGAATGGGATACTGGACATTCCGTAAAGCCCATAAACTGTAATAGCCGAAAAAAATGAATTCATTGGGTCGTCATGCTGGCGCAGCAAGTTCAGTGATCTGTGCCCCCATGCCAGCCATCATCGCCATGAATTCAGGGAAACTTGTCGCAATCATGGTCGAATCATCGACGGTAACCGGTTTTTCTGAAACCAATCCCATGATGAGGAAGCTCATTGCGATACGATGATCAAGGTGGGTTTCCACTATACCGCCGCCGATCGTCTTGCCGTCCGGGCGTCCGCGCACACTCAGTGTTTCGGTGCCTTCCGTGCAATCGACGCCATTGACCTTCAAGCCATTGGCCACGGCAGAAAGCCGGTCAGACTCCTTCACCCGCAATTCTTCCAGCCCGTTCATCACCGTCTCACCGCTGGCAAAACTCGCCGCAACAGCCAGAACGGGATATTCGTCGATCATCGACGGCGCACGGTCTGCCGGTACCTCCACGCCCTTCAGTTCAGAATATCTCACACGCAGATCGGCAACATCCTCGCCCCCTGCAAGTCTGGCATTCATGATTTCAATATTCGCACCCATTTCCTGCAAGGTCAGAATCAGCCCGGTGCGGGTCGGGTTCATCAGGACGTTGCGGATGGTGACATCCGAGCCGGGAACCAGCAGAGCGGCGACCAGTGGAAAAGCTGTCGAGGAAGGGTCACCCGGTACATCGATTGTCTGGCCGGTCAATGTGCCCTGGCCTTCAATGCGTATATGGCGCACATTATTCTTGTCAGTTTCCACGGAGAGATTCGCGCCAAAGCCTTGCAGCATCTTTTCCGTATGGTCGCGGGTCATCACCGGTTCAATCACTGTGGTTATGCCGGGTGTGTTCAAACCAGCGAGCAAAACAGCTGATTTCACCTGCGCCGAAGCCATTGGGACCCGGTAAGTGATAGGAGCGGCTACTTTGGGGCCGCGTAAGGTGAGCGGCATCCGGTCGCCATCGGCAGCGGAAACCTGAACGCCCATTTCGCGCAGTGGATTGAGGACGCGGCCCATCGGCCGCTTTGATAGGGATGCATCGCCGATGAAGGTGGTTTCCATGGCATAGGTCCCGACAAGCCCCATGGTAAGACGTGCGCCGGTGCCGGCATTGCCGAAGTCGAGAGGCGCTTCAGGCTGCAACAGACAGCCATTGCCCGTTCCCTTGATAATCCAAACGTCGCCTTCTTTGGCAATTGTTGCACCCATGGCCTGCATGGCGCGTCCTGTATTGATAACGTCTTCACCTTCAAGCAGGCCGGTAATGCGGGTTTCGCCGGAGGCCAGACCGCCAAACATGAAAGAGCGATGCGAGATCGATTTGTCGCCGGGAATACGGATATCGCCTGTAAGGGCGTTTGAGCGGCGAGATATTGCAGGTTTTGGCAGCGAATCGTGGGACATGATTAAGGGTCAATCGCGAAAAATAGGGTGGGCGGGGCAAACTCGGTAGGCTCTAACACAGCTTGGTTCCTTGGTCATCTTGCAAATTCAATCCTCACGCAGTGCTTTTTTCGCTTTGACAAATGCGGCGAATTGCGTTTATGGGACCACGAATTTTTTTATGAGGTGCGGTCGGAAAAGCTGCGTCTTCAGGAAACAAGCGTATAACCCCAAAAATCGATTCGATTTTGGATAAGGATTATGCGCCAATACAAAGTGTTATTGCGTGCACGTGGGTCCCTGGGAGCACATGGCGCAATGATTGTCAGCCGAATGCAGGCAAGCGCAGCAAGACGAGGCAGAACGTGGCTAATCCAAAACTTGGCACCAAGCGTGTTGACCCGGAAACCGGGCAGAAATTTTATGACCTGAACCGCGACCCTATTGTTTCGCCGTTCACAGGCAAGACCTATCCGCTCAGCTATTTTGAGACGACGGTCTCTGCCCGGGAGGAAGAGGAAGAAGTAGAAACTGAAGAGCTGGATGTAGCATTGGAGAAGCCGGAATTCGTGGCTCTCGAAGAAGCTGATGGCGACACAGACAGTGATGTTCCGGATTTGGGCGACGATGTTGAAGTCGATGATTCGGACGATGACGATACATTCCTCGCGACCGACGAAGAAGACGAAGATGACGACGTCACTGACATTCTTGGCGGCGGCATAGGCGACGACGACGAGAATTGATTCTAAAAATAAGTTCCGTTCGCCGAGAAATAAGCGGCGAACGGGGCTTGATCTTCGCGTGAGCGGAAGCTAATAACCCGCCATCTTCGGATGGCAGAACAAGGTTACCAGTCCTTGTTGAATATGAGCCGGTTTACCGGCACGGCCCAATGGGTCGATTGGAATGGGGCCATAGCTCAGCTGGGAGAGCGCTTGCATGGCATGCAAGAGGTCAGCGGTTCGATCCCGCTTGGCTCCACCAAATTTCTCAATTTACCGCAATAATGAACCGGCAGTCGGTTTCAATCGCGCAGTAACGAGCGGTGCGATAAGCCAAGTCGCAAGTCTGGCCTGGTCAAAATCCATGCGGTCAGCCAAAGCACGATCAAAATCTGCCTCCTCCGCAGCAGAATCAAACCGCGAGACGCTGACGAGGACATTCTCTCCGAGACGCACCGGGAGGCGGGTGAAGCTGTTTTCACTGTGTTCAGAAGCCAGAAGAGCGATCCGTCTATCGCCAGAATCGTCAAGAATAGGTGCGAGCTCAGTCTTGTAGAATTCGAGAAAACCTGTCTCCGCGGGGGCTCGGAGTTTGTATGTTGCGATCCGGAATATGCTTGAAGCAGGTGCGGCCTTTTGATTTGCATTGCGGCTCACAGGCAGCTCGAAATCCGAGCCGTCATAAGCAGGATGCAGCAACAGGACATCATCTGAATCCACCATCGTTGCATTGGCCATATGGCGATGCTCGCTCCAGACTGGTCCGTCGTAGAACGCGGTCAGGGCCTTCTGCCTTGCCCGCATATCATCAAACCCACGAAACCAGACAAACGCATCAGGATCGTCCATATCTGTAAACTGACCAATGATCTTCATGCCGCAATGCTCTTGGCCTTCAAGGAAATGCTCATCGAAAACGCCAATCAGCTCGTCGCGCCGGTTGGGATGAAGTGTATAGCGCCGCAGCTCGATAATGGGGCTGTAGTTCGATGTCTTTGCTGGTTCAGTCATCGCCTTCTCCAAAAACAGGTCAATCATCCTGTTTAATAAAACCGGTTGTCCTGTTTTGTCAATCTGATAGTCTGGAACGAAGAATCACGGAGCCGTCCGAATCCGGTCACAGCGATTGAAATTTGCGCGCAGTGAGAGCTTTTGATGCAGAAAGAGAAGCCGAAAAGAACTAACAATCCGCTGGCCATGCGAGCGCGGATTTTGGACGTGGCTGCCGCTCTTTTTCAACAAAACGGATATAATGGTACTAGCATTCAGGATGTGGTGCAGGCGGCGACAACCACCGGTGGGGCCTTGCACCATCATTTCGCGACAAAGAAAGCGCTCGGCCTGGCGGTGATTGCCGAGCGTGTTGCGGCAGAGGTTCAGGAAACTGCAATCAAGCCAGTCTCGACAGCCGCATCGGTCGGCGAGGGTGTCGCGACTTTTCTCGATAATGTCGCCACGACTTTGGATCGCAATCAGGTGGTGTCCGGCTGTCCGCTTAACAATCTGGCTCTGGAGCTCTCCTTGGCTGATAGTGATTTTCGCCAAGCGGTGAGCACGGTGTTCGATGAATGGCGCGAGGCGATTGTCGTGCGGCTTAAAACCGACAGGCCGGCAATGAGTGCATCTGATGCGCAAGATTTGGCGACGCTGGTCGTTGCCAGCTATTCGGGTGCAATGGCGATGGCAAAGGCGAGCCAGAGTGCGGAGCCGCTGCGTGCCAGCGCCCGGCAATTGGCCCTAGTTCTTGCTTGAGAAAACCACAACCGCGAAGAGTAGAACGCCGGCAAACACGATCAATGAGCCTATGCCTACGAGGGGCTCCAAAGCTGCGTTTCCCAGTGCCATGAAATAGAGCGAGGGGATCATCACCACGATCCCGGTCGTGTAGACAGCAAACTGCCACATCACCAGTTTCCCCTCTGCCTTCTTGGGGTTAAGGGCGTAGTAGGTTGCAAAGATGGCGCTGCTTACCCAACCTAAAAGATTAAGGTGGGCATGCGCGGGGAAAGGGCTGTGATCACCAGAAAAACCCATATGAAGCCCCATCATGACTCCAATGATGAAGAAAATCGTCGCCGATTTGAAAAAGAGCTGAGAAATCTTAGGCATAATTGTCCCCCCGGAAGCCCAAGCCAAGAACATACTCTCAAATCAAAAACCATTCCAGCCAGCCAATTGAGCGTATTCTAAGCAATTCGGTCGGGATTCTTCGTAGCCAAAAGCAAAAGTGGCGTTTTTATACTGGATTGAAAGCCGAAAATGGCTCAGAGCTTGGACAAAAGACTTAATTCAGGAAATGCTCATGCCCTCGACTCCGGTAACCGTAGCCCACTCTCCCGAAGCATCAACAGCACGTACCGGGATATTGCTCATGTTGCTTGGCATGTTAATGTTTTCGCTTAATGACGTCATGGGAAAGTGGTTGGTTTCGACTTATTCGGTTGGGCAAGTTGTATTCATTCGCAGCATTGCCGCCTTGGTCGTGCTGGCGCCATTTATATGGTTCAATGGCCCCAAGAAGATCGTGCAGGTCGACCAACCATGGACACAGGCAGCGCGGGTCATTCTTTCGACGGCTGAAGTTTTCGCATTCTACTTCGCAGTCATTTATTTGCCCTTGGCCGATGTCATGACCTACTGGCTCGCTGCGCCAATCTATGTGGCGGCGATCTCTCCCTTCATTTTGAAAGAGCCGGTTGGCTGGCGGCGCTGGAGCGCTATCATTCTTGGCTTTGTCGGGGTGATAATTGCACTTGAACCATCGTCGCAGGCACTTACGCCGCAGGCGGTCATTTCGATATTTGGCAGTATTGCCTTTGCGTTCATGCTGCTGCTGGGCCGCACATTGCGCAGCACGCCGGATACGACTTTGGTGTTCTGGCAGATTATTGGAGCAGGGTTGGCGGGACTCGCCTGGATTTGTTTCGAGTGGACACCGGTGACGATGCGCGATCTATTATTGCTCGGACTACTGGGGATTGTCGCCATGCTTGCCCATGTGCTGGTCAACCGGGCATTGAAACTTGCCGATGCAGCCACGGTAGCGCCGCTGCAATATACGTTGCTCTTCTGGGCCATCCTGTTTGGTTGGATGGTGTTTGGCGACGTACCGCGCATGTCGATGCTCGTCGGCTCTGGATTCATCATCGCATCAGGCCTGTTCATCTTCTTCCGCGAACAGCAATTAAAGCGGCAAGGCCGGATGAAGCAACCAGCAGAAGCAGTTGTGGCCGGTTCAGGCGACGGTGCCTGAACCAATAAGATCAGAGACTTTCATGCCGGCGATGGACCAGTTCCGTGTCGAAGTGGTTGATTGCTTTTTCGAATTTGTCCCGGCAGCCAGGATTGCAGAAGCCGACAACGGCTCCATTATAAAGCGTCAGGCTGTCTTCCTTGATGGCATCGCCCGACCAAGGACAGGTCGTGTTTATCGCGTCCGCGATCTTGAGTTCGGTGTGCATTATATTCCTCCAACGTCAACGGTCAGGCAGGTTCAACATCGACTTTTGTAATCACTGAATTGGCAATAAAACATTGCTCATGGGCCGCGTGGTGAAATTCCGCTTCGGCGGCTTTGTCCGGTGACTGTCCGGCATAGGTCACATGCGGACGCAGAACCACGTGGCTGATATAGACTTTCCCCTTTTCGTTCTTTGCCAGTTCGCCTTGCGCCTCATCGCGGTATTCATCAATGACAAATCCGGCTTTTGCCGCACCGGCAAGAAAGAACAGCATGTGGCAACTCGAAATCGAGGCAACGAAGGCCTCCTCAGGATCGACATTCTCGGCCACGGAATAGGGCAGGCGCACAATATGCGGTGAAGACGAGGCTGGGACCTCTGCGCCGCCATCGAATTGCCAGAGATGGGCCCGGCTATATTTGTTGTCGGTGAAAGCAGTGCCTTCATCCCTATTCCATAAAATAGTCGCTCCGAATGTTGCCATGATCTGATTCCCGGGTTTGATCTGCGTTGCGGGAGCTTGTCAAAGCATGCCGGAATTGTCGATAAGGGATCATCGATAATAAGGATGGTAATGGTATGGATCTGGGTATCAAGGGAAGGCGCGCAATTGTTTGCGCAAGTTCGAAGGGGCTTGGCCGGGGTGTTGCTGAGAAGCTGGCAGAAGCAGGTGTCAATCTCACGCTTAATGCCCGCACGGAATCGACCTTGCGCGCCACAGCGGATGAAATCGCAGGAAGGTATGGCGTTGCGGTTCAGATTGTTGCGGAGGATGTAACAACGGAAGCAGGGCGCTTGGCCCTGTTGCGGGCGGAACCCAACGCTGACATTCTGATAAACAATGCGGGTGGCCCGCCTCCCGGTGTCTGGTCTGATTGGGGCGAAGAAGAATGGCTGCAGGCCGTCAATAATAATATGCTGACGCCGATCCTGCTCATGAACGCAATTTTACCCGGCATGATCGAACGCAAATGGGGCCGCGTCGTCAATATTACGTCGGGCTCGGTGAAATCGCCTATCGCACAGCTTGGCTTGTCCAACGCAGCGCGCAGCGGCCTCACCGGTTTCGTCGCGGGAACTGCAAGGCAGGTCGCCCGACACGGTGTCATCATCAACAATTTGTTGCCCGGATCTCACGATACCGATCGGACCAAAGGCTTTATCGAGCGCACCGCCGCTGCCAAGAAAATTTCCTTGGAGGAAGCTCGCGCTGAAGCATATGCGGGAAATCCGACTGGGCGTTACGGTACTGCAGAAGAGTTCGGCGCTGCTGCCGCCTTTCTGTGCAGCCAGTTCTCCGGCTTCATTGTAGGCCAAAATCTTTTGCTGGATGGCGGGGCGTTCAACTCAACCTTGGGCTAGGGTCTGGACCCTAGAACCTATCGGGGTCACGGCGAGCATCGTGCAAACGAAGTCGTGACCCACTCCATCAACTTTGAGACCAACCTGCGACAGCGCATCTATTGACGGGCGGGGGTCAGATATGAAAAGTCCTGCGCAATCCATTGCATCAGGAAACAGCTATGATCCGCCATATTGTATTCTTCAGCGCCCGTAACAAAGATGATGTTGAAGCAATCATCACCGGGCTGAAACAGCTTGGTGAAATACCGCACTCAACCGCCTTCGAGGTGATGAAGAACACAAAGGTAGATCCGGTTTCCGATGAGATCGATGTCGTCGTCTATGGCGAGTTTGAGGACGCCGCCGCGCTCGCAGCCTACAAGGCCCACCCCATATATTCGGCAACGACCGCGCTGGTAAAACCCATGCGCGAGCTGCGCATCTCTGCGGATGTCGTGTCGACGCTTTAGCTTTAAGCTTCGCCTGAAATATTTTCGAGTATCGGACAGTCTGGCCTCTGGTCGCCATGGCAATGGGCGACCAGATGGTTCAGCGTATGCTGCAATTCACGAAGTTCAGTGATCTTACGCTCAACTTCCTGGAGTTTGGATTGCGCCATTGATTTGACATCGGCGCTGGCACGATCCTTATCCTCGTATAATGCCAGCAACTGGCGGCACTCTTCCACAGAAAATCCAAGCCCCCGCGAACGTTGCAAAAAGCGCAGCTTGTGGACGTCGGACATTGAGTAGTCGCGATAGCCATTATCGGCCCGGTCTGGTTTTAGCAGGCCGATATCCTCGTAATACCGGATTGTCTTTGCCGGCAGGCCGGAGCGTTCGGAAGCGTTGCCAATATTCATGGAAACCTCACAGTTTGATAGTGCGTAACCGCAACGCATTGGCGATTACGGAAACAGAGGAAAGACTCATCGCTGCGGCAGCGAGCATCGGCGATAATAGGAGGCCGAAAACCGGATAGAGCACGCCGGCCGCTACAGGTACGCCAAGCACATTGTAGATGAAGGCGAAGAACAGGTTTTGCTTGATATTGCGAATGGTGGACGTAGCCAGCGTCCGGGCGCGAACGATACCGTTGAGGTCTCCTTTTACCAAGGTTATTCCGGCGCTTTGCATTGCGACATCTGCTCCGGTTCCCATTGCGATGCCAACATCGGCGGCTGCCAGCGCAGGAGAATCATTCACGCCATCACCCGCCATGGCGACCTTCGATCCCTTGGCATGCAATTCGTCGATTAACTTTTTTTTGGTCTCGGGCAGCATATCGGCGCGAACCTCATCAATGCCTAGCTCTTTGGCGACCGCCAGCGCTGTCACCTTGTTATCGCCCGTCGCCATAATGATGCGAAGTCCTGCATCATGCAGTTTTCGTATGGCCTCGATGGTCGTTGATTTGATGGGATCGGCGACCGCAAGAATACCAGCGGCCTTGCCGTCGACGGCAATAAAGAGCGCGCTTTTGCCCGCTGCTCTCAGGGCATCAGCCTGTTGGGTAAGGGCAGCGATATCGACGCCGATATCCTGCATCATGGCAAGGTTACCAAGCGCAACATTGCTGGTGCCGATTTTGCCCGATATGCCTTTGCCGGTGACAGCATTGAAGTCAGCCGCGTTCTGAACCGTCAGATTTCGTGCTTTTGCACCTTCAATAATGGCTTCGGCCAAAGGATGCTCGGAGCCCTTTTCAAGGCTTGCCGCAAAGCCGAGCAAATCATTTTCGGAAATGCCACCGACGGTTACAATATCCGTCAATTTCGGTTTCCCCTCCGTCAGTGTTCCGGTTTTATCGACAATGAGCGTGTCAACATTGGCAAAGCGTTCAAGCGCTTCTGCGTCTTTGATGAGAACGCCGGCCTGGGCACCGCGCCCTGTGGCAGTCATAATTGACATTGGCGTTGCCAGCCCAAGCGCACAGGGACAGGCTATGATAAGCACCGAAACGGCTGCAACGAGGCCATAGATCATGCCAGGTTCTGGTCCGATGAGAGCCCAGACAGCGAATGCGACGAGAGCAACAACAACCACGGCAGGAACGAAGTAACTGGCGACACGGTCTGCCATGCCCTGAATCGGCGCACGCGAGCGCTGTGCCGACGCGACCATGCCAACGATCTGGGACAGAACAGTATCCGCCCCCACCTTTTCCGCTGTGATCAGCAAAGTGCCATTCCGATTGAGCGTGCCGCCTGTGACAGTGTCCTCGACGTTCTTTTCAACTGGAAGCGGTTCGCCGGTCAGCATGGATTCGTCAATTGACGAACGGCCCTCAACAACAATGCCATCCACCGGCACGCTTTCGCCGGGGCGAACACGAAGACGATCACCCACCATCACGTCATCCAGCGGGACATCTGTTTCCGTGCCATCCTTGGCAAGGCGTCTGGCAGTCTTTGGCGCAAGGTCAAGCAGGGCACGGATCGCCGAGCCGGTTCGCTCGCGCGCCTTTAATTCAAGAATTTGACCAAGGAAAACAAGCGTAACGATAACCGCTGCCGCTTCAAAGTAAACCGGCACCGAACCGCCATGCATGCGGAAGGAATGGGGAAAAATATCCGGCAGAAATGTTGCGACGACACTGAACGCATAGGCCGCACCAACGCCAATGGCGATAAGCGTCCACATGTTCGGGCTGCGATGGACGAAGGACGACCAGGCGCGTTCGAAGAAGGGGATTGCCGCCCAAAGGACGACTGGCGTTGCCAAAGCAAATTCCAGCCAGATTGCAAGTTCCTCTCCAATCCATGATCGCAAGGGCAAGCCAAGCATTGGCCCCATTGTCATGAGCAAAAGCGGCACTGAACAAAATGCACTGATCCAGAAGCGCTTGGTAAAATCGACAAGTTCGGGATTGGGTCCCTCATCACCCGTCGGTATTCCCATTGGCTCCAGAGCCATTCCACAAAGCGGGCAAGAGCCGGGAACATCGCTGATGATTTCCGGATGCATAGGGCAGGTATATTGCGTTCCGGCAGGCATTGGCTTCGGCGCAGGGCGGTCACCAAGATAATCTTGCGGGGCCTTTTCAAACTTCGCCATACAGCTGGCTGAGCAGAAATAATATTTCTCGCCCTCATGCCGCAGAAAATGTTTGGCGCTGGCGCGGTCGACCTTCATACCGCAAACAGGGTCTGTGGCTTCAAGATAGTTTGCCGGCTCTTTTGTGAATTTTGCATGGCAAGATGCGGAGCAGAAATGAAACACCCGTCCGCCATGCGTGGCCGACAGTTTGCCAGCATTCGGGTCCACAATCATTCCGCAAACGGGATCGCGTATAACCGCATCCAATGGAGGCTGAGATCCTCCGCAGCAGGAGTGATTATGATGATGGCTATGATCGTATTTCATGATGCAGCTTTCGGTTAGAAACCAGATAGTGCATCAAAGATAATCTTTCCAGTAACTGGAAGGTCAAGGGCAGGATGACCGGGAATTGCTTAATTCGTCATCCTGCTTGGCTTATCTCTTCTCCGGTGCCAAGCTGCCCTGCCTCCCAGCCAAGAATTGCCCGCTTGCGGGTAAGGCCCCAATGATAACCCGTCAAAGCTCCGGATTTCCCCACTGCCCGATGGCAAGGCACGACGAAGGAAACCGGATTGGCTCCTACCGCCGCGCCAACGGCGCGCGATGCTTTGGGTGATCCGATATCGGCAGCAATGTCGGAATAGGCAACGCATTTGCCCATGGGAATCTTTAACAGCGCTTCCCAAACGCGAAGTTGAAAGTCCGTACCGATGGTTACGACCTTTAGGGGTTTGTCGGCGCGCCATTCTGACGGATTGAAAACACGTGCCGCATATGGGGCCGTCGCGGCAAGGTCTTCCACATAGGTGGCGTTGGGCCAGCGCGAAGACATATCGGCGAGAGCATCCCGTTCCTTGCCAGGATCGGCAAAGGCCAGACCGGCCAATCCCCTTTCGGTCACCATGATCAGAGCCTGACCAAAGGGTGAGATGAGGAAACCGTAACGAATGGTAAGTCCTGCACCGCGCGATTTGTAATCACCGGGCGACATGCCTTCATGGGTTACGAACAGATCATGCAGGCGACCTGGTCCTGAAAGGCCGGTTTCATACGCTGTTTCCAGCAGAGGCATGCCCTCATCAAGCAGGCGCCGGGCGTGATCGATTGTTACCGCCTGCAGAAACCCTTTTGGCGAGAGGCCTGCCCATCGCGTAAAAAGCTTTTGCAGACCAGTTGGTGACAAGCCAGTATCGCGCGCCAGCGTCTCAAGGGAAGGCTGATCGCGATAATCCTTGCTGATACGTTCGATGATACGGCTCACAATGGCATAATCATCGCCGCCCGGCGTGATGTCTTTTTGAAGTATGGCATGTGGTTTCATGGTTCTGTACCTCGTTGTTGAGGCTATATGACCATTGATAAGCCTTTGCCGCCACCCGATTCTTGCACGCTCTGCACTACCGGCTTTTGGCGGTCGCCAGCGCCCTTTGAAAAGCGGAAGCAAAGCTTTCGCGATCATCCGGATTAAGGAATGAGCCTATGGTCAAAGCTTTACCACGGCTCTCGACCCGCATCGATGTAATACCAATCTCCGAGTGACGAGACACGAGAAACCTTGTCCAGAAGGGGTTGAACTCATGCAACTTGCTTCGCCCTGATGGCGCAACCTGACGGACCTGCAAAGCGATGCGCGAAATGCTCACTTCCTCATGTGCACGCGCAGACCGGTAGTTCAGACGGAACGCAATATAGACGAGCAGAACATCAAGACCGAAAAACCCGAATACCGGCCAAGCGCCCAGCATCAGGAAGAAAATACCGGTTACAAAGCTGCTGATCCCCAGCGCTCCCATAACCACGAGAAACCCCATTTTTCCGAGCGAACGGTGCGGCACCAGAAGAGCGCGAAAAATCTCTTCTTCGTTGTGGGCGCCAGCGTCAATTGGGTCGATTGTTTGGCTCATGGTGTATAAGTATAGAAGGCAAATGGAAAATCCCAAGCATAAAATTGATCAGATTAGCGTGAGTAGCCCTGTATCAGCCAAGCCTCGCCGCGTGGCTGGTACGAGCTATACTGCAGCGGAAATCCATGAAATTTTCAGGCGGTTTGCGGTTCAGAGGCCAGAACCAAAGGGAGAGCTTGAGCACGTCAATCCCTTTACGCTGCTTGTTGCTGTGGTGCTTTCGGCACAAGCGACGGATGTCGGTGTAAACAAGGCGACGCGTGCGCTGTTCAAAATTGCCGATACGCCTGAAAAGATGCTGGCGCTTGGCGAAGAAAAAGTGGGCGAATATATCCGAACAATAGGCCTTTGGCGTAACAAGGCAAAGAACGTCATTACGCTCTCACAAACGCTGATCACCAAATATGGCAGTGTTGTTCCGAATGACAGGGATGAACTGGTCAAGCTGCCGGGTGTAGGGCGCAAAACCGCTAATGTCGTGCTTTCAATGGCTTTCGGTCAGGCAACGATGGCGGTCGATACCCATATTTTCCGCATAGGCAATCGCCTTGGTCTGGCACCCGGCAAAACCCCTGAACAGGTGGAAGACAAACTGATGAAGATTATTCCTGCGGAATATCTTTATCATGCTCATCACTGGCTTATTCTGCACGGGCGATACACTTGCAAGGCCCGCAAACCGGAATGCCCTGCCTGTGTCATCGCCGATATCTGCAAGGCCGCCGAAAAGACGTCGGAAATACCCGCACCCCTGGTGCCTCTGCCGCCACAGGTTTTCTAACTCACCGCCGCAGGAGGCTCGGACTGTGCAACGGCCTTGTGCAGATGCACCATCATTGCTGCTGCAAACAAGGGTGTCAGCAGATTCAAAATCGGAATGGCCATGAAAGCCGCAATCACCAATCCTGCCAGAAATACCGTGGTCGAATGTTTGGAGCGCAAAGCCTTTGCTTCCATTTCAGGGCGGAATCGCATGGCGGCAAATTCAAAGAATTCTCGGCCCAGCAAATAGCCGTTCACCATGAAGAACGCGATGATGTTGACGCCAGGGATCAGCAGCAGAAGCAATGCAATGAAATTGCCGACGATGACGACACCCAGAAACTTTGCCGAAAGAATAAAAGAGCGCAATGCCGGAAGAGGCTTTCCCTTGGGATCAAGCGGGTAATCTTCTTTTTCCACGACTTCAGCAACATCATCGAGAAACAGGCCTGCAACGATGGCGGTCACTGACGCGATCAACAAGGCCAGTCCGAGAGCCAGTCCCAGACTCGCCAGAATCCCAGCGATAAAACCGATCCAGCCAGCCCAGGAAGGCAGGTCCGGCATCATTTGGTCAACAAATGGCCAAGCCAGAATTTCAAAGAGTTCGCGCAAGCCAAACCACACGCCAGCAAGCAGCAGAACTGTCAGTCCGATCGATTTCCACAGCACGGAGCGGAACTCCGGCCTGAATAGATGCCCAGCAGCAGCGCGAGCGCTTTCGAGTATCATGGCGTTCCGTGCTCCAGTTGTTCCTATATAGGGGACATAGGTTCGGTAATGGTTGATGACAAGGCAACATGCAACGGAGGGGGTGGTAAAGCCGTTGCTGACGCGCTACCAAGTGCTCCGGAATATTCACTTAAGGTGTAATCGCCGCTAAGGCCTCGCAATCCGGAGAATTCATGTCCAGCTATGACGTGCTTTGCATCGGCAACGCTATTGTCGATATCATTGCCCGCACCGATGACGATTTCATCGTGAAGAACGGCATCATCAAAAATGCAATGAACCTCATTGATGCCGAGCGTGCGGAATTTCTCTACGGGCGTATGGGCCCCGCGATCGAAGCTTCGGGCGGAAGTGCCGGCAATACCGCCGCTGGCATCGCTAGCCTTGGAGGCCGTGCTGCTTATTTTGGCAAGGTTGCCGATGATCAGCTTGGCCATATTTTTACCCATGATATCCGCTCGCAAGGCGTAGCATTCGACACGCGCGTGTTACAGGCGCCGCCCCCCACGGCCAGATCCATGATCTTTGTAACGCCCGATGGCGAACGTTCGATGAATACCTATCTCGGCGCCTGCATTGAGCTTGGACCGGAAGATGTCGAAAGCTCGAAAGTTTCTGAAGCAAAGGTAACCTATTTCGAAGGCTACCTTTGGGACCCGCCCCGCGCGAAGGAAGCGATCCGGCTTTCCGCAAAAATCGCCCACGAATATGGCCGCGAAGTATCGATGACGCTTTCGGATCCATTCTGTGTAGACAGATATCGTGACGAATTTCTTGATTTGATGCGTTCAGGCACGGTCGACATAGTCTTTGCCAATGAAGCCGAGTTGAAATCATTGTACCAAACCGATGATTTCGAAACCGGTTTGGAGTTGATCCGCAAGGATTGCAAGCTGGCTGCGATCACACGCTCCGAAAGAGGCTCGGTCGTCGTGTCGGGGGATGTAACCGTTTCAGTTCCGGCAATAGCAATTGAAGAACTGGTTGATACAACCGGGGCAGGTGATCTTTATGCTGCGGGCTTTCTGTTTGGTTATACCAGCGGCCGGTCATTGACCGACTGTGCAAAACTTGGCTCGCTGACAGCTGGACTCGTAATCCAGCAGATCGGTCCTCGCCCTCAACAAAATCTGAAGACGGCAGCTGAACAGGCGGGGTTGCTATAAACCTATTCCGAGCGGATATATCCGTCCCGTTTGAGTTCCTCATCGGTGCGGCCGGGCTTGTGATAGTTGGGTAATATCCAGCCGAAATATAGCGCTCCGCCGCGAACGGCAAAAGCGGCGAGCGCGGCTGCAACTGCTGCGATCTCGGGAGCAACGGAGAGTTTGTACAAAAGCGTATACGCGCTGGAACCAGCCAATGCCGCCGTGACGTAAATCTCGCGGCGCATGAGCACCGACGGTTCGCCAGAAACGATATCACGCAATATACCACCAAAGGTTGCGGTCAAAATTCCCGTTACAACTGCGATTGTGGAATCGAAGCCCAGAGCCAGTCCTTTGGCAGCACCAAGAACACTATAGGCCGCAAGGCCCATCGCATCGAGCCACAACAGCAAGCGATAGCGCGACTCCAGTAAGTTTGCCGAGAAGTAGACAATGAAGGCAGCTGCCATGCAGACGAGCAAATTGCCCGGGTCCTCAACCCAAAACACCGGAACGCCCAAAATGAGATCGCGTAACGTGCCACCGCCGATCCCGGTAACAGCAGCCAGAAAGATGAAGGCTATGATATCGAGTTGTCGCCGGGAAGCGGCAAGCGCGCCCGTGGCAGCAAACACAAACACGCCCGCATAATTGAATATCTGAATCATGGTCATGGGCAGTGCTCCGCGCATTTATCTGGCTGGAAGATACAGCACGCAGCGGCCAAAATGAAAAGAGCCGCGTCCCTTGGGAACGCGGCTCTTTCAATCACTCAGATTGGCTCAGGCGTCTTTTTCCGCTTGTGGATTAATTGGGCCGGGTTCAGGTTGACCTTCAGCCGCGGCCTGCTTGGGGCCACCTTTGGAAACGCCAACCAGAGCCGGGCGCAGCATGCGGTCGCCAATAACGAAACCGGACTGTGCTACCTGCAACACTGTATTATGCGGTACGTCAGCATTGGGAATTTCAAACATTGCCTGATGGAAATTCGGGTCAAATTTTTGGCCCTGCGGTTCAATCTTCTTGACGCCGTGGCGCTCCAGAGCCGACATCAGCGAGCGTTCGGTAATTTCCACACCCTCTGCCAGTGCCTTGAAGCCAGCATCCCCCTGCGCCAGCGCATCAGCGGGAATCGCCTCCAGCGCGCGCTTCAGATTGTCTGAAACCGAGAGTACATCGCGCGCAAAGTTTGCAACCGAATAGCTGCGCGCATCATGCACGTCACGAGCGGTGCGCTTGCGCAAATTTTCCATGTCGGCGGCAAGGCGGAGAAGCTGATCTTTCAGGTCGCCATTTTCCGCGCGCAGCTTGTCCAGCTCGGCCCAGTTTTGAGCATTTGTCTCGACTTCGTCTTCATTGGCCAGAGCATATTCCTCTGCCTTGCGTGATTTCAGAAAATCATCGGCAGCGCGTTTCAGCGCATCGCGATCACGCGGATTTTTCAGATCGCGCTGATCGAGATCAGGTGTGTCGTGATTGTTCTTTTCGTCAGTCATCTATCCAGTCCGTCCTATATTCGTAAGTTGCGCTGGATATCGAGGTTTAGCGTCCGAAAATCAAGTGCAAACCGCGCTAACGCAAGAGTCTTGAGACAAGTTGTGCCGTATAGTCCACCATCGGTACGATGCGGGCATAGTTCAACCGGGTCGGACCAATGACACCAAGCGCACCGATGATACGCTGTTCGGAATCCCGATAGGGCGCAATTACCAAAGAGGAGCCGGATAGCGAAAACAGCTTGTTTTCTGAACCGATGAAAATACGCACACCAGGTCCGGCTTCGGCCAGATCGAGCAGTTGCAGCGTGCCTTCCTTGGTTTCCAGATCATCGAAAAGATGGCGCAGACGTTCCAGATCGGCTTCCGCATGGATGGAATCGAGCAGATTACCCCGGCCCCGGACGATCAGGCGTGCCGGCTGGCCAGCTCCGTCACCACCCCAGATAGCCAGACCCTGCTGCACCAGATGCTGCGAAAGACTATCGAGAGCCTGTTGCGTCTCATCCTTCAGGCGGGCGATTTCCTGCCTTGCCTCGGTAATGGTACGCCCCTGAATATGCGCATTGAGAAAGTTGGATGCTTCGATCAGTTGTGAGGGCGTGACACCGATTGGCAGGTCAATGACACGGTTTTCCACATCGCCATTCTGCGTCACGAGAACCGCCAGGGCTTTGGTTGGTTCCAGCCGCACGAATTCGATGTGTTTCAACGCGCCTTCCACCTTCGTCGCGAGCACAAGGCCCGCGCCGCGCGACATGCCGGACAGGATCTGGCTGGCCTGTGTCAGGACGTTCTCGGCGGTCTGCGCATCACCTGCACGAACCTGCGCCTCAATGGAATTGCGTTCGGAAGATGAAAGATCGCCGACCTCCATGAAGGCATCCACGAAAAAACGCAGCCCAAGCTGTGTGGGCAGGCGTCCTGCGGAAATATGCGGCGCATAAACGAGACCGAGATGTTCAAGATCGCTCATCACATTGCGAATCGTTGCCGGCGACAAGGCGACGGGCAATATGCGGGACAGGTTTCTCGATCCGACAGGTTCACCGTCGCCCAGATAACTTTCGACGATGCGCCGGAAAATATCGCGTGATCTCTGATCGAGCGATTGGAGTGCTTCCGGGGCGACTGCTTTGTTCATTATGCCTCATCTATCTCATGACTGTGCCATAGATATAAGCATTGTTAGAGCAATCATCAAAGCCTTTGCTTCATAACATCATCGCGGTTAAAAGGCGGAAAGCTTATCAACAAGAGGTCTATCCATGCGTCACTCCAAACGAGCCCCCGACGAAATGCGCGCCATTTCCTTTGAGCGCGGCATTTCAAAACATGCCGAGGGCTCGTGCCTGGTTAAATTTGGCGATACCCATGTTTTGTGCACAGCCAGCCTTGAGGAAAAAGTACCGGGTTGGATGCGTAATACCGGCAAGGGCTGGGTGACAGCGGAATATGGCATGCTGCCCCGTTCGACTGGTGATCGCATGCGCCGTGAGGCATCTTCGGGTAAACAGGGCGGCCGCACGCTTGAGATTCAGCGGCTGATCGCGCGTTCCTTGCGTGCAGTCATTGATCTGCAGGCGCTGGGCGAAGTGCAGATCACTGTCGACTGCGATGTGATTCAGGCCGATGGCGGCACGCGAACTGCGGCAATCACCGGCGGCTGGGTTGCCTTGCATGAATGCTTGCGCTGGATGGAAGCGCGCCAGATGCTAAAGGTGGAAAAGGTGCTGAAAGACCATGTTGCTGCAATATCATGCGGTATTTCCAACGGAACGCCCGTCATTGATCTGGACTATCTGGAAGATTCCACCGCGCAAACTGACGCCAATTTTGTCATGACCGGTAAGGGTGGAATTGTTGAGGTGCAGGGTACTGCCGAAGGTGAACCGTTCTCGCAGGAAGAATTGCTGGCGCTGATGGATTTGGCCCGTAATGGCATTACGCGGCTGGTTTCACTGCAAAAAATGGCCGTTAGCTAAGGGTAATGACCATGCAGCCATCATCCATTCTGGAAACAGCGCTTTATGTTGATGACGTCGAGGCCGCGGCGCAGTTCTATAGTGGCGTTCTCGGGCTTGAGTGCATTTTGCGGGCAGGGGAAGAATCTGCATTCTTCGTCTGCGGGGCTGGTGTGCTCATTGTTTTCAACGTGGAAAAGTTGCAAGAGCGGCCTGCTGGTGGGCTGCCTATTCCAAAGCATGGGGCGGAAGGTCCGGGTCATGTGTGTTTTCGCGCCACACGGGATGAAATTGCTGCATGGAAATCCCATCTTGAGAAACATGGCATTGCCATCGAAAGCGAATTCGATTGGCCAAGCGGCGCACATTCGCTTTATTTTCGTGACCCCGCCGGTAATTCGGTCGAGTTCGCCGAACCAAAATTATGGAATCTGAAATGAGAACACTCGAAAAGGGCAAGCTGCTGGTTGCCAGCCACAATCAGGGTAAGATCAACGAAATGATTGATCTGCTTGGTCCTTTTGGTTTTGAGGTCGTCTCTGCCGCAGAGCTAGGTCTGCCCGAGCCGGATGAGACAGGCACGACCTTTGAAGAGAATGCCTATATCAAGGCCTTTGCTGCGGCCAAAGCCACGGGGCTTGTGGCGCTTTCTGACGATTCAGGCCTGTGCGTCGATGCTTTGGGCGGCAATCCAGGCGTCTACACGGCCAATTGGGCTGAATTACCCGATGGCAAGCGCGACTTTGCGCATGGTATGCAGAAGGTCGAAACGGCGCTTCAGGATGCGGGTGTGACCAAGGCTGAAGACCGTAGCGGTCGATTTGTTTCTGTCATTTGCCTTGCTTGGCCCGATGGCGAAGCAAATTATTATCGCGGTGAAGTGGAAGGCGAAATCGTCTGGCCGCCGCGTGGCACAGCTGGCTTCGGCTTCGATCCCGTTTTCAGGCCGGAAGGCTACGACACAACATTCGGTGAAATGACCGCAGAACAAAAACATGGCTGGAAACCTGGCGATGAATTGGCGCTCTCCCACCGTGCCCGCGCCTTTCAGCTATTTGCCAAAGATTGTCTGGACGTTGCATGAGTCATAGCGACCATAGGTCCGAATCCGGCTTCGGGATCTATGTCCACTGGCCCTTTTGTATGGCGAAATGCCCCTATTGCGATTTCAACTCGCATGTCCGGCATCAAGCTGTCGACCAGCCACGCTTTGCAGCGGCATTTGCCCGCGAAATGGCAACCATGCGCGAGCGTACGGGCCAGCGCAAAGTCTCCAGCATATTTTTGGGTGGTGGCACACCATCATTGATGCAGCCGGAAACCGTAGCCTCTGTCCTGAACGAGATCGCGCGCAACTGGCATGTGCCGGACGATATTGAAATTACGCTGGAGGCTAATCCAACCAGCGTTGAGGCGGATCGTTTTCGTGGCTATCGCGCGGCTGGTGTCAATCGGGTGTCCTTGGGGGTTCAGGCGCTGAATGATCCTGATCTGCGTCGTCTTGGCCGCATGCATAATGTTGACGAAGCGCTGGTTGCGATCAAGCTTGCGCGGGAGATTTTTCCAAGGCTCTCATTTGATCTGATCTATGCAAGACCGGACCAGACCATCGAAGCGTGGCGGGACGAGCTTGCCAAAGCAATTTCCTATGCGGCAGATCATCTGTCGCTTTACCAGCTGACAATTGAAGAGGGCACGCCTTTCTACAATCTATGGAAGGCAGGAAAACTGATAACGCCCGACGGCGACCACGCGGCGGCACTTTACGCTGAAACGCAAGAAGTCACTGCAAAGCATGGTCTGCCAGCCTATGAGATTTCAAACCATGCCGCGCCGGGCGCAGAATCCCAGCATAATCTCGTTTATTGGCGCTATGGTGAATATGTTGGAGTTGGTCCAGGCGCCCATGGGCGTTTTATCGAAAATGGTACGCGTGCTGTAACCATCACCGAGCGTCATCCTGAAACATGGATGCAGAAGGTCGAGGCGGATGGCCATGGCATTGTCGAAGAAGAGTTTCTGACGGGCGAGCAGGAGGGAGACGAGTTTCTGCTGATGGGCCTGCGTCTGGTAGAGGGTATTGATCTTTCCCGTTATGAGCGCCTGACCGGCCATGGTGTCAAGGAAAGCCGTGTAATCTCTTTGGCGGAACAGGGGCTTATCGAATATATCGGTAATAGTCGCATCCGCACAACACCCGAAGGCGCTATCGTGCTCAATGCCGTTATCGCTGATCTCGCAGCTTGAGGATAAAGCGTGTCTGAGGCCCACCAATCTGATGAAAAGGACCGGAGCTACCAGATTGGCAGTTCGTCCTATCGTGCGCGGCCTCTTGAGCCTGCGCTCTACATCGTGGCGACACCCATAGGCAATCTTGGCGACATGACCCTTCGCGGTATTGAGACCTTGGCGGCAGCCGACATTATCGCTTGCGAGGACACGCGCGTCAGCCGCGTCCTGCTTGATCGCTATGGTATTTCCCGCCGTCCCTACGCCTATCACGAGCACAATGCCGAGATGGCAGGGCCCAAAATTATCGAGGCACTCCTTGCCGGAAAGAGCGTTGCACTCATTTCCGATGCCGGTACGCCGCTGGTTTCAGACCCAGGCGGGCGGCTTGTTCCTGAAGCCAAAGCGGCTGGCATTCGTGTCGTGCCAATCCCTGGCGCATCCTCTGTCCTTGCAGCCTTGACTGCTTCTGGCCTGTTCAAGGATGCGTTTTACTTTGCCGGATTCCTTTCCTCCAAACAGGGCCAGCGCCGGGCAAAGCTGGAACAGTTAAAGACATTGGATGCCGCGCTGGTGTTCTTTGAATCGCCCAATCGCGCCGCAGCGACCCTGGCCGATATGGTTGAGATTTTTGGACCTGAGCGCCAAGGCTCGCTGTGCCGCGAGTTGACCAAGGCATATGAGACTGTGACTACCTTGCCTTTAAAAGAACTCGCTGCGGAGTTCGATGGTGAAGACCGTATTCGCGGTGAGGTTGTTCTGGTGATCGGACCACCACGGCAAGATGAACATGTGGCGCGCAGCGATGAGGATATTGACGCATTGCTGAAAGCCCTCAGTCAGGAAATGTCGCCTGCAAAGGCGGCGGGGGAAGCCTCCCGCATGACAGGCCGCCCAAAAGGCGAGCTTTACCAACGTTTGCTGGCGATGAAGTAGGAATGCCGATGGGCGCGAAGGACAAGCGTCATAAAGCTTACCGTCGCGGCCACTCTGCCGAACGCCTCGCTGCATTTGCTGTGGTTCTGAAAGGCTATCGGATTGTGGATCGCCGCTATCGCACGAAGCTCGGAGAAATCGATCTGATTGCGCGACGCGGCAATATTGTCCTCATCATTGAGGTCAAAGCGCGGCGTACGCTTCAGCAGGCGATGGATTCGGTCAATCCGATCGCCATGCGCCGAATAGAGGCTGCCGCTGACCAATGGCTGGCCCGTCAGCCGGATCATGACCGCCTTTCGCTTCGCTTTGATCTGGTTGCGATCTTGCCTTGGCGTTGGCCCGTTCATGTTCCGGCTATATTTACTGCCTGATACCAAGGCGCTGAGATGCTGACGCATCACGCCTTGAAGATGTTCAAGCGCCACACGGGCTTTACCAAAATGCGAAGAGTCAAGATTATCGCATTTTGGTATGAGCATCATTGGGCTTGCGGCACCATGTGGACGATTTCCCAGACATGGCCGTCAATATCCTGAAAGCTGCATCCATACATGAAGCCTTCATAGTCTTGCTTTGGCTTCCATTCCTTGCCCCCCGCAGCAATTGCCTTTGCAAAAGTCTCATCGACTTCTTCCTTGCTTGCTGCCGAAAGCGCAATAAGCACTTCCTGAGATTTCGTTGCGTCGCTAATGCCGTTATTGATGAAGTCCTTGAAGCGGTCTTCTTCCATCAACATTGCAAAAATATTCTCTTCGATAATCATGCAGGTTGTTTTCTCGTCAGAGAAGTCCGGATTGAAGCTAAACCCCAAAGCCGCAAAAAAGGCTTTTGAAGCAGCAAGATTCTTGATCGGCAGGTTCACGAAAATCATACGCATCGGGATAAAATCCTCTCTGTTTGATAACTCACTTCCGAATGACGAATAGAATTGTCAGATCCCGACAGTCATGAAAAAATAAAAAACAACTTGCAATCGAATTTAAACCCGATAAGAATGGTCGTGTATCGAGCGCCGTTCATTTGCGGCTGCGTTCCTTTGGCCTTTCCCATCTCCTTTTATGAAGCGAGGGGAGGTGCAACTATGTATGGCGCAGAAAGAGAATCCGATTACCTTCGGTTTTTCAGAAATTATATGCTCCTGCGCGTGAAACGGCGCATTTCTGTTTCTTATAATCAGGTCATTGATATCGGATAATTCCCATAGCCATTGGGATACCCACGATTCATGCCTATTCGTTCCAACCAGCTATCTGTCTTTCCAGCCTTCTTCCGTGTTCGGAACGAGGTGCTTGTGGTTATAGGCAATGGGGAAGAGGCCTTGAACAAGGCTCGTCTTCTGACACAAACCAGTGCCACCATCCGCATAGTCGCTGCCGAACCGGAACCAGAACTTGCCGCCTTTTTGCGGAGCGGCAACTACGACCATATTGTAGAAAAATTTGCTCCCAAGCATCTGACCGGCGCAAAGCTGGTCTTTGTCGCCACTGGCGATGAAGATCAGGATATTGCCATTGCCGATGAAGCGCGCCGCCAGAATATTCCTGTTAATGTCGTTGACCGTCCTGATCTGTGTGACTTCTACACACCTGCCATTGTCAATCGCGCGCCTATCGCCATTGCCATAGGCTCTGAGGGTACAGGCCCTGTACTGACCCAGCTCATCCGTGCGCGCATTGATGCGGCTTTCTCCCCGCGTCTCGGGGATCTGGCCCGTCTCGCCAATGCCTACCGGCCTGCCGTTGAACGGCTGGTGAAAAAGGGACTGTCGCGGCGCATTTTCTGGCGCTCATTCTTTTCGGGCGATGTAGCAAGCAATGTTTATAAGAATGATCTGATCGGAGCCCATGACGCTGCCGCAAATCTGCTCGAAAATCAGGGTTCTCCCAAAGGCTATGTCTGGTTGGTTGGGGCGGGTCCGGGCGTTGAGGATTTGCTGACCTTGCGTGCGCACCGCGTCCTGATGGAAGCTGATGTGATTGTTTATGATGCGCTGGTGCCAGAGGCTGTTGTTGCCATGGGCCGCCGCGATGCCACGAGACTGTCTGTGGGCAAGCGCAAGGGTTGCCATTCCAAGAGCCAAAGCGAGATCAATGATCTTCTTGTAACGCTTGGCCGCGAAGGCAAGCGCGTCGTTCGATTGAAATCTGGTGATCCGCTGGTTTATGGTCGCGCTGGCGAAGAAATGGCCGCTTTGCGCGATGCCGGTATCGCCTTTGAGATTGTGCCTGGTATTACATCTGCCTTCGCTGCCGCAGCAGATATGCAGCTTCCGCTCACATTGCGCGGCGTTGCATCCTCGCTGGTCTTTACCACTGGCCACGATATGACGGGCGATATACTGCCGGATTGGGCACGCCTGGCTATTTCCGGTGCAACCATCGCCGTTTATATGGGCCGGAGTGTTGCTGCTTCCGTTGCCAATCGCCTGATTGAGGCGGGCCTTCATGCGGATACCGGCGTTGCTGTGATTGAAAACGCCGGACGTGCGGAACGTCGCATGTTCCACGGGACATTGAAAGATTTGCCAGCACTTGAACAACGCAGCGATCTGGAGGGGCCGGTCATGGTTGTCATTGGCGATGCTGTCGCCGGTGCCGCCATTCATCTGGCAGAACCGCTTTCTGCAACAAAGACAAAGTTTGAAGATTTCGTGGCTGAGCGCCACATGGCAGCGCATGCTGTCTGAACCGCAAGGATGATGATCATGAGTGTCAAAGTTTTAACAGCGAACCGCCTGACCGATGGCGAAGCAGTTTGGCTTGGTGCCAATGGTGAGTGGCTCGACCATATTGATGGTGCCCTTGTCGCACGTCATGCCGAGGCTGTGGCAGCGCTTGAGGAAGCCGGTAAAGCCGCGATAAAGTCCAATCTCGTCATCGACGTTAATGTCATTGATGTTGAGGAACGCGGTACAAACCTATATCCGCTACGCCTGCGCGAACGTATCCGCCAGCTCGGCCCGACAATCCGTCTTGATCTTGGCAAGCAAGCCGAGAAAACCAGCGCCAACGCCGCCTAATTTCTGAAGGTCCGCATAGAATGTATCGTTACGATGAGTTTGATCACGCGTTTGTCTCTGCCCGCGTCGAGCAGTTCAAGGATCAGGTTGAGCGGCGTCTTGCTGGCGAGCTGACTGAAGAGCAGTTCCGCCCGCTGCGTTTGATGAATGGTGTCTATCTTCAGCTGCATGCCTATATGCTGCGTGTTGCGATCCCCTATGGCACATTGTCAGGTCGGCAGATGCATAAATTGGCGCATATTGCGCGCCGTTATGATCGCGGTTATGGCCATTTCACCACACGACAGAATATCCAGTATAATTGGCCGGCTTTGAGCGATATGCCAGCGGTGCTTGATGAATTGGCCTCTGTCGAAATGCATGCTTTGCAGACATCGGGCAATTGCATCCGCAATGTCACAGCCGATCATTTTGCCGGTGCCGCCGCTGATGAGGTTGCCGATCCGCGTCCCTATGCGGAGATTCTCCGTCAGTGGTCGTCAATGCACCCGGAATTTTCCTATCTGCCGCGTAAGTTCAAGATCGCAGTCACTGGTGCTGATCGGGATCGCGCAGCCATTCAGGTCCATGATATCGGGCTTCATCTGAAGAAGAATGAAGCCGGCGAACTCGGCTTTGCGGTCTATATTGGCGGCGGTCAGGGCCGCACGCCGATGGTAGCCAAAAAGATCCGGGATTTTCTGCCCATTGAGGACTTGCTGACCTACACGACGGCAATCGTGCGTGTGTATAATCTGCATGGCCGCCGCGATAACAAATACAAGGCACGTATTAAAATCCTAGTGCATGAAACCGGCACCGAGGAAATTACCCGTCAGGTCGAGGCTGAATGGCAGGCAATCAAGGATACCGACTTGAAGATGCCGCAACAGGATGTTGATGCCATCGACAATTATTTCCGCATGCCAAACCTGCCGCAGCGTCCCGAAGGCTGGTCGCAGCTTGCGATCTCGCGTAAGGCCGATCCTTCCTTTGCGCGCTGGGTCGATCAAAATGTAACGCCGCACAAGAATCCGGACTACGGGGTCGTCACAATCTCCTTGAAGCCGATTGGTGGTATTCCAGGTGACGCAACAGACGCGCAGATGGATCTGGTGGCAGATATCGCCGAGAAGTTCTCGAATGATGAGATCCGCGTCAGCCATGAGCAAAATCTGGTTCTGCCGCATGTAGCCATTGCTGACTTGCGCATTGTCTATGACCTGCTGCTGACAGACGGCTTGGCGACAGCCAATGCCGGGCTGATCACGGATATTATTGCCTGCCCCGGTCTCGATTATTGCGCTTTGGCCAATGCCCGATCCATTCCCGTAGCACAGCGCATTTCAGAGCGTTTCGGCCAGCCGGAACGTCAGGCGGATATTGGTGAACTCAAGATCAAGATTTCCGGTTGCATCAATGCCTGCGGCCATCACCATGTCGGCCATATCGGTATTCTCGGCGTCGAGAAGAAGGGCGAAGAGCTTTATCAGATTTCGCTGGGCGGTTCCGGTGATGAGATTTGCACGATTGGCGATATTACCGGTCGCGGCTTCTCTTCCGAAGAAATCGTTGATGCGGTGGAAACCATAGTTGACCGCTATCTTCAGGTGCGGACAGACAAGGAAGAAAACTTCCTTGCAACCTATCGCCGTCTGGGCGCTGCACCGTTCAAGGACGCGCTTTATAACGAGACTGCAAATGCTGCTTGAGACAAATGAACGTACCGTGGCGGACGAAGCGCGCGCGCTTCAGGCCCGCTATGGGAATCTTGAACCGGCCGATATTATCGAGCTGGCGATAGATCATTTGTTCAATGAAGAAATTGCTGTTGTCTCCTCTTTTGGCGCGGAATCTTCTGTGCTTTTGCACCTAATCGCGCAGGTGGATCGTGCTACGCCGGTTCTGTTTCTGGAAACGGGCAAACATTTTCCGGCAACCTTGCGTTATCGTGACGAGCTTGTTGGCGAATTGGGCATGACCGATGTTCATGACATCCACCCCTTGCAGCAGACGCTCAAGGATGAGGATCCCTATGGCGCCATGTCGATGACCAATAAGGATCGCTGCTGCTATATCCGTAAAGTGGAGCCGATGGCGCGGGCCGTTGCGCCTTATCGGGCATGGATGACCGGTCGCAAACAGTTTCAGGCATCGACGCGTAATGCATTACCCGTGTTTGAATCGGTGGGTGAGCGTATTCGCATCAACCCGCTGGCCCAATGGACATCGGCTGATCTGCAAAACTATATGGTCGCGCACCACTTGCCTGCGCATCCGCTGGTGGCAGAAGGCTATCGTTCGATCGGCTGCATGCCCTGCACGCAGCCGGTGAAAGAAGGTGAAGATGCGCGTTCCGGTCGTTGGGCTGGCAGCGACAAAACAGAATGCGGTATCCACCTGACGGGACTTACCGATCAATTGAGCAATATTTCCCTGACGGATTCGAGCCTATGAGTGACATTTCTGAAAGCGTAGCTGGTGAACTTTGGGGTCGCGAAGGATTTCGTGAAGATCCTTACATTGCCGCTGAGACACTCGAAGAAACAGGTGATGCGCCGGCTGTAATTCTTCCTCTGGCTGCATGGCTGGGCCTGGATGAGAGCATCCGCAACAATACCAACCGCAAGATCGGGGTATCGGTCGCGCCGGGCGAAAGCATCGACCCTCTTCTGCCATTGCTGGATACAATACCGCTTATTGCGCTGCAGTTTCCGGCTTTCAACGATGGCCGCTCTTATTCGAAGGCGGACATTTTGAAAAACCAACATCAGTTCAAGGGAGAGCTGCGTGCGGTGGGCGATGTACTGATCGATCAGGTCGCCTACATGTTGCGTACCGGTTTCGATACGATGAAGGTTACACATGCCGTAACGCTGACACGCCTTGCGGAGCACAATCTGCATGATGCACCCGGCTATTATCAGCCCGGTAGAGGTTCGCACACCGTACCGGGCGCCTATAGCTGGCGCCGGGTTCCGGGCGCCTGAAACAATAAAATTCAATTCGGTTTGTTGGAAAGCACTTATATGTCAGAACTTATTGAAACAGATGTCGTTATCGTCGGTGCCGGTCCTGTTGGCCTCTTTGCGGTATTCGAGCTTGGCCTTTTGGACCTGCGCGCCCATGTCATCGATATTCTTGATCGTCCGGGCGGCCAATGCGCCGAACTCTATCCGGAAAAGCCGATTTATGACATTCCGGGTCTGCCGGAAGTGACAGGGCAGGATCTGACCGATAATCTGCTGAAGCAAATTGCGCCGTTCGATCCGCAGTTCCATTTTTCGACGATGGTGACCGCGCTCACACGTTTGGAGGATGGCCGGTTCCGTGTCGAGACTGATGCGGATGAAGTCTTCCTGACCAAGGTCATTGTCATTGCAGCCGGCGGCGGTTCGTTCCAACCCAAGCGCCCGCCTGTGCCGGAAATCGAACATTATGAAGGCGTCAGCGTCCACTATGCTGTTCGCAAGATCGAGGCTTTCCGCGGCCATGACGTTGTCATCGTTGGGGGTGGCGATTCTGCGCTTGATTGGACATTAAATCTTGAACCCGTAGCCAAATCCGTGACGCTGGTGCATCGCCGTCCCGAGTTTCGCGCCGCTCCCGACAGTGTCAACAAAATGTGGGCACTTGAAAAAGAAGGCCGCGTGAAATTCCGTATGGGTCAGCTTGGCAGCCTTGAGGGCGCTGATGGCCAACTGTCCAAGGTGCTGCTGAAGGGCGGCGAAGCCGGGGAAGAAATTATCGAGGCCAGCCGTTTGCTGCCATTTTTTGGCCTGACAATGAAGCTAGGTCCAATCGCGGATTGGGGCCTGAACCTCGATCAGAATCTGATCGCGGTCGATACGGAGAAATTCGAGACATCAGAGCCCGGTATTTTCGCGATTGGCGACATCAATACCTATCCGGGAAAGCTGAAGCTTATCCTGTCAGGTTTCCATGAGGCGGCTTTGATGTCCCATGCAGCAAAACGGATCGTGGCCCCTGGCGAACGTATCGTTTTCCAGTATACGACGTCCTCAACATCCCTCCAGAAGAAACTGAAAGCAGCTTGAGTGTCTGATTCTCTTTACATCCACGTCACCGATCAGAAGGGCGAACGTCATACGCTGGAGGCCCTGGAAGGCTTCCGTGTCATGGAAGTCATTCGGGATTGGGGCCTCGACATCAAGGCGGAATGCGGCGGCGCTGCTGCTTGCGGCACCTGCCATTGCTATGTCGAGCAGGAATGGACTGAGAAGCTTTTTGCACCGCTGGATGAAGAAATCGATCAGCTCGATGTGACATTTCACGTCGAGGAGAACTCCCGCCTCTCATGCCAGCTGATCATGACGGAAGAACTGAATGGCCTGGAGATTACTCTCGCTCCAGGCACTCAGAAGGACAGCGTTGCAGCCTGATTTATGGCAGCGTTGCTATGCGGGTGGTCAAAAGCTCGAAGAAGCCATCAGAATCCACGTTCCGAATGTAAAAAGCATTCTTCGGGCGGTCAGTAATCCCCCACCAGTCAACCACCGTCATGCCGAACGTCAATTCGTTGGCTGCGTCCACTTCGACATTGCAGTGACGCCCCGTATAGAGCTCCGGCTTGAGCAAATAAGCGATCACATTGGGATCATGCAAAGGTCCGCCATCGCTGCCATATTTTTCTTCGTCGAAGCGCTCGAAGAACTCCAGCAGTGCGACCGAGGCGTCGCCGCATCTGGTGCCCAAAGCGCGGAACCGATCGATGCGTTTGGCAGTGGTCAGGGCCTGGTGTGTCACATCCAACGGCAGGATCACGGTTGGAACGCCTGACTGCAACACGATTTGCGCAGCCTGTGGGTCGACATAGATATTGAACTCGGCAGTCGGCGTTATGTTGCCACCCTCAAAAAAGCCACCGCCCATCAGGACGATTTCCATGATCCTCGGTGCAAGTTCTGGCGCGCGCAACAGAACATGGGCGATATTGGTAAGTGGTCCAAGCACGCAAAGCGTGACAGTTCCCGCCGGTTCACTGCGTAAAGTCTCGATAATGAAATCGACCGCATGCTGATCCTGCAAAGGCATGGACGGTTCAGGCAGGTCGGGACCATCAAGGCCGGTCTTGCCGTGAACATGTTCGGCCGTGATCAAGGGGCGCATCAACGGACGATCCGCACCGGCAAAGACACGCGTATCGGAGCGCCCGGCCAATTCGGAGATTTTACGCGCATTCACTTCGGTCAAGGTAAGCGGCACATTGCCGGCAACGGCTGTAATACCCAGCACATCCAGTTCCGGGCTGGCAAAAGCCAAAAGAATCGCGAGAGCGTCGTCCTGCCCCGGATCTGTATCGATTATGATTTTACGTGCCATTGGTCGGTTTCTCTCATCTATATGCCGCACTCTCTTGAAGTCTCAAGGTCGATAGACCATATCTGAGTACAGGAGCGAAATGCTGTTGAATTACGGGTTTTGCTTTAGGTCGCTTTACTAAAGGACTGCTTGGATGACACGAATGACACCTTTTTCAAGCCCATTGCTGCTTGGATTCGATTCGATGGAAAAGACGTTGGAGCGTATCGCCAAATCCGGCGACGGCTACCCGCCATATAATATCGAGCGTATCCGTTGCAATAACGATCGTGAGCAGTTGCGTATTATTCTCGCCGTGGCGGGATTTTCCAGCGACGATCTCGAAGTTACCACTGAAGATAACCAGCTGATTATTCGCGGTCGCCAGACCGATGAAGAAACGCGCGAATATTTGCATCGCGGCATCGCGGCCCGCCAGTTCCAGCGCATATTTGTTCTTGCCGATGGAATGCGGGTCAGCAATGCCACTTTGAAGAATGGGCTACTGTCGATCGACCTCGACCGGCCGGAACCTGAACGATTGGTCAAGCGCATCAATATTGCGGTCGAAGACTGATCAGGGCTCTAACAGGACAGGGCTCACCAGAGACTGTCCAAATAAGGAGGCTATAATGCAAACGAATCCTTTTACCGAACTTGAATTCTCCCGTCTCGGCGCCGGTCAGGTAGCTTATCTGCGCAAAGTAAAGACCGATGATCTCGCCACCAGCTTTCCGGCTCTTCCGCCGATGGCGCCTGGTGTTGAGCTTTGGGCGCTCTTTGCAGCCAATGGAGATCCTATTGTGCTTTCCGATGAACGCGAAAACGTTCTTGTCGGCGCGCAGGAGCATGAATTGCGCACGGTGATGCTGCAGTAGTTGTAAAAGCAAGCTCAGGAAAAGTGGGCACCGGTTTTCCGTTCGAGCTTGCAAAGCCAATCGATCGCGTGGGTCAGACTTTTACAGTCTGTTCCACGCGATCTTCCGCGCCAAAAATCTCCAAATATCGTTTTATCTCTGCAGGCTCGCCAGTGGCTTTCTTGGGATTATCCGAAAGCTTTACAGCCGGGCGGCCATTGGCGTAGCTGACTTTGCACACCAGCGAAATCGCATTTAACTGGTCGTTGAACCGTGGCGCACAATCTTCGAAATCATTGGTGAGATTGGTGCCCCAGCCGAAGCTCATACGCACTTTCCCATCGAAGTGGCGATAGGTTTCCTCAATCGTATCGACGTCAAGCCCATCGGAAAACACCAGCAATTTTTCGCGCGGGTCCTTACCCTTGGCTTTCCACCAAGCAAGGATTTTCTCGCCGCCTTCAATGGGCGGCGCGCTATCGGGTCGAAAGCCCGTCCAGTCTGCAACCCAATCCGGCGCATCGCGCAGAAACGCCGCTGTACCGAAGGCGTCGGGAAGTACTATCAAAAGATTACCGCCATAATAGCGGTTCCAGTCCTGAAGCACCTTATAGGGCGATGCCAGAAGTTCTTCCTTGGTTTTGCTCAGTGCTGCCAGAACCATCGGTAGTTCGTGAGCGTTTGTTCCAAGCGCTTCCAGATCATTATCCATCGCCATCAACACATTACTCGTGCCGGTAAATGAAGCGCCAATGCCTTCCTTCAATGCCTCAACACACCAGCGCTGCCACAGAAATGAGTGGCGGCGTCGGGTGCCGAAATCGGAAATTCTGATGTCGGGGAGAGCTTGCAAGCGCTCGACCTTAGTCCACATTTTGGCCTTCGCACGGGCATAAAGCACATCAAGCTCAAACCGCCCCAAACGCTTCATCGCCGCGCGGGAGCGCAATTCGTTGATGATTGTAAGCGCGGGAATTTCCCACATGGTGGTGTACATCCACGGCCCGTGAAAATTGAGTTCATATTGGCCATCGCGCTTGATCAGCTCATATTCGGGTAGTTGGAAATTTGCCAGCCAACTCAGGAAATCCGGCTCGAATATCTGGCGCTTGCCGTAGAACGTGTTACCGCCGAGCCAGATCATCTCTTTCTTTGTGAAACGCACTTCCCGCGCGTGATCAAGCTGTTCGCGTAATTCCTGCTCGTCAATCTCGTCGCTCAGCCGCACTTTAGTGGTGCGGTTGATGAGCGTGAAGGTGGCATCCACTTTGGGATAAACGCCCCAAATCATCTGAAGCATCAGGAGTTTGTAAAAATCCGTGTCGAGCAGGCTGCGGACGATGGGGTCCAATTTCCACGTATGGTTGAAAACACGCCGCGCTATATCGGTTTTGGTCGCCATCGAATGCTATCCTTACGAATATGTCGCCCGCCATGTTGCACGGCAGACCCCACTCATCAAGAAGAGCGACGGAGAAACTTCATTTCACGGGCAAAGTTGATTTGGACCGTTCAATTAAATCTTTGTAATCTCACCGATTTGTCATTAACGGCGACATCAAAGCGCTTTATTCTCTGCAACAGATAGAGTTGCTCTCTGCGGATCGCAGATGCACTTGACGAAAGTATTCGCTGGCTCCTTACCGGAACCGGCCTTGGAGTGTTGGATGAAGGCCTGGAAACAAATTCTGATTGCCATATTGGTTCTGGTTGGTGCTGGAGCTGGCTGGTTCTATTTTTCCCCAGGTTCCAATGAGCTGTTAAAGAAGGCCGGAGTTGTTCCGCCCTCCAATGCAACCGCCGAAACCGCGGCAGGCTCCGGCAGGCGGGGTGGCGGACAGAGTTTGCCGCTTGTCGTTGTGAAAACGGCAACTGAAGCCAAGATCAATGACCGGCTTTCAGCAATCGGTACCGGAAAAGCCAAAAGCTCCGTTTCAGTTACACCATTTGCAGCTGGCAGAATGACGGAATTGCTTGTCCAGTCCGGGTCAAAAGTCATGGCCGGTGACGTCATCGCCAAGCTTGATTCAGAAGCCGAGACGATTATTGCGGAAAAGGCTAGAAGTGCGCTCAAAGACGCGCAAAACAAGCTGAAGCGCGCTGAAAACCTCAGTACAACCAATACGGTGTCGGCTGTTCAGGTCTCTGATGCCGAACTTGCGGTGGAGAACGCGGCATTGGATTTGCGCGAGGCAGAGCTGGCCTTGGACCGGCGCGATATCAAAGCGCCCATCAGCGGCATAATCGGTATTCTACCTGTCAATGCGGGCAATTATATTACCGTTTCTACGCAGGTCGCTACGATTGACGACCGCTCAGAAGTTCTTGTCGACTTCTGGGTTCCGGAGCGTTTTGCGCCGTTGATTGCCGTTGGCGCTCCCGTATCTGCGAACTCAATTGCGCGCCCCGGGGAAACATTTCAAGGCTCGGTAAGCGCGATCGACAGCAGGGTTGATCCCGCCAGCCGTACCCTGCACGTGCAGGCACGCATCACCAATCCGAAAGATACGCTACGCGAAGGCATGGCTTTCCAGATATCCATTGCATTCCCGGGCGACATTTATGCTGCGGTGGACCCACTCTCGATCCAGTGGGGCACTGACGGTGCCTATGTCTGGAAGATTGCAGACGACAAAGCTAGCCGCGTTCCGGTTCGTATTGTCCAGCGCAATGCCGCCAATGTTCTGGTTGATGCGAATATTAAGCTGGGCGACGCGATTGTTACCGAAGGTGTCCAGTCGGTCCGCGAAGGTGGCACCGTTCACATTAAAGGGCAACCTGCGCCCAAACAAAACAGCGAAGAAGGTCCTCTCGCCTCCGCCGGCAAAGCTGGCTGAGGACGTCATGACAAAACAGAACGACAATCTCGATACAAGTTTTACCGCCCTTTTCATTCGCCGTCCGGTCATGGCGCTGGTGCTCAATGCCTTGATCGTGGTGGCTGGTTTGGCCGCCTATTATGGCGTTGACGTCCGCGAGCTTCCCGATGTGGACAGGCCGGTGGTCACCGTCTCCACAATATTTGAATCGGCTGCCGCCGAAACAGTTGACCGGGAACTGACCTCTGCAATCGAAGGCGCCGTGTCACGTGTCTCCGGTGTTAAATCCATCTCCTCGAGTTCTTCGTTCGGTAGCAGCCGCGTCACAGTCGAATTCAATGATGGCGTTGATCTGAACGTTGCCGCTGCCGACATGCGCGACGCAATCAGCCGTATCACCAACACGCTGCCCGAACAGGCCGATCCTCCGCAGATCGTCAAGGCGGATGCGAATTCCGATGCAGTTATGCGGCTTGCCGTGACTTCCGATACGATGGCGGTTGAGGATATGACAGTGCTGGTCGAAGATCAGATCGAAGATGTGCTGGCCTCTGTCCCCGGCGTTGCCGATGTGCAAATCAACGGCGATCGCAACAAGATTTTCCGGATCGATATCGATCAGGGCAAGCTTGCAAGCCTTGGCATGAACGTCGCCGACATCCGCAATGCGCTGACGACCATGGCCTTTGATACTCCGGCAGGCCAGCTGAACAGCAATGACCAAAGCATTGTTGTGCGGGCGACCGCACCCGTTACCACGCCTGAAGAGTTCGAAAACATCATCATCAAAGGCCGCACGAAAATACGTGACGTTGCCACGGTGACACTTGGCCCCGACATTGGCACGTCAAGTTTGCGTGCCAATGGCAAGACCGGTATCGGCCTTGGTATTATCCGCCAGGCACAGTCCAATACGCTGGATATTTCGACAGGTGTCCGCGCCGCAGTCGCTCAGCTTCAGCAGACCCTGCCGGAAGGTGTTGATATTCGCGTTACCAGCGATGATGCAGATTTCATCAACGGCGCTGTCCATGAGGTGGAAATAGCGCTGGGCGTTTCGGTTATCATCATTATCGCCATCATCTACCTGTTCCTGTGGGACATCAGGGCGACTTTGATTCCGGCGGTCAGCATGCCAGTTGCATTGATCGGCACAATATCGGCGATCTATCTGGCAGGTTTTTCCATCAATATTCTTACGCTTTTGGCTCTGGTTCTGGCGACAGGTCTTGTGGTGGATGATGCGATTGTCGTGCTGGAAAATATTGTCCGCCGCCGTAATCAGGGCATGGGCCCACGCGCCGCTGCTGTTCTTGGCACGCAGGAAGTGTTCTTCGCGGTCATCGCGACAACGGTCACATTGGCGGCGGTGTTTGTGCCATTGTCGTTCCTTCCCGGCCAGACAGGCGGTCTGTTTCGCGAATTCGGCTTTGTTCTGGCCATCTGCGTGCTTCTCTCGGCGGTCGTGGCGCTTACGCTGTGTCCCATGCTCGCATCCCGTCTGCTGAGCGCGAGCGAGGCAAGTCATCATGAAGTTGCCCATGCACCGGGTGTGGTTGGCCGTATGGGCAATCGCTTTGGCGGCTGGTACAAATGGTTGCTGCATGCCTGTCTTGCTGCGCCCTGGATCGTGGTCATCGTGTCGATCCTTTTTGCCGGTGCCGCCTTTGGTGCATTCTCCCTGCTCAAACAGGAGCTGACGCCGACAGAAGATCGTGCGGCGACCTTCCTGCGCATAACGGCGCCCCAAGGTGTCAGTCTCGAATATCTCAATGATGAGATGCGCCAGATCGAAACATTGATCCAGCCTTTGCGTGATTCGGGAGAAATCGAGAATACGTTCTCCATTGCCGGGCAGAATGGCAACACCAATCGCGGCTTCATGGTGCTCAGCCTTGCCAAATGGAATGAGCGTACAAGGACGCAGCAAGAGATCGTGGCCGATGTTTCCAAGCGTGTGCGCGCAGTGCCGGGCATTCAGGTTTTTGCCTCGCAACCCAATTCGCTCGGTATTCGCGGCGCAGGCAACGGTCTCCAGTTTGCTGTCGTGGGAACCAGCTACGCCGAATTGGGCACGACTGCCGCCAAGATCGTTTCCGAACTGGAAAAAGATCCAAGATTTGACAGGCCGCGTCTGACAAATGAACCAACCCAGCCGCAATTGGCTGTTACGATAGACCGCGAGCGGGCCTCGGATCTTGGCATAGACATCACAGGTCTGGCACAAGCATTGCAGTCGGTACTGGACGGCTACAAGATCGGTTCCGTATACATCGAGGATCGCAGCTTCGACGTCAAACTCGTCTCCACCACTGATCCGATCAATGATCCAACCGATCTGGAAAATGTGTTCTTGCGAACCCAGGATGGCCGCTTTGTACCGATGTCGACGATTGCGCGACTGACGGAAGTCGCTGTGCCGCCCGCACTGACCCGTGAACAGCAAATGCGATCCGTAGCCATCACGGCAAGCCTGTCGCCTTCTTTCGCCCTTGGCGATGCCTATGCGCAGGCGCAGGCAATTGCCGAGCCATTGCTGCCAGCTGGATATCGTCTCATTCCTCTGGCCGAAGCTGCCACACTTGGCGAAAACTCCTCAAGCATGATCATCACATTTGGCTTCGCCATCCTGATCATCCTTCTGGTGCTCGCCGCCCAGTTCGAAAGCTTCATCAGCGCTGTGATCGTTATGGCCACAGTTCCGCTTGGGCTTGCCTGCGCGGTGTTTGCCATGGTGATCACGGGGACCAGCATGAACGTCTATAGTCAGATCGGCTTGGTGCTGCTTGTCGGTATCATGGCAAAGAATGGTATTCTTATCGTCGAGTTTGCCAACCATCTGCGTGATCAGGGCCGCAATGTCCGGCAGGCCATTGAGGAAGCGGCAACGATCCGTCTTCGCCCCGTCGTCATGACAATGCTCTGCGCGATTCTTGGCGGTGTCCCGCTGGTTCTCGCCAGCGGTGCCGGCGCGGAAGCCCGTATTGCGCTCGGTTGGGTCATCGTCGGTGGCCTTGGTCTGGCTACAGCCTCAACGCTGTTTCTCACACCAGTCGCTTATCTTCTTCTGGCGGGGTTCTCCAAGCCAAAGGCCGAGGAAGAGGCAAGGCTCCAGCGTGAATTGCTGCAGGTCAGTACAAAAGCACAACTCCCTGCCGAGTAAATATTTCGTCCAGTGCCCACAAACTTTAACTTTGACTGCAGGATGGCGTTGTGCGTGGTTCGACGGGCTCACCATGAGGAATGTTTTGCTCGCAAGATAGTCGCTAGCTCGCCGAGCCTGGTTCCTTAACATCTATTATCTTCCTCATGGTGAGCTTGTCGAACCAAGCACAGTAGGAGTGTAGTGAGACCGACAACACCCTCATAAGAATATGATTCTTGACCATTTGATAAAAAATTTGACCTTTTGTAAAAATATGCCATTCTTTCCATAACGGAGCCGGACGAACCGGCTCATCTGCAAATGGCTGTGATCCACGGGAACCGGACGCTGCCACAGATATGGGAGATGCCATTTCATGGGATCGATGGATTCAGGAATCCGTGACGTCAGGGCTGGCCGGCTCGCGAGCAGTGAGTATAGCGAGGTCTTTTCCGATCTGCATCCGCCGCTTTCGCGGCATGAGGCTTTCGTTGAGTCTGACCGTTGCTACTTCTGCTACGATGCGCCTTGCATGAATGCCTGCCCCACGGGGATAGACATTCCGCTTTTCATTCGCGAGATCGCCGCGGGAAATCCCACCGGATCGGCCAAGACTATCCTGAGCGAGAATATTCTTGGTGGTATGTGCGCCCGCGTATGTCCGACAGAGACCCTTTGCGAGCAGGCCTGTGTGCGTGAAGTGGCCGAAGGAAAGCCTGTAAAGATCGGCCTGCTGCAGCGTTACGCAACAGATTACCTGATGGAAAACGGCCAGCACCCTTTCACCCGCGCGGCTCCTACCGGCAAGTCTGTGGCAGTGGTCGGCGCAGGTCCGGCAGGGCTTTCTGCCGCTCATCGTCTGGCCATGCATGGCCATGATGTGACGATTTTCGAGGCCCGCCCAAAGGCTGGCGGCCTCAATGAATATGGTATCGCCGCCTATAAGAGCGTCGATGATTTCGCCCAGAAAGAACTGGATTTTATTCTGGAGATTGGCGGTATCACCATTCAGAACGACAAGGCACTTGGCAGGGATATCAGCCTTGATGCGTTGCGTGCCGGTTTTGATGCTGTTTTCCTTGGAGTGGGTTTGCCGGGTGTCAATGAGCTTGGCCTTGATGGCGAGGATGCCGCAGGCTGCATCGATGCTGTCGATTACATCTCTGTTCTGCGTCAGAGCAACGACCTTTCGGAAATCGCCGTTGGACGGGATGTCGTCGTCATCGGTGGTGGCATGACTGCCATCGACGTTGCAGTCCAGACGAAGCTGCTCGGCGCGGAGAACGTCATCATTGCCTACAGACGCGGTCCGGAAAGCATGAATGCCAGCGAGTTCGAACAGGAACTTGCATTGAAGAATGGCGTGATTATCCGCCATTGGCTGCAGCCGCGCGCATTGACACGCAATGAACGTGGCGAGGTTTGTGGCATCACCCTCGACTACACGACCATGAATGATGGCAGGCTGGAAACAACCGGCGAAAGCGTCACATTGGCCAGCGATCAGATTTTCAAGGCAATCGGCCAAATGCCCGCGGAAAAAATTCTTGCAGAAGCAGGTATGGCGCTTTCGCGTGGCCGTATCAGTGTCGATGAGGAGCGCCGTACATCAATTCCAGGAATTTGGGCGGGCGGCGATTGTATTGCCGGTGGTCAGGATTTGACCGTTGCAGGTGTGCAGGATGGCAAACTTGCAGCCGAGTCAATTCACCGCGCTTTATCGATGCAGCCGGAAAAAGTCAGCGGCTTTGCCGAGGCAGTCATTGCCAGCAATTCCGAACCCGCGACCACCTCTGCGCAACACACTGCCAATCCAGGCCACATTAGCGGCTAAAGGAAACCATCATGGCTGATCTTTCATCGAATTTCCTTGGTATCAAATCTCCAAATCCATTCTGGCTGGCCTCTGCGCCACCGACGGACAAAGCATATAATGTCGAGCGCGCCTTTAAAGCAGGATGGGGCGGTGTTGTCTGGAAAACCCTTGGTGAAGAAGGGCCTCCTGTCGTCAATGTCAACGGCCCGCGTTATGGCGCAATCCATGGTCCCGACCGGCGCTTGCTTGGTCTCAATAATATCGAACTGATCACGGACCGCCCACTGGAGGTCAATTTGCGCGAGATGACCGAGGTCAAGAAGAAGTGGCCGGATCGTGCGTTGATTGCATCTATCATGGTGCCTTGTGAGGAAGAGGCTTGGAAGGCCATCCTTCCACGTGTCGAAGAAACCGGATGCGATGGGATTGAGTTGAATTTCGGCTGTCCGCACGGCATGTCCGAGCGTGGCATGGGCGCTGCGGTTGGGCAGGTACCGGAATATATCGAGATGGTGGTGCGCTGGTGCAAGCAATATACGCGCATGCCCGTCATCACCAAGCTTACGCCAAATATCACCGACGTGCGTAAGCCAGCCCGTGCTGCCAAATCTGGCGGAACCGATGCCGTCTCGCTGATCAATACGATCAACTCCATCGTGTCGGTCGATCTTGATACATTTGCGCCCAATCCATCCATTGATGGACGCGGTTCGCATGGTGGCTATTGTGGCCCGGCAGTCAAACCGATTGCCCTGAATATGGTTGCGGAAATTGCTCGTGATGCGGAGACGCGTGGCCTGCCTATCTCGGGGATTGGCGGCATCACCACATGGCGCGATGCGGCAGAATTCATCGCGCTCGGCTGTGGCAATGTGCAGGTCTGTACCGCTGCCATGACCTATGGCTTCAAGGTTGTGCAGGAGATGATTTCGGGCCTGTCCGACTGGATGGATTCACGCGGCTTCCGCTCCATCGAAGATTTCCGCGGTATGGCTGTGCCCAATGTCACCGATTGGCAATATCTAAATCTGAACTACATCACCAAGGCACAGATCGATCAGGACCTATGCATCAAATGTGGTCGTTGTCACATCGCCTGCGAAGACACATCGCATCAGGCGATTACATCCATGGTCGATGGTGTGAGGCACTTCGAAGTCATTGATGAAGAGTGTGTTGGATGTAATCTGTGTGTGAATGTCTGCCCTGTAGAGAACTGCATCGATATGGTGCCTATGCTCTCGGGAGTCGATCCGCGCACCAAAACACCGGTTCAGCCAGACTATGCCAACTGGACGACGCACCCTAACAATCCAATGGCAAAGGTTGCGGCGGAGTGATGGGTTAGCCGTAGTTCTATTTAAACTTATGGCAACCCAGTTTGTGCGTGGTTCGACAAGCTCACCACGAGGAAAGTCGTAATTGGCAAGGGAGCCCAGCTCTGTTGCGATGAAGGCTGGCTTTGCAGCACCTAAAACTTTCCTCATGGTGAGCTTGTCGAATCATGCAGGAGAGCAATGCAATCGAACGCGGCACTATTTTATTTCAATCGCGCGGGCGGATGCCGTTGAGAATTATGCTCAGAACTGCCTGCGCGGTTTGTTCGCGAAAGCCTGGACGGCCAACTTGGCTACCCATAATAGCGCGAACCTGTACGTCAAAATCCGCATAATGCTGGGTGGTTGCCCAAATCATGAAAATCAAATGATAGGGGTCAACCGGAGCAAGTTTGCCTTCGCCAACCCAGCGCCGAATGACGACGGCCTTTTCGTCAACCAGCGGTTTCAAATGCTTGGCCAGAAAGTCACTGATCGCCGGTGCGCCATGCAGCACTTCATTGGCGAACAGACGCGATGCTTCCGGATGGCTTTCGGACATTTTGATTTTGAGCGTGATGTATTTGCGCAATTGCTCGATCGGGTCGCCCGCCGGATCAATATCAGCGAGCGGGGCAAGCCATTCCGTCAGCGTTTCTTCCAACAGCGTCACATAGATATTTTGCTTGCGTGGAAAATAATAAAGCAGATTGGGTTTTGACATGCCGGCCTTGTCGGCAATCTGGTCGATAGTCGTGCCGCGGAACCCATAAGTGGAAAAAACATCAAGCGCCGCATCAAGGATCAAACGGCGGTTTATTTCCTGGATACGGGTTGTTCGTTCCGGGCCGCCATTCGTTTTCTGCTTCGCAGCTTTCGCCATTTGCTAATTGCTCCACCCACCCGCGACAAAATGGCAATTCCGCTTGTCCCGGCAACGGGTTGAAATGCCTATAAAGCGCTTGACCACCTAACTATGCTCTTCTAGCCTGCATTTTGACCAACTAGTCAAGTTTTTGGCAATTGGTTTTTGAATCCCCTTAAAGGTTCAATCATTCGGGAACACAAAACAAGCGGTAATATCCGCAATCAGGAGGCTTCGTCACATGTCTAAAACGGCAATGGGGACAAACAATCTCGACGCGTTCTGGATGCCTTTTACGGCAAACAAGCAGTTCAAGCAAAACCCCCGCCTTCTCGTCAGTGCTAAAGACATGCACTATAAGTCTCATGATGGGCGCGAGATCCTCGATGGAACTGCCGGTCTCTGGTGCTGCAATGCGGGCCATGGCCGCCCCAAGATCGTCGAAGCCGTTCAAAAGCAAGTTGCAGAGCTTGATTATGCGCCTGCATTCCAGATGGGGCATCCCAAGGCCTTTGAACTAGCCGCGCGCCTGGCTGCCATGCTGCCATCGCCGCTTGACCATGTGTTTTTCACCAATTCCGGTTCTGAATCGGTTGATACGGCGCTGAAGATCGCGCTAGCCTATCATCGCGCTAAAGGCAATGGCACCAAGGTCAAGCTGATTGGCCGCGAGCGCGGCTATCATGGCGTTGGCTTTGGCGGTATTTCCGTTGGTGGTATCTCCGGAAACCGTAAGACTTTCGGCAATGCGCTGAGCGGCATTGACCATATTCGCCATACGCATGATCTGGCGCGAAATGCCTATACGCGCGGCGAGCCTGAATATGGCGTTGAATTTGCCGATGATCTGGAAAAGGTCATTGCGCTGCACGACGCGTCAAATATTGCGGCCGTCATTGTAGAGCCGGTGGCGGGTTCGACTGGCGTTCTCATTCCGCCAAAGGGCTATCTCAAGCGCCTGCGCGAGATTTGCACCAAGCACGATATTCTCCTGATTTTCGATGAAGTAATCACCGGCTTCGGCCGTCTTGGTGCACCATTTGCGGTAGATTATTTCGGCGTGGTGCCTGATTTGGTGACAACCGCCAAGGGTATCACCAGTGGCGTTATTCCGATGGGCGCGGTTTTCGCTTCGTCGGACATCTATCAGGCCTTCATGAATGGTCCGGAAAATCTGATAGAGCTTTTCCATGGCTACACTTATTCCGGCCATCCGGTCGCTTGCGCAGCGGCTCTCGCAACGCTCGACACCTATGAGGAAGAAGGCTTGTTAACCCGCGCATCGGAACTGTCCGATTATTGGGAGAATGCTCTGCATGCGCTGAAGGGACTGCCGAATGTCATAGACATTCGCAATCTCGGGTTGATTGGCGCCATCGAACTTCAACCCATCGACGGCGCCCCGACAAAACGGGCATTCCAGGCTTTCCTCAATGCATACGAAAAGGGCGTGCTGATCCGCACGACTGGCGACATCATCGCCTTGTCTCCGCCTCTGACAATCAGCAAAGGACAGATCGATCATCTGTTCGATACGCTCGCCGATGTGTTGAAGAACTTGGCATAGGAGCGGGCAAATGTCGCTGACAGGAAATCTTCGGATCAATGGCGACCGCCTTTGGGATAGCCTGATGGAGATGGCCAAAATCGGGCCGGGTCTGCGCGGTGGCAATAATCGCCAGACCCTGACCGATGAGGATGGCGAGGGCCGCAGGCTGTTTCAATCCTGGTGTGAGAAAGCCGGCATGACCATGGGCGTAGACACCATGGGCAACATGTTTTTCACGCGTGAAGGAACTGACCCGGATGCGCTGCCGGTCTATGTCGGCAGCCACCTCGATACACAGCCGACGGGCGGAAAATATGATGGTGTGTTGGGGGTTCTCGGCGGACTGGAACTGATCCGCACGCTCAACGATCTTAATATCAAGACCAAGCATCCTATTGTTGTTGTCAACTGGACCAATGAGGAAGGTACGCGCTTTGCCCCGGCCATGCTGGCTTCCGGTGTATTCGCCGGTATTCATGATGAGCAATGGGCCTATGTTCGCGAAGATGCCAAGGGCAAGAAGTTTGGCGACGAACTGGAGCGAATCGGCTGGAAGGGTGACGAGAAAGTCGGCGCCCGTAAGATCCATGCGCTGTTCGAACTGCATATTGAGCAGGGACCCATTCTGGAAGCTGAGGGCAAGGATATCGGCGTTGTCACCCATGGTCAGGGCCTGTGGTGGTTGCAGATCACATTGACGGGCAAGGAAAGCCACACAGGCTCAACCCCAATGCCTATGCGCAAGAATGCGGGCCTCGGCATGGCGCGCATTACCGAACTGGTTCACGCCGTCGCTATGGCCCACCAGCCAAATGCGGTAGGGGCAATCGGCCATGTCGATGTTTATCCCAATTCCCGCAATGTCATTCCGGGCAAAGTCGTGTTCACGGTTGATATCCGCTCGCCAGACCTTTCAACGCTTTCCGCAATGAAAGCGGAAATTGAGGCGAAGGCACCAAAGATTGCCAAGGAGCTTGGCCTCGGCATCGAGATTGAAGAAGCCGGGCATTTTGATCCCGTTACCTTCAACGAAGGCTGCGTCACTGCCGTGCGCAATGCTGCGGAGCGGCTTGGCTACAGTCACCGCAATATTGTTTCCGGCGCCGGACATGATGCCTGCTGGATCAACCGCGTTGCGCCGACGGCGATGGTAATGTGCCCTTGCGTGGATGGCCTCAGCCACAATGAGGATGAAGAGATTTCGAAGGAATGGGCTGCTGCCGGTACGGATGTCCTGTTGCATGCGGTTCTGGAGACGGCGGAGATTCAAGCCTGACCTAGCAACCACATATGCAACATGTTCGGCAAAAGACCAAAAAGGGGAACGAACACAATGCTTGCGAAACTGATCAAAGGCGGAACAATTATTGCCGCTGACCGCACTTATAAAGCGGATGTGCTGATTGATGGCGACAAGATCGCTGCCATCGGCTCAGATCTTTCCGGCCAGGACGCCAATTGCGAAATTATTGATGCAACCGGTTGCTTTCTCATGCCCGGCGGTATCGACCCGCATACGCATCTTGAAATGCCTTTCATGGGCACCCACTCCAGCGATGATTTTGACACCGGCACCGCCGCGGCGCTGGCAGGTGGAACAACGATGGTTGTCGATTTTGTGCTCCCCGGCGAAGACGGGTTGCTTGCCGCCTTGCAGGACTGGTTCCAGAAGGCTGGCAAAGCGCGCACCGACTATTCCTTCCACATGGCGATAACCGGATGGAACAAGCAGATCTTCGACGAAATGCCCAAAGTCGTTGAACGCGGCATCAATACGTTCAAGCACTTCATGGCCTATAAGGGCGCATTGATGGTGGACGACGATGAAATGTTCGCCTCCTTTCTGCGCTGTGCCGAGATCGGCGCCATGCCGCTTGTCCACGCGGAAAATGGCGATGTGGTTGCCCATCTCCAGCAGAAGCTCCTCGCCGAAGGCAATACCGGACCGGAGGCTCACGGCTATTCGCGCCCGCCCGAAATAGAAGGTGAGGCGGCTAACCGCGCCATCATGATCGCCGATCAGGCAGGCGTGCCGCTCTATATCGTGCATGTTTCCTGCGAACAGTCCCATGAAGCCATTCGCCGCGCGCGTGCCAAGGGTATGCGCGTCTATGGCGAACCTCTGATTCAGCACCTTGTTCTGGATGAGAGTGAATATAAAAATGAGGACTGGGACTATGCAGCGCGCCGGGTCATGTCGCCGCCTTTCCGTGACAAGATCAACCAAAATGGATTGTGGGCTGGCCTTGCATCGGGAAGTCTTCAGGTCGTGGCGACAGACCATTGCGCCTTTACCACCGGGCAGAAGCGTTTTGGTGTCGGCGACTTTACCAAAATCCCAAACGGCACTGGTGGTCTGGAAGATCGTATGCCCGTGCTTTGGACCAAAGGCGTGCGCACCGGCCGCCTGACACCAAATGAGTTTGTCGCGGTAACGTCGACCAATATCGCCCAAATTCTCAATATCTACCCGCGCAAGGGAGCGATCTTGCCGGGTTCCGATGCGGATATTGTTATCTGGGACCCCAATGCAACCAAGGTCATTTCTGCAAAGTCGCAGAAGTCGGCCATCGACTATAATGTCTTTGAGGGCATTGAAGTGACGGGCCTGCCGCGCATCACTATTTCGCGTGGAGAGATTGCCTATAGGGATGGCGAAGTGCTTGCGCCGACGGGCAGCGGACGCTTTGTCGAGCGTGAGGCTAACCCCTCTGCCAGCCGCGCACTTTCCACTTGGAAGGAACTAACCGCACCGCGTAGAGTGGATCGCGATCCGAAGAACATTCCGGCAGGCGTATGATGACAGTCGTCGCGCTCCGACCCAAGGCGAAAATAATGGCTGATGCGGCGCCAAAAAATGTAATTGATGTCAAAGACCTTTCGCTGGTCTTCCAGACCAATGATGGCCCCGTCAATGCTTTGTCGAACATCGACCTTGCAGTTAACAGCGGCGAGTTCGTTTCCTTTATCGGGCCTTCCGGTTGCGGAAAGACCACCTTGTTGCGCGTGATTGCCGATTTGGAGCAGCCCACCTCGGGTAGCATATCGGTCAATGGGATGACGCCATCGCAGGCGCGCGAAAAACGTGCCTATGGATATGTTTTTCAAGCGGCCGCGCTCTATCCTTGGCGCACCATTGGCGGCAATATTTCCCTGCCACTGGAAGTGATGGGCATACCCAAGGAGGAGCGCAAGGCGCGGATCGCCAAGAATCTCGAGCTGGTTAATCTGGCCGGTTTTGACAAGAAGTTTCCATGGCAATTATCAGGCGGCATGCAGCAACGCGCATCCATTGCCCGCGCCCTGTCTTTTGATCCCGATATGCTTTTAATGGATGAGCCCTTCGGTGCGCTGGATGAAATTGTCCGCGATCACCTCAACGAACAATTACTGAAGCTTTGGGCCAAAACGCAAAAGACAGTCATCTTTGTAACCCACTCGATTCCCGAGGCAGTTTTTCTCTCGACAAAGATCGTTGTGATGAGTCCGCGTCCGGGCCGGATACACGAAATCATCGATTGCAATCTCGGCTCTGAGCGGACGTTGGATATTCGCGAAACACCGGAATTTCTGGAAATCGCTCACCGCGTACGTGAAGGCTTGCGGCACGGCCATTCCTATGATGAGGCTCATCTGTGATGAAGGAGCGTCAAGGCCTTGCAGCCGTGCTCCACGACAGGGTGATCCCGGTCGGAACCATCCTTTTGGTCATCATCGCGCTCTGGTATGTTTTTGCCATCATTCTCAACGCGCCATTCGAACGCGACCAGGCGGCGCGTGCCAATACGACCATCTCCACGAGCCAGTTAGTTGCCAATACGATGGCGCAGGAGCGGCCGGTTTTGCCTGCGCCGCATCAGGTCGCTGCTGAAATTCGCAAGACAGTTTTCGATATTGCACCAACGTCAAAGCGTAGCCTGATCTATCATGGCGGTGTCACTCTATCGTCCACGCTGCTCGGTTTCGCATTCGGCACTTTGCTTGGTATTCTTCTGGCGATCGCTATTGTGCATTCGCGCACGCTCGACAAAAGCCTGATGCCTTGGATCATCACCTCGCAAACCGTGCCGATCCTCGCCATTGCCCCGATGATTATCGTCGTGCTCAACGCGGTCAATATTACCGGGCTTTTGCCAAAGGCAATGATCTCGACCTATCTGTCGTTCTTTCCGGTGGCTGTTGGTATGGTCAAAGGTCTTCGCTCACCCGAAATCATGCACCTTGATTTGATGCGCACCTATAACGCGTCGAAGGCACAGATATTCTGGAAACTGCGCTGGCCCGCCTCCATGCCTTATCTTTTTACCTCAATGAAAATTGCCGTTGCCATCAGTCTGGTTGGTGCCATTGTCGGTGAATTGCCCACTGGAGCTGTGGCGGGTATCGGGGCACGCCTGCTTGCTGGCTCCTATTACGGTCAGACCGTGCAAATTTGGGCTGCCCTTATCGCTGCCGCACTCATGGCGGCCGTTCTTGTCAGCCTTATAGGGGTAATCTCGACGCTTGTTAACCGGCGAATGGGAGTGCGGCCATGAGGTTTTCGCGCTCTCCTTTGGCCATTGCTGCCTTTGTCTTGTCCGCTGCGGCTCTTGTGGTCCCGACAGGCGCGGGTGTTCAAACCACATTATCCTATGCAACGCCGATCATGCTCTTTGTCGCTGCCGCGGTGGCGCTGTTCGCTTCTCCATCCACCTCGTCTACCATTGCGCTGCTGCTATTGGTGCATGTCTCGGTCTATTGTCTGATATCGTTGCTCAGCTTGATGGGTCCGGCAGGGGCGCTGCTTGGTTATTGGTGCATGGTTGTGGCGGCATGGCTTTTGGCTTGGCTGACAGTGCAGCGGCTTGCAAGCTGGCGTGTCTCATCGCCAGATGGTCAGCGTCTGATCAATCTGGCATTGCCGGTGCTGTTCGGTGCTTGGCTGCTTATCCTTTGGGAAGTCGTGGTGCGCGGCTTCGGTGTTCCTGCAATCCTTCTGCCGCCACCATCAATGATTGCCGCGCGTATCGCGGCTTCCGTGCCGACGCTCTGGGCGGACTTCCAACAAACCTATCTGAAGGCCGCGGTTGCCGGTTATGTCATGGGCTGCGGCTCGGGTTTCCTGGCCGCGATTGTCGTTGATCGCGTGCCCTTTCTGCGCAAGGGGCTTTTACCCATTGGCAATCTGGTGGCAGCGCTGCCCGTCGTTGGCATTGCTCCGATCATGGTCATGTGGTTCGGTTCCTACTGGCAGTCCAAAGCCGCTGTTGTTGTTATCATGACGTTCTTCCCGATGCTGGTGAACACAGTTGCCGGGCTTGCTGCCTCGGGCGCCATGGAACGTGATCTCATGCGCACCTATGGATCAACCTATGGTCAGACATTGCTCAAGCTGCGTCTACCCGCTGCCATGCCGTTCATCTTCAATGCGCTTAAAATCAACTCGACTTTGGCGCTCATCGGCGCAATTGTTGCCGAGTTTTTCGGCTCCCCCATTGTCGGCATGGGTTTTCGCATTTCCGCAGAAGTTGGCCGCATGAATGTCGATATGGTCTGGGCGGAAATCTTTGTTGCCGCCCTTGCTGGTTCACTTTCCTATGGACTGATTACCCTTATCGAAAGGGCCGTCACTTTCTGGCATCCTTCCTACCGATCCTGAACATTTAAAAACAAGAACAGAGGAGAACTGAAACATGAAGAAGACCATTGCACTCTCGTTGGGACTCGCTATCAGCACCCTGATGGCCGGCTCGGCGCTGGCCGCCGATAAACTGACGCTTCAGCTCAAATGGGTCACGCAAGGGCAGTTTGCTGGCTATTATGTGGCTAAAGATAAGGGCTTCTATAAAGAGGCCAATCTGGATGTCGAGATCAAGCCAGGCGGCCCAGATGTTGCGCCGCCGCAGGTTATTGCTGGTGGTGGCGCAGATGTCGTGGTGGACTGGATGCCTTCCGCGCTTGCCACGCGTGAAAAGGGTCTTCCTCTTGTCAATATTGCCCAGCCGTTCAAGCGCTCCGGCATGATGCTGACCTGCCGCAAGGAAACGGGCATTACCAAGCCTGAAGACTTCAAGGGCAAGACGCTGGGTGTCTGGTTCGGCGGAAATGAATATCCGTTCCTGTCATGGATGAACCATCTTGGCCTGAAGACCGATGGCGGGCCGGAAGGCGTCACAGTTCTCAAACAAGGCTTCAATGTTGATCCCCTGATCCAGAAACAGGCCGATTGCATTTCCACTATGACCTATAATGAATATTGGCAGGTCATTGATGCGGGCATTCCGGAAGATCAGCTCGTCACTTTCAAGTACGAGGATGAAAAAGTAGCAACGCTGGAAGACGGTCTTTATGTGCTCCAGAAGAGTCTCGACGATCCGGCAATGGTCGAAAAGCTGGCCCGCTTCGTCAAGGCTTCAATGAAGGGCTGGGAATATGCACGGGCCAATCCGGACGAAGCTGCTGAAATTGTGCTTGAGAATGATGCCAGCGGGGCCCAGACAGAGAAGCACCAGAAGCGCATGGTTGCTGAAATCAATAAGCTGACGGAAGGTTCAGACGGCGTGCTTGATACGGCAGCTGCCGACCGGACTGTGGAAACCTTGCTTGGTGGTGGTTCAGACCCGGTTATTACCAAGAAGCCGGAAGGTGCCTGGACAACAAAAGTTACTGATGCAGCGAAGTAAAATGTAAAAAATGCAGCCCTTGGTAAAAGGGCTGCATTTTTGTTGTGCGTGGTTCGAACCACGCACGATATTACTGCCAATCGTCTCACTCCCAATGGTCGGGAATCTGCCTTACAGCACCGCGTGCAGCGCTTGTTGCCATTGCGCCATAAGCACGCAGTGCAGTTGTGACCTTGCGCTTGCGCTTTTCTTCAGGCTTCCAGGCGGCTGAGCCCTTGGCTTCCATATGCGCACGGCGATCGGCAATGACCGCATCATCGACGGCAAGGTGAATCTTGCGGTTCGGGATGTCGATGTCGATTACATCGCCTTCCTGCACCAGACCGATCAATCCGCCTTCGGCTGCTTCCGGAGAAACGTGGCCAATGGAAAGTCCTGACGAACCGCCGGAGAAACGCCCGTCAGTGATCAAGGCACAAGCTTTGCCGAGGCCCTTGGATTTCAGATAGCTGGTTGGGTAGAGCATTTCCTGCATGCCGGGGCCGCCGCGAGGACCTTCATAACGGATCAGCACAATATCGCCCGGCTTTACGCCGCCGTTCAAAATACCAAGAACGGCGGTATCCTGACTTTCAAAAATGCGCGCAGGACCGGAGAACTTCAGAATTGACTCATCAACGCCTGCCGTTTTGACGATACAGCCATCTTCGGCAAGATTGCCGTAAAGCACAGCCAAACCGCCATCCTTAGAATAGGCATGTTCCGCATTGCGGATAACGCCCTTTTCGCGATCCAGGTCAACGTCGGCAAAGCGGCGATCCTGGCTGAATGCAACCTGGGTAGGAACACCGCCCGGCGCTGCCTTGAAGAAATCATGGACAGACTGGTTCTTGCTGCGCATCACATCCCAGCGATCAAGCGCTGCGCCCAGATTTGCTGCATGAACGGAGTAAACTGAGGTATCAAGCAAACCTGCCCGATCAAGCTCGCCAAGAATGCCCATTACGCCACCCGCATGATGTACGTCTTCCATATGCACATTGGCAACAGCAGGAGCCACCTTGCACAGTACGGGAACGCGACGGGAAAGCCGGTCAATATCGCTCATGGTGAAATCGACTTCGCCTTCATGCGCCGCCGCAAGCAGGTGGAGAACAGTATTGGTCGAACCGCCCATCGCGATATCGAGCGTCATCGCGTTCTCAAAGGCGGCAAAGGATGCGATGGCGCGTGGCAGCGCTGTTTCATCATCCTGTTCGTAGTAGCGACGGGCCAGATCAACAATGAGGTGCCCGGCTTCAACGAACAGACGCCGCCGATCCGCATGGGTAGCCAGCGTTGAACCATTGCCCGGTAGTGACAAGCCCAGTGCTTCGGTCAGACAGTTCATCGAATTGGCGGTGAACATGCCCGAGCAGGAACCGCAAGTCGGGCAGGCAGAACGCTCAATAGCCGTTACTTCCGCATCGGAAATGCGGTCATCAGCAGCGGCAACCATGGCATCAACCAGATCGAGCTTCTTTTCCTTGTCATCCCAGGTAACCTTGCCGGCTTCCATCGGGCCGCCGGAAACGAAGACAACAGGAATGTTCAGCCGCAAGGCCGCCATCAGCATGCCTGGCGTGATCTTGTCGCAATTGGAAATGCAGACCATAGCGTCGGCGCAATGGGCATTGACCATATACTCAACGCTATCGGCGATGATCTCGCGCGATGGCAGCGAATAGAGCATGCCATCATGTCCCATTGCGATGCCGTCATCGACTGCAATCGTATTGAATTCCTTGGCAACACCGCCCGCGCTTTCGATTTCACGCGCCACCAACTGGCCAAGATCTTTCAGATGCACGTGGCCAGGCACGAACTGAGTGAACGAGTTTACGACGGCAATAATTGGCTTGCCGAAATCCTCGTCCTTCATACCGGTGGCGCGCCAAAGGCCGCGGGCACCGGCCATGTTGCGGCCATGTGTGGTTGTACGTGAACGATAGGGCGGCATTTTCAAACTATCCTGATAGTGAATTGCAAAAGAAACAATCTATAGAAGAACAGCTTCTTAGGCAAAGAATGGAATTTTGTTACCCGAATGCGGTGTTTTTATTGCAAACATTACATAGGGGACATTATTATCGCATGAAACGAGACTTAATGTCTCGGTTATCCGCTTAAAATTGCTGCCTGAGGGTCAAAATGCCGTGAAAGTCATGGTCGTCAGTGAACGCGCAATACCTTGGATGTCGAGCACATTGTCATTAATGAACTTGCCGACATCCTGGTCTTCGGGAATGTAGATCTTCGCCAGCAGATCGAAATTGCCGCTGGTCGAATAGAGTTCCGAGACGATCTCGCGCTCAAAAAGGGCAGCCGCAACTTCATAGGTTTTGCCAGGGAAGCATTGCAACTGCAGGAATACGGGTTTCATTCATATGCTCCGGAGGGACTGATTGGTTGCGGCTAATCTATTTGGGTTGCAGGGATAGCGCAATCACAGGTTTTCACGCGGAGCTTTCCAGCCGATTTAATAAACAATACAGCCGCCAATAAAAAGTGACCGCGTCGGGTTCCCTCGTAAACGCCTGTTTTGTGGCGATATGGTCACAACGACAGTTTCGGATGGGTTGTGTAATGCCTTTGCGGGTTGGCCTGTATTAACCACCATGTTATCGTTTTCTTAAGCTAGAGAGGCGAATTTTAACGATCACGGGATATGGGGTAATCATTCCTGCTGGTTTGTGTCATTTTGTTTGAGTTAGGGATTATACTGGTTGATGGACTTCAAGCGCCCACAGGCCAGTTTGTTTGCCGCCGCATTGCTGGCTTGCTCAGCCCTTGTATCGCCCGCGCACGCGTTCGAAATCTTCGGCATTCATTTGTGGGGCGAGAAAAAAGACGATGACGCGGATTCCGTCATTGCCGATCCGCAAAAATATACCGTAGAAATCGCCAACGAAGAAAACGAAGAGACCAAAAAGCTCGTCGAAGGTGCTTCGAGCCTTGTCGCTGATAAGGAAAAGCCTGCCTCCGGTGCCGCAGGGCTTCTAGCCAAAGCCAGAGGCGATTATCGCCGTATTCTTGGCGCGCTTTACGCCGATGGTCGTTATGGCGGCAATATCAGCATTAAAGTTGATGGGCGTGAGGCGAGTGATCTTCCTCCGGACACGGTTTTGCCAGATCCCGCAACCGTGTCAATTTCGGTCGATCCGGGACCGCAGTTTCTTTTCTCTACCGCACGCATCAAGAATGTCGCTCCGCCGCCGGTCGACAAGAAGGATATTGTTGACCTGCCTGAAAATCAGGGGTTCGCGGTGGGCGATATTGCCCGCTCCACGTCAATCGTAAAGGCAGAGCGCCTTGCTGTTGATGCATGGCGCGAGCAGGGCCATCCCAAGGCGAAGATCGTTTCGCGCAACGTCACCGCCGATCACGACAACAGCAAAGTTGATGCGATTATCGATGTTGATCCCGGTCGCCGCGCATCGTTCGGCCAGACGCAGGTCACCGGTACCGAGCGCATGGACCCTGAGTTTGTCGCCTTCATCACGGGTCTGGAGCCCGGACGCGAATATGATCCTGACGAGATCGAGCGCGCCAAAAAGCGTCTGTCTCGACTTGAGGTGTTCCGCTCGGCCCGTATCGAAGAAGCAGACGCCATCACAAGCGATGGGCTTCTGCCGATTACAGTTGCCGTGCAGGAGCAGAAGCTGCGCCGCTTCGGTGTTGGTGGCAGCTATTCGACCCTGGACGGCGCCGGTTTTGAGACCTATTGGCAGCACCGCAATCTTTTTGGCCGGGCCGAGCGTCTGCGGTTCGATGCCAAAATCGGTGGCATTGGCGGGCAATCCTACGACCCACAGGACTATAATTACATGCTGGGTGTCAGTTTCACCAAGCCTGGTGTCTGGACGCCGGATACGGACTTCATTTCCTCGCTGATTGGCGAGCGCAAGGTTCTGGATGCCTATACGCAGACTTCAGTCACTGCTGAAGCTGGCTTAACCCATATATTTTCGGACGAGCTTTCCGGCAAACTCACTGCGAGTGTCTCGAAGTCGAAATTTGAAGATGATTTCTTCGGAAGCCGTGATTTCCTGACAGTGGGTGTCCTTGGCGGGCTGACCTATGACAGCCGCGACAGCAAGGTTGATCCAAAGAATGGCTATTATCTTGAGGGGCTTTTGTCGCCATTCTACGAAGTAGAATATGGCAACTTCGCCACCAAATTTACGGCGGAAGGGCGCACCTATTACGGTTTCGGTGCCGATGATCGTTTCGTCCTCGCCGGGCGTCTGAAGCTTGGGTCGATTGTTGGCGCTGAAATCGGCGAGCTGCCACCGGATCAACTGTTCTTTGCTGGTGGGGGTGGTTCAGTTCGCGGCTATGCCTATCGCAATATTGGCGTGAATGTCAGCCGCGATGGCGATAATTATGTGATCGGCGGACGCTCGCTTGTCGAAAGCTCGGTGGAAGCACGCGTGCGCCTTACCGATACGATCGGCGCGGTCGGCTTTGTCGATGCGGGCTATGTCGGCGAAGAATCTTTCCCTGATTTTGCAGAGCAGCTACGGCTCGGCGTTGGCGCGGGCATAAGGTACAATACCGGCCTTGGTCCGATCCGGCTTGATGTTGCCGTTCCGCTTGACCGGACCGATGACGATCCAAGTTTTGCTTTCTACGTTGGCATAGGACAGGCGTTTTGATCCGGATACTTGCAACCCTTCTCTTGCTCCTTATCGTCGGCCCGTCCGTGGCGCAGTCGCCTGCGCCTGCCAGCGCCGAGGCAGAGAAGTCATATTTTCTCAGCTTTGTTGAAAACCAGCTATCGACACCAAATCGTCAGATTGTGATCTCTGAAATTCAGGGCGTGCTTTCCTCCGAAGCAAATATTGGCAGCATCACGGTTGCGGATCGCCAAGGTATCTGGCTGAAGATCACCAATGCCCGCATCGTCTGGAGCCGCCTTGCGCTGCTGCGTGGACGTCTGGATATCAATACGCTGGCGGCAGACTCCATCGATGTCATGCGCAAGCCGCTACCGGACGAAGGCTTGCCTTCGCCGGAAGCGAAAGGTTTCAGCCTGCCGGAACTGCCGCTTGCGGTTATTCTTCAGGAGTTGAAGATCGGTCGCGTAGCGTTTGGGGATACAGTTTTTGGCCTGAAATCAGAGATTTCCGTTGCGGGAAATCTGACGCTTGACGGCGGCTCGCTCGATTCCAATTTGCAGATAAAGCGTCTGGATGGTCCAGGCGGTGATTTCACGATCAAAGCCGCTTATGCCAATGAGAGCCAGCAGCTTGATCTCGACCTTTTGCTGAACGAACCGGCGAATGGCATTATGGCCAACCTTCTTAATATTGAAGGACGCCCGCCTGTTGTCATGGCGTTGAAGGGCTCCGGCCCATTAAGCGATCTGGCTTTGCAGTTGACCCTCGACGCAGCGGGCAAGCGCGTTCTTACCGGCAATACCAAGATTGATCGCCAGGCTGACGGGCTTGGTTTCAAGACGACGCTGGACGGCGAAGTTGCAGCCCTTATCCCGCCGATATTTCGTGATTTCTTCGGTAATGACACTGCTTTGGTGGTCAATGGCGTGGTACGTGATGCCGGTGGATTTGCGCTTGACCGTCTCAGTATCAAAAGCAATGCGCTGCTGGTTGATGCCACAGGTGAGACCACGAATGACGGGTTCCTGCGCCGATTGAAGGTCGACGCAACGATAGCCGACCCAACGGGCAAGAAGGTTATCCTGCCTGTTGCCGGCGGTCAGACCACTGTGGATAAGGCGGTCTTCGCCGTCGATTTCGGCACGAATGCAAATGCAAATGATGCCTGGTCAAGCACTTTGGAAGTCACCAACCTGACAACGGAAATGTTTGCCGCCAAATCGGCCAACCTTGTCGCCAAAGGCTTGGCTCAAAATGTTGATGACCCTGCGGCCCGTTCGCTGACCTATGATTTAAACGGCGACATTTCCGGTATCACCGCAAAACGGGCAGATATAGCTGAAGCCCTCGGTGATCTTGTCCAGCTTAAGATCAATGGCGACTGGAAGGCTGGTACCCCTGTCAATCTTAAGCAGGCCTTGATCGCGGCCAATGGATTGAGTGCTTCTCTGGCAGGCACGATCAGCGAATTCGCCTATCGCGGCGATATTCTTGTTAAAGCTTCAAGCATCTCGCCCTTCTCGGCGCTTGCCGGCCGGGAATTGGCCGGTTCGCTTGACCTGAAAGCCAACGGTCTTGTTGAGGCGTTGACAGGCGGTTTTGATCTGATGCTGGACGGCAATGCTACGGGTATGAAGCTTGGCATCGATGCAGCCGATAAAGTGCTGGCGGGCGAAACACGGATCACCGGCGGCCTCGCCCGTGGCGAAAACGGACTGAGTGCCAAGAATTTCAAGATCGAAAATCCGCAGACGCTTGTCACCGCCAATGGAACATTTGCCAGCGGTGCCGCCAATTTCGACTTTGGCCTCGACCTTACCGATCTGGCACTTCTTTCGGAGAAGGCGGGCGGGGCATTGAAGGTAAAGGGCAGCGCGCGCGGTCAGGACAAGATCATCGCCCTTGCCTTTAATGCGGGTGTGCCGCAGGGCACATTATCGGGACGCAAGCTGACCGAAGGCGATATTTCGTTCAATGGAACGCTGCTTGAAGACAATATTGACGGCAAGCTTTCAGGCTTGGCTTTTCTCGATGGCATCCGCGCGGATCTTTCCACCGAGATCGCGTTACGCAAAGATGAGAAACGCCTCAGCAATTTGTTGTTTATCGCGGGTGGAACGCGTCTGCGCGGTGATGTTACGCAAGACAAAAAAGGATTGCTGCAAGGCAATCTGACGCTGAGTTCCGCCGATGTGTCCCCCGCCGCTGCGCTCTTCCTAGTCGAAGCGACAGGCAAGGCCGATGCGACGATTGCGCTATCGCATGATGATGATAAGCAGAACCTCGATGTCAAAGGACAGATTGATAGTCTCAAGGCTAATAATGTTGCCATTGGCAAAGCAGAAATTGCGCTTGTGGCACAGGATATTTTCAATGTTCCAGCCGCCAACGGCACGGTAAGCGCAACCAATATTTCGGCCTCCGGAATTGATATTACAAGCCTTGACGCCCAGGCGAGCCAGAGCGGTAAGGCTACGAACTTCACTCTTGATGCAGCGCTGAAAAACGGCGCGAAAACATCCCTTGGCGGCGCTCTTGAACCCACGGATAAAGGCTATCTGCTGTCGCTGGCAAAGGCGGAACTGACACGTGACAAGCTTGCTGCCCGCCTCGTACAGCCCGCAGCAATCAATGTTGCTGGTAGTGATGTCTCATTTGGTGACATCATCCTTGATATCGGCAATGGCAAGGTGACCGTCAGTGGTGAAGTTGCCCAAACGCTCAATCTGGCGGTTGCGATTGAGAAACTGCCGCTAGATATCGCCAATACGATCAAACCTGATCTTGGGCTCGGCGGAGAAATCAATGGCACCGCCAAGATCGGTGGTACGCGCGAGAAGCCGGACGTCAATTTCGACATGCAAGCGCGCGGCATAACGGCAGCAGCACTGAAGAAAGCGGGTCTTGAAGCGCTTAATCTTGATGCCAAAGGCACATCAACGACTGACCAGTTAAATGTCGATGCCCATTTGACCGGGGCAAATGGACTGGACGCTTCGGCACGCGGATCGGTGCCTTTGGCACAAGGCCAGCTTGGCGTCGATCTCGATCTGAAGAGTTTCCCGCTGACGACTCTCAACGGCATTGTCAAAGATCAGAACCTCGCGGGCGCTGTTTCCGGCCGCGGTCGTGTTACAGGCACATTGCAAAAGCCAAATGCGGAGTTTGACCTGAAGGGTTCGAGCATTTCCGCCAAGCCCTTGCAGGAAGCCGGGCTAGCCCCTCTGCAACTGACGGCAGCAGGCCGCTTCGCCAATGAGCGCCTTTCACTTTCTTCTGCAAAGGTCGATGGACCGCAGGGCTTTACAGTATCAGCCAGTGGTGAAGTTCCCATTTCCGGCAACGGACTTGGTATCAATGTCACCGGCAATATTCCGCTATCGCTGGCCAACCGTTTCCTGGCGGACCGCGGAACACAGGCCAAGGGCAATATTGATGTCACGGCCAATGTAACCGGCAGCTTTACCCAACCACAGATTCGCGGCATGTTCTCGGCCAATGGTGCGGAAATCATGGATCCGGAATCGAATCTGCGCTTGCAGCGGATTACCCTGCTTGGCAGCATGGAGGGCACGACTGTCACAATCCGCACACTGACGGCCGGGATTTCAACAGGTGGTACCGTCAGCGCGACAGGTACGATCTCAACGGATGCTGCTGCGAATTTCCCCGCTAATATTGATATCAAGCTGGATAAGGCGCGCTATGCCGACGGCAATCTTGTCGTCGCCACTGTGACGGGCGCGCTGGGCATCAATGGTCCTCTGACCCGTGATCCCGTCATTGCTGGCAATATCAATATTGATCGCGCCGAAATCACTGTTCCGGAAACCTTTGGCGGTCCGTCGGCGGTTATCGACGTAAAGCATAAAGATGCTTCGAAGAAGGTTCAACAAACACTTAAGCGTGCCAAGGCTGATCAGCGCGAGGTCGCAACACCGACATCGCGTCCAAGTGTGGTGCGGCTCGATATCAATGTTACAGCACCCAACAAGATCTTCGTGCGTGGTCGCGGCCTTGATGCGGAGATCGGCGGTTCCGTGCGATTGACCGGTCCTGCCACAAATGTTCAGCCTGTAGGCGGTTTTGATCTCATCCGTGGCCGTCTTGGCATTCTTGGCCAGCGCATCACCTTCACGGAAGGTCAGGTCACGCTGGTTGGCGATCTTGATCCTGAAATCAACTTCGTTGCCACTACCCAAAGCAGCGACATAACCGTCAGTGTGACTGTAAAGGGCCGCGTATCCGATTTGCAGATTGTCTTCTCGTCGCAGCCGGAACTGCCGCAGGATGAAGTCATGGCGCGCTTGATCTTCAACCGCTCAATCAGCGAATTGACGCCGTTGCAAATTGCGCGTCTGGCAACTGCCGCTGCGGAACTGGCAGGTGGTTCAAACTCGTCGCTCATCGACAGCCTGCGCAAGAGCACGGGCCTTGATGACCTTGATGTCGTCACTGACAGCGAAGGCAATGCCGGTGTGCGTGCGGGGCGTTATATCAGGGATAATATTTATCTGGGGGTCGAGGCAGGTGCCGGTGGTAACACCAAGGGTACAATCAACCTCGACATTACGCCCAATCTGAAAGCCAAGGGTGCTGTTGGCAGCGATGGCGATTCCGGCGCTGGTCTGTTCTTCGAAAAAGACTACTAAGTGCATTTCCAGCAAAGGTGCGAAGCGGCTTCGCATTCGGGCAATGCATAAAAACCTATGAAAAAGGGCGGCGCAAAGCACCGCCCTTAATGTTTTTAGCCGCGTGCTGGCAGAACCGGCAGTGGCTCCGCACGGCCTACGACAAATGCGTAGTTGAACGCGCCGATGACGGCGACGCCGGCAGCCAGAGCGAATGACGGAATATAGTTTCCATTAAACACATCAAGCAGATAGCCAAACAGGAACGGGCTGATAATGCCTGCAATGTTTGAGGCAAAGTTCTGGATGCCGCCAATTGATGCCACATGATGCGAGCTTGGCGCAACGTCTGCTGGCAGCGACCAGATTGCCGTGGCCGCAACAGCCAGACTGCTGTAGGAAATCGCAAGGAAGATCAGCGCCATATAGAGCGATGTCACCATTGCAGCGGGTAGAATGGCCGCGCCACCAAGCAGACCGCCAACCATGATGATCTTGCGGATCGTCGTCACGTCAGCACCATTGCGAATAGCGCGATCGGCCCAGATACCTGCCGCCCAAGCCGCTGCAACAGCGGTAAGGCCGGGTATCATGCCGAATGTGCCAAGCTCGGCCAGATTAAGGCCGCGCGCATTCTTCAGATAATCGGGGAACCAGGTCAGGAAGAAATAGATGACGAAGTTCAGGCAGAAGAAGCCGATCATCATGCCCCAAACGGTGCGATAACGGAAAAGGTCGCGCCACCGGATTTTTACCGCTTCCGCATCGTCATTCTCTTCCGTGCGCCCACCATTATCGGTGATGTATTGACGCTCCAGATCGTTTGCGCCCGGATGGTCGGCAGGGTCGCGATACATCATGTACCAGAAGAACGCCCATACAAGGCCGAGCGCGCCGAGGATGATGAATGAATAGTGCCAAGTCGCCAGAGCGATGATGCCGGTCACGATAGGCAATGCGAGAACAGTGCCAACGCGTGAGCCGGAGTCGATGACTGCGGTAGCGAAAGCGCGCTCGCTTTTTGGAAACCAGCGCGATGCGGCCTTGGTTGCGCTTGGGTAGGCCGGGGCCTCACCCGCTCCCAAAGCAAAACGCATGCCGAAGAAGCCCCAGAAAGTCGTGGCGAGCGGTGTCAGCGCCGTGAATACAGACCACCAGACGGCAGCAAGAGAGAAGGACCGGCGCGCGCCGACCTTATCGGTAAACCAGCCAGCGATCAGCATCATGCCGTCATAGGCCCAGAAGAACGCGCCGAAGATCAATCCCTTCTCGGCATTACTGAGGTTGAGGCCAAGTTCAGCATCGATATAGGGCAAAGCCACGCTCATATTGGCGCGGTCAAGATAATTCATTGTCAGACCAAGAAAGCACATCGCGAGAATGATGTAGCGAACCTTGCTGGCACCCGCTGGAGCCTTCCGTGGGGGATGGGCAGCTTTTGTAGCTGAGGACATTTTGTACTCCTTTGCCGCCAAAAGGCGGAGACAATTGTGCGTGGTTCGACGAGGCTCACCATGAGGACTGGGATTGGGCTGCAAAAACACTTGCAACGTCGAAGATTGATCTTGCAATCCTCAATTTCCCTCATGGTGAGCTTGTCGAACCACGCAGAACTGATGTGCAGGTTAAATTAAGCTTGTACGACCTGCTGGCGCTGTTCGCCCAGACCCTCAATACCGAGCGTTATGATATCGCCTTCCTTGAGAAACACATTCGGCTTTTGGCCAAGGCCAACGCCGGGAGGTGTGCCGGTCGAGATGATGTCGCCCGGATGCAGGCTCATGAATTGCGACAGGTAGGAAACCAGATATTTCACGCCATAGACCATCGTCGCCGATGTGCCGTCCTGATAGCGATGACCATTGACTTCCAGCCACATCTTCAGGTCTTGCGGGTCCTTGATTTCATCCTTGGTCACAAGCCAGGGGCCTGTCGGGCCAAATGTGTCGCAGCTCTTACCCTTGGTCCACTGTCCTTGACGCTCTGCCTGAAATGCGCGCTCGGAAACATCATTGATCAGGCAATAGCCCGCAACATAGTCCATTGCCTCATCTTCGCTGACATATTTGGCATGTTTGCCGATTACAACGCCAAGCTCGACTTCCCAGTCTGTCTTCAGCGAGGTGCGGGGAATTTCCACATTATCGTTCGGGCCGACAATCGCCGATGTGGCCTTCATGAAAATGATTGGCTCCGGCGGCACGGTCGCGCCGGTTTCGGCGGCATGGTCGGAATAGTTCAGGCCGATGCAGATAAATTTGCCGGTTCCAGAAACGCAGGCGCCATAGCGGTCTACTTCAACGAGTGGCAGTGAAGCGGGATCGATCGCAGCGAGTTTCTTCAAGCCCTCGGGTGAAATTGCTTCACCGGCTATATCCTTTACGTGGCCGGAAAGATCGCGGACATTGCCGTCCTTGTCGACAAGACCGGGTTTTTCCTGGCCGAGCGGGCCATAACGCAAGAGTTTCATTGGTCAACCTTCTCTTCACTGGTGGGTAGTGGCCTAGTATGTAGCACGGCCACCGGAAATGTCGAATACTGCTCCGGTCGTGAATGAACATTCTTCACTGGCAATCCACGTAATCAGCGCGGCAAGCTCTTCAACTTTGCCAAAACGCTGCATCGGAATCTTCGAAAGCATGTAATCAATGAACTCCGGCTTCAATTGCTGGAGGATGGGCGTATCAACGGTAGCTGGTGTTATCACGTTGACGGTAATTCCATCACCGGCAAGTTCCTTGCCCAGCGATTTTGTCAGGCCGATGACCGCAGCCTTTGATGCGCTATAGGCCGAGGCATTGGGGTTGCCCTCCTTGCCCGCAATGGAAGCAACATTGACGATCCGGCCATAGCCGTTCTTCTGCATGACCGGCACGACAAATCGATTGCAATAAAACAATCCGTGCAGATTGATTTCAAAGACCTGTTTCCACTGATCAATGGGGTAGTCGGCAACCTTGGCATTGGGTCCGGCTATTCCCGCCGAGCAGACAAGCACGTCGATCTTGCCAAAGGCAGATACGGTTTCCTGCGTGGCCTTCTCGACCTGGTCAGGATCGGACACATCGAGACTAACGCCGTGGGAGGAGGCTCCAAGCGCTGCCTTTGCCTCCTCGATCTTTGCTGCATCGACGTCCCACAGAGTGACCGTGCCGCCCTCCGACACGATCCGCTCTGCTGTTCTGAAACCTATGCCGGAGGCACCGCCGGTTATAACCGCGTGCCTCCCCTCATAGCGCCGTATGGAATTCGCCATGCTTCCTCCCGATATATGGCTTTTGCATCTGTCAGGGCGTCCGGCGATTTAGTGATTATCGCGTGGAAGCCCCTTGGTCTGAGCAATGCGCTGGTAGTCAACGGCAGGTTTCAAAACCATGCCTTCATCAAGCTGACCGACCATGCCGCGCTGGATTTCCTGCCACGGCGTCTGGCTTGCCGGATATTTATAGCCGCCCGCAGCGATCAGATCGTCCTTGCGCTTTTGCAATTCCTCATCGTCGATCAGGATGTTTGCAGTGCCCTTGTTGAGATCAATGCGCAGATGATCGCCGGAGCGAACGAGCGCAAGTCCGCCATTGACCGCCGCTTCCGGCGAGGCGTTGAGGATGGATGGGGAACCGGATGTGCCGGATTGACGGCCATCGCCAAGACAAGGCAGCGCATGGATACCCTGCTTCAGCAGATAGGCTGGCGGCTGCATATTGACCACCTCTGCCGCACCTGGATAGCCGATCGGCCCAGTGCCGCGCATGATCAGAATGCTGTTCTCGCTAAGGCCAAGCGCCGGATCGTCGATCCGATGATGATAGTCCTCCGGTCCGTCAAAAACTTCGGCAATGCCTTCAAAGGCTTCCAAGTCATCCGGATTGGATAGATAGCGCTGGCGGAATTCCTCGGAAATGACGCTGGTCTTCATAATGGCGCTGTCGAAGAGATTGCCCTTGAGGTTGATGAACCCGGCCTTCTTTTTCAACGGCGCATCATAGGTCTTGATCACGTCCGTGTTAAGGTTTTCTGCATGCTCGCAATTGGTGCCGATGCTTTGGCCGTTGACCGTCACAGCGCCCGGATGCGGAAGTTTCCCGGCCTTCATCAGTTCGGCAACCACGGCAGGCACGCCGCCCGCGCGATGATAGTCCTCACCCAGATATTCACCGGCTGGTTGCAAATTGACCAGAAGCGGCACGTCATGGCCGATTTCCTGCCAATCATCATTGTCCAGCGGAATATTGAGATGGCGTGCAATGGCATTCAGATGGATTGGTGCATTTGTCGATCCGCCAATCGCGGAATTGATAACGATGGCATTTTCGAAGGCGGCCCGTGTCATGACATCGGATGGCTTCAGATCTTCGCGTACCATGTCGACGATGCGTTTGCCGGTGTCATAGGCAATCTGGCCGCGTTCGCGATAAGGCGCTGGGATGGCTGCGCCGCCCGGCAATTCCATACCAAGTGCTTCGGCTAGCGAATTCATGGTGGTAGCAGTGCCCATCGTATTGCAGTACCCGACCGACGGCGCCGATGATGCGACGATATCCATGAACTGGTCATAGTTGATTTCGCCGGAGGTGAGCTTCTCGCGTGACTTCCAGACGATGGTGCCGGAGCCGGTGCGCTCACCGCGATGCCAGCCATTCAGCATGGGTCCGACTGACAGCGCTATAGCTGGAATGTTCACCGTGGCGGCACCCATCAACATGGCTGGCGTGGTCTTGTCGCAACCGATGGTGAGAACAACGCCATCAAGCGGATAACCGAAAAGAACCTCAACAAGGCCGAGATAGGCAAGGTTGCGGTCGAGTGCTGCGCCGGGGCGCTTGCCGGTTTCCTGGATCGGATGAACCGGAAACTCGAAAGGAATGCCACCAGCAGCAATGATACCGTCACGCACGCGCTTGGCCAGCTCAATATGGTGCCGGTTGCAAGGTGAAATATCCGAACCGGTCTGTGCGATGCCGATGATCGGCTTGCCCGACTGCAATTCACCGCGGGTCAGGCCGTAATTCAGATAGCGTTCTAGATAAAGCGCGGTCATCCCCGGATTGTCAGGATTGTCGAACCATTCCTGAGAACGCAGTTTTTTCGGGGTTTTGTTGCTGGTCATTTAAGTAACTCCTGGGGGACTTATTCCTTGACCGCACCGGTCATGGAAGAAACGTAATAATCGACAAAAAATGAGTAGAGGATGACAACGGGCAGCGACCCGAACAGTGCGCCCGCCATCAGTGAACCCCACTCGAAAACATCGCCTCGCACCAACTCCGTCAGCACACCGACCGGGACAGTCTTGTTCTCAGAGGATTGGATGAAGGTCAGCGCATAAATGAACTCATTCCAAGACAAAGTGAAGGCAAAAATACCGGCAGATATCAGTCCAGGCACTGCCAGCGGCAATATGACCCTGACCAGAATCTGCCAGCGCGACGCGCCATCCACCAAAGCGCTTTCCTCAAGCTCGAAGGGTATGGACCGGAAATAGCCCATGAGCAGCCATGTGCAGAAGGGGATGAGGAAGGTCGGATAGGTGAAGATCAATGCGAATTTGGTGTCGTAAATGCCAAATTTGAACACGATCACCGCCAACGGGATGAACAGGATCGACGGTGGCACCAGATAGGCAAGGAAGATCAAAAGACCTACCGGGCGAGAGCCGGAAAAGCGCACACGCTCAATCGCATAGGCGGCGAAAACAGATGCGGCAAGCGACAGCACGGTCGCGCAGACCGATACGACAATCGTGTTCCATAACCAGCCTGGATAGGAGGTTTCGAACAGCAGATATTTAATATGGTCGAGCGTTGGCTTCACCACCCAGAACGGGCTGTAATTATTATAGTCCGTCAACTGGTCATTGGGCTTAACCGCGGTGATTGCCATCCAATAGAATGGAAACAGCAATACGATGATGAAGACCAGCAGAGGAAGGTAAAGCACGACAATGCGCCGTGGCAACCGGTTGAGATAGCTCATGCCCTGCGCTTCGTCGTTCAGCGGCTGGGCGTTTGTTTGCTCGGAAATGCTCATGATTGTCTCCCTCCCGTTCAATCTTGCCCGCCCTGTTGCCATTTGCGGCGCTGAAGGCCGAAAAATGAGAACAGGATCGAAGCCAGAAGGAATGGAATCATCGCAACAGCAATCGCCGCGCCTTCGCCAAGCTGTCCGCCGGGTATGCCGCGCTGGAATGACAAGGTTGCCATCAGATGCGTTGCATTCACCGGCCCGCCCTTGGTCAGCACGTAGATTAGCTGGAAATCGGTGAAGGTGAAAAGCACCGAGAAGGTCATCACCACAGCGATGATGGGCGTGAGCATGGGCAAGGTTATAAAGCGGAAACGCTGCCAACCTGTCGCGCCGTCCAGCGATGCTGCTTCATGCAGCGATTGCGGAATTGTTTGCAGGCCGGCAAGCAGCGAGATCGCCACAAAAGGAATGCCGCGCCAGACATTGGCGGCAATCACCGAGGCACGCGCGTTGTTGGGATCACCAAGGAAATTGATAGGACCGTCGATCCAGCCAAGCTGCATCAGCGACCAGGAAATAATCGAAAACTGCGCATCATAAATCCACCAGAAGGCGAGGGCGGACAATACCGTCGGAACCACCCAGGGCAAGAGAATAATGGCGCGGAAGAATGATTTGAACGGCAGATGTTCGTTGAGGATCATCGCCAGCCAGAGGCCGAAACCGAATTTCAATATGGACGCGATAAAAGTATAGAGAACGGTGTTGTAAACGGCCATCCAGAAGACCGAGTCATTGGCAAGCGCCTGATAGTTTTCGATGCCGATAAAGACGCCGTCGCGACCGATCTTTGCGTCGGTAAAGCCGAGCCATACGCCCAGTCCGAGTGGATAGGTTAAAAAGCAGATGAGGAACACTGCCGCAGGCAGCATGAAGAACAGGCCGACCGCAGTATTGCTGCGGGCCATTGTGCCAAAGGCAGAGTTTCGTTTTGCAGTCGGCGTCATTGTCATCGGATATCTCCGGTTGCGTCGGCTTCGAAAGCAATTCCAGGAAAAGCAATAGCCGGTTTTCCGTCAGGAATTGCGATACAAGAACGCCTTCCGCCGCGTTGGACGGCGGAAGGCTTTTATGGCTGCTTAAGTGGCGTAGTAGCGATTTGCGCGCTTCTCCGCCTGTGCAATGGCATCCTCTGCGGTCATCTGACCGGTCACGGCTGTCGCATACATATCGACGAGCACATAATCGGCCATCACGCCCGCCGATGCTGTTCCCAGCGGTCCGGCAAAACCGTTCGGGCGAAGCGTTTCGGAAGCACGCGCATAGGCTTCGTGGATCGGAACGGACTTCCACACCGGATTGCTCGCATATTCCTTCAAGGGTTGGCAGCAATAGGCGCTGGCACCCTCGATCCAGGCATTCATATTCTCGGCCTGATACATGAATTGCAGGTAGGCCTTTGCAGCTTCCGGGAACTTTGTGTGCTTGAAGATCGAAATCGTTGAAGTCTGATGCAGCTCGATCGACTTGCCGACCGGACCGATTGGCAGGTTTGTCGAGCGCATGTCTTCAAGGATATCCGCCATGGACGGATCTTTCTTGGCGGCATAATAGACCGACACGCCATTTGCCGTCAGCGATACCTGCCGTGCAAGGAAGGCGCGGTTATTATTGACATCCTGCCAGCTTTCCGTGCCTGGAATGAAGGTCTTGTAGAGTTCCTGCGCATATTTGACCGATGCGAGCGTTTCAGGGCTGTTGAGGACAACTTTACCGCTTTCATCGACGATCATGCCGCCATGGCTCCAAAGCAACCAATGAGCGTAATTATTGCCGTCGCCCACTGCCTTGCCGTGCGGAAAGCCAGCCGGTGTGCCTTTTGCCTGCAAGGCCTTGCACAATTCAAGGAAGCCTGCAGTGTCCTTCGGAAACTCTTGGAAGCCCGCGGCTTTCATATGACTGTCGCGGTAAACGACCGCGTTGCCGATGGCGCAAAGCGGAAGCGCAATGAACTTGCCGTCGCGTTTGGCATAGCCTTCAAGGCCGGCATACCAGCCGCCATGCGCGCCACCCAGATATTCGCCAAGCTCAGTCACATCGACCAGCTTGTCCGGATATTGCTGCGGATCATCGAACCAGCTCATCACCATATCCGGGCCGGAGCCGACATTGGCGGCAACGGCAGCTTTCGGACGAACGTCCTCCCAGCTTTCCTTGTCGACCCGTACCTGCACGCCAGTCGCCTCAGTGAATTTCTTGGTGTTGGCAAGCCATGCGGCTTCTTCGGCTGGAACAAATGGAACCCAGCGCAGCAGGCGCAATGTAGCGCCTTCTTCCGGTTTGTAGGTTGGTGCTGCGGCTTGAGCAAAGGCAGGCGTAAGCCCGAAACGGTTGAGCCCTGCGGCAGCGACTAGTCCGGCTGATGCGCCGAGAAGATGTCTTCTGTTAATGGTCATTCTTGCTCCTCCTTGGTTGTAAAAGGCCTTCAAAATGCTCCCACATTCTGGGCCACGGGCTATGTCGGTGCTTTATGACGAAGACCTGCTACCGACCGGCAGGCACCGCTTATGCTAGAGCTCTAGACCAGGCGCTTGCCGGTCTCTGCATCGAACAGATAGGTCGCTTCCGCATGTATGGAGAGGCCGACTGTCTCGCCCGGCTTTGCATTTATGCGTTGATGGAAAACGCCGGTGACGAGATCGCCGCCAACCCGCATGATCATTTGCGTTTCCGAACCCGTTGGCTCAATCACCACCACTTCGGCAGGTATGCCGCCATCAACGATTGTCATGTGTTCGGGCCGCAAACCGTAAATCAATGCGCGTCCCTTGGCGCTCTCCGGCGCTTTGGCAACGGGCAATTCGACACCATTATCGGTCTTGAATTTCAGCGTGCTGCTTGGATCGAGTTTGCCTTTGATCATGTTCATGGCAGGCGAGCCGATGAAGCTGGCAACAAAAAGATTTGCCGGCTGATCATAAAGTTCGAGCGGTGCGCCGATCTGCTCGACCAGACCGTCATGCATGACGACGATCTTGTCGGCCATGGTCATGGCTTCGATCTGGTCATGCGTGACATAGACCGTGGTGGTTTTCAGCCGTTGGTGCAGTTCCTTGATTTCAGCGCGCATGGCGACGCGCAGCTTGGCATCCAGATTGGACAAGGGCTCGTCAAACAGGAAAACCTGCGGATCGCGCACAATTGCGCGGCCCATGGCAACGCGTTGACGCTGGCCTCCGGAAAGCTGGCGCGGAAAACGGTCCAGCAGCGGGGTGAGGCCGAGAATTTCCGCCGCAGGCTTTACGCGTTTTTCAATTTCCGCCTTTGATGCGCGTTTCAGCGTCAGCGAAAAAGCCATGTTATCGGCAACAGTCATATGCGGATAAAGCGCATAGTTCTGGAAGACCATGGCAATGTCGCGCTCCTTTGGAGCGAGACCATTGACAACCTGGCCGCCGATCTTGATTTCTCCTGCCGAGATATTCTCCAGCCCGGCCAGCATTCGCAGCAAGGTGGACTTACCGCAGCCCGATGGTCCAACAAGGATGACGAATTCGCCATCTTCAATCTTGATATCCACACCCTTGATGACCGGGTGGGTACCGAATGATTTTCGTACGTCGGCGAATTCAACCGATGCCATGCGCTCTCCTCCAGAAATTATGTTTGGACATCACTTCTCCCAAAGCGCTGCCCCTCTGCTTTACCCGCGTCCGACCAGCGGCATTTTAGTTGCCATGATCGTCATTGTCAGTACGTTCGCGTCCAGTGGCAGGCTTGCCATATAGACAACAGCATCGCCAATGTGATGCGCCGGTATGGTTGGCTCACTGGCGATCTCGCCATTTGCCTGCATCACGCCGCCCGCCATTTTCGATGTCATCTCAGTCGTGGCATTGCCAATATCGATCTGCCCACAAGCAATATCGAACGGTCTGCCATCCAGCGCCGTCGATTTGGTCATGCCGGTCACGGCATGTTTCGTCGCCGTATAGGGCGCTGTATTGGGGCGCGGAGTCTGGGCTGAAATCGAGCCATTATTGATAATGCGGCCGCCTCGGGGCGATTGTGCTTTCATCAGCTTCATCGCCTGCTGGGTGCAAAGAAATACACCTGTCAGATTGGCGCCGACGATTGAGGTCCAGTGCTCGAAAGTCAACTCTTCCATGGCAATGTTCGGGACATTGATACCCGCATTATTGACCAGAAGATCCAGCCGCCCATACTCGCTCTTGATCGCCTCAAAAAGCGCTGCGACAGAGTGGGGATCGCTGACATCCGCGGTGATCGGCTTGACCGTGCCGCCAGTATCTTTGGCCAAAGCATTGGCCGCATCGTCAAGCACGTCTTGGCGCCTGCCGGAAATGACCACCGTATAGCCAACGCCGAGCAATGCGGTCGTAATAGCCTTGCCGACGCCTGTGCCGCCACCTGTCACCAGCGCAATTTTTCCCTTGCCCGAATCGATCACGCTCATGCTGGAATCTTTCCGCCGAGTTCGTCGTCAATATGCGCTTTGATAATGTCGTCAAAGGCGGTCTCTGCCTTGAAACCAAGCTTGCTGGCTCGCGACGTATCAAAATCCGTTGCCCAGCCGGACACGATTTTCTGGATCGTGGCATCGGGCTCACGGCGGATGAGTTTGACTGCCTTGTCACCTGCAACGCGCTGAAGAGCGGCAATTTCTTCGCCAACAAGCGCCGAAAGGCCGGGCATGGAAAGATTGCGCCTTGGACCGACCTGTTCAAGGTCTAGCGTTGCGGCGTGGATAAAGAAGCCGACCGCCGAACGCGGGCTGGCAAACCAGTGCCGCACATTCTCATCGACGGGAAGAATTGCTTCCTGTCCCGATAGCGGCTCGCGCAGAATATTGGAGAAAAATCCAGATGCCGCTTTATTCGGCTTGCCGGGGCGAATGCAGATTGTGGGCAGGCGAATGCCGATCCCGTCAAAAAAACCTCTGCGGCTGTAGTCTGAAAGCAAAAGCTCCGAAATTGCTTTTTGCGTGCCATAGCTCGTGAGTGGTGTCGTAAAAAACTCGTCGCCGATCTTGTCGGGGAAAGGCGCGCCGAAAACCGCGATGGAGGAGGCAAATATAACACGCGGCTTGTAAGGCGCTTTTTGGCCCTCACTGCGGATGGCTTCGAAAAGCCAGCGCGTGCCATCGAGATTGATCTTGTAGCCCTTCTCGAAATCGGCTTCCGCTTCGCCTGAAACGATTGCTGCCAGATGGAAGATCATGTCCGGACGGGCGGCAACGAGCCTGTCTGCCACACCGGGATCGGACAAATCAGCGGCAATTGTCTGCGCAATACCGGCAAAGGTTGCCGGTGCCACGGGTTCGAAAACATCAACCAGTGTCAGCTTGTCTATGTCGGATCCAAGCGCGCCCGGTTCGGCAGCGATCTTGTCCAGAAGCTTGCGGCCAACCATTCCGGCTGCGCCGATCACCAAAACATGCATATGCGGTATTCCTCCCTCAAGCCCCTCCCGGGCTTAAAACAATTCCAGCAGAATGGACCCGGTTTTCGTCCGGAATTGTGAAAACAAGCCAGCGACTGAACATTTGTATGTTAGCGCTGTCATAAAGTTATGCACACTGACTAGCGTTCATCAAGCGTTTTATGGTAGCGCTGTCATTATTCTTGGAAAATGCTCTGGATTCGAGCCTATGACCCGCAAGAGAAATGCCAATCGAAACGCCGGTGCACCGACTTTGGCGGATGTGGCGCGGCTGGCTGGCATGAGTGAGATCACGGTTTCGCGCGTCGTTCGCAATCAAGGTCCCATTGCGGATGCGACGCGAACACGCGTCTTGGCCGCCATTTCCCAGCTTGGCTATATTCCCAATCGCGCTGCGGGGAGCCTCGCTTCCGCCGCTTCGACATTGATAACTGTGCTCTTGCCATCATTGTCGAACATTGTCTTTCCCGATGTCCTGCGCGGAATCCACACTGCTATCACCGAAACAGGGTTTCAGTCGGTCATTGGTGTTACCGATTATGATCCGCTGATTGAAGAGCGTATTCTTCTGTCATTTCTTGCCTGGCAACCAGCCGCTGTGATTCTGGCCGGCTTGCATCACACGCCCACAGCGCGAAAACATCTCGAGCAGGGTCGGTTCCGCGTTGCGGAGCTTATGGACATTGATGGCGATCCTGTGGATATAGCTGTCGGCATGTCGCATCGCCAGGCTGGCTATGAAACCGGGCGGCACCTTATCGAGCGCGGATACCGAAGATTTGGCTATGCCGGTCATATGTTGATTTCCGATGACCGTGCAAAGGCGCGCTATCAGGGGCTGTGTGAAGCCTTAAGGGAGGCTGGTCTTTCGCTGGTCGGCGAAATGCGTGTCCCTGGCGGCGGCTCGACAATAGCCGGGCGGGAGCTTCTGGAAAAACTGCTTGCAGCCCATACCGATTTGGATGTGGTGATTTTCCCTAATGACGACATGGCTATGGGCGGTATTTTCTACTGCATCCATGCGGGAATTGTCATCAAAGAGAGGCTCGGCATATTCGGCTTCAATGGGCTGGATATCGGGCAGGCAATGCCTCTGCCGCTCTCAACTATTCTTTCCAAGCGATTTCTGATTGGCAAAACTGCGGCGGAAAAGCTGCTTGAAAGCCGCGAGCGTCCCCCGGAAAAAACCATTATCAATACTGGTTTTGACATTATCGAGGGCGCTACTGCTTAGGTGCAGCAGCTTCGTGCGTGGTTCGACAAGCTCACCATGAGGGAAGATAATGGGCTGCATGATTAACGGCCAGCGGTGCAAATCTTGACTCCTGCAATCCTCAACTTCCCTCATGGTGAGCTTGTCGAACCACGCACACCAATCATGCAGGCAGTAATTCCCACCCACCTTTAAAATGCCTTTCGCTTTACTCACGATTGACATAAAGCAATTTTCGTTTTCGTATAGACACTACAAAAACGAAAATGAAAGCTGGTTCCATGTTCCTCGCTCCCAGACATGCCGAAATTCTGGAGATGGCCAAGGAGCATGGTCGCGTCCTTGTTGATGATCTGGCAATGCATTTCAATGTAACGCCGCAGACCATCCGCAAAGACCTGAACGATCTTTGCGACCAGCGCCTGCTTAACCGTATTCATGGCGGCGCTTTATTTCCTTCAGGCGTGCAAAATCTGGAATATGAGGCGCGGCGCTTGATAGCAGCGGGCGAGAAGGAAGCCATAGGTAAAGCTGCCGCTGAGTTGATCCCCGACAATGCATCGCTGTTTGTGAATATCGGCACGACGACAGAGGCTGTTGGACAGGCCTTGCTGGACCGTAAAGGTCTAATGATAATCACCAATAATATAAATGTTGCCAACAGGTTACGAATTTACCCCGATATTGAGGTGGTCATTGCCGGCGGTGTCGTGCGTGGCTCCGATGGCGGTATAGTCGGCGAGGCAGCGGTCGATTTCATCCGCCAGTTCAAGGTGGATTTCGCTGTTATAGGAACCTCGGCAATCGACAGTGATGGCGCATTGCTTGATTTTGATTTTCGCGAGGTCAAAGTCGCGCAGGCGATCATGGCCAATGCGCGCCACGTGATCCTTGTCTCGGACTCGACCAAGTTCGAGCGCACTGCACCCGTTCGCATCGGCCACTTGTCGCAGGTCAACACCTTCATTACCGACCGCTGCGAAAGTGAGGCAATACGCCGGATATGCAGCGATGCAGACGTCAGATTGATCGAAACATCTGTCTGAAACCGGCTCTTGTGCGCTCTTCCATTGCGCGCTATAGTTCATTTTAGTTTCGTATTGCTTTCGCAATTATAGCTTTTTCATTTCGCATATGCGAAGAGATGGTGCGTTGCGAAATGAGGGTGGGGAAATTGAAGGGTCAGGTTTACGATATCTTCGTTATAGGCGGCGGCATTAATGGCTGCGGCATTGCGCGTGACGCTGTGGGCCGCGGCTATTCGGTTTTCCTTGCCGAGATGAACGACCTTGCCAGCGGCACCTCCTCCGGTTCGACAAAGCTTATCCACGGTGGTTTGCGTTATCTCGAACATTATGAATTCCGCCTTGTGCGCGAATCGTTGATGGAGCGTGAAGTTCTCTGGGCCTGCGCGCCGCATATTATCTGGCCCATGCGTTTCGTGCTTCCGCATCATAAAGGCCTGCGTCCGGCATGGCTGCTGCGGCTTGGTCTTTTCCTTTATGATCACATTGGCGGACGCAAGAAGCTTCCGGTAACCCGTACTCTGGATATGACGCGCGATCCGGCCGCAAAGCCGCTGAAGTCGCTTTATACCAAGGCTTTCGAATATTCCGATTGCTGGGTTAATGATGCGCGCTTCGTGGCGCTCAACGCCCGCGATGCCGCCGATCGAGGTGCGGTCATCCGCACGCGGACAAAAGTTGTAAGTGCGATGCGCGGTGCCGATCATTGGACGCTGACATTGCAGGATACTTTGACCGGCGCCAAGGAAGATGTGCAGGCAAAGCTCGTCGTCAATGCTGCCGGACCTTGGGTTGATGAAGTTCTGACCGGCGTAGTGGGCAGCAATGATGCGCATAATGTACGCCTGGTGCAGGGCAGCCATATCGTCGTAAAGAAAAAGTTCGACGATCCACGGGCCTATTTTTTCCAGAATACAGATGGGCGTATTATCTTCGCCATTCCCTATGAGCAGGATTTCACGCTGATTGGTACAACCGATCAGGATTATCACGGCAATCCGGCGGACGTGAAAATCAGCGATACCGAAATTGATTATCTTTGTGCAGCGGCCAGCGAATATTTTGTCGAGCCGGTGAAGCGCGAAGATGTGGTCTGGACCTATTCGGGTGTGCGTCCGCTTTATGATGATGGTGCGTCCAAGGCGCAGGAAGCAACGCGCGATTACGTATTGAAAACCGATGCGTCGGACGGCCGGGCGCCGATCTTGAACATTTTTGGTGGCAAGATCACCACATATCGGCGTCTGTCCGAGCATATGCTTGAGAAAATTGAAGACCAGCTTGGCAAGCGTGGTAAGCCATGGACGGCAACCGGTACGCTGCCCGGCGGGAATTTCGCAGTAAACGCATTCGACAGTGAATTGCAGATATTGAAGTCTGACTATCCGTTTCTGACAGCTGCCCATGCACATCGGCTTTTCCGGCTTTATGGCACCAAGGCACGTGTGCTGCTTGGAAATGCAAAATCGCTTGGCGATTTGGGTAAGCATTTTGGATCGGATCTTTACGAGGCGGAAATACGCTATCAAATTGAGCATGAATGGGCGCTTACCGCGCAGGACGTGCTGTGGCGCAGGACCAAAAGAGGCTTGCATTTGAGCGCCGATGAAGCGGCTGCTCTCGATCAATTCATGGAAGGTGCAGTCGGCAGGCGGCGCGCCATGGCTGCAGAATAAATATACTGCTGAGGCGCGGTAAACGCGCATCGGCTCAAGAGCAATTCCAGGAAGGTGGGGTTTTCCGTCCGGAATTGCGTAAAGGCAAAGAGTTAGAGCGCTTCCCGTTTCTGTTTGGGTGGAAGTGCTTCGGGAGGAGAAGTAATGCTGGAATTGCGAAATGTATCCAAAATGGTGAGCGGCAAGCTCCACCTCAGCGATATATCGCTGACTTTGGAACATGCGACGCTGAATGTGTTGCTTGGACCCACTCTGTCCGGCAAAACCAGCCTCATGCGCATCATGGCAGGTCTAGACGTGCCAACTTCCGGCTCTGTCTGGTTCGATGGTCAGGATGTGACGGGCGTTCCGGTTCAAAAGCGCTCGGTTGCCATGGTCTATCAGCAGTTTATCAATTATCCGGCCTTCACGGTCTATGAGAATATTGCTTCGCCAATGCGTGTTGCCGGTGCTGACAAGGCAACTATTGATCGCGAAGTGCGCAAGGCCGCTGAAATCCTCAAGCTTACGCCCTATCTCGACCGCACGCCGCTTAGCCTGTCCGGCGGCCAGCAGCAGCGCACTGCGCTTGCGCGGGCCATCGTCAAAAACGCCAAGCTGGTGCTGCTCGATGAGCCTTTGGCCAATCTTGACTATAAGCTGCGCGAAGAGCTGCGTCAGGAATTGCCACGCATCTTTGCCGAATCCGGCACGATTTTTGTTTATGCGACCACTGAGCCGCATGAAGCCTTGCTGCTCGGCGGCAGCACGGCAACCCTCTCCGAGGGGCGGGTAACGCAGTTTGGTTCCACAATTGATGTGTTCCGCAAACCGGATGATCTTATCACGGCGCAGACCTTCGCCGACCCGCCGCTGAACACAATTGCCTTGGCAAAGTTCGGCAAGGCATTCCAGCTGGAAGGCGGCGTTACCCTGCCGATCCCGTCGCATCTGACCGATATCGCTGACGGCACCTATACGATCGGCTTCCAGCCGCACCACATCAATACGGTTCGCGGCAGTGCCGATGAAATCGGATTGAAGGCCCGCGTGACAGCCACTGAAATTACCGGTTCGGAAAGCTTCGTCCATCTGTCCTTCGCCGATGCGCGCTGGACAATGCTCGCTCACGGCATCCACATTTACACGCCCGATGAAGAAATCGACATTTTCATCGACCCGCGCAACCTGATGATCTTCGACGGCAGCGGCAATTCCATTCGCCGCCAGCAGAAATTGGCGGCATAGATAATGGCACGTATTGATCTCAACCATATCCGCCACGCCTACGGTCCTAATCCGAAGTCGGATAAGGACTATGCGCTGCGCGAGGTCCACCATAGCTGGGAAGATGGCGGTGCCTATGCGCTGCTGGGACCTTCCGGTTGCGGCAAGACCACGCTGCTCAACATCATTTCAGGCCTGATCCATCCGTCCCATGGACAATTGCTGTTCAACGGTCAGGATGTCACCAACCTTTCGACGCAGGAACGCAATATCGCACAGGTGTTCCAGTTCCCGGTCATTTACGACACCATGACCGTCTATGATAATCTTGCCTTCCCGTTGCGCAATCGCGGCGTTGCGGAGTCCGAGATCGACGTCAAGGTCCGCGAAACGCTGGAAATGATCGATCTTGCGAGCTGGTCCGGCAAGAAAGCCCGTGGTCTGACGGCGGATCAGAAGCAGAAGATATCGCTCGGTCGCGGCCTTGTCCGGTCTGATGTGAACGCTATCCTTTTCGATGAGCCGCTGACCGTGATCGACCCCCATATGAAATGGGTTCTTCGCTCACAGCTGAAGCAGCTGCATCAGCGTTTTGGCTATACAATGGTTTATGTCACGCATGATCAGACGGAAGCGCTGACTTTCGCCCAGAAAGTTGTCGTCATGTATGATGGCGAGATCGTGCAGATCGGTACGCCAGAAGAATTGTTCGAGCGGCCAAAGCATACCTTCGTTGGTTATTTCATCGGCTCGCCAGGCATGAATGTCATGCCGGTCAAGCTTGCAGGCGGAATGGCGCAAATTGGTGCGCACGCAATACAACTTCCTACACCTGTTACCCCCGCCGATGCGAAGAAAATCGAGCTCGGTATCCGCCCGGAATATATCCGCATCGGTCGTTCCGGCATGCCGGTAAAAATTGCCAAAGTGGAAGATATTGGACGACACAAGATCGTGCGTACCCGACTTGAAAATCAGGACATTGCCGTCATCGTTGGCGAAGGCGAGGATATCCCTGCCGATCCGCACATCACCTTCGACCCGAAGGGCATAAGTATCTATGCCGATAGCTGGCGCGTGGGAGGGTTATAATCATGGAAAAAACCTGGAACAATAAAGCCTGGTTCATGGTCCTGCCGGTTTTGCTGCTCGTGGCTTTCTCGGCAGTCATCCCGCTGATGACCGTGGTCAATTATTCAGTGCAGGATACGTTCGGCAATAACCAGTTCTTCTGGGCCGGCACAGAATGGTTCACGGAAATGCTCACTTCCGAGCGCTTCCATTCGGCTCTTGGTCGCAACCTCTTCTTCTCGTTCATTATCCTTCTCATCGAGATTCCGCTGGGGATCGTCATTGCGCTGAATATGCCGCGCAAGGGCTGGGGTGTTCCGGTTTGTCTCGTGCTGATGGCTTTGCCGTTGCTTATTCCGTGGAATGTGGTTGGTACGATCTGGCAGGTGTTCGGGCGTGTTGATATCGGCTTGCTCGGCCATACGCTGGAACGCCTCGGGATCAACTATAATTATGTGCAGAATCCGCTGCATGCCTGGTTCACGGTCATCATTATGGATGTCTGGCACTGGACCAGCCTGGTCGTGCTGCTGTGCTATGCCGGGCTGGTTTCGATCCCCGATGCCTTTTATCAGGCGGCAAAGATTGATGGTGCATCGCGCTGGGCAGTGTTTCGCTACATTCAGTTGCCAAAGATGAACCGTGTGCTTTTGATCGCCGTTCTGCTGCGCTTCATGGACAGTTTCATGATCTATACCGAACCCTTCGTCGTCACAGGTGGTGGTCCCGGCAACTCGACCACTTTCCTGTCCATTGATCTGGTCAAGATGGCGGTCGGCCAGTTCGATCTTGGACCGGCGGCAGCCATGTCGCTCATCTACTTCCTTATTATCCTCCTGATGTCATGGGTGTTCTACACCGTCATGACCAATTATGATGCGGAGCGCTGAGATGTCAGAATCTGTCGCCCGTACCGCAGTCAGTGTCAGCCCTGAACAGGCCAGAATGGATAAGGCTCTTGCCCGCCGCATGCGCAAGCGCGGGGATGAATCGAAATTCTGGTGGTTGATCCCGACGCTTTACATCTTTTTCCTGATGCTGCCGATCTATTGGCTCATCAATATGAGCTTCAAAACCAATCAGGAGATTTTGGGAAACTTTTCCCTTTGGCCGCAAAGTCCGACCTTGCGGAACTACGCGGTCATCTTCACCGACCCATCATGGTATAAGGGTTATATCAACTCGATCATCTATGTGGGCATGAACACAGTGATTTCGGTGCTGGTCGCCTTGCCTGCGGCCTACGCCTTCTCGCGTTATCGCTTCCTCGGCGACAAGCATTTGTTCTTCTGGCTTTTGACCAATCGCATGGCACCGCCAGCTGTTTTTGCGCTGCCATTCTTCCAGCTTTATTCGGCCTTCGGCTTAATCGATACGCATATCGCCGTTGCTCTGGCGCATTGTCTGTTCAACGTGCCGCTGGCTGTGTGGATTCTGGAAGGCTTCATGTCGGGCGTGCCGAAGGAAATCGACGAGACCGCCTATATTGACGGCTATTCCTTTCCGCGCTTCTTCGTGAAGATATTCATTCCGCTGATCGCAAGCGGCATCGGCGTTGCTGCCTTCTTCTGCTTCATGTTCTCATGGGTGGAATTGCTTATTGCCCGCACGTTGACGACGACGGCGGCAAAACCAATCGCTGCTATCATGACGCGCACGGTTTCTGCGTCGGGCATGGATTGGGGCGTGCTGGCTGCGGCCGGCGTCTTGACCATCATTCCCGGCGCCATCGTGATCTACTTCGTCCGCAACTATATCGCCAAGGGCTTTGCCCTGGGGAGGGTGTAATGGAAAACACACGGCGTTGGCCTCTGGCGCTTCTCGCTGTTCTTGCGGTCTATGCAATCTTGGCGGGCCTGCTTGTCACAGCTGTGCCGTTGAAAAGCGGCGCGCGGGATTGGTTCGGAGCACTTGCAGGTGGCGGCTGGATGGCCTGGACATTTCCGACAGCGCTGTTTTTCCTGACCATCTTTGCGCTCATATCGCTGATGGCGGTCTGGGAATATGCCTCGCCGGGCGGCAATCCGCGCATCGGCATATTGCGCTTTGAAACCACGCGTGGCGACAGGCTTTTCGTGTCGCTGCTCGGCAGTGCTTTTATCCACCTCGCCTGGCTCGGTCTCGTTGGCCCGAATATCTGGTGGGCTTTAGCAATCTCTGTGGTCTACGCCATTGGCGTATTCCGCTTTGTCTAAAGCATCGGACTGAAATCCGATGCCCTAAATTGAAGGTCTGGCATCCGCCAGTCATTCAACACCTGCAAATCGCAACTCTGGGAGGACTGAAATGCGAACGCGAATTCTAACGACAACAACAGCACTTGCGCTGCTATTGGGGGCGGGAAGTGCCTATGCGGGCATGGACGAAGCCAAAGCTTTTCTCGACAAGGAAATCGGCGATATGTCGACCCTTGATCGGGCGGCGCAGGAAAAGGAAATGCAGTGGTTTATCGATGCTGCAAAGCCTTTCGCAGGCATGGATATCAAGGTGGTTTCGGAAACGATTACCACCCATGAATATGAGTCCAAAACTCTAGCTAAAGCATTCACTGATATTACCGGCATCAAGATCACCCATGATCTCATCGGTGAAGGCGATGTCGTTGAGAAGCTGCAGACGCAAATGCAGTCCGGCGAAAACGTCTATGATGCTTACGTCAATGATAGCGATCTGATCGGCACGCATTGGCGCTACCAGCAGGCGCGCAGCCTGACCGACTGGATGGCCAATGAAGGCAAGGACGTTACCAATCCTGGTCTTGATCTGGCTGACTTTATCGGCACCAAGTTCACGACTGCTCCTGATGGCAAGCTGTATCAGTTGCCGGACCAGCAGTTCGCGAACCTTTATTGGTTCCGCTATGACTGGTTCAACGACGAAAAGAACAAGGCCGACTTCAAGGCGAAGTATGGTTATGACCTCGGTGTGCCGGTCAATTGGTCAGCCTATGAAGACATTGCCGAATTCTTCACCGGTCGCGAGATCGACGGCAAGAAAGTCTATGGTCACATGGACTATGGCAAGAAGGACCCATCGCTCGGTTGGCGCTTCACCGATGCCTGGCTCTCCATGGCAGGCAATGGTGACAAGGGTCTTCCAAACGGTTTGCCCGTCGATGAATGGGGCATCAAGGTCAACGAAAAGTCACAGCCGGTCGGCTCCTGCGTTGCGCGCGGCGGCGATACAAATGGCCCGGCTTCCGTCTATTCGATCCAGAAATATCTTGACTGGATGAAGGCCTATGCACCGCCGGAAGCGCAGGGCATGACCTTCTCGGAATCCGGTCCCGTTCCTGCACAGGGCAATGTTGCCCAGCAGATATTCTGGTACACGGCCTTCACTGCCGACATGGTCAAAAAGGGCCTGCCGGTCATGAATGATGATGGCACGCCGAAATGGCGCATGGCTCCTTCGCCGCATGGCGTTTACTGGAAAGACGGCATGAAGCTTGGTTATCAGGATGTGGGTTCCTGGACCTTGCTGAAGTCGACACCGGATGATCGCGCCAAGGCAGCTTGGCTCTACGCCCAGTTCGTCACATCAAAGACTGTGGACGTCAAGAAGAGCCATGTAGGTCTGACCTTGATCCGCGAAAGCTCCATCCAGCATGAAAGCTTCACCAAGCGCGCTCCGGAACTTGGTGGTCTGATCGAGTTCTATCGTTCGCCTGCCCGTGTTCAGTGGTCGCCAACCGGCACCAACGTTCCTGACTATCCAAAGCTGGCTCAGCTATGGTGGCAGGCAATCGGCGATGCATCCTCCGGTGCCAAGACTGCACAGGAAGCGATGGACTCACTTTGCGCCGAGCAGGAAAAGGTCATGGAACGTCTGGAACGCGCTGGCATTCAGGGCGATATCGGACCGAAAATGGCTGAAGAACATGATCTTGCGTACTGGAATGCCGATGCGGTCAAGAATGGCCACCTCGCACCACAGTTGAAGATCGAAAACGAAAAAGAAAAGCCCCAGACCATCAATTATGACGAACTGGTCAAGAGCTGGAACAAGTAAGCTTGAGGCATTGAGGGGAGGGGGCGGCGCTTCGGCGCCGCCCTTTTTCTTTGGTATATTGCGATTGCCCTAGAATAGAAGCAACAAGGGCGGCATCATCTACCGCCCTTGTTTACCGCTCCTAAAACCGCACGCTCAGATCGGCCTTGATGGCATTGTCATGTGACTGGCTGGAGAACTGGCCGGTATAACTGACGCCGATGCTGGTGGCCTTGCCAATGCTGAAGTCCAATCCCGCCTCGATGAGAGCGGCATCCTTGGCAATGCCGGTGCCTTCAACCGTAAAGCCCTGCCCGCCGTTGAAGGCAAGGCTTGCCTGCGGCGTCACATCGCCAAAGCCATGGTTCCAGCCCAGCATGCCGCGCGTCGTCAGGGTCGTGCTTTCACCCAACGCGAACTGGCGCGAGGCACGCAGACCCAGCGTTGTCACCGTCAGATCGGTGCTTGATGCTGCACCGGTCAGATTGCTGGTTGCGCCATCTTCGCCAAAGCCACTGGTCTTGACATGGACATGGCGTGCCGCCGCAAAGGGTTCGAGCGCGGCATATGTCGTCGCCAAGACCTCGCTTCGAAGAAATTGCAAGCGTACCCCCAGAGACTGCCCAAGGCATAACAGCGTCTGTTTCACCCTCAAGTGTCCAGGTTCCGCTATCAATTTTCGAAAATGCGCCGAAACCGCGATACTGCGCTGCGCGGCCAATTTTGGAGAAATCGAAGCTTGCTGCTTCCGTACCGCCCAGTTTCAAACTGATCGATTTTTTGGCTATTACGTTACCAATAATATTTGATTTGGCATGTAGAATAAGTGCGCCGTCCTCGGCCTTTTCGGAAAACTGTATGGCCTCGCCTTGTTGGTTGTCCGGGCCAAAACCGCCGGTGATAGTGCCATTATTGATGATCGTACTACCAGAACCCTTGCCAACATTGACCCCAAGGCTGTCTGTCCCCCTGATCGCTTCGGGCATGTCCGGTGTTTTCACAAGCGAGCGTATTCTACCGCCGTCACCACCACTTATGGTTCCGTTATTAATAAGAGTTCCTATAAGAGATACGCCTATACCACCTCTTCCCTGAGTGTTGGCATCGCCGTCACCACCCCGGATAGTACCATTATTGGTAACTTGACTGCCGGACATCGTTTCCATGCCAGCGCCGCCATCGCCAGAGGCCATGCTTGAGTCACCTTGCCCGCCAATGCCCCCCAGAATGTCTTGATCATTAACTATAATACTGTCCCTGCGGCCAAGGACACCTGTTCCACCATTACCCCCGAGGCCAAATTTTGGTTTTCCGGTACCACTACCGCCAATGCCACCTTGAATCTTTCCTTTATTAAGCAGATCAGCAACGCTGGCACCGATGCCACCTTTGCCGCCTTGCCCATGAGCACCGATGCCATTGTTGCCATAGCCCGCATCACCGCCTAAGCCGCCTGTGCCGCCGATAATTGTGCCGTTATTTTCCAGCTTTTTTGCATAAATGCCGACGCCACCGTCTCCGCCTTTTTCGCCGTCTCCGCCATTGTGTTCCTCTGCAGAGGAATATTGTTTTTCGCCCGGAATATTAGAGGGATCATTGGTAGGAGCGGTTGATGTAATAGCATCACCATCGACTTCCATACCTTCGCCGCCTGAGCCACCTTTTCCACCAGTTCCGCCGGTTGCAGTCCCGTGAAAAGTCAATTCGTCCCTCTTCACGAAAATGCCTAGTCCGCCTACTCCACCGTAACCGCCTGAGCCACCTCTCATTTCAAGGTGTTTTCCGGAGTGGCCAGCTTCCTCTTTCGTGTGGATATGGTGTTTTTTGCCGCCTTGCCCACCTATGCCACCATTACCCCCAATAACATTGCCATTATAGGTCGGATCGTTTGATTGCAAAATGGTTATGCCAACACCGCCCACACCGCCTGATCCTCCGGTTCCGCCAAGCTCCTCTTTGTCATCATGGCTATCATCTCCTACCTGACCGTTGTCTCCTTGTTTACCGACCACACTTACGACTGGGGCAGGGTCTGCCTGGGCGAGAGGATTGAGGCAAAAGCAAGCGATCCCGGCAATTGATGCTAATTTTGCGGCCTTCCAAAACTTGAGATGGCCTGTTCTCTTCGAGGGAACGTAAGAACTATGGTACGAAAGCGGTGAGCGGTTTGAATTGCTCAAAAAGTCGATCTTCATAATGAACTCCGGAAATATGCAAAATTTAAAATAAACTTGGGACGGATGGTTAAACGTACTCCAGCACGTGCCTTTACTGCGCAAATGGATCAGCGCGTCGACCTCCTTTGGATTGGAAAGAGCTGACGAAAATTGACGATGCTTGGGCAGAGAATTCCGCCGTGCCGTCTATAGGAAAAGCGTTTAGTTATTAAATAACATTACAAAAATCAATGCTCTTTTTGGCTTAGATGGTCGTTATCCCATTTTTACAGTCCGTAGACCTGCATCAAGCTCGTCATGCGGGCCATTGCTAAATCGGGTCGGTCCAGAACGTTTGCCTGATCGGCGAGACGGAAAATATCCGCATAGTGAACAATGCCGCGTGCCGATTGCATACCTGCGGGCATGATGAAATGTGGCTGGTGGCCGTTGAGCCAGGCGAGGAATACAACGCCGGCTTTGTAATATTGTGTGGGGGCTTCGAAAATCTTGCGCGAGAGCGGAACAGTAGGCTCAATGATTGAACGGAATGCCTGTGTTTCACCTTTGGCGAGATGAGCTAGCGCTTTGGAGGCCGAGGGGGCTACCGCATCAAAAATGCCGAGCAAAGCATGGCTGTAGCATTCCCCATCGCCTTCTATCAGTTCCGCATAGTTGAAGTCATCGCCGGTGAAGCAGAGAACGCCTTCCGGCAGGCGTTTGCGCAGTTCGATCTCGCTGGCATTGTCGAGGAGGGAAATCTTGATGCCTTCGACCTTGTCTCTATTGTCATTGATAATCGCGAGCACTGTCTCCAGCGCCTTGTCGAAAGAGGAGGAACCCCAATAACCGGCAAGTTGCGGATCAAACATGTCACCCAGCCAATGCAGCACGACTTTCTCACGCGTCTGCGCGAGAATATTTCCATAGACAGCGCGATAGTCTTCCGCTGAGCGAGCTATGCGGGCCAGCGCTCTGCTGGCCATCATTACTGCGCGTCCACCTTCAGCCTCAATAAAATCAATCTGGGTTTCATAGGCGTCGATGACGTCCTGAAGCGTCTTGGCGTTTTCGGGTGCAAGCTGATCTGTACCGGCACCGCAGGCAAGATCAGCACCCGGAACAGTGCGCGACTCTGCCAGTGACCGGCGGATCAATTCGCGTGCAACTGGCCAATCGACCCCCATGCCGCGCTGCGCTGTATCCATCGCCTCTGCAATCTTGAAACCAAGTGACCAGAGGTGGTGACGGAACGCCAAGGTTGCATCCCAATCGATGGCTGGCGAACCCCAAGGTGTCGAATCCCGAAGCGGATCAGAGACAATATGCGCAGCTGCGTATGCAATGCGATTGAAGACTGGCGGGCTGGCTGGAAAGGCAATTGGGGTGCCTATCAGCTTGTAATCGCAGATTGCACTATCCTGATCTGGCAACTTCAAGGTGTGGGTCATTGCTTGGCTCCCATCGAACAAGTCACAAATATTTTGGAACGATCCAAAATACAAGCAATAAATGGAAATTGGATGAAGGTCGGCGTGTAATGGGAGCGTATAGCCAAAAAGCTGCGGATTTTTGCCGAAGAATGCACGAAAATTCCCCAAAAACTTCTACCATAAATGGAATAATTGGTGTGTTAGGTTGTGTTAAATATTCACTTGACCTTTTTGGAACGTTCCAATTATATATCGCATAGGTTGGAGGATATGCTTTTGAGCCGGACCAGAACAAGCATCGTGGATATTGCGCGCGCCGCTGGTGTGTCGAAATCCACTGTGTCGTTGGTCCTCCAGAAAAGCCCTCTCGTTAGCGAGGCTACCCGTGAAAAGGTCAATGCTCACATCAAGGAGCTCGGCTATATTTATAATCGCGGCGCCGCCAATCTTCGTCAGTCCAAATCGAAAATCGTCGGCATTGTCGTCAATGATTTGACCAATAGTTTCTTCGCCGAACTGGCCGTCGGGATGGATATGGTGGTTCAATCGGCTGGTTATGTTCAGTTTCTTGCCCATAGCGGCGAGAGCGTCGACCGCCAACGCGAGGTCATCGCTTCCATGCGGGAGAACGGTATTGCAGGGTTGATCCTGTCACCGGCGCGGGGAACAGAAGCTAGTGATATCAAAGCATTAGTGGGCGGCGACATTCCGGTTGTGGTCGTTGTGCGTAATCTGCCCGGTGCAAAAGTATCGACACTTCTGTCCGATAATTACGCCGGTGCAAAAGCGGCTGTGCGCCATTTGATCTCGCTGGGACATTCCCGGGTCGCCTTCATGGGCGGCTTCCAGGATACAGCCGTGTTTGGTGAACGACTTCGCGGATATCGCGATGCGTTGCAGGATGCGGGCATCGCGGCGGAAGAAAAATACACCATTCATTCGGCGCCTTCACGCGCTGGCGGAGTCGTCGCATTGGAGCGTCTAATGACTATTCCAGAGCGCCCAACAGCAGCACTATGCTTGAATGATGCTGTGGCTTTTGGTGTTTGCGATGGTCTGCGCGCCCATGGCCTTGAGCCCGGAAAATCCTTTGCAATCATAGGCTTCGATGATGTGATCGAGGCGAAGACTGCGGTGCCGGCACTGACAACTGTATCTGTTGATCCGCAGGGAATGGGCCAGCGAGCAGCCCAGCTGCTGCTCAAGCAAATCAATTCGGGGCAACGGGATCAGGAAGCGATCACGACTTCGGTACGGCTTGTCGTTCGCCAGAGCTGCGGTGCACCTGTAAAGCAATTGGAGGAAATGGCGTGATACGTTGGGGATTGATCGGGGCCAGCACGATTGCGCATGAATGGGTGATCGATGCAATCCGCGCCAATGGCGGCGAGATCGTTTCAGTCATGAGCGCCAATGCCGAGCGCGGTGCAAAATATGCCGCCGATCATGGCATTGCTCATTCGGTTACGGCGCTGGACGAATTACTGAGCGGACAATCCATTGATGCCGTTTATATTTCCACTACCAACGAGCTGCACAAAGATCAGGTTCTGGCTTCGGCAAAGGCCGGAAAACATGTGCTTTGCGAGAAGCCTTTGGCGACCAGTCTGGACGATGCGAAGGCGATGGTGACCGCGTGCAAAGCTGCGAATGTTGTCTTCGCCACCAACCATCATCTGCGCAATGCCGCGACCCATACAGCCATGCGTGATGCGATTGCCGCCGGCAAGATCGGCAAGCCACTGGCGGCGAGGGTATTTCACGCTGTTTACTTGCCGCCGCATTTGCAGGGCTGGCGACTTGATCGCCCGGATGCGGGTGGTGGAGTCATCCTCGACATCACCGTACACGATACGGATACGTTGCGTTATGTTTTAGGCGATGATCCGGTAGAAGTCATTGCTTCCACTCAACAAAGCGGTTTGGCTAAGGCTGATCTTGCTGATGCCGTGATGGGCGTCATGCGCTTCAAATCCGGCTTGATCGCCATGTTTCATGATGGGTTCACAACCAAATACGCCGATACCGGATTCGAGGTGCATGGCACTGAAGGATCTCTCGTTGGCCGTAATGTGATGTCGCAAAAGCCCGTCGGCATCGTGACATTGCGTAATGCCGATGGCGAATTCGAATTAAAACTCGATCACCAAAACCTTTACGAAACTGGCATCGCCAAATTTCACGCAGCAATAGCCGGAAACGGCAAACCGGCAGCAGACGGCGAAGATGGACTTTGGTCGCTGGCTGCGGGTCTGGCTGTAGCGGAAGCGGCGAAAACCGGGGTGACCCGACCAATTGATCCTGGTCTTTGAGAAGAACGAAAAAGAAGTATGAACAAGCACATAACACCAGAACAGGCTGCAGAACTCATCCCTGATGGAGCCGTTGTCTCGGTATCTTCATCAAGTGGTCTCGGCTGTCCAGATCTGATGCTAAAGGCAATTGGTGCCCGTTTCGATGCAACGGGGCATCCGCGCGACCTCACCACGCTGCACCCAATCGCAGCCGGTGATATGAGTGGCATTAAGGGCGTCGATTACATTGCGAAGAAGGGGCTGCTGAAAAAGATTATCGGTGGTTCCTATCCGTCGGGGCCTTCATCTTCTGAACCGCCCTTGATCTGGCAAATGATCGGTAATGATGAGGTTGCGGCCTATAATGTTCCGTCCGGCATTCTGTTTGATATGCATCGCGAAGCCGCCGCCAAACGTCCGGGCGTATTGACCAAGATTGGTTTGGATACATTTGTCGATCCGGACCGGCAGGGCTGCGCTATGAATGCCTCAGCCGCGAAAGAAGCACTCGTCCGGAAGGTTAATTTCGAGGGTGAGGAATGGTTGTTCTTTAAGCCTGTTATTCCGCAGGTTGCTATCATTCGTGCCACGACTGCCGATGAGCGCGGCAATCTGACTTACGAACATGAGGGCGCCTATCTTGGTGGTTTTGATCAAGCATTGGCCGCGCGCAACAACGGCGGAATTATTATTGCGCAGGTAAAGCGAATTACCAAAAGCGGGTCCTTGAAGCCGCATGATGTGCGCGTGCCCGGCATTCTGGTCGATTATATTATTGTAGATCCAGATCAGAAACAAACCACGCAAACCATTTACGATCCGGCAATTTCCGGAGAAATTTCTCATCCGCTTGAGGATTTTGCCCTCGCTGATTTCGGCATTCAAAAAGTGATTGCACGCCGGGTTGCCTGCGAATTGGAGGCAGGCAGCGCCGTTAATCTCGGTTTCGGTATTTCAGCAAATGTGCCTCGCATTCTGCTTGAAGAAGGCCTGCATGGCACTGTCACTTGGGTGATCGAGCAAGGGCCGGTCGGTGGCATCCCGCTGCTGGACTTCGCATTCGGTTGTGCATCCAATGCCGAAGCTTTTGTTCCTTCACCGCACCAATTTACCTATTTCCAAGGCGCGGGCTTCGATGCATCGCTTCTTTCTTTTCTGGAAATCGACAAGTCCGGGTCGGTCAATGTTTCAAAGCTCAGTTTCCGTCCTCACGTTACGGCGGGTGCCGGAGGCTTTGTCGATATCACGGCAAGGGCAAAGAAGATTGTCTTCTCGGGCATGTTTAATGCCGGTGCGAAAGTCCATATCGAAAACGGCAAACTTGTTATCGAGAAGGAAGGCAAGCTTAAAAAGCTTGTCAACGAAGTCGAACATGTCACCTTCTCCGGCCGCCGGGCGATAGAACAGGGTCAGGACATCACTTACGTGACAGAACGCTGCGTTATGGTTCTACGGCCAGAAGGCCTGGTTTTGACGGAAATCGCGCCGGGGATCGATCTGCAAGCGCATATTCTCGATCAATCCGATTTCCCGCTGGTTGTTGCGCGCGATCTGAAACTAATGGACGCCCATCTGTTTGCCTCGGAGCCATTTGGTCTGAAACTGCCACAGAAAAAGCCGAGGACACTCCATGACTGAGGCTCGTATCCACGTTTCAATTGACGGTCATGTCGCAATCATAACCATTGCGCGGCCCGAAAAACTGAACGCTCTGGACATCGACATGTTGAAGGAGTTGAGCGCGGCTTGTGACACAGTTGAAGCTGATGGCCGGGTACGTGTCGCAGTCCTGACAGGAGAGGGAAAAGCGTTTTCCGCTGGCGGTGATATCAAGGCTTGGGCAGCAATGACGCCAAATGAATTCGGACATGCCTGGGTCCGTTTTGGTCATCGCGTTTTCGAGCGCCTTGCGACTTTGCGGATGCCGCTGATTGCAGCGCTTAACGGGCATGCACTGGGTGGCGGGCTCGAGCTTGCTGCGGTTGCGGATATCCGTATTGCAGAAACGCATATCAAGCTTGGTCTACCGGAAACTGGCTTGGGAATGATCCCCGGCTGGTCGGGCACGCAGCGCCTCACATTGCGGTTTGGCGCGCAGGCTGTGCGGCGGATGGCTTTGGGTGGCGAGGTTTTCAGTGCTGACGAAGGACACGCCCTAGGGCTTGTCGATCATGTGGTTGAAACAGGCACTGCGCTCGATACCGCCAGGGCTTATGCAGAACGCATTGCCAAACGCGGACCATCCGCCATCGAAGTGGCAAAACTCATGATCGCTTCTGCCAATGGCGAAGACAATGGAACAGCGGTCGAAGCCCTAGGCTCGATCCTCGTAGCAAAGACAGCGGACCTGAAGGAAGGTGTTTCGGCATTTACCGAAAAGCGTGAGCCCGCGTTCAAAGGAGAATGGTAATGACAGTTCTGGTACGTCCACAAGCACTTGAAAATTTCAAGGTGCGTGAATTCCAGATGCTGATTGATGGCAGATGGACCAATGGCGCTGCGGGCGATGTTATTGAGCGCAAAAGTCCGGGACATGGCGTTGTGGTCTCACGGTATCAGGCGGGTACGAAAGTTGACGCAGAGCGCGCAATCGCTGCCGCGCGCTCTGCGTTTGATACTGGCCCATGGCCGTATATGACGGGCGCAGAACGCTCTAATATATTGCTTAAAGCAGCCGATCTCATCGCTGCCCGTGCCGACGAGCTTGCTTATCTTGACTGCATTGAGTCAGGAAAACCGATAAGTCAGGCAAATGCCGAGCTTGGCGGTGCAGTGGATATCTGGCGTTATGCTGCTGCACTTGGTCGTGATCTTCATGGCGAAAGCTACAACACACTTGGTGACGGAACATTGGGCGTTGTCCTGCGCGAGGCTATTGGCGTTGTCTCCATCATTACGCCTTGGAACTTTCCATTCCTGATCGTTAGTCAAAAACTGCCATTTGCGCTCGCTGCGGGCTGCACCGCAGTGGTAAAGCCATCGGAACTCACATCGGGTTCAACTTTGCTGCTTGGCGAAATATTGATGGAAGCAGGCGTTCCTTCGGGTGTCGTCAATATAATTGTCGGAACAGGTCCTGAAGTTGGCGCGCCGATGACGACGCACCCCTATGTCGACATGGTTTCCTTCACCGGCTCGACCGGGGTTGGCAGGCTAACGATGGCGAATGCTGCACAGACTTTGAAAAAAGTATCGCTGGAGCTGGGCGGCAAGAATCCCCAGATCGTATTCCCCGATGCAAATCTGGACGACTTTATCGATGCGGCTGTCTTTGGGGCTTATTTCAACGCAGGTGAGTGTTGCAATGCCGGGTCGCGGCTGATTGTCCATCGGGACATCGCGGACGACGTTGTGGCCCGCGTCGCGGCTTTGTCCGCTCGCGTGAAAGTCGGCGATCCGCTTGATCCTAACACCAAGGTTGGGGCCATTATCACGCCTGAACACCTGACGAAAATCAATGATTATGTTCGCAATGCCGCCTCGTCAGGAGCAGATATCAGCCACGGCGGCGAGCCGCTAAACCTGGGTATGGGGCAATTCATGTCGCCGACAATTCTCTCTGCGGTGAAGCCCGAAATGGCAGTTGCGCGCGAGGAGGTTTTCGGGCCCGTTTTATCAGTTCTGACATTCGATACTTTGGACGACGCGGTTCGTATAGCCAATTCCATTGACTATGGGCTGTCCGCAGGCGTCTGGAGTCGAGACTTCGACACCTGCCTGAGCGTGGGACGCCGGGTGCGGGCGGGTACGGTATGGATGAACACCTTCATGGATGGCGCATCGGAGCTGCCATTTGGGGGATACAAGCAATCCGGCCTTGGCCGGGAACTCGGGCGGCATGCCGTCGAGGACTACACGGAAACCAAGACATTGAACATGCATATAGGTAGTAGGAAAGTAGTATGGTCGACAAATTAAATCGATTGTAAGAGCCATTCTGCATGCTGTATGAATGTTACGGACTTGGGGGAACTTCAGTCGGTTTGTTGGATTTTTATCTCTTTTTTCTCACGGGAGGACTAAATGAAAAAGTTGATGAATACTGTTGCCGCGGCAGCCATGCTGATGGGTGTTGCAACAGCAGCTCGCGCTGCTGAAAACGTTGAGGTTCTGCACTGGTGGACATCCGGTGGTGAAGCGACAGCACTGGAAGTGCTGAAGAAGGATTTGGAAGGCAAGGGTATCAGCTGGTCTGATATGCCTGTCTCTGGCGGTGGCGGTACAGAAGCCATGACAGTTCTTCGTGCTCGCGTCACAGCGGGAAATGCTCCCACAGCGGTGCAGATGCTGGGTTTTGACATTCTCGATTGGGCAAAGCAAGGCGCGCTGGGCAATCTCGATGAAGTTGCAGCGAAAGAAAAATGGGACGATGTAATCCCGACAGCTCTGCAGAAGTTCTCGAAATATGACGGCCATTGGATTGCAGCCCCGGTAAATGTGCATTCGACCAACTGGATCTGGATCAACAAGGCAGCGCTGGACAAGGCCGGTGGCAAGGAACCTGCAAACTGGGACGAGTTGATTGCTCTTCTCGACAAATTCAAGGAGCAGGGCATTACACCAGTCGCTCATGGTGGTCAGCCTTGGCAGGACGCGACGATTTTCGATGCTGTCGTTCTGTCGCTCGGCAATGACTTCTACAAGGCCGCATTCATCGATCTTGATCCGGCTGCTCTCGGCGGCGAGAAAATGAAGGAAGCTTTCGACCGCATGACCAAGCTGCGCAGCTACGTGGACGATAATTTCTCCGGTCGCGACTGGAATCTTGCGTCCGCCATGATCATCGAGAACAAGGCCGGCCTTCAGTTCATGGGTGACTGGGCAAAGGGTGAATTTGTCAAAGCCAAGAAGGAGCCAGGCAAGGATTTTGTTTGCATGCGCTTCCCCGGCACCCAAGGGTCTGTGACATTCAACTCTGACCAGTTTGCAATGTTTAAGGTCAGTGAAGAAAAGGCCAAGCCCCAGCTCGTTATGGCTTCGGCAATCGAAAACCCTGTCTTCCAGTCAGCGTTCAACGTGGTCAAGGGTTCTGCTCCTGCCCGTACCGATGTTCCGGATACAGACTTTGATGCTTGCGGCAAGAAGGCGATCAAGGATCTTGCCGAAGCCAACAAGGCGGGCACGCTCTATGGTTCGATGGCTCACGGCCATGCCAACCCCGCTGCCGTGAAGAATGCGATTTATGACGTGGTAACACGCCAGTTCAACGGCGATCTGTCGTCTGAAGATGCTGTCAAGGAACTCGTTTCCGCCGTTGACGCTGCCAAATGAGCATACATCTCTGTTCGGGGCGATTTCGCCCCGAACAGTTTTCCGCAATTGCGCGGCAGCGATAATAATACTTAATTGAAGGGGTGAGGCTATGGATACCCGCAGCCGCATACAGGACCTTATACCGAAGCTGGTATTAGGACCGAGCTTCCTGATCATATTGATTTTCGTCTATGGGTTCATTGCCTATACGGGCGTCTTGTCCTTTACGGACAGCAAAATGCTGCCCACTTATGGATTCGTCGGTTTGGAAAATTACCGCAAATTGTGGGCCCTGCCGCATTGGTGGCGCGCCATCACCAATCTCGGCATTTTCGCCTCCTTGTACATTATTATTTGCACGGTTATCGGGCTTGGTTTGGCTATTCTGCTGGATCAGAAAATCCGCATTGAAGGTTTCCTGCGCCCGATTTATCTCTATCCCATGGCGCTATCCTTCATTGTGACCGGCGTTGCATGGAAATGGTTCCTCGATCCGGGCATTGGGCTTGAAAACACCATGCATCAATGGGGCTGGGCGAGTTTTTCCTTCAACTGGATCAAGGATTCAAAGATGGCGATCTATACGGTTGTCATTGCAGCTGTGTGGCAATCGTCAGGCTTTGTCATGGCCATGTTCCTCGCAGGGCTACGCGGTGTTGATAATGAAATCATCAAGGCGGCACAGATCGATGGCGCATCGACCAGCATGATTTACCGCCGTATCATCATTCCGCTGATGCGCCCCGTGTTTCTTTCCGCTTTCGTCGTGCTCGCCCATCTTGCTATCAAGGCTTACGATCTGGTCATAGCATTGACAGGCGGCGGACCGGGGCAGGCCACCGAATTGCCTGCAACCTTCATGTATTCCTATACATTCACTCGTAACTCGATGGGCATAGGGGCGTCGTCGGCAATCATCATGCTGATCATGATCTTTTCGATCATTGTTCCCTATCTTTACTCGGAAATCCGGGGAGGCAACAAATGAGTGCTCCCAGCCCTGATAATGCGATCTCTAGCGGCAAGCTTACGCGTATTCTCATTTATGCGGCATTGTTGTTGTTCGCGTTTTACTATCTCCTGCCGCTATATGTAATGGTGGTGAATTCGCTCAAGACGCTTGATGAAATCCGGCAGGGTGGGATGTTGTCTCCGCCGCGCGAATGGACAATCGAGCCTTGGCTGTCCGCCTGGTCAACCGCCCAGATCGGCGTGCAGCCAACGGGCCTTCGGCCTTACTTTATCAATTCGATTATCATGGTTGTTCCCGCCGTTGCGATTTCGACAATCCTCGGCGCATTGAATGGCTACGTTCTGACAAAGTGGAAGTTTCGCGGCTCGAATGTAATGTTCGGCATGCTGCTCCTCGGTTGCTTCATACCATTTCAAATCGTGCTCATTCCGATGGCGCGTGTCCTCGGCATATTAAACATGGCGGGCACTATTCAGGGATTGATTCTTGTTCACGTCATTTATGGGCTGGGATTCACGACGCTGTATTTCCGCAATTATTATGAAGCATTTCCAACAGAACTTGTGCGTGCTGCACAGATAGATGGCGCGAGCTTTTTCCAGATATTCCGGCGCATTCTGCTGCCTTCCTCTGGCCCGATCATTGTTGTGTCGGTGATCTGGCAATTCACCAATATCTGGAATGACTTTCTTTTTGGTGCGTCGTTTTCCGGATTCAGCAGCACGCCCATGACGGTTGCCCTGAACAATCTTGTCAACTCATCCACGGGTGTGAAGGAATATAACGTGCATTTCGCTGGCGCCATTCTCGCTGCGCTGCCAACTCTCATCGTCTACATCGTCTCCGGACGCTATTTCGTCCGCGGCCTCATGTCCGGCGCCGTGAAGGGATAATTCAATGTCATTTCTCCAAATCAAAGACCTGCATAAATCATACGGCAATGTGCCGATCCTGAAGGATATCAACATCGAGATTGATGAGGGTGGCTTTCTCGTTCTCGTCGGTCCATCCGGTTGCGGCAAGTCCACGCTTCTCAATACCATCGCTGGCCTTGAACCGATCACGTCGGGCGACATATCCATTAAGGGAAAGTCGATCAGCGGGCTGCATCCCTCCAAGCGCGATATTGCCATGGTTTTTCAGTCTTATGCGCTTTATCCCAACATGACAGTTGGTGGTAATATTGCCTTCGGTATGGAAATTCGCGGTGTTCCGAAGCCCGAGCGCGAAAAGGCAATCAAACAGGTTGCCGACATGTTGCAGATTGGCCATTTGCTGGATCGCAAGCCAAGCCAGCTTTCCGGTGGTCAACGTCAGCGCGTTGCCATGGGGCGGGCGCTTGTGCGTAACCCCCAAGTGTTTCTCTTCGACGAGCCGCTATCGAACCTGGATGCCAAGCTGCGTGTTGATATGCGCACGGAAATCAAACGCCTGCATCAGCGTATGAAAACCACGATTGTTTATGTCACCCACGACCAGATCGAGGCCATGACGCTCGCTACCAAAATCGCCGTTCTGAAGGACGGAATTTTGCAGCAGTTCGGAACGCCAGCGGAAATCTACAATAATCCGACCAATCTTTTTGTAGCGGATTTCATGGGTTCGCCCGCGATGAATCTGCTTCATGCGAAGATTGATGGAGGAGCATCAGACCTTCACGTATCTCTGGAGCGTCCGGATGCAGCACCATTAAGGCTCCCAATCAAAAAGACCAATGCGGCGCTCGCAACTTATGATGGCAAGGAGGTTGTATTCGGCATCCGCCCTGAAGCACTCACCGACCCGGACGGTGCAGACAGGAACGCAGCATCTTTGGTCGAAGGCGAATGCCTGATCGAAGTGGTGGAACCTGCAGGATCCGATACTTTTGCTGTGACCAAGCTCGGCGGTAAGGAAGTGGTGGCGCGTCTACGCGCCGATGCGCGTATTCTGCCGGGGCAAAAGACACAGCTATCGTTTAATTTGGATAAAGCCGTTTTCTTTGACCCAACATCACAACTCCGTATTGGTGCCTGATTGAGGCGCTGATGGGTCAGGGCTCATGTCAATGGATATGCAACCGCGGACAACTGCTGATATCGTTATCATAGGCTCTGGCGTGGGCGGCGCCACCTTGGCGGCGGGACTTGCCGCGTCAGGTGCTGACATACTTATTCTGGAAGCGGGCGATCATCTTCCCGAACGCCCCGAAAACCGTGACCCGCGAGCCATTTTTCAACAAGGCGTCTTTCGGCCGAATGAGACTTGGTATGACGAGCAGGGGAAAGCCTTCAATCCCGGCAACTACTACAATGTAGGTGGCAACTCGAAATTTTATGGTGCGGTGCTTACACGGTATCGTGCTGAGGATTTCAAGGAAATGCAGCATATGGAGGGCGTTTCTCCGGCCTGGCCGCTCTCCTATGAGGAGCTTGAGCCTTGGTACGGCAAAGCCGAGGCGTTATTTCAGGTGCGGGGCGCACTTGGTGAAGACCCGACTGAGCCGGAACATTCGAGACCATATGATTTCAGTCCAGTGCCGGATGAAGCGCCTATCGGCTTGCTTCGCCAGCGGCTCAAAGGCGTTGGCGTTCATCCGTTCTCGTTGCCGCTCGGTGTCGATATCGACACATGGCTTTCACACGGGAAGACCCCTTGGGATGCCCATCCTAATAGCTTCAATGGAAAAATGGACGCTGAAACCACTGCTTTGGCCGCTGCGTTGAAGCATGCAAACGTTCAGCTTCAGACGAACTCCCGCGTCATCCGGCTTGAAACAGCCGCTGATGGTAAAATGATTACTGCTGTCCACTATGAACGCAGCGGTCAACGCTTTTCGATCAAGCCGAAGCTTGTGATTCTGTCCGCAGGTGCGGTGCAATCTGCGGTTCTTCTTTTGCGTTCTGCCAATGGTGCCAATCCAACAGGGTTGGCTAATCGATCCGATCAGGTCGGACGGAATTTCATGAATCATAATCTGTCTGCCGTGATTGGTTTTGATCCAAGATTCAGAAATGATTCCGTCTATCAAAAGACGCTGGGCTTTAACGATTTCTATCTTTCGGACGGAAAGGGTGGCGCGCCACTAGGCAATGTCCAACTCCTTGGCCGCATAAGTGCCCCCGTTCTGAAATCAGATTTGAAACTTGTTCCGGAGTGGTTGCTGAATCGTTTTTGTGCTCACACGGTCGATTTTCTAGCCATGAGCGAGGACGTGCCAAAGCCGGAAAGCCGCGTCCGAATTGATGGTGACAAAATCATTCTGCAGTGGATAAGGAGCAACTGGCCAGCACATCTCAAACTGGTTGCCGAGATCAAGACCGTGCTTCGTGCGGCTGGTTTTCCATTGGTTGTCTCCAAAGCCTTTGATCGAAAAACTCCCTCGCATCAGTGTGGGACGGTGCGCATGGGCAATGATCCTTCGACTGCACCTCTAGATATATATTGCCGGGCTTATCAGCATCCGAACCTCTTTGTGGTTGATGCCGCGTTCTTGCCAACCTCTGCTGCGGTCAATCCTGCGCTGACGATTGCCGCACAAGCATTGCGCGTGGCAGATTACATTATTGCAAAGGAGCTGAACTGATGCGGCGACCGGTTGCACTTGTCACAGGGGCTCGCCGGGGTATCGGCCTTGGAATTGCCAAGGCGCTGGCTTCCAAGGGGTTCGATCTGGCGATTACCGATATTGCAGTCGACAATGCCAGTGAATCGGCAGTCGAAACATTGCAGAATCTCGGTGCAAAAGTGCTCTTTGTCCAAAGTGATATTGCCGATCTCTCTGCACATGGTGAAGCGGTGGAAACCGTTATCGGTGCATTGGGTCCGATCAATTGCTTGGTCAACAATGCAGGGATTGGTTCGAAGGTCCGGGGTGATTTCCTTAATCTTGACCCGGCAAATTACGATGCGATTTTTGACGTTAACCTGCGTGGGACAGTATTCTTCACACAGGCTGTTGTTCGCGCAATGCTTCAAGATAAAGCTGTCGAAAATCCACGCTCGATCATCAACGTAACTTCTGTGTCGGCGGCAATGTCATCGCCTGAACGGCTCGATTATTGCATGACAAAGGCGGCACTCGCCTCCTTTACGCAAGGGCTTGCACTCAGACTGGCGCAGCATGGCATCAGTGTTTTTGATGTTCGCCCCGGTATCATCCGCTCCGACATGACTGCTGCCGTCGCCGAAAAATACGACAAGCTGATCTCCGAGGGTCTCGTGCCTATGAAGCGCTGGGGTGAGCCGGATGATCTTGGCCGTATTGCAGTGGCGCTTGCCAGCGGAGATTTCGATTTTGCAACGGGCTCCGTTATCAATGCCGATGGTGCCCTTTCAATAAGCAGGCTCTGACATGAAAAGCTTTGACTACATCATTACCGGCGCCGGCCCTGCAGGCTGTGTCTTAGCCAATAAGTTGAGTGAGGAGGAAGATGTTTCGGTTCTCCTGCTTGAGGCGGGTGGGGGTGATTGGAACCCACTTTTTCATATGCCGGCAGGCTTTGCCAAAATGACAAAGGGTGTCGCCAGCTGGGGCTGGGAAACCGTGCCCCAAAAGCACATGAAAAATCGCGTTCTGCGCTATACACAAGCCAAGGTCATCGGCGGCGGTTCCAGTATTAATGCGCAGCTTTATGCACGCGGCAATGCAACAGATTACGACTTGTGGGCGAAGGAGGATGGTTGCACGGGCTGGAGCTATCGGGACATTCTACCTTATTTCAAGAGAGCTGAAGACAATCAGCGCTTTGCCGATGATTACCACTCCTATGGCGGCCCGCTCGGTGTTTCGATGCCCGCTGCCACATTGCCAATCTGCGATGCCTATATTCGGGCGGGGCAGGAACTCGGTATTCCCTACAATCATGACTTCAACGGAAAACAACAGGCGGGCGTTGGTTTTTACCAATTGACCCAGCGCAATCGGCGGCGTTCTTCCGCTTCGATGGCCTATCTCGCCCCCATAAAGAACCGGAAGAATTTGACGGTACGTATGGGCGCACAAGTGGCGAAGATTGTCATTGAGGGTATGCGGGCTGTTGGTGTGGAGGTCATAACAGGAAACAGGCGCGAGGTGATCCGTGCAGATCGCGAGGTTGTGGTGAGTTCCGGTGCAATAGGATCGCCCAAGCTTTTGCTGCAATCAGGTATCGGCCCTGCTAATCACCTAACAAGTGCTGGCGTCTCAGTGGTGCACGATCTGCCGGGGGTTGGCGAAAACCTGCAAGACCACCTTGATCTTTTTGTTATCAGCGAGTGTACTGGCGATCATACCTATGACGGCGTCGCCAAGCTCCACCGTACATTGTGGGCAGGACTTCAATATGTGATGTTCCGCTCTGGCCCGGTTGCCTCAAGCCTCTTCGAAACAGGTGGTTTCTGGTATGCAGACGCGGATGCGCGTTCGCCAGATATTCAGTTTCACCTGGGACTCGGCTCAGGTATTGAGGCTGGAGTAGAGCGTTTGAAGAATGCAGGCGTTACCCTTAACTCAGCCTATTTACATCCGCGTTCGCGTGGAACAGTGCGCTTGCGTTCCGGCGACCCGACTGCTGCACCACTAATCGATCCGAATTATTGGAGCGATCCTCATGACCGCCAGATGTCGATTGAAGGGCTGAAGCTCGCGCGTGAAATCATGCAGCAAGCGGCACTCAAGCCTTATGTTCTCGCCGAGCGTTTGCCGGGGCCGAAATACAACTCCGACGCAGAGCTTTTCGAATATGGCTGCGCCAACGCCAAGACGGATCATCATCCGGTCGGCACGTGCAAGATGGGAACAGACAGCATGGCTGTCGTTGATCTGGAGTTGAAAGTATATGGAATGGAAGGACTGCGCGTCTGTGACAGTTCAATCATGCCGCGTGTTCCGTCGGCAAATACCAATGCGCCAACGATCATGATTGGTGAAAAGGGTGCCGATATCATCCGCAATATGGTGCCTTTGCCTCCCACCATATTTTCCGACGAACTCAACGCAAAACGCCCGCGGTCACGGGCGCACATAAGCTGACTGATTTATATCAGAAAGACTTTAAGGCGGTGGAGGTGCCGCCCAGCCACTATTGATGCAGCCTTGTATCGAGAAAAACGCCCGCTTCGCGAGCGGCGCGGATAAAGGCGTGCCGGGCCTTATGAGCAGGTTTCCAGCCATCGAGAGCGTCCATACATGCCTGCAAGGCGCGACGATAACCCGGCCCGTTTTTTACGGGCCAAAGACTGCGAAGGCATTCGATCGCTTCCCAAACGCTGGATACCGCCCGTTGTCCGGTTTCTCCAAGAGTAATCATAACAGGGATGGGAAAACGCTTGTCGTTCATCACTTCCTCCATATGTAGAATCGTCAGACGGGATGATCATCCGCCAGACTGACACTTCAATGTGTCTGGAGTTCATTGGGTTCCATGACAATTCGATGATTTTTTTGTTATCGCATTTCCGGGGGCATCGAGCCGACTTCCTCCAGGAGCCACTTCAGGAAAAGCTGCATGGCAGGACGTTGAGGGCGGTCATCAGGACAGGTCAGCCAATAGCCATAATTGCTTTTAAAACCAAAGCCTTGTGGGTTGGAAAGCTTGCCCGATTCAAGCTCGTCGGCAATCAGGCCGCGTGGCACCAAGGCAAGACCTTGCCCTGCTATTGCAGCACGAATGACGAGAGCATAATAGCCAAAGTGGGTAATGCGTTCCGGAGTGAAATTTGTGATCTTGTGAGCAGAAGCGAATTCGCTCCAGCGAAGGGGCGTATGTTTGTGGTCGAGAAGGGGAAATGAGCGAATATCTGCGGCTTTTTGAATGCCGCCATTTTTGGCAAGAAAGTGTGGCGCTCCCACGAGCGCGACCTGACGCCCAAACAAATAATAGCTGTTCTGTCCGGGCCAATCGCCCTCTCCAAAGCGAAATGCTGCGTCTGCCTGGTTGATCAAGTCAGTTGTGGCAAAGGTTGATAGTTCAACGTCTATTTCGGGGTGCTCATCGGCAAACCCGGCGAAGCGGGGAATTACCCAGCGGTCTCCCATAATCGGCAGAATATGCAGCTTGATCGCATTTGGTGATGAACCCAAAGCAGCAATACGCAAGGTGGCGTTTTCCAGAGCGCCCAAGGCCACGCGTGCCTCAGCGACATAAATCCGGCCTGCTTCCGTAGCGGATAGCCCATAGGGAGTTCGCGTGAAAAGCGCAGTTCCTGCCATTTGTTCGAGCGTCTGAAGTTGCTTGCTGACAGCACTCTGGGTCATGTTCAGAGCTCTTGCACAGGCCGTAGTGCTTCCCTGCTCTGCAATCGTGACGATCACTTGCAATGCGCGCGTAGATGGATAGTTGCGGCCGGTAACCATTTCGACTGCCTGTCAGTTATTGGTGGCAGGGTATTCCATTTTGGAATGGTTACGCGAAATAATTTCGTTTGTCGCGCTTAAAGCACAACCATAAGCTTCAAAATAACAAGAATAAGGGAACGATATTATGGCTGAGCAATCCGCGCGTCTGTGGGGCGCCCGCTTCAGAGCGAGCCCATCTGCAGAGCTTACAGCACTATCAAGATCAGAAAGCAGCTATTTCCGGCTCGTCCCCTACGATCTTGCATCCTCGGCTGCTCATGCCCGCGAGCTTGTTCGTGCCAACATCCTGACCGCTTCGGAAGCCGAACAAGTATGTTCAGCCTTGCAGACAATTGGAGAAGAGCATCGATCAGGCGCTGTCATTCCTTCTCCAGCCGATGAGGACATACATACATTTCTCGAACGAGTATTGGGAGAACGCGTTGGCATATTGGGGGGGAAGCTGCGCGCAGGACGGTCACGCAATGATCAGGCTGCCAATGATCTGAAATTATATCTGCGTGATGTGGCCCACAGGATCGGTTTGGATATATTGAATCTCCAATCAGCATTGATTGGGCAGGCAAATCAGCATGTCGAGACAGTGACGACTGGCTTCACACATCTGCAACCGGCGCAACCTGTCAGCTTTGCGCATCAATTGCTTGCGCATGCTCAAACCTTTGCCCGTGACTTTGAGCGGTTACAGGACTGGGATCGCCGTGCAGCGCGCTCGCCCCTGGGTGCAGCGGCACTGGCAGGCTCCGCCATTGCAATGCATCCGGAAATCTCCGCGCAGGAACTTGGGTATGACGCTCCAAGCGAGAATTCCATCGATGCGGTCGGCAGCCGTGACCACGTCGCCGAATTCCTTTTTGTCATGGCAATGTTCGGTGTCCATTTGTCGCGTCTCGCCGAGGAATTGTTCCTGTGGTCGTCGCGGCAATTCCGCTGGATCGAAATGGATGATGCCTATGCAACGGGTTCATCGATCATGCCGCAAAAGAAAAACTGCGATATTGCGGAGCTGACACGCGGTCGTGCATCGCGTTTGATCGGTAGTTTGACGACGATGCTGGTCGCATTGAAGGGTTTGCCCTTCGCCTATAATCGTGACCTGGCCGAAGACAAACATGCAGCGTTTGATACGATCGATGCGCTGGAACTGGTCGTTCCGGCCATGACCGGGCTTATCCGCACAATGCGAGTGAATGTCGACCGGATGCAGCAGCACTCGGTCGAAGGCTTTACACTGGCCACCGAAGTTGCTGACTGGTTGGCAAAAAATGGTGTGCCATTCTCGGAAGCACACGAAATTACAGGGGCCTTGGTGCGGTATTGCGAGGACCGGTCGATCGGTCTGGAGGATTTGAGTGAGGACGATCTAGCCACTGTTGATGCGCGGCTGCATCCTTCCATCAAGTCAGCATTAAGCGCGAAAGCGGCGATTGAAGCCCGCAAAGCTTATGGCGGAACGGCACCAGACAGGGTTAAAGAACAAATCGGGCGGCTGCGTGATCTGTTGAACAAGCAACAGGAGTGGCTGAAACTTTATTCCGGTCCCCGATTTGAAAGGTAAGAGATATGGCAAACGTCGATAGCACCATCTCCATTCCTCCGGCAAAATATTCGATTGCTCATCTTCATCATCAGCCCCGGCGACACTACGGACGTTGGTTGGCTGCCAGCCTTATCATTCTGGCACTGGCTTTAATTGTCAAAGCATTCGCTCAGGGGCAGATCGCATGGCCGGTAGTCGCCCAGTTTTTCACAGCTCCCGCCATTCTGTCGGGGCTCTGGAACACAATTTTGATGACGATTTGTGCTATGGCGCTGGGGCTTTTTCTCGGCGTCGTTTTTGCCATCATGATTATGTCACCGAACCCGGTGCTCAAATATGTCGCCGTATTCTACATATGGTTTTTCCGGGGGACACCGCTACTTCTGCAATTGCTCCTCTGGTTCAACCTCGCACTGATTTTTCCGACATTGGGGATTCCCGGTCTGTTTGAAATGCGCACCGTCGATTTCATGACCCCATTCATGGCGACCCTGCTCGGACTGGGCATCAATCAAGGGGCTTATACTGCAGAAGTCGTACGCGGCGGGATTCTCTCTGTCGACAACGGTCAAATCGAGGCGGCGAAAGTTATTGGCATGACCCGCCTTACCATGCTGCGCCGGATCATCCTTCCCCAGGCGATGCGGGTTATCATTCCGCCAGTCGGCAATGAAGTCATCAGCATGGTCAAGCTCACATCAGTCGCCAGCGTGATCGGTTATGCCGAAATCTTGCGCAATGCGCAGTCTGTCTACTATGCAAATAACCGGGTGATGGAATTGCTGATCGTTTCCGCCATTTGGTACCTGGTTGTGGTGACCATACTTTCTATCGGACAGCATCTGCTTGAGAAGCATTATGCGAAAAGCCAGGGCCGCCGTGACGTCAAGCGCGTGACACCCACGGAAGCGGAGGGAGTGTAACGATGTCTTCGATGGTGGTTGCAGTCGATCTCAACAAATTTTTCGGTGATTTTCAGGCATTGGATAAGGTTTCGCTGGAAATCGAACATGGTGAAGTATTGTGCATTATTGGTCCGTCGGGATCAGGAAAAAGCACATTGCTGCGCTGTATAAATCAGCTTGAGCGAATTGATTCCGGTGCAATATGGATTGACGATGAACTCATCGGCTTCAGGCAAGAAGGCGATAAGCTTTATCAACTTAATGACACGGAAATTGCGCGGCAGCGGCTTTCAAGTGGCATGGTGTTTCAACGCTTCAATCTGTTCGCACACATGACAGTTCTTGAGAATATAATTGAAGGCCCTGTCATTGTGCAACGGCGCACCAAAAGCGCGGTCATTCCGGAAGCGATGGCTTTGCTCGAAAAAGTGGGGCTAACGGACAAGAAAAACGCCTATCCCAGCGAGCTTTCGGGCGGCCAGCAGCAGCGCATCGCCATTGCCCGGGCATTGGCGATGAAGCCAAAGCTCATGCTGTTTGACGAACCCACATCAGCGCTTGATCCAGAACTCGTCAGCGACGTTCTCAATGTTATGCGTGATCTGGCGACCAGCGGAATGACCATGGTTGTGGTCACCCATGAACTCGGCTTTGCGCGCGAAGTCGCCAACCGCGTTGTTTTCATGGATCGAGGTAAGATCATTGAAAGCGGAACACCACAAGAGATTCTCAGTAACCCGAAAGAAAAGCGTACACAGGATTTTATCGCAGCCGTATTGGCTTGAAATATCATAAACATAAAAGAGGAACACAGAATATGAACAATTATAAAACGATTGCCCTATTGGGCGCTGCCATCGTTGTCAGCCTTCCGGCTGCAGCACAGGAACTTCCAGCGCGTATCAAGGACGCTGGCAAGATCGTCATCGCGACAATGCCAAACTATCCGCCGATCACCTATAAGGACCCGGCTACAAATGAGCTTCAGGGCTTCGATATTGATCTGGGTGAAGCAATAGGCAAAGAGCTTGGCGTAAAGGTCGAGTGGCAGGAAATCGCTTTCGCCCAAATGCTACCCTCCTTGCAGACAGGCCGCGTTGATCTGGCAATGGCCGGAATGAGCGACAAGAAGGCCCGCCAGGAAACTGCCGACTTTGTTGATTACATGAAGTCGGGTGCTCAGTTCTATACGTCCAAGGCTATGGCAGCAGAAATCAAGACAGTAGATGATCTCTGCGGAAAGTCCGTCGGTGCCAGCCGCTCAACGGACTGGCCAGCGCAAATTACCGCCTGGAGCGAGAAAAATTGCGTTGCAAAGGGCAAGCCTGCAATCAACGTGACGGGTACGGAAGGGTCTGCTGATGCCCGAACTCAAATCAAAAGCCAGCGTTTGCAGGCAGCCGCTCAGGGAAATGAAACTCTACCTTATAATCAAAAGCTCGAACCTGACACATATGTTACAATTGGCGATGCGTTCAGCCAATCATTGGCTGGTATTCCGGTTTTAAAATCCGAACCACAATTGCGCGATGCCGTGAAAGTGGCGCTTGAAAAGCTGCAGACGAACGGAACCTATGACGCTCTTCTCGACAAATACGGTCTCAAAGCCAACAAGCTGTCGCCAATCACGGTCAACATGGGCGAATAGATTTCGGTTATGAAATTATACAAGAATGGCAATGTGAAGTTGCCATTCTTGTAACCTGGAGTTCGTTGAATTGTTGGAAGTGAGACTATCAAGCGCATCGGACCACGCTGCCCTGGCTGCTCTATTCGAGGAAATGCAAGCGCACTACAATGTACCATGTCCGCCGCGCGAGAAAATACTCGAAGGCTTGGCCTCGATGCCAACAGGTACAGAAATTCTTGTTGCCACCCAGCGAGAGATTGTGGGCTTTGCTGCGATCACGCCAGTCTATCCGGGACCCGGTCTTGGGTCTGGCCTGTTTCTCAAAGAGCTTTTTGTTTCAAAGCAACACCGCGGATCCGGCGTGGGAAAAAGCCTGATACAGGGGCTGGCAAAATTGGCGCTTGAGCGGGGCCATGCACGCATCGACTGGACAGCCGATCGCGACAACCCGCGCTTGCGTGCCTTCTATGAAGGGTTAGGCGGCGTCCCGAAGCCGGAAAAGTTGTTCTATCGTTTCGAGGGATCGGCCTTGCATGAAGCAGCAAAGCAGGGTGGTTAGCTGCCTCGTTAGGGCTTGGGCCGGATGATCCATCCATAAAGCGCACTGCCGGCAAGTAATATGCTTGTGCCAAGAAAAACCGCTCGCATGCCGAAATGCCCACCGACAAATCCTCCCATGAGCGGACCGATGACTTGGCCTGCATATTGCGAGGATGTCGCATAGCCAAGAATGTTGCCCGCAACTCTATCTGGAACATTGTGGCGGATAACACTGGTTATGCAGGGAAGGAGCCCTCCAAGAGATAGTCCCATCAGAAAGCGCAAAATGACCAGCTGCCAGCCCTCGGTCACAAAAGCCTGAGGGATCAGCAGCAGGGCAGATATGCCGAGAGCTGCAACGATAACATTCCAGTGCCCGATATGATCCGCCAGTCTGCCCAGTCTGGATGCGGACAACACGCTGCCTAGCGCTGCCGCAGACATCACAATTCCTGCAACCATGGTTATATGGGCCGGGTTGTCTACGAGTTGTGCCACATAGACTGTGATGATGGGTTCAATGGACATGGTGGCGAGCATCAAAAGCATTCCCGCCAGTAGCATGACAATTACCGGGCGCTTGTCCGGGATTGCCTTCCATCCGCTGTTCTGCTTTTGCGTCTGGCTTTTGGGCGGCCGCTTTTCTTCCTTGATAAAGAGGCTTGTTGCGAGAAATGTGACAAAGATGACCCCACCTATCAGCCAGAATGTTGCGCGGATGCCAATCAGCGGAGGCAGTCCGCCACCAATCAGAGGCCCGATAAGGTTTCCTGCCATGATGCCCGAGGCAAGCGTACCCAGAGCCCAGCCAGTTCTCGCTTTGGGCGTTTGTGTGGCTACAAGGACAGTCGATCCGGATGCGTAACCACCAAGCAGGCCGGTGAGCAGCCGAAGGACAATGAGATGCCAGACCTCTGTGGCCATGCCCATCAAAGACATCGCAATGGCCATGCCAAGGCTGGCGCGGATCAGCATCAGCTTGCGTCCATAGATATCTGCAAGACGGCCCCACAATGGAGCGACCAGAGCGGCGGTGAAGAAGGTTGCGCCATAGGCGATGCCAGACCATTGGACGATCGCGGCATGACCTGTCTCCCCCAACTGTTCTATGTAGAGCGGTAAAAAAGGCAGTATCAAAGTCATCGCAACAATTGTTGTGAACGACCCGAGAAGGCAGACCAATAGATTCTGCTTCCAGTAAATTGATTCCCCTGAACTCGAGTCTGTGTCCGTGTCAGTCAATTCATCCAACTATATTTGCCGTGGGCAGCTCATTCTGAACGGGAAATCTTCCGTAGCTCCTAGACATTGCAGTTATGGTTCGGGAGAGCAATCATGGATCAACATTGGAGCAAGCAATCGCAGGTTAATGAGAGCGCGTTGATCATTATTGCAAGTCCAAACTTGCATTGTTCGCCCCAGCGAATAGGCTCTGAGCCGACTCACGGCAAATAGCATCGAAAATGAGCATCATGAAACTTTTCTTTTCCAGCCAGCAAATGGCTCATCAGCCTAAACAATATATGGTAAATGGCCGAATTACCGACCCGCTGGAAAATCCGGCACGTGCCCAAACCCTGATAAAAGCGCTGACTGATCTTGGACTTTCGCAAGAAGCGACCGGTGACGCGGGACTTAATCCCATACTTGCCGTTCACGCGGACCACTATGTCGAGTTTTTACAGACGGCATATGACCGGTTCATGCAACTGCCAAATCATGGCCCTGAAGTTCTGCCGAATGTGAGTGCGTATCAAGGCGCAGATCAAAACTATGCTGCCCGTCCAAGACCAAGACCTGTTGGTGTACTTGGACAGGCTGGCTGGTACATTAACGGGCTTTCCTGCGCCATGATGGAAAGCACTTATGTTTCGGCTTATGCCTCTGCCCAAACGGCGATCTCTGCTGCCAATGCTTTGTTGAGTGGCGAGAAGGCAGCCTTTGCTCTTTGCCGCCCTCCGGGCCATCATGCCTATGTCGATCGCGCCGCAGGATTTTGTTACTTCAACAATGCGGCAATCATTGCGCAACATTTGCGTCAGCAGCACGAGCGTGTGGCAATCATTGATTTTGATACACATCACGGCGACGGAACACAGGCCATATTCTACAGCCGTGATGATGTTTTCGTTGGTTCAACCCATACCGATCCTTCCAACTACTATCCCCACTATAGTGGTTATGCGGATGAAACCGGCGCCGGTAGCGGACTTGGTGCGAACCTCAATTTACCGCTGGCGGAAGGCAGCGGTGATGATGCCTTCATTGATGCCAATCGCAGGCTTGCGGCCGCAGTGGCCGATCATGGTGCTACGGCGCTTGTTATCTCAGCTGGATGGGATGCGCACCACGAAGACCCACTTTCCAGGCTTAACGTGACGACAGCGGCCTATGCCGAAATAGGAGCAATCTGGGGAGCCGCTGGCTTGCCTACCGCAATCGTGCAGGAAGGTGGTTATTCGCTCAGCGCCGTATCGGAAGCTGCGCCACGTTTCATGGCCGCCTATCAAGCTAATAGAACAATATGAGTGACTGCGGTCACTATATCGTCACCGGGGAAAGTAGATGAATCAGATCGCAGCAAAACGCCAGCCAATTCGTGCCGCAATAGGTGCCTTTGTCGGCACCATGATTGAGTGGTACGATTTTTATATTTACGGCACTGCTGCTGCTTTGGTTTTCGGGGATGTCTTCTTTGCCTCGCAAGATCCTGTGATGGGGGTGCTTGCGTCCCTGGGCACGTTCGCTATTGGATTTGTGGCAAGACCTGTCGGCGCGCTTCTTTTCGGCCATTTTGGCGACAAGGTCGGACGCAAGAATTCTTTGATCATAACTCTTCTGCTGATGGGCGCCGCAACAGTGCTGATCGGTGTTTTGCCCAGCTATCACTCCATCGGTATGTCGGCGGCAGTTATGCTTGTGCTGCTGCGCCTCGTACAGGGCGTGGCAGTCGGGGGCGAGTGGGGTGGTGCTGTGCTGATTGCCGCCGAACATGCTCCACCTCGCTGGCGGACTTTTCTCGCCTCAGCACCGCAATATGGAAGCCCGATTGGGCTTATTCTTGCAACGCTGGCCTTCCGTACAGTGTCTGATCTGCCGCAAGAAGACTTTTTGAGTTGGGGCTGGCGAATCCCCTTCCTGCTTAGCGGCATATTGATCATCTTTGCTTTCATCATTCGCGCGGGCATCAATGAGAGTCCTGAGCTTGAAGAGCGATTGAAAGAGAAGACGGTACAAAACGTCATCCCAGCCAAGGAAATTTTTCTCACGAAAAAGAAGTCGCTGGTGCTTGGCATGGGACTTTGTCTGCTCGGTGTCGCAGGCTTCTATTTCATCACCACATTGATGATGACATTCACAACAACATCGCTTGGAATCAACCGCTCTGACATGCTGGAGCTTGTTTCCTGGGTCGGCGTTATTGAGCTCTTTGCATTTCCTGCCGGTTCATACATTGCTACGCGGTTTGGCGAGCGCTTTCTCCTGATTGCCATGTCCGGAGCGGCATTGCTTTTTGCGGTACCAATGATGATGCTCATCATTACCGGTAATCTAACCAATATTTACATTGCTATTCTGGTCGCAACCGTGTTTCTCGCCGCCCATTACGCAGTTATGGCACCGTTTCTGACCCGGGCGTTTCCGGTCCATCTGCGTTATACAGGCATCTCGCTATGCTCTTCACTTAGCGGTGCAATATTCAGTGGTCTTACGCCGGTTATCGGTGTCTGGCTCGTTCACACCTATGGTGTCCAGTGGGCACCGCTGGCGGGTCTGTTCATTTTCATCGCTGGAATAAGCTTCCTTTGCAGCATTTTCCTTCCCGTAGAAGATAGCGGATCGGAATCTTTTGCTGCGCGAGCAGCCGAGAGAATGCAGAAGATTGAGACTGAGCCTGCCAAATCTTAAATTCTTCACCTTTCCCAGATAGGGGCGTGATTGTCACTTCGACACATTGGGGAGAACTGTCCATGGCATTGAAACGTCAGCTTTTGCCGGTTTTGCTTTTTCCGTTGATCTGCACGACTGCATTGGCCGCCGTGAACGGACCCGTAAAATCCGTGACGCTATCATCGGGCGGCCTGTCGGAAATTGTTCGCTCCGCCAATGTTGGCGATAATAGCGAGATTACGATCAATGTTCCGCTGGAACAGGTAGATGACATCCTGAAAAGTCTCATCATCAGAGATGCCAATGGCAAGGTTAAAAATCTATCATTGGCGGGTCCTAATCCGCTGGAAGAAACGTTTCGTACACTGCCATTTAGCGTTGATGATCTGAACTCGCTTCCCCGATTGCTGAATGCCGTAAAGGGCACGGGCATCCGCATATCGGGAGCGCGCGAGCTCGAAGGCAGCATACTTGGTGTCGAATATCAAACCGGCGCAAACGGTGCACAAAATGCGGTTCTCTCCATACTTACCGTCAAGGGAGACATCACGACGGTCCCGCTCGACAGTTCAGTATCCGTTGAAATTTTGGACAAGACTCTGAACGCTAAAATAGCCGACGCAACTCTTGTCGCAGGCAAGGGAGCCGTGGATGGCTCCCGCACAATTAAAATCGAGCTGGATGGGCAGGGTACCCGCACCGTAGACATTTCATATGTTGTCTCGGCCCCGATCTGGAAAACCAGTTACCGCATGGTGACGGGTGAAAATGGCACGGCGCGGCTACAGGCCTGGGCCATATTCGAGAACGCTTCTGGCGAAGATTGGAACGACGTTTCTATCGTGCTTTCATCGGGAAAACCCGTCACGCTGAAGCAGGCGCTTCACAGGCGCTACTGGAAAGACCGGGCTGAACTTGTCGTCGATACATCCGCGCAAAATCCTGCAATTGCAAGTCTGGGCACCTCTCGCAGACAAAAGCTGGCACAAGAGCAGGATGCGGCAGCCGGCTATGCAGCCCCGGCTCCAGAGATGCAGATGGCACAAAGGCCAATCGAAATGGCTCCAGCTGCACAGCAAACCGCCATTGAGGAGCAGGAGGTTACGTCCAACTTCTCCCTTCCAGGTCAATTTGATCTGAGGAACGGCGAAACAATTTCCGTGCCTTTGCTGGACAAGGACGTGAAGGTTGAAATGGTTTCGGTCTATCAGGTCGGTCGCAGTGGTGAGCACCCGACAGCTTCTGTCATGCTTGAAAATGATAGTGGTTCCAGTTTTCCGCAGGGCATATTGACCGTCTATAATGGCAAGTCCGGCTATGTGGGAGATGCTCAGATAGCTGGAATGCCATCTGGCGAAAAGCGGGCTGCCAGTTTTGCGCTTGATCAAAAGGTTTCAGTGGGTGCCGACACGAAACCTCAAAGGATGATCACTTCGATAAAGGTCGTTGATGGAATCATTCATGCAAAGACGCTGTTACGGGAAGTAACTATATTTACAGTGAATGGTGCAGCTGATGGTGATCGCACTGTGCTCATCGAGCAGGAGAAACGCCCGGGCTGGACATTCAGGGCCGAAAATACCGCCGATTCGACGCTGACTCATGACCGCGTTCGTATTGCCTTGAAGGCAGGCGAAACGCGCAATGTGGAAACGGTCAGTGAGCAAACTCAGGCTGAAGAATTTGCATTGTCGGATGCCGCTCCTCAGATGATAACAAGTTGGGCTGATGCCGCGGAAGATCCGGAAGTAAAAACCAAGCTGAAAGAATTGGCGGAAGCCCGAATGAAGCAGGTCGACGCCCAAGAGGCGCTTGACCGCGTTCAACGAGAGTATGATCAGGTAGCTGAATCTCAGGATCGTACCCGCGAGAACTTGCGAGCTGTACCCAATGGCGATCTTCAAAGCAGATATCTGGCGCAAATGGGTGAAGAAGAAGACCGTCTGGGAGAGCTGCGCAAGGAGCGGGATGCCGCGCAGGAAATCATCGGGAAGTTCAATGAGGATGTTACGCGGATTATCCGTACATTCTAGGCATACTCAAAGCGTCACGACGATTTTGCCGAATTGCTGGTTTGACTGGAGAAAGTGATGAGCTTCAATAATATCATCGAATGCAAATGTTCTTGCGATGACCGGCTGCAAACCGCCAGATGCCAACCCGGCCAGAATGAATGACTTCGCAGTATCCAATCTGTCTTGATCATTGATAACTTCGTGAACAAGATAACCGCGTAACGTTAGTCGTTTGCTTAGGACATTGAACAATGGAAAGGGGGTGGGTTCGTTGCTTAACCCGCCATATTCGATAAGAATGCCGCCCTCGCACATTGCAGCGGTCAGTGGTTCAAATATGTGGCCGCCAACAGCGTCCAGCACCACCCTTACGCCCTTGGTCTGCGTAATCTCCTCCAAGCGTCTCTCTAGATTCTCCTCTTGCGAGGCAATGACGTAGCCCGCCCCATGGTCAAGCAATGCACGCGCTTTGCTAGATGTTCGCGTAACCGCAATTGGCGTGGCGCCTACCATGTTTGCAATCTGGATTGCAGCGAGTCCAACGCTGCTGGATGCTGCGGTGATGACCACAAAATCATTCTTATGCAAGCTGGCGATATCGATCAAAGCACCATAGGCGGTAAGATATTGCATCCAGAGAGCGGCAGCCTCTACCAAGCCAAGCGATGGCGGATGCTTGACGAGCAGCCTTGCTGGAAAAGTTGCGACTTCGCCGTAAGCAGGCCAACGAACCATTGAGACGGGCGGAATAACGCTGACAATGTCACCTGGTGCAAAATCATCTACGTCTTCGCCTACCGTTTCGACAAAACCCGCAGCTTCCAATCCCAACCCTGAAGGCAATAATGGGGTTTCAATGTAGCGTCCCATGCGTAGCAGGGTTTCAGCGCGATTGAGACCCAGCGCTTTAACGCGAAGACGTATTTCGCCACGGCCAAGTGCTGGTAGATCAACGTTTTCGATACGTAGAACTTCCGGTCCACCAAATTCATGAAAGCGAACGACGCGAGCCATAAGTCAAAACTCCAAATTATTTGAATTAAATGGGGTATGACAGGAGTTGGATTGGCGATAAATATGCTTAAAAGTAATGCAGTAGAAACTGAGAGTTTCGAATATGGATCGTCTTCTGAGTATGGCTGTATTCGTCAAAGCCGTAGATCTGGGCTCGTTTGCGGCAGCCGCGGAAGAACTCGGCCTGTCGGGACCAATGGTTGGAAAGCACATCCGCTTTCTCGAAGAGCGACTTGGTTTGCGTCTCCTCAACCGGACGACACGCCGCCAAAGTCTGACGGATTTCGGACATGTCTATTATGAGAGTTGCCGCATTGTTCTTGCCGAAGTGGATGCAACCGATGCACAGGCGGCTGATCAGTTTTTGGAGCCTCGCGGAAAATTGCGTGTGACGATGCCGGTGCATTTCGGGCGCCGTTGCGTAACGCCTGTCTTGCTGGAACTGGCGCGGAAATATCCCGGATTGGAGTTGGATTTATCCTATAATGACGGCTTTTACGATCTTGCGGAAAACGGTTTCGATCTGGCGGTTAGAACGGGTGTCCCTGAAGACAGGGCCGGTGTCATCGCGCGCCGTATCGCACGTCAAGAAATGATCGTATGCGGGTCGCCGTCCTATCTCGAAAAGCATGGCAAACCTGAACAGATTATTGATCTCAATCAACACCAGGCCGTCATGTACCGCCGTTCTGGCCGGATACCCTCATGGAGTTTTCCGGGAGGCGAGATGCTGGTGCCGATCAATCGAATACGTCTCGACGACCTCGATGCTATTGCCGACGCTGCCAGCAGCGGGATGGGACTGGCCTGGCTGCCAAGCTGGCTGGTGCGGGACCGTCTGCAAGAAGGGACGCTTGTCCAACTCTTATCCGATCAGCCCGGGCTGCCTTACGATTGCTATGCGATGTGGCTGCAGACGCCTCATTTATCGTTAAAGGTACGCATTGCTGTGGATGCGTTGGCAATCGCGCTGCCGAAGATGATGTAGCCATTCAATGACCAGTCGGGATGGGAAAAGCAGCCCTTCGCATGTCGGTTTTTCGAATCGACGCGAGTGCTTAAATTCCTGAACCGTCAAGCTGCTTGGCGTCGTCGCCTTCCCAAGGTAGGGGCATGGATGTACGATTCAAATTAGCTGAGGGCATCGGCATCCAGCACTTCAGTTCCGGTTCGGCATATTCGACGATGCGGCCAGGTGAGGAATCGGAGGCGCGCCAACCTTCAGCACCGAACTGATCACCATTAGACCAGTAAGCGAGATCAACTTCCGCCTGTCCCTGTTCGGATGGACGGATTGTTACAAGGATGCGACTGCCGTCTTTCGGTGCGCTCGCCATGTGACGCCAGCGGTTTGGCTCATCCATCGTTTTCTCTTGTCCTGCCATGGTTGCGAGTGTCGCCTCACTGTTGAAAGCCGTCAAGACAAACTTTTTAGAGGGACCGGGGTGAGTTCAATCACCGTGCATCGCGTCGTGGCTAAAGGTGGCTAGAACAAAAGTGTACCTGGTTGGAGACAGTTCATCAGTCGGCGGTGCTGATTTGCTTGAGAGGCGAGTCAGCGACAGCGTACTGGCGACGATGAACGTCGCGGTGTGCGGAATAATTTAAAAGCTGCAAAAAAACGTAATTGACAACCAACGGAAAGTGATATCATTCTTGTAAATCGGTTTACTAAACCGCTTTACAATGGAGTTTTGCTCTTGGTTAAGCGAACGATGCCAAGTTTGAAAGATGTGGCTGCCGCTGCGGGTGTGTCAGTGACGACGATCTCGCGCTTCGTAAATGGCAGCCTTGATCTGCCCCACAACACCAAGAAACGCATCGAAGATGCGATCACCACGCTCAAATACGTTCCAAACCCACATGCGCGGCGGTTGAGCATGGGGCGCTCCGATACGATTGGTCTGGTAGTACCGGAAATCGCCAATCCATTCTTCTCTACATTCGTGGCAGCGGTGGAGCAGGCGGCGGACGAGAAAAAGTTGGCTGTTTCGCTGCATGCAACGCTTAACCGACCGGGCCGGGAAATAGAATATCTCCAGCTCATCGAGCGGAATCATGTCGATGGCTTGATCTTTGTCACAAACCATCCTGACGACGGCGCGCTTGCCAATCTGATCAATCGTTCCAGCAAGGTCATTGTGGTCGACGAAGATATCCCTGGCTCCAAAGCGCCAAAGCTTTTCTGTGACAATGATCATGGCGGATATCTTGCTGGACTGCATCTGGCTGGCCATGGGCACAGGCATGTCCTGTTTATCGGTGGAGATGAGCGCATGATTAGTGCGCGTCGCCGTTTCGATGGCGTGATGAGAGCTCTTCGCGAGCACCATGCAGGTCTGGCCCGGGTGGACCGCTACGCCGGTGAATATACCATCAATTACGGCCGTCAGGCTGCGTTGCGTTTCCTCGAAGAACGCCATGAGGCCACCGCGATTTTTGCCAGCTCGGATGAAATCGCTATTGGCATGCTGGAAGTGTTCAAAGATAGGGGCGTCTCAGTTCCGGGCGACGTATCGATGATCGGTTTCGATGATGTCGGGCCCCTGCATCTCTTCGCGCCTCCGCTGACGGTGATCCGCCAGCCAGTCCGGCAGCTTGGCAGCCGGGCATTGGAACTGCTTCTGGAAACAAACTGGCAAGAGTGGAAACCCTCCGCTTCGGAAGAGCTTTTGCCTGTCGAAATCGTGGTGCGGAACTCCGTTGCTCCGCCAGCGAAATAACAAAAAAGCGACGGCTAAAAACAACAGAGGATGAGAACATGACTTTGAATCTAACAAGAAGAATGATGATCGCGCTGGCAGGGTTTACCATATTAAGCTGTGCCGTTTCGGCCTCCGTGGCTCAGGAGAAAAAGACGATCGCGCTGGTTCAGATCAACCAGCAGGCGCTTTTCTTCAACCAGATGAACGAAGGCGCACAGAAAGCGGCCGATGCAGCCGGTGTGAAGCTGGTGATTTTCAACTCCAATAATGAACCAACGGCACAGAACAGCGCTATCGAAACCTATATTCAGGAAAAGGTTTCTGGCCTTGCTGTAGTCGCTATCGACGTCAACGGACTGATGCCTGCAGTCAAGCAGGCAGCGGATGCGGGTATTCCCGTTGTCGCTATCGATGCCATCTTGCCGGCGGGCCCGCAAAAAGCGCAGATCGGCGTGGACAACGCGACGGCAGGTGCCGACATGGGCAAGTTCTTCCTTGACTACGTCAAGACAAACATGGCCGGCAAAGCAAAGATCGGCGTCGTTGGAGCGTTGAACTCCTACATTCAGAATGTCCGTCAGGAAGGTTTTGAAAAGACGATCAAGGGCACTGATGGTATCGAGATTGCCGGAGTCGTTGATGGACAGAATGTTCAGGACAATGCGCTTTCGGCGGCAGAAAACCTTATCACTGCCAATCCTGACCTGACTGCGATCTACGCGACAGGCGAACCGGCGCTTATGGGAGCCATTGCTGCTGTTCAAAGCCAGGGCAAGCAGGATACGATCAAGGTCTTCGGTTGGGATTTGACGGCGGAAGCCATTGCGGGCATTGATGCCGGATTCGTTGCAGCTGTCATCCAGCAGGACCCGTCGGCAATGGGAGCAGCGGCTGTGGATGCCTTGCAGAAGGTGGCTGCTGGCCAGGCTGTTGATCAGAACATTTCCGTGCCGATTACCATCGTGACAAAAGCCAATGTCGATCCATACAGGGCTGTCTTCAAATGAACCAGAACGGCCGGCAGGTAGCGACCGCCGTTCACTCCGGAGGGGGCGTTCCCTCCGGAGGTGGAACAAGCGGCGAGACTGATTCCAATCCCCGCGTCTCGTTGCGCGGTATCCGTAAATCCTTTGGTTCGCACCAAGCCTTGCGCGGTGTCGATCTAGATATTTTTCCTGGCGAATGCCTTGGATTGGTCGGCGACAATGCGGCAGGGAAATCCACCTTAACCAAGATCATCTCAGGAACCTATATTCCCGATGGCGGCACGATGGCGATCGAAGGCGAGGAAGTTCGTCTGTCCGGACCCGCCGATGCGCGCAATCGGCACATCGAAATGGTATTTCAGGATCTCAGCCTCTGTGACCAGATCGACGTTGTCGGCAATCTCTTTCTGGGCCGTGAACTCAGCAAGGGCATGTTTCTCGACAGCAAGAAAATGCTGACTGAAGCGCGCGCGATGCTGGACGTTTTGGAAATCAGAATTCCAAAGCTGACGGGTAAGGTCGCGCAACTCTCAGGTGGGCAGCGTCAGGCCATTGCCATTGCCCGCGCCGCATCGTTCAAGCCCAAGGTCTTGATCATGGACGAGCCTACATCGGCACTTGCAGTTGCCGAGGTTGAAGCGGTGCTGGCACTGATCAACCGGGTCAAGGCGCAGGGCGTCTCGGTCATTCTCATTACACATCGTCTTCAAGACCTCTTTCGGGTCTGTGACCGGATTGCCGTCATGTACGAGGGCACGAAGGTTGCCGAGCGGCAGATCGGCGGCACTAATCTTGAAGACCTCGTGAAGCTGATTGTCGGTGAGGGAGCCAGACAATGACCGTTTATACAGAGCGTGGCCAGGGGTCGCGCATTGCAGATTTCTTCGGCGAGCATGCGCAGGTTCTTTCGATTGCTGTGTTTTTTGCCGCCTGCATGATATTCTTTTCAGTTGGCAGCGAGACTTTTCTAACCTCCGGAAACATTCTCAATATCATCCGGCAGGCTGCTCCGATCTTGATTGTCGCCGTCGCCATGACCTTCGTCATCATCACCGGAGGCATTGATCTTTCCGTTGGTTCTCAGGTTGCGCTGATCAATGCAGTCGCTGCTGTTGTGATGGCGATGGGCTTTCCGTGGCCGGTTGTGGTGGTTGCAATGATCGTACTGGGCGGTGGATTAGGATTTGCACAGGGCTGGTTCATTGCCTATCAGGGCATCCCGGCATTTATCGTCACGCTGGCAGGACTCTCGATTCTGCGTGGCTTTGCCCTTTATCTCACCCAAGGTTATTCTATCCCAATTCAGGATGCGCCGGGGTTCTTTGCTTTGGGACGGGGTATCGTCGCCGGGTTTCCGGTACCCGCGATCATTGCCGTCGTTATTTCCTTTCTAGGTTATGTAGCGATCCGGTCGACAAAATACGGACGTCAGGTTGTGGCCGTCGGCTCCAACATGGAAGCTGCCCGCCGTGTCGGCATGCCTGCCAGGTGGATCATCGCATCAGTGTACATCATTTCTGGCGTGGCATGTGCGATCGCGGGTCTGCTGATTGCAGCGCGGCTGGGGTCAGGCTCGTCCAACGCTGCTGTGGGTTTTGAACTACAAGTGATTGCCGCTGTCGTTCTCGGGGGAACTTCCTTGATGGGCGGCCGGGGGACAATCATAGGCACGGTGCTTGGAACGTTCACCATTGCGGTCATCGGCAATGGCTTGATCCTGATGCACATCTCGCCCTTCTTCACACAGATCGTCACAGGCGCAATTATCCTTGTCGCCATCTGGTTGAATACCCGGATATTCACCGCGAATTTCCGGTTCGGCAGAAAAGGCTGACTTCCATGAGCAAAGATCTCTCGGAAGCCCATATCCATTCCGGCAAGGTGATGACCGTCAACGGCCCGATAGCCTCGGAGAAGCTTGGCATTACCTTGATGCATGAGCATATTCTGAACGACTGCCGGTGCTGGTGGCATGCGCCGAAGACCCCGGAGCGCCAATATCTTGCAGGCGGTTTTGTCTGCATCGAAATACTGGGCGAGCTGAAGCAGGATCCTTTCGTCAACAAGCATAATATTACGCTTGATGATGAACCGCTGGCGGTAACGGAGCTGAAGGCCTTTGTCGCTGAGGGTGGGCAGACAGTTGTAGAGCCAACCTGCCGGGGTATTGGCCGGAACCCGCTTGCCTTGAGGCGTATTGCCAAGGCGTCCGGCCTCAATGTGGTGATGGGAGCCGGATATTATCTTGGTTCCTCGCATCCCGCGGAGGTTGCGGCGATGACCGTCGAGGATATAGCGGCGGAGATTGTCCGCGAGGCGGTGGAGGGAGTGGACGGGACCGATGTCAGGATTGGATTGATCGGCGAAATCGGCGTCTCTTCGGATTTCACCGCTGATGAAGAGAAGTCATTGCGTGGCGCTGCTCAGGCGCAGGTGCGAACCGGCCTGCCGCTTATGGTGCATCTGCCTGGCTGGTTCAGGTTGGGCCACCGCGTCCTCGATATCGTTGCGGAAGAGGGTGCGAACCTGCGGCATACGGTCCTCTGCCATATGAACCCTTCCCATGACGATTTTGCTTATCAGAGCGAACTCGCCGCCCGCGGCGCTTTCCTCGAATATGATATGATCGGCATGGACTTCTTCTATGCTGATCAGCAGGTCCAGTGTCCAAGTGATGAAGAGGCAGCACGGGCCATTGTCCGCCTCGCAGATGTCGGTCATCTCGACCGGGTGGTGCTGTCGCACGACGTTTTCCTCAAGATGATGCTGACCCGATACGGTGGCAATGGCTATGCCTATGTCTTGCGTCATTTTCTGCCGCGGCTGCAACGTCACGGTCTGGATAAAGCGGCTCTCGATCAAATGATGCGAGCCAACCCCCGCTCAGTTTTTCACGCAGGTATTTAACGCGAGTTGCCTGCCCGGATTCTTGGGAAAGACCCGGAAATTTTAAGAAAGAATGGTAAGACGATGACAAAGAAAGTACTGCTCGTTGGCGAGAGCTGGGTTAGTTCTGCAACACATTACAAAGGTTTCGATCAGTTCGGCAGCGTTACCTTTCATCTTGGTGCCGAACCGTTGGTCAAGGCGCTCGCGGGTAGCGATTTCGAACTGACCTACATGCCCGCGCACGAAGCGGTTGAGAAATTTCCCTTCGAAATGGCCGGTCTGGACGTGTATGACGTCATCATCCTTTCCGACATAGGTGCAAACTCGCTGCTGTTGCCACCCGATGTCTGGCTGCATTCCCGCACAGTCCCTAACCGCCTCAAGCTGATCAAGGCCTGGGTCGAAAATGGCGGCTCGCTCTTGATGGTTGGCGGATACTTCTCCTTTCAAGGCATTGATGGGAAGGCCCGCTGGCGGCGGACTGCGGTGGAAGACGTCCTTCCTGTTACCTGCCTTCCTTACGACGATCGTGTCGAGATACCGGAAGGAACGACGCCGAAGATCGAACTACCGGATCACCCAGTTATGGCCGGGCTCGATGGCGAATGGCCGTTGCTTCTCGGTGTCAACGAGGTCGAGCTTCGAGAACGGGAAGATGTGGAGGTAATCGCGCGCCTGCCTGACGATCAGGGCGGGCATCCGCTTCTGGTTCTCGGACGTTTCGGCAAAGGTAAGACCGCGGCATGGACATCGGATATTGGCCCGCATTGGCTATCGCCTGCATTCTGCGAGTGGGAAGGTTATGGCAGGCTTTGGAAAAACATTCTCGGTTGGCTAACGCGCGACTGAAGACAGGCGTCTGGGACAACCAGCAGACAGATATGAAGTCTCCATGAAAGGGAAAAACATGCAAGCAATATCGGATCGCGAATCCAATGCTGTGCAGGAAATATTCGGCACCAATAAGGTGCTCATCGGGATGATCCATTGCCCGGCATTTCCCGGTTCTCCACGATATAGGGGCGCCGATATGAATGTGATCTATGACGCGTGCATGCGCGATGCCGAAGCTTGCATTGAAGGCGGCTTGCATGGTCTGGTCATCGAAAACCACGGCGACATTCCATTTTCGAAGCCGGACGATATCGGTCCTGAAACAACGGGTTTCATGTCCGTGGTGACGGACCGTATCGCAAGCGCCATTGGCGTTCCACTTGGGATCAATGTCCTTGCCAATGCACCAATTCCGGCATTCGCCATTGCCATGGCAGGCGGAGCAAAATTCATCCGCGTCAACCAGTGGGCCAATGCCTATGTGGCGAATGAAGGGTTCATGGAAGGACGCGCCGCCGAAGCCATGCGTTACCGTTCCATGCTGCGGGCAGAGCACATCAAGGTATTTGCCGACAGCCACGTCAAACACGGCAGCCATGCTATTGTTGCCGACCGTTCAATCGAGGAACTAACCCGCGATCTGGCATTCTTTGATGCAGATGGCATCATTGCTACGGGCCAGCGGACGGGCAACAGTGCAACGATGGAAGAGATCGACGAAATCGGCTCTGCTACGCACCTTCCACTGCTCGTTGGATCCGGCGTAACCAAGGACAATATCGTAGATATTCTTGGTCGCACCAATGGCGTTATTGTTGCCTCATCACTCAAATATGATGGCGTGTGGTGGAATGCGGTGGATATTGATCGTGTAAAGGCATTCCGCAAGGCGGCGGAGCCGGGTTTGGAGGCCTGAACCGATGGCAACCGAAACCCTCTCCGAACGTATTCTTCGCGAAAACGCGGGCGTTCTTGAAGAGATGATCGATCATCGCTTTGTCGTGGACATCAAGAACGATGTATTGAGCAATACTGTATTCGAGCGCTACCTCGTTTATGAGGGGGCTTTTGTTGATACGGCGATTTCCATCTTTGCTTTCTCGGTGGCAAAAGCGCAGACCATCGAGCAAAAGCGCTGGCTTGCAGCAGTCGTTATCGCTCTTGCAAATGACCAGATGACTTATTTCGAGCGGACCTTTGCCAGCCGTCGTATCGATCCCTCATCGTTCGATACCAGTATACCGGCCGTCAAAAACTTTTGTTCGGGCATGCTGGCCATCGCCAAGGACGGTGAGTTTCTCGATATTATCGCAGCAATGTTTGCGGCAGAATGGATGTACTGGACTTGGTCGAAGGAGGCGTCTGCCTGCAACATCAGTGACCCGCTTTTAAAGGAATGGGTTGCAATGCATGTGGATCAGGCATTTGCGGATCAGGCCACGTGGCTCAAGGATCAGCTCGATATGGCAGGTGAGGAGGGGCTCCCTGAAGGCTTGTGCGTCCGGCTAAGCAGTATTTTTGGCTACGCGATGCAGCTTGAAATTGATTTTCACGACGCGCCATATCTCTGACTTCAAGGAAGTGACCATGCGTGCCTATGTAATCGGCAATATTGCCATGGATGAAACGATCATTGTCGATGAGCTTCCTATCTCCGGCGCTTCGATCCTTGGGCATGTGGGCGCGCACGATCTCGGAGGGAAGGGGACAAACCAGGCTGTCGTAATGGCGCGCAGCGGCATTCCCACGGTACTTGTGGCTCCGGTGGGGCAGGACTCGAGAGCTGCTACGATCCGCAAACATCTTCAGGGGGAGCCCTTGACCAGCGAACTCATCAGCATCGAGGGGATATCGAGCGACATTTCTCTTATTTTCCGCCTGCCCGACGGAGAAAATGCGATCGTTACGACAACGGACTCTGCTCAAAGGCTTTGCGCTTCACACGTTGCGCCCGCTCTGGCGGAAGCCAAACCAGGCAATCTTGCGGTTCTGCAGGGAAATCTTTCCCACGAGGCGACGGTAGGAATTCTTCAATTCGCTAAATCGCTTGGCATGATCACCGCCGTCAATCCGTCGCCACAGCGCTCATTTTTCTCGGATATTTGGGCGTTGGTGGATATAGTGTTTCTCAATCGCGGGGAAGCGCAGGCTTTAACAGGTGCTGAAGGTGAAGCTGCCGCCAAATATCTCCTGCAAAAAGGAATTCAAGAGGTGGTTCTAACTTTGGGGAGTGAAGGTGCCTTGCTGGTGAACAGGCGGGAAACTATCGTAGTGGCTGCATCACCTGGTATGGTTGTCGATACGACCGGAGCTGGCGATACGTTCATGTCCGTCGCTTTGGCATCATCTTTAAAACGCGGCTGCCAGCTCGATAGAAAAGCGCTCGAACATGCGTCTCATGCAGCAGCAATCACTATATCGAAAGTTGGTACACGCTCCGCTTTCCCCACAACTTCAGAACTCGATCAAATTCTGAGTGACGGCCAGCTGGATGCCGTCAACTAACGGATACTTCTGCAAAATCGTCAAAAGCCGTCGTGATGACTTCATTGTCGACCGTTATTTGCAGCACGACCGAACCGCAATAAATCTGGTCAAGCTCAATGCGCAAAGGGGCTGCGCTGTCTGTGGTATCACGAGGAATATTCTTCATTCTTCAGTTCACTTAATTAATTTAGAGAAGTACGGGTATGTGGAAACGCACTCAGTTTCTAGACCCACGCTATATGGCTTGCAGGCTCTCTGCGTCGGAAGCAACACGCTCTCTGGGTTTGAATGTATCCCACTAGGTTACGCGGTCAGCTAAGCTCTCCATATTGGCTAGAATAGTAGCTGCCGCTTTCCGCCTTTGTTCCTCGTTCTGCCTTAACGCCATGTGCACCTCTGGATCGGATGCTAAACCGGCATTGGCGAACTGCATCTCATGGTGCTAATCTTGTTCAAGCCTTTCGTCGGCTGACGCTGGAACCGGTAATTCGCATGTCATCCGACGGTCTGAGTCGCGTGGCCTTCTGCCAGCTCTCTAACGTCCAGTTAATTCTTCGAACCGTTCGATGTGATCTTCGATATTTTCATCCAGCATGGCGCGATACTGTTTGACAAAATAGTCGATGGTCTCTGCTTTGCGGCTTTCAATTCCGCACTACTTGACTGGCCAGCCGCGCTTATGAATGCATTGAACCGCGCCGTAGCATACATGCAGGATGAACTCACTTCGCCACGGGTTGCTGCTCCCATCTGTGAGTTTGCGAGGCCGATGATGGCGTCTGCACGGAGGAATTTTTTCGTTGTGTTCAGATATCAATTTTGCCTCCACGTCTTTAGATTTAAATGCCTGTACGAAAGCAGATACTGCACGATGCAGAAGGCAACCATAAATATGGAAGTTTATGGACGCGAATGTGTTTGATAGAACAGTATCGGGATTATCGGGTCGTAACAGCTCAATCCGTTAGGAATGATGTCAATCTCAGCACCCACGTTTTGCAAGCTTGGTGGTAAATTATCAGTCGCAATAGACTGTTCGCAGGCGATGGCCTTATCGTTGCTGATTACGGTGAAGGCAATTCGGGCCATTTTTTCAGATCGGGAAGATTTGCCGCGCGTTTCTTGCTAGGTTCGAATGATCTTCGCCGTGGTATGTGGATCGTTCTGAATTCGTGCAATTTGTACCGCTTCCAAGAATTTTCCCGCAGCAAAACCCAGCGCTCCTACGATCAACCAGAAGAGAATGGCTTTCCACCAATTTTGGCGAAACCCAACATATGGGCTCGTCACCGATCCCGGTATTACAAACCACTTCAACGGCTTCTTTTCGAACAAGCTTGCAAACCCCCACTTCACCCTCAATCTTGGTTTTCGAGCAAGTACGATTGAGCGATGATCGGGACACATAATTTCGGTTTCGTAGGATGGCGCAGGTTGGTAGCGTGCAAGGCTCATAACCTGGGGTGGACTTCGTGCGACCGCACCAATCGATCAGCCGACAACGACAACTGATCGATTGGTTTTTCAAAGCGACTACTTCTTCTTTTTGTAGGGCGCTTGAGTAAGGGCAGAGCCGGCGGCAGATGTGCTGTCTTTGTCGTTGCCTTTGCCGGTCAGAGTTTTAGAAGTCGACGTCGCGGCTTTCTTGCCCGTCTGCTCATTCTTGGGTGCGTTGGCCATAAGGGTCCATCATTACTACTTTTCTTAATGCAACCAAATCGTGGAATAATGAGCTAGCTAGGTCAAATTGTCATGATAAACAATAATCGAGACAACAGTAGCCAACGCTCCGATCATTGCGAGTAATAAAACTCGCCGTGAGGCGATTGAATTCTTGATGTTCCAACTGATGAGCAACGTGGTCAATGTCCAGAGACCGGTAAAACCCAAAAGCAGGAGCGTGTAGACCGGCCGCGACAGGTCGTAACCGCCTCCGCCGATTGATGGATAGTTAGACCGTGTAGGGGTCAGTCCCCAAATCAACCCACCGACCACTCCCGCAAAAACAGCCAGCCAAAACAGAAATGTAGGAACTCTCACTTATGTGTCCTTTGAACGAAGGCTTGGAATACTTTCGTGCCAAATATTCAAGGTAACCCGGTTCGCGCAGCGTACCGCTTGGCTTCATACCCTTGAACTTCACCATTGGATACTCACACAACAGGACTTTGGTTAGAACCCGGACATTCGCAAAAATGATTCCGGATGCCGCGCCAGATTTTCTGTGGCCATCACCCTCCGGTCGAGCGCGTAAGCCAGCTGTTCAGCCATGGTGGGCTTTCCCACGTGCGAGCTTCCCGCGATCAAAACTCCTAGAGGTAACTGATCCATCTCCGTTCCACTAAGGTTCAGTCGTTGCGGCGGTATCGACAACCACAAAGTCATGGGTGACTGTCGCAGTCTTGGCCAGCATCGCAGAGGCTGAGCAATATTTTTCGACCGACAACAAGATAGCACGCTCCACCTTCTTCGCAGCCAGGCCACGCCCTTTGACGATGAAGTGCATGTGAATGCGGATAAAGACCTTCGGATCCTGTTCTGCACGCTCTGCGTCGATCTCGACGACACAGTCCTCGATTGCCTCGCGGCCTTTTTCCAGGATGTGGACAACATCGAAGGCCGAACAGCCTCCGGTGCCGATCAATAGCAGTTCCATGGGGCTAGGGCCCGGCGTTACTCCTTCTGGTCCAAAGGCCGTCCCCAATACGACTTTGTGGCCGCTCCCAGACTCTCCGACGAAGGTCCGATCCTCCACCCATTTGATACGTGCTTTCATAAGACTTGTCCTGTCGTGACGATGTGTCGATCATAGATCAGAAGATATAGGTCATCTCTAAAGATTTGGCGCATTAGCATCGCTCCCTGAATACAAACAGGGTTGGCGTCGTCAATGCCCTATGATGTTCGTGGGTAGTTAAGTGGTCGCAGGTCCGGATCACATCAAGGCGAGCGATCGCTAAGCTCGCTCGCTGTCATCCAGACATGACAACGCCGTCGAAGGCTAGCACCCGCAACACCACTGTTTTTTAGCTTTGGGTCTGGACGCGAGAGTCTTTTCAACTTGACCAGATGATCCGTTCCTCCACACCAACATCGGGCTGGCGTGATAACGATATGGTTCAGCCAAGTTAAGACTAAGAGCGGGACTAAAAAGTCCGGCTTTAATTGTGAAGGTTAAAAACCTCCAGGGAGGGGACAGTCAACGCGGAAAATTGGGAGGGGTCCGCGTCGACTGATTCCGATGTAGGAGTGCCGCATGAGGGTTTCAAGCTAGATTGCGCATAATCTTTCGAAGCAATCGACCAGTGTCCTTCCAAGCGCGTGACTGCGGCGCCGCGCACCCACCGGATGCTGCCTCTATGGCGGACGAGCAGCCAAGGAACACAGCGAAGCGCCGGATGTGACGTAGTTCTGCTGGGTACGGGAGCGGCCATCGCCGAAGTGCCAATTCTGCCCAAGAATATTCCAAAGGTCGGACAACCGCACGACACCCAGTATTCGGCTGAGATGGGAGTCGCTGCCGGCCCTGCGCGGCGATATCGATGGCCGCGTGTTCTTAAGGTTTTAGAAAAAGATCAAAACTACTGCAAGTTTTGAATTATGTTGCCGATTGAACACAGGCAATGACCTCGTCCTGCGCTAGACAGTCAAAAAACGATTCTCAGGAGATAAGTATGCAGAGACTTCATTCGGCTTTGTCATCGTCGGCCGCACGTCTACCAATTCTCGCTGCTGTCTTCGCGGGAGGCTCGTTATTGGCGCCGTCAGTGGCGTTTGCCGATTGCGTCGCCCTTGGAGGCGTCATCACTTGCGACGCCGCAGCTCCCAATCCTTTTACGAATACAGTCGGCGCTGGTAATTCTGCTGCTGCAGACAATATCACCGTCAATGTGGGTACCGGTGCCCAGGTTGCTGTGGGCAACTTGAATGCCATCAGCCTACGCAATAATGCGGTCATTACCATTGCAGGTGGCGGCGTTGTGAGCGCCACGGCCACCAATACCTCTGGCAATTACAATACGGGCGGGAACGCTGTTGAGATCAACAATAATGGCAGGCTGACGATTGAACAGGGAGGGCAGTTGCTTGCGCTAGGCACTCAAGGCAGCGCGGAAGCCGTGAACTTCCAGGGCACGGGCAATGTGCTCACCAATAATGGCCTGATCGACGCAAACAACTCTGTCGCAATCTGGTCGCAAAACACGTCCGGTCTCAATACCGTGATCAACAATGAAACTGGCATTATCGAAGCGGGAAATGGAACAACCAGTACGGTCATCGGCGGATCAGGCGCCGGAGCGCTCGACTTCACCAACAAAGGCATAATTCGCGGCAGCATCAATCTGGCCAACGGCGATGATATTCTGCGCCTTTATACAGGATCGACCGTTACCGGCAACTTTACCGGTGGTGGCGGCACCGATGCAATCTTTCTTAGTGGTGTGGGCCAGTCGTCCCTGGCTGGCAATTTCAACGGCTTTGAAAGTCTTGTTAAAAACGATACTGGAACATGGACGCTGACGGGTACGATCACCGGCATCACTGTGGCTACAGTCCAAAACGGCACCCTCGTTCTGACTGGGGCAAACACCAATTATACCGGACAGGTGATCATCGATCCTGCTGGCACCTTGGAAGCGCGTGCGCAAGCTCTCCCAACGCAGCTCCTTCCGGCAAACAATGTCGCCAACATTACCAATAACGGTCTTGTCCGGTTTGCTCAGCCCGATGATGGCACCTATGTCGGTCAGATAGTCGGAACCGGTGCCGTCGAAAAGACGGGTGCGGGTACTCTTACCCTCGAGCCTTCGGTCGCAGCCGGCAACACCTATTCCGGCGGGACCTTCATCAATGGCGGCGTAGTTGCAGTCGGCGCTGACAATGCGCTGGGTGCTTCAACCGGCGGTATCAGTTTCAATGGCGGCACTCTTCAGTTAAACAGCAGTTTCAACTTGTCGGCGGACCGCGCGGTGAACCTGGATGTCGGGGGAGGCACGATTGATACACAGGCCTTTGACTCGACATTGGCTCAGGGAGCAACCGGCCCGGGCGGACTTACAAAGACGGGAACAGGGTCTCTCATCCTGACAGGTAACAGCACTTATAGTGGCGGTACCGTGATCTCGGCAGGTGCCCTGCAGCTTGGAGACGGCGGAACCAGTGGCTCGATCGCGGGCGATGTACTCAATAACAGCATCCTCTCCTTCAACCGCTCCGATGCATTTTTAGTACCGGGAGTCATTTCGGGTTCGGGTGCCGTGGAACAGAACGGTTCGGGCACGACGGTTCTTACCGGCAACAATACTTACAGCGGCGGGACCACGATCAACGCCGGCACCTTGCAGCTTGGCAATGGGGGCACTTCAGGTTCTATTGTCGGAGATGTCGCTAACGATGGCTCCCTTGCTTTCAATCGCTCCGACACGATGAATTTTGGCGGTGTGATCTCGGGCTCGGGTAACGTCAGGCAGGTCGGCGGCGGAACGACAGTCCTGACCGCACAGAGCACATACTTGGGCGCAACAACGGTGGAGGCCGGAACGCTCGCGGCTGGCGCAACGAACGCCTTCAGCCCCAACTCCCCGACTTCCGTGCTTGCCGGTGGTACCCTCGATGCCGCAGGGTTCAATCAGACCCTGAGCATGCTTACCAATGCCGGGCTTGTTAATATTGGCGGTGCGCCGGGAGCAACACTGACTGTCAACGGCAACTATATAGGCGCCGATGGCACTTTACGATTGAACACGGCGCTTGGCGATGACGCGTCAACGACGGACAGGCTGGTTGTTCTGGGCGACACGTCAGGGTCGACAACGCTTGTCGTGGAAAACATTGGCGGCAATGGGGCGGCGACAGTGGAAGGGATACGGGTGATCGATGTTGCCGGTTCTTCCGCTGGCAGTTTTGCGCTTGATGGAGACTATGTCTTTGAGGGCGAAGAAGCAGTCATTGGCGGCGCCTATGCCTACCGGCTATACAAGAATGGTATTGCGACGCCAACCGATGGCAACTGGTACCTGCGTTCCGCTTTGGTTGACCCTACCGATCCCACGGATCCCACAGATCCAACCCCGCCGCCACCGTCGCCTCTCTACCAACCTGGTGTTCCCGTCTATGAGGCGTACGCACAGACATTGCTCGGTCTCAACGCACTGCCAACGCTACAGCAACGTGTAGGTAATCGCTATTGGGCAGGTGCTGGCAACGCAGTGCTTTCACAGGGTGATGGTCCTGGAACAATCGAGCCTGCTCCGCAGCCTTCTGAAGGAGGGCCAGCCCTCGTTGAGGGACGCGGTTTGTGGGCCCGCATTGAAGGCGCACATGGTAGCTTTGATCCAAGAACGTCAACGAGTTCTACAGACTACGACCTTGACACATGGAAGATCCAAAGCGGTCTGGACGGGCAACTTTACGAAAGCGATAGCGGCAAACTCATCGGAGGCATCACTGCTCACTATGGCAATGCATCTGCAGATGTATCCTCGATATTCGGCGACGGTGATATCGACACGGATGGATATGGACTGGGTGCTACGTTGACATGGTACGGCCAGAACGGCTTTTATCTTGATGGCCAGGCGCAGGCGACCTGGTACGAAAGCGATCTGTCTTCCGGCCTCCTTGGCAGTCTTACGAATGGCAACGATGGTTTCGGCTACGCCTTCAGCATTGAAACGGGTAAACGACTTGCTTTGAACCAGAGCTGGACGCTTACACCGCAGGCTCAGCTTGCCTATTCCAACGTCGACTTTGACGGTTTCACCGACCCCTTCGGCACCAAAGTTTCTCTGGGAACTGGTGAGAGCCTCAAGGGTCGTCTTGGCCTTTCGGCAGATTATGAAAATGCATGGGAGAGCGCTTCGGGAACGACCACCCGCACGCATCTCTACGGTATTGCCAATCTTTATTACGAGTTCCTGGACGGAACCGAGGTTGAGGTATCAGGCGTTAACTTTGCCAGCGAGAATGACAGGACCTGGGGCGGTATCGGCACTGGCGGCAGCTATAACTGGAATGATGACAAATATTCGATCTACAGTGAGGTTTCCATCAACACCAGCCTGTCGAATTTCGGCGACAGCTACAGCCTCAATGGCACAGCCGGGTTCAAAGTGAAGTTCTAAGGCACAAACCAGGCGACAACGGATGCAGGACTCAGGAGTTTTCCTGAGTCCTGTTGGACTACGGAAAGGCCTGCCGGAACCGGCGGGTTCAGCGATCTGATGGTACATAAGGATGGGTATGGGCATGAACAGATTCTTTATGGATCGGTGATCCATCAGAGCATCTGAATGTGAAGAAAACGCGGAGGTCACGTCGAGAATTGATGGCCGCGTGTAATAGAGATGGGAACTGGCATTGGCGGCCCCATTTTCTGTGCCGCGGCAGTACCGCCCCTCCATAATATTTGGCCTGTAAAAGGCATGTGTATGCAGCGGCGGGGCCGGCAGTTTTCGTCCGCTTGACGGCCTATCTGCAAGAACGGATCGCAGCTCTTGTTCGTATCGTGCGAGAACAAAAACTCCAACATGTCGGCATGCGCTGGTGGCTACGGATTTCGCTTGGTCGTCCCGTCATGTCTATTGGCAAGCGATGTCGTCGTCGCACCGGAGCCCTTCTCAATCGCCTGCAACACTATGTCCCTGGAGGTCGATCCGCCTCACTCCCTTGGTTCTCCCAATGGGCCATCACGGCGGGGCGAGACATAATGCGTGACTTGGCCATGCGCTTCAACGGCATTCTGTGCATCAGAGGCAGCACTGGATGAATGGACCGACGATGCCGTTGAGACCGAACTTACGGCGATCAAGCGTTTCGCCAGCGTTTTGCGCCGGGATATTGATGCCGTCAAAAATGCGATCGAACTCCCTTGGAGCAACGGTCAAGCCGAAGGCAGATCAACCGACTCAAGATGTTGAAGCGATCAATGTACGGTCACACCGGCCCAGAATTGATGGCAAGAGTGTTGCCCCTAAATCGAAAAAATTGAGGATGAACCCAAAGAACGTTTATTGCTGCATCGATTTTTAGCCATACTGCAAACTTCTCTGCATACGGATCGAGCTTGCTTGGCCGACCCGGCGTCGCAAACTTAGGTCCTATCGTTCCCGAATCGAGATGTTTTATAACGGTTTTGAGTGAACGACCAGTCCGCCACGTGACCTCACGGATCAACAGCTTGTCACGCAAAAACGCGCGGCGGATGTTTAAATGTCCCATGTGGATCCCTGCGTTATCTCCGCTGCAAAATCAGCGAGGAGAGAGTCATATGGCTATATTCTGAATGGCAATTACGCGTTGCCCCGGCTAATTTCATAGCCGAGGGTCTACCAATCCCAATACAACGACAGCAAGTGTCATTTAGTGACTGTATGTGTAGTTGCTACAGTAATGATTATTCTTAAATCATACTCGATGAATGTAGACAACAATCACTGAGTCGGCGGGACCGGAAGTTGATCTACCGAGAGGGGCCATGGGGCAGCATAGAAGAATGCTCTTTACGAGCTGTTCAGTACTAACGTTCGCAGTATTCTTTGGAAGTGCAATGCCTGCGACGGCGCAGGCGCCAACAACCACACAATTGTATCAGATGGTGCTGGAACTTCAGCAACGCCAGAAAAAATTAGAGCAGCAACTTGCAAGTGCTCATGCAAAGACTGCTGAGGTCCAGAAAAGACTAGCCACCCTCGAAGGTTCCGTGGCGCAATCTCAAAATTTGCCTCTCTCGTCCGCGGATCGGCGTCTACAGCTCGCATTCGCGCAGCAATCCGACGCACGCGCCGTGGCAGCTCCCAATGTGAGTCTTGGTTTTGGAGGGGGAACGAACAGCGACAATGGTTACGGTTTCGCTGAGGGCTCGGTCGCTGTTCCGTTAGGAGACAAATACGGATTCCAGGTCGACGCACTTGGCGGCGTTTCACGCAGTAATCCTATCGGCGGTGCGGCCGTACATCTTTTCCGGCGTGATCCGAAGAAAGGTGCAATCGGACTTTATGGCAGCTATTTGTATAGTGGCGGCGGCTATGATGATGGTCAAGGCGGCATTGAAAATGGCTATGTCGAAGGCAAGGCAGGCATCGAGGGCCAGTATTATCTGGATCGAGTAACCCTTGAAGGTCTGGCGGGTATTGAATGGAACTCGCTTGAAGAAGCATTCGGTCCTTTTGCTGAAGGTCGGGTAGGCTACTATCCAACTGACAATTTTAAGGTCAATGCAGGTCTGCGCTATAGTGATGCTTTCGGCGGCCGTGTACGAGCGGTTGGCGGCGCGGAATATCTGACAGAGTTTGGCTCTACGGGTACAGCGGCTTCAATCTACAGCGAGCTTGCGGTCGATCTAAACAACTCCGATGTATCATCTAGCGGTGACGTTAGCGCTATGCTGGGGTTACGCGTCCATTTCGGAACGGGCGCTTCATCGCGGCAGTATGGCCGCACGACGGTTTTCTGTAAGGACCCGGCGAAGAATTACGAATGTCTGCTCTCTGACGACCAGAACGACTACTATGCCGATAAGCCAACTCGCTCGCTTATTCAACGCGATCGTAGTGACCGCATGCGGTCTCACCTCGTGACTGATGTCGGCGGCTTACCCAAGCCGACATCAAGTAATTGGGGTCAACCTGGTGCTCCTGGTACGCCGGGCACACCAGGTGTCGGTACACCGGGCGCTCCTGGCACACCAGGTGTCGGTACGCCGGGTGCTCCTGGCACTCCAGGTGCCCCTGGCGCTCCAGGTGTCGGTACTCCAGGTACTCCCGGAACCCCGGGTACCCCAGGTGTCGATGGTACGCCGGGAACTCCCGGAGCTGAAGGTCCTCCCGGGCCTGAGGGACCTCAGGGACCTCCCGGAAGCCCCGGAGAACCTGGCACTCCCGGTGAATCTGGACCTGTCGGACCTCCCGGACCTCCCGGACCTGAAGGACCTCCTGGGTCCGGAGTATAGCAACGATAGAAAAAACAGCCGACTCCGGGGCTATACTAGAGAATACCGGACACGACGCTCGGCGTGTTAGGCCTGCAAATTCTGATCATGTAAACTGAGCACGATCAGAAGCTTGTTGTGATTTGATTGTGGAGTATACGGAAGTATGACTGGCACGCGTCTTGATTGCATGATTCAAACTCCCGACCCTCCCCAGCTTGTTGCTGCGGAGGGAACACGCGATTGGATGGACGCGACCAATCAACATTTTGCCTACCGTTGCACACCACTTTCCATCGCAAATGCCAGCGGATGGGAACTGCTAAACCCGGTGGATATTACGATCACATGGAATGGGTTCAACACTACAAATGACGTGACCTTTCACGTTAACGAAGCCAATGTAAGGCACCGCTTCATCAGCTCAACGTTTGGGCATGGAATTGTTACTTTTCATCCAGGCTACGTTTTTCGTACTGATCCGGGTTGGATGATATGGGCTCGAGGATCTCCAAACCGAATGAAGGATGGGATCGCCCCGTTGGACGGCTTGGTTGAAACCAACTGGTTACCATTCAGTTTTACAATGAATTGGCGCTTCACTCGCCCTGGCTCTGTTACCTTCGCCAAAGGCGAGCCGTTTTGCTTCATCACTATGATGCCAAGTGTGGCTATCGAACAAGTGCAGCCCGTCATTCGACCTATGGAAGACGATCCGGACTTCCATCGTGAGCACCGGGTCTGGAGCAGCGAACGCCGGCTCTTTTCCGCCGGGCTGCAGATGAGCGATGAGCTAACAGTCGAACAGAAGTGGCAAAAGCATTATCTGAAGGGAACTTCGCCGACCGGAAAAGCCGTTGCCGATGAAAATCATCGGGTAAAGCGCTTGCTGAAAGAGCCAATACATATCGAACAATTACGATCACAGAGCGCAAATGTGGTTGACGAAACCAAGCAGAGTTAAACGCAATCGTGCGCATCTTCTTGGATCTCATATTGAAAACTAAGGCGGTATTCCTGTTGATTTTTGCGGCGCTTGCAGGATGTTCGGCGCATCCCGATGATGGCCGGCCATCTAGGGCTGTTCTGGCCAGTCAGCAAGCGGCATTCGCGAGCGAGCCTCATGAGGTACGTATTATCGACCGAAGCCGGTTCGATCGTCGCTTTTGGCCAACGGACATCAAAACTCCACAACATCTGCCGCTTGGTACCATTCTTATAGATACAAAGAACAAGTTTCTCTATCTGCACCGCAGTGACGGCACGGCCAGACGCTATGGAATTGCAGTTGGCGGAACGGGCCATTCCTGGTCGGGTACAGCAAAAGTTGGGCGCAAGGCGGAATGGCCAGCATGGTATCCGACAGACGACATGCGCAACTTAACACCCGGTCTGCCACGTAGAATCTCGCCCGGCACACATAATCCGCTGGGAGCGCGCGCGCTTTATTTATATCGCAACAGTGAAGATACGCTGTACCGCATACACGGCACATCGGAGCCTTGGACTATAGGAACCGAAGCATCGTCAGGCTGCATTCGAATGATAAATGAAGATGTGATCGATCTTTACGACCAGGTACCGATCGGAACTACTGTTATCGTTAAATGAACTTTTGTTGGAGAATCTACGTCAAGTGATAGCGTTACCTCAAGTGTCATCAGATACGATAATAAAATCTGATCAGCAAATGGTGGGCTTCAAGTCGTTCCATTCCACTTCGGCCACTATCGCGCCGATCAAAGTAGCCCATATGATCCGAAATAATCAATTACTCTGTCATAACTTGTAGTTATGACTACAGTGATATTTTTCTGCCTGTACAGTATTGGAAATTTAGCCGAGATGAGCAGCTCAAGGTAGACGATGACTAATGGCTTTCGTTCATTAAGGTGACTCGTTTGCTTTGCGCAGGGAATATCGTTCGATAGGACGAGGGGGAGCACGATTTTGGTATCAGCGCAGCACAAATCCGGAAATTTCGCGAATGAAGCGACAGTCTGCCATCTTGGCGGACGCATGACCAAGTGGCGGGGCAAGGTCGCGTCGGTGGCAGGTCTTTACGGCTCCGTTTTCATTCTTGCAGCATCAGGAGCGGTTTCGCCGGTTCTAGCTCCGTCCTCTTGGACAAACATTGCAGATAGGGCATGGGCAGACTGCTCGGTTCAGCCGGATAGCACGTATCTTTGTTCGGGCGCTTCGGGCGGTCAGGTGATAAGCGACGCAGTGCCGCTGACGATTACTGCCGACAGCACCTTCAACGCAAACAATGGGGCCGGGCAAGGCCTTTATATCGATTCCAATGATGGCGGGATCGACTTCACGCAGCAAAGTGGCAGCACGATTACAGGTTCGTCAACCGGCATTTATTCCACGTTAAGCACGTCTGGTACGCTCGATATGACGATTTCGGGCGACATCAACGGCAATGGCGATGCCGCAATCTGGGCGGTAAATAATTCGCCTGCTACCGATGTGTCGGTGACACAGACTGCCGGTAGTGTAATTACTGGGTTTTCGCATGGTATCCGGGTCGATAATTACGGGACAGGTGCTGCGTCGATTACGACGGCGGGGATTGTGAATCAGACCCAGACCGGAGCCACTAATAATGATACTTATGGCGTGTATGCATATAATGCCGCATCTGCGACGGATATTACCCTTAGGCAGACGGCGGGATCGATCTCCGGCAATTGGTTCGGGATGTTTGCCAACAATTTGGGAACCGGGGCAACGACGATTGTCAGTTCCGGCGACGTGACTGCTATCGAGCGTGCCGGTCTGTGGGCCTTCAATGGCAGCAATGCCACGGATATCGTCATCGAGCAGACTGGCGGAACGGTCAAGGGTGGCCGAAACGGCGTCTTTGCTGACAATACGGGCACCGGCGCAACGACGGTCACCTTGGCCGGAGACGTGACCGCAACCGGCACTTATGGCGTTTATTCCTACAATCGCAGCCGGACCACGCATCTGACCGTGAACCAGACGGCAGGAACAATAGTCGGACCATCTATTGGCATTCTGGCCGTCAATATCGGAACGGGTGCGACCGCTGTTAGCGTAGCGGGTGATGTGACCGGGACTGACAGGTTTGGTATCGTAGCCCGTAGCGGTAGTAAGACAACCGGCGTAACCGTTGAGCAGACTGTCGGTTCCGTTACCGGCAATACCGGCATTCTGCTAAAGAACGAGGGCACCGGGCCGTCATTGGTCAGTGTCGCGGGTGAAGTCAGCGGAACAGATGGCGCTGCCATCCAGACGATAGCAGCAAACGGTGCGACCATTGATATTGCAGCATCGGCAACGGTATCGGCAATGTCCGGAATTGCCATTCGTGACGGCGGACACGACTTCAATGTCTTCAACGATTGGATTAACCCGACCGATTCAGATATGATCGGCGGCAATGCCGTGTTGAACAGCGCGGGCACCGTTACCGGTGATGCGATCCTCGGCCTTGGCGACGACACGTTCAATCTGACCGGCGGAACCTATACCGGCAAGATCTACGGCGACGACCGGGACGATGCGCAAAGCGGCGACGGCGTTGTCAACCATGAAGGCAACGATACGTTCAACTGGGCAGGCGGCAATCTGGTCGGCGGCTTCTATGGCCAGGACGGCTCCGACACCGCAATGGTGAGTGCATCGGCCTATAACGGCTCGCAGGTGCTTGACGGCGGAGACGACACGTCTGTTGCCGATGGCATGATTGATAGGCTTACGCTCAAGGGTGTTACTGCGACCACGAATGGCGGCAAGATCGTCAATTGGGAAATCGTCACTCTGGATCAAGCCAATCTGTCGATTGATGACGGTGCATGGCACGTCGGCGAGCCAGATGAGGGAACAACCGGCGTTAATCTCACGAACGGATCGACGCTCGATGGCATGGCGTCGCTCGACTTCAACGGCAATATGACGATCGATCGCACATCCACCTTCGTTGGAACTGGCGATGGTAGAGGCGTTTATTCGTTCAGCGGAGATGTCACCAATGCAGGAACAATCACCACGGTAGACAATGCCGTAGGCGACGTGGTCACGATCAACGGCAATTATGTCGGCGATGGCGGACAGATGCTGTTCGACGTTGTTCTTGGTAACGACAGTTCAAAGACTGATATGGTCGTCATCAATGGCGATACGTCTGGCACGACGAACGTTGGTGTCAACAATGTTGGCGGAACCGGCGCGCAGACCAATGAAGGTATCCGGATCATCGGAGTGAACGGCGCTTCCAACGGTTCATTCACACTCATCGGCGACTATCTGGTGGACGGCAAGCCAGCAACCGTTGCAGGCGCTTATGCCTATCAGCTTTATCAGGGTGGCACCTCTACACCAACCGACGGCGACTGGTATCTGCGCTCTCAATTGAACCCAACCGATCCTGTTGATCCTGGAGAGCCGACCGAACCACTTTATCAAGCAGGTGTTCCGACATATGAAGCCTATCCGCAGGCATTGCTCGGCCTCAATGGCGTACCGACCTTGCAACAGCGTGTCGGCAATCGTTTCTGGGCCGGTAACGGCAACAAGGTTATCGCGCAGGGAGCCGATCCGATCGGCACACCTTATGCTGCTCCGGAAGAGGCTGGCGTTGCGATTGAAGGCAATGGCGTCTGGGGCCGCATCGAGGGTGCGCATAACAGCATCGAACCGCGCTTCTCCACCTCAAATACCGATTATGACCAGAATATCTTCAAGCTTCAGGCTGGTATCGATGGATTGCTGAGCGAGACCGAAAACGGCAAGATCATTGGGGGGATCACAGTCCATTACGCCCATGGAAAAACCGAGACGAGCTCGATCTACGGTGACGGTGATATCAGCACCAACGGTTACGGATTCGGCGGTACTTTGACATGGTATGGCGAAAACGGCTTTTATCTTGACGGTCAGGGTCAGGTGACCTGGTACACAAGTGATCTAAATTCCCTTCTTGCCAGCACAAACCTTACTGATGGCAATGACGGCTTCGGTTATACGCTGTCTCTGGAAGGCGGCAAACAGATTGCCATTGACCCGGCATGGTCTCTCACCCCGCAAGCCCAACTGGTCTATTCCACTGTCGATTTTGACGCATTTACAGATGTCTTCGGTTCGCGTGTCAGCCTTGATCGCGGCGAGAGCCTGCAAGGCCGTCTCGGCCTAACGCTTGATCATCAAGATTCGTGGCAAAATGATAACGGCATGCTCAACCGCACCCACGTCTACGGCATTGCCAATCTCTACTACGAATTTCTTGAAGGAACGAAGATCGATGTTGATGGTACCAGTTTTGCCAGCCGCAATGACCGCATTTGGGGCGGGCTTGGCGTTGGCGGGACGTACAATTGGAACGATGACAAGTATTCAATCTATGGTGAAGGTCTTGTCAACACCAGTCTCAACAACTTCGGCGATAGCTATTCCGTTAAAGGAACAGTTGGCTTTCGCGTGAAGTGGTAACATCTCCTAAATACCGGAGCTTTGCGTGCCCACCAGTCGCTCCGGTCTACGCCGCTGCCAGTAATTGACCCCTCAACTTACTGGCAGCGGCACTTTTTACGACAAGGCCTCCTCATTGTGGCCACGCCGTTGGAAAAAAAGTCCAATCTGAAGGTAAAATAGCTAAAGCAGATGTCGGTGCTGACCGGTGGGATCACATCGCGAGTCTTCGCGGTGTTTAGGCTCTCTTCCGCCAATGCCATCCACTCGGGCTAAGAATGCATCACCGATGGTGCAATCACCAGATGGTCTCCCCTAGTTGCGTCATGGGCCTGTCCAACGGCGTCTGGAGCAGGCTGCCCCCTGAACTGCGCCCGCTTGCCAGTCATGCCCATCCAAGAACGAGCCGCTTCTGGCTTGCTCTCGCTGCTTGTAGCTCAGAGAGTGTCATAAAGTGTCAGTTACTGATATTGCTCGCGCCTCATAAAAATCTATTCTGATGCTAGAAATAGAGCGTTGGGGCGCACTGGTCGTTCCCGATAGGAGTTCTTTTAAGGTCGCAGTGTTGCGCGCTTGGGAATCTTGCTGGAGGCGTCATCTTTTTTCCTGGGACACATCCGACAAGTTTAATGGCGCGCTCTATTCGGCTCTTGGGGAGTAGAGATGTTTAAGCACCTTGATATTCTCGATGAAAAGCACGTGGAGATTGTAGCCAATGCCATTGCCGATGACCGCATAGGCTGCGTCATTGAGGACATCCGGTCTGCATCTGACAATGATGAGAGCCTCTATGGCGAATGCCTCGCGCGGCTGATCGGGCCGGATGGTAGGATGTATGCGGCCAGTGCATTTGTTCCCTGCCTCCATGTTCTACGTGAAGTATCAATGCTCGACCGGCATATGGTCAAGCTGGTCCTCGATTTACTCGATGCTGATCCGATGAGCGTCTTGGGATGCAACCTGTCCGCCGACAGTATTGCGGATGCAGCGGTATGGAATGATATCCTAGATCAGCTTCACCACCGCTCCCATCTCGCACCGCGGATTGTTCTGGAAGTGACCGAGGCGCACGGACTGAACAGCCTGTTATTCTGCGTAGACAAGATAGCAGAGGCCCGCAGCTTGGGCTGCCTCTTCGCGTTAGACGATTTCGGAGCGGGTTTTGCGTCTCCGAGACTGATCCAGTTGATCGACTTCGATATCATCAAGATTAATCAGGCCTTCGTTTGCGATATCCGACCTTCATTCGAAGAGCGCAATAGCTTACAGAACATTGTCGGCCTTGCATCCAGCTTCGCTCCGCGGATCGTCGTTGAAGGCGTGGAAACCGTTGCCCAGATCGAAGCTGCGCGAGCCGCTGGTGCGACGCATTTTCAAGGCAATTTTTTCTCGGATTCGGTTACGCGTGATGTCGCCAAGGCCTGCAAAAACTTTGAGTCGTTCCAGCATCTGTAAGCCTTGCGCAACAGACGGAGACCGGATACGTCTCGTTGGCAGACAATTCACCAAGGGGCGGAGCCTTTTGCGGGCATTTGACCAATGTTCAACGCTTTAAAGGCGGCGGAGCGATGGCCTTCGCCGCCCGATTTTTGACAGTAGCATAACTTTGCGTTTGGCGTGTCGGCAATTTTTTCGCCCTGCCCAGCGCACGGCAGAATGCTAACATTCGTCGTAAAAAGAACAACGGGAACGCGGCTAGAAACGGAAAGTCCAACGGCGAACTCATACGGAAGTGGTTCACTTGAAAAGCCATCCCGCAGACAGGCGCGCGGACTATTATTGCAGGGGGGTGAAATGACATGGACGGTGCCATCCTTTATCGCAGGCGAAGATCGACTTCACCTCGGATCGAGCGAGGTGCAGCCTGAGATGACTGCCGCGTCGGACAACGTGCTCATTCGTCTCAAGTCCTTGAGCAAGCACTATGGAACCCACACCGTACTTGACGGCATCGACCTCGAAGTGCGTTCGGGGGAGGTGCTCGCCATCATCGGGCCGAGCGGTTCAGGCAAGAGCACGCTCCTGCGCTGCATCAATTATCTCGAGCAGCCCGACGGCGGCACGATCTCGATCGGTTCGATAACGATCGATGCAGCCCGCGCTGTTGCGGGTGCCGAACTCTCCGGTCTACGCAGGCGAGTTGGCATGGTGTTCCAGTCGTTCAATCTCTTCCCGCATATGTCTGTGCTGCGCAATGTCAGCCTTGCCCAGGAGCGTGTTCTTGGTCGTAGCCGCAAAGACGCCGATGAGCGTTCCATGCAACTCCTCAAACGTGTTGGCCTTGATGACAAGGCCGAGCAGTATCCAGTGCGGTGTTCGGGCGGCCAGCAGCAACGCATCGCCATTGCCCGCTCTCTAGCGCTTGATCCGGATATTATGCTCTTCGACGAGCCGACCTCGGCACTCGATCCGGAACTCGGTCTTGAGGTTCTCGCCGTCATGCGCGAGCTTGCCGACAGCGGCATGACCATGATCGTCGTTACTCATGAAATGGGCTTTGCCGAGAATGTCTCCGATACGGTCTTGATCATGGCCGATGGCCATATCGTCGAGAAGGGGCCATCCAAGGAGGTGATGCGAAATCCGCAGCAAGAGCGGACCAAACGCTTCCTCCGCGCGGTGCACGATCGATGAGCCTGGCGGACATGATTCCCCTCCTGCGCGGCCTCACCTGGACGGTCGCGCTTACGGCTGGCGCGTTCCTCATTGGTGCCGTGCTCGGTATACCGCTGCTTGCAGCCCGCAAGAGCCGACTGCTGCCGCTGCGCTTCCTCGCCATGGTCGTGATCCAGATCGTCCGCGCGATTCCGCCGATCCTATGGCTCTTCATCATCTTCTTCGGCCTCGGCATGGGCTTGATGCCAATCAGTCCCTTCAATGCCGCGCTGACTGGGCTTGGGCTGATTGCGGCTGCGAACATGGCGGAAATCTACCGTGGTGCGGTCGCGTCGATCCACCACGGCCAGTTTGAGGCTTCTGCCGCACTCGATCTCGGCCGCTGGTCGACCTTGCGCGACATCGTCGCCCCGCAGGCGTTCCGCGTCGCGCTGCCTTCGGCGGCGAGCTACCTTATTGGTCTCATGAAGGAGACGGCAGTCGCCTCGACCATCGGCGTGGCGGAGCTAGCCTATCAAGGCAATCAGCTATCGCAGCTGACTTATCGCGGCCTCGAGATTTTTGCGCTGGTCGGGCTGTTCTATGTACTCCTCAGCCTGCCGATAGCGTGGCTCTCACGCGTCGCTGATAGTTATCTTCAGATGAAGGTGGCACGCTGATGTTTCCGAGCTACGCCGAAATTTCCACTTGGCTGCCAGACCTTCTCGCTGGACTGTCGATAAGCATACAGGTGACGGTCCTCAGCCTTCTTATAGGTATTCCCTTCGGGCTAGTCCTCGCGCTTGGTGTCTTGGCGAGGAACCGGGTTGTGAAAATCCTTAGCCTATTTTTGGTTGAGATCGGCCGCGGGGCGCCGGCGCTGGTGCTTCTACAATTCATCTATTTCGGCCTGCCGACGACCGGACTGACTCTTGCTTCCTATCCGGCCGCCGTGATTGCGCTCGCTTGGAATGCTGGTGCCTATACCAGCGAGATCATCCGCGCCAGCCTGCAATCGGTCGCCCATGGCCAGCGCGAAGCGGCGGTCGCTCTCGGCCTCAGCCGGCTTGACGAGTTGCGGTATATTCTCCTGCCGCAGGGACTCCGTGTTGCGCTTCCTGCATTGCTTGGCTTCTCCATCCTAATCTTTCAGGGCACCTCTCTTTGCTTCACCATTGCACTGCCGGAGCTGGTGAGTCGCGCCTATGAAATCGGCTCCACGACCTTCCGCTACTTCCCGGCACTGCTCTCCGCCGGCATGCTTTACGCCAGTATTTCCGTCCCTGCCGCTCTCCTCGTCAATTACGTTGAAAAGCGTGCGAGCCTTTACGCCCACCGTTGAACCAACCTGAAAGGATGCCCGAATGCCCCGAATGAATACCACGACGCAGATCTTTCTCTCCGGTATCGCTGCTCTCGCGCTCTCGGTTGGGACCGCGTCCGCGCAGGATTGTACGCCGAAGCATCAGTTCACCACGGTTGAGGCCGGTACGTTAACGGTCGCAGTTACGACCTACGTGCCGCATTCTTTCGTCGACCACAGCGGCAACATGAAGGGTATCGATGGCGATATCGCCACAGAATTCGCCAAGCGCCAGTGCCTGAAGGTTAAGGCGATCGCCGTCGATCCGGCAGCCGCCATCCAGTATGTACTCTCCGGACAAGCGGACATTACCACCGGCGATTGGTACCGCACGGTCGAGCGCGCGAAGGTAATGAGCCTTTCCACTCCGCTCTATACTGACCAGATGGGCATCTATTCAAAGGAAGGCTTCAAGAACGTCACCGATCTCGAAAGCAAGCAGGTTGGAACTGTGCAGGGCTACCTCTGGGTCGCCGACCTCAAGGCAATGCTTGGTGGATCGCTGAAGCTCTATCCGAACTCGGTCAACTTGCGGCAGGATCTGAACTCCGGCCGCATCGATGTTGCGGTCGACGGCTATTCGACCGGTGTCGTAGCCGAACAGCAAGGTGCGCTGGGCGACGTTAAGGTCAATGTCGCCGCTCCGGACGACCGTGTAAAGGCAACCAGGGAGGCGGCGCAAGCGGCGTTCCCCTATTCGCTGAACGCGAAGGAACTGGGCGCCGCGCTGGATGCCTCGATTGCCGAAATGCATGCTGATGGCACGATCGTGGCTATCCTCAAATCCTACGGACTGGACGGCACGGCAGCGGATACAGGCGTACCGCGTCTCGTCGAGTAACGAACCCAGTGTACGGGAACAACATTCCCGTATTTCCCAGACATGGAAATCGGAGACTACAACGATGACTGTCTACACGGTCAAGCGAAAGACGCAGTCGTGGTATGGAGAGCAGATCGGGATCCTGATCCTCAATGCCGCCTATCCCTGCGTCCCTGGCAATGTCGGCAATGCGACAACCTATGACTATCCGGTACGCTTCCAGGAGGTGCAGGGTGCCTCGATCGATCGGTTGCTGAACCAGCGCGATCCAGCTCTGAAAGACGCGTTCATCGAGGCTGCCGTCGAACTCCAGAACCGCGGTGTCAAGGCGATCACCGGCGCTTGTGGGTTCATGGCCTATTTTCAGGAGGAAGTGGCGGCGGCGGTCGAGGTTCCGGTCTTCCTTTCCAGCCTGATGCAGATACCCTTCATGCACGCTTTGTGCGGTGGACGGGTCGGCGTCATCACCGCAAATGCCCCGCGCCTGACGCCGCGCCACTTTGCCGCCTGCAAAGTCGATGACTCTGTGCCACTGGCCATTGCCGGCATGGAGGAGCAGATGGAGTTTCGCGAGGCTGTTCTCGAAGAGCGCGGAACGCTAGATTCCGCTGCAATCGAGCGAGAAGTGAAGGAAGTGGCACTCCGTCTCGTGGAAAACAATCCCGATATCCGCTCGATCCTCCTTGAGTGCAGCGACCTGCCTCCCTATGCCCATGCGATACAGGCGGCGACCGGCCGGCCGATCTTCGACTTCATCACCATGATTAATTACGTGCAGCAGACTATCGTGCGCCGCCCCTATACGGGCCACATGTAGCTCGACCATTTCCGATTGCGGGGCAGCAGCCTCGCACTCGGCACCATCTCCTTGGGCAATGCGGGTATTACAGCCCTGGTGGCTGCTAGGACGGTGACGAGCGATCGCCCGCTTGATCTTCCATCGTTATGTCGAGGCCGACGACAATTTCATCGATACGGCGTCAATCCGTGCTGACTGAGGCGGCGCAGCCGTCGTCGTTCTGTTGGATCAGCCACTCGCGGAAGAGTTCGGTACCCCGTTTCGGCGGGCGTTGCGCCGGCATGATGATGTGGACCGCCAGGTCCGAGCGATAGGTTTCCTTCAGCGGGGCAACCAGCCTTCCGTCTTGCATGTGCTCGTGCACCAGATGCTTCCAGCCAAGTGCAATGCCTTGGCCTCGTACCGCAGCCTCGACGGAACCGAGCGCATCAGTGAAGACAAAATCCTGCTTCAGTTTCGCCACGGGGACAGCCTGGCGCTCCAGCCATTCGCGCCAGCCCAGGCGAGTGCGGTGTCGCTCCTCGAAACTCAGGAGCGTGTGCTGGAGCAGATCCGCAGGTCCATGGATTGGCCCGTGTTGCTTCAGATAGCCGGGACTACAGACCGGCAGTACCTCTTCAGCCGCAAAACGCCAGGAATGGACACCTGGCCACTTACCATTGCCGAGGCGGGCGGAAAGGTCGATGTCCTCCTCCGCCAGGTCCTGGTCATCACGGCTGCTCTCCTCGATGCGCAGCGATACGTCAGGATGCTTAGCCTTGAAATCCCCCAGTCGCGGCAGCAGCCAGAGCTGCACGAAGGATGCTGAAAAGGAAACTCGCACGATATCTTGCGAATGCTTCTTCTGGAGCGAGGAAATCACCATGTGCAGATGGTCGAAGGCCTCCTGTGTTTCCTTGTAGAGCCGCTGGCCATCTGCGGTCAGTTCCAGTCTTGTGTGTTCGCGGCGGAAGAGCTTTAGACCCGTTGCCTCCTCCAGCAGCCGGATCGTCTTGCTGACCGCCGGCTGGCTGACATTCAGTTCTTGCGCTGCAGCAGTGAAACTTCGCCTGCGGGCAGCAGCCTCGAAGCAGAAGAGATAATTGGCGGAGGGGATGAGGGAGCGGAGTCTGTGCATAATCTGAGGTTATCCCCATCGGTAATTTTTAGCAAGATTACAGCCTTCCACAACCTTTGTACGGTACTGAAAATCAAATCTGAAAGACTTTCTCATGCAAACTCATGCTCGCGCCGTTGTCATTGGCGGCGGTTGTGTCGGCGCTGCCATCCTCTACGGTCTCACCAAACGAGGGTGGACCGATGTCGCGCTTTTGGAGCGCACCCAACTGACGGCCGGCTCCACCTGGCATGCCGCCGGTCTCATTCCCTCCTATGCTCGCAGCATCAATATCGGCCGCATGATCGCCAAGACCATTGAGATCTACGAGGGCCTCGAAGAAGAAACCGGCCAGCATGTCGGCTGGCACAAATGCGGTCAACTTCGAATCGCCAATACGCGTGATCGCCTAGACGAATACATGAGCTATATGAGTGTTGCCGCCGTGCAGGGTATTCGCGCCGAACTGGTTACGCCGCAAGAAGCCCGCGATCTCTGGCCCCTGCTCGAAAACAACAAGAACATGCTGGCTGCGCTTTATCATCCCGATGACGGCCACATTGCGCCGGCCGACGTGACGCAAGCTATGGCCAAAGGCGCGCGAGACCGCGGCGCTAAAATTTACCTCAACACTGAAGTGAAAGGGTTCAAACGACTTGCCGGCGGCGAGTGGAAGATCATCACCAATAATGGTGAGATCATCTGTGAGCACATCATTTCGGCGACGGGCAATTACGCCCGCCAGACGGGTGCCATGCTTGGCCTGGAAATCCCGGCGATCCCCATTCTTCATCAATACTGGATCACTGATGCCGTTCCCGAGGTCGTGGAGCGCAAGCGCCAGGGCTTGCCGGAAATGCCGATCTTGCGCGACGAAGGCTTCGAAGGCTATCTGCGCGAAGAAGGCGACGGGCTAATGTTTGGCCCGTATGAAAAGACAGAGCATCTAAAGCTTTTCGCCGAGAACGGCGTGCCTGAATGGTTCGGTGCCGACCTCGTAGAAGAGGATTTCGATGCGGTCGCGTGGAACTGGGAGTCCGCGATCGAGATGGTTCCCGCGCTTGGCCGCGTCGGCATCAAGGCCAATGTGCGTGGTCCCTTCCAGATGACGGCGGACGAACTGCCACTGGTCGGACCAGCGTGGGGACTGGAGAATGTGTGGATCGCCGAGGGCGTTCCGGGTGGCATCTTGTGGGGTGGCGCGATCGGTTACTATCTCTCCGAACGCATCGTCGAAGGTGCCAACAGCCTCGATACGTCAGAACTAGATCCGCGCCGGTTCGGCACCTACGCCAACAAGGAATGGACGCGCCAGAAGGTACGCGAATGCTGGGGCACGCATGCCGAGCTGCACTATCCCGGTCAAGACATGCCCGCTGCCCGCCCGCAGAAAACCGGCCCATCCTACGATATTCTGTCCCAGCGCGGCGCCGTCTGGGGCGTCCTGAACGGTTGGGAGGTGCCGAACTGGTTCGCGCCGGAAGGTGTGGAGGCCAAAGACCAGTACAGCTGGCGCTGGACGCAGAAGGGGCACTATGTCGGCGAGGAAGTAAGGGCCGTGCGCAAGGCAGTTGGTCTAGTCGAGATGACCCCCATGTCGAAGTTCGAGGTCTCCGGTCCCGGTGCTGAGGCTTGGCTCGACGGCATCCTCGCCAACCGGTTGCCAAAGATTAGCCGCGTCAACCTCAGTCACCATCTGACAAAGAACGGCGGTGTACAGGCGGAATATATCGTCTCGCGCCTTGAGGACGGCACCTTCTACCTGATCTCGACCCCGCGCGGTGAGCGCAGCAATTTTGATGACCTGTCGAAACTTCTGCCGAAGGACGGCAGCGTTCAGGTCCGCAACGTCACCAACGAGCGCGGCTGCTTCACCGTCGTAGGCCCTAAGGCGCGCGAGGTACTGCAGGGTCTCACGGAGATGGACCTTTCCAATGAGGCATTCCCGTGGTTCAGCGTCAAGTCTGGCACGGTCGGCCTTGCGACTGACGTGCGCATGCTGCGTGTCAACTATGAGGGTGAACTTGGCTGGGAACTCTACCATCCGCTGCCCTATCAGCGGCAACTGCTGCAGGCAATCATCGTGGCGGGTGAGCCGCACGGCCTGCGCCTCGTCGGCTATAACGCGCTCGAATCGCTGCGCCTTGAGAAGTCCTATCGTGCCATGTATCGCGACATGAACCCGGAACTGACGGCCTGGGAAAGTAATCTCGACCGCTTTATCCGGCTCGACAAGGGCGATTTCATCGGTAAGGCCGCGCTGGTGCGCCAGAAGCAGGAAGGCGTGAAGCAGCGTTCGGTGACGATTGCTATCGACACGGATGGTGCAAGCTCGCTTATTCATGAGGGCGTCTATCATGGGGGCCGGCTCGTCGGACGCATCACCTCCGGCAGCTATGCCTATACGCTCGGACACGACGTCGCATTCGCCCTGCTGCCGGTGGAACTCGGGACTCCTGGAACGAAACTGGAGGTGCCAATCCTTGGCGAGCGCCGCAAGGCACGGGTGATCGCGGAATCGCCTTACGATCCTGATGGTCTTCGCGGCCGCATATAGTGAATTGAACGATGACGATCTAGGTCGAAAGAGGCGCTGCGGCTAAAGGAGGCTGGCAAGGCGGGTGGAGTGGTGAGCGTACCATCCGCATGTGCCGGACAATCCTCTGATGCACTGCGCGCTCTTCAATCGAGCGAAGCTGCCGGCACACGCTGGCTGTATGCACCCATAATTTGGGACGCAAGGCATTCAAGCAAGACGGACAATGAAAACTGCAGATCAGAAAGAAGATTTGGGATTGCGAGGGGGACGTGTCAATGATCGAAGAGGGTTTCAAATCTAACAATACTGGGAATATTCCCCTCGTTTATCTTGTCGACGCTGACGAGGATTTTCGTGAGGAAATGGTGCTGGGCCTATCAAGGCTTGGCCTGAATGTGCATGGATTTGATGGCGCTGCATCGTTCTACCGAGCTTATGCCGCAAAGCGGTCCGACATCATCATTCTTGATATCAGTTTGGACGGCGAAGACGGTTTGTCGATAGCTGCTCATTTGCGCACCTCACAGTCAGTCGGGATCATCATGGCGACCGCCCGCGGCTCCATAGATGACCGGGTCAATGGTCTTGTAGCGGGAGCTGACGCTTACCTCATCAAACCCATCGATGTGCGGGTACTCGCTGCCACGGTGACGGCGCTCAATAGTCGTCTCAACAGGCTCAACATCGCTGCGCCACCTCCGCAAGCCGCGTGGGCCCTGGTGGAAGGCGGTTGGGTACTTACCGACGGCATGGGCCATCGTCTCCGCTTGACCACTGCAGAGCAGCGCCTCTTGGGGCGTCTGTTTATTGAGCAAGGCAAGCCCGTCGAACGGAGTGTGCTGGTGGAAGCCTTGGGTGAAGACATTTATGACTTCAACTACGCGCATCTTGATACCATCGTGAGCCGCCTGCGTCGAAGAGCCAGCAAGTCCGGTATGGTTCTCCCTTTGCATGCGATTCGCGGCAATGGCTTCGCTTTTACCGACCGAGCGATAGAACAGGATCTGCAGGGAGTTAACAATTTTCAAAACGGGACTTTATCAGCTCGTTGAAGTATCTGGTGGCGTCGTGAAGCTTTATTCGCCGCCACTGCCTCTCACAGCTCACGCCATGCTCGCACACCCTGCGGACATAATGACAATTGCTGAAGTCGGTCTGACAATCGGATTCAATTCCGTTGCGAATTTCATCGCCCTTCAAGCAGCAATTCGATCATAGTCCAATCGGCAACTGAACAACTAAGCTCCCAGATGGCCCGACGCCAATCACGTCTTATCGCTCTTTGGCCGATTTTAATGAGAATGCGAGCAAAATCAGTAGCTAGCACTCCACAAAACTAACGAGGGCGGACAGGTTAGGGGAAAGCAGCGGCCACACCGATCGGATCGATTGGGCTATTGAATCTCGTCCTTGCGGAAGGAATCACCCTCGGGGTGCGCAAGAGGGCTGATGCCTCCAATACCCACCCCTTCCGGGGGTGTCAGTAAGTGTCAGTTAATGCGATTGTGCAGAATCGTAAGAATGACTACCCAGAAAAGAAACGTATCGAGCAGAGATGTGCCGCTCGTATTACGGGGGTAGATGCCTGAAGCCGCTAGTCTTCAGCACAGGGTTCATTGCATGCCAAGTCTGGATTTCTTGTTGAGCACTCACTTGAGCGCCGTGAAAAACAAGCTTCGAAGCCGTCTGGGGGCTTCCGAGCCGGAAGGAAGGGCGTGATGGTATCTTGTCGCCCTTCCTTCAACGGCGGCGCAGTCCAGGTGCTGTCTAAAGAAACCAACAAGATCCCTTATGAGGTCTGGTGGTTCCGAATGCAGGTTTTGCGGGATCCTCACAGCTTGGGGCAATCATAATTTCGGCACACGGCAATTTTCCGACTCTCAAGGATGCAGGCAACCCAATGACGGCCACAGACTTCGGTAGGGACTTTGATCAACCTACAGGCAAACGGAAACAGCGGATCGCTCTTTTCGCCTCAGGGGCGAAGTATCAAGGTCGCCCGATTTCAGTGCTGGCATAGGGAGAGACAAAGATGCGCTGGTTGGGCGTTCTTTTTCTGATTTGGTTCACGGCAATTCCGGCCACTGCTCACGCCGTCGCGGCCCAGGAGGCTCAGCTCAACGACAGCGCGGACGTGGAGACCCTGATCCGGATTCTTGAAAACGACGAGGCGCGGAGCCGTCTGATCGAGAGACTGCGCGGAGCCAATGACAATCATGCGGACGAACACGCATCCGTCGCGGCAGCTCCTACAATAGCGGACAAGATTGTCGGCTATGCGCGGGGTGCTGTCGAGGACAGCGCCGATCTGGTAGGCAGCCTCATTACTTTGGGAGCCAAGGCCCGGGACCTCTTTTCCGGCGCGGCCACCGTAGATTTCCACCGCTTGTGGGACCCTATTCGAAGCATTTTCCTGGTGGTGGCCAGTACCTTCGGTGCCTACTATTTGCTGCGCCTCGCCTTGAGGCGCGCGCAGCGGCTCCTGGCCCAAAGAGCCACAGAGAGTGACTTCCTGCGCCGAATCGGAATTATCGGCCTAGTCGGCGGCGCCGATATTTTGACAGTGCTTGTCGCTTGGGCGTTCGGCTATTTTACAGCTCTTTATTTCGGCGCTGACACAGGACGCAGCCAGACACTCTTCCTGAACGCTTTCTTTTATATAGAGCTCGCCAAAGTGGCCGCCCGGCTTCTACTTACACCGCGTTGGCCGGCGTTGCGGCTGGTCGGGATCGATGACATGGCGGCCGCTTACTGGTATTTCTGGTTGAGTCGGCTCGTCAGCGTTGTTGGGTACATGTTTGTGTTCGCCGCCCCGCTGCTTGCCGAGCACGTCTCGCCCGGTGCGGGTGAAGCGCTGCGGGTCGTCACCCTCTTCTGTGCGTTGGCAATGGCCTGGATCATCATTATGCAAAACCGCGCCCCGGTGTATGCATTTCTAGTTCAATGCATGGACCGTGGCGCAGACGAGCCGATGGTGAAGGCATTGGGCGCAGTAGCAAGGCTCTGGCATGTGGTGGCGATCGGCTATCTCATGCTTATGTTCTTGCTGTGGCTCGCAAATCGCGAGGGCGCCCTTCCGTTCGTTTTAATTGCTACGCTCCAGTCTATCATCGCAGTTGCCGTCGGCCTGGTGCTCACGCGATTGATCGTCCGGTTTACAGCGAGCGGGATGCGGCTTCCCTCCGACATTAAAGGCCGGCTGCCGCTGCTGGAGCAGCGGCTGCAGGCCTTTGTGCCCAGCGTGCTCAAGCTCGTCTGCGGCATAATCTTTGCTGGTGTCGCCCTGGCGATCGCCCAAGTATGGCGGTTGGCGGACTTCGTTGGCTGGATTTCAAGCGAGTTCGGGCAAAGGGTAGTCACCTCCGTCGTTGCTGCGGTCTTTATAATGCTCGTAGCCGGCCTCGTTCATTTGGCCATGCAGTCCTGGGTGGAATATCGCCTCAATCCGCCCATTGGCCGCGTCCCCAGCCCGCGCGAGCGCACGCTGCTGGCGCTGCTTCGCAATGCTTTCAACATCGCTCTAAGCGTGGTCGTGCTGCTCCTAGTGCTTGCCGCCCTGGGTATCAATATCGGACCGCTGCTCGCCGGTGTGGGCATCATCGGTCTTGCCGTCGGTTTTGGCTCGCAAAAGCTGGTCCAGGATGTGATTAACGGCGCCTTCATCCAATTTGAAAACGCCATGAACCAAGGCGACGTGGTGTCGCTGGGCGGCATCACCGGTACAGTCGAGCGCCTGACTATCAGGTCGGTGTCATTGCGTGGCGCGGATGGGGGCTACCACCTCATCCCCTTCTCCTCGGTTGAATCGGTCACCAATCTCGCTCGAAATTTCAGCCATCACGTCGCCGAGATGAGCATCGACTATTCGGTAGACATTACCCAGGCGAAGGCGGCGATGCTTGAGGCCTTCGAGCGGCTTAAACAGACCGAACATGGTGAAAATATCATCGACGAGCTGGACATGCAGGGTGTGGCAGCTTTCCGTGCCTCAGATGTCGTGTTACGGGCCCGGATCAAGACCTTGCCCGGCAAGCAATGGGCCCTCGGTAGAGCCTATAATGAGCTGACTAAGCTCGTTTTCAACGAGCGCGGCATCTGGCGCCTAGCTTCTACGCCACATCGGTAAAGCCGTCAGCCCATCGGGTGGTCGCCCGACGCGATAGGGATCGTACAGCGCTAGTGTTCGGGTACTTCAGATCGATGGGGAGCGACAACAGATCGGTGTCACGTGGTGGGATAGCATCGCGCTCTTATGTTCATGTTCTCAACGGAGCCTTCCTGCCAGGGGTGCATGCACAATGCTTTCGTTCCCACCCCGTCTCCAGGTCACACCAGGACACAAACTCAGGGCCTTGTCGAAGGCGAGGCTTTGAGTTGCCGAACGCGGCACACCAGCATGTAGCTAATGACATAATGCTATTCATTTCGCCCAATTAAGTCGGAGGTGCCCACCGGCAACTCACTGGAGAAGAAAAGACTTTGGGGTGAACTGCAATAAAATGATTCTCCACAGTTATTAAGGGTATGGGGCTAAAGTTTCTCCACCAATCTTTAAGTATATAAGCGGGCAGAAGGGGAGCTCAACATACTCGCAAAAGCAAGGCAGCAGCCTCTGGATTGCATGGATGGGCTGCGCCTGTCCGCTATTAGGTATGATTCGCTATATTTCGTCGCAACAAAAGTTTAAAAACTTCCCAATCCAGTAGCTCTTTTCGATCATATTGCTGCCGATACAGCGAAGCAAAGTATATATGAAATGCATTATCTGTCAGTAAGTGACAGTTATTGTAACCAACTGAAAGTGCAAATACTTTTTTGGACGTTTAATAGTAACAAACAGTAATATTTCAGTTTCGTGCGTGCCCAAGTGAGAGGCGCTGAGTGCCGCACGATGGGGGAGTACGGATTCATTGAAAGTTACGCCCAGAGTTCGAGCGCAGCCGCGCAAGACGACCCACGGAGACAGCAAATGGAATACACTAGAGGAGAGGGTCGAAGCACTCCCTTTGTTCAGCCGGAGCGTGCCCTATCGCGATGGTGCGAGGTTGCAGTCGTTTAAAGGGCAGCTTTGGAGGTCGGTGAATACGAATTCGGAAGCAAGTGCTGACGATACGTATATCAAGTTCGTGCGGCTGTGGCGTAGTTCTTTACGACCAGAAAAACGTGTCGCGGCGAACCCGTTTTCGAACATCATTAACAAGCTGCTTGGGGGCTTGGCTGGCCCTATCTTTTCCACGGATATCGCTCCCGCGTTATTACCTTGGTCGCAGCCTTCTTATTTGCCAGCTAAGCAACACAAAACCTTGCCTGGCTGGCATTCAAACTACTCTCAGCAACATGATCAACAGGATCTTTCATGACCACCTCAAGTATCGAATCCTCAAACATCTACTCCGAAAGTCAATCCTACAAGCGGTTGCAGAATGGTGATCTGGAGGCTGCCCGGCATAGCGTTATGCTCCAAGGCGGTCGCGTCACCAAATACAAGGGCGTGGTTGGCGGGGTTGCTCCGAACGAGACTGCAGGGTCCTCGCTCTTATCTGGGGTCGCCTCAATTTCACTTCTTGCACTGGCCTCGTTGGTCGCTTTGCCATCAATCTCGCTTGCAGGTGATTGCACCACGGGCCCAGCCTCCGTTTGCTCGGGAACTGCTGATCCAGCCGATACGACACAAGTTATATCCGGAACCGCAGTAAATGTGACAACAGAACCGGGTTTCGGCCTTTCCGTGGGAGCCGGCAACGCTCTGACGATAAACGGTGTCGGTGGTGTCACATTTGATGACAACAATGGATCCACAATCTCGGGAAACCAGTATGGCTTGGAAATTGACAATACGACCTCGGGTGACCTCGTCGTAAACTCGAACGGGCATATCATTGGTGAAGAGTGGGATGCGATCTCTGTAATAAACCATCCGGGAACGGGCGACATTGTCATCAATGTCAACGATCTTGATGCTGGCAGACGTGGCGTTGAAGCGCGCCAGAACGGTACTGGCGCTCTGGAAATCACGTCGACTGGCACCATCAACAGCGGTTGGGATGGCGTGCTTGCAGAAGCCGGTGCAGCTTCCACAGGTGGCGTCAGGATCAAGGTCAACGAGATTAACGCAGGTGACTACACTGCAGTCGATGTTGGAAATAATGGGGCGAGCGGTGAGACGACCGTAACTGCAACAGGCACGATTTCGAGTGCCGCTGGCCACGGCATTCGAGTAAATGGTGTTGACGGTTCCAATTCAGGGAAACTTGCTGGATCGCTCACCATCAATGCGCAGGATATTGTAACTGGCAGCCGTGCTAGTTCTTCGGATCTCTTCGCCAGCGGCGCCGGAGATGGTATCCAGCTGACAGGCAGTGTCGGTGCGGCAGGCGATCCACAAAGCACGAACATCACCACGGGTAACATTGACGTCGCCCAGAATGGCGTGAACTTGGCGCGCGAGATCAACCGCGTAAGTGGCCAGACCAACGTTACTACTGGCAATATAACGGCCCGCGGCATGGGTGTCGTGGTCGAGTCGGGCGATAACGCCGACAATTACGCTATCATCATCAAGACCGGCGACCTCACCACAGGTAGTACCGGCATTGCTGTCAACCAGTCCGGAACCGGTAGCATTTCGGTTGAGACAGGCGATGTTAATGCAGGCATGGCAACTGCGCCCGCCGTCAACGGGTTCCAGAATGCCGGTGGTTATGGCGTCAGGCTGGACAGCGATCCACACGGGACCACCGTTGCGGGCGCGGGTGGCGCAGACTGGAACCTCAAAGCTGGCAATATTACCGTCACGAATCGTTCCACCGGCGACTTCGTAGGGACGGGCATTGCGCTCGGCACGGTGCAGAACGGTGGCAACGGCAACACGACCGTGACGGCTGGCAATATCCAGGCTGGTACGGGCGTTATTTACAATCGTAACGGTACTGGCAAAGTCGGCATTACGACCGGCGACATTACCGCAACGACCGGCAATGGCATCCAGTTCGGCACAAACATCGTCAAGAATGACCTGATTATCAATGCCGGCAACATTACGGCTGCAGCAAAAGGTATTACCGGCGATACTCTTGGCGGAACAGATATCGCTAACATCACCACTATTAACGTCGGCAGCATTACGTCCGGAAGCCATGGCATTGACATCATCCACAGCGGAACGGGTGCTGCAAAAATCAATTCTACCGGGACGATCAAGTCGGAAGGCATCGGCATCAATCTGACGAATGATTCCCTGACGCTCACCCCCCCTGCGCCCGACAGCCAGACCGTCATCACGGTGAACAACATTGATACGCCGAACAACACGGCGATCAATGTAGACTCCAATGCGGTTAAAGGGACGACGATCACCACGAACGGTGCCATCAATACGCTGGCGGCAAATGACATCGCCGGCGATGGCATGCGGGTGATTGAACGCGAAGGTCCACTTGTCATCAACGTCGCAAAGAGCAGCACCATCACGTCGTTCAACAATACGATGGAGTTGACCAACAACGGTACCGCAGGAACGACGATCAACGTTGATGGCAAACTGCAATCAACGACGAATATTGGTGCGGCCGATGGCGTTATCTGGACCTGGGGAACGCCCGGTACGACGACGGTCAACATCAATGACGGCTCCACTGTGCAAGCTGCGGGCCGGACCGGTTTCGCGATGACGGACAACGGTGGCGATTCGGTCATCAACGTCGGCACGGCAACGGTAACCGGCGGCTTCCGCTTGGGGACTGGTACTGACGTACTGACCTTCAACGGCACCGACATGACGAATGTCGGGACGCTGGATGGTGGGTTCGACGATGCAGTGGATGTTCTCAACCTGAATGCCGTTAGCAATTTGACACGCAACCTGGATACCGTGGGCCAGGAAATTCAGAACTGGCGGGACGTGAACCTGAACGGAGGCAGGGCGGATCTGGTTGGAACGATGACGGCTGGCACCTTCACCTTGGGCAAGGACGCTGCTGGCAATCCTGCGGTGCTGGCCATCGGGGCGGATCAAGTGGGCGACTCGTTGACCATCGCCGCTCTCACTGCCACTAGTGGCAACTACGTCGGCGCCGGGGGCACCATTGTATTTGATACCGTCCTTGGCGACGACAGTTCAGCCACTGACCTGATCGAGATCGAAGGCAATACATCGGGCAACACCAGTGTCATGGTTAACAATATCGGCGGCACCGGTGCGCCGACGGTTGAAGGGATCAAAATCATCGATGTAGCCGGAACGTCCAACGGCACGTTCGCGCTCATCGGCGATTATGAGATAGCCGGCCGGCAGGCCGTGGTCGCCGGCGCCTATGGATACACTCTCTGGAAGAATGGCGTTGCAAATCCGACCGATGGCAACTGGTATCTGCGCTCACGGCTGGCGCCAGTTACGCCGGTGGATCCAGTGGATCCAGTGGATCCGGTGGATCCGGTTGATCCAGTGGATCCTACCTTCCCGACCGGTCCGCTCTACCAGCCAGGCGTCCCGACCTATGAGGCATACTCGCAGGCCCTGCTCGGTATGAATGGCTTGTCGACCCTGCAACAACGCGTCGGCAATCGACTTTGGGGCGGCACTGGAAACCAGGTGGTGGCGCAAGGTGCCGATGCTGTTGGTACAGCTTATGCAGCGCCTGAGGAAGCTGGTGCAGCAATTAATGGCAACGGCGTATGGGGCCGCATTGAAGGCGCTCACAACAGTGTTGAGTCGCGGTTCTCTACTTCGAACACCGAATATGATCAGAATATATTCAAGGTTCAGGCCGGTATGGACGGTATTTTGGCCGAGACCGAGAGTGGTAAGCTGATCGGCGGGCTTTCAGTCCACTACGTTCACGGCAAAACCGAAACCAGCTCAGCACATGGCGATGGCGAAATCAGCACAGACGGTTACGGTGTTGGTGGTGCGCTGACTTGGTATAGTGAAAACGGCTTCTATCTCGACGGTCAGGGACAGGCGACGTGGTACAAGAGCGATCTCGACTCTGTGCTTGCCCGGACGAATTTAACGGATAGCAATGACGGTTTCGGTTACGCGTTGTCTATCGAAGGCGGAAAGCGCATTGCCATCAATCCGACATGGTCTGTTACACCGCAGGCTCAACTGGTCTATTCCAATGTCGATTTTGATGCGTTTACCGATGTATTCGGTGCCCGTGTCAGTCTCGATCGTGGGGAAAGCTTGCAAGGTCGTCTGGGCTTGACCGTCGATCATGAAAACTCATGGCAGAATGACAGAGGCTTGCTCAACCGCACTCATTTGTATGGGGTTACAAATCTCTATTACGAGTTCCTTGAAGGAACGAAGGTCGACGTCGCAGGTGTAAGTTTTGCCAGCCGCAACGACCGCGTATGGGGTGGCCTCGGCGTAGGTGGTTCTTACAACTGGGATGATGACAAGTATTCCATCTATGGCGAAGGCCTTGTCAACACCAGCTTGAACAACTTCGGCGACAGCTACACCGTAAAAGGACAAGTCGGCTTCCGCGTCAAGTGGTAGTCGCCTAACCTCAATGCGTCGGACTGGGCATCGCGATTATCCCAGTCCGACCTTTGCTATTCTTCAACACCCGAATTGATCAGAACCCGCAACCCGTAACATCGAACGATAAAAGGGTGCCACCCTCGGGGGAATGACCTTGAAATATCAAGGCGCGCCGTTCTGACATAGTTCCAATGACATTCTTCTACGTTCGCACCGGTGGCACAGGCCGGTTAGCTAACACAAATTCGAAGTGATCGGATTCAAACAGATGCCAAGTTTATTTAACATGATTGTTCGTTCGTTTGCGGCACTTCTATTTCTTAGCTCCGCCTCATCATCCCTGGGCCAGGAAAGTGCCGACGGCCCCACGTCTTCTCCTCCGGCATGGTCGTTGAACTGCGCGAGTCCTGACGCTGCCTCGGGTGAGCTGGTTTGTCAGATCGAACAGCGTTTTTTCCGCCAACAAACGAGAGAATTGGTTATGGTTTTGGCCATAACCAAAAAATCTAAAGACGCGACACTCTCCATGGACCTCGTCCTCCCTCACGGACTCGACCTTTTAAGTGGGGTTTCTTATCAGATTGACGCAGGTGAAATAAGAACAGCAGCCATTGGCAGCAGCAGGCAGAATGGTGCAATTACCTCCATTCCGCTTTCGCCCGATTTGCTCGCGGCATTAAAGGTCGGACGCACATTGATGCTGAAGATGAAAACCTCAGCGGGAAGAGAGTTTTCGATCCCCTCGTCATTGGTTGGCCTCACTGCGGCAATCGACCGTATGACGGCCATCAAATAGTGTCGTCGCTGGGGGAAGCTCGGTATTTAGGTTACTAAAAAGCCCACCAATGGACTTTCGATATGGAGAACAGCCGAGTATCGGCTGTTTCCAGAAGCGATACAGTTTTTTGCGGCGCGGTAGCGAAGAAATTGGACGGCGAGGAATTACCTGCGCCAGTCCTCACAGGCCCAAGGTTTTAGCCAAGGCGTTATCGCCTGCGAAGATGCGCGACCAAGGTAGCCGCTAATAATTCGGAATGAACATTTGGGTGCGTTGATGACCGAAGAGGATGCCAGTATTAATACTTTGGCGAGTACTCCCCTTGTTTATCTTGTCGATCATGAGGAAAAGTTCCTTCAGGAAATGGTTCTGGGCCTATCCAGGCTTGGCCTGAATGTGCGTGGGTTTGACAACGCAGCGTCGCTCTACCGAACTTTCTCCGTAAAGCCGTCCGATATCGTCATTCTTGATATTGGTTTGGAAGACGAAGATGGTTTGTCGGTGACTGCTCATTTGCGCGCCTCACAGTCAGTGGGCATCATAATCGCGACAGCCCGCGGCTCTATAGATGACCGGGTCGCAGGCTTGAGAACCGGAGCTGACGCGTACCTAGTTAAACCCATCGATGTTCGAGAACTGGCTGCCACAGTGATGGCGCTCAATAGTCGTCTCAAGAGATCGAGAATTCTATCGTCACCAACAGGTCCCGCATGGGCTCTGGTGGAAGGCGACTGGGTACTAACCGACGGTATGGGGCACCGTCTTCGCTTAACCACTGCAGAACAGCGCTTCTTGGGACGCTTGTTCCTTGAACGGGGCAAAACTGTTGATCGGCGTGCACTCGTGGAGGCCCTGGGCGGAGACGTTTATGACTTCAATTACGCTCATCTCGACACCATTGTGAGCCGCCTGCGTAAAAGGGCCCGCAAGTCCGGTATGGTGCTCCCGTTGCATGCAGTTCGCGGAATAGGCTTCGCTTTTACAGAGTAAGGGTAGGGCCTCCTATCACGATCAACCGCCAGCGAACTGCGGGCAAAATATTCCTAACAGGCCTCGTGTGAAAGAGAGTGTCAGTAAATGGCATTGTCCACCTCGCCATCAAATTCTAAGCTCTAACTACGAATAGAGTTGGGGCACGCAGGTGTTTTCGGTAGTTTTCTTTAAGATCGCTGTTGTAGCACCTCGGAAAGCGCGCCGAAGGTTAACAATGTTGTTGCTGGAACACATTAGGAGTTTTGAAGGCGCGCTCAGCTCCGGCGGAGCCGGAAATGTTTGAGCACCTTAATATTCTGGATGAAAAGTACGCGGAGATTGTGGCGAAGGCCGTCGCCGACGATCGCATAAGCTGTACGGTTCAGGGCGTTCGTTCCGTTTTAGCTCCATCGGAAACTTTGTGCGGCGAATGCCTCGCTCGGCTGACCGGGTCGGACAGAAAGGTTTACGCTGCAAGCATATTTGCTCCCGGCCTGAATACTCTGCGTAAGCTCCTCCATCTGACTGATTTCGATATCATCAAGATCGAAGAGACCTTCATTCACGATATCCGTCCGTTTGCTGAAGGGCGCAACAGCCAGAATATCATTGGGTTAGCATCAAGCTTCGCCCCCTTGGGAGCGATCTTCGATCAACGCTTCGCGGTACATTAAACACCAAGAACCTAACTGTACTTGGAGCGATTCTAAAACTTTGAGGCGCTTATGACGAAGGCCATCAGAATCAACGGACCAAGCAGGGTGTTCGACAGTGACGTCAATTACAGGGAGGAGTGCAAATTCGCTCTGGAACCGTCTGTAACCACATTGATTGAACTCGCCACTGAAGCGGGCTGGAGTCGCGATCAAGTGGTCTTTGCGCTGCTATCGATCGCCGCCGATGTCGTTGATCGTGCACTTTTGGAAGATGAGCCGACTTACCAATGAGTAGTGGTTACGCTAGTGACAAAGAATAAGTTTCACATCCGGTATGTCTGGCGCTCCGCATAGAGCCTGGCGTTGGGTTCCTGGGGCAATTTCGACAGTGACAGCAATGCAACCGATCTTGATACAAGCACCGGCGGTACGATGATGGGAGCCAGTGGGCTTGTCGGCAATGACCGGCGGCTCGGGCATTGTTGACGTATCTTTTTACCGCTCGATCACCTATTCGCTAACGATATGCGTCTGCTTTTGGGAGTTCCCAGTTCGGATTTGAATGACCGAAATGCCGGCGCAAAGCAGCCATTGTAAGTTTGGTCGCTTCGGTACGAGAGTGGCGATTTCAGAGCCCGATCCTCAAGGCGATCATTGAGCGCCATGAAAAAGAGGTTGCCAAACCATTGAAGGCATTCACTCATTCTATAGTCTTGAGATGGTGGGTATAAAGGCAGTTCCCAGAATTGCAGAAAGGCAAGCTGCTGATATTACTGCATAAAATTGTTAGGATGGCGGAGAGAGCGGGATTCGAACCCGCGTTACGCTATTAACGTAAACACACTTTCCAGGCGTGCGCCTTCAACCACTCGGCCACCTCTCCGCAATACGCCCAGCACATAGCTGATCGGGCTAATTATGTGCAACCGAAAAGATCGGCTGCAAGAGCACCGTCAACCATCGGCCACTCATTCTTCGATACAGACACAGCGCTATACGATGGTTAGTCGGCAGCTACCCTGTGCGGCGCGCACTATAGCCAGAACAAGCACTTGTTCAACTCCTAATTCAATATATTTTTGGTTTGCGGCAAAATCATCATTTTGTCATTTAATTACAATAGGTTATAGGTATAGATATGGCTGACGGCTCCTCGGAGGTACACGGCGCACAATTCTGTTCACGTCGCAACGGATCGCAATCATGTCCAGAAAAGCGATTCCGGTTTCCAGGGTTTTGCGTTAGAGGATAGAAGATCAAGCGATCCAACATCCTTTCAGGTGAAGGACGTTTCGCCCTTGGAGAAGAATATTGCTACGTCTTATTTTCAGGCTTTTAGCCTATATCTGCCTTAGCCTGGCTATTATTGCCGCTGTGCTGGATGCCGCCAGATCAGTTGGCGCATCCAACCTGGTCATCACGTCGCTGAGAGATAGCTGGCAATCGGTTTCAGCCAACTCTTTTGCACTTGTCGAAACAAGCATCAGAACCCATTTATACAGCATATTCTGGGACCCGTTGATGCTTTGGGTACTGGACGCGCCTACAGTTCTCGTCTTCGCTCTTCTCGCGCTGTTGTTATACGCGATAGGTTACAGACGCGCCGACAAAACAGGCAGGTTCGCTGCCCGCTGAAGCATCGTCGAAGCCCATCCACCGGAGGTAACGCAATGTCTATATTCAGCATGCTGAGCAAGAAATCCGAAATGCCGACGGCAGAGCAGGCGTTGCCTGGCCGTTCATCGCCAATTGCAACCGCAGAAACGCATTTCGTTAATGGGCGCCCATTAAAAGGCCCTTGGCCTGACAATCTGCAAACCGCCATGTTCGGAATGGGTTGTTTTTGGGGCGTTGAACGTCTGTTCTGGCAAGTGCCCGGCGTCTATCTGACTGCCGCGGGCTATACTGGCGGAATTACACCAAATCCAACCTATCAGGAAACATGTACCGGTCTGACCGGCCACAACGAGGTGGTACTGGTGGTATTCGATCCGGCGATCGTTTCGTATGAAGAGCTGTTGACGATATTTTGGGAAGAGCACGACCCAACCCAAGGCATGCGGCAGGGCAATGATGTCGGTACAACATACCGTTCCGGAATCTATACTTTCACACCAGAGCAACAGGCTGTGGCTGAGGCAAGCCGCGCTGATTACCAAAGCGCACTAACGGCCAAAGGTCGCGGAACTATCACCACCGAGATTCTCGAAGCACCGATATTTTACTATGCCGAGGACTATCATCAGCAATATCTGGCCAAGAATCCCGACGGTTATTGCGGGCTGCGTGGAACAGGAGTCTCTTGCCCGATACCGAGTGCCAGAGCAGTGAATTAACCTGGGTAAAACGGGTTTCGATCTGAATTTTGATCACTTGGCAAAATTCCGCGTGAATTTTGCTTAATGGCATGCAAGATTGACGTAGGTGCGGCGGGTTGAATGCCTCGCCGCAATGGTCTAGGGCACAGCGGAAAGTTGTGTCCTCAAACAAAATCCAGAGGGTTGCTATAAAATGAAGCGTATTGTTCTTGGTCTCCTGGCTGCTACGGCATTGCCCCTGATATCACTTGGAGCAGCGAACGCTGCGGACGACAAACCCGCTTTGATTTATGATCTGGGCGGCAAATTCGATAAATCATTCAACGAAGCTGCATTCAATGGCGCTGAAAAATATGCAGCTGATTCCGGCGTGAAATATCGCGAATTCGAAATCCAGAATGAAGCTCAGCGCGAACAAGCGCTGCGCAAATTCGCATCGGATGGCAATTCGCCGATCGTCATTGCAGGCTTTTCCGCTGCTGCCGCGATTGAAAAGGTTTCCACGGAATTCCCCGATACTAAATTTGTTATTATCGATGCTGAAGTTAAACAGCCCAATGTTCGTTCGGTCATATTCAACGACAATGAAGGTTCCTATCTCGTCGGCGTCATAGCTGCCAAAGCTTCCAAGACTGGTACTGTCAGCTTTATTGGCGGAATGGACGTTCCGTTGATCCGTAATTTTGCCTGTGGCTATGTAGGCGGCGTTAAAGCGACGAATGCGGATGCCAAGGTCATCCAGAACATGACCGGTGATACGCCGGCTGCCTGGAATGATCCGTCAAAAGGTGGCGAGATCGCCAAATCACAGATGGATCAGGGTTCTGATGTCATTTTCGCTGCAGCGGGTGGCACTGGTATTGGCGTTCTTCAGGCGGCAGCCGATGCCGACAAGCTAAGCATTGGTGTTGATTCCAACCAGAACGGGTTGCATCCGGGCAAGGTTCTGACCTCGATGCTCAAGCGTGTTGATGTCGCCACCTATAACGCCTTCAAGGATGGTGCCGACGGCAAATTTACTGCCGGTGTGAGCTATCTCGGCGTCAAAGAAGGCGGTGTTGACTATGCTGCCGACGAGAACAATGCCAAGCTTCTGACGGATGATATCAAGGCAGCTGTCGAAGCCGCCAAGGCCGATATCATCTCCGGCAAGGTGAAGGTGCACAGCTATTTTTCAGATAATGCTTGCCCGTACAAATAAAACGACGCATCAAAGTTGAAAAAAGCCGCCGGTCAGATCATCGGCGGCTTTTTTAATGGCTTTTTCATTATCCACATTCCGGCATTCTCACCGTCTAGCTCTTCTATTTTTTGCCAGCCTATACGTTCATAGTAGCCGGTCTCAGACGTATAGAGATAAAGCTGCTGATGGCCTTGCTGTTGTGCAATCTTTTCCGTTGCTTCTACCATGGCCTTGCCAACGCCGATCAAGCGCATTTCCGGCGTAACATACAGGCTTGCGAGCCAAGGCTGCAGATGAGGATGCGTTTCAAGATCGTTGTCGATCAGCAATGACAGGCCCACAGGCAAGCCGGACACAAAGCCGACAAGTGCTTTCTGGCGACTTTCAGAATTAAGAAAACCAAGGAAGCTATCAATGATTTCTTCCCGGCTGCGGCCGCCGTCACGGCCCCAGGTTATATAATTCCAGCGCGCACATAATGGCACGAGTTCGGGGTGGTTTTCGAGCAACTCTACTTTTGTCATCATTTAATAATGAGGGGGTTTGGTTACGGGCGTATCTTCGGAGGTCTGCTCTTCCAAGACAAGAAAACGATCTGTCAGGGCGTCCAGCTTGCGCCGCATTGCCTCAATAGTTTTCCATTGTTCGGTTAGCTGACCAGAGAGTTCGTCAATCGTATGTTCTTGCTCGGTTACCAGGATTTCAAGCCGCGTAAGGCGGTCATTACTTTCGGCTGTCATTCCCGTCTCCGTTGCTTCTTTTTCTGTCCCGCGTTTTGATATTTGAACAAGTTGATAGCCATTGCGTCAAGGTATGAAGAGATGATAGCGGCTGTTGAATGTTGCTTTTCTTGACTGGAAAGAAAAAATTCCCGTGTTAGGGTCGTAAGCTTCGAAAAACAACAAGAGCTGATCAACAGCGGATGGGGATATGAGCGTAGCTGCAATCGAACTTATTGGCGTGGACAAACGTTTCGGCTCCGTCCACGCAAATCGCGATATTCATCTGACAATTGAGAAAGGGACGATTCACGGCATCATCGGTGAAAACGGTGCCGGAAAATCGACCCTGATGTCCATTCTTTATGGATTTTATCAGGCGGACAGTGGCGAAATTCGCATCAATGGAAAAACGACCAAGATCACCGATCCGAATGCTGCAATCGGAATGGGCATTGGTATGGTGCATCAGCATTTCATGCTTGTTGAAAATTTCACCGTCCTTGAAAATGTGATGCTCGGTGTGGAGGGCGCACCGCTTCTGAAGAACGGTATTGCCAAAGCCCGTGCTGAATTGAAGCGTCTCGAGCAGGAATATGAACTCGATGTGGATCCCGATGCCCTGATTGAAGAGTTGCCTGTTGGGCTGCAGCAACGCGTAGAGATTCTCAAGGCACTCTATCGCGGTGCCGAAATTCTCGTTCTTGATGAACCGACCGGCGTTCTCACGCCGCCCGAAGCAGACCATCTTTTCCGGATTCTCGAGCAATTGAGGGATCAGGGCAAGACCATTATCCTGATCACGCATAAATTACGCGAAATCATGGCCGCAACGGACAACGTATCCGTCATGCGCCAAGGTGCAGTAGTAGCGACAAGAAAAACCAGCGAAACTTCGGTGGAAGAACTGGCTGAACTCATGGTGGGACGGCGTGTTTTGTTGCGTGTCCAGAAGGGCGAGGCACAGCCTGGCGAAGTGAAACTATCGGTGGAAAATCTGACCGTGCGCGATAGTCGTGGCGTGGTCATGGTCGACAATGCCTCGTTCACTGTGCGGGCGGGTGAGATCGTCGGCATCGCTGGGGTGGCTGGCAATGGACAATCACAGTTGATTGAAACAATTGCCGGAATTCGCGCTGCAGTATCAGGCCGCGTTCTCCTTGACGGACAGCTTATCGATATTACAGGTGCTGCCGATCCGGGTGAGTTGCGCGATCGCGGATTAGCGCATGTGCCAGAGGACCGCCACCATATGGGGCTCGTCCTCGCATTCGAGGAATATGAAAATTCGATCCTGGGATATCACGATGATCCGCTTTATCTCAAAGGACCGTTCCTTGATATTGATGCGATCAAAGCAGATGCGCGCAAGAAAATAGAGAAATACGACATTCGTCCGGGTGACCCCAATCTCAAGACCGCAAATTTTTCCGGAGGCAATCAGCAGAAAATCGTACTCGCCCGGGAGATTGAGCGTGATCCGGGTGTCCTGATTATAGGCCAGCCGACACGCGGCGTGGATGTTGGTGCAATCGAGTTCATTCACAAGCGGATTATTCAAATGCGTGATGCGGGCAAGGCGGTCCTGCTTGTTTCCGTGGAACTCGATGAAATCCGTTCTTTGTCGGATCGTATCCTCGTCATGTTCGCCGGCCGCATCGTTGGAGAGCGGGATGCTGAAGCAGATGAAGGGGAACTCGGCTGCCTCATGGCCGGCGTAGAGCAGCTGGAGGCCGCTGAATGACAACGCAAGCGCTCATTATTATAGATGTCCAGAATGCTATTGATGATCCCAAATGGGGGCGTCGAGGCCAGCCTGAAGCAGAGGCGCGTATAGGTGAATTACTCGGCGCTTGGCGTGAACGCCGTCTGCCCGTCATCCACATCCGTCATGATTCAACCGATCCTGCATCGCCGTACCGCCCCGGCACCCATGGCAATGAATTTAAAGATGAGGTTGCCCCGCAGATGGGCGAGCCAGTCATCGACAAACGCACAAACAATGCGTTCATTGGTACTGATTTGATGGATGTTCTCGATGAATTGCAAGCGCGCAGCCTGGTGGTCACGGGCGTGCTTCTGGAAAATTCCGTTGATGCGACGGTTCGAATGGCTGCCAATCTCGGTTTCGAGGTGATTGTTCCGGAAGATGCTGTCGCGAGCATTGATCGCAAAGACTACCGGGGCAAAAAATGGGTCGCCGAAGACGTGCATGCCTTAGCGCTCTCTGTGCTTGAAGGCGAATATGCCCGTATCACGACATCGACAGAAATTATCGGAAACCTGCCATGAGCCAGCCTTTTGCAAAACTCCCCGCTTGGGCAGATTATGGACTTCTGCCGCTGATCAATCTCATCGTCGCCTTCTTCGTGGCAGGTCTTGTCGTCTTGCTCGTTGGTGAAAGCCCGATCGAAGCTGCGGTTCTTATGGTTAAGGGTGCTTTTGGCACAGGCGACGGCGTTGGATATACGCTCTACTACGCAACCAATTTCATCTTTACCGGGCTTTGCGTTGCAGTTGCCTTCCACTGCGGCCTCTTCAATATTGGCGGCGAGGGCCAAGCCTATATTGGTGGTCTCGGCGTTGCTTTCGTCGGTCTTGGCCTCGGCGATACCCTGCCATGGTGGATCGTCTTTCCATTGGCAATTGTGGCTTCCGGCATAGCCGGTGCCTTGTGGGCGCTCATTCCCGCGTGGCTACAAGCGCGCCGTGGTTCGCATGTTGTTATTACCACCATCATGTTCAACTTCATAGCGGCCAGCATCATGGTCTATATCGTGGTGCAAATTCTCAAGCCAATGAACATCCAATCGCCAGAAACGCGTGTTTTTGGAGAGGGTGGGCAATTGCCAAGCCTTGGATGGTTGTTGAACGCTGTGGGTCTCAACATGCGCTCCGCCCCTCTCAATCTCAGTTTTCTCGTATCCCTCATTGCAGCGTTTCTGGTGTGGGTACTGATCTGGCGGACAAAGCTTGGATATGAAATCCGCACAATGGGCTTTAGCCCGAAGGCGGCTCGATATGCCGGCATAAGCGAGATGCGTATCATCATCATCGCCATGATGATTTCAGGCGCCTTGGCCGGTATGATGGCACTCAATCCGATCATGGGAGCGCAGCACCGCCTGCAGCTTGATTTTGTTGCGGGGGCTGGTTTCGTAGGCATTGCCGTTGCGCTCATGGGTCGTTCCCATCCGGTCGGTATTGTGCTGGCGGCAATCCTTTTCGGTATGCTCTATCAGGGCGGCGCTGAAATCGCTTTCGATATGCCAAATATTTCACGCGACATGATCGTGATTATTCAAGGTCTGGTCATTCTTTTCGCTGGAGCACTCGAACACATGTTCCGGCCAACCTTGCAGCGCATTTTCCATGGCTTTTCACTTAAAAAAGACCAGACAGCGCCCGTTATTGCTGGAGGTGGCCAGTAATGGAAAGCTTCATCACCATCCTGCAATTGTTCGATTCGACGATCCGCCTGTCGGCTCCCTTGCTGCTCGCCTGTCTGGCAGGACTCTATTCCGAACGTGCTGGCATCTTCGACATCGGCCTTGAAGGCAAAATGCTTGCCGGTGCTTTTGCAGCGGGCGCTGTTGCAACATGGTACGGTTCTGCTGGTCTTGGCCTTTTAGCTGCCATTGCCGTGTCGGTGGCTTTAGGCCTTGTGCACGGCTTTGCCTCCATCACCCACAGGGGAAATCAGATCGTCTCGGGCGTTGCAATAAACTTCATTGCAGCGGGAACGACAGTTATTCTTGGACAGGCATGGTTTCATCAGGGGGGACGGACTCCGTCTTTGCCGAACACTGCGCGGTTCAATGCGATCAATCTGCCCGGCGCCGAAACTTTGCGTGAGATTCCGATCATCGGACCGATCTATTTTGAACTCATATCCGGCCATTCCATCCTCGTTTATCTTGCTTTCCTGCTGGTGCCTTTGACATGGTGGGTGCTTTATCGCACACGTTTTGGCCTGCGTTTGCGCGCTGTGGGTGAAAATCCGGCGGCCGTTGACACAGCGGGTATTTCAGTTCCGTGGCTGCGCTATCGCGCGGTCATTTGCTGCGGAATTCTGTGTGGTGTTGCCGGGGCCTATCTTGCCACGGCGCAGGGTGCTGGCTTCGTGAAGGATATGACCGCAGGCAAAGGCTATATTGCCCTTGCCGCTTTGATTTTCGCAAAGTGGCGTCCAGTCCAGGCAATGTATGCCTGCCTCCTATTCGGGTTCCTCGACGCTTTGGGCATCCGTCTTCAGGGCCAGACTCTGCCGTTGATCGGTGAGGTGCCGGTGCAACTCATGCAGGCGCTGCCCTATATTCTTACGATAATTCTGCTTGCCGGATTCATCGGCAAGGCAATTCCGCCAAAAGCTGGCGGTGTTGCCTATGTCAAGGAAAGATAGCTATGAGTACGGACTTGTTTGATGCGGCATTCGCCGCCATGCAGAAAACCCATTCGCCTTATTCGCAATTTCCGGTGGGCGCCGCACTGCGTACCAGTGACGGGCGGATCTATTCGGGGTGCAATATCGAAGTGGTTTCCTATCCGGAAGGCTGGTGCGCCGAAACAACTGCGCTTTCGCATTTTGTGATGGGTGGTGGCGGCACGATTACCGAGATCGCTGTCGTGGCCGAAAAAAAGGCAAAATGCACACCCTGTGGAGGTTGCCGCCAACGGTTGGCCGAGTTTGCTGGCCCCGATACGCTGCTCCATCTTTGCGACAATGACGGGATCATTCAAACCCTGACAATGAAAGAAATATTCCCTTTCGGTTTTGAGGCGGAAGTGCTCGGTAAAGGTGCTGCATGATTTCGCCAGCCACGACCACGCTCATTCAAAAACTGAACGGTCTTGCCCCTCGTATTGCTTTGGTGCTCGGCTCCGGCCTCGGATCGCTGGTTGATGCTGTCGAGAATGCGATCCATATTCCCTATTCGGATTTGCCCGGTTTCCCGCACAGTGGCGTCTCGGGCCATGCGGGTCAGGTGGTTGCCGGTTATCTTTCGGGCAAGCCGATCCTGATGCTCGCAGGGCGGGCGCATTATTACGAAAAGGGTGATGCCTCTGTTATGCGCCCGGTAATTGCGGCGCTTGCTGAAATAGGCATTGAGAGCATTATTCTAACCAATGCGGCGGGCTCGATACGTCATGATTTGGCACCGGGCAGTATGATGCTGATTGATGACCATATCAATTATTCAGGGCTGAATCCGCTGATAGGTGAGCCGTCTGACAAACGCTTTGTCGGCATGACAACAGCCTATGACCAGCAGTTGAAAGATGCCTTGATTGTCGCTGCCGGGGAGGTTGGCGAGAAATTGGCGCAAGGTGTTTACATGTGGTTCTCGGGACCATCATTCGAAACGCCTGCAGAGATTCGTATGGCAAGGACTCTTGGTGCAGATGCTGTGGGAATGTCCACAGTCCCGGAGGTCATTCTCGCGCGGTTTTATGGATTGCGGGTGGCAGCCTGTTCGGTGATTACCAATTTCGGTGCTGGAATGACCGGGGCGGAGCTATCGCATGAAGAGACCAAGGATGTTGCTCCGCAGGGTGGTGCGCGTTTGCAGAAGATCCTCCGCTCTCTTATTCAGGAAATAGGTTAGCCAATGGAGCTGCCGCAAGAAATTATCCGCCGCAAGCGCGACGGCGAGACACTGAGTGCAGCCAATATCACCGCCTTCGTCAATGCCATGAGCGCAGGTTCCATTACCGATGGTCAGGTTGCGGCCTTCGCCATGGCTGTTTTTTTCAACGGCATGAAACGCGAGGAGGCAGTGGCACTCACCCTCGCCATGCGCGATTCAGGGGATGTGCTGGATTGGTCGGATTTACCCGGCCCCGTTGTTGACAAGCATTCAACAGGCGGCGTTGGGGACAATGTGTCCTTGATGTTGGCACCACTCGCAGTTGCCTGCGGCGCCTATGTCCCGATGATATCGGGAAGAGGTCTCGGTCATACGGGCGGGACGTTGGACAAGATGGATTCGATCCCCGGTTACATCAGCCAGCCGGATAACACTCTGTTCCGGAAAGTTGTGCGGGAAGTCGGGTGCGCCATTATTGGCCAGACCGCCAATCTTGCACCGGCAGACAAGCGGCTTTATTCCATCCGGGACGTTACAGCGACGGTGGAATCCATTCCGCTGATAACGGCTTCGATACTATCGAAGAAACTTTCTGCAGGGTTGAATGCGCTCGTCCTTGACGTGAAATCCGGCAATGGTGCGTTTATGGCCCGAAACCGCGACGCGGTGGCCTTGGCAACCAGTATAGTCGAGGTGGCAAACGGCGCAGGCCTGCCAACGACAGCGCTTTTGACTGACATGAATGAGCCGCTTGCTTTGGCCGCTGGTAATGCGGTTGAAGTCAAAAATGCTGTTGATTTCCTGACGGGTGATCGTCGCGATACCCGATTGGAAAGTGTCACACTGGCGCTCGTTGGAGAAATGCTCTTATCTGCACGGCTTGCGCCAAATCTGAAGGCCGCAATAGACAAGACGCGGGAAGCACTCAACAGCGGCAAGGCTGCAGAAGTGTTCGGACGCATGGTTGCTGGTCTAGGCGGGCCGAGCGACTTTATCGAAAAGCTCGATCATTATCTGCCGAGAGCGCCCATCACAGTCGAAGTAAGTGCGCCTGTTGCCAGTTATGTTGCATCCATTGATACCCGTGCCATTGGCATCACAGTCGTGGCGCTGGGTGGTGGCCGTATCAGACCGCAAGACCCCGTTGACCACGCTGTCGGGATCACAGCGCTACAACCCATCGGTGCTAAAATGGAGAAGGGTGAGCCAATTGCGCGGGTCCATGCCCGCACGCAGGATGATGCGAAGACTGCGGCGCTTGCTATCGAAAAAGCTTATGGTTTTACGGATCGCAAGCCCCGAACAGTCAACCCGGTCCTGCGCCGCATTGGCGCGTAATTACTTCGTGCCGTACATGCGGTCGCCAGCATCGCCGAGCCCCGGAACGATATAGCCTTTTTCATTGAGGTGGCTGTCTATGGCAGCGGTAAAAACCGGTACATCGGGATGGGCTTCGGTAAAGCGCTTGATTCCTTCTGGCGCCGCTAACAGGCAAAGGAAGCGGATATTGCTGGCGCCGCGATCTTTCAATTTCTGAATTGCGACAATTGCTGAATTGGCCGTTGCAAGCATGGGGTCAACGACAATGATGAGGCGGTTGACGATATCTTCCGGTGCCTTGAAATAATATTCCACTGGCTGCAACGTATCGTGATCGCGGTATAGTCCGATATGTGCAACGCGTGCCGCAGGCACAAGGTCCAGCATGCCCTCAAGCAAACCATTTCCTGCCCGCAGGATCGATGCAAAGACCAGCTTCTTGCCTTCTATGACCGGCGACTCCATTTCCACTAGCGGGGTCTGTATCGTGATATTTGTCAGTTGCAGATCGCGGGTCACTTCGTAGCAGAGCAGCAGGGATATTTCCTTCAGCAACCGTCGAAATCCGGCGGTGGAGGTGTCCTTGTCGCGCATGATAGTTAGCTTGTGCTGAACAAGCGGGTGGGAAACGATGGTCACGCCCATGGGGATTCCTTTAAACTGAACTTGCCCGACCTTATCTGTTGATGAGCGTGATCGCAAAGCGTGTGTGCTGGAGACGCACAGTTTTGTCGCGCAACAGGCGATGGTCTTCTGCGTCTCAATATTCTATGGTTCCGGCGAATTATACAGGCAGGTAAGAAAATGAACCAGCAACGCACCGGTGCACAGGGTGGCATGGAAACATCCTTCGGCTTTCAGGATGTGAGCGACGGCGAAAAACAGACCCGGGTCAATGACGTCTTTCATAGGGTAGCCAAGCGCTACGATGTCATGAACGACCTTATGTCAGGCGGTCTTCATCGGGTTTGGAAAGACTCGATGATCGCATGGCTTTCTCCATCAAAAACCGCAAATTGGAAGGTGCTGGACGTCGCTGGTGGCACGGGAGATGTTGCGTTCAAGATTGTGGAGGCATCCGGGCGCAATGCGCATGCGACGGTATTGGATATTAACGGCTCCATGCTTGGGGTTGGCCAAGACCGAGCTGCCAAAAAGGGCCTCGCCGAAAATACCGAATTCGTTGAAGCCAATGCGGAAGAGCTTCCGTTTGAAAGCAACAGGTTCGATGCCTATACAATCGCATTCGGCATTCGAAATGTCCCGCATATAGATCGCGCCCTGTCTGAAGCATATCGCGTGTTAAAACCAGGCGGGCGCTTCCTTTGCCTTGAGTTTTCCGAAGTTGAGCTTCCTGTTCTGGACAAGCTTTATGATGCCTGGTCCTTCAATGCCATTCCGAAAATTGGCAAGGCAGTAACAGGTGATGCCGACAGCTATCAGTATTTGGTGGAGTCCATTCGCAAGTTTCCGCGACAGTCGGATTTTGCTGACATGATCCGCAAAGCCGGGTTTGAGCGAGTGAGCTGGCGCAATTTCACCGGCGGCATTGCGGCGCTGCATTCCGGCTGGAAGTTGTGATTTCTGAATGAGTAGTTTTGCAGCAACATTTCGCTTGATGCGAGCCGGGTGGATATTGACTCGTGAGGGCGTAATAGCCGCACTTCCCGCTGATGGTTTGAGCGGTATTCCCGCGTTTGGGCACAAGATTGCAGGCCTTCTCGCTCGCCGCCGTGCGCTGACGGCGCGCCGCTCGGAGCGCATGTCCCGGGCCATCAACAAGCTTGGGCCATCCTACGTAAAATTGGGCCAGTTCCTGGCAACCCGCCCCGATGTCGTCGGGACTGAGGTCGCCGATGATCTGGCCCTGTTGCAGGACCAGCTCGACTACTTTCCGATGGAGGCCTCGATCAAAGCGATTGAGGGATCGTTGGGCCGCTCGGTCGACGATCTCTTTGTCAATGTTGAGCCACCCATTGCTGCGGCGTCTATTGCCCAAGTGCATCCCGCTTATGTGAAAACCAGTGAAGGAAGCACAAAGGTTGCCGTCAAGGTTGTGCGTCCAGGTGTTCGGCAACGTTTTAACAATGATCTTGAGAGCTTCTTTCTGGTTGCCCGCTGGCAGGAACGTTACGTTCCGGCAAGCCGCCGTTTGCGGCCCATCGAAGTAACGCGCACCTTGGCGCAGACGACACGTATTGAAATGGATTTGCGCCTTGAGGCCGCGGCTCTTTCAGAAATTGGTGAAAACACGAAAGATGATCCGGGCTTCCGGGTGCCAGCCGTCGATTGGGAGCGTACAGGGCGCGACGTGCTGACGCTTGAGTGGATCGACGGGGTCAAAATGTCGGACATTGAAGGGTTGCGCGCCGCTGGCCACAATCTCATCAAGCTCGCCGAAACGCTGATCCAGTCATTCCTGCGTCATACACTGCGTGATGGGTTTTTCCATGCGGACATGCATCCGGGTAATCTGTTTGTCGATGCTGACGGCAACATCGTTGCTGTGGATTTCGGTATTACCGGCCGGCTCGGGAAGAAGGAGCGCCGCTTCCTTGCCGAGATACTCTATGGCTTTATTACGCGCGATTATGTGCGTGTAGCCGAGGTGCATTTCGAGGCGGGCTATGTGCCGCATCACCATGATGTAGCAAGTTTTGCCCAAGCGATCCGTGCGATTGGCGAGCCGATCCATGGTCAGCCGGCTGAAACCATCTCAATGGCAAAGCTGCTGACATTGCTGTTTGAGGTGACGGAACTCTTTGACATGGAAACCCGTCCTGAACTGGTCATGTTGCAGAAGACCATGGTTGTTGTCGAGGGCGTTTCACGCACGCTCGATCCGCATTTCAACATGTGGAAAGCGTCCGAGCCTGTCGTTGGCGACTGGATCAAACGCAATCTGGGACCTCAAGGCATTCTTGTCGATGCGCGTGAGGGTGTGATGTCGCTGCTGCATCTGGCGCGTCAGGCTCCGGATTTGGTAGCACGCGCTGACAGGTTGTCGCTTGAACTGGATCGCATGGCTGAAAAGGGTTTGCGGTTTGATGATCAGACGGCCCATGCCATCGGCAAGGCCGAAGCGCGGCACACACGCTCAGGCCGAATTGCCCTCTGGGTGATTGCAGTTTGCTTCGTCATTATAACCTATAAGCTTTTAACCTGACAGACTTTGCGCTAAGTTGATTGCAATGATTGCATATTTGCAATCGTTCTCTTGTGGAGTGCAATCAAATGGCCAGCATAACGATCCGAAATCTGGATAACGCCACCAAGGAAAGATTGCGACTTCGCGCGGCTTTGAATGGGCGCTCAATGGAAGAAGAAGTCCGGCTTGTTCTTGGTGAGCTTAACAATGAGCCGTCAACTCCAGCGACTTTGCCACATGCTCTTTCAACCGCTTCAGGATTGCTTGCGGGGCGGCGTATTCTTCTGATCATAGGCGGCGGCATAGCGGCTTATAAGTGTCTTGATCTTATCAGGCGCCTGCGGGAACGCGGCGCTAAAATTCGCCCCATATTGACCAAGGCTGCCGAAGAATTCGTAACGCCTCTGGCCGTGGGTGCGCTGGCGGCGGATAAAGTATTCACCGAGCTTTTCTCCAGGGAAGACGAGCACGATGTCGGTCATATCCGCCTGTCACGCGAAGCCGATTTGATTGTTGTGGCTCCGGCAACGGCTGATCTTATGGGGAAGATGGCAAATGGTCTGGCGAATGATCTTGCCAGTGCCGTCTTATTGGCGACGGACAAGCCCGTGCTGATTGCCCCGGCAATGAACCCGAAGATGTGGAATCACGCCGCGACCAGGCGCAATCGCGCCACATTGGAAAAGGATGGCATCCGTTTCATCGGCCCCAACAGGGGCGAAATGGCAGAAAGCGGCGAGAGTGGCGCAGGGCGAATGGCGGAACCGATGGAAATCGTGGGTGCTATCGAAAAACTACTCGGCAACACGCCAAAGCCACTGTCCGGGAAGACTATCATAATGACGTCCGGCCCGACGCATGAGCCAATTGATCCGGTGCGCTATATCGCCAACCGTTCGTCGGGCAAACAAGGGCATGCAATTGCCGCAGCTCTTGCACGTCTTGGTGCTACAGTGCGGCTGGTATCCGGCCCGGTCACTATTCCGGATCCCGAAGGTGTCTCAGTGATTCATGTGGAATCCGCCCGTGAGATGCGTGATGCGGTCGAGCAGCTTCTGCCTGCGGATGCTGCCGTGATGGTGGCTGCAGTCGCAGACTGGCGATATGCGAATGAAGCGAATGAAAAGATAAAGAAACACCCGGGCGAAAAAGCACCCGCCCTGCAGATGGTGGAAAATCCGGATATTCTGGCAGGAGTAGGGCATAGTAAACTGCGCCCGCGGCTGGTTGTCGGCTTTGCAGCGGAAACGCAGGATTTGCTGATTAATGCGCAAAAAAAACTCGACAAGAAAGGCGCCGATTGGATCGTTGCCAATGATGTAAGTCACACCAAGGGCGTTATGGGAGGCGACCGGAATGCCGTGCGCATCGTGACCCATACAGGTGTTGAAGAATGGCCGGACATGAGCAAGGAGGAAGTTGCGGAGCGTCTTGCTCAGAAGATCGCCTCGGCTCTGCAGCAGCTTGAAGCATGAAGATTGTCATTCGCGAAGCTTTGCATTCCGATGCGCAAAATCTCGCCGCGCTCTCCATTCAAGTATGGCTGCACACATATGCCAAGGCGGGTATCCGGGACGTTTTCTCGCGCTATGTCTTTGCAGAGTTTACTGCTGAACATTTTGCCGGAGAAATAGAAAGCCGAATAAAACAGCTCTACGTGGCAGAGGTGGAAAATCACCTCGTTGGATATGTCCGGCTCAATCTTGAAGCGGAATGTCCAATTCGTCATATCGGCCAGCCGGAAATAGAGACGCTTTATGTACAGGAACATTTCGCTGGTTGCGGCATTGGAAGCGCCCTGCTCAATCACGCCGTTGAAGCATGTCAATCGCATGACCATCGCCAGGCATGGCTCACGGTGAATCAGCAGAATTTGCCGGCTTACAGGTTTTACCAACGTAAGTTGTTTCAAAAGATCGGCACGGTGGATTTTGTGCTTGAAAGTGAACGTCATGCCAACGATGTTCTGGTAAAAGTTTTCTAGTTATTGGAATTGAGCATGACCAAAATTTCCGTCCCAGTTCTTGAAACCGAACGGTTGATCCTGCGTGGTCATCGCGAGGATGATTTCGAAGCGCTGCATGAAGTTTGGACCCAGCCCGCAGTCTATCAATATATTTCGGGGCAGCCGTCCACGCGCGAGCGCTCATGGGGACGTCTGCTGCAATATATCGGCATGTGGCATGCGATTGGCTATGGTTTCTGGGCCTTGGAAGAGAAGGCGACCGGTCGTTATATTGGCGATGTCGGCTTTGCCAATTTCAACAGAGAAATCGAGCCACCCTTCGGTGACACGCCGGAGATGGGATGGGTATTATCGCAAGAGATTCACGGCAAGGGTTATGGCAATGAAGCGCTGGAAAAGATGCTTCATTGGGGAACGGGTTTCTTTAAGGCCACAAGCACACGCTGCATCATCTCGCCGGACAATATCGCTTCGCGCCGGATTGCCGAGAAAAATGGCTTCCGCAAAATCGCGGAAACCACTTATACAGGTGAGCCCGTCTGGCTGCATGAAAGGCTGTTTGAACGCTAGAGAAAATTTTGCTCTAGCTACCAGCCTTCGCCCTTTTGCGACACATGATGAATGATCTGGCAAGGGCTGGTGATCCAGAAATCCTTGTGCCCTTCCGGCAATTCTTCGATTTCGTCGCAACGCATGATACCTGCCTCAGAAAGATGTCCGGCGGCAGCGCCGACATTGTCAGCTGCGATTTCCAGCCAAAGCTCGGACTGGCTGAGACCGGGTGCCTTGTCGATCCAAAGCTGATTTGATCCGAAATGAAAGCCCACATGGGGCAGATGGTTCGTCAGTGGCTCCAAACCGATGATGTCCCTGTAGAATGCGACTGTTGCCTCATACTGATGAGGGGGAACCTTCATCGCAATATTGTGGCTTCCCTCATAAGAAGGTCTCATGATTTTCTCTCCCATAAGATGCTTGTTCAATTGCCAATGAGCTGCTGGTATTCCGGCTCAATACGACTGTGGTTTTCCCAGAAATCCTTGACCTGCCGCCCTTCCATATGGGCAATCAGCACCGCGAGATGGACGTGCCAGCCAGCCGCTACGCTCACCATGGAATTTCTGCTTGCAAGGCGTGTATGTGTAATCGTCAGTTGCGTATCATTCCCCAGGGCGGCAAGTTCGAATGTCACCTCCGAAGGTTCGTTTGGCCCATCAGGCCATGTGTAACTGAGGATATGCGGAGGATCATAGCGTGTCACTTTCCCCTTATTCGTATGACCCTCATATTTCTTGTATTCCTCGGGTACGGGATCTTGCGATAGTTCTGAATGGTGAAAGGTCAGTTCCACATCGCCTCCGACGAAGCTGGAGATGGGCCCTCTCGCCAGCCATTTACGCCTCTTGTCCGATTCAGTCAGATAAGCCCACACCCGCTCGACGGGACCCGGCAGCACCCGTTTGATACAAACGGTTCCCGGTGCAGTGACGACGCCGAGGGTATTATTTCCAAGGTGCTCGTTCATTTCATTCTCCTCCTTTCCCGGTTGCAGACTTTGATGCTGCGGCATCTTCCTGGCGTAGGATAGCTTCAAGATCATCAAGCCTTGCGGTCCAGAATTTCTCATAAGTGCTCAACCATTGTTGCGCCTGCGCGAGCTTGGCAGCTTCAAGTTGGCAGATATGGGTTCTGCCTTCGATGCGCCGTCGAACGAGGCCGGCACTCTCCAGAACCTTGATATGTTTCGATGCCCCTGCCAGGGACATCTGAAAGGGCGTTGCCAGATCGCTGACAGAATGTTCGCCCGCTGTAAGTCGCTGCAATATCGCCCGCCGTGTTGGGTCGGAAAGCGCATGAAATACGGCGTCGAGATGTGATGTATGAAATTCAACCATGTGGTTTAGTATCACGGCAGTGAAGGATAGTCAACCATATGGTTTACTATTTAGAATCTTCAGGAAATAAGGAATCCAGTTCCGAGCGGGTCGCCATCTTCAACGATGAATTCGGCCATACCGCTGTAATAAGCATGCCCGGAAACACGCGCGGTTATTGCATCAAACGGACCCGCCTTCGTCGTGGTCTCAACAAAACCCGCAAAGCGCGAGCCGACAATGCTTTCGAATATCCGGGCTGTGCCCTTAACAATCTGCCCCTTGGCGTGCATTGCCGCAAGCCTAGCCGTAACACCCGAACCTGTCGGGGAACGGTCCAGCTGTGCGTCAGCGAAGATGCAGACGTTTTTCGTCGGCGCTTCATTCCACTCGTCGGCACCATCGGTTAAAATCGAACCGTAAAGGAATGCCAAATCCTTGTGATCGGGATGATCAAGCGGGACTGCTTCTTTCACGGCCTCGGTCAGCACTGTGGCAGCATGTTTAAATGCAGAGGCGGCGTCGCGTCCGAATTCGAGGCCGAATTGATGGCAATCGGCGAGAGCATAAAAAGCGCCGCCATAGGCCACATCAAAACTGATCTTGCCGAAATCCGGAACGTCGACGATCTGGTCGCTTGCAAAAAGGAAGGCCGGAACGCTTTCGAACGAGACGCTGCCAGACTTTCCGTCACGAACTTCCACGGAAGCGACGACCATACCGCAAGGGCATTCGATGCGAACGGTGGTTACTGGCTCCACCTTGGCCACGAGACCATAGTCAACAGCATAACGGCCAAGCGCAATGATGGCGTGGCCACACATGGTAGAATAACCCTCATTATGCATGAACAGCACAGCGAGGTCGGCATCGGGAAGATCGGTATCAACCAGCAACGCGCCATACATATCGAAATGACCGCGTGGTTCGAACATCAATATCTTCCGCAGATGATCGAGCCGATCGCGAACATAGGCCCGCTTGCTCAGAATGGTTCCCTTTGGCAGCTTGGGATAGCCATCAATAATGATACGCAGAGGTTCGCCACCCGTGTGCATATCAATCACTTTCAGAGGACTATTCATCAGCTGATTTCCAGCAAGGCAGGAAGTTTTCGCATGTCGTCAAAGAGTATGCCGCCTGCTGCAGCCAGGCCTTCATGATCGGCATGCTCATCGCCGCAATAGGAAAATACGCGCATGCCCGCTGCTATCCCGGCCACCGTTCCTGCCACACTGTCTTCAATCACGACAGCCTGGCTCGGATCATACCCCATCTTAGCAGCAGCATGGAGAAACAGGTCAGGGAAGGGCTTTCCGCGCGCAACCATTGATGCGCTGTAAAGAACATTTTCGAAATGATCAATCAGCCCGGTTTTGCCGAGTGTGATGTGCATTTTCTCCACATTGGCGGAGGATGCAACGCAATAGGGAAGCCCCGCGTCCTTAACAGCAGCAATAACACTCTCGATATGGGGGATGGCCTCTACATTCTCGAAAATAACGGGAATAGCTTGATACCAACGTTCGACAAAATCATCGCCTAATGAATAGCCCAAGGCCTCGACCTTCTCCTGAACCGCCCGCATCGGCATGCCGGTATAGGTTTTGCGGAGTTCGGAAAAGCTGGTTTTAAAACCGGCTTCCCCAAGCATCTTGACCAGATGAAGATTGCCGACGGTTTCGGTATCGACAAGCACGCCGTCACAATCGAAAATCACCAGGTCTGGACGGGCCATACTTCAGACTTCCTTGGTTGCACCCTGTGAGAAGAGCTGTTGTAAATTGCCAAATGTTACGCCTGTTGTGCCGAATTCAAATGTACCCTTGTCGAGCACCTGTCGGGCAGCGTCGTGGATAGCACTGAACGCAGCTGTCGTGAGCCTTGGTCCAAGCGAAATCCGCTTCACGCCGGCCGCCGCCAGCTCGCTAACTGTCAGCGAAGGAGGAGCCAAAACGCTCAACGGCTTGGAGACTGAATCGCAAAGAATTTTGATACTCTCAAGGTCGGAAATACCCGGGGCGAAAAGGACATCCGCTCCCGCTTCCTCAAATGCCTGAAGACGCTTGATCGTGTCATCCAGATCATTTTGTCCCCGCAAGAAGTTTTCGGCACGCGCGGTAAAGACGAAATCGCGCTTCAAAGCACGGGCTGCCTCAGCGGCTGCGGCAACCCTTTCGACGGCATGGGAAAACTCATAGACGGGCTTGTCGGGATCCCCGGAGAAATCTTCGATTGAACAACCTGCCAGCCCTGCAGCTTCCGCTGCAAAGATCGTTTCGGCAGCACTGTCCGCGCTGTCGCCTTTGCCCTTTTCCAGATCGCCGGATACAGGAAGATCCGTGGCGGCAACAAGGTCGCGGCAGTGCTGCATCATGACATCGAATGTTATGGCCCCGTCAGCAAGGCCGCGAGAAAAAGCAAAGCCTGCACTGCTGGTCGCCATTGCCTTGAAGCCAAGTGAAGCAAGAAACTTTGTAGTGCCGGGATCCCATGGATTGGGCATCAGCAACACATCTGGCCCTTGATGCAACAGACGAAATGTTTTGCCTTTGTCCATGGTACCCTCCTAATTGCTATGCAGTACCTGTCGAGCCAAATCCGCCAGAGCCACGTGACGTTTCGCTGGCATGCTGTCGCTCCTCAACGTTGAGCTGCACAACCGGTGCAAGAACAACCTGCGCAATGCGCATGCCCCTCTCAACGTAGAAATCGTCATCGCCCAGATTGATCAGTATCACTTTTACTTCACCGCGATAATCTGAATCAATCGTGCCTGGCGTGTTGAGGCAGGTAATTCCATGTTTCAGAGCGAGACCCGAGCGAGGTCTGATTTGCGCCTCATATCCGACCGGGATTTCGAAGATCAGGCCACTGGGAACCAATGCCCGTTTTCCCGGAAGCAACAGCAATGGTCTGTCTTCCGGAACAGCAGCTCGAAGGTCCATGCCAGCAGAGCCGGATGTTTCGTAGGCGGGCAGGTCCAGCCCCTTGGCGTGGTCAAGGCGGACCAGGCCGAGTGCAGGGTTTTTCGGGTGAGCGGAATCGATTTTCTGTGACATGAAGAGACCTTTTTCACCAGTCAGTGCACACCGTCAACTGACAAGATGCGCTGGGCCCATTGTTTGCACATAATCTGCTATTATCCCAGCAGCGTGCTGGCGATTCGCACAAGTGCAGTTACAGATAATATTATGTTACGAAATCGGGTGATTCATGTGCCGTTGGGCTGCCTATCTTGGACCTGAACTGTTTCTTGAAGATGTTATTGCCTCTCCCTGCCATTCGCTGATTGCGCAAAGCCATGATGCGCACGAGGCTAAAACGCGTACCAATGGTGATGGTTTTGGCGTGGCCTGGTATGGTGCGCGTGACGAACCTGGGCTTTACCGCGATATTCTCCCCGCATGGTCCGATCAGAACTTGCGAAGTCTTTCCCGTCAGATCAAGTCGCATCTTTTCCTGGCTCACGTTCGGGCATCGACCGGCGGGGTGACTAGCCGCATGAATTGCCATCCCTTCGTCTCGGGAAAATGGAGCTTCATGCATAATGGGCAGATTGGCCATTTTGACAGGCTGCGACGTGGTTTGGAGTCTCGTCTGGATGACTCAATTTACGCGCAGAAACTGGGTTCAACGGATTCCGAATTGATATTCTTGCTCATGCTGCAACATGGCCTTGATCAGCATCCCGCGCAGTCTCTTACTGCAACGGTCAATACTATCAAAGCCGAAGCGGAGCGTATCGGCATCCCCGCCTTTATCCGGCTGACAGCAGCCTTTTCCGATGGACAGCATCTCTATGCGGTCCGCTATGCAACAGATCGCTTTGCGCCGTCTCTTTATACTGCAACGCTTTCGCCAAATGCGGGTTTATGCGTTGTTTCGGAGCCTCTTGACGGTGAAGCAGGCAATTGGATGCCGGTTCCTCCGAACAGTTTCGTGACTGTCAAAGATACCAAACGCATTGCCATTGAGCCGTTCATGATTGCAGATGAATTCACGCCTGCGCTGGAAAGCGTTTGACCTATTGGAATTGAAGGTCGACGGGAAAGACTGGGGCTGATAGAAGGCGCCAACCTTTCCTTTAGTTTTGAGCCGATTTATGTCTTCTGCTGACCATCCTGTTTCCAAACGTCGTACATTCGCGATTATCGCGCATCCTGACGCCGGTAAAACCACGCTGACCGAAAAGCTGTTGCTTTTTGGTGGAGCCATTCAGCTTGCGGGTGAGGTCAAGGCGAAGAAAGATCGCATCCAAACGCGCTCGGACTGGATGAATATCGAGCGCGATCGCGGTATTTCTGTTGTGACATCCGTCATGACATTCGAATACAAGGATTGCATTTTCAATCTGCTCGATACGCCGGGTCACGAAGACTTTGCCGACGATACCTATCGTACCCTCACGGCGGTAGACAGCGCGGTCATGGTGATTGACGCCGCCAAAGGTATTGAGGCGCGCACGCTCAAGCTTTTTGAAGTTTGCCGTATGCGCGATATCCCGATTGTCACTTTCATCAACAAGATGGACCGTGAAAGCCGCGATCCTTATGAGATCCTTGATGAGATTGAGCAGAAGCTCGCCTTGGATACAGCACCGATCACATGGCCGATAGGACGAGGCAAGAGCTTCGCCGGAACGTATAATCTTCAGAACAATACGGTTCGCCAGCGCGATTCAGAAGAGACTCCGCGCCCCGTCAATGGACCGGAATCCTCCGGCGCAGCCGGTCTCCTGCCCGAAAATGAGCGTCAGGCGTGGATCGACGAAGTAACGCTGGCGCGTGATGCCTGCAACCCATTCGATCTTAAGGCATTTCGCGAAGGCCATATGACGCCCGTTTACTTTGGATCCGCATTGCGCAATTACGGCGTCCGCGATCTCATTGAAGCCTTCTGTGATTTTGGTCCGAGCCCCCGTGCACAGGATGCCGATACGCGCCGGGTCGAAGCCACGGAAGAAAAGATGACAGGTTTCGTGTTCAAGATTCAAGCCAATATGGATCCCAATCACCGTGACCGGATCGCGTTTCTGCGCGTTTGCTCGGGCAAGCTTTCACGTGGCATGAAGGCAAAGCTTGTGCGCACCGGTAAGCCGATGGGCCTTTCGGCGCCTCAATTTTTCTTTGCCCGTAGTCGCCAGATTGCCGATGAAGCATGGGCTGGCGATGTGGTCGGCATCCCAAACCATGGCACATTGCGTATTGGTGACACGCTGACGGAAGGCGAAGATTTGCTTTTCCGCGGTGTTCCAAACTTTGCACCGGAAATCCTGCGTCGCGTGCGGCTGGATGATGCAATGAAAGCCAAAAAGCTGCGCGAAGCGCTCCAGCAGATGGCGGAGGAAGGCGTGGTTCAGCTCTTCCTGCCTGATGATGGCTCTCCCGCTATTGTTGGTGTTGTAGGCGCCCTGCAGATCGACGTTTTGACCGAACGTCTAAAGGTGGAATACACCTTGCCTGTAGGCTTTGAGCCAGCACGCTTTACTGTTGCGCGCTGGATTTCTGCCGATGATCCCGCTGAGCTTCAACGTTTCATCAATGGTCATCGCGCCGATATCGCGCATGATCTGGACAATGATCCAGTATTCCTTGCGCAAAATTCCTTCTCGCTTTCCTATGAAGCGGAGCGTTGGAAAGCGATCCGTTTCGCGGCGATCAAGGATTATCAGGTGCGCGACAAGGTGGCCTGAAGCTCTTTCCAGTAATAGATTGCCGTATTATAGGAACTGCGTGGGCACCGTCTCATGATCTTTTGGGAAAGTTACAGCCATCGCTTCGCCACCGTGCGTGAGTGATGGAATGTGCTTTCGATATTTGAGGTTATGAGATGAATGACAAGTCCACCAACGCTGTTCACTTCGGGCGTATTGCAGCCGTGCTTCCGGTCAAGGACATGGTCCGCGCACATGATTTTTATACGCGGGTGTTTGGCTTCACCAAGACGTTCGAAAACGGAAATCCCGTCGGGTTTATGATTCTGAAGCGCGAGAGTGCCGAGCTGCACTTAAGTTTGCAGAAAGATTATGACGCACCACCGTTCAATGTGGCGCATATCATAGTAGATGATGCTGATGCTCTTCACGCAATTTGCCAGCGGGAAGGGCTACGTATCATCAAAGGACTGCGCAACCACGATTATGGTCTCAGGTCCTTCGTTTTTGAAGACAGGGACGGAAACAGAATTGATGTAGGGCAGCCCGCATAAAATAAGGGAGGGTCGAAGCAATTCCTGGAAAAGCGTGTTGCGGTTTTCCGATCGCAATTGCATAAAAGAGACCCTCCCTTTGTTTTTAGTCCCGCAATTCGCGGCGCAAAATCTTGCCGACATTGCTCTTGGGCAGTTCATCCCGGAATTCGACCACGCGCGGACGTTTGTAATTTGTAAGGCGTTCGGCGCAGAATGCTTTCACAGCCTCTTCGGTCAACGTCTTGTCCTTGCGCACGATATAAAGCTTCACGGCTTCACCGGAATGCTCATTGGCGATTGCTACGGCAGCAGCCTCAGCAATGCCTGGATGTTCCATGGCCACTTCTTCGATTTCGTTCGGATAAACATTGAAACCAGAGACAAGGATCATATCTTTTTTGCGATCGACGATCTTCGTGTAGCCACGCTCGTCCATATAACCCATATCGCCGGAGCGGAAAAATCCATCCGCAGTCATGACCTTGGCGGTCTCGTCCGGACGGTTCCAATAACCTGCCATGATCTGCGGTCCGCGAATGCAAATTTCGCCAACTTCCAGCAAGGGCAGTTCCTTGCCATCATCATCGCGTATGGAAAAATCTGTCGATGGCATGGGCATGCCAATTGTGCCGGAGAATTCTTTTGCATCAAGCGGATTGGCCGAGGCAACGGGTGAAGTTTCGGAAAGCCCGTAACCTTCGATCATAAGGCTGCCGGTCAACTCCTGCCAGCGATCCGCAACCGGCCTTTGCATGGCCATGCCGCCGCTGAACGACATTCTGAGTTCCTTGAAGTCTAGCTTGCGGAATTCTTCATTGTTCATGAGACCATTGAAGAGGGTACTCAGCCCAGGGAAGAAATGAAATTTGTGCTTCTGCAGCACTTTGACGAATGCGGGGATATCCCTTGGATTCGGGATAAGAATGTTCAGGCCACCCTGCTTGATACCGATCATCGCATTCACGGTAAGCGCGAAAATATGATAGAGCGGCAGCGCGCAGACATAAACAATGCTGTCGGGTTTGCCTTTGGCCCTGAAGCCAACATCACACCACAGACTCATCTGCTCTATATTGGAAAGAATATTGCTGTGGGTGAGAGTCGCGCCTTTTGAAATGCCGGTTGTGCCGCCTGTATATTGCAGGAAAGCAGTGTCGGAGCTTTTGACATCAACCGGCTTGAGGGACATGGAAGCGCCCTTTGCCAATGCTGTCTTGAAAGGGATGTGTCCAGGCAATGACCATGCTGGAACCATCTTCTTTACGCGCCTTACAACCAGATTTACCAGATGGCCTTTCAGGCCCATCATGTCGCCCATAGCGGTAACAACGACATGTTGCACAGAGGTTTTGGTGACGACTTTCTGCAGCGTGGCAGCAAAATTTTCGAGAACAATGATGGCCTTGGCACCGCTATCCTTCAACTGGTATTCCAGCTCGCGCGGCGTATAAAGCGGGTTGACGTTAACAACGATTAGTCCGGCTCGCAAAATACCGGCGATCACAATCGGGTATTGCAAGACATTCGGCATCATGATCGCGATACGGTCGCCTTTGACCAGTCCGCGAGATTGCAGCCAGGCCGCAATGGAGCGGGAGTGTTTGTCGAGCTCCCCATAACTCATGCTTTTGCCCATGCAATTAAATGCAGGCTTGTTGCTGAATTTTTTGAATGCATCCTCAAAGAATGCGCCGAGCGATTGATGAGGCAGGTCCGGAATGTCCGCCGGGACACCCTCGGGATAGTGTTTCACCCACATTTTTGGCGTCGGCATGATCGGCTTATTGGCTGCCGCTGCCGGTTTGCTCTCAGCAGTCGTCTTGGCTGCAGGCGCTTTGGCCGTCACTTTGCTGGCTGGCACTGCTTTTGCGGCAGTTTTCGACTTCGCAGCAGATGGGGTGGTTGGTTCTTTTTTAGTGGTGGGCGTCGCTGATATCTTTTTTGCCGGCGCTTTTGCGGGTATGGCGGGTTCTACCGATTTACTTTCAGTAGATTTCTTGGGTGCAGGCGCCTTGGCCGTCACTTTGCTGGCTGGCACTGCTTTTGCGGCAGTTTTCGGCTTTGCAGCAGGCGTGATAGCTGGTTCTTTTTTAGTGGCCGGTGCTTTGGATAAGTTTTTAGCTGGCGTTTTTGCGGGTGCGGCTGGTTTTACAGCTGCAGCTACCGGTTTGCTTTCAGCAGAGCTCTGGGAGGCAGGCGCTTTCGCCGTTGCTTTGTTGGCAGCAGCCATTTTTGCAGTCGTAGCTGGTTTAGCAGCAACCGCAGCTTTCTTGGTGGATATTGCTTGCGCGCTGGCTACAGCCTCTTTGACATTTCCGGAGGATTTCTTTGCTGCAGATGGTGCCGTTTTTTTGGTTGCGATCTTGGACGCCGCAATTTTAGACTTTGTTACCGGATTCGCCTGTTTAGCCACATTAACCTCCCAGTTAGTTTTTTAGCTTGGTATCTTTCCCCTACACCATGCTACTCAACAATCTCTCCTATGGCGAGAGCCATACTGTTGCAAGCAATTACATTAACGTAAACGTAAAAAATCTTATTCATCATAGTTTCAATGTAACGCTCCATTTCTTTCATTTGGCCACATCTCGGCACAAAGTTGCCAAGGTTCACCTCGACAAAGCACCGGCACTTCTCTCTCCTGAATATAAGCCCGAAACAGGATTCGCCGTGGAAACGATTACCATTGTCCTTTTGATGCTGCTGGCGGTTGTTGTCAGCGACAGTATTGTGCGTGTGTTGCCTTTGCCGGTGCCACTGCCGTTGGTACAAATTGGTCTGGGCGCGGCGATCGCCTCGGTTGCCAAAGTCCGCGTTGAGCTTGATCCTGATATTTTCTTTTTGCTGTTCCTGCCGCCTTTGCTGTTCCTCGATGGATGGCGCATACCCAAGGAAGGACTGTTCAGGGATAAGGGCATCATTCTGGAGATGGCGCTGGGGCTTGTAATCTTCACTGTTCTCGGTGTGGGGTTTCTGGTTCACTGGATGATTCCGTCCGTACCATTGCCCGTTGCCTTTGCCCTGGCGGCAATCGTGTCGCCGACAGACCCGATCGCCGTTTCGGCAATTGCCGCCCGTGTGCCCATTCCGTCCCGAATGATGCATATACTTGAGGGCGAGTCACTGCTGAACGATGCGTCAGGGCTCGTTTGCATGCGCTTTGCGGTAGCAGCCATGTTGACTGGCGCATTTTCATTCTCGGCAGCATTTTTCACATTCCTGTGGCTCGCCTTTGCAGGCATTGCCATAGGCATTGGCGTCACGATTGGCGTCACGCGTGGCAAAGCGTTTCTCACACGGCGACTGGGTGAGGAAAGCGGCTCGCAGATACTTATCAGTCTGCTCATCCCCTTCGGCGCCTATCTTCTTGCCGAGCATGTTCATGCGTCGGGAATTCTTGCGGCAGTGGCCGCAGGCATCACGATGAGCTACGCGGAAAGCTCCAGTCAGTCACTGGCAGTCACGCGGGTGAGGCGCACAGCGGTCTGGGATACCGCGCAATTTGCCGCCAATGGTGCCATCTTCGTTCTGCTTGGTGAACAGCTTCCAAGCATATTCTGGGGCGCGGTCAAAAACGTTCACGCAAACGGATACAGCTATTGGTGGTTGCCAGTTTATGTAGGCGTTATTTTTGCGGCTCTCGTTGGGCTTCGTTTCTTGTGGGTATGGGCCTCATGGCGTTATGCGCTTTCACGCCGCTCCGACGGTCAGCAGACAGTTGTCAGGCCAAGTTGGCAGCTTGTTGCCACAATGTCATTCGCCGGTGTGCGCGGTGCAATCACCCTTGCCGGTATTCTGACATTGCCACTTTTCCTGAACGATGGAAGCCTATTTCCAGCCCGTGATCTCGTTATTTTCCTGGCCGCCGGTGTGATTATTCTGTCGCTGGTTGCGGCAAGCATATGCTTGCCAAAACTGCTCAAAAACATCGATCTCCCAGCGGAGGATTCACACCAGAAGGAAGAAGATTACGCACGTATTGCCGCCGCCGAAGCAGCGATTATGGCTATTGAAAAAGCCCAGCACGATTTGGCGGCAGGGCGTGCCGATGCCGATATTTTTACAGACGTCGCAACCCGCATCATGGAGCTTTACCGCAAGCGCATCGATGGCCGGATGCATCTTGGGGAAGAGCGTGAATTGACGGCTCTCAGCGAAGAGATTGAAAAGCGACTACGCATTACCGCGCTTAAAGCGGAGCGGCAGGAAATCTATCGACTGGTTCGGGCTCGGCGGCTGGAAAGCACGATTGCCAGTAAAATGGTGCGCGATATTGATATGATGGAGGCGCGCTATGGATGATCTTCCAAAATCATCTGCGCGCCTTTCGCTCCGACCATCATTGCCGCAGCATTCGTATTGCCGGAAATGATATTCGGAAATATCGAGCAATCAATAATCCGCAGGCCCGATACACCGTGAACTTTGAGACGCGGGTCCACGACTGCACGGGACGGGTCAGGCCCCATTCTGCACGTCGAGACGGGATGATAAACTGTCCCGCTACGTTTGCGAAAATCTTCAATTAGCTCGTCGTCACTGTTGCAATCTGGTCCTGGCAGAAGCTCTTCTTCAATCAGCATGGACATTGTTGGAGTGGCTGCGATTTTTCGCAGGAACTTCACCGCATCCAACATTTCTGCAACATCATGCTCTGTGGAAAAAGCATTGGCGATAATTCGCGGCGCATCATGCGCATTATTGGAGCGAATATGAATCGAACCCCTGCTGGTGGGCCGGCAGTTGGAGAGGCCGAGAGAAAAACCGGGCCATGGATCCGGCGTCAAAATGGGTCGCTCACCATTTTTGGGCACAAGGGTTGAGAATGCCTGAAAATAGAGCTGCATGTTTGCGCGCGGTTGGGAAGGATCGGTCCGGAAAAATCCACCGCCCTGATTCATGCTGATCGATAGCGGCCCCGTTCGGCGCAATAGATATTCCATGCCGGCTACAGCCTTGCCCCACCACGGGCGCAGTATCTGATTGAGCGAGGGTATGTTCGCCCGGTAAGTGTAGTTGATGCCGAGATGATCGCAGAGGTTTTCGCCGACCTGCGGATTATCGTATAGAACCTCTACTCCAAGTGTCTGAAGCCTATTTGCGTCACCAATACCCGACAGCTCAAGCAATTGCGGGGTGTTGACCGAACCGCTGCTCAGGATGACTTCGCGGCCAGCCTTGGCAAGTTCCGTTTTGCCCTTGCGGGTAAATTGCACACCGATAGCGCGCTTCCCATCAAATATGATCCGCGTCGCCATTGCTTGCGTAAGCACCGTCACGTTTCGGCGCTTCATCGCCGGTCGCAGAAATGCCTTGGCGGCTGACATGCGCCGACCACCTTTGGTCGTGAGCTGGAAAGGTCCTACGCCCTCCTGCGCTGCGCCATTAAAGTCGGGGTTGTAAGAAAGACCCGCTTCCTGTGCTGCCGCGATCATCCTGTTAGCTAGAGGATGGAAGAGCCTGGAGCAATCGGTAACATGCAATGGACCATCGTTTCCCAGGCTGGTTGCCGGGCCGTCATGGTGCTCAAGGGAACGGAAGATTGGTGCCACGTCCGCATAACCCCAGCCCGGATTTCCGGTATCGCGCCATTCGTCGAAATCTTCCGGTGCGCCGCGCACATATACCATTGCGTTAATAGAGCTTGATCCGCCGAGCACCTTGCCGCGCGGCCAATAGTCAGCATTGCCGCCGAGACCGGGATCTGGTTCGGCGCGATACATCCAGTTGACCGATTTGTCATAGAAGGTTTTGCCGTAGCCAAGCGGCATGCTGATGAAGAATCGCCGGTCAGACCCTCCGGCTTCAAGCACGAGAACGGAGTAACGCCCGTTTTCCGATAGCTTGTTCGCAACGACTGAGCCGGCCGATCCAGACCCGACAATGATGAAATCGTAAATGCGCATGACTGGCTGTCCGGCGCAAAATTGCGCGCCGTCAGCATATCCGCCTTAGCCGATCCTGAGCCAAACGGCTTTCCGCCATGAGCTGTGGAAATTACGACAGCATGGAAGTTATGCGGCAGAAACAGCTTCGTTGAATTTTTCAAAAAAGCGGGTGGCAATTTTGCTCGCCGTCGAAGCAATCAAGCCACTGCCGAATTTTGCGATTTTTCCGCCCACTTGCGCATTCACTGTGTAGATCAGGCGCGTCTCATTTCCATCCTCTACAAGGGCGACATCCGCACCGCCTTTGGCGATACCGGCGATGCTTCCCTTGCCCTCGCAGCTTATCGTATAGGAAAAGGGTGGGTTAAGGTTGCTGAGGTAAATAGCACCGCTGAAACGCGGTTTGATGACACCGAGCCGGACAGCAAGCGTGGCTTCGAGTTCTGTCTCGCTCACCCATTCAAGTTGTTCGCATCCGGGAATGCACGCTTTCAATATGTCCGGATTGTTAAGGGCGTTCCAGACAGTCGCGCGGTTTGCGGCAATCCGTTCTTCACCCGTCAAATCCATATTTGGCATCTCCTGATACATCGCCCGATTTTAGGCATAGCAATCACTTATCGCGGAAAGCCAAGATATTCCACCTTTCGTCGATTGAACTAAAGTCGTTCTAGTGGCAGGTTTGCGCGACATTTGCATGAGACGATTATTTCAGGAGATAGACTATGGCCTCAGAACAAGCGAACAGCATCAAGCGTTCGGTTCAGGCGTTGAAAGCCCATTGGAAGAATGGCGCACCCAGAAACATGCGCGATGCATTTGCCGAGGATAAAAAACGGTATTCCCGATATTCCCTCAATCTTGATGACCTTCTGCTTGATTGGTCGAAATGCCTCGTCAATGATGAAACGCTTGCGCTGCTTGGTGATCTTGCCAAAGCTGCAAATGTTGAAGGCCGCCGCACGGCAATGTTTGCGGGCGAACCCATCAATAATACCGAGGGCCGCGCCGTTCTCCACGTTGCGCTACGTAACCGTTCAGGCAAACCTGTCAAAGTCGACGGGCAGGATGTCATGCCGGGCATCAGGGACGTGCTTGACCGTATGGCCGTTTTTGCGACCGGTATTCGCTCCGGGGAAATCAAAGGCGCAAAAAACAAGCCGATCACCGATATCGTCAATATAGGCATTGGCGGGTCTGATCTTGGTCCAGCCATGGCAACGCTTGCTTTGTCGCCCTATCACGATGGGCCGAAAGCCCATTTCGTTTCCAATGTTGATGGCGCGGATATAGCCGACACTCTGGCCCGGCTTGAGCCGTCGACAACCCTTTTCATCATTGCCTCCAAGACATTCACGACGATTGAAACAATCACCAATGCCAAGGCAGCCCGTAAATGGATTGCCGATGCTTTGGGTGAGAAGGCTGTCGGCAAGCATTTCGCGGCTGTCTCGACAGCTCTTGAAAAAGTTGATGCGTTCGGGATTCCGGCAGATCGTATTTTCGGCTTCTGGGACTGGGTTGGCGGACGCTATTCAATCTGGTCCGCCATTGGCCTGCCTTTGATGATCGCCATTGGCCCCAAAGATTTCGGTCGGTTCTTGGATGGCGCCCATGCAATGGACGAACATTTCCGCAAGGCAGCACTTTCGAAGAACCTGCCAATGATGCTTGGTCTCGTCGGATATTGGCACCGCGCCATCTCCGGTTATACGAGCCGGGCCGTGATCCCCTATGACCAGCGCCTTGCGCGTCTGCCTGCCTATCTCCAACAGCTTGACATGGAATCGAATGGCAAGGGCGTTACCATTGATGGCAAGCCCGTTTCAGGCCCGACAGGACCCGTTGTCTGGGGCGAGCCCGGCACCAATGGCCAGCACGCATTCTTCCAGCTTTTGCATCAGGGCACCGATACCATTCCCGTCGAGTTCATTGTCGCTGCCAACGGACATGAGCCGGAACTTGATAATCAGCACCAGATGTTGCTGGCAAATTGCCTGGCACAGTCTGAAGCTTTGATGAAGGGCCGTACGTTGGAAGAGGCCAAGGCACAGCTCGCTGCCAAAAACCTGCCAAAATCAGAAGTCAATCGCATTGCCCCGCATCGCGTATTCACCGGTAACCGTCCATCGATAACGATCATCCACGATAAGCTCGATCCTTATACGCTTGGCCGTCTCATCGCACTTTACGAACACCGCGTCTTTGTCGAAGCGCAGCTCTACGGAATCAATGCATTTGATCAGTGGGGCGTCGAACTTGGCAAGGAATTGGCTACGGAGCTTCTTCCTGTTGTTTCGGGCGAGGTCAGCGCAAAGGACAAGGACGCATCCACGCAAGGACTCGTCGCGCACCTGCGTAAACGCCGCGAAAAATAACAATAGACTACGTAGAAGCAGTCAACATACCAGGAAATAGCATGATGAAGACCGAGACTATACAGCTGGCTGGCGATGTGCCGGGCAACGGCATTGAGTTGCGCGTGTTGCGTTTTGAGGGCAAGGACAGGGAGGCAACAAGCGCTTATCTGCAATCGTCCCTCCACGGCTCGGAGCTACCCGGCCAGGCTGCATTGCATTTCCTTATTCCCATGCTGGAAAAAGCTGCCAGGGAAGGGCGTATTGCCGGGGATATAACGGTCATTCCTCAAGCCAACCCGATAGGCTCTGCACAGTGGATGGCCCATCAGCATATTGGTCGCTTCGAATTTTTCTCCAGTACGAACTTCAACCGTTCATTTCCCCTTCTGGAGAATTTTGACACATCATCCTTGCCCGCCATTGATGGTCCGGTGCCACTGGCAGAGCGACTGAAAGCCGAACTTCTGCGTCAGGCACTCCCGCACGAGATTGTCCTCGATTTGCATTGTGACGATGAAAGCGAAAGCTACCTCTACATCCACCAGGCGTTTTTGCCGGAAATGTATGATCTGGCGTCCGCCTTGGGCTCTACCGCTATTCTTTCGTGGGACAGCACCGCCGATGCAGCTTTTGAAGAAGCTTGCGCGCATCCGGTGCTCCAACTGCCGAAAACAGAACAGAAAACCCGAGCCGTCACCACAGTGGAGTTTCGTGGCCTCAGTGATGTCAATATCGATACTGGAAAGTCTGATGCGGAAGGTCTTTACAAGTTCCTTGTTCATCGCGGCGTCATCGTCGATACGAGTATTGCACTGACGGTAGATTTCAACGGACCTGTCACGCCGCTTGAAAATGTCGAGATGATCAGAGCTCCTCAAGGCGGGATGATCCTGTTCCATGTCGATATTGGTGCTCAAGTGAAGGCGGGTGACAAGCTGGTCACTGTTGTGACCGTGCCGGGGGATCCCGCCGGTGATATAATATTGACCGCTCCACAGGCTGGCCGAGTTCTGACAAGGCGCGGCCATCGCTATACCCGCCGTGGCGACGATCTCCTGAAACTTCTTGGCAGCAGACGTTCTGAAAATGCCAAGCCCGGCTCGCTGGAATCATGATGCGAACCACCCAGTCTAACGAGATACGCGGTATTCTGTTCGACAAGGATGGAACGCTGGTCGATTTCAATAAAACGTGGTTGGGCATCACCATGGAACTAGCGCACATGGCCGCCAAGGGTGATGAAACCCGCGCGAAGGCTCTCGTTGAGGCTGGGGGATATGATTGGGAGATGCAAAAGTTCCGCGGTGGCTCAGTGGTCGCTGCGGGAACCATCAATGATGTTGTTGATCTGTGGCATCCCGAGCTTTCTCTCGAAGAGAAACGGCAATGTATTCGTGACTATGATCATTATACAGTTCAGGAAGGCTCGCGCCGCGCTGTCGGAATCGATGGATTGCACGCAACGCTCGAAGCTCTTGTCGCTCGGGGTTTCGTGCTTGGCATAGCAACCAATGATTCTGAAGCAGGCGCTCGCGCTACAGCTGAAGCCTTGGGGCTATCACCGCTTTTCTCGGCAATCATAGGATATGACTCCGTTGCCCGCGCCAAGCCGCATGCAGACCAGCTTCACCTCTTTGCCGCGAAAACCGGCCTGCCAGTCGAAGCGATTGCCATGGTGGGTGACAATTCCCACGATCTGGAAATGGCCCATGCCGCTGGAGCGGGGCTTGCCATAGGCGTCCTGTCAGGAAACAGCACATTGGATGACCTTGCCCACCTCAGTGACGCGATCCTTGGCTCGATTGCAGAGTTGCCCGAGTTTCTGGAAAAGCGTGCCAATGCGGTATTCGTGCCAGATTGATATGATGACAATGATTTGGGTGCCTGCTGCATTATAGAATGCTATCGACTGGATAGCTGACAGGAGAGGGCTCATGGATCATCAGAATTTCGCCGCCGGGATTGCCGATATCGAAGCTGCCGCAAAGAGATTGTCCGGGCAGCTTATGCCGACACGGCTGATGGAATCGGAAAGTCTCAACGACCGCTACAATGCGCGTATTTTCTTCAAGCCAGAATGCCTGCAACGGACCGGCTCATTCAAGTTTCGCGGTGCCTATAATCGTATCAGTCAATTTACGCCGGAAGAGAAAAAGCGCGGGATCGTTGCATTCTCTTCAGGCAATCACGCACAAGGCGTCGCAAGTTCTGCCCGCATATTCGGCATCAAGGCAGTCATCATCATGCCCAGCGATGCGCCACAGGTTAAGGTTGATAATACCCGCTCCTATGGGGCGGAGGTTGTGTTTTTTGACCGTTACACCGAGAGTCGGGATGTGATTGCCGCCCCCTTCATTGAAGAGTGTGGCATGGTTTTGGTGCCGCCTTACGATGACCCATCCATTATTGCGGGTCAGGGCACGATCGGGCTTGAAATTGCTGATGAAGCCAAAGAACGCGGTATCACGCTGGATGATGTGTTTGTGCCCAGCGGCGGCGGTGGTCTCATCAGTGGCGTCTCGATTGCAGTAAAAGCGCGCTCTCCGCAAACGCGCATTTGGGGCGTCGAACCGGAAAACTTTGACGATTTGCGCCGTTCATTGGTCGCTGGTGAAATTCGCAGCAATGAGACGGGATATCGCTCAATCTGCGATGCAATTCTTACTGCTCAACCCGGCGATCTCACATTTCCAATCAACAGGCAAAATCTGGCCGGCGGCATCGCTGTTTCCGATATCGCCGTGCGCAAAGCCATGCGCGAGGCAGCAAGCCATTTGAAACTGGTGGTTGAGCCCGGCGGTTCTGTTGGTCTTGCTGCGCTGGCTTCTGGCGAAGTCGATATCAAGGGCAAGACGGTGGCGGTCGTCCTTTCAGGAGGCAATGTGGACCTCGACTCTTTCAGTAAGCTGATTGCGTCTTAATAGGTTTCTGACTTTAATCGTTGGTAGCTACCGCTATAAAAGCTGAACTCTTGTCATCAGTTTGTTACGCTGAACTTCTAGCCATTCTGGAACGGTTCTAATCCGCAACCCAGCCAGACAGCCAGAGGTCACGCCATGAATGATCAAACTCCCGTTTTCAGAACCAGCCAGCTCGAAGAGAATGATGGTCCTGGCCACAATCCGACCGACAATCCTACAATGGGCGAGCTCATTGCAGCTCGATTCTCCCGCCGTGGCTTTCTGAAAGGATCACTCGCGGTTTCCGCTATTGCAGCCACCGTCAGCCCGATGGCGCTGATGCTGGCTGATGATGCTCGCGCTGAAACCAAATCTGCTTTCAGTTTTGAGGAAGTAGAAGCCGGCATTGATGAAAAACACCATGTTGCAGCCGGATATGATGCGGATGTGCTTTTACGCTGGGGCGATGGAATTTTCGTGGATTCTCCAGAGTTTGATCCGCGTAATCAGACTCCGGAATCTCAGGCGAAGCAGTTTGGCTACAATAATGATTATGTCGGTTATATTCCGATAGATGGCTCGTCTGAGCATGGTCTTCTGGTCGTCAACCATGAATACACGAATGAACATCTCATGTTCCCAGGCATCGTTAAGGTTGCTGAGGGCAAGATCGAAGTCGCTCCTGCCGACAAGAAGCGTGTTGATATCGAGATGGCTGCCCATGGAGGCACTATTGTCGAGATCAAGAAGACCGATGGTAAATGGCAGGTCGTCAAGGACGGCAAGCTGAATCGCCGCATCACCGCCAATACCGAGATGCAATTGTCCGGTCCTGTTGCCGGTCATGACCGTGTAAAAACCAATGCAGATTCCTCCGGCAGAAAAGTCTTCGGGACAATTAATAATTGTGCTGGAGGCGTCACGCCCTGGGGCACCTATGTGATGGCCGAAGAAAATATTCATGGCTATTTCACGGGCGAACTGGCTGCCGACAGCAAGGAAGCGGCAAACTACAAACGCCTCGGCCTTCCGGAGGGCAGTTATGAATGGGGCAAATTCCATGATCGCTTCGATGTCTCGAAAGACCCCAATGAAGCCAACAGATTCGGATGGATTGTCGAAGTCGACGTGAACGATCCGGTATCTGTCCCCAAGAAGCGCACCAGCATGGGCCGCTTCAAGCATGAAGGCGCTGAGTCGATCGTTTCCAAAGATGGCCGAGTCGTGTTTTATCTCGGCGATGACGAGCGTTTCGACTACGTTTATAAGTTTGTAACCACCGGCAAGTTCAATCCTGATGATCGCGCTGCTAATCTGGACCTGCTGGACGAAGGCACGCTTTACGTCGCAAAGTTTGAAGCCGACGGAACTGTCAACTGGTTGCCGATAGTGCATGGCACCGGTCCTTTGACAGCCGAAAACGGGTTCGCCTCGCAAGCGGATGTTTTGATTGAAACCCGTCGTGCAGGCGATCTGTTGGGCGCTACCAAGATGGACAGGCCGGAAGACATCCAGCCGAATGGTGTCAACGGCAAGGTCTATGTCATGCTGACCAATAATACCAAACGCAAGGACGATCAGATCGACGCTGTCAATCCACGTGCCAAGAACGCTTTCGGCCATATCGTTGAAATTGCCGAGGCTGATGGCGATTTCGCCGCAGCAAAGGGCAAATGGGAAATATTGCTCAAGTGCGGCGATCCTTCCATTGCCGATGTTGGCGCATCTTTCTCCACCGAAACCACAAAGAATGGCTGGTTCGGCATGCCGGACAATTGCTCTGTCGATGCTGATGGACGGCTGTGGGTTTCAACGGATGGCAACTCGCCGAAGGATACGGGCCGTACCGATGGTCTATGGGCGGTTGATACAGAAGGTGCTGCCCGTGCGACCTCGAAACTTTTCTTCCGCGTGCCGATCGGCGCAGAAATGTGCGGTCCGCTGATGTTGCCGGATATGGCAACCATGATGGTCGCCGTTCAGCATCCCGCTGATGGCGGCGAAGATTGGGAAGGTTTTGGCCGTCCGTCCTATTATGAAGACCTTTCGACCCGCTGGCCGGACTTCAAGGACGATATGCCCGTCCGCCCGTCCGTCGTCGCAATCACCAAAAAGGGTGGTGGCAAGATCGGCGTCTGATTAGCACAATCATTGAGAGAGGCCCGGCTCTGAAATGGCTCAGAGCCGGGCCTTATCGTATATTACTATTGCGCTTTGCTGTTCTTATTTTGGACAGCGACCATTCGAGGGCCGAACTGATCCCGTCCCAATGTCTGGAACTGGATGTCCGCAAGAGCAACCTTGCCTCTGTCTTTAGGAAACGTCAGCTTGAGTTCTTTCAGATTGTTTAAGTCAATTCCAGCAAATGCTTTCAGTGGTATCGCCACCATGTTGAGAAGCATCTTAACCTGCCCGGTTGAATAGGGCTTGTCGATGGGATCATCAATCATGGGCCGGCCTTCAGCCTTGGTTTTTGGTGCGTTATAGAGCGCACCACTGAAATCGCTGGCTTCGATAGTCGCTTCCTTACCAACATTATCAGTCAGTGTTACCAAAACCTCCTGCCCCATCGGGCGCACGACCGCTATGCGGAAGCTCAAAGTATCGTGGGGCGCTGCCGAAGTGCCAAGTAGATCATTTGTAATTGTCGCGCCAGCTTTGGTCCACGAAAGTTCAGCATGTTCTGCTATGGATCGTAGGCCAGAACCACCCCAACTATTGAATTCAAAACCTGCTATGCGGGCAGGTGAGCAATCGCCTGCGATCAGCGCTCCATCAGGCATGTCACACCGGGCTAAGTTGTTGAAGCCGGTAGAGGTGACCGGGCCGCCGAGCGAATTGATGCTAAGGCTTTCTGCCGATGCGAAGTGCTGAATCAGTTTGCGTTGGCCCTCATTTCGCTGAATTGTCAGGATAACGCGTTCGTCACAGGGGCCGCGTCCTACAGGGCAGGCAGCCTCTGGCAGTTTGGCCATTCCGTTCCACCAGCTTGCAAACTGTTGTTCTCCTCCCACATGATAGCGCATGAAAGAATTAATAAGATAAAGTCCGTTGCGTCGTTGGTCTTCATCGCTGACCCTTATGGTATCTGTGTGGTTCGCCATGCAATGGCCAGGTCCTGCGGTAGTGGAGAAATCGTCATTGATCCAAGTTGTATTGTAATAATTATGGTTGGCGCCTTGAACCGCTATTTGATAGCGTGTTGCCGTATCGCTGCCATTGCCAAATCTGTTGTGATCATAGGAGATTGCTCCTTGCAGATTGAGCATGTCGCCATCGCAGGTGGGTAGAAGTACAGCAAGCGGCACGCCGTTCAAATCCTTGTTGCCGCCGAAATCTGTAGGCGCGAGAAGAAAGGCTGCCCTGAAGTCATAGGGTGAAGCCGTGTCACTACCTTCTGCATAGAAAATATTGTATTTGGCTATCGCTGCTCTGAATTTTTCTTCGTCGAGACTGTTTTTGGTATAAACACATCGGCAAAGTCCGGATATGCGGTTATGTATTTTGTTGGATTGACCGAAAGCGCTACTGCCAGTCCCGCATAGCTGGCACCTCGACGGTTCTTGTTGAATTTGATTGTGTTTGCAACACCTTGTCCTCCTCGCGAGTGGCCCATAATGCCAATGCGCTCAAAGTCAAATTTTCCTTTGAGTTTGTTCAGTGCGCCTGCATTGCCATTTTTGTCAATTTGACCATGCTCGTTAATCTGGCGTAGCCGGTCCAATGTCCCTAAAACCAGTTGCGCCCGCGACTGACCGGATTGGTCGCCATCAGCGTTGATGGCGTTAGCGTCAATCGAGAGTACAATATAGCCGTGAGTGGCCAGATTCTCTGCCAGATAATCATAACCCCGATAATTTGGATCTGCTGGGGTGTGCTGTCCATGTAGAAAGACAATGACGGGATATTGGCTTGGCGGCGTCGGCGAGACTGACTTCATGGGATAGCGAATCCATCCCTTGATCGGGGTGATCAGAATCTGCCCGTATGTGAAACTGCTGGAGTCAGTGCTCACGGATGCTACAAGATTGCCGAGATCATACTCATAGGCCGGTGAAGACCAGAATGTCGGATTTTCAATCGTATCGGGCGAGGTTGTGACAAAGCGTGTAACCTCTTCCCGCTCCTTCACAGCTAACGGCGCTATTTCCTGTTCTGTTGTTGTCACCTTCCCACCATCGAATATAACGAGCGGGTCTTGGGCCACGACACTCGCCTCGGGCGGGACAGCAGATGACGTGCCGGGAACTGCCGTTACTATCCCCACGACTACTTCGTCCGAGCTATCTGCTAAGGCAGGAGGTGCAACGATCTTTTCCGCAACGATGGCGGGAAAGGTTGACGCAGTTTCGGAAGTTGTATCGTTACTCTCGCTGCAGCCTGATAAAACGGCAAACAGCGCTGAAAATATGCATGATCGAATAATGCGTTTTCGAAAAATATCCTTCATGAAACAGTAATCCTTATTATTTAGGCTGCTAAAATATTCCAGCCACGCGCTTAAAATAAAAATCGGCATTCACTGGCGTGTCGGCTGAGGGCCTCGCGCCAAGTGGATGCCGATAACAGAGCAATAAACGTGCCAAAAAGGCACTTATTCAACGAACGTATTAGGCCGGTTCAGTCCGGCCAATCAAACGCTGGTTCTGCCAGAGCGCGTACATGGTCGCGGGTATCCCGCGGCCAGTCCTCCGTCAGTTCGGCGAAGCGCTGATAGTTTCCGCCATAAAGCGCGCGGGTGACCTCTTCATAATGCGGCTGATTGCCGGCCATGGCCAACATGAAGCGGTCGGCGCTTTCCTGCGCCTGACGCTTTGCCTCGCGCCCACCATTTGCGGCCCGCGCTGCATCTACAAGCTTGCGTAACGTAACGGAGGCGCCGCCCGGTTGCGCTGCGAGCCAGTCCCAATGGCGCGGCAGGAGCGTTACCTCGCGTGCCGTAACGCCAAGTTTCGGCCGGCCCGGCTTGCGCGGTTCACTATTGTCCAGCCGCGCCAATATCTCCGCATCGGTGCCGCGCAGATCAAATTCAATCTGCCTGCCTGTTGCATCATCGAAAATGAGAACCGCCTCGCCATTATCGTCCAGACGCTTCAGCGTCAGAGCCACCTCCGCTGGCGTTCCGCTTGCGATTTTCCTGTTGCCCTGAAAGGCGCTCACACTGTTCATAATCATCATCCATTGCTCAAACGTTACCCTGGATTTACCCGGATAAAATTCTGCCGTCAATATACCCGGGTAAAACTATTCGCAGCGAATATTGCCTGCCGCTACGCTCGCCCTTCCAAATCGCCTGAAAATGCTCTATGTGGCGCGCATGAGCACTCCACTAGATCACATCCGTAATTTCTCCATCGTCGCCCATATCGACCATGGCAAATCCACCCTTGCTGACCGCCTGATCCAATCGACGGGCGGGCTGGAGCTTCGCGACATGAAGGAGCAGGTGCTCGACTCGATGGATATCGAGCGCGAGCGCGGCATCACCATCAAGGCGCAGACCGTCCGGCTGCACTACAAGGCCAATGATGGCGAGACCTATGTCCTCAACTTGATCGACACGCCCGGCCATGTCGACTTTGCCTATGAAGTGTCGCGCTCGCTCTCGGCCTGCGAAGGGTCGCTGCTGGTGGTCGATGCCTCGCAGGGCGTTGAGGCGCAGACGCTGGCCAATGTCTATCAGGCCATCGACAATAATCACGAAATCGTCGTGGTGTTGAACAAGGTCGATCTTCCCGCCGCCGAGCCGGAGCGTATCCGCGAGCAGGTGGAAGATGTCATCGGCATTGATGCCAGTGAGGCTGTGCTGATTTCGGCCAAGACCGGCCTTGGCATTCCTGATGTGCTGGAAGCCATCGTCAAGCAGCTGCCGCCCCCGCGCGAAGGAGATCGCACCAAGCCGCTGAAGGCCATGCTGGTTGATAGCTGGTATGATAGCTATCTCGGCGTCATCGTGCTTGTGCGTATCATTGATGGCGTGCTCAAAAAGGGCCAGACCATCCGCATGATGGGCACCGGCGCGAAATATCCGGTTGAGCGCACCGGCGTGTTCACGCCGAAAATGGTTGCCATGGATGAGCTTGGACCCGGCGAGTTCGGCTTCATCACCGCTTCGATCAAGGAAGTGGCCGATACGCGCGTTGGCGATACCATCACCGAGGACAAGCGCCCGACCGATTCCATCCTGCCCGGCTTCAAGCCTGCGCAGCCTGTGGTGTTCTGCGGCCTTTTCCCCGTCGATGCGGCGGACTTCGAGGACTTACGCGCTGCCATGGGCCGCCTGCGGCTCAATGATGCGTCGTTCTCGTTTGAGATGGAAAGTTCCGCCGCGCTAGGCTTCGGCTTCCGTTGCGGCTTCCTTGGGCTCCTACATCTGGAAATCATTCAGGAGCGGCTGGAGCGCGAGTTCAATCTTGATCTCATCGCCACCGCGCCAAGCGTTGTCTACGAGCTCAACATGACCGACGGCAAGCAGATCGAGCTGCACAATCCTGCCGACATGCCGGACGTGATGAAGATCGCCACCATCGAGGAACCGTGGATCAGGGCAACCATCCTCACGCCGGATGATTATCTCGGCTCGATCCTCAAATTGTGTCAGGACCGCCGTGGCATCCAGATCGATCTCAACTATGTTGGCAAGCGCGCCATGGTCACCTATGACTTGCCGCTCAATGAAGTCGTGTTCGATTTCTATGACCGCCTGAAATCGATCAGCCAGGGCTATGCCTCGTTTGATTATCATCTGTCGGATTACCGCGAGGGCAATCTGGTCAAGATGTCGGTGCTGGTCAATGGCGAGCCTGTGGACGCCCTGTCGATGATGGTGCATCGCGGCGCTGCCGAAAAGCGCGGCCGCGATCTTTGCGAAAAGCTCAAGGACCTCATCCCCAAGCACATGTTCAAAATCCCGATCCAGGCGGCCATTGGCGGCACGGTAATCGCGCGCGAAACCATCTCGGCCCTGCGCAAGGATGTGACGGCAAAATGCTATGGCGGCGACGTCTCGCGCAAGCGCAAGCTTCTGGAAAAGCAGAAGGAAGGCAAAAAACGCATGCGGCAGTTCGGCAAGGTCGAAATTCCGCAGGAAGCCTTCATTCAGGCGCTGAAGATGAGCGACAACTAATATAGTGCCGGATGGTGGAACCGCATTGCCGGGATCACGAACCAAACAAAACCGGATAGCGGCCCGCCGCTATCCGCGCTCCCAGCGCGCTTTCCGTACGCATCGGCCCTTGCGCCTTCTCTGCGGCTTTCTTTTCGGCACGCTTGTCCTGTGCGCTGCCACCGCCTGCACCACGCCGCGCCCAGCCCCCACGCCGGTCATTATCGACCCGCAACGCCCCGAACCTGCCACGCCGGGGATTAAACCCCTGACGGTCGAGCAGGAGGAGTGGGGTGATGAATTTTAATTTACAAGCCAGACTTGTCATAGTCAGTAATTGATTCTGGAAAATAGAAGCGTAGCTGTCGCGGATCAAATTCAGCAAGTAATCGATCCCGAAATCTAGAACTGCGAAACATATCATAGTGTGCTTGAGTTTTATATTCGGCCGCTATACTACCAACAAGATCAATCGCTTCTTCTACGAATTGCATACGATTATCATCGGTGGGTATCTTGTATCCGTACTTCTCAGCAACTAGGCCTGTAGCAAATAGAATGTACCATTGCCCATATGCAAGAAATCTCTGATTATCTAAGTCAATTATGCCATTTCTTTCGTGTTGAAAGAACTCATCACGTTTGTGCTCAATTATTTCCATTAACTTTATAAGGGATACTAAATGGTCGCTATCATATCTTCCATGAAATATCTGGTTATAACGAGCTCCGAAAATCGTGTCTGACTCAGTTTTTGCCTTATCTGGTTCCCTACACATATAACTTAAAATGATCTGCCCCAGTTTTAGCGCGTCAATTCGACGAGATTTCGGCTCATGAGAGTACTGATTTTTCTTTCGTTCATACCAATATCCCATGGGCCGTAGCACCGCCTCGATACGACGTTGTAAATCGTCGTTTGAGTACAGGTCGCGAGGATTAATTCTAGTTTGGCTATTAGTGGCGATAGCAACTCTGTTAGCTATGTCGTTCCGCTTTGTCTCAAAGATCTTTACCAGCAGAATTACATTTGAAATTTTATCACGCTCTTTTTGAAACGCAGAGAAAAGAGCATGGCAAGTTTGAGCGCCATTCACAATTTGAAAGTTTTCAATCGTTATGATTGGGCTGTGAATCTGCTTCTGATAATCAACCCTATCACAAACGATAGTAATTCCATTGTTGAGGTACCAAAACAGATGGTTATCTTCAGCTAATGCACTTTTTATAATGCTCTGATTGAATCCGCCTTCATCACCTAAATATATTCGGATATTCTCATCAAAAAGATACCTTTTCACCCCCGATAAATCTGGAGTTGATATTGCTTTGAGGAAGCTAATGGCATCAACCGTTGCAACAACGCCTTTTATGTCACCATCTGAGCGATCAAATACCGCCTTATCTATGACCGCGATTTTTGCTGTTTCGGTTGGACGCTGTTCATCAGTCAGTAATCGAACAATATATGGTAAATCAACTTGCTCATAAGATAACCGATCATATGCTTTGCAAAAGCCATCCATTCGAACGAGTGCTTCTTGGTTCAAGCCGCGACCGTTTGATACTAAAAAAACGCGAAACTGACAAAAATCCCCATTCTCCCAAATCTGCCAAACATCCTCACATTTTCTTTGAAGTGCAGCATTTGCTGTTTGTAAAGAGTGTCGATCCTTATTCATAAGATCTGTAATAAATGAAAAAATTTTGTTGAGTTCATTCTCACCAAAGTTTTTTTGAGCGCTGTCTAGAGATGTTCGATACTTAAAAGATAAAATATTTACAATTTTTGATTGTTCGCTTTGAGAGATATATATTGCATCTACCCCCCTATCGTGCGTTCCATCAGTGATTATTTCTATGTTATCATCTGGTTTATTTGGGAAAATATGATCGAGAAGCATTGACATGAAAGCATCGTGCTCTCGCACTGCGCCATCTTTTGCATACTTTTTTGTATGCGCAGCTACGAGAGAATAGTCTAACGCTGATATCATCATTTCATCTTCAATAGAGTAAGTGATTTTTATCATAGACTGCACGAAGTATAATGAATTGTATATGCAACTTGTGGATAACATCTAACTTATGAAATCTTTATCCGCAGCACATACCTGCCATTCCAATATTGCACTGCACAATCCGCGAATCTGCGCATATCCTATGGTCAACCAAACAGTGCCATAGGATCAGGCCATGAGTTTTATCTTTGATTTTGCCACACGTGGGCGTCGCCGCAATGATGCGGATTATCGCAATGCGCTGGCTTTGCTGAACAGCATGAGCGCCGCAGACCGTGCCGATATCGGCATCAAGCAGGCGGATTTCACCCGCATTGCCCGCGAGATGACCCGCCGCTAGTCTGCTTGATGGTAGTGCGCCGTTTGGCAGGCTCAGTCCTTTGCCAAGCTCAGTATGAGGGCGGGGGCAAGAAAAATGCCTCCACCTTTTCCCTCATCTTCAGCCGCTGGCCATTGCTTTCGGCTTGTCGTGCCTGGATGCCATGGTGGGGTCTTTTGATTTAAGGGCGACGCCTATGCGGGCATGCGCGTAAATTTCATCACCCAGTTGGTTTCCCATGTCTCGCCGCCATCCTTGGAAAAGGCTTGCTCCCAGAGCGGAGCTTTGGGCGAGGGCGTCCAGTGAAAGCGCACGCGCACCGGCGTGCCATTATCCGTATCATTGCCGTAAAACACGCCTTTGCCATCGTCAAAATGGCCGATGACCGGCGGAAACAGGAAGTTGCTGCGGCTGTCGGCCCAATGCAGAGACCATGATCCATCGCGCGGGTTAAACAGGCGCAATGTGATGCCGGAAAAACCTTGGCTCGGCATGTCCATTTCTTCAAGATTGGCGGTATCGTTCAAAAGCTTGCGCACGGTCGATGTGGCGTGAAACTCATCCCATATATGGCATCCGGCAAAGCGCTCCTTCAGCCGCAAATTGCGAATGTTCCAGTTTCCAATGAGGAAATCAAAATCCGTCGCACTGCCATTGATCTGTGCTGATCCGTCCATGTCCACGCCTCCCGCCCGTTTCGCGCGTATTTTATAGCGCAGGGCTCCTGACAACCTTCTGTCAGGAGGGTGTCAGTTGGGTGGCATGTTTGATTCATAAAGTTCCCCTCCCTGACGCTCCGCGTCCCCGGGGCGTCACTTGTCTCTTCCGTCCTTCAGATCCCACAAGGGGGAGCAACCGCATTGCCCGCGAGATGACCCGTCGCTGATCTGTCTTGATGGCAGTGTTTGTCTTTTGGCTGCATTTGCTGGTGTGCGTGGTTCGACAAGCTCACCATGAGGGAAGTTTTGTGGGTTGCAGCGACAACTTGCTAGCGTTGCAATAGTTGCAATAGTTGCAAGAGTTGGCGCCC
>UICE01000002.1 GCA_900471815.1 Hyphomicrobiales bacterium
TCAAACTTGCTCTTAGCCATAATCGTCGTTCTCTCGTCATCACAACCGGTCTAGAGGCCGGTACCATGTTTGTAGTCAGACGAGACAGCGAGCCGTCCGTCAGCACAGTCACCCGCCCGGCCAAACACGACCGATCCGGGTTGGGTTTGTCTTGGGATATGCTCGTTCATATGGGGACACATGAGCGGCGTACAAGCTCAAGACAAAATCGAAGAGCACCATACGCGCTCTCGCGTGTACGCGGTGCTCTCTGTCGAAACTGGAGCGGGTAGCGGGAATCGAACCCGCATATTCAGCTTGGAAGGCTGCTGCTCTACCACTGAGCTATACCCGCACAACACTCAAATTGGCACATAATCTCCACCAAGACCAATTCGTCTTGGGATTATGCGCCAGGCGGGCGGTTCCGGCAGTGGTGGAGGAGGTTGGATTCGAACCAACGTAAGCCAAGCTAACGGATTTACAGTCCGTCCCCTTTAACCACTCGGGCACTCCTCCGGTCACTGCCGATGGAACCGCGCCATTTGGCACTTCACAAACACCCGCCCGACAGTTCATCAGGCTGCTGCTTGCGGAGGGCCTTATGCCGACTAGGTCACGTGGTGTCAACACTTACTGGCAGAAAATGAATGAGTTGTGGAAATTGCCTGACAAATTATGCGGTTCAACCGACCGAAGCCAATAAATTCAACGAATAGTCGTATCGCTGAACGAAGTGAAAGCGTATATGGTCGCGTTATGACGACACAAAAACCCACACATACGCAAAAAGATTCCCATTACGCGACATTGCGCCGCCAGTACCGCGATCAGAAGGCTGGCGGTACACCGCAACAGGCTGAACGAGCTTCGCGTCCTCAAGTCGCCGGCACACAAGCACCGGAAGGGCTTGTCCGGCTCTATGGTTTGCATACGGTCCGCGCAGCACTGGATAACCCTGCCCGCCAGATCAAACGCATGCTGGTCACGAAGAATGCTCTCGATCGGCTGGAAATAACTGATACTGCCGCCCTGCCTTTTGAGGTCGATATTGTCGAGCCCCGCGCAATCGATAAGGAAACCGGCTCTGATGCCGTGCATCAAGGCGTTATGATCGAAGCAAAGCCTTTAAAAGCCCAATCTTTGAAAGCTCTTCAAGAAAGCGATCTCCTGCTGATTCTTGATCAGGTTACTGATCCACACAATGTCGGCGCGATCATGCGATCCGCAGTGGCCTTCGGCGCTGGAGCTATCATCACAACGGCAAGGCACAGCCCACAAGAATCAGGCGTCCTTGCAAAAGCCGCTTCTGGCGCGCTTGAACTTATTCCCCATATAGAAGTTCGCAATCTTGCTGATGCGATCAGTGAATTACACGAGCTCGGCTTCACAACAATTGGGCTTGATTCGGAAGGGCCGCTCGAACTCGAAAAAACGATGAAGCCAGGACGCATTGCCTTGGTCCTCGGCGCAGAAGGCAAAGGCTTACGTCAGAAGACGCGCGAGACAGTTACCCACCTCGCCCGTCTTGATATGCCCGGCGCTATCAAATCATTGAATGTGTCCAACGCGGCTGCAATCTCACTTTATGCAGCCCAACGCTATCTGACGCGATGAAGGAACTGCCCACCATGGTATTGGCGTGATCTAAACAACCTTGGCGGCTGCCCGACCAGCGATACGGCCGGAAAATATGCAACCGCCAAGAAAAGTTCCTTCAAGCGAGTTATATCCGTGAACTCCTCCACCGCCAAAGCCAGCCGCCTCGCCCGCCGCGTAAACTCCCGGTAGCGGCTCGCCGCCTTGTTTCAGAACACGTGCATTCAGATCAGTCTCTATGCCGCCCAATGACTTGCGCGTCAGAATATTGAGTCTCACCGCTATCAGGCGCCCATGTTTTGGCTCCAGTATCTTGTGGGGAGGCACGACGCGAACGAGCTTGTCGCCGATATAATTGCGCGCCCCCCTTATCGCCGTGATTTGTGCGTCCTTCGTGTAGGTATTCTCGACTTCGCGATCGCGTGCAGCAATTTGTGCGTGAAGTTTTTGCTCATCAATCAAATTATCCCCGCTCAGAGCGTTCATTCGCCGCACCAGATCAGTCAGATTATTTTCAACGATGAAATCTTCGCCCTTATCGAGAAACGCTTTAACAGGTGAGGGAATGCCACCGGTGGCTCGCTTCAATACCTGCCGCCAACTCTTGCTGGTGAAATCAGGGTTTTGTTCTGAGCCTGATAGCGTGAATTCTTTTTTCACAATGGTCTCGTTGAGTATGAACCAGGAATAATCATATCCCGTTTTCATGATGTGACTGAGTGTGGCCAATGTGTCGAAGCCCGGCAAGCATGGTGCAGGCAAGCGATTTCCATTGGCATCAAACCATAAGGATGATGGCCCCGGCAAAATACGGATAGCATGCCTAGACCAAATCGGGTTCCAATTGTGCACGCCTTCGACATAGTGCCACATGCGATCGCAGTTGATTAGATGCGCGCCGCTTTGTTCGCTTATGCCCAGCATCAATCCATCAACATGATCCGGCACCCCGCTGATGAGGCGTTTAGGAGCTTCACCCAAGCGTTTTGGCCAATTTTTGCGCACAAGATCGTGATTGGCTCCCATGCCTCCACTGCAAACAACAATTACCTGCGCCCTTAAAATGAACGAGCTGGCAACCACACGTGAACTGGGCTCACTGCGCTTGACATTGCTAGGCTCAAGCACCTCACCCTCCACGCTGTCCACAATGCCGCCATTCGTGCCGAGCGACGTGACCCTGTGGCGAAATCGGAAACTTAAAAGTCCTTTTTGTTCAGCCTCACGGGCCCGCCGGACAAAGGGCTCGACTACGCCCAACCCCGTTCCCCACGTAATATGAAAGCGTGGCACAGAATTTCCGTGGCCCGTCGCCAATGAACCGCCCCGCTCCGCCCAACCGACGATAGGAAACCAGCGCATCCCTTGCGCATGCAGCCATGAACGTTTTTCGCCGGCAGCAAAATCGACATAGGCCTCAGCCCATTTTCGCGGCCAATGGTCCTCCTCGCGATCAAAGCCCGCAGATCCCATCCAATCCTGCAATGCCAACTCGTAAGAATCTTTAATTCGCAGTCGACGCTGCTCGGGACTATTTACAAAGAACAATCCACCAAAAGAGCGCCACGCCTGCCCGCCCAATGTCTGCTCGGGTTCCTGATCAACAATGATTACCCGCTTGCCCGCATCGGTCAGTTCCGTGGCAGCTACCAACCCCGCCAGCCCCGCCCCAATCACAATAGCATCAGCATCATATGTCATCTCTGAGATCTCCCCCTTAAGCAACATTGAACTACAGATAACCTTTACGTCAACGTTATTACGCACGTCGATTCTTCGAGCGCCTGATTATCGTGGCGCTTACGCGCGTTTCCGATGATATCGAGACATGCTTGGCCAGACTGCCCTATTCGACTAACCCTGAAAGACAGTATCGGCCCGGTTTTCGAGCTTTTCGTAAAATTATTTCGTATAAACCACATTTTCCGTTTTACACTTCGGAGCTTTGTGCTAATCGAACGCCGCTGCCCTTATAGCTCAGTTGGTAGAGCATCTGATTTGTAATCAGAGGGTCGGGAGTTCGAGTCTCTCTGGGGGCACCACCTTTTCCTTTAATATTTGCACGCGAGTACGCTGGTAATTCTTTACCTGCTTCACGCATGATGCACGCTCCAGATCTTTTCGCCGGCTAGTTGTCCAAGCGCTGCAGCGGCGTTGTTTCTTTACCAATATCACTTTCGCGTTTTGCCAGATCACGCCCAGCGTGCTAGGCGATATATCCTTATTCCTTTACATTTCGCAGGCAGTCATGAACCGGAAAATTGAAACATTTGCTTTTCTTTCCTCCGGCACGCCGGATTCGGATGAAGCTGCTCAAGAACTCATCAAATTCTACGGTCAGTCCGACCCTCGCGATGCTGATGTGATCGTTGCGCTCGGTGGTGACGGTTTCATGCTGCAGACATTGCAGCACTACATGAACCAAGGAAAAATGATCTATGGCATGAACCGCGGATCCGTTGGCTTTCTAATGAACGAGTTCAGCAGCGTTGGCCTGAAGGATCGAATTGAGGCTGCGCAATCCGAGACGATCCGGCCACTGAAGATGGTAGCGGAATCGGTGGAAGAAGGCACTGTCACGGCCTTCGCCCTCAATGAAATCTCGTTGCTTCGCCAATCATACCAGGCAGCGAAAATCCGCATCAGCGTTGACGATCAAATCCGGCTGGAAGAACTCATTTGCGATGGTGTCATGGTTGCCACGCCTGCAGGTTCGACGGCTTACAATCTTTCAGCCCAAGGGCCCATCCTGCCGCTTGATGCGCGCCTTCTTGCGCTTACACCTGTTTCGGCTTTCCGGCCGCGGCGCTGGCGTGGTGCGCTCCTGCCCAATAAGGTGACTGTGCGTTTCGATATTCTTGAGCCGGAGAAACGACCTGTCAACGCCGTTGCAGATCATACGGAAGTAAAGTCGGTTTTATCGGTTACCATTGAAGAAGCTTCTCAGCTGCGAGCTACCATTCTCTTTGATAAAAACCATTCGTGGAACGAACGAATTCTCAAGGAACAGTTCCTTTATTGACAACATTAGAATAAAATGACGGACAATTGTAACAAACGCTTAAATGTGACCATACCAAAGAGTTGACTTTTGCTGGTATGCGCCGTAACGCAATTACAGCAAACGCTATGCAATCAAGCGTCAGATGCTTCTGGCAAATGCAGCTTTACGCCACTAACAGGCATGTATGGTACCGACTGCAGATAGAAAGTTAAATCTCCATTGACCACCTTTGCTGATCTGGGCCTTTCACCGAAAGTGCTCGATGCTGTAGAAGCAGCAGGATATACGATCCCGACACCCATCCAGGCAGGCGCAATTCCACATGCGCTGCAACGCAAGGATGTCCTCGGCATTGCCCAGACGGGAACCGGCAAAACCGCTTCATTTGTATTGCCTATGCTGACACTGCTCGAGCAGGGGCGCGCCCGTGCCCGCATGCCCCGCACGCTCATTCTCGAACCCACGCGCGAACTCGCAGCGCAGGTCGAGGAAAATTTTGTTAAATATGGAAAAAACCACCGCTTGAATGTTGCGTTGCTCATCGGCGGCGTTTCTTTCGACGACCAATTGCGCAAGCTTGAACGTGGCGCAGACGTACTGATCGCTACGCCAGGCCGTTTGCTTGATCATTTCGAGCGCGGTAAACTGCTGCTGAGCGCAGTAGACATTCTCGTGATCGATGAAGCTGACCGGATGCTCGACATGGGCTTTATCCCGGATATTGAGCGCATTTGTAAACTCATTCCCTTCACACGGCAGACACTGTTTTTCTCGGCTACCATGCCACCTGAGATCACCAAGCTGACGGAACAGTTTTTGCACTCGCCAGTACGCATCGAAGTGGCGAAGGCCGCAACGACTGCAAAGACGGTTGAACAGAAGCTAGTAAAGTCCGGCAAGAAGGATTGGGAGAAACGGGCAATATTGCGCGATCTTATCCGCGCTGAGGCTGATGGACTTAAAAACGCAATCATCTTCTGCAACCGCAAGAAAGACGTATCGGAGCTCTTCCGCTCGCTCGTTAAGCATGAGTTCGACGCTGGCGCACTCCACGGTGATATGGATCAACGTGCGCGCACGACAATGTTGGCGAATTTTAAGGATAACAAGCTTAAAATACTTGTTGCATCCGATGTCGCCGCGCGCGGGCTCGATATACCCGATGTGAGTCACGTGTTCAATTTCGATGTACCAATTCATTCCGAGGATTATGTTCATCGTATTGGACGCACGGGACGCGCAGGACGCTCCGGAAAGGCGTTTACGCTCGTAACACAAGCAGACGTCAAATATCTGGCATCCATAGAAAAACTGATCGGCGAAGATATCGTCTGGTACGATGGTGATCTGTCGACACTGCCCGTATCGAACGAGCCGGATGAGGCCCCTCGTCGTGGACGTGGTGGCCGTGACAAGCCAGCACCAAAGCGTCGCCGCAATGAAGGTCGTGAGCGCGAGCGCCCACAGTCCGAAATTGACATCATAGCGGCTGCTGAGAAGGCAAAAGACATTGAAGTCGAGCCTTTGGACGATCAGCCTGTTATTCGTACAGCTGATAAGCCCAACAAGGTTGCGATTAAAACTGAGAATGAACAACGTCGCGCTCGCCCCGCTGCAGCTCGGCTCGAGCAACGGCCGGAACCACGCCGCGACCATCGCAGAGACCGTGATGATATGGGGACAGCCCCCATTGGCTTTGGCGACGAAATTCCTGCGTTTATGCTGATTGATACTAAAATCTGAGCATGAATAGTCCGGGCGTTGGGTGCGGCATCGTATTTCTGAAAGAGGGGCATATTCTTCTTCTGCAGCGCAAGAAGAGCCCGGAAATAGGTTGTTGGGGCATACCAGGCGGTAAAGTAGATTTTCTTGAAACCGCCGAACAGGCTGTGCATCGCGAAGCACTCGAAGAAACCGGGCTTTACGCCAGCACCATGAGTTTGCTCGGCATCAGCGAACAGCTATTTCATGATGAACAGCAACACTGGCTGGGAGTGTTGTTTCTTGCTGAAAATTTTTCAGGTGAAGTGCAATTGCTGGAACCCGAAAAGCATGCGGGAGTAGGCTGGTTCCCGTTTCAACAATTGCCAAATTTATTGACCTTGCCCACAAGGCATGCTCTCGGCTTTCTCGAGCAGCGCGGCTTGATCTGAGACTATTTGGCCACGCGCAGAGCGGCTTCATAAGCCCGCTTGGCCCATTCGGTCATGATATCCGGGTCATCAAAAGCCTCCTCCGGAACGGACCAGTAGGGCATTTTTACCTGCTTGGACTTACCTGTGTAGGTCCATTGCTCACAGCCTGCTGCTTCAAATTCCGGAATTGATACCTCATCGGCTTTAAGAAGGACATTTCCGGTTGAAAGTTCAAGGGCGATAATTACCCCCTCGAAATAGATGCCCTTACCACCAAACATCCGCCGGATGCTAACGCCGCCCAATCCCGCAAACAAATCATGGATCGCATCATTATCCACGTGATGACTATCAAGAAATGGCAGGCGTCAAAGCTTCAGGGCGAGCCGGTGTCAATTCAACCGATTCGCCGCAGCCGCAAGCTGACGTTTGATTTGGGTTATTGAATACAAAACCAGTGCGCAATTTGGTAATTTCGAAGTCCATTTCGGTGCCAAGCAAGTAAAGCACTGCTTCAGGCGCAACAAAGACCTTGGAGCCATTTTTCTCGATAACGTCATCGCCCGGCTTGGCCTCAGTGACGAGATCGATTGTATATTCCATACCTGCACAACCGCCCTTCTTGATTCCGACGCGGATACCCAGCGCATCTTCACGCGACGATGTAATTTCGTCGACGCGGCTCGCAGCAGCGTCAGTCAATGTTATGACAGAAAAACGACCCATTTATCAGCTTTCTTGTTCAGACGGTGCAACAATCACCTGCCACTATAATTAGTGTTACACGGACGTCACTGCAAGTGTTCACAATGGGCATGGGCTCGAAAACAGACAAACGGAAGGCAATGACCATGAAAAATCGTTATTGTGTCCTTATCGGCATTGCAATGCTGGCTCTCCACACGGCTCCAGTTATTGCACAGGAACCAAAAGCACCTGCCGCAAGCAGCGAAACACCTGCGGTGTCTGACACACCTTCCAAAATCGAAACGGCACTGAGTCCAACTCAGACGCCCCCCGAATACCTGGATAATCGAAGCACGCCGGAAACTCTTATCAAATCCTACTACAATGCTATCAATCGACAAGAATATGCGAGAGCGTACAGCTATTACTTACCTGAAAGCCCTCCCCAGCCATTTCCACAGTTTCAGGCTGGATATGAAAATACCAAATCGGTGATGGTTCAGTTTGGAAAGGTGGAAGGCGAAGGTGCTGCAGGATCAGCCTATTGGAGCCAACCCATTGCGGTAAAATCCGAAGAGAAAGATGGCTCAATCAAAGTCTTTTACGGTTGCTATCGACTAAAGCTTGCGAACCCCGCCATACAGGGCGTTCCATTCGTGCCGCTTTCATTGATAGACGGCACGTTGCAAAAGTCCGAAAAAAGCATGGAAGAAAGTGTGCCGGAAGGTTGTGAAGCCCCCTGAATTTCGGCACTCTCTTTCGTGGATTAGATGAAGCAGATTACCGCTCCGATGATCGCAGCAATACTAAGCAGGTCGATGGTGCGATTTTTTCTGTCCTTCATCGTTGCACGGCTACTATGCACCATGATCAAACGCTGGATGCCATGAGCGCCCGAAGCACCGACCCAGGGAGTTCGGCGATACCACAGCGCTTGCAGCACGAAGCAACCGAAGAAAATTGTGATCAAAAAATTGATATTCGCTAAGGTTACATAACTGGTCATCACTATCGCTCCAACAACCACAAACAGTGCAGCTCTTAAAAGAGAAATGTCCTTGCATGACATTCGCTCTCATCTGCTGGTTGCAATAGAATGGAATATTTGCAGTAACAATCCGTACCTTAGTCGTACGCCTATAGTCTAATACCCTGCACGCGGCTCATTAAAACGATTTATGAATTCGTTGAAAGTTCAGAAATTTATAGGAGAGAGTGCCACAGATCGGGGCCATTGGCGCGGTATAATCGCGCCCATCAATCGAAATAACAGTATAATATTGTTGCTGTAATGACAGCGGCGCTAGCCAAACCCATTGAAACCAAGGTCTCGCGCAACAGTTTTTTCCGCTCCTTTGCCACGTCGGCCAAAAGGGTCAACGTGCAGCGCCCGTCCGACAGGCCCGCAATATCTGCCGCATTTAATATCTCAGATAATTCGTGGCTGTGCCAACACGCTTTTATTATGAATGAGAGGCTAACGGAGACCAACAGGATCCGAGCCACAGACACACCATCAAACATTCTTATTCCACTGTAAAATAAGCAGCAAAAATGGATAAATCAGAACGAAAATTTCTGTTCCGGGAATAATGTAATGTATCGAAAAGAATAAGCTGATTCCAGCCAGACTTTAGTCTAACTCGTTGAAAAATAAAGACTGCTTATTAATACCAACCAACGGCGACTTGGGCTTCTTCAGACATCCGATCTGGCGTCCATGGTGGATCGAACGTCATCGTTACGTCGACAAAACTCACGCCCTCTACGGCGCTGACTGCATCTTGTACCCAGCCAGGCATTTCACCGGCAACCGGGCAGCCCGGCGCGGTAAGCGTCATCTCAATTTTCACCGAACGATCATCTTCGATATCAATCTTATAGACGAGGCCGAGTTCATAAATATCGGCGGGAATTTCCGGATCGTAGACAGTTTTTAAGGCGCCAATAACATCATCTGTCATGCGCGCCAATTCGTCGGCAGGGATGGCAGAGACTGGTTCCGAGTCGACTATCGGCGCGGCTTCGAGGGCCACATTTTCTGTTTCGACTTTATCGGTCATGATCATCACCCAAAAAACTTTCGCGCTTTTTCAAGCGCATCGGCGAGAACATCGATCTCGTCTCTGGTATTGTACATTGCAAACGATGCACGGCATGTGGAGGTTACGCCGAAGCGTTTCAAGAGCGGCTGTGCGCAATGCGTTCCCGCACGGACAGCCACACCGGCACGGTCAATAACCATCGACACATCGTGTGCGTGAATGCCCTGAAGCTCAAATGAGATAATAGCACCTTTGTCTTTGGCATCGCCAAAAATACGCAGTGAATTGATCTCGCGCAGCCGTTGGTGGGCATAGTCGCGCAGATCTTCTTCATGTGCCAAAATGGCATGGCGTCCAATTTTCTCGACATATTCAATTGCCGCGCCAAGCCCGATCGCCTGCGCTATCGGTGGCGTACCGGCCTCAAAACGATGCGGCGGATGATTATAGGTGACATAATCCTCAGTCACCTCCTCAATCATTTCGCCTCCGCCCTGAAACGGTCGCATCGATTCGAGTATCTGTTTGCGGCCGTAAAGCACGCCGATACCGGACGGACCATAAATCTTATGGCCTGTGAAAATATACCAATCGCAACCGAGCTCCTGGACGTCGACCGGCAAATGCACGGCGCCCTGACTACCGTCGACAAGAACGGGAATGCCTCGCGCGTGGGCGATACGCACAATATCTTTGATCGGCGTTACGGTTCCCAGCACATTCGACATATGCGTAATAGCGACCAGCTTGGTACGATCCGTCAGACGCTTCTCAAATTCTTCGACGTGAAACGCGCCCTGTTCATCGACCGGTACCCACACAAGTTTGGCGCCTTGCCGTTCACGAATGAAATGCCAAGGAACAATATTCGAATGATGCTCCATTATCGACAGAACGATCTCGTCGCCCTCGCCGATATTTGGCATACCGTAACCATAAGACACTGTGTTGATGGCTTCAGTGGCTGACTTCGTGAAGATGATCTCGTCAACCGATGCGGCATTTATAAAACGCTGGACACTTTCCCGTGCTTTTTCATATGCGTCGGTGGTAGCGTTAGAGAGAAAATGCAGCCCCCGATGCACGTTAGAATATTCATTGGAGTAGGTCTGTGAGATCGTGTCGATAACGGCCCGCGGTTTTTGTGCCGAAGCGCCATTGTCAAGATAGACGAGTGGCTTGCCATAGACTTCACGCGATAGGATCGGAAAATCCCTACGGATCGCGTCTACATCATACCCGCTATTGATGATCTTCGTATCCATGATCGCTGCACTTGTCCTTGGGATTGTCGCGTTATCGATCAGATATGCGCGCTCAGCCATTTGTCGAGAATTGCTTCAAGCGCTTCTACCAATGCTTCGCTTTCAAGTTCTTCAATAATCTCAGCAACGAAAGCTTTGATCAAAAGTCCACGCGCTTCATTTTCAGGTATTCCGCGCGCTTTTAGATAGAACAGATGATTACCATCGATTTCAGTGACAGTTGCACCATGACCGCAAGCGACATCATCAGCGAAGATTTCAAGTTCAGGCTTTGCATCAAACTCGCCGTCATCGGATAACAGAAGGGTATTGCACGCCATGCGTGCATCGGTCTTCTGGGCGATCCTGTTCACTTTAATCTGACCCTGAAACACACCGCGAGCACGATCCGTAACAACGTTGCGAACAACCTGCACCGAAGTCGTATTTTCAACCAAATGACCCAGCGTCATAGTAACGTCGGTGTGCGTATCGCCGGCAAGGAGGTTTACGCCGCGCAACTGGAAATCAGAGCCTTCGCCTTTTACCAGCACATGCACTTCCTGGCGTACGAGCTTACCACCTGCATTAACAACATAGAGTGTAAGCTTTGAATTGCTGCCAAGCGTCGCCGTTAATTGCGCCAACTGCGTTGCATTGGCACCCTGTTCACGCAAAATGATCCAGTTTACTTCCGCATCATCAGCAACAGTCAAATTACTGACGCTTGTCGAAAATCCTTCGCCATCGCCGCCGGTCTGGCGCTCTATGACTGTAGCCTTGACGCCTTTTCCGAATTGAACCGGAAAACGAACATGGCCCTGCCCGCGAAGCTGCGCATTTTGTATCTCTAATGGCGCTTCGAGTTCCACGCCATCGTCAACAATGATGTTCCAACCGTCAGTGACATAAGCTGCATTGATCTGACCAATAGCGTCATCGCCATCCCGAATAGCCAGATGCCGTATCGCGGAACCATTGGCGAGTAACTCGCTGAACTTCGTGAACGTGACAGAATCAATCTTCGGGGCGTTCAACGCAGTACCGTTTGAGACGGTTGCTACTAATGATCCTGCGATAACCGAAGGTAGGGCCGCGCTACCGGCGGATGAATCATAGTCAGGTATGCCGCGTAACAAAGTGCGAAGATCGGTATAATGCCAAGCTTCGATGCGCCTTGATGGCAATCCTTGCGTCTTCAAAGCCTCAATTGCGTTATCGCGAGCACTAACAACCTCGGCATCGCCAGGCAACTCACCCATGCGATCAACAAAAGCGTCGACCAAAGCCGATTCCGCTGCAGTGGGCTGACGCCCTGTGTGAACATTCATGACATCAATCCTCAAGCGGCCTCACCGATGATATCGGCGTAGCCATTCTCTTCGAGATGAAGTGCAAGATTCTTGTCGCCAGACTTGATGACCTGGCCTTTGTAAAGCACGTGCACGCTATCTGGCACGATATAGTCGAGCAGACGCTGATAGTGGGTAATAACTATCACGGCCCGATCAGGCGAGCGCAGTGCATTCACGCCGTCGGACACGATCTTTAGAGCATCAATGTCAAGCCCAGAGTCTGTTTCATCGAGCACGCAAAGCTTTGGCTCCAACAGTTTCATCTGCAGGATTTCAGCACGCTTTTTCTCACCGCCCGAAAAACCAACATTCAGGGGACGCTTGAGCATTGCCAGATCCATGTCGAGCGATCCAGCTGCTGTTTTAACACGTGAAATGAATTCAGGAATCTTCAAAGGCTCTTCACCGCGCGCCTTGCGCTGCGAGTTCAGAGCAACTTTCAGGAATTCCATCGTTGCTACGCCAGGTATTTCCATCGGATACTGGAATGCCAGAAAGATGCCTTTTGCGGCACGCTCGGCTGGATCAAGTTCCAGAATGGACTCGCCATTATAAAGAATATCGCCTTCAGTAACTTCATAATCGTCACGGCCAGCAAGAATATAGGACAAAGTTGACTTACCCGACCCGTTCGGTCCCATGATGGCCGCAACTTCACCAGCCTTCACCGTCAAATTAAGACCGCGAATGATTTCGGTATCTGTGTCTGCGATCTTCGCATGGAGATTTCTGATTTCCAGCATTTTAGTACCCTTTGATATTCCGTGGATCCACACTCGTGATCCCAGTTAAATTTTATGGTAGTCGGCGCCGAGCTATGACGAACTTTCGCCACTTAAGCTTTTGAGGCGCTCGACCACCGAAACAAGCTCCTTGCGACCTCTCATCAATTCCGGTTCGAGGACACGTTCCGTCGCGGTGGAAGCCCGACCAAGCGTATCGGTCAGTTCATCGATGACATCGCCAAGCTCTTTATAGCGCTTGCGTAGCCGATCCAGTTCTTCCTTCGTGACGGTTACGGCCATTATCCGACGCTCCCCTCGAGACTGATACCGATCAGTTTTTGGGCCTCAACGGCGAACTCCATCGGCAATTCCTGAATGACTTCCTTGACAAAACCATTAACGATCAAGGCAATCGCCTCTTCCTCGGGAATGCCGCGTTGCATCACATAGAACAACGCATCTTCGGAAATTTTCGACGTTGTGGCTTCATGCTCGAACTGAGCCGTCGCATTTTTCGCTTCGATATATGGCACCGTATGCGCACCGCAATCATTGCCGATCAGCAGCGAGTCACACTGGGTAAAGTTACGCGCGTTTTCAGCCTTGCGATGGGCGGAAACTTGACCGCGATAGGTATTGTTAGACTTACCTGCGGAAATGCCTTTAGAGATGATGCGGCTTGATGTGTTTTTGCCAAGATGCAACATCTTGGTGCCGCTATCGATCTGCTGATGGCCATTGGAAACCGCAATCGAATAGAATTCGCCGCGAGAATTATCACCGCGTAGAATAACTGACGGATATTTCCAAGTGATCGCTGAGCCCGTCTCAACCTGCGTCCAGGAAATCTTGGAATTGACCCCGCGGCAATCACCACGCTTGGTGACAAAGTTGTAAATACCACCCTTGCCTTCCGCATCGCCCGGAAACCAATTCTGAACGGTTGAGTATTTGATCTCGGCATCGTCCAATGCAATCAGTTCGACAACTGCGGCATGCAACTGGTTTTCGTCACGTTGCGGTGCGGTACATCCTTCCAAATAGGACACGTATGCACCTTCCTCGGCGATGATCAATGTACGTTCGAACTGGCCTGTATCGCGCTCGTTAATACGGAAATAAGTGGAAAGTTCCATCGGGCAACGCACACCCTTGGGTACATAGACAAACGAACCATCCGTGAAGACTGCCGAGTTCAGCGTCGCATAAAAATTATCCGAGACTGGAACGACCGTGGCAAGATACTTCTTCACCAGTTCCGGATGCTCGCGAATGGCTTCGGAAATGGAACAGAAGATGACACCCGCTTTTGCCAGCTCGGCCTTAAAGGTCGTTACAACAGAGACGCTGTCGAACACGGCATCAACTGCAACGCGGCCTGATTTATAAACATTGTCACTGGCTTCTTCGTCTTCATCGCTTGGGCTTGGTTCACCGACCTTGCGGACACCGGCTAGGATTTCCTGCTCCTTCAGCGGAATACCTAATTTTTCATAGGTACGCAGAAGCTCCGGGTCGACTTCAGCAAGCGAGGTGGGGCCTGTCTGATTCTTCGGACCGGCGTAGTAAACCATGTCCTGAAAATCGATCTTGGGATAGTTGACCCGGGCCCATGTGGGCTCTTCCATCGTCAACCAACGCTCATAGGCTTTAAGGCGCCATTCCAGCATCCATTCGGGCTCATTTTTCTTGGCTGAGATGAACCGGATAATGTCGGCGTTCAGGCCCTTTGGCGCTTTATCCATTTCGATAAGCGTTTCAAAGCCATACTTATATTGGTCCACGTCCAGCGTACGGACCCGATCAATGGTTTCCTGCACTGCAGGCATTGGCGTTCTCCATCCTCGCGGGGTTCAAGGTCCCGCAGTTGCAAACGTCAAGGCAGTATGTCGTCTTGAATATTTGCCTTTATGTAATGTGCATTCGCACGATTTAACACCGGCATTTACCGGATTTTTTGCAACTATCGACGAAAAACGTCAATAATTGAAATTTTTATGCTGCATCAGCAGCGGCGGTTCCCGAACGGTCGCTTCGAATAACGATTTTCTTCAGCGCGTCGAGAAATAATTCGATGTCATCATCATCCGTGTCCGGCGCGGTAGACACACGAATCCCTCCGGTACCGTCGCCATGCCCCATGGCTGCCAGAACGTGACTAGGGCCAACTTTACCGGATGAGCACGCAGAGCCCGCAGATAAGGCGATCCCTGCCAGATCAAAAGCTATTTGCACCGTTTCTGCTTTGGCGTGTGGCAAGGAAAAGAAGGTCGTATTCGGGAGCCGTTCTACATCCGAACCGTAGATTATTGCATTTGGAGCAATGACACGAATACCACGCTCAATCTTATCCCGCTGTAAAACGGGCCAACCGCCCTGCTCAAGGCGCTCGCGCGCAATTCGCGCAGCAGCTGCAAAGCCAACAATCAACGTCAAGGCTTCAGTTCCGGCACGATGCCCTTTTTCTTGCCCTCCACCACGTATAAGCGGCTTGGGCATGATCAAGTCTGACACGGCGATAATTGCCCCAATTCCTTTAGGACCACCAATCTTGTGCGCTGACAAAATGAAGTAATCCACGGAACTCGTTGTAATACCTAATGCAATTCGACCAGCAGCCTGGACGGCATCCACGACAAATACACCGCCGAACTGCTTTACCAGAGCGCCGATTTCTGCAATTGGTTGCAAAACACCGGTTTCATTGTTGGCTGCTTGTACGGCCACTAACGGCAAGCCTTCGTTGCGATCATGAAGTGCCAACAGTTCCCGCAACCGATCACAATTCAACAAACCACTGCCGTCAACGGGGATAATTTCAATCCGGTCCGCTGCAAACCGACCACCAGCAAGTATGCAAGGATGCTCGCTTGCACTGACATATAATTTGGACAGGCGCATTTCTGCACGTCCCATCAAATATTGCGGTGTTAGAAGGGTTGAAGCTGCCTCGGTTGCCCCCGATGTAAAGAATACATGATCAGGTTTGGCGTTTACGAGTCCTGCCACGTCGCGTCGGGCAGCTTGCAGAGTTGCTTTAGCGGCACGGCCCTCCATATGTACCGATGAAGGGTTACCCGGCAATGCCAGCGCATCGACAATTGCATCGCGCGCGGCTGTTATCAGCGGGGCGCTAGCATTGTAGTCGAAATAGGCGCGGTTGCGGGCCATACGCGGTCAAATCCTGTTCTTTTGCGATCAATGTGGTCTTAAAGCGCAATTTTCTTGAAATTGCACCTCAGACCAGCCTATTAAGCCGCTTCGATATAGTTTCTACACCAGTTTTGAACGGTTCTAAACTGGTTTTATGGGCGCTATTGATTGCCGTCAAGCCCGGCTGGTCAAGAAGCACCCGTTGGCGAAGACTGGAGTATACATGCCTGAAGTAATTTTCAATGGACCTGCGGGACGCCTTGAGGGCCGCTATCAGCCTTCTATGGAAAAAAATGCTCCTATAGCCATCATCCTGCATCCGCATCCGCAGTTTGGCGGCACGATGAATAATAAGATCGTCTATGATCTTTTCTACATGTTTCAGCAGCGCGGTTTTACGACACTGCGGTTTAACTTTCGTGGCATTGGGCGCAGCCAAGGTGAATTCGATCATGGTTCTGGCGAACTGTCTGACGCTGCAGGAGCGCTTGATTGGGTGCAATCCCTACATCCGGACTCAAAAACATGCTGGGTTGCGGGTTATTCTTTCGGCGCCTGGATTGGCATGCAGTTACTTATGCGCCGTCCTGAAATCGAAGGTTTTATCTCCGTTGCGCCGCAACCCAATACCTATGACTTCTCGTTCCTGGCGCCCTGCCCCTCATCCGGTCTGATTCTCCATGGCGATCAGGACAAGGTCGCACCACCCAAGGATGTACAAGGGCTGGTTGACAAGCTGAAGACGCAAAAAGGCATAACCATCACTCAGAAAACGATGGTTGGAGCAAACCACTTCTTTTCCGGCATGACTGATGAAGTTATTGCTGAATGCTCTGACTATCTCGACCGTCGCCTCAATGGGGAATTGGTCGAAGCCAAGCCTAAACGTCTACGTTAAGCCACTAGATGACGCGCCCTGAAAATTCGGGCGCGTCACACATTGCCCAAAAAGCACAGACGCCTCGTAGCGCTTCTTTCGCAGCGCCGATCTAATCAGGAATAAATCTATGTCTGCCTTCAAATCCGAATTCTTGCATACGCTTTCCACGCGTGGGTTCATCCATCAGACCTCCGATGATGCGGGTCTGGATGCACTGTTCACCAAGGAAACTGTATCGGCTTATATCGGCTTTGATCCTACAGCTTCCAGCCTGCATGCGGGCGGTTTGATTCAGATCATGATGCTGCATTGGATGCAGAAGACGGGGCACAGACCTGTCGCGCTGATGGGTGGTGGCACAGGTATGGTTGGCGACCCTTCGTTTAAGGATGAAGCGCGCAAACTGATGACGCCTGAAATTATCCAAAACAATATTAACGGCATCAAACAGGTTTTTACCAATTACCTGAATTTTGGCGACGGCCCGCAGGATGCCCTTATGGTCAATAATGCTGAATGGCTGATGCCTCTCAACTACCTTGAGTTCCTGCGTGATGTGGGTCAGCATTTTTCCGTCAACCGCATGTTGTCGTTCGACTCTGTCAAACAGCGGCTTGATCGTGAACAATCGCTTTCATTCCTCGAATTCAACTACATGATTTTGCAAGCCTATGACTTTGTCGAGCTTAACAAGCGGTACGGACTTCGATTACAGATGGGCGGCTCGGATCAGTGGGGAAATATTGTCAATGGCATTGATCTGGGCCATCGCCTTGGCACGCCGCAGCTATATGCCTTGACCTCACCTTTGTTGACCACTTCTTCGGGTGCCAAAATGGGCAAATCGATGAATGGTGCGATCTGGCTGAACGCGGACCTGCTTAGCCCATACGATTTCTGGCAGTATTGGCGTAACACAGAAGACGCCGACGTAACCCGCTTTCTCAAGCTTTACACGACCTTACCACTTGATGAAATTGAACGGCTCGGGGCGTTGGGTGGTGCGGAAATCAACGAAACCAAGAAAGTTCTTGCAACGGAAATTACGGCTTTGTTGCATGGCAGACAAGCAGCCCAAGATGCGGCTGAGACTGCTCGCAAAACTTTCGAAGAAGGTGCGCTGGCAACCAATCTGCCGACTGTCGAAGTCGCTGCCAGCGACTTGGAAACTGGAGTGGGCATTCTCACCCTTCTGGTTAAAGCTGGCCTCGCAGCATCAAACGGTGAAGCGCGCCGCCATGTTCAAGGCGGTGCCGTACGTGTGAATGATGTGAGCGTCTCAGACGAAAAACTCCAAGTCGGAGCATCCGAAGTGACGACTGATGGCGTAATCAAATTATCGCTCGGCAAGAAGAAGCATATTCTGGTTCGCCCAGCGTAAGTAAAATGCCGATGTTTGTGCGTGTTCAAAGTCACGCACAAACTTCGAGGAAAACTATTGAAACTCGAATATTGAGCGGAAAATACCCGGTGCAATTACCGAAATCGGGTTGACGATGATCTGAGGTTGCTTCAGAGGCCCCACCAATTTGTAGGTGATGCCTATCAAGCCCCGATCACGACCATTCCCTAGAAACAAACCCAATACGGGCAAGTCGCCAAATATACGATTAAGGCCATAGGCTGGCATGAAGGTACCCGTGAGAGCCATATTTCCGCTGGGATCGCTTAATACACCTTGAAAAGTCGTTCCGATAGTGGAGCTGCGGATAACCCCGTTTGCCAAGTTAATATAGTTTTCTCCCTTTTCGATTTGGGAGAAACCGCGCTCGAATGTAACTGTCGAAACATCGATATTCTTTTTCACTGCCTCATTGAGACTTGTTCCGTTAGGAGAAGACGACACAAGGCTTGCCAGTCTTGGCTCGTTGACAAGCGTGAAATTTCGCGCATCAATTTGACCGCGCAACGGCCCATCGCCTTTAGAATCCAGCGTTACATTGATATCGCCACCCTGCATCTTGTCGTAAAAGCCAAAGAAACGGAGCACGGCACCGGCATCCTTCGACTGCAGACTTATAGAGCGGGAACCGCTTTCGGAGCTGTCAGCCGCAAATATCTTTCGACCGGCCTTCGTCGATGCGTTGAACGCGAGGCCGGAAACAGCGGTCCCCACCCCCTCATAAGACAGCGACACGTTGCTGAGATCTTCTGAATAAAATCCGGTAACAGAACCTATGTCTGCATTGACCAGAATACGTTGTTTACCGCCCGCATTGGCGCTTTCGCCACGCTGTTTTCGCTCGGTAATCTGATTGAGCAGAGGTCTTGCGTCGAATGTATCGCCTTTCACATCGACACGATAACCATACTGGGTCCGCGTAACTTTAACTGCAACATCATCGCCGCGATTGAGTTTAGCTGTACTGAATTCCGCAGTTGTCAGATCACCATTGACGACGCTCACATCACCTCGGAGGCGGAATGTGTCTCCGGCCACATCGAGATTGCTGATTTCCACATTGTCGCCGTCCTGTTTGATGGCAAACTTTGCACTCGCTTTGACGCCAGCTCCCTTCGTCCAGCCGAGTTGCGCCAATCTGATCTCGGCCTTGCTCAAATCTGCCACCGCGAGCTTTGAGCCATTAGGCGCTTTTTCAATATCTACAGAAATTGGCCCAGACAGAAGCGGGGTGAGCGCCGGGAAAAGAGTGTTGCGGGTTTTATCGTCGAGCTTAAGCGTAACTTTCTGTTCACGTTGGGCGGTGTTATCGCCCAAAGGCTCGAAAAGCTCGATTTCAGCTGGCACACCGTTGAGCTCCGCCTCTGCATCTATACGCGCTTCCGACTGGGTAACAAACAAGCTGCCATTGGCATTATCTACCTTTTGGCCATCGATTTTCTTTCCGATCGAGATATCGGACAGTTGCATATCCGCGGACCATTTAAGACTACCTGGCGGCGAATGCCTGGTGACTGGAAATGTTACCAATACATGTGACTTCACATTGCCTTTGATGTCGTCCGGACCAAAAGGCAGACTTTTCAAACCATTTATTGGCTTGAAACCAATAATTTCGGCAACAGCAGAGGCATCCCCCTCCAGATTAAGATCAAGCTCTGACAATACTGGCCTTTGCGGACCCCACGGAATGATAAGCTTGCCATTAATGATCCGCGCCTCTCGATTATTCGGCGTGAAGGACGATCCCTTTTCAAGCGTGATGGTTGTATAGGCACCACGCACGCTAATCTTTCCATTGGCATCGCGCACCGGCGGCAAGTCGCCGACAATATCAAACCGCGAATGCTCAACAGCAAAATCAACCTGAACCTCATCTTTGGTTAAAGGTGGAGGTTTTCCAGGACCGTCAAAGTGCCCTGCCTGGAATGCGACATCAATATGACCATCTTTCGCTGTGCCGCCGAAAAGGTTGTCGAGAACCCAACGCCGTGCTCCGGTAGCCGCCCAAATCGGCCATAATTGCTTAACCTGCGAAACGGGCATTTGGGGAATTCGCAAATTTAAATTCATGGCAGGCGACCCCTGCCCGAACGTTGCTCCTGCCTGTCCGTAAAGTTCGCTTTCATCATTACTGCGAACAGCAATTTCGGAAACATCCAGGCGTTTCACTGTGGGATCATATCGGCCAGCGACCCTGGCATTGAAGATCAGTGGTTGTTCGGTCGAATCCTGTGGCGCGGATTTGGCCCGTTCTGTTACAAGCTCGAACCGGTAACCGGGGTTCGAGGCGGCACTGCCGTCTATTTTAGCTGGCTCTGGTCCGATCGCTCCTTCGAGCACGCCGTCAAAAGCACCAAAATGAAGTCTCGAAGGTTTTATCTCGATTTTATCCGAACCGGAGACGTGTTCAAACGCAATGACAGAGGCAACGGTCATGTCATCAACATTGCCTATAGTGACAGGTCCTTCTCCAATATTGACAGTTCCCCAGAGTCTTGCTGACCCGGTGGCATTTGCTGCGATACCATCAAGCTTCAGATCGGAAACATTGTCGTAAGAAAGGTAAGCTCCGTCTGGCTTGATCCCATCAATATCCGGGACGGGCGCGGTTCCGAGCTTTGCAGCCAGCGGGATCTTGTTGATTGCCAGTGAGAAAGCCTCGATTTTTCCACCGGTGGCTGACCTCTTCGCCTGCGCAGATACTTCAATCTCTTTGCCTTCCCACTCGACAATTCCCTCGATGGACACAGGGCCACCGGTCTCTGACAGATCAAGCTTTACTATGCGCAAGCGCTTTGATTCACCGGCTAAAGTGAAGTCAAACGCAGTGTCCAAGATGGAAATATCCCGCGTCTCACGTTGATCAAGCAATGATACTGCGCTTTCCAGACCGGTAAAAATCGCCGCCGCTGCTCCGTCCAGATCAATAAGTCCGCGTTCATCCTTGGGAACAAGGCTCATGAAATCGAACGGCGCGTGTGACGTTACCTTTATTTGAGCGCCTTCGAGCTCCAAACGTTGCACGCGCACCTTGCCCTGAAGCAAGGGCAAGGTCGCCAGACCAATACGCACCGCGCGCACATTACTGATCGCGATCCCGCGCTTGTTATCGGTAATATTGACATTGCGAGCTTCCAAAGCCACATGCCGGCGCTGATCAAGTGAGATTTGCGCTGACTGGATTGTCGCATACGCATCGGGACCTGCGACCGATTTCAGAGCTTGTTCGGCACGCTGTGTCAGCGCTTCTCCGCCTATACCGGCAAGCAGCACTGCAAATGCTATCCCAGCAAGCACAGCGAAAAGAATAATAAAGGAAATACAAGCACTTGTGAGCTTGTGCAGAAGCGATCGCCGGCGCAAAGTGGCAACAGGCGCCTGAGCTTGAGTGCTGGCAGACGGGTGCTTATGCAGCTTAGTGAAATCACGCTTTGTAAAGCGGACTTTTTCCGGTTTCTCTGTCAAATTCCCAAGCCAATTGAGGAATCAATTGGGAAACCGTAGATGATTCCCGTACCTCGCTATAGTTGCGTAATTGAAGACTGCACACAAGAATCAAAGAAAGGCATTCCTATGACAATTCTCGAAATTGGTAACACCCCTCCGGATTTTACGTTGCCGAAAGATGGTGGTGGCGCGATCACATTGTCAGCGCTACGCGGCGGCCCTGTGGTTCTGTACTTTTATCCCAAGGATGATACCAGCGGCTGTACACAAGAAGCCATTGAATTTTCTGGACTGAAAACCGAATTTGAAAAGTTGGGAGCAAAAGTCATCGGCATGTCGCCTGACCCCGTTAAAAAACACGACAAGTTTATCGCCAAGCACGATCTGAAAATCGCTCTGGTCGCGGATGAAGACAAAAAGATTGTTGATGCATATGGCCTCTGGGTTGAGAAAAGCATGTATGGCCGCAAATATATGGGAGTCGAACGTACAACAATTCTCATTGGTGCCGACGGCAAAATCGCAAAAATTTGGAACAAGGTCAAAGTTCCTGGTCACGCAGCCGAAGTATTGCAAGAAACCAAGGCTCTCATTGCCTGACAGCCATCGAAAGCATTGATATCTTGCACTTTATTAGAGTTTATTAACCTTACTGAAGTCTAATAGTTGAAAGATTGAAGCTGCTAACAATGGTGTAGCCGCAGTGAAGAAACTTCAAAATCAACGTATCTTCAACGGCGCAAATGAGCCCCACACGATTATTGTCGCGCGGGGCGATACCATTCGCCATTTCACTTTGAAACCTTGGATGACGATTGCGGTAGGGACCCTCGCGATCGGACTGGCTGCTTGCTATCTGTTGGCCACATCCTATCTGGTCTTTCGTGACGACCTAATCCACGGCAGTGTTGCACGCCAAGCACGTCTGCAACAGGCTTATGAGGATCGCATCGCTGCGCTTCGAACGCAACTGGATCGGATAACTAGCCGCCAGATGCTCGATCAGAAGCTTATGGAAGGCAAAATAAGCGAACTCATTGATCGCCAGAAAATATTGAGCGAACAGAATAATCGTTTGGCACCTGTACTCCAACGCGCGAGCGAAAGCCTACCCTTACAGCTTCGGGCCGACAACACTGGTCCTGGCATTGATTCAGAAGAATCCGATGGATACTATGGAGTTGATCCCATTATTACAGGTCCAACCACAACGAGCCGGAAGATCGTCCCGACCCGAGGTAAGCCGTCAAAGCTTGGCGTTGATAAGGCTGAGCTGTTATTCGACCGTGTTGATTATTCACTTGGTAAACTTGAAACACTTCAAGCCAAGCGGTTGCAGGCATTATCAATCAAGGCTTATGAACGCGCGAATTCAATTAAAGGCGCACTTGCAAATGCAGGTATAACCTCTCCTGCGCTCGGCGAGCGGGCTGGCACCGGAGGGCCGTTGATCCTGGCAAGTGCGAGCCAGGCTACCGATTTTGAGTCAAATATTTCTGATCTTGATGCTGCGCTTGTAGAGCTCGAGCAAGCTAAAACACTGGCGAACTCAACTCCCATCGCTCATCCTGTACCAGGCATGCCGGTTTCCAGCTCATTCGGTATCCGCAGAGACCCCCTGCTCGGGCTATTGGCATTCCATTCCGGCATGGATTTTCGAGCGGCAAGTGGAAGTTCTGTCTATGCCACGGCCAAGGGAACAGTTACTGCTGCCGATTATAATGGCAGTTATGGTAACATGATTGATCTCGACCACGATAATGGTCTTTCGACGCGCTATGGCCACTTGAGCCAGATTCTTGTAGCACCTGGGCAACAAGTCAATATCGGCGATATCATTGGCAAAGCTGGCAGCACCGGGCGATCGACTGGCCCTCACCTTCACTACGAAGTCCGCAAAAGCGGTAATGCTGTAAACCCAGACAGCTTTCTCAGCATCGGCCGCCAGATTGCAGCCGAGCTATAGTAATCCTTAGGCGATATCTTCCACTTCGACATCGGTACCATGCACCCGGTGCGCAAGTGCGGCTTCCATGAACATATCGACTTCGCCGTCGAGCACATCCTGAGGACTGGTGCTTTCAACGCCTGTGCGCAGATCCTTCACCAATTGATAAGGCTGAAGAACGTATGAGCGAATTTGATGCCCCCAACCAATATCGGTTTTCGAAGCGGAAATGGCGTCAGCCGCTTGTTCGCGCTTCTCCAATTCAGCTTCATAAAGCCGCGCGCGCAACATTGACCATGCGGTTGCGCGGTTCTTATGCTGCGAACGTTCAGCCTGACACTGCACAACGATTCCAGTGGCAATATGCGTGATACGCACTGCGGAATCAGTGGTGTTTACGTGCTGGCCTCCGGCACCAGACGCACGATATGTGTCGATGCGCACATCTGCTTCCGTAACCGCGATGTCGATATTATCGTCAACAACGGGGTAGACCCAAATGCTGGAGAACGAAGTATGCCGACGTGCATTCGAATCGTAAGGCGAAATACGGACCAGCCGGTGCACACCCGACTCTGTCTTCATGAGACCATAGGCATTGTGTCCCTTAACGAGAATTGTCGCAGATTTAATACCTGCTTCTTCCCCGTAATGAACTTCCAGCAATTCCACCTTATAGCCCTTACGTTCCGCCCAGCGCGTATACATGCGCAAAAGCATATTAGCCCAGTCCTGGCTTTCGGTACCACCGGCACCGGAATGCACTTCGACATAGGTATCGTTGGCATCGGCCTCGCCTGACAGGAGTGTATCAATCTGACGCCTGTCGACTTCGGTTTTAATGTCGCGGATAGCGGCCTCAGCTTCGTCGACAATGGACTTGTCGCCTTCCTCTTCGCCCATGGCGATCAACTCGATGTTGTCTTCGAGTGTTTGCGACAATGTACGAATGGAATTGATGCTGTCTTCGAGCTGTTGACGCTCACGCATCAATTTTTGTGCTTCCTGCGCATCGTTCCATAGCGCAGGATCTTCTGCAAGCTGGTTCAGATAGCCCAAACGTTTGATTGAAGTATCCCAGTCAAAGATGCCTCCTCAGCAGGCTTATGGCCTGCTTGATCTCATCGACCAGCGTCTCGATTTCGGCGCGCATGGGGTATTATTCCTTAAAGTTCATTCAAATTTCGGCGGACCATATTGACTGGTCCGCGCGATGTAAAGTCTTGAAAACTTCGACCAAGACACAAGGATTTGAGGATCAGAAGAGTCCGCCGCCGCCGCCCTGTATTGCGCGGTTGACGTTAGGTGACTGAACTTCAACAGGTGAACCTTCGGAGAAAGTATCCATGCCGATAACTGAATAGCTGCCTGCTGGGCCAGTACCCGGCTTGAAAGCCTCCATTATGACATTGGCACCACCTTCGGACGCCTGCATACCAGTTTTACGATCAATAGGCAGAACCGTCATCCCGTCGGGTACCCGGAAGTCAACTGACCTTTGATCTTTCAAGGCAGCTTCAGCAAAGGCCTTAAATACGGGAGCAGCAAGACCGCTACCTGTAAAACCGTGCCCCATGGGCTGAGGATTGTCGTACCCGAGATAAACGCCGAAAACGAGATCAGGCGTAAAGCCTATGAACCAGGCGTCTTTTTCATCATTCGTCGTTCCGGTCTTTCCAGCAATCGGACGGTTCAGACTCTTAAGAATAGTGGCAGTGCCGCGCTGGACCACGCCCTCCATCATGGAAGTAATCTGATAAGCAGTCATCGGATCGAGCACCTGATCCCGATCATCGATCAGTTCCGGTTCGTCCTGACCATTCCATTGTTCAGCGGAGCACTTTTCGCACTTGCGTTCGTCGTGCTTGAACACAGTCTTGCCGTAGCGGTCCTGAATGCGGTCAACCATGGAAGGCGTGATCTTGCGACCACCATTGGCGATGATTGAATAGCCAGTTACCATACGCAAGACCGTCGTTTCGCCCGATCCAAGTGACATTGCCAGAACTGGCAGCATTTTGTCATAAATGCCAAAGCGTTCGGCGTATTCCGCAACGAGCTTCATGCCCATGTCCTGGGCAAGGCGAACAGTCATCAAATTGCGGGACTGTTCAATGCCGTAGCGCAGAGTCGATGGTCCAGCAAATTTGCCGCTGTAGTTCTTCGGTGCCCAAACGCCGAGGCTTCCACCTTGGTCAACCGAGATTGGTCCGTCGAGAACCACGGACGCCGGTGTATATCCATTATCGAGCGCTGCTGAGTAAACAAACGGCTTGAAGGAAGAACCTGGCTGGCGCATGGCCTGCGTTGCGCGATTGAACTCAGATTGAGCGAAGGAGAAACCGCCAACCATTGCGAGGACACGTCCTGTATGTGGATCCATCGCAACAGCACCACCTTCAATCTTGGGAATTTGGTGCAGATCGAATTCAGCCTCGCTGCCTTCTTTTTTCTGGACAAATACGACATCGCCGACTTTGAACACACCCTCCAGCGATTTGGCAGTGGTGCGCTTGTCACCGTCTATGATGCGGAACGCCCATTTGACATCATCAGCAGCGATTGTACCCTGCGTGCGTTCCTGCACAACTTTGCCAGATGCATCCAGTTCCGGTCGCAATCCGATTACCGCCTGCTGCGGTGTGACTTCCAGAATAACGGCTAGCTTCCAATCCGGGACGTCCGAAAACTCTTTGATTTCGGAAAGTGGAATACCCCAATCACCTGCTGTCGAAATGGTTTTATATGCGCCACGATAGCCTTTGCCTTCGTCAAACTTGAAGAGGCCATGCTGCAACGCGGCGCGTGCCTGAACCTGCATTTTGGGATCGAGGGTGGTGCGGACAGACAGTCCACCCTCATACAATGCATTCTCGCCATAACGTTGAATGATCTGGCGGCGCACTTCTTCAGTGAAATACTCCGACGCAAAGAGGTAATTGCCCGTGTGACGCGGTGTTACACCCAAAGGCTCAGTCTTTGCTTCTTTAGCTTCTTCCATCGTCACATAGCCATTTTCAGCCATGCGATCGATAACCCAGTTTCGGCGCTCAATTGCGCGATCTGGCTGGCGGAAAGGATGATAATTCGAAGGGCCCTTTGGCAGCGCGGCAAGATAGGCTGCCTGCGCGATAGTCAGTTCATTGACTGACTTGTTGTAGTAGGTGAGCGCCGCTCCGGCGATACCATACGAGTTCAAGCCGAAGAAAATCTCATTGAGATAAAGCTCAAGAATACGGTCCTTTGAATAGGCCTGCTCAATACGGAATGAAAGAATGGCTTCCTTGACCTTCCGGCCAATGGTCTGATCGTTACTGAGAAGAAAATTCTTGGCGACCTGTTGCGTGATGGTCGAAGCGCCTACAGGACGCCGTGCACCCCAGTTCTGGATATTTACGACAATGGCGCGCGCCAAACCGCTGATGTCGACACCTGGATGCTGATAGAAATTCTTGTCTTCGGCTGAGATAAAGGCGGCCTTCACCCGGTCCGGAACTGCCTGAATTGGCAGATATAGCCGGCGTTCCCGGGCAAACTCTGCCATCAGTTGCCCGTCCGATGAGTGAACCCGCGTCATAACTGGCGGTTCGTATTTCGCCAAAACCTCGTAGTCCGGCAAATCCTTGGAAATACTGACAACGTAAAGTGCCACGCCTGCGGCACCCAGCAGTGCCATCACCGTGCCGATTCCGAAAAAATATCCGATCAAGCGTATCATCTGTATCCGGAATCCATTTTACCCAGTTGGCATTTAACATTGCTGCATTTGAATTTATGCAGGTCGTGTTGCGGAAAACACCAACCCCCGAAGGGTTTTCCATATCCGGTATCACATTGGCGAACGCCGGATGTTGCTGACGCAATTGGGCGACAAATGTGACAAAGGCAAGGACAACCCATCTGCGTTCACAATTTAAATACTAATTGTGGAGTTTCGGCAACGCACGCATGGATGAACTCACGCGGCCTAATTCTGCGCGCCAGCAGTCTTTAATCCGGAAAATGCAGCGACTGCCGTTGCAAGTCTAGTTGCTACATGGGCGCGCCATGCCGGATCAAGCATGAGTTTTTCATCTTCAGCGTTCGACAAGTAGCCGATTTCAACCAGCACCGAAGGCACATCGGGGGCGCGCAAGACCTGAAATCCTGCAAATCTGTGCGGATTATTGATCATGTTCACTTCTTTTCTGAGGGAATCCACCACGTTTTTGGCAAACCTCAGTGAAAAATTATGGGTTTCACGCCGCGTCAGATCCATAAGGATATCGGCAATCTCCGGCGCCTCACCGTCAAATGTAATACCTGCCACAGCATCGGCTCGATTTTCTCGATCCGCCATAGCGCGCGATTCGGCGTCAGAAGCCTTGTCGGAAACAGTATAAACCGTGGCACCGCGAATATTGCCCCGATTGATCGTATCCGCATGCAGCGAAATAAACAGATCCGCCTCATATTGGCGCGCAACACGAACCCTCTCGGTAAGCCGCAGGAATGTATCGTCCGCCCTGGTCATTTCGATGCGCATACCGGGTATTTTGGCAAGCTCATCGCGCAATTGCTGGGCAAACATCAGCGTAACATTCTTTTCCATGATGCCGCCCGCGCTTTCCGCGCCACTATCGATGCCGCCATGCCCCGGATCAATGACCACGGTAAAAGGCTTGGCAGTTTTGTTCGTTTCGTCCGGCGTAGCAGCGACGACCCTATCCCGCGTTGGGGTGCTTTCAGTAGACGCGGTGGTAGCGTTCTGTGTTCTCAGATCTTCAGCAAATTTTCTATCTGAAGACGCGACGAGATCGGCAACCAGCCGGTAGCCAGGACTATTGTCGTTCCTGATGACATCAATACGCTCTACGGCGAAGGGACCCTTGAGGGAGAAAATGAGCCTGGAACGCTCCGAATCGAGCATTCCATAACGCACATCATCTACAAGCCCCCGTGATTCAACGGATTTTTTATCGAAGGCAAAAACCGTCTTTGGCATGTCCACGACAAGTCTGTGCGGATGGTCAAGCAACATGGTTGAGATATCGGGTTCACGGTCAAAATTGATAACAACGCGCGTGCGCAATTCATCACCAGCCGCCTGGTAGGTCAGAGCAGCCAATCCATCGGACGCATAAGAACTTCCAGTCGCCGATATAAAAATGAGTAAGCCTGCAAATGCGGCTTCAACTATCCGACAGATCACGTTCATCTCTTTACCGATCGAGACCAACTGGGGCGAATATCCCCGCGGCGCCTCTTCTGTATCAGATCAGGCAGGTGCCTGCACCCCGCAGGCGCCATATCCTACAATATTAGGTAGAGAGCTATGGTTAATATTATCTTATGGGCCGCATCCCGCACATTGAATCCTTCGTTGTTCAAATAGAATTTAAACAGGATGAGTTCCAACTCGCGGATGGCAAGACAGACGACCGTCCATGGTGCGAAGCTAACCGAACATTCGATCCAAATTCTCTTCCAAAGAACGATCCTATTTAAACAAGAAAGACACTAGAATGACACGATTATGAAGAAGCCCTTGTCATAATGCAGCACACCTCCTAAAAGCAAAGGTGGGTTAGTTTCATGCCCCTTGGAATCAGGAACTTTAATGTCACGGCTAAGACCGGATGACAAAAGTACCTGATCTGGAGTGGCGAGAGCGATTTCGCTGTGGCTAACCGAAAAAGAATTTGGCGCGAGCGGACAGGGAATGTCTGTAGCGCTTTTTGTGAACGGCAGATCGCCCGGACAAGGCGCATCACGCCAGCCCTATCAAGGGTGTTACCGCATGGTCCAGAAATCTACGATTTTTGAATCATGCAGAATCTTAAGTTTGTTACTGCGTCCTTAGTGCGTTTAAGGACGCACGACGCAGTAACGGGTCGGCACAGCGTGAAAAGCGTGCCATTCATGAGGTCGTTTCGTCAGGAACAGGAATGTTTGTAACAGACAGTATCATAACCGGCTTGCAAGCCGCGGTTGCCTCAGGGCAGCTTCGCGCGACGCCAGTTTTGTCTGTTCCTGCGAACTTTAATAAATCCGGCAAATGTGAACTCCCCGCGCCAAGAGCCCCACGGGCATCCTGGCTGTTGAGGGTTGCCAGCGTTTTAGCCGGGGAGAACAGATATAATGTCGGACAAAATGCTAATCGACGCCTCCCACCAGGAGGAAACACGCGTTGTCGTGGTTCGCGGCAATCGAATTGAAGAATTTGATTTCGAATCAGAACACAAGAAACAAATCAAAGGTAATATTTATCTTGCGCGAGTAACGCGCGTAGAGCCGTCTCTTCAGGCAGCTTTTGTGGAATATGGCGGCAACCGCCATGGTTTCCTGGCCTTTAGCGAAATTCACCCGGATTACTATCAGATCCCGGTTGCAGATCGTCAGGCTTTAATCGAAGCGGAAGCGGAAGCAGCCAGCCAAGATGAAGATCATGACGAAAACGCCAGCGAACAACGCACACGTGATCGTAATGATCGTGGCTCGCGTAATCGGCGGCGCGGACGCCGCGGTTCGCGTCAGGGCGACGATGCTGCAAAACTAGAGTCCGGCGATTCGGATGATAACACTGTGGCCGGTGAAGTCAGCGATGTTTCTGAAACATCTGAACAGCCCCACGTCGATCTGGAAGATAGTGATTCATCTGATGACGGCAACGGTCAGACCATGGCTGCAGCCATTGAGACGGACGTTATTTCAGAGGCAATCCAGTCTGATTTGGATGACGTGTCCCACGATGACGACAAGATCGTGGAATCGGAAGGTGGTCAAACACGCTCCAGGCGTTCACGCCACCGTTCGAACGACGATAAAGAAGAAGCACATGATGAGCTCGACGAAGTCGAGTCCGTTGGAGCCGAAGATGCCATGGAAGAGGTTCCAACGCATCAGCGCTTTCAGCGCCGTCAGTATAATATTCAGGACGTTATCAAGCGTCGTCAGATATTGCTGGTTCAGGTCGTTAAGGAGGAGCGCGGCAACAAGGGTGCTGCCCTTACAACCTATCTCTCTCTAGCCGGGCGCTATTCTGTGCTTATGCCGAATACTGCCCGCGGCGGTGGTATTTCACGCAAGATTACCAGCATTCAGGACCGCAAGCGCCTCAAGGATATAGTCAAGGATCTTGAAGTACCGAAAGGTATGGGTGTTATCCTACGCACTGCGGGCGCCATGCGCACGAAGCCTGAAGTCAAACGCGATTATGAATATTTGATGCGCCTTTGGGAAAATGTGCGCAGTCTTACTTTAGCATCCAGTGCACCTACCCTCGTTTACGAGGAAGGCAGCTTGATTAAGCGCTCAATCCGGGATCTTTACAATAAAGACATCACCGAGATTCAGGTGGCTGGCGAGAATGGCTATCGCGAAGCCAAGGATTTCATGCGCATGCTTATGCCGAGCCATGCAAAGGTTGTGCAGCCTTATCGTGACATGACGCCAATCTTTGCCCGCAATGGGATTGAGGCGCAACTCGACCGCATGCTGCAGCCGCAAGTTACGCTGAAATCGGGTGGCTATATTATCATCAATCAGACGGAAGCTCTGGTCGCGATTGATGTCAATTCCGGTCGCTCGACCCGAGAACATTCAATTGAAGACACAGCGCTCCAGACAAATCTTGAAGCAGCGGATGAAATAGCGCGCCAATTGCGTCTGCGCGATCTCGCCGGCCTCATCGTTATCGACTTCATCGATATGGAAGAAAACCGCAATAATCGTGCGGTTGAAAAGCGGATGAAGGATTGTCTTAAAGATGATCGCGCCCGCATCCAGGTTGGACGGATTTCGCATTTCGGATTGCTCGAAATGTCTCGCCAGCGCATCCGCGCCAGTGTTCTGGAAAGCACGACACAGGTTTGCGCCATGTGTGGTGGCACGGGCCATGTTCGTTCCGCTTCATCAATAGCGTTACATGTTATGCGTTCAATTGAGGAATACTTGCTGCGTCATTCGCAGAACAACATCATTGTCCGCACAACAGTTGCAACGGCACTTTATGTATTGAATCAGAAGCGTCAAAATCTTGCAGATCTTGAAGCTCGCTTTGGTTTGACTATCAGTATTGAGGCCGATGATAGCGTCGGTGCCCAGCACTTCGCCATCGACAAGGGTTCCTTGGCGGTCGGTCCAATTGTACCCCTCTCAGAAACGCAGGCACTTAATATCGCTGAAGATTTTGACGAGAGTGACCCGGTCATCGAAGAAGTTGACGACGAAACCGAAACCGTTTCGACTGAAACTTCGCGTTCAGACGATGACGCATCGCGCAAGCGTAAGCGTAAGCGGCGGCGGCGCGGCGGTCGTGATCGCCATGAAAACGGCGGTTCTGAACAAAGTGATCAGCCAATCGGCGAAGACGACTCCGATGATGCCGAGCAGCCACCTGTAGAGGGTGAAAACGCTGCTCAGGCAGCAGCCCGTGAAGAAGAAAATGAGCGTCGCAAGAAACGTCGTCGTGGGCGGCGCGGCGGGCGCAAGAACAAGCGCTTTGATGAGGGTGACAATGCAAATCGTCCCCTTGTAAATGCGGTGCCGGACGCCGAGCCTGTTTTTGTCTCGATCCCTCTTCCAGATTTCTCCAAGGCCAAGCTTGCGGATGTTTCTGTTGTGATCGCAGAAGCGCCGGTAGTTGCCCCCGAAAACTCGGAAACGGTGGCCGCTGAAGCAATTGCTGCTGAGGAAACGCCAGTAAAAGCACCCACCAAGCGTCGTTCGCGTGCCAAAGCGAGCCCTGAAAAGGTTGAGACTGTTACTTCTGAAGTGCCTGCAAACGAAGCGGATGCAGAGACTCCGGCGAAGCCGAAGCGTGCGCCACGCAAACCTAGAAAAAAGGCTGAGACCACTGTTGTCGACGATGCTGTTGTTACGGAACCTATTGCCGCAGCGCCGGAACCGAAGAGCGAGCCGACACCCGAACCCGCAGTTGAGGCTGCTGCACCCAAAAAAGTTGAGGACAGCACGCCTGTCGTCACCTCTACTGGAAAAGATAAGAATGCTGATAACGAACCAGCTCCCAAAAAAGGCTGGTGGCAAAAGAAGGGCTTCTTTTAGAAACCCAAAAAATTCTTAGAATGAAGAGAAACCGGCAAATAGCCGGTTTTTCTTTTTGGCAAATATTTCATAAAAAAAATCAAACTTTACCTAAATAAACCTAGTTTTCACATTTCAAGGAGCTTTTGAGAGCGCTCTTTCTTTCAAAGATTGATTTGGGTACGAATAGATATGATCGTATTACAAAAGACAGTTTTGTTTGGGTCCATCGCGAGTTTTATGCGCGGAGCCGTTGCCGTCGTCACAGCCAGTGTGGTTGGTATAATTCAGACTGGCAATGCATTCGCCCAGTCATCCTCTGTACCCATTGTTCGCGACGCTGAAATCGAGGCACTGGTCACAGACTATGCCGCACCGATTATCAAGACGGCTGGCCTCGGCAAACAGTCGATTAAAATCGTTCTGGTCAATAGTCCCAGCTTTAACGCGTTTGTCGATGGCCGACGCATATTTATCAATACCGGTGCGCTTCTTGAAGCCGAAACACCCAATGAAATCATCGGTGTATTGGCCCACGAGACAGGTCATCTGGCCGGAGGTCATCAGTTCAAACTGCGCGAACAGCTTGCAGCAGCAAAGACAATGGCCGTTGTTGCCGGCTTATTAGGCATTGGGGCTGCAATTGCCGGTGCTGCCAGCAAGCAAAGTGGTTTGGCTCAGGCTGGCGGTGGTATTGCCATGGGCGCTCCCGAAGCTGCAATGCGCAATCTTCTAAACTATCAGCGCACCGAAGAAATGGCTGCTGATCGTTCCGCGATTACCTATCTGGCAAATACTGGTCAGTCTGCCAAAGGCATGTTGACGACATTCGAACGTTTCTCGAATGCCTTGTCCCTTACAGGAACGCGGGTTGATCCATACCGTATCAGCCATCCCATGCCACGTGAACGCATTGCCAATCTAGAGACATTGGCGCGGGGAAGTCCGAATTTCGATAAAAAGGACAGCCCGGCGCTGCAACAGCGGCATGATCTTATGCGGGGCAAAATTGCCGCCTATACCGCCGGAGGAGCGAGAGTCCTTCAAACATTCCGCAAAGACCCAACCAACATTGGCGCGCGTTACGGAGACGCAATTGCGACTTTTCTCAATGGCTCTACAGAGTCGGCGCTCAGCAAGATCAATGCGTTGATTAAACAGCAACCCAAAAATCCCTATTTCGAAGAAATTCGCGGCGAAATATTATTGAAACAGAGCAAGCTTGATCAAGCTGCGAAAGCTTTCCAAAGGGCGAGCGACCTGGATCCGAGAAAGTCGAGTCTGATCAGGATGAATTACGGGCGAACATTGATGCTTACCGGGAAGCCTGATAATTTGAAAATCGCGGTGAGCGAGTTGAAGGCAAGTATTGGCCGCGACCGCGAATCACCCACAGGCTATGCTTATCTGGCGCAAGCTTATGGACAGCTTGGGGATGCGGCACTTTCCGATTTAGCGAGCGCTGAGGAAAAATACTATTCCGGGAAAATTCAAGACGCTCAAATCTTTGCGATCCGCGCCCAACGCGCCTTGCAAAAGGGTTCGCCCGAGTGGATACAAGCGCAAGACATAATCAATGCCAAGCGCGGTAAGAGCAAGTGATCTGCCAAGGGCAGGCAATCTGCCTACGGAATGAAAGGGACGAATAACATGACAAAAGCCCCACTCATCGGCATTGCCGCCGGGCTTATTGGTATCGGCGCTTTGGTATTGGGTTATCAAGCGGGCCGCTCGGAAATCGCGCTTGCTGCGCCTGAACCAGTAGCTATCGCAGCGCCCGCAATCGACCGCGCGGAGGTTGAGGGTATTGTCAGGAACTATCTGATCAACAACCCGGAGGTTATGATCGAAGTTCAAACAGCACTTAATGAAAAACAGGAAGCGGCTCAGCAAGCAGCTTCTACAGAAATAATCAGTGAGAATAACAACAAGATTTTTCAATCGCCGATGGATGCTGTTTTCGGAAATCCGAAGGGCGACGTTACGATAGTGGAGTTTTTCGATTATAATTGCGGCTACTGCAAAAAGGCCCTGCCAGATATGGACGCGCTCCTTAAAAGCGATCCCAATCTCCGATTTGTCATGAAAGAGTTTCCAATTCTTGGTCCGGATTCCACACGCGCTCATCTTGTTGCGAAGTCCTTTAAAACTCTGATGCCTGAAAAATATCTTGAATTTCACCGAGACCTTCTTGGCGCGGAGGGGCGCGCGACAGAAGAATCTGCGATGGCAATCGCCGTTAAACTGGGAGCCGATGAGGCCAAGATGCGCGAAACAATGAAGCAGCCCGAGATTGCCAATGCTTTCCGCACCAATTTCGAATTGGCGCAAAGCCTGAGCATTACCGGCACGCCCTCTTATATTATAGGCAATGAAGTTGTCCCCGGGGCACTGGGAGCAGACGCATTGGCGGAGAAAATCAGCCACATTCGCAACAAATAATTGTTGCTTCTTGCCAAAACGAATTGTGGACAAGCAATAAGGCGTATTTGCAGGCTTTCCGCGTGGCCGTAAGCCGTCTATATGGGACCAGAACCTTTAACCTGCCCGGTAAACATGAAACAGCAAGTCTTCATCCTCAACGGCCCAAATCTCAACATGCTGGGAAAGCGTGAACCCGGGATTTATGGTGCAACGACATTGAGCGATATCGAAGCGATGTGCCGAGCTGAGGGCGAGGTTCTCGGTGTGGACATCGAGTTTCGCCAATCCAATCATGAAGGTGATCTGGTAAACTGGATTCAGGAAGCGGGAGAGCGCCGTGCTCTGGTGCTGATAAATCCCGCGGCCTACACGCATACTTCCATTGCGCTGCATGATGCTATTCGTGCTGCTGGTGTTACCCTAGTGGAAGTTCATATTTCAAACATTCACGCGCGCGAGTCATTCCGCCATCACTCTTACGTTTCCTCTTTGGCCAAAGGGGTGCTATGTGGCTTTGGAGTTGATGGCTATGTCATGGGTTTACGCGCACTCATCAAGCTGGCGCCGCAGTAATCGGCATTCGCCAAACAGTAATAAGGGGCTTGAACAAGCATGGCTACCAAAACTAACGGGATCGATAAGGTCATGATCCGCGATCTTGCGGAAATCCTGAACGAGACAGACCTTACAGATATCGAAATTGAACAGGGCGATCTTCGCATTCGCGTATCGCGGCAAATAACGATGCAGGCGAGTGCTCCTGTTTACGCACAGGCTCAGGCACCGGCGGCGGTTGCGCCCCCGGCTTCCGTGGCTGCGCCTGCTACTCCAGCCAGTGACCCATCGAAGAATGCGGTTCCTTCGCCCATGGTTGGCACAGTGTATTTGTCTCCTGCCCCTGGCGCTCGCGCATTTATCGAGGTTGGCACTCAGGTCAAGGAAGGTCAGACACTCCTGATCATCGAAGCCATGAAGACGATGAACCAGATCGCCTCACCTCGCGCTGGCACGGTTACCTCGATCCTCGTTTCAGACAGCCAACCGGTTGAGTATGGCGAGTTTCTGGTCGTTATCGAATAGACGGAACCGTTATTAGATCGAGAGCGCAATGTTTCAGAAAATACTCATAGCCAATCGCGGTGAAATTGCCCTGCGCGTGCTTCGCGCATGCAAAGAGCTTGGCATTCAAACGGTTGCCGTCCATTCCACCGCCGACGCAGATGCCATGCATGTACGTCTCGCCGACGAAAGCGTCTGTATTGGACCGCCGCCTTCACGTGATAGCTACCTGAATATCCATCAGATCGTTGCTGCATGCGAAATCACCGGGGCAGATGCAATTCATCCCGGTTATGGCTTTCTTTCGGAGAATGCAAAGTTCGCAGAAATTCTTGAAGCGCATAATATTACCTTCATTGGACCGACCGCAGCTCATATCCGTATCATGGGCGACAAAATCGAAGCCAAGCGGACTGCAAAACGTCTTGGCATTCCCGTCGTCCCTGGCTCTGATGGCGGCGTGACGGATGACGCTGAAGCAGCGCGTATTTGCGCCGAGATCGGTTATCCGGTCATCATCAAAGCTTCGGCTGGTGGCGGTGGGCGCGGCATGAAGGTCGCGCTCAACGAGGACGAGCTTTCAGTTGCTCTGTCGACTGCACGTTCTGAAGCTGGCGCAGCTTTTGGCGATGATGCGGTCTATATTGAAAAATACCTACAGAAGCCACGCCACATCGAAGTTCAGATCATGGGCGACGGCTTCGGTAATGCCGTGCATCTTGGTGAACGCGACTGTTCGCTACAGCGCCGCCACCAGAAGGTATGGGAAGAAGCAAACTCTCCTGCCCTGAATTCCGATGCACGCGAAAAGATCGGTATGATCTGCGCCAATGCCATGGCCGATATGGGCTATCGCGGTGCGGGTACGATCGAGTTTCTTTATGAAAATGGCGAGTTCTATTTCATCGAAATGAACACACGCCTTCAGGTTGAGCATCCAGTGACCGAAGCCATAACCGGCATTGATCTTGTTCACGAGCAGATACGTGTTGCCTCTGGCGGCGGCCTTTCAGTCAAGCAGGAAGATATCCGTTTTTCTGGCCATGCGATTGAATGCCGGATCAACGCAGAAGATCCTCGGACGTTCACGCCGTCTCCAGGCAAGATCACGCATTGGCACACGCCGGGCGGGCTTGGTATCCGTGTCGATTCGGGTGTCTATACGGGTTATAAAATCCCGCCATATTATGACAGCCTCATTGGCAAGCTAATCGTGCACGGCCGCAATCGCGTCGAATGTATGATGCGTCTACGCCGTGCGCTCGATGAATTTGTCGTCGATGGGGTTAAGACAACCCTGCCCCTTTTTCAGGATTTGATTAACAACCCTGACATTGCCAATGGCGACTATGATATTCACTGGCTTGAAAAATATTTGGCTGGTGATGCTCCAGTTACGGCCGAAGAATAATTCAAGGCGTAAGCATGGCGGGTAACAACCCGGAAAAATCATTGATACTGGACCCCGAATTGCTGCTTCGTGCATACGCAACCGGGGTCTTTCCTATGGCAGAAGAGGCGGACAATCCGGAAATCTTCTGGGTTCGCCCTGAAAAGCGCGGTATTATCCCATTTGAAAACTTCCACGTCTCACGTAGTCTGCGCAAAACGGTGCGTAAGGCACTTTTTGATATTCGCTATGATACGGATTTCGCCGGCGTAATTGATGGTTGCGCAAGTGGTAGCGGCGAGCGTGCTCGCACGTGGATAAACCAGCCAATTCGCGAAGCCTATGGCAAGCTGTTCAAGCTTGGCTATTGTCATACGGTCGAAGCCTGGCGCGATGGCCGGCTCGTGGGTGGACTTTACGGAATATCTCTTGGTTCTGCCTTCTTTGGCGAAAGCATGTTTTCACGAGAGCGTGATGCTTCAAAGGTCTGTCTCGTTCATCTGGTTAGCCATTTGATCGAAAAGAACTTCACGCTGCTGGATACACAGTTTACCACCAATCATCTTGAGACGTTTGGCGCTGTTGAAGTACCCCGCCGCCAGTACCAGAAGATGCTGGAGAACGCGCTCACCCAGCCTGCTGAGTTTTGACCTAAAAATATTTTCGTCACGGAGTAGGATTTATAGTTTTTCATTCGTCCTTTGACCGGGAATAAACCCAACAGGAGAACTCTGATGAAAATCAATGCTTATCTCAATTTCGATGGAAAATGCGAAGAGGCTTTCAAGTTTTATGAAAGCGTTCTGGGCGGTAAGATAGAAGCGATTATCCGCTATGATGAAATGCCGGAGGGCGGAGACTTCCCACCTGAATCGGCAAAGAACGTCATGCACGCCTTATTGACGATAGGCGACAATGTATTGATGGGATCGGACGCACCGCCGCCCTATTTCCAAAAAGCACAAGGCATGACGGTCGCGATCAATGTTGACACGCCTGATGAAGCAAAACGTTTGTTTGCAGATCTTTCAAAAGATGCAGAGGGCGTGATGATGCCTCTTGGTGAGACATCATGGGCTCAGCAGTTTGCAATGTTTACAGATCGCTTTGGTACACCGTGGATCGTTAATTGTGCGAAACCAATGCACACAGCATGAAATGAATCTAGCTTTTGTCGGGCGCGGGTATGTCCGACTTTAGCTTACAAGATTTTAGCCAGACGTCATAGACCGGGTGCTCGACAGCGTTCAGCCCCGGGCTATCCGCGAACATCCAACCAGAAAAAATCTTGCGAATTTTCCGGTCTAGCGTGATCTCATCCACTTCCACGAAGGTGTCAGTTTTTGGTGCTTCCGTGTCGGGACGCGTGTAACAAACGCGGGGCGTCAATTGTAATGCGCCAAACTGCACTGTCTCGTTGATATAGACATCAAAGGTTGTGATCCGCCCGGTGATCTTGTCGAGGCCGGAAAATACGGCAATTGGGTTAGCAATCTTTTCCTGAGCCAACCCCACAGTAGGATGGCTCGCAACCATGGCGATACCCGCAAACAGTACGCTGACAATTTGAGAGAAGGGAAAGAACTGGGTCAGACGGATCATTTCACTTCCGGTTTAGCGGGACGACAAAGGGGGCATTTCCCCCTCGTCGATAAAGATTAATTGTGGCGACAAAAAATCAGCCTAGCTGCCTGGTGTCCAAGCATCGTAATCGCCAGTAACAGTCGGTCGATTATCTCCATGCGCAATCGAGCCTTTCGGCCGGTAGGCAGCTGAAGAACCAGTTAAATTCTGCTGGTGATTCTTTTCCCATGGATGCGGCTTGTAGTCTTCCTGCGAAGGCGCCGTCGCTACGCGGTGGTGCATCCAACCATGCCAACCGGCAGGAATAGCAGAGGCTTCCGCATATCCGTTATAAATTACCCAACGGCGCTTACGTCCTTCTGAGTCAAATGTACCTTCGTAATAGACGTTGCCAAACTGGTCCTCACCGACCTTCGTACCCTTGCGCCATGTAAAGAAACGCGTGCCGATAGTCTGACCGTTCCACCATGTGAAGATCTGTGTGATGAGGTTTTTCATGGCAATCCTGCTTGCAACGAAGTCGTTTTCTTATCGGGTTTATGGCCGTATCGTTGGCCGATAGCAAGGGTCAAGTTGACGCTGGATCGGCTTTCAGTATCAACTTGAAGCCCGTATGGGACTTCACGAAACCCAGCCTTTCATAAAAACGATGGGCGTCCTGCCGTTGATTGTTCGATGTCAATTGTGCTGAAGCAGCACCCCGTTGACACCCGATCTGAAGACAATGTGTAATTAATAGCGCTCCAATGCCCTTGCCGCGCATATCAGCACGGGTCTGGACCGCTTCGATTATCATGCGTGTGCTCCCACGCCCAACAAGTGACGTTACGAATGTCACTTGTGCCGTTGCAACAATTTCACCGCTCATGATTCCAACAAAAATCAGATCATTCGGGCTATTTTGAATTGCGGCAAAGGCACTCTCATAGATGGGAAGAGCGGCAATATCCGTGGTGTCATTATGGCCGCCAACGACATCATCTGCAAACAATGCAACAAGCGCAGGCAAATCCTCAATCGTTGCTTCCCGAAAGCTCAAACCACTTTCGATGTTCATGGCGCCAGTTCATACCCAGTCAAAGACTTTTCGAGAACGATTACCGAAATACCCGAATTGGGTTGGCCCCAATCATCGATCTTGGTGCTGGTTTTCTCAAACCCTCTACTCTCATAAAACTCAACAGCATTCCGATTCTTGTCGATTACTTCCAGCTGTAAAGCGAATACACCGGGAAATGCACTTTCAACCTCGGCGAGCAACAGAGAGCCGACACCTTTTTTCTGATGCTCGGGATGAACATAAAGCTGATTCAGGATCGAAAGCTTGTGATCTTTTTGCGAAGCATAGGCCATACCGAGAATGTCGGCGCCATCATCCGCAATAATGAATTCCGAGTAAGGCTTGGCCAATTGTTTTTTGAGCGCCTCCAACGAGTGATAGCGAGATGTGATCTCGTTGACCCTTTCAACGCCGTAGACATCGTCATAGGTCGCATGCCAAGTTTCGACCAGCAAGTCGTGAACAGCGTTCAGATCTTCCTTGGTTGCGCTGCGAACCCACATTTATTCTGTTATCCCAAGCTTAGCTTTGACTAGATCGCTGAGAACCTGCGGGTTGGCTTTGCCGCCCGTCGATTTCATCACCTGCCCGACGAACCAGCCTGCAAGGCTGGGCTTAGCCTTTGCCTGTTCGACCTTATCAGGATTTGCAGCGATGATTTCATCAACGGCCCGTTCTATGGCTCCGGTATCCGTGACCTGTTTCATGCCTCGGCTTTCGACCACTTCTCTTGGATCGCCGCCTTCGTTCCAGATAATCTCGAACAGATCCTTGGCAATCTTACCGGAAATCACGCCTTCCTTGATGAGGTCAATTATCGCCCCGAGCTGATCCGGTGAAACTGGCGATTCTTCAATGCCTTTTCCTGCCTTGTTCAAGGCTCCGAGAAGATCATTAATTACCCAGTTGGCTGATAACTTGCCATCACGACCTTTGGCAACCGCTTCATAATAATCGGCAATCGCCTTTTCAGTAACAAGAATAGAAGCGTCGTAAACGGATAGCCCAAGACTGGATACCAGCCGCGCCTTCTTGTCATCAGGTAATTCCGGCAGATCAGCCTTCAACTCGTCAACATAGGCCTGCGTGAATTCGAGCGGCAGCAAATCTGGATCGGGGAAGTAGCGATAATCATGCGCCTCTTCTTTCGAACGCATCGAACGTGTTTCGCCCTTGGACGGATCAAACAGTCGAGTTTCCTGATCGATGGAACCGCCATCTTCGAGAATAGCTATCTGGCGGCGGGCCTCATATTCGATCGCTTGACCGACGAAGCGGATGGAGTTCACATTCTTGATCTCGCAGCGCGTGCCAAATTCCCCGCCTGGCTTACGGACAGAAACGTTAACGTCGGCCCGCATGGAACCTTCATCCATGTTTCCATCGCAAGTGCCCAGATATCGCACGATAGTACGCAACTTGGTCAGATAGGCTTTGGCCTCGTCCGACGAGCGCATATCGGGTTTGGATACGATTTCCATCAACGCAACGCCAGAGCGGTTTAGATCCACATAAGACATTGTGGGGTTCTGATCATGGAGCGACTTGCCGGCATCCTGTTCCAAATGCAGGCGCTCAATACCGATTTCTATATCTTCAAACTCGCCTTTCTTATCGGGACCGACCGAAATGATCATCGTGCCTTCGCCGACGATTGGCTGCTTGAACTGTGAAATCTGATAGCCTTGCGGCAAATCAGGATAAAAGTAATTCTTACGGTCGAATACGGATTTCAGGTTGATTTGCGCTTTCAGGCCAAGACCGGTGCGAATAGCCTGGCGCACACACCATTCATTGATAACCGGAAGCATGCCGGGCATAGCAGCATCTACCAGCGATACGTTCTCATTGGGGCCAGCACCGAATGTCGTGGATGCACCGGAAAACAGCTTTGAATTAGACGTTACCTGGGCATGGACTTCCATACCGATGACGATTTCCCAATCGCCTGTGGCACCTGAGACAAAACGCTTGGGTTCGGGCGTGCGGGTATCAACAAGAGTCATGCTGGTCTGTCGTTCCTGGCTGAAAATATCTGAATACTGGCTAGTGCAATCCGGCTTATGAGGCAAGTGATTCTGACGTTTTCGGTCGGGATGTTCGTATCTTCCATCACCCCGCATATAGTTATACGCTCGAAACGTTCAACGACCAGTACCACCACAATCATAGCGACGGGAATTTGGGAGAAGAGATATGATCATGCTTTTGCCCGTTCTAACGATGCTTGCTGCCCTGGGAAGCGGCATCATGGCTGGCCTTTTCTTCGCATTCTCCAGCTTCATCATGACGGCATTTTCAAAACTTCCGCCCGAACAGGGCATTGCGGCAATGAATTCAATCAACGTGACAATCCTAAATGCTACATTTGGCATGGCCTTCTTCGGTACAGCCCTACTTTGTATTGTGCTGGGCATTGCCAGCATCGTGCTTTGGTCGCAGCCAGGATCTGCGTGGTTGCTTATAGGTAGTTTGCTTTACCTGATCGGCGTCATCGCTATTACCGTAGTGTTTAATGTTCCACTCAACGATGCGCTTCAAGCCATCTCACCGGCGAGTCCGGAAGGCAGGGCACTGTGGACACGTTATTTTGCAGAGTGGGTGCCATGGAATCATGTACGCACCTTTGCCAGCACAGGATCGTTAATTGCGTTTATTCTGGCCTATGGGAAGCTGAACGCTGTCTAACAAGGTTGCACTCTTTGACAGCCACTCTGCACACCATTATATAAACGCCATCCACGATGGAGTTTTTATGTTCAATCAGTCTGAGTCCCGCTAAAGCCCCGACTTCTTTGAAGTCAGGGGCATGAAAACAGGAGCCCCGAGCCAATTTAAACCGGCTGCGGATGTGTTCTCATGGGCATTTGCCCGTTTTCCAGGACTCAACAAATGGACATTTCGCGCGATGAACAGCGCATTCTTCACTTGCTCGCTCAAGGCGGTAAAATTCTGCTTGAAAAGGACGAGGACAAAACCATTCGGGATATCATCTGCCTTACACGCGATGGTGCCCGCTATACTGCCTGCAATTTAAGGCTGTTTCGCAAACTGAAACAAAAAAAGGCCATAGCCTCTTCGGGCGGTGGACCTTATCGGGTAACGCGACGGGGCCTGCAACTGGTTCGGTCGGAACTCGACAATCGCTGAAGCTGAGGGCTGGTGGCGGAAAACTGCCGCCAGCCCTCACAGCGTCACGTACCAGGCTTGATCGGGCATTTTTCAGTGGTTCCCTGTTCTTTTTTCTCTCGAACACGGTGTATTCCCGTTGCAAATTGCTCTAAGAGAACCGCTTAACACACAACGGAACTGATATTGCTCATGGGTCTTTCCAACACTGTTCAGATCACACCGGAACTAATCGCCTCGCACGGGCTGAAGCCGGATGAATATCAACGCATTCTCGATCTGATCGGACGCGAGCCCAGCTTCACAGAGCTTGGTATTTTCTCCGCCATGTGGAACGAGCACTGTTCCTACAAGTCGTCCAAGAAATGGCTTCGTACATTGCCGACCACCGGTCCCCAGGTTATCCAAGGTCCCGGCGAAAATGCTGGCGTCGTAGACATTGGTGACGGCGATTGCGTGGTTTTCAAAATGGAAAGCCATAACCACCCCTCCTATATTGAACCCTATCAAGGCGCTGCAACAGGCGTTGGCGGTATCTTGCGTGATGTATTCACCATGGGTGCCCGCCCGATTGCTGCCATGAATGCATTGCGCTTCGGCGAACCTGCACATCCCAAGACCCGTCATCTTGTATCGGGCGTGGTTGAAGGCGTTGGCGGATACGGCAATTCCTTCGGAGTGCCGACCGTAGGTGGCGAAGTCAATTTCGACGCGCGCTATAATGGCAATATTCTTGTAAACGCTTTTGCTGCCGGTTTGGCCAAAACCGATGCGATTTTCCTGTCGGAAGCCAAGGGTGTTGGCCTTCCTGTCGTTTATCTCGGAGCTAAAACCGGACGCGACGGCGTTGGCGGCGCAACGATGGCTTCTGCCGAATTTGACGAGTCAATCGAAGAGAAGCGCCCTACCGTTCAGGTTGGTGACCCCTTTACTGAAAAGTGTCTGCTGGAAGCTTCACTTGAATTGATGGCTTCGGGCGCTGTTATCGCTATTCAGGACATGGGCGCTGCGGGCCTGACCTGCTCTGCTGTTGAAATGGGCGCCAAGGGCAACCTCGGTATTGAACTCATTCTGGACAAAGTTCCCGTACGTGAGGAGCGTATGACCGCTTATGAGATGATGCTGTCCGAAAGCCAGGAGCGCATGCTTATGGTTTTGCGCCCGGAAAAAGAAGAAGAAGCCCAGGCCATTTTCAAGAAATGGGGGCTGGATTTCGCCATCGTAGGGTATACGACCGACGACCTTCGCTTTCGCGTCATTCATCAGGGCGAGGAAGTTGCAAACCTCCCCATCAAGGATCTGGGCGATCAGGCTCCGGAATATGACCGCCCATGGATGGAACCGGGCAAGCACGCTCCGCTGCCAGCTTCAAACGTTCCACAGGTTGAAGATTATAACGCAGCATTATTGCAGATGCTTAATTCGCCAGATTTGTCATCGCGCCGCTGGGTGTACGAGCAATATGACACGATCATTCAAGGCAACTCACTGCAATTGCCGGGTGGCGATGCGGGCGTGGTTCGTGTCGAAGGTCATCTTACCAAAGCACTCGCATTTTCATCAGACGTCACGCCGCGTTATTGCGAGGCTGATCCATATGAAGGCGGCAAGCAGGCTGTCGCTGAATGCTGGCGCAATCTTACAGCTGTTGGCGCCGAACCTCTCGCCGCCACCGATAATCTCAATTTTGGTAATCCGGAACGACCGGAGATTATGGGCCAGTTGGTTAAAGCTATTGGCGGCATAGGCGACGCTTGCCGTGCGCTCGCCTTCCCGATCGTTTCGGGCAATGTCTCACTCTATAATGAAACAAATGGACAAGCCATTTTGCCAACCCCGACCATTGCTGGCGTCGGGCTGATCCCTGATTGGTCCAAGATTGCCACGATAGGCGGTATGGCAAACGGAAATATCTTGATCCTCATCGGCACAGACGGCAGCCATCTTGGGCAGTCGATTTATTTGCGCGATCTTCATGGTCGCTCAGATGGACCGGCTCCCAATGTCGATCTCGCAGTCGAGAAGAGGAATGGCGATTTCGTCCGCTCCGCAATACGCAATGGCCAGGTTACTGCCTGCCATGACTTATCGGATGGCGGACTTGGCATCGCTCTGGCTGAAATGTGCATGGCCTCTGGCAAAGGTGCATCTGTTTCGGTTGGTGAAGATGCCCCGCATGCCCTGCTCTTTGGTGAGGATCAGGCTCGGTATATCATCGCCGTGCCCGCCGATATGGCAAACTTCGTAACGCTCAATGCTGAGGGCTCGGGCATTCCGTTCCGCAAGCTTGGCGTCGTAGAGGGCAATGCATTGACGATCGGAGAGTTGGTCTCCATATCAGTAGCAGACCTGACAAATGCCCACGAATCGTGGTTCCCTGACTATATGAATGGTCCGGCGAACCAAAAAGATCAGGCCGCCTGAGGAGAACGACACATGGCAATGGACGCGCGTGATATCGAAAAAATGATTCAAGACGCCATTCCCGATGCGAAGATTACCATCCGCGATCTGGCGGGTGACGGAGACCACTATGCTGCTGAGGTTGTCGCTGAGAGCTTTCGGGGCAAGTCACGAGTTCAGCAGCACCAGATGGTCTATGATGCATTGAAGGGCAATATGGGCGGTGTGCTGCATGCCCTCGCCCTGCAGACCAGCGCACCGGAATAAACCAATTCGGGAACACCGAGCCTTGTTTTGCCAGAATTGAAGCGCTATTTGTTAGGAAAGTTCAATTTTGACCAGCGATGACGATTCGTCGTGTTTGGTAGGAAGGTTTGCCGAAATGAGCGGTATTAGCGAATTTATCGATAACGAAGTGAAGAGCAACGATGTTGTTCTGTTCATGAAGGGCACCCCAGGGTTTCCCCAGTGCGGCTTTTCCGGTCAGGTTGTGCAGATACTTGATTATGTTGGCGTGGATTATAAAGGCGTGAATATACTGACCTCCGACGAATTGCGTCAGGGCATTAAGGAATATTCTAATTGGCCGACCATCCCGCAACTTTATGTTAAGGGCGAGTTTGTTGGCGGCTGTGATATTATCCGCGAAATGTTTCAGGCTGGCGAACTGCAATCCCTCTTCAGCGAAAAAGGTGTTGCCACCAAGGCAGCCTGATTACGCAAATAAATCAGTCAGTTCCGCGGTTTAGCGGAATTATATTCTAAAGGCGTCGGATATACCGACGCCTTTGTCGTTGTTTAAGGTTCCGTAGGAACTCAAGAGATGACAGCACGATGGTGTGTTTTGAGCGGTTAATGAAACGAGCGTCAGGCCCGTTAACCGATTGCAAGGGCGACCCGGCGGTCATCGCTCGGGCATTTTATAGATGATGTTTGCAGGTTCGAAAATGAAAACCCCCTCGACAGGATTAACTCCCAAACTTGGCGCAATGACCAAGATTGAGTTTATCGCAATGATGGCAGCGCTCATGGCGCTTAATGCCCTTGCAATTGATATTATGCTGCCAGGATTGCAGGAAATCGGTGCCAGCCTTGGCGTTGCCACCGAAAATCATCGTCAATATGTAATTTCGGCCTATCTCATGGGCTTCGCGGTTTCGCAATTATTCTATGGTCCAATTTCTGATCGTTTTGGTCGCCGCAAACCTATGTTCGTTGGTTTGGTGATTTACATTCTGTCCGCGCTAGCGTGCGTATTTGTGCCGAGTTTCGCCTCCTTGCTATTTTTTCGCTTGCTTCAAGGCATCGGATCGGCAGCCACACGCGTCATCACGATTTCGATCGTTCGTGACGTTTATGGCGGCCGGATGATGGCAGAAGTCATGTCTCTCATCATGATGGTGTTTATGGTGGTTCCAGTCATCGCCCCGGGCACGGGGCAAGCAGTCATGCTGTTTGGAAACTGGCATCTCATCTTCATTTTCATGGCAATTATCGCAGCTGCCGTGATGTGCTGGTTCTATATCCGTCTCCCAGAAACACTTGATCCAGCCGACGTGCGGCCGTTTACATTGCGATCGGTCAGCCGGGGCTTCATCATCGTTCTGACGAACCGTGTGGCTCTTTGCTATACACTAGCGAGCGCATTCATTTTCGGCGCTCTTTTCGGCTTCATCAATTCTGCCCAGCAAATTTACGTCGGCATTTATGAACTCGGCGTATGGTTCCCGGTAGCGTTTGCGGGTGTCGCTGTAACTATGGCATTCTCGTCATTCGTCAATTCGCGTTTCGTCGGTCGTTTTGGCATGCGCCGCCTCTCTCACGGAGCGCTCCTGGCCTTTCTGACGGTCAACGGCCTCTGGCTGCTGGTTACATTGTTTGGACCACACCCAACGCCGTTTGTGCTCTATTTCCTGTTTTTCGCTGTGGCCATGTTCCAGTTCGGCTGGATCGGTTCCAACTTCAATTCGCTTGCCATGGAACCGCTGGGGCATGTAGCGGGCACAGCTTCATCGGTCCTTGGCTTTATGGGAACAGCCGGTGGCGGCGCAATTGGCGCATTGATTGGACAGGCTTTCGATGGCACGACAACGCCGCTGGTAGCAGGCTTCTTCGTGCTTTCATTAATCGGGCTGGTGTTTGTTCTCATTGCCGAGCGGGGCAAATTATTCAAGCCACACAATCAACCCGTTTAAGGTCTTAGCAAACCCGGGCATGTTCATTCGCCGGGGTTTGCCTTCTGTGACAGTCCTGTAAAATCGAAAATCTTGCGGTCCAGCAGATGGCTTGGACGTGTGTTGGCAAGGGCGCGAATCATAATCTCCTTGCGCCCTGGCATGCGTTTTTCAATGTCGGAAAGCATTGCCTTCATCATGTTTCGCTGAAGTCCGTCCTGACTTCCGCACAGGTCGCAAGGTATGATGGGAAATTGCATCGCCTGTGCAAATTTTTCCAGATCGTCCTCAGCACAATAGCTTAAAGGCCGAAGCAGCATCAGATCACCATCATCATTCAATAATTTCGGAGGCATTGCCGCGAGCCTGCCACCGTGGAAGAGATTCATTAAAAACGTTTCGAGAATGTCTTCCCGATGATGCCCGAGAACCAATGCCGAACAACCTTCCTCCCGCGCTACCCGATAAAGATGGCCACGCCGCAACCGTGAACACAGCGAGCAATAGGTCTGGTTTTCGGCAACCTTTTCTGTGACGATTGAATAGGTGTCTTTATATTCAATACGATGTTGAATTCCGTTTCGTATCAGAAAATCCGGCAAAATATGTTTCGGAAAATTGGGCTGGCCCTGATCCAGATTGCAAGCAACAAGCTCGACCGGCAGCAGTCCGCGCCACTTCAAATCAAGCAACAGTGCTAGAAGCCCATAGGAATCCTTACCGCCCGAAAGCCCAACAAGCCAACGTTCGCCCGGATTGATCATGGCAAAATCTTCAAGTGCCTGTCGTGTATTGCGCAGCAGACGCTTGCGCAATTTGTTGAACTCAACTCCGGGCGGCGCATTCAGAAACATAGGATGGCAGCCGGAATCTTGGGCAATATCCAGATCATGAACAGTCATGGGAACACCTCATTTCACCTTCATTGCCCATAAATGCAGGCGATGCAGACCTTGTTATTGTCCGAATACCGACCAGCCGGTCCGTTGTGCCAAAAGTTCTAGCGCTGCCGAACCCAACTGCGAATTGCCGTTTTCGTTCAACCCCGGAGACCATACTGCTATCGAAGCCTTACCGGGTGCAATGGCCAGAATTCCTCCACCAACGCCGCTCTTGCCGGGAAGACCTACGCGATAAGCAAAATCGCCAGAACCATCATAATGACCACACATGAGCATCAGAGCATTGATCCGGCGTGCGCGGCTGGGGGAAACCACACTTCCACCACTCAAAGGATTGCGACCAGCCGACGCAAGATAGAGTCCGGCATGGGCAAGCTGGTGGCAAGACATTGCCACCGCGCAGTGATGGAAATAAACGCCGAGCACGTGCTCGGCGGGATGATTGAGATTGCCGAACGATCTCATAAAATTTGCGAGCGCAACATTGCGATACCCGGTATTCGTCTCCGAACGCGCGACATTGTGATCAATCGCTATTGTATCATCGTCGGCCAACTGACGAATAAATTGCACGATCTCGCCGATGGCTTCTTTAGGCACATGCCCCGCCAAAACTACATCTGCCACCGCAATTGCGCCAGCATTGATAAAGGGATTACGCGGCTTTCCCTTTTCTTGCTCAAGCTGCACAATGGAATTAAACGAATTGCCTGATGGCTCACGGCCAACTCTTTTCCACAGCCCATCGCCAATCTTGCCGAGCGCCAAAGTGAGCGTGAAAACCTTTGAGATACTCTGGATCGAAAAGGCTGTAGCCGCATCGCCGGCAGAGTAGAGTTTTCCATCGGTCGTGACCAAAGCTATGCCAAACTGCCTTGGATCCACTGTCGCCAACTCGGGAATATAATCAGCAAGCTTGCCTTCCCCGATCCTGTCTGAAAGATCGTGATAAACACTATCAACAATGGATTTTAGGTCAGTCATTCCCGCATCCTCTATGATTCTGGAACAAAAAAGCCGCCGGGATTGCTCCAGGCGGCTTCTTCAAAAACTTCAAAATCCGATTAACGCGAATAGAATTCGACGACCAGATTTGGTTCCATCTGTACAGCGTATGGCACATCGGAGAAGGCCGGAACGCGATTGTACTTGGCAACCATCTTGGTGTGATCAACTTCGATGTATTCTGGAACATCACGCTCAGCGAGCTGAACTGCTTCCAAAACAATCACAAGCTGCTTTGACTTTTCACGAACTTCAATCACATCACCAGCCTTGCAGATGTAGGACTGGATGTTGGTGCGACGGCCATTAACATTTACGTGGCCGTGGTTGACGAACTGACGCGCTGCGAAGATCGTTGGAACGAACTTTGCGCGGTACACAATCGCATCCAGACGCGACTCAAGCAGACCAATGAGCTGCTCACCAGTATCGCCCTTGCGACGTGATGCTTCTTCATAGGTCTTGCGGAATTGCTTTTCCGAAATGTCGCCGTAGAAGCCTTTGAGCTTCTGCTTTGCGCGCAGCTGAACACCGAAGTCGGACAGCTTGCTCTTGCGGCGCTGACCGTGCTGGCCTGGGCCATATTCACGACGATTTACAGGGGACTTCGGGCGGCCCCAGATGTTTTCGCCAAGACGGCGGTCAATTTTATACTTGGACGATTCGCGCTTGCTCATCGCATTTCCTTTCAACAAAACCAAACCAAGACTAAATACCCTGGTTCAAGGAAACGCGCCCTCCTCTGCCTTCCGTTTTCGAAGACTGACAGAGCGACCCACGCACGCTTTGCGAGATCACCCACGGGACACGTCAAATGAAACGCAGAGCTGTTAGGCCCTGCGCTGTTGTGGCTTCTAGTGCGAAGGTCTTAACATGTCAAGCGCAGGCGATGTTTCAGCGACTCATATAAATTGAAACCGATATTGGTATTCGCACGTTAGGATAGACGCTCAAACAGGAGTAGAGCCGATAATGACCCTATTCTCGCGTCCAACGCGTTTTCATCTATTCATCCTTTTATCTCTTGCAGCATCCGTTTCAAGCCTGACATTGGTGAGTTTCACCAGCGATGCGGATGCGCGATCCCGGCGCAACCACCAAACCAGAATCGCGAAGCCTGCCTTGCCTATTATTCCCCCGCTTCCGCTGGATAATCCGCGAGCAACCGTCGCGCCGGAGCAAAAGGCTGAAATGCCCGTACCGGACCAAAAACCGGCGATGGAAGCTGAACCTGCAGCAAAACCTGATGAAAAGCCAATTATTGCGCCCAAGGCGGAGCAACAAGGTCCTAAACCGGATCAGACAGAAGACAACAAGAAGCCGGACGAAGCCACTGAAACAAATGACGCCGCAACTTCACCGGATCGGATTTACCAAAATGCGTGCCCCGCAATTATGAATGGCGATATCCAAGGCGAATTGATACCTCCCCTTTCGGAAGGGGCTTGCGGCGAGCGTTCACCATTGAAGGTGACGGCGATTGGCAAAGACAATCCCGTGAAATTTGCCGCGCCAATCATAACGAATTGCGCAATGGCTGGATCGTTGGCCAATTGGGTTGTCGAAATTCAAAAAGAGGCACAGAAAAACTTCGGTGCCGAGATAGAAAGCATTGCGACCGGTTCCGACTATCAGTGCCGAAAGGTCAATAATGGTCATAAGGGACGCGTTTCAGAGCATGCCTTTGCCAATGCGTTGGACATTATCTCGTTCAAGTTCAAGAACGGAAAAACGACAGAACTCGGATCAGGCTGGAAAGGCAAACCGGAAGAGCAGGCGTTTTGGTCATCACTGCACAAGCTTAGCTGCGAGCGATTCATGACGGTTATCGGCCCGGACGGGGACGCCGCACATCAGGGTAACCTGCATCTTGATCAAGGGTGCCACGGAAAGAGCTGCGAGGCGCGCATCTGCCAGTAATGCGCGCTCGCAGGGATCAATGCTTGGTTTTCTTCTTGGGCAGATCCTTGCGATCAGTTTCAGCGAACTCCTCGAGCTGTTTCTCGCTCATGGACTCATACATGCCCTTTGATGCGCCTTTGAGCTCGCTCTTCTTGGTGTCGCCTCGTTTTGCTGAAAGCGCTGCACCTGCTGCTTTCTGTTGAGCCTGGGATTTTGCCGGCATTTTCGTTCTCCCTTTAAACATTCCTTGAGGTGGAGAAACGCAATGCACTTGGGAGGGTTCCGTTATTCTGACTTTGCCGCATCAAACTCAGCGCGCGCCTTTCGCAGGTGATCGCGATTGGTCACCGCCCATTCACCCAAGGCTCCCACTGGCACCGCTATTGAATGTCCAATATCCGTGAGTGCGTAAGTGACTTCCGGAGGAGATGTCGGCTTTACGGTGCGCAACACAAGTCCGTCGCGTTCCAGCGAACGCAGGGTCACGGTCAGCATACGTTGCGAAATGCCTTGGATCATACGTCGCAATACATTGAAGCGCCGTGGTCCGGACTGCAGATTGATGATCGTCAAAAGACTCCAGGAATCACCGACAAGATCAAGCACCTCACGCATGGGGCACAAACCACCCTCTTCCGCCTTCATAGCGGGCATTGATTCGAGCAAGGGGACGTTTCGACTGGTATTTGCGTGTATCGTCATAGCTTCATCACCAAATTTGGATATCACCCGGGCGGTTACCTAGGTGTGCCTTAAAACGGAAAAAGTGCGTTCTTTTCAGACCCACGCATCTAGCATAGATAGTTATTGTTAGTAACCAGAAAACGATGCGTACCTGCATCAAGGAGCATATGATGAAAATTGCATTGATCGGTGCCACCGGTTTTGTCGGCCAAGAAATTTTGAAAGAGGCTATTTCTCGCGGAGACAGCGTTACTGCTTTGGTGCGCAATCCCGCAAAGGTTGAAAAATTGGATGGCGTGACCGCCATCGAGGCGGATGCCTTGGATACAGCAGCTTTATCGGAGAAGCTCAAAGGGCATGACATCGTGGTTTCTGCCTATAATCCAGGCTGGACAGATCCAAACATTCAGGCTGTCCACATCAAAGCCAGCAAATCAATTACCCAAGCGACCAAATCGGCAGGCATAAAACGTCTGATCGTTATTGGCGGCGCAGGAAGCCTGTATGCTGAGGACGGCACACAATTCGTAGACGGCGAACATTTTCCCGCGGAGTATAAGGAAGGTGCACTTGGCGCACGTCAGGCACTGAATGATCTTCGCACTGAAACCGAACTTGACTGGAGCTTCGTTTCACCCCCGTTCCATCTCGTACCTGGTCCTCGCACCGGACAATACCGTCTGGGTAAGGAAAACCCGGTTTTTGACGCTGAAGGTAAAAGTGCAATCAGCGCAAGCGATCTTGCAGTTGTGATTGTCGATGAAGTTCATAGTCCAAAGCACAAGCAGCAACGTTTTACCGCGGCTTACTAATTTTTTAGCTGCCCCACTTCACCTTGGGGCAGCTAAAAATCTTCGGGTTCAGGAATACGCCCGAATGCAATTTTAGAACCTATATAATCACCGGGGCCCTGAGTAGATCCCAGGCTGAGTGCTTTCGACCCGTGGCGGACACGAATCTTGTCTATCAAATCAGAAACGCTTTCCCACTGAGCTCGTTGTTTCACGCTCTCGCCCGTATCGAACAAATCGTGAGTGCCTTCTTGTTCGGCCGAAAGGTCGTGAAGAACGACAGTGACCGAGCTTATATTTCGCATTTCCCCTGCCTCAACCATTTTTTGGTGCAAATTGTTAAGGCAATCCAAAAAACTGCGATCATCACGCGCGGGTCGAAATTGTCCCTCCAGTGTCACGCGGTTATCGCGTCTGACGCCAACCGTATAGCTCATTGCTGCCGCTCGATAATGGGAACGACGCAAACGCCGCGCCGCGCTCAACGTTAGCAGCCTTGCGCATTGCAGTACCTTTTCAGGCGCCCTCCAATCGGCAGGCAAGTTGCGACCATGTCCGAACATGCGTTTTACGGTCTCCGGCTTTTCAATCGCATAACCGTGCAGCGCTGAAACAAACCGCTCACCTTCAACGCTGTTCCAGATAGCCCGAGCGTGCTTGGGGGCAAGGCTCCACAAACCCTTGATGTCAACGATCCCGGCTTGGTCCAACCTCGCCTCCATACCCTTGGAAATACCAGGCAGGTCGCGCAACTCCAGATCAAACAGCCTGCCTGGCAGGTCTTCGTGATCAAGCAAGACAAATCCATCCGGCTTGTCCATCTCCGCTGCAATCTTTGCCAAAAGCTCGTTGAGAGAGATGCCTATCGAGCAGGTAAGAACTGGCCCAATTTCATCGCGCAGCACGCGTTTTATTCTCACTGCAAGAGCTTGCGCTTGGCGTGCCTCGGACTCCAGCAAATGGCAGGCGACCTCATCAATTGAACGCACCGCGGCAATTGGAACACATCTTTCGATTGTTTCCAGAATGCGGTTATGCAGCTTTACATAGACATCCGGTCTCGCTGACACAAACACGATATCCGGGCATTTCTCGCGTGCTTCCCGCACCGATGTGCCCGTCTTGATGCCATAGGGTTTGGCTTGGCGACTAGCAGCAATAACGCTTGTGTGCGGGGAGTCCAGCGGCACTACGGCGACGGGCCTGTCCCGCAGCGCAGAATTCAACTGTTGTTCAGCGCTGGCAAAAAAGCTGTCAAAATCCAGATAAAGCTTCTCAGCATGTGTCGGCTTGCGCATTTTCAATGTTCCCACATGAGAACAAAAACAGAACATAGCTACCCTGCAAATGCAAGCACAATATTGACTCAGACAGCCTTTGCCGCATCAAGAATGCGAAATTGTGTCGTCGTTGAGCCGTTCCAATGATTAAGAGCCAGATTGCCTGCGACATGCACAGATTGACCTAATTGCCTGAAAAGGAAGTCGCCGAGGTCACTTCCCACCGCACGAAAGGCAATTGCATTGATACGCTTACCGTCTGCACCAGCAAGCGTCACCTTGATGTGGTTGATGCCGACTGACCGAGCGTCAATCAGCCTGTGATGGGGAAGGACAAGAACCGGTTGAGGATGACCCGACCCAAACGGACCAGCTTTTTCCATCGTTTCGTAAAGGGGAACGGTCGCACCTGCAGCGCTCAAAGCTCCGTCAATTGCCAGTGAGGCATTTCCACGCAATTGTCCCACCATCTCTGCGGATTGCTCTTCGAAAAATGCGCGCAAAGCACCCATTTTCCCACGTTCAACGGTAATTCCGGCAGCCATTGCATGGCCGCCACCCTTAACCAACAGACCCTGCTCTACCGCGCCTCTGACAAGCTTCCCCAAATCAAAGCCGTTAATAGACCTCCCGGAGCCGCTGCCGGTTCCGTTTGCGTTGAACGCGATGGCAAAAGCAGGCCGACGTGCTCGCTCCTTTAATCGCGCGGCGATCAACCCGACTATACCGGGATGCCAGTCGTCATTGGCTGTAATGAGAATAGCCGGACCAGATGAGGAGGAAAGCTCGGCCATAGCCTCGGCTTCCGCCTGTTCAAGCATGATCGTTTCCATCGCCTGACGCTCTTGATTAAGCCGATCAAGCTCCTGCGCAATGCGCATGGCTTCATCCGGGTCGTCGAGCGTTAAAAGCCGCGCGCCGAGACCCGCATCGCCGATCCGCCCACCGGCATTGATTCGCGGACCGATCAGATAAGCGAAGTGAAACGCATTAAGCGGCTCTCCAATCCGCGAGACGCGCGCCAATGCCGCAAGTCCGACATTCTGCTGGGTGCGCGCGACAAGAAGCCCCTTCACCACAAAAGCACGGTTCAATTCTTTTAATGGGACAACGTCGCAGATCGTGGCCAAAGCAACGAGATCGAGTAAAGACAGCAGATCTGGTGGATTGGTATTAAGTTTCACCCCCTGCTCCCGCAGGATTCGCGAGGTTTGCACCAACGTCAGAAAAACTACGCCTGCAGCGCAGAGATGTCCCTGGCCGGACAAATCGTCCTCACGGTTGGGATTAACGATAGCGAGTGCGGCCTCGGGCAGATTACCACCCACTTGATGGTGATCCAGAACGACAACGTCGGCACCAGCGACTTTGGCCGCATCAATTGCGGCGGCACTATTTGTTCCGCAATCAACTGTGACTATCAGCGAGGCTTGTTTTGCCAATTCCTGCATAGCAGCGGGGTTTGGGCCATAGCCCTCAAATATCCTGTCTGGAATGTAGATTTGATTTGCGATGCCATAATGGGCGAGAAAGCGCGATAGAATGGCTGAAGAACAAGCGCCATCAACGTCATAATCGCCGAAAATAGCAACTGTCTCACGAGCAATAATAGCTTTGGCGATGCGCGCTGCTGCCGGTGCCATATCCGTCAACGACGTCGGGTCTGGCATCAAACTTTTCAGAGTCGGCTCCATAAAAGCCGCCGCGTCATCCAAACCAACGCCCCTCCCAGCTAGGACGCGAGTGACGATATCGGGGAAGCCATGATTTTGCGCCATGGCCAGCGCAATATTTGCCTCGCGCTGGCCGAGTCGATCGACCCACTTCAGACCGGTTGCCGATTGTCCAACGCCGAGAAAAAGCCGTTCAGATGTCATCTGAGCGTTCAATCACTCGGCGGCCCGGAATGCAATGCCCCGAAAGTTCATTCTATTATTGGAACTTGCTCATATCCTGATGCTTCGCTTTGATTTCGCGAACTGTCTGAGAATGTGAGCGCATCACCACCGTGTGGGTCTGAATATAGTCGCGGGCGAACTTGACGCCGGAAAGCATATTGCCATCGGTCACGCCGGTTGCGGCAAAAAGCACGTCACCTTTGGCCATTTCTTCCATCGTATAGATTTTCTTGGGGTCGCTGATGCCCATTTTGGCTGCCCGGGCGATTTTGTCATCGCTGTTGAGTTGGAGCCGCCCTTGCATCTGCCCGCCAATGCAGCGAAGCGCCGCAGCGGCCAGAACGCCTTCAGGCGCGCCACCAATGCCAATATAAATATCAATGCCAGTTTCGTCGGGGTCGGTTGTATGGATAACGCCGGCGACATCACCATCGCCGATCAAACGGATGGAAGCGCCCGTGGCGCGGACTTCCTCAATCAAACGTGCATGGCGTGGACGGTCCATAATGCAGGCTGTTATCTCACTGACGGGCACGCCCTTCGCTTTGGCAACTGCCATAATATTCTCAATGGCAGGCGCATCGAGATTGATGATTCCGGCTGGATAACCCGGTCCAACGGCAATCTTCTCCATGTACACATCCGGTGCATAGAGCAGGTTGCCTTTTTCGGCGATCGCGATAACTGCCAGGGAATTTGGCAAGTTCTTGGCGCAGATAGTCGTGCCTTCCAGTGGATCGAGCGCAATATCAACCTCAGGCCCACTGCGTGTTCCAACTTCCTCACCAATGTACAGCATTGGTGCTTCATCGCGCTCGCCTTCGCCGATAACAACAGTTCCCGCGATGGGCAGGCGATTCAATTCCTGACGCATTGCATCTACAGCAGCCTGATCGGCTGCCATTTCATCACCGCGCCCGCGCAGGCGAGCGGCGGCAACGGCTGCACGCTCGGTTACACGAACCAGCTCAAGGGTCAAAATACGATCGAGGCCTACATCAGTCTGGTCGGAAGTTTTCGGCATAGTTTTTCCTGCTTTTGTGGATATGGCCGCATTTCAAGATCAGCAATGCGGCTTTAGTAGCATCGCTATGCAAATCTTTTGTCAAAGTCGCAACCACGCGGCAAGGGCTTGAGCCGAAGAAAAGCCACTTGCCGAAAAAGCTAATCGATTAAACGCACTATGCCGGTTTTTAACCCGCTCTTTCAATACGAATCATCTGGGGTTTATCGGTTGCGTGACCATCCTTGACGATTCCTTCGAGAGCTTTTTTAACCGCGGCTTCCGTCGTTTCGTGCGTTACCAGAATGACTGTCTTGGTCGCCTCTGCCTGGCTATTGGCACTTTGCCGCTGCACAATCGATTCAAGCGAAATATCATTATCTGCCATGCGTTTTGCGATCGCAGCGAACACACCTGCCCGGTCATGGACAGTCAGGCGGATAAAATACCCCCCCTCATGGGCACGCATTTTAGCACGCTTATAGGGTGCTAGCGCTTTCGCAGGTGTGCCAAAAACAGGGCCATGCTGAAAACCAGGTCGGCTTTTCGCGATATCAGCTAAATCGCCGATAACCGCAGATGCCGTTGCCGCTCCACCAGCCCCAGGGCCGGATAGCAACAGCTCACCCAGGAGATCCGTTTCGATAGCGACGGCGTTGGTAACGCCGTGGACCTGTGCGATAACCGATTCAACCGGCACCATCGTTGGATGCACACGCTGTTCAATGCCGCTTTCAGTCTTCAACGCAACGCCAAGCAACTTGATGCGATAACCAAGTTCGTCGGCAGCCTTGATATCTGCCAATGATATATTGCTGATACCTTCCAGATAAATGTCATCTGCTGCAATCTGCGTTCCAAACGCGAGGCTCGTCAGGATTGCGAGCTTGTGCGCTGTGTCATTTCCTTCGATGTCGAATGTCGGATCAGCTTCTGCATAGCCAAGGCGCTGTGCATCGGCGAGACAGTCCTCAAAAGAGATACCCTCGTCCCACATCCTTGTAAGGATATAGTTGCAGGTGCCGTTCATGATGCCGTAAACGCGCGAAACCGTATTGCCTGTCAATGATTCGCGAAGCGCTTTAATGACTGGGATACCGCCTGCTACGGCAGCTTCAAAGTTTAACAGCACGCCTTTTTCTTCAGCGATCTTGGCGAGATAGACACCATGCTTTGCTAATAGCGCTTTGTTTGCAGTGACGACGTGCCGTCCCGATTTAAGGGCTGCTTCAACAGCTGCCCGAGCCGGCCCCTCGTCGCCGCCGATCAACTCGATAAAAACATCAATCTCATTCGATTTGGCCAGCTCAACCGGATCATCGAACCAGGTCGCCGCTGAGAAATCCACACCACGATCACGCTTGGCATCACGCGCTGATACTGCCGTGACGATAATCTGCTTCCCGCACTGACGGGTGAGCATTTCACCCTTGTCCCGCAAAATTTTCAGAACCGAGGCACCAACGGTACCCAATCCGGCGATTCCTACGCGCAGTGCTTCACTCATCGTTCACTTCCTTGGATTTTCATTAAAGCGGCGCCAGACAGCGCCGCTGATTCCGCTTCGGTCTACGCCAACTTAACGGCGCGCATTCAGCGGAATAACATTATGTAGTTTTTCGTCAGCGGTGCTGAGGAAACGCTTCAGATTACGGGCAGCCTGACGAATACGATGCTCGTTCTCCACCAGGGCGATGCGGATGTAATCATCCCCGTGTTCGCCAAAGCCGATACCAGGCGCGACGGCGACATCGGCATGCTCAATCAGAAGTTTGGAAAACTCCAACGAACCAAGACTGCGAAACTTCTCCGGTATTGGTGCCCAAGCAAACATTGTCGCTGCAGGAGCTGGTATGGGCCAACCAGCGCGGCCGAAACTTTCCACCAGAACATCGCGGCGATGTTTGTAGATGGCGCGAACCTCAGCAATATCTGAGCCGTCACCGTTCAGCGCAGCGGCTGCTGCGACCTGAATAGGGGTGAAAGCACCATAATCGAGATATGATTTGACCCGCGTCAGCGCTGAAATCAGCCGCTCATTACCAACCGCGAATCCCATACGCCAACCGGGCATGGAAAATGTCTTCGACATCGAAGTAAATTCAACGGCGACATCAATAGCGCCTGGAATCTGCAATACGGATGGCGGTGGCGCATCGTCAAAGTAAATTTCCGAATATGCCAAATCCGAAAGAATGATGATTTCGTTCTTCCGGGCAAAAGCTACCACGTCCTTGTAGAAATCAAGCGAAGCAACGTGAGCCGTAGGATTGGACGGATAGTTCAGGATCAATGCCAGCGGCTTTGGAATGGAATGGCGGATACCGCGTTCCAGAGCCGGGATGAAATGATCGTCCGGCATTGCAGGAATCGAGCGAATAACACCGCCGGACATGATGAAACCGAATGCATGGATTGGATAAGTGGGATCTGGGCAAAGAACGACATCACCGGGCGCAGTAATGGCTTGCGCCATATTTGCGAAACCTTCCTTCGAGCCGAGGGTCGCTACGATCTGCGTGTCCGGATTAAGCTTTACTCCGAAACGGCGCTCATAATAGGCGGCCTGTGCGCGGCGCAAACCTGGAATACCCTTTGATGACGAATATCGATGCGTGCGCGGATCCTGAACAGCCTCGCACAATTTATCTACAACACTCTGAGGAGTTGGAAGATCGGGATTGCCCATACCAAGATCAACAATGTCCGCACCCGCGGCTCGCGCACTGGCCTTCAGGCGATTAACCTGCTCGAAAACATAAGGCGGGAGGCGGCGAACTTTATGAAATTCTTCCATATTTTTGGGTCCGGTTAAAAATAGCTGCAATGGGCGTGCGCTATACACCTAAACGGAACCACGGTCGAGAGATCATTGTGATGAGACGCTCGTTCATCTCATCACGAAACGGAGGATGACGGTCTATCAAAAAACTTAAAAGCCAGACCACCCGGAGGTGGTCTGGCTCTAACTTAGAACATTTTGGTAAAAGGCGAATTTCAGGCCTTCAGATTATTATGGGGCTTTTACCGGTGCCTTACCCAATTCGTCGCTAACAAAACCAAAGGTTTTTGAAATATTGCCACCCAATGTTGTTGCTGCGCCGATGATGGCGACGGAGATTAGAGCTGCAATAAGACCGTATTCAATTGCAGTTGCGCCGGATTCGTCCTTGAGGAAACGTGTGATGAGAGTTGTCATGTGCCTGTCCTGTTTTAAAATATAATTGGTTTCGTTGAACCGTCGTGAACATAGGGTGACAGGAATTGAGCACGCATTAATGGAGATGGTTACCAAAAACTATCTGATTTTATTGCTTAATCGGCCTTTACCGCGCATGATTAAATCTAATTAAAATTCGCTGCTGAAATGGTTGCGCTTGGCAAATCCTCCGGCATCCATCGGATTCCGGAGGAATAATCAGGTCGGACTGCATACGCCGGAACCAAGCGGGCTTTATTTCGTCGTATAGCCGCCATTTACGAGAATAGTCTGTCCGGTCATCCACCAGCCCTCCGACACCATGAAGCGGATATAGGGCACGATATCTTCAATGTCGGTGAGTCCTGTCTTGGAGAACTTTGAGAGCGCAGCAGCCGTTTTGTGATAAGCGACAGCATCTTCACCTTCAGCGGGATAGAAAAACGGCGTGTCCATTGGGCCTGGACCAATCGCCGTCACCGAAATGCCTCGCTCACCAAATTCCTTTGAGGCTGCCCGCGTGAATTGCTCAACGGGCGCCTTAGTCCCCGCATAGGCTGCGTAAAATGGCGTAAACGCTCCCAGCAGCGAAGTGACAAGCGTACAAATCTTTCCGTTATCGTTGAGATTTTTGCCTGCTTCCTTGAGGAAGAAAAAAGCGGTCTTGGCGTTAACTGCGCTCATCTCATCATACTCAGATTCTGAAATCTCTGCGATAGGCTTCTTCAACACCTTGCCCACGGTGTTAATAGCAATATCTGGACGCCCTATCGCATTGACCACATCATCGAAAAGCTTTTCCATGGCGCCTGCAGTCGTCAAGTCGGCTTGAAACGCCACCCCTGTCGAACCCGCAGCCTTGATTGCAGCCAAGGTTGCCTCCGCATCTGTCTTCGTCGCCAAGCTGTTATAGTGCACAGCGATTGATTTGGCTCCATGCGCAGCCAGATCGCGAGCGATCAACCCACCGAGGTTCTTTGCGCCACCTGCGATGATGATAGTTTTTCCTTTGATCCCGTGATCAGGCATGTGTCGGCTCCTTTTGGTGCGCTCACATCATGCGGGCGCTTTCAGGTAACCAGAATATAGGCTAGGTTTTCTGGATAAAGCTGGAGAATTGGACATCACCTGTCAGAATTTCCGTACAATGGGGCGACAGCAATTTGGATCGTATTGACCTCTTCCGTATCTTTTCTCGGGTCGTAGAATGCTCAAGCTTCACACGCGCGGCAGACACGCTCGGCGTTCCGCGATCTTCGGTTTCAGCGGCGATCGCAGAACTTGAGGGACGAGTCGGCGCCCGCCTCCTCCATAGGACCACGCGCAAGGTATCCCCTACTCAGGACGGCACTGTTTTCTATGATCGCTGTCAAAGGCTCATTTCCGACGTAGAAGACGCCGAAAACCTTTTCAAGCAAACAGCAGCTCAGCCGTCGGGAAAGCTCAGAATCGATGTGCCAGGTCGGATCGGGCGATTGATTATCGCGCCTGCACTTCCGGACTTTCTTGATCGATATCCACAAATCCACATTGATCTCGGTGTTACGGATCGCGCGGTCAATCTTGTAGAAGATAATATCGATTGTGTGCTCCGCGTTGGACCGCTTTCAGACTCAAGCTTGATAGGCCGGACCATCGGCGCATTGCCGCTGATAAATGTTGCAACCCCGGAATACCTGAAGCGGTTTAGCATTCCTGATTCTCCAGCCGAACTACATTCTCACTGGGCCGTAAATTACGCATCTCCGTCCTCCGGGCGTACGACGGAGTGGGAATGGACTGAAAATGGCGAGCAATTTGCTTTGCAAATGCCCAGCCGCGTCACCGTAAACAGCGCTGAGGCCTACATAGCCTGTTGTTTAGCAAGCCTCGGACTCATTCAGATACCAGCCTATGATGTCCGTGCCCATATTAATGCTGGTGATCTTGTCGAAGTTTTACCCGAATATCGAGCAGCTCCCATGCCCATGACCTTGCTCTATCCCCATCGCCAACACCTCTCGCGGCGATTAAAGGTTTTTGCGGATTGGCTTGAGGAGCTTCTAAAGCAAGACTGCTTGCGACCCAGCTAAAATATATTGAGCACGAGCGGGAATCGACGCCGGCCACGCGATCAGCCATTTTTCAAATTGGTGTTTTAGAAGTCCGGGAAGTATCGAATGCGGCGGGGCCCGCCACTTTTCCAGTAGTCAAACAATATTTGATTTGTCTAAGGGAAAAGTGGCGCGAGTGACGGGGCTCGAACCCGCGACCTCCGGCGTGACAGGCCGGCACTCTAACCAACTGAGCTACACCCGCGCACTTTCGTACCAAACAATTTGTCCGGCGTGAGCGGTCGTTTAAGGGGTTCGCGGGAGAGTGTCAAGCGCAAGTAGCCATGAAAAATGCGATTGTGAAAAACTCTTCAAACAATTCATAAAAGTGCTACATCCCCTCTTGCCAATGTCGTTCGAAACGCCTAAACGCTCCGGAACACACCCTGTGAGGGGCGATTAGCTCAGTTGGTAGAGCGCTTCGTTTACACCGAAGATGTCGGGAGTTCGAGTCTCTCATCGCCCACCATTCCTTTCCAAGATAAGAAATGTTGCACACGTCCTACCGGCCTGATCGCATGTGTGTTCTGGCAGTATTCTGCCTTCTTGAAGCAATCATCTACCGGACAGTGCCCTTTAACCGGCGATGCGCACCCCTGTAGCGCTGGTCGGGTATTTTGTGTTGCGATCACCAGAATCACATCACTTCCACCCCTATGACCATCTTTAACGGAATGCGAAGCAAGACCGTCAGCAAGCATCAAGCTTAGAGAGGGGCTATGGAATCAAAATGGCCGGGTAATCGCTTACCCGGCCATCTTTGAACGTGTCAGATGCTAATGGGCGATCTGCGCAGCGGCGTCATCTTCGACAGCCGGAGTTGGAACATGAGCGGGTTCAGTCCACTCGATAGGTTCCGGCTGGCGAATCAAGGCGTGTTTGAGAACTTCATTGGCATGTGAGACAGGTATGATCTCAAGGCCATTCTTCACATTATCCGGAATCTCTGCCAGATCCTTGGCATTCTCCTCCGGAATCAGAACCGTCTTGATACCACCACGCAGAGCAGCCAACAGTTTCTCTTTCAGCCCACCGATAGGCAGCACCCTGCCCCGCAAGGTAATCTCACCAGTCATAGCGATATCTTTGCGAACCGGAATACCGGTCAATATCGACACAATGGCAGTCACCATCGCAATACCGGCCGACGGTCCATCCTTAGGCGTAGCACCTTCCGGCACATGCACGTGGATATCGCGGCGATCGAATAATGGTGGCTCAACTCCAAAATCAATGGCGCGCGAACGGACATAGGATGCCGCCGCCGAAATTGATTCCTTCATCACATCACGGAGATTACCTGTAACGGTCATGCGGCCCTTGCCGGGCATCATGACACCTTCAATGGTCAGCAATTCGCCGCCCACCTCAGTCCAGGCAAGCCCGGTAACGACACCAACCTGATCTTCACCGTCGATTTGGCCGAAGCGGAACTTCTCGACACCAAGATAATCATCAATGTTGGCTGCCGTCACCTTCACCGATTTCTTCTTGGACTTCAGAATTTCCGTAACCGCCTTACGAGCAAGCTTCATCAACTCGCGCTCAAGACTACGCACGCCCGCTTCCCGCGTATAGCTGCGGATAATGGCGCGGATAGCATCCTCAGAGACCGAGAACTCCTTAGGCTGCAACGCATGATCCCGAATTGCCTTGGGCAACAGGTGCCGTTTGGCGATTTCCAGCTTCTCATCTTCGGTGTAGCCGGCAATACGAATGATTTCCATACGATCCATCAAAGGACCCGGAATGTTCAACGTATTAGCGGTCGTCACAAACATCACGTTCGAGAGATCATATTCGACCTCAAGATAGTGATCCATGAAGGTTGAGTTCTGTTCCGGATCGAGCACCTCGAGCAATGCGGAAGACGGATCGCCGCGGAAATCCTGCCCCATCTTGTCGATTTCGTCGAGCAAGAACAGCGGGTTTGACTTCTTCGCCTTCTTCATCGACTGAATGACCTTGCCGGGCATAGAGCCGATATAAGTGCGGCGATGGCCGCGGATTTCGGCCTCGTCACGCACGCCGCCCAGTGACATACGGACATATTCGCGTCCAGTTGCCTTGGCGATCGAACGAGCCAGTGACGTCTTGCCGACGCCGGGAGGACCAACGAGGCAGAGGATAGGGCCCTTGATCTTGGTTGAACGTGCCTGCACCGCCAAATACTCGACAATTCGGTCCTTGACCTTATCCAAACCATAATGTTCGGCATCCAGCACTTCATCGGCAAGGTTGAGATCGTTCTTGACCTTCGACTTTTTGCCCCACGGAATGGACAGCAACCAGTCGAGATAGTTGCGAACAACCGTCGCCTCAGCGGACATCGGGCTCATCTGACGCAGCTTCTTGAGCTCGGCATTGGCCTTTTCACGGGCCTCTTTCGAAAGCTTCGTCTTTTTGATGCGATCTTCCAGTTCAGCGGCCTCGTCACGGCCATCTTCGCCGTCACCGAGTTCCTTCTGAATGGCCTTCATCTGCTCGTTCAGATAGTATTCGCGCTGGGTCTTTTCCATCTGGCGCTTAACGCGCGAGCGGATACGCTTTTCCACCTGAAGAACCGAAATTTCGGATTCCATGAACGACATCGCCTTTTCCAGCCGTGCACGCACGGACAGAATGGACAGCATATCCTGCTTCTCAGGAATCTTGATTGCCAGATGCGATGCAACGGTATCCGCCAGCTTCGAGTAGTCCTCGATCTGACCCGCAGCACCAACAACTTCAGGCGAAATCTTCTTATTGAGCTTTACGTAATTCTCAAAATCCGACACCACCGAGCGGGCAAGCGCCTCGACCTCAACCGGATCTTCCTCCGGTTCAGCCAGCGTTGTTGCATTGGCTTCGTGATAGTCGGTACGATCGTTGAAACTCGTAATTTCAGCTCGCGCAATGCCTTCGACAAGTACTTTCACCGTTCCGTCTGGCAATTTCAGCAATTGCAAGACATTAGCGATTGTGCCCACCGTGTAGATTGCGTCGGCTTGGGGATCGTCATCCGCCGCGTTTTTTTGTGTGGCAAGCAGTATCTGCTTGTCGACGCCCATTACTTCTTCAAGGGCGCGAATTGACTTTTCGCGTCCAACGAAGAGCGGGACGATCATGTGAGGGAAGACAACGATATCGCGCAACGGCAAAACGGCATAAAGCCCGTTCTCGCCACCCGCCGGAGTCTTCTTGCTTGCAACCGTCATTTCAATGTCCTTTCTCAGACCATTCGGTCAGATCACCGCGTCCGGGCACCCTTTTGGTTGCATGAGTTTCCGAAAATGGATAGGAGAAAACTCCAATCCCGGAGCCATGCTAGAGCGGCGTACTACCAGTTATGCGGCTTACCTATTACTTGGAGTGGCAACCCTCCTGTTTCAAGTCACCGGGCTCCAAGCGTCTTCACAGAATCGTAATCTATCCTGCGCTCCGGATGGGTGGAGCGCAATCTTTTGCGACGCCGTACACAGCTTTGAAAACAGAAAAGCTCCGCACAACGCGGAGCTCCTCGTTATTTTGCGCTATTTCCGAAGGATTACGCGGAAACATTGCCTTTTTCTTCCTTGCGTTCAGCATAGATATAGAGCGGACGTGAATTGCCCTCTACCACATCGCCCGAGATGACGACTTCCTGAACGCCATCCAACGTCGGCAGTTCGTACATCGTATCAAGCAGGATTTTCTCCATGATCGAGCGCAAGCCGCGAGCACCGGTCTTGCGGGCGATCGCGCGCTTTGCAATTGCCTTCAATGCATCCTCATGGAAGGTCAGCTCGACATTCTCCATGTCGAACAGACGCTGATATTGCTTTACCAAGGCGTTCTTTGGTTCGGACAAAATCTGCACCAGAGCGACCTCGTCGAGATCCTCCAACGTTGCGATAACAGGCAGACGACCAACAAATTCGGGGATAAGACCAAATTTCAGCAGATCTTCCGGCTCAAGTTCGCGGAAGATTGCGCCAACACGGCGATCATCCGGTGCCTTGACTGCCGCGCTGAAGCCAATCGACGTCTTTTCACCACGAGCGGAAATGATCTTGTCGAGCCCGGCAAATGCACCACCACAGATGAAGAGGATGTTCGTCGTATCCACCTGCAGGAACTCCTGCTGGGGATGTTTGCGACCACCCTGCGGCGGCACGGAAGCGACAGTGCCTTCCATGATCTTCAACAAAGCTTGTTGAACACCCTCACCCGATACGTCGCGCGTGATCGAAGGATTGTCCGACTTGCGGCTGATCTTGTCGACTTCATCGATGTAAACAATACCGCGCTGCGCCCGTTCGACATTGTAGTCGGCGGACTGAAGCAGCTTCAGGATAATGTTCTCAACATCTTCACCGACATAGCCGGCTTCTGTCAGCGTCGTCGCGTCTGCCATCGTAAACGGCACATCAATGATGCGGGCGAGCGATTGCGCCAGATAGGTTTTGCCGCAACCAGTTGGACCAACCAAAAGAATGTTGGACTTCGCCAATTCGACTTCATTGTTTTTCGATGCGTGGGCCAACCGCTTGTAGTGGTTATGGACCGCGACAGATAGAACACGCTTGGCATGGTTCTGGCCAATGACATAATCATCCAGAACAGCCATGATTTCCTGCGGCGTCGGGACGCCTTCACGAGATTTCACCATCGAGGATTTGTTTTCCTCGCGGATGATGTCCATGCACAATTCGACGCATTCATCACAGATGAAAACAGTCGGGCCCGCAATCAACTTGCGAACTTCGTGCTGGCTCTTCCCGCAAAACGAGCAATAAAGCGTATTCTTTGAATCGCCGCCGCCGTTGCTGACTTTGCTCATTGCAGTTTCCTTTCAGTATCGGCCCCTCCTCTTGCGGGGGCCGCCACTTCCCTTAGTTGGAAGTGATTCGATCAATTATTGGTAGAATAAGCTCTGCAAACTCACCAATAACTTAACGTAGCGTCTGCTCGTCTCTATGCAAGCCGCTTATGTGGCAGAAAGTCCCCACATGGGTCAAAAAAAGTTCATTTTCGACCCATGCGGGCAATTTAGCCGGTTACTTTGCGTCGCCTTCGACCGCAGCACGCGATTCAAACATCTTGTCGACCAATCCGAAATCAAGTGATTCCTGTGCCGTCATAAAGTGATCGCGGTCCAGAGTACGCTCGATTGTCTCGTAATCCTGGCCTGTATGTTTAACATAAATCTCGTTGAGGCGGCGCTTCATCTTGATGATATCCTGCGCGTGACGCTCAATATCGGAAGCCTGCCCCTGGAAGCCGCCCGATGGCTGATGAAGCATGATGCGGGCATTTGGGAGGACGAAACGCATATCTTTTTCGCCAGCAGTCAGCAGCAGCGAACCCATCGATGCGGCCTGACCGAAACAAAGGGTTGATACGGCAGGACGAATGAACTGCATCGTATCGTAAATCGCCATGCCCGATGTTACCACACCGCCAGGCGAGTTGATGTACAGATTAATTTCTTTTTTCGGATTTTCCGACTCAAGGAACAGCAACTGCGCGCAGATCAGCGTCGCCATTCCATCTTCGATTGGTCCGGTAATGAAAATAATGCGTTCTTTCAGCAGGCGCGAAAATATATCATAGGCCCGCTCGCCCCGATTGGTCTGCTCGACGACCATTGGAACAAGATTCATAGCTGTTTCGATTGGATCTCTCATCGGTGGGCCTCAGCTTTTAAGAGAATATGAGGCTGGAAGCGCCTCAGATTCGTGGAACAAGGATTCGTTACATAGGGTGTTGGCACCCGTTTCCGCAAGATGTTCGCGTCAGGATGCCGGTTCAATATGAAGGTGAATGGCCCGAGATTAATAAGTCTCTGCCCTCAGCCAACGCTTTAATAGCGGAACATCACCGTTTTCGACGGTTCGTGCGACACGGCGGCCAACGGCAGCGCCAAATTTATACCCATGGCCCGAACAGGCCGAGACGATGATGCATTTACCCATTTCTGTCGCAAAAAAACGTTCATCGGAGGTGAAAGTATAAGCGCAAGTCACAACATTCGTGACGCGATATTCGTTGATGCGCTTTAAAGGTGGAGCGAAAAGATCGCGGATGGTTTCGCCTTCCCCCTCGACCGGGACGCGATCAAGATCGGCACTGGGTGTTTTGCGCTTGTGGAGGCCGGAACCAAACTTCAAACCACCGCCACCGCTAGGCGGGAGAATATAGCCGTCTGTACGCCCACCCACATCAAGAACCACAGGTGACGCATCCCATGCGGCCTTCAAATCTGCCGGTGGATCGAGATAAACAACGGCAGTGCGATAGGTTGTCAAATCTTTAGTGATGTCCGGAAAAAGCTTTGTAACCCAAGCGCCGGCAGTCACGACGACCTTGTCCGCCGTCAACTTTGTGCCATCAGCAATGGTAACCGAACCATTTTCAGTATCGACGGCAATAACTTGGGTATTTTCAAGGACTTCTGCACCATTTTCGCGCAGCCAGCGCAGCATATCGGTCGCAATTTTCTTACAATGCAAAGCACCACCTTCCGGCGAGAAGAACGCATATCGAAAGCTTCCTTCTTCAAGGTATGGATAGCGCTTTAGGGCTTCAATAGAATCATAAATTTCAAGGGGATAGCCACCATTCTCGAGGCCTTCCCGATATTCGTCCGCTTCGTCTCCAGCCTCGCGCGATACAGCGATAAAACCACGCGAATCCAGATGAATAGCACCAATGTCCGCCCAAAGTTCCCCCCATGCCTCATAAGCTTCGGAGATAGCATTGGCATATCCGCCCGCAGCACCGTAGGCGCGTCTTATGATGCGGTGATGATCGCCTGAAGCTGCCAGTGGATTGGGAATGGCTCCCTGTTCGATAAGCGTGACGGAATGCCCCGCCTTCGTCAACGACCAAGCTGAAGACAGGCCGCCAATACCAGCCCCAACAATAATGATTTTCATGATAAGACTCTGTTTTTACTGACCTTCTGCAAGGCTAACGAACATGTCATCATTCGTCAAAGTCTTATCACATATTCTTTTCTTGTGGTTTCGATCACTTCCCATGTTCCCCGAAAACCCGGACGCAACACGAAACTGTCACCAGCCTGAATATGACGCTCGTCCCCACCATCCTCGGTAATAATCGAGCGGCCCGAAAGGATGTGGCAATACTCCCATTCATCATAAGCAATGCGCCATTTACCGGGCGTTGCTTCCCAGATTCCGGCATAGATGCCGCCATCAGATTCGTCACAGTTCCAAGTCCGGAATTGCGGATCTCCGGCAATAATGCGGTCTGGATTGGGTGCTCCATGTTCCGGATCAATATCGCCAAAGTCTATTTTCACTAGGTTTGTCATAGGCTTACACTTTCGCCAGGGCCTGATCGAGGTCAGCAATAATATCGGTGACGTTCTCAATGCCAATAGACAGGCGCACAACATCAGGGCCCGCACCGGCAGCAATCTTCTGCGCATCACCTAACTGACGGTGGGTGGTTGAAGCCGGGTGAATAACCAGTGACTTGGTATCGCCGATATTTGCCAGATGGGAAAAAAGCTCAAGGTTTTCAACGAGCTTCACACCAGCATCATAGCCGCCCTTCAGACCGAATGTAAAAACAGCACCACCGCCGTGAGGGGAGTATTTCTTCTGAAGCGCATTATAGGGATCGTCCGGGAGACCAGCATAGCTGACCCAGCTGACTTTCGCGTGAGATTTCAACCACTTCGCAACTTCGAGGGTATTGTCCACATGACGCTGCATACGCAGCGGCAAGGTCTCGATACCGGTGGCAATCAGGAATGCATTGAAGGGCGAAAGAGCCGGGCCAAGATCGCGAAGACCAAGAACGCGCGCTGCAATGGCAAAGGCAAAATTGCCAAAAGTTTCGTGGAGAACAATGCCGTTATATTCCGAACGAGGCTCGGAAAGCAGCGGGTAATTGCCCGATTTCGACCAGTCAAACGTGCCGCCATCGACAATGATCCCGCCCATGGAATTGCCATGGCCGCCCAGAAACTTCGTAGCAGAATGTATAACAATATCAGCACCATGCTCGATTGGCCGGATGAGATAGGGTGATGCCAAAGTGTTATCCACAATGAGCGGAATCCCATGCCTATGGGCAATTTCCGCAATGGCAGAGATATCAGAAATGATACCGCCGGGGTTGGCAATGCTCTCGATGAAAATGGCTCTGGTGCGTTCATCGATCTGCGCTTCAAAAGCCGTGGGATCAGTGCCGTCAGCCCAGCGAACACGCCAGTCAAAAGATTTGAACGACTGGCCGAATTGATTGATCGAACCGCCATACAGCTTGTTGGAAGCGACAAAATTATCGCCAGGCTGCATCAACGTATGAAACACCAGAAGTTGCGCTGCATGACCCGATGCAACCGCCAATGCGGCCGTACCGCCTTCAAGCGCTGCAACACGTTCTTCCAGTACCGCATTGGTTGGATTTGTAATTCTCGTATAAATGTTGCCGAAAGCCTTGAGACCAAAAAGAGAAGCGGCATGGTCGGCATCGTCGAAGACGAACGCGGTCGTCTGGTAGATTGGAGTTGCCCGCGCCCCGGTCGCCGGGTCTGGCTGTGCTCCGGCGTGAACTGCCAATGTTTCAATTCCGGGTGCACGATTTGCCATATTCCAATTCCTCCAAAGCAAGTGATGGAGGCAAGCTAGGGGATAGTCGAGCCCCCGCCAAGGAAAGATTTTTCAATCGGCAAAGTTTGCCAGACTCAACCGGCCACAATTAAATTGCATCTCCAGATTTCAAATTTTGAGCAATTTTCGGCAGTTTTTGGGTAAGATTGCTGTGCTTTGCAGGAAATTAGCGTGGTTTCGTTGAAATGCGGTCCGAATATCGATGAATTTGATTCAAGCCACGGCTTACTTCAGACGGTTCAATCCGAAACTCTGAAAGCCTTTTCCAAGAATTGGCTTTTTGGAAGAAAGAACCCGCGAGTTCACTCCGCTCCATCCGATTTCGCCACAAAGACGCGCATATTCAATTTTCGGGCAGCGGTTCATGACCACCTGAATTCCCACCCCCTCCGCTTTTCGCGCAGCATCGTCATTGCGTACCGTAAGTTGTGTCCAGATGACTTTCGGCAAAGGGTTGAGCGCCAGAACTTCATCGACAATGGCAGGGACAGCATCGGAAGCGCGAAACACATCGACCATATCGATGGGCTCCGGAATATCCGCCAAACGTGCATAAGTCAGTTGCCCGAGAATGTTTTTCCCGGCTTGTCCCGGATTGACGGGGATAACCTGATAGCCTTTTGCAAGGAGATATTTCATCACAAAGAAACTCGGCCTCACCTCATTGGCCGAAGCGCCAACCATGGCGATAATTTTAACAGACGAGAGAATGCCGCGAATATAATCGTCGGGGTAGTGGTCGTGATCCATGCCGCTCACTCGCCCGTCCATTCGGGTTTGCGTTTTTCCATAAAGGCACCGATGCCCTCTTCGGCATCCCGGGCCAGCATATTTTCAACCATAACCTGCGCCGTGTAATCATAGGCGCTGGCAAGGTCCATTTCTGCCTGTTTGTAGAATGCTTCCTTGCCGATTTTCAGTACCAAAGGTGATTTGGCTGCAATGGCTTGAGCATATTTCCTGACAATCTGATTCAGATACTCCTGTGGCACAACCCGGTTTACCAGTCCAAACTCGCGCGCAGTTGAAGCATCAATGGTTTCGCCGGTCAGCAGCATTTCCATAGCCTGTTTGCGCGATACATTGCGCGACAGCGCGACCATCGGCGTCGAGCAAAAAAGACCGATATTTACGCCCGGCGTACAGAAGGTGGATTTGTCTGAACAAACTGCCAGATCGCAAGAGGCAACCAGTTGACATCCGGCGGCGGTTGCAAGCCCGTCAACGCCAGCAATCACAGGTTTTGGATGGCTGACGATAGCCTGCATCAATTCCGCGCATAAGCGCATGGTTTGTTCGAAAAAGGCACGGCCACGATCTTCGTCGGAGCGATGGCTCGACAATTCCTTGAGGTCATGGCCTGCCGAAAACAATTTCAGCGATGAATCGATAATGATAACGCGAACTGCCTTGTCTTCTCTTGCCGATCGAAGGTGTTCCAATAGCAATTGCATCATCGCAATCGACAAAGCGTTGGCCGGAGCGTTTTGCAATGTCAGACGCAATATGCCGTCCAACAGCTCATGACCGACAATAGGGCTAACCTGCCCTTCCTTGCGGATGGCGTGAACTTCTCCCATGGCATTCCTCGTACTTATGTGGCCTCGTTGCTTATTGCTGCCGTACCCACTGATTATAGAATGGCTTCAATGAGCGCAAATGACGCTCTACAATTACGATGTTGTCCAGCGACGGTCTGGCATTTTGAATCTGGGCCAGACCGCTTTTCAAGCCGTTGATTGCTTCTGCTTTTTGCTCGGGCGAGAGAGCAACCATTGTGGGAACCGAGGCGATGGCTTTTTCCACTTCCTGTTGGGGTTGTGGATGGGTGGCCCAATGATAGGTGACCATGATCGTGTTGTTTGTATCGAGCCAATCGGCATAGCTGGCAAAGCCGAATTCCCGCGCCTTCGCGTCAAGTATAGCGGTCCGGACGGATGCTTCATCGTCCTCATCAAGTTCGCGCTGTGCGGCGGCGACTGGCGCATAGCCATAAAGGAAACGCGTCACGATCTCTTCATTCAAAGCCACGGCCCGATCCGGCATTTGGTAGCGTTCTATAACAGGCGCCAAGGGCGGCGCGGGCCGCGTGGCGAAAAAACCCGCATACCCAACGGTGAGCAAAACAGAGGTGACAACTATTCCTGGCGGTTTCATAAAACGGCCCCATCCTTGTAAAGACCAAGCAGCGTCAATAGTAACAGTCTAAGTGTAAACAAAACAGCAAGGGAACAGCGATAATGGCTGCATTAATGAGCGCAAAAGCCCTGACAGCGTTTCTTGAAGAGGAGTTTCCGCAGGTTAACGCAGACGGCATTGCTTACACTGTTGTTGATGCCGGCGCTGGCTATGCTGTGATGCGTCTGGAGCCGACTGTGAAACATTTGCGCCCCGGAGGCACGGTGTCAGGGCCAACCCTGTTCGCATTGGCGGACATTACCGCCTATATGGCCATTCTTGCTCAAATCGGCCCTGTCGCGCTGGCTGTTACAACCAATCTGAACATCAATTTCCTGCGCAAGCCTGAAATTGGTCCCCTGGAGGCAAGAGCTACGCTTTTAAAACTTGGCAAGCGTCTTGCCGTGGTGGACATTGCCATTACCAGTGGGGCCAGCAGCGAACTGGTTGCCCATGCAACAGCAACCTATTCCATCCCGCCAAGAAGCTGATATTCGCCGCAAGGCAGATTGCATTTCTTCTCTGCGTGCTTCGACAAGCTCAGCATGAGTGGGGGTAATGATTGCATTACCTCCACGCAACGGAATAACATCTCCATGCGATCAATCCACGTCCCTCATGCTGAGCTTGTCGAAGCACGCAAAGCGTTCATGCCAACGTATAAGCGTCAGGCATTGCCGATCAAAATGCCTGTCGCCAGCACCAATCCGCCACCAAGCACAACCTGTATGGCAGCGCGGAAGAAGGGCGTTTCCATATATTTGTGCTGGATGAATGCAATCGCCCAAAGCTCGACAAAAACCACCAGCGCGGCAATTGTTGTTGCGGTCCAAAAATTGGTGATCAGATAGGGTAAGGCGTGGCCGAGCCCGCCGATTGTTGTCATCAGACCATTGGCAAGGCCCCGCTTGAGCGGTGACCCGCGTCCGGACAGCTTGCCATCATCATGCGCAGCCTCGGTAAAGCCCATGGAAATACCCGCACCAAGCGATGCGGACAGGCCGACGAGAAAAGTTTGCCAAGTGTCCTGCGTTGCAAAGGCGGCTGCGAAAATTGGCGCGAGCGTGGAAACGGAACCATCCATAAGACCCGCCAGGCCAGGCTGGATATAGGTCAACAGAAACTGGCGGCGCTCCGTCTGCTTCTCTTCCTGCTGCACATCGTACGGCGTATGTTGCACGCCAAGGCGATGCGCCAACGATTCATGGACTTTTTCGGCGACGGCCAGATCACCAAGCAGCTTGCGGGTTGAAGCATCGCTAACGAGTTTTACCGACTCCATATAGAAGCGATAGGCCTGCTCCTCCATTTTTTCCGCCATCTCACGGACCTTATCGATTCCGAGTGGGCGCAGGAGCCAGTCAGGTTTACGCTCGATATAGCCCCGCACATGTTCGCGGCGGATCAAAGGAATGCGGTTGCCGAACCGCTGAACGTGAAGATCAATCAGCGCCTGGCGATGGCTGTTCTCCTCCTCCGCCATGTCTTCAAACACCTTGGCGCTTTGCGGAAAATCCTCCCGTAAACCATCCGCATAGGCGAGATAGATGCGCGCATCATCCTCTTCGGAGGAAATGGCGAGGGCTAAAATCTGCTGTTCCGACAAGGAAGCAAGGTCGTAACGGCGGTGACCAAAAAAACGGCTGAACATGGGATATTCCTAAATTAGAATAATTCTAAACTAGAGCGTTTGATCAAAAATTTCAAGGTAAGAGTTGGGTAGCCGTACAACCGTAGTGTGCCGACTAACTTGACCACAACCATCAATAAAATTGATAAACACTGTTGAAAAGGCCCGATAGACACGGTGCAGGCGCGGGAGTATGTTGCGCCCCATTCAATTACCAGTGCCGGATTTCTTCATGACACTTACAGGTTTTATCGCCTATTCGGGCGCACTCGCTATTGCCGCAGCCATTCCTGGACCGGGCGTAACTGCCCTTGTCGCCCGCGCGCTGGGCTCTGGCTTCCGCTCTTCCCTGTTCATGTCCATCGGGCTTGTCCTTGGTGATCTTACCTATCTTACCGCGGTCGTACTGGGCCTTGCAGTTGTGGCGCAAACGTTCGGTACGTTGTTCCTGATCATAAAATGGGCTGGTGTTGCCTACCTCACCTATCTGGCCTGGAAGCTGTGGACGACTGGCATTTCGACCGAGAGAATCGAAGCGAGTAAAAGCCGCAGCGGCAATATTTCAGCTATTCTAGCTGGACTGACGCTGACACTAGGCAATCCAAAAACCATGCTTTTCTACATCGCGCTGACACCGACGCTGGTTGATCTGAAATCCATTACTCTGGCTGACTATTCCATTCTCGCTGTCTTAACAGTGATTGTGCTGATGATTGTGCTCGTGCCCTATCTTGCGCTGGCCGCCAAGGCACGCGGTCTGCTCGCCTCTCCCCGCGCTCTCAAGCGTCTTAACCGTACAGCTGCCGCTTTTATGGCTGGCGCGGCATTGGCTATCGCTGGTCGCGCTGGCTAACTTGGATTCATATTCTAACAGGAATGGATTATTAGTTTAATTTTCCATTCCTCCCCGCCTTTGTGCACGTACCCGACTATGAATTTTCTGCCAAGAGCCATAAGATCGCGGCCAGAACAATTTCAATTCGGGAGAATATCATGAGCAGCGACACGCTACGCAAGCCGGGCCGTGGCCGTATCTACAACTCTATTGTCGATACTATTGGCGACACGCCGCTTGTGCGTCTCGACAAGTTCGCCAAGGAAAACGGCGTCGTTGCAAATCTTCTGGCTAAGCTTGAATTTTTCAATCCGATTTCCAGCGTCAAGGATCGTATCGGTGTTGCGCTGATCCAATCATTGGAAGATCAGGGCAAAGCTGTGCCGGGAAAGACGGTTTTTGTGGAACCGACATCCGGCAATACAGGCATTGCACTCGCCTTTGCCGCCGCAGCAAAGGGCTATCGCCTTATCCTTACCATGCCGGAAACCATGTCCGTCGAGCGCCGCAAGATGCTCAAGCTGCTTGGCGCCGAATTGGTGCTAACAGAAGGCGCAAAGGGCATGAAGGGCGCTATCGCCAAAGCCAATGAACTCGTTGAAACCACGCCGGGCGCAATCATTCCCGGCCAGTTCGACAATCCGGCCAATCCTGAAATTCATCGCAAGACGACAGCCGAGGAAATCTGGAACGATACGGACGGTGCGGTCGATATTCTCATTTCCGGCATCGGCACGGGCGGCACGATCACCGGCGTCGGTCAGGTGCTGAAGCAGCGTAAACCAAGTGTGCAGATCATTGCAGTCGAACCCAGAGATTCGCCCGTGCTTTCAGGCGGCAATCCCGGACCGCACAAGATTCAAGGAATCGGGGCCGGTTTTGCGCCGAGCGTGCTCGACACACATATTTACGATGAGGTGGTCCAGGTTTCCAATGAGGATTCCTTTGCCAATGCAAGACTGGTCGCGCGTATTGAAGGCGTGCCCGTTGGCATTTCCTCAGGCGCGGCGCTGACAGCAGCGATCGAGGTTGGCAAGCGCCCGGAAAACAAGGGCAAGAATATTGTTGTGATCATCCCCTCCTTTGCCGAACGCTATCTTTCAACAGCGCTATTTGACGGGCTGGATGGCTCATGAAAACCACCAATCGCTCCCTTCAAGGGAGAGATTGGCGAACTTTAAGGGTGCCGCTTTAACTACGACAGATTGGCGAAACGTTCGATAGGCGGTTGCTCACGATGCTCCGCTTGCCATAAATCGTAATCAGCCTGCACGCCAAGCCAGACCTTTGCCCTGCCAATACCTGCACGCTCCAAGCGTACAGCAAGGTCTGGGCTTATCGGCGCATGACCATGCATAATGCGGGACAGGGTTTCACGCGCAAACCCTAGCCTGCGCGCAAGCTCGGTCACCGATATGGCAAGCGCTGGTAAAACATCCTCCAGGAGGGTTTGACCGGGATGCGGGGGATTAAACTGTCCCATGTCGTTATTCCTCAATGATAATCCAGATAGTCGACGAGTTCGACATCATTTTCAATAAACCGGAAAATGATCCGCCAATTTCCACTAACGGAAATCGACCAAAAACCTTCCAGAGACCCTTGAAGCCGGTGAAATCTCCAGCCTGGAATAGAAAGATCCTCAGGTACGCAAGCGCGGTCGAGAAAGGCCAGTGTTCGAGACAATCGCTTCACATGCGCAGCATTGATCTCCGGGTGGAACCCGTTTCAAAGAAAACCTCAAGTCCCTTATGGCGAAAACTTCTGATCATTCCTCGAATGTGATGTAATAGATCACATATCGCAACCAACGTCTGGTTGCAAGCTGCAAAAACAATGCGCCAAGATGTGGTAATATAATACCTTTCTTACAAGCTATTGATTTTGCTTATTTATTTATATTATATGTCGAAATTAACGACTTGACGCTCTCCATTTGAGCCTTTATTGAGACCCATGACTGCGGTGGGGCTTCCCGCCGTTTTTCATTGTTGTGCGGATTTCAACCATCCACACAACCCAAGCAACAAGAAAAGCCTTCTTTTATGAAGGATGATCTCAAGGACAACACAAATGGCTACCTTCACACAGAAGCCGGCAGATGTGACGAAAAAGTGGATCCTGATCGACGCGACGGATCTCGTCGTCGGCCGTCTCGCCACCATCGTCGCAAACATCCTGCGCGGCAAGCACAAAGCTACCTTTACCCCGCATGTTGACGATGGCGACAATGTCATCATCATCAATGCCGACAAGGTTGCCTTCACAGGCAAGAAGCTTTCGGACAAGATTTATTACTGGCACACCGGCCACCCAGGCGGCATCAAGGAACGTACAGCTGGTCAGCTGCTTTCCGGCCGTTTTCCTGAGCGTGTTGTCGAAAAGGCAGTTGAGCGCATGGTTCCACGTGGACCGCTCGGCCGTCGCCAGATGAAGAACCTGCGCGTTTATGCCGGTTCCAACCACCCACATGAAGCGCAGGCACCTGAAGTCCTCGACGTTGGCGCGCTGAATTCCAAGAACAAAAGGAGCGCATAAGAATGGCTGAGCTCAACTCGCTCGCAGAACTCGGTACGGCGGCCGCATCGACGCAGGCTGCTGCACCTGTTCATGTCCAGAAGCTCGATGCCAAGGGCCGTGCATATGCAACCGGCAAGCGTAAGGATGCGGTTGCCCGCGTCTGGATCAAGCCAGGTTCCGGCAAAATCGTTGTCAACGACAAGGAATATGGCGCATATTTCGCTCGTCCGGTTCTGCAGATGATCCTGCAGCAGCCAATCGTTGCTGCTAACCGCCCTGGCCAGTATGACATCATCGCTACCGTTGCCGGTGGTGGTCTTTCCGGTCAGGCCGGTGCTGTTCGTCACGGCATTTCCAAGGCCCTCACCTATTTCGAACCTGCACTGCGCGGCGTTCTGAAAAAGGGCGGCTTCCTTACACGCGACAGCCGCGTTGTAGAACGCAAAAAGTACGGCAAGGCGAAAGCCCGTCGTTCGTTCCAGTTCTCGAAGCGCTAATATCGCTTTATACGGACAGAACAGAAAGCGGGCCCTCGGGTCCGCTTTTTTGTTGCGCTGAGATATACTTGAGATAGCTTCGCCGCTGTGCATGGTTCGACAAGCTCACCATGAGGAATCTGGGTTGCCTTCATCTGATGGGAGCTCTTCGGGATATCCTACAAGATCGCCGGTTCAGGCGTCTCCCTTCCTCATGGTGAGCTTGTCGAACCACGTACAAAAGAAATGCCAGAACTCCCGGAGTTGGAAAACCAATGCCCTCGAAATCCATCGATCATGCCTTTACAGCTCGCACGCTGACCAGCGCAGCGACTGATCCCACACATGCGGGCGCGCTCTCATTCATGCGCAGGCGCTATACCAAGAATCTCAATGGGGCAGAGGCTGTTGTCTGGGGCATTCCATTTGATGCTGCGGTTTCCAATCGCCCTGGCGCAAGGTTTGGTCCGCAGGCAATACGCCGGGCCTCAGCAATCTTTGACAATGACCCGCAATATCCATTTCAGCGCGATCTGTTCGAAGATCTGGCCGTGATTGATTATGGCGATTGCCTGCTCGACTATGGCAATCATCAAAAGACACCGGCCACGATTGAGCGGGAAGCGGCCAAAATAATCAAATCCGGGGCGTTCCTGCTTTCGCTTGGCGGCGATCATTTCGTCACATGGCCGATCCTGAAGGCGCATGCGGCAAAACATGGACCGGTTGCTCTCGTGCAGTTCGACGCGCATCAGGACACTTGGTTCGATGATGGCAAGCGTATTGATCATGGTTCATTTGTTGGCCGTGCGGCACGCGATGGTGTTATCGATCCTGCCCATTCGATTCAGGTCGGTATCCGTACGCATGCGCCGGATGATTGCGGACTGAAGATCGTTTATGGCTACGAGGTTGAGGAGCTTTCGGCGGCGGAAATTGCCAGGCAGATCATCGCTCGCACCGCTGGCAAGCCGGTCTACCTGACCTTTGACATTGATTGTCTTGATCCGGCCTTTGCACCGGGAACCGGAACGCCCGTCGCAGGCGGCCCGTCATCGGCAAAGATTCTGTCGGTTCTGCGCCATCTGACCGATCTTAATATTATCGGTGCGGATGTGGTGGAGGTCGCCCCCGCTTATGATCATGCGGATGTGACGGCAATCGCAGGTGCCACAATAGCGATGTATTATTTAGGTATATTGGCCGAACAGAAGGCCAACCGATCAAATCCAACCTGATGGCTATCTGATGCGATTTTCTGTGCTTCCGGTGCTCATGGACAAGAACGTCCACTGCGCTCCGGTTCTCGAAAATCACCCCAGCTAACTCATCAGTTTAAATTTGATTTTCGGCAACCTCCCACATTGAATCCGCTTTTCTCGCTAACTATCTGAATTCAAAGCTTCCAAAGGTATTTTGATGAAACCGAAAATATTTATCGACGGCGAACACGGCACCACAGGTTTGCAAATTCGCACCCGGCTTGCGGGGCGCGATGATCTAGAAGTCATCTCCATTCCTGAAGCCGAACGGCGCAACAAGGATTTGCGCGAGGAGTTTCTGAAGGCTGCGGATGTGGCGATTCTTTGCCTGCCGGATGAAGCTTCAAAGGAAGCCGTTGCTATTCTCGAAGGAAACAATTCCACCAAGATTATCGACACGGCGACAGCGCACCGCGTTCACCCTGACTGGGCCTATGGCTTTGCGGAACTCGACAATACGCAGCGGGCAAAGATCGCCAAAGCGCGGCTTGTCGCCAATCCCGGCTGCTATCCCACCGGCGCGATTTCCCTGATTCGCCCATTGCGTGATGCTGGCATATTGCCGGCCGATTATCCAATTTCGGTCAATGCGGTTTCGGGCTATACGGGCGGTGGCAAGCAGATGATCGCGCAGATGGAAAACCCTGACGCACCAGACCATATCGCGTCCAATCATTTCCTTTATGCGACGTCTCTCAAGCATAAACATGTGCCGGAGTTGCAGATGCATGGTCGTCTCGATCGCAAGCCGATTTTCAGCCCAAGCGTTGGCCGCTTTGCACAGGGCATGATTGTGCAGGTGCCGATCTATACGGACGAGCTGAATGGCGGTGTTTCGATGGCTGACATTCACGCCGCACTCGTCGCCCATTATGAAGGCCAGAATATTGTTCAGGTCGTACCGCTTGAAACAAGCGCCACCCTGCCCCGTCTCGACCCTGAAGAACTGCGCGATACGGACATCATGAAGCTTTACGTGTTCGGCACGGAAGGCTCCGGACAGGTCAATCTCGTAGCCCTTTTGGACAATCTCGGCAAAGGCGCTTCGGGCGCGGCAGTGCAGAACCTTGATCTCATGTTGGGTCATGGCTGACAAACTTCTGCAAAGCCTGCCAGCCGAATGGTATCTTTCTGAACCCGAACTGTTCACAGAAACCCATACCAGTCGCATCATTATGGTGCGGTTGGAAAATGGTGAGAAGGCTGTGGTTAAGCAGTTGAATGCCACCGGCATGGAAAATGAGTTGCGTGGCGCGCACTATCTTGAATGGCATGATGGCCATGGGTGCGTGCGCGTACTCAAGCAACAAGACAATAATCTCCTGCTGGAATATGGCGGCTCGCGCACCCTGCTCGATCATCTGAATGAACATGGCGATTCATCGGCAACATTGATCTTCACTGATCTATTCCAGCGATTGCAGGAAACCTTTCGCAGCCAGAAACCGGTTTCACCGGATTTCGTGCCATTGCGGAAACAATTTTCCAGCCTTTTCAAGAAGGCAGAGAAGGACCGCAAGGCCGGTGAGCGAAGTGTATTTGTAGACGTGGCCGCAATTGCAGACCGGTTGCTCGACAATCAACGTGATATTCAGCCGCTGCATGGTGACATACACCACGAGAACATTCTTTTTGGCAAACGTGGCTGGTTGGTTATCGACCCGCAGGCATTGCTGGGCGACCCGGCCTATGATGCCGCCAATATGTTTTACAATCCGGTGGAACGGACTGACTTGCGTACTGATCCGAAACGCGTGGCCACCATGGCGAAGATTTTCGAAGACGTGTTCAGGCGTGATCGCAAAGACTATCTGGAATTCGGCATGGCGCATGCATGCCTATCTGCTTCATGGCATGATGAAGACAAGAACCACGAAGAGCGAGATCGCAGCCTTGCCGTGGCGACGACTATCCGCGAGGTGCTCGCCTCAGCCGCCTGAACGTTTTACGAGTCTTGCCACCACGACGAATGTCATGACCCCCAGCATAGCGATAATGGCGACGACAACGAGCGCTGCCGTCGGCCCGAAATGCTCAAGCAGAAATGCAAAAATGAAAGGCGCCACCGAAGAAACGATCAGGCGAGACGAGGTGATTTTGCCGAGAATTTCGCCATAGCCCTGATGACCGAACAACGCTAACGGCAATGTGCCCTGCACGATGCTGTTCAATCCCGATCCCATGCCAAACAGAATAGCGAACATGACCGCTCCGGCAATCAAAGGTATGGGTGCTGGCAGCAGCAACATCATGAATGCGAGTGGGATCATTACCGTGGAAACGATTGCGATGGTCATCGCAGAGAACCGGCCACCCATAAGCATATTGATGAGGCGGCTTGCAAATTGCGCCGGTCCAAACATCGTCCCGACGAAGACTGCGGAGGAAGCGCCTAGCCCAACCGCGCCGAGCACTGGTACAAAATGAATAAGCATTGATGAAAGCGAGAAGCTCGTCAGCGAAAAACCCATTGCCAAAAGAACAAGAGCAGTTTTGCGATCATCATATTGTAGCGAGCCGCCAGCCTCCATCGCGTGGGGCGGTTGAGGCGAAGCATTGTGCGTCATCTTCGCCGAGCGCCGTGTCATTTGTGACAGCCAGAAGTGGATGGGGAAGCAGACTGCGACTTGCAAAACGGCGTAAAACAGGAAGATTTCGCGCCAGGTGAAGGTGTCCAAAAGTGCTGTGGCAAGCGGCCAGAACAGTGTCGACGAGAAACCGCCCATCAACGTCAAATAGGTTATCCGGCGCGGCGCGAGCTGTGGGTCTACTTGTACCAGTACGGCAAAGGCAGTGTTATAAAGGATGAAAGGCGTGGCTATGCCTGTTGTGACCAAAGCGGCCGCAAACATCCACCAATTGGTTGAGACAGCGCAAAAAACAAGGGAGAGCGCCGCAGCCAGTGAGCCGAGGGTCATGACGCGCCCTGCCCCAAACCTGTCTGCCCAGCGACCTGACCATGGCGATACAATGCCGCCAATCAACAGCGTTCCGGAAAACGCCGCAAACAGCCATTCTCGGGTCTGAGCAAACTCCTGCCCTACAACCGGAGCCAGAATACTGAAACTATAGAAAAGCGTACCATAACCGATGATCTGCGTGATACCGAGGCCAACTACCGTAGCCAGCGACCGCCTCGCACTGATGATCATAATTTTAGTTTCCGATATGCATGCTTAACAGGGTTAGCGTCAGGACCTGCAAACTAACTGAGTCTCTCACTGTAAGCAGTCAGTTTCCTTGTACAATCTTCGTTTCAAGCGGATATGCGCCTTTTGTTGCGCGCCAATGCGCCACAGCAAAGCCAAGCAGAACAATTGCAAAAAGCTGGTGAAGCAATCCGAGCCCGATCGGCACTTGCATAAGCAACGTGGTAATGCCGATTGCGGCCTGAGCAGCGACCAGCAGCGCGAAGAAAACTGCACGTCGGGCATGCGTCGTCTCAGGCGCCATGCGCGTGGTTGAGAAAGCATGCCAGATCGCCATGGCAAAGACGAAATAAGCAAAGATGCGATGGACGAATTGCACAGTCTTCGGGTTTTCAAAGAAATTGTGCCAAATCGGCTGAATAGGAAACATGTCGCCCGGGATGATTGAGCCATCCATTAGCGGCCAGGTATTATAGGACAGCCCCGCATCAAGGCCAGCAACGAGGGCGCCAAGATAAATCTGAATGAATACAAGCACGACCAGCCAGCCGGAAAAGCGCTGAATGGGGCGATCTGCCGGTTTTTCAGTATAGACCGCCAAACCTCTTGCCACGTACATGACGGCTGCGAAAATAATGCAAGCCAAAGTCAAATGTGTAGCGAGACGGTATTGGCTGACATCGACCCGAACAGCCAGCCCTGAGGCGACCATCCACCAGCCTACGGCACCTTGCAGACCGCCTAGCGCCAAAATACCAATCATGGGCCATCTGAGGCGTCGCTCGAGTCGGCCCGTAAGCCAGAAGAAAGCCAGCGGCAGGGCAACAAGAAAACCAACGCCCCGAGCAAGGAACCTATGAGACCACTCCCACCAGAAAATCTGCTTGAACTCAAACAGGCTCATGCCTTTGTTCAATTGTTGATACTGCGGAATCTGCCTGTATTTATCAAACTCTTCCATCCACTGGTCATATCCAATAGGCGGAATAATACCGTGGATCGGCTTCCATTCGGTGATGGAGAGGCCCGAACCCGTCATACGCGTGGCACCACCCACGAACACGATGGTCGCCAGCACCACCAGCACCACATACAACCAGATACGGATATGCTGGCGATTTCTCGCTTCGCGATCCTGCACCAAGACAAGCGCGTCTTCGGACGTAATATGGGCGGCCATGCAAAAACTCCTTGGAGCCGGATAGGTGAAGCATCTTGCGGTGCATGACAAGCGGCGCTTACGCGACACGCCGTCGCGTTTGCAAGCCTCGCGTGGCTTTTTCGCTTTTCGAGTGAGGATTTAACAGATAGATCAACCTAACGCTCAATTGGATAGCAAAATGCCCGTAAGGCTGAAGAAACTCATCGGAACATTTTTCCTGGTCGCGCTGGTCTGCGTCTACGCCATTGTCGCGACAATTTTTGCTGTGGCTCTCCTTGGCAATGCCAGCCCGTGGATCCACCTGCTCTACTTCTTCGGCACAGGCATATTGTGGGTGGTCCCGGCGATGTTCATCATCAGCTGGATGGAGAAGGCGCCCAAGACCAAAATCTAGGCACTCAAGCCTGAATAATCCGCCTGCCCGCATTGGCGATAGGTGTGGTCGCACCACTCATCATGGTTTTCGCATAAACCAGCTTCTGGAAACGCCCATTGATCGAAATGCGCGGCAATATATGCATGTGAGCCCGATGTTCGGCGTGGATGGTGCCGTGACGGGTTGTCACTGCCGAAACAAAACCTTCCTGCGCCGCCAATGATGCCTCACGATCGCCCGCCGCTCTCACCGAGCCATAGGGATATGCGAAATGGTGCGGTCGTTTGCCCAATTTGTCTTCCAGCATATCTGCGGATTGCCGCATTTCGAAAGAAACCATCTCAGGTGTCAATCGCTTGAGATTGTAGTGATGAACGGAATGCGCGCCGATTGTGCATAGCGGATCGGTGGCGATCTGACGCAATTCCTTCCAGTTCATAACATCGCGATCGGCAGCGACACCGCAAATCATGTTCTGGGCGTCACACATTTCCCGCAAGACAGGCATTTGCTGGAGTTCGGTCAGTGTTTCGGTGAAATAGCGCATCAAGGCGTGAAATGTCGCGCGCTTCTGGAACATTGTTGCGCAACGCCATTCCTGGCCGTTCGGTGCCTTGATGAAGCTAGCCTTGGCGACGAGAAGTTCCAGCACCTCCCACCACAAAACAGCCGCGCCTTCTATAAGACCGGGCGTTGCATAAACCGTGAAAGGCGCACGGTGTTTTTGAAAGACCGGATAGGCATGATGGAGATTATCACTATAGCCATCATCAAGCGTAACCGCCGCAAAACGGCGCCCACCCTTTGAGCCGGATGCAATGCGGGCGACAGCTTCATCCATGGAAACCAGCTCAATATCTTCCGATTTGAGGGATACCAGTATTGTGTCGAGAAAGGCCGGAGAGATTGAGAGCGAACGATTGACGCCTAGCGGACTTGTGCAGTCCGGCCGCACCCTGTGCAGCATGATGATTGAACCGAGACCGCCAAGACGCGCGCGCGACCGCGATGCAAAGCCGCTATGCCAAGCCAGCCTCATCACGGCCTTGCGTATTAAATCGGCCGCGTGGACCATTCCTTCACCAACTTTGATTTATTTAGAAGCAACAGGATAGTTATTGCTCCAATAGAGCATAGTGAATGCTGATGATATATCGAATACCTTCGTCGTAAATCGTCTTTTCGTGGAACGCAAGAATGAACCATCGGCAGCTTGAAGCAAAAATACTGATCGATGGCCGTGATGTTGAGGCTGCCTGGTTTGAACTTGGTGCCGATTTCATCTCGGGAGCCTCGCAAACGCCGCGTTGGCTTGCGCTTTGGCAATCTCTGGTCAATCGCGATTGCCTTGTCGCGGCGCTTTATTGCGAGGAGCAACCTGTTCTTATCCTGCCGCTGGAAATCCGGCAAACCGGGCCGCTACGTATCGCGATATATGCTGGCGGCCCTCATGCGAATTGCAATTTTCCCGCCATTTTGCCGGGTCAAAACATTACGGCGGACGCGCTTCGTTTGCTCTTCGATGCCCTGCACCATGCGCGTCCCGATATCGACCTTGTATCGCTGACCCGTCAGATGGGTGAACTTGGCGGCGTTGCAAATCCCCTGATAAAAATTCCAAGCAGGGTTAACGCAAATATAAGCCTTGCCATCACGTTGGACGGAAATTTCGAGACGGTTCTCGCCAGGGGCAATGCGAAGCGCAAAAAGAAAAAGCACAGGCACGATATGCGCCGGTTCGAGGATGCAGGCGGCTTCGGCATCATCACCGCGACAACGCCGGAAGAGACCAATGCGATGCTCGATAATTATTTCGAGCATAAAGCAACGCGGTTGGCGCAGGCGGGGATTAAAAACACTTATGAACCAGCGGGCGTGAAGGACTTCTTCAAGCAGCTTTTTGCGGAGGAAGCCGCCGCATCCTCGCCGCGTTTTCAGTTGAAAGCCTTGAAGGTTGCCGGGCAATATCGTGCAGTCCTTGGAAAATCTTATGCTGCAGGTCAGACCTTCATCGATTTCGTTGGAATTGCTGAGGACGATCTGGTCAGCACGAGCCCGGGCGAGTTTCTGTTCTTTGAAGATATTGCCGCAAGCTGCCGGACCGATTTGGATATTTATAGTTTTGGCATAGGGGATGAACCCTATAAGCGCAGCTGGTGCGATATTGAGCTGCCAACCTATGATACCGATATCAGCCTTACGGCAAAGGGCAGGATTTTCCAGGCATGGCTTCAGGTTCGCCGCAAGCTGGTGCGCATGATGAAGCAGAATGAATTTGTCTGGGCAAAGGTGAAAAAACTGCGCTCAATGTTGCGCGGCGCGCGCCGAAGTTAAGCCCGGCGCACGAGCCTGCCAGCTTCCAGCCACAACTCGCCAGGATGGAAGGGCGTCAGCAGATTTGGCTCAAGAAAGCGCGCGTCATAAACGGCTTTTGCAGTGGCAGTCACGTCCGGATCATCCGGGTTGACCACGCCGAGAATAAGCTCTGTGCCCTCAGCCAGCAAATGCTTCAGCTCGGAAACAGTAGACGGGCCGCCATCGACGACAACCAGATCATAGGCAGACTGCAAGGCGGTCAGAATCATTGGCAGACGCCCGACCGATTGCATAGCCTTTACCGGATCATGATTGCCGAGCGGAATAATTTCGGCCTGTGAGTAGTGATCGAGATGAATAACATCGCTGAAGTGTTTTTCAGAGACGAGCAGATCGGTGATGCCGGGTAAGCTACCATTATCCAGCATGGAACGCCCGATCTCCGGCGAACCGGTCATATCAACGAGAATCACGCGTACGCCCCTGTCCGCCAGTTCGCGCACCAGCAGGATCGTCAAGGCGGACGCTTCATCGCCCTCTGGCGAGACGATGACCGCCCTCGCCGCGCCACTTGCCATGATTCGATCAGCGACAATGGCGACACTGGTATGATCGGTTTCTATAGGCTGAAGCGTCTCCGGCATGATCGGCAGCGGAGCAGACTTGTCTGATGCAGATTGAATCTCTTCTGTGGCCGGTGCAGCAGCCACTGCCGCTACAGGTGGGGACATGATTGCGGGCTGATCGATGGGCCGCGCCGGCACTTCATAAGCGCCCGATACAGGACGCAAGGCCCGGCCACTGAACAGCGCGTGGAGAAGGGTCCCAATGCTCAAGATCAACAATGAAGCTACGAAGGCAGCGAGCGTCATCGGAACCTTTTTGGGGAAGTAAGGTTCGATTGGGCGATCGGCGCGAGAGAAAATGCGAGCATCAGCAGGCATGTAGCCCCGATCTGTGCGCGACGATGCCTCGCGGTAACGCGTAAGATAGGATTCGAGCAGTTGGCGCTGGGCCGTCGCTTCGCGTTCCAGCGCCCGCAACTCCACTTCTTCCTCACCGGCCCGCGATGACTGCGCCTTGAGCTGGTTCAGGGAACGATTCAGCTCTGCCTCACGCAAGCGCGCAGTTTCTGCTTCGTTTTCAAGGCTTGCCAGCACCTTGCGCGCTTCGAGGCGTATCTGATTGTTCAAGTCGGCAAGCTGCGAGCGCAATGCCCTTATTCTGGGATGTCCGCTAAGCAGTGAAGCCGACAGGTCAGCAATGTCGTTGTTAAGCTGGACCTGGCGTTCGCGCAGCCGCTGGATCAAAGGTGAAGCAATGACATCCGGCAGGGTTTCCGCCTGCGCGCCACTTTGCAATGCTGCCCGTACGCTTGCTGCGCGCGCTTCGCTTGCGGCCCTGTTGGCGCGAACGCGTGACAATTCACTAGAAAGTTCCGAAAGCTGCTGGGTTGCCAGCACCGCATTATTCTGCCCAATCAAGAGATCGGACGAACTGCGATAGGCCGCAACCTTGGCCTCCGCATCCTTGACTCGCTTGCTCAAGTCCGCGATCTCTGGCTGTAGCCAGCCCGTGGCATCCGTATTTATTTCGGACTTCGCCGCCTGCTGCATAGCCATGTATTCATCTGCGATGGCATTGGCGACCGAGGCAGACAAATCCGCATCTTTCGACGAAAATTGGACGACAATAACGCGGGACGCCTGAACACTGTAAACCAGCAGGCGGTCGCGCAGTGCCTGAAGAATATAGTCTGCACGCGTTTCATCGCTCAAATTACGGCCAAGCCCCACACTATCCAGAAGCCTGGACAACATTGAGGGTTCGGCGCTTGCGGTCAGCTCGGCATTTTTTGCCAGATCAAGCTTGGTGATGACGTTGCGCAAAACATCGGATGAACCGATCAATTCAACCTGGCTTTTGATCGCTTCCTGATCAACCACAGGACGATCATCAGTCTGCTGATTGGCCGGACGAGTGAATACGGATTCACGCGCTTCGATAAGGATACGTGTTTCAGCACGATATTTCGGCGAGACCATAGAGAGAGCGATGAAGGTCAGAACGGTGACAAGCAATGTACCAATGATGATGCGACGCTTGTTTTGCCATAGACTGGCAAACAGCGCACCCATATCGATGTCTACATCAGTGCCTGTGGATTTGGCCTGAGCCATGCGATCACCCCATACCATATGCCTTAAGGGTAAAGACTTATGGTAACCACCAAGTTAAGACTTTTGCGCCCAGAACAGCCTTGTCATATCGCGAGCTTTACCAGCCATTAACCCTAATGAATTGATAATGCACCCAGAGAATCGACAAGCGCGTTGCCAAGTTAGGGTCCGAATCGTGTTCAGCAAGCAGATATTTCTGGTATCAATCGGCATTGCCTGCATGACGCTTGGTGGTTGCGCCAGTTATCGCCCAGCGCCGCCTGCATTTAACGAGGCGATCAACAAGCCATATATGCTCGATGCGGGTGACCGAATCCGCCTGACGGTCTTTGAGCAGGACGGCATTACCAACACCTATAGTGTCGATCAGGCCGGCTATATTTCCATTCCGCTGATTGGCAGCGTGCCAGCGCGCGGCAAGACCATCCAGCAGATCGAGGCAGCAGTGGCAGCCAAGCTCAAGCAGGGATATTTGCGCGAGCCCGATGTTGCCGTCGAGATTGATCGCTATCGGCCCATCTTCATCATGGGCGAAGTGGGCGCTGCAGGCCAATATTCTTATGTTCCGGGCATGACCGCCCAGAAAGCCATTGCTGCCGCGGGTGGATTTAGCGCTCGCGCCAATCAAGGCGACGTCGATATTACGCGGCAATTTAATGGTGAAAGCCTCACAGGGCGTGTGACTATCTCAGATCAGGTATTGCCCGGCGACACGATCTACGTGCGCGAACGCTTTTTCTGATCGGCGCACATGAAGACCAGCCGGTCACTCCGTATTGTTCATTGCTTCAGGGCTCCCGTAGGTGGCGTCTTTCGGCATGTCCGCGATCTGGTTGCTGCGCAGAATGCCGCAGGGCATCAAGTTGGCGTAATCTGCGACGCAACAATTGGAAGCGAACTTGAGGAACAACTCCTCGCCGAACTTGGCGTCGGGCTGGCTTTGGGACTAACGCGTATTCCAATGCAAAGGCAGATTGGGTTCCGCGATGCCGTAGCGGCATTCAGGACATACAAGACAATCAAGAAATTGAAGCCTGAGATTCTGCATGGGCACGGCGCCAAAGGCGGCACCTATGCAAGAATATTCGGCTCGCTGTTACGGGTATCTGGTGCAAGCGTTGCCCGTTTTTATTCGCCGCATGGCGGTAGTCTCCATTACGATCCGACGAAACTTTCCGGAAAACTGATTTTCCGGATCGAGCGGCTGATGGAGCGAATGACGGATCGCATTATATTTGTTTCAAAGTTCGAGCGCGAAACCTATGTGCGGAAAGTTGGAGAGCCCCACTGCCCCAATGCTTTGATCCATAATGGGCTGTCCGCACAAGAGTTTGATCCGGTCGTCGAGAACGACAATGCCGCAGATTTTCTGTTCATCGGAGAATTACGCGCGCTGAAAGGGCCCGATATTTTCATTGAGGCTCTCGCAAAGGCCAGCAAAGCAAGCGCGCGGAAGTTTACTGCCGTTATTGTTGGTGATGGGAGAGACCGCGCATCACTGGTGGAACAGGCCGTATTGATACGGGAGCAGACCGATATAAGGTTCCTGCCTCCCATGAAGGCCAGAGACGCTTTCCGCCTTGCAAAAATTGTGGTGGTGCCTTCGCGCGCTGAAGCCTTGCCCTATATTGTTCTGGAGGCATTGGCAGCTGGAAAGGCGTTGATCGCCAGCCGGGTGGGTGGAATTCCAGAAATTCTGGGCGATCAATCGCTGGCACTGGTCAGACCCGACGCAACCGAACTTGCCCAGAAAATACTGACTGCCATTGGCGATGTTGCAGCCTATCGCACCGTCCTGCCGGATATTGACGATCTGAAAAAGAACTTCAGCGCCAGCAGTATGGCAGCCCGGTTGGAAACCGAATATTTCGTTTCACTTGGTCACTAATTATCAAACCTTTCTTAGTGCCTATATGCTACCTAAGGTAGTATTATGAGAGATAACAACGCAAAACCGAAGCTCACTCGCGAGTCCGTTCGTAATCTGGTGTCCGATGAAGAATCTTCAACGGGCAAAAGCAGCCTGAGCCCTGTCGCCTACACGATTGCGTCACAATATGCGCAATCAACCAACTCGCCGGTAATGATCAGCGGTATCATGCGGATCATCGAGTTCATGATCGTGGCGGTTACGGGCATCGCGATCTATATTTTCTATGTGGGCGCATCGCCGAGCTTGTTTCTGCACTATTTGCTGGCAGTCGTGGTCACCGCAACCGCGACTGTTTTCATGTTGGAGCTGAGCGACAGTTACCAGCTTGCCACGATGCGCGATCCTTTCAGCAAGTTCGGGCGGCTTGTCATCATATGGTCGGGCGTTTTCGCGATGATGTCGCTGGCAGCCTTCTTCCTCAAAATATCCGAAGACTATTCGCGTGTCTGGTTTGGCGCCTGGTTTCTTTGCGGACTGGTTTTGTTTGTTGCATTTCGGCTCATCATGTCCCGGTTGATCCGGCGCTGGGCACGTAATGGCAAGATGGAGCGGCGGGCCGTTCTCGTCGGTGGCGGCAAACCCGCCGAAGACCTCATCCGTTCCATCGAGCAGCAACCCTATAATGATATTCGCATTTGCGGGGTCTTTGACGATCGCGACGCAAAACGTTCACCGCCTATTGTTGCTGGTTACCCGAAGCTTGGCAATATTTCAGAGCTCATCGAGTTTGCGCGGATAGCGCATATCGATATGCTCATCGTTTGCCTGCCTATAACGGCTGAAGAGCGCGTACTCTCGCTTTTGAAGAAGCTCTGGGTGCTGCCCGTCGACATAAGACTATCGGCCCACAACAACCATTTGCAATTCCGCCCACGCGCTTATTCCTATATCGGCTCAGTGGCGATGATCGATCTGTTTGACAAGCCGATCAATGATTGGGACTCGGTCGCCAAACGCGCTTTTGACATCTTCTTCAGTCTCTTCGGCATTCTCGTTTTCAGCCCGATCATGCTGGCTACAGCGCTTGCGATCAGACTGGAAAGCAAGGGTTCTGTCATTTTCAAGCAACAGCGCCACGGCTTCAATAATGAGATCATTGAGGTCTGGAAATTCCGTTCCATGTATACGGAAATGTGCGACCCGACGGCGCGCAACGCAGTTGTCAAAAATGATCCGCGTGTCACTCGTGTGGGTCGTTTCATCCGCAAGACTTCCATCGATGAACTGCCCCAATTTTTCAACTCGCTGATGGGGACCCTGTCGCTTGTCGGGCCTCGTCCTCACGCCATAGCGGCCCACTCCCACAATCTTCTCTACAATGATGTGGTGGATGGCTACTTTGCCCGGCACCGGGTTAAACCAGGCGTGACAGGGTGGGCCCAAATTAACGGCTGGCGCGGAGAGATCGACTCGGACGACAAGATCAAGATGCGCACGGAGTTCGATCTTTATTATATTGAAAACTGGTCGCTTTGGTTTGATCTGAAAATTCTGCTGCTTACCCCCATACGCCTGCTGAATACGGACAACGCCTATTGAGCACTGTTGCGCATCGCGACTTACCAAGCGGGATAGATCGCGCCACCAAGAACCGCGCGCTCGTCCGGCTCATTTCAAATTTTGCGGTGGGTTTCGGTGTATTCCTGAGTGGTTTCGTCATCGACGAGCCTGCTCCATACGAACTTTACATGGCGGGCCTGATCGCGATTTGGGCCTTGTTCGGCCTCAGGCTCTCGCAGGTGAGCGGCGCGCTTCTTGCCATATTGGTGATCTTCAATATTGGCGGCGTTATCTCGATGGGACAGATGTCCGATCTGAAAACCGCACCCATGTATCTCGCCGTATCGCTGTTCTTGTCGCTGACGTCCGTCTTCTTCGCTGCCATCGTTAAAAACGACTACCGCGTGCTCAACATCATCTTTGGCGGTTATGTGCTGGCAGCGATATGTACCTCGCTGCTCGGCATTCTCGGCTATTTCAATGCCTTTCCCGGTTCAGAGCTCTTTACGCGCTACGGACGGGCGATGGGTGCTTTTCAGGATCCGAATGTTTTCGGTCCATTTCTCATGCTGCCCTTTGCCTGGTTATTGCACGGCATACTGGCGGGAAGTTTGCGCGCCCTGCCCTTGCGCCTCGTACCAATTCTGATTTTGACACTGGCAATCTTTCTCTCATTTTCACGGGCGGCGTGGGGCATGGCGCTGCTCATCATTGCCGGGATGGCGCTGCTGCTGTTCATTCACAACCCCAGCCCGTTGTTTCGCCTGCGGATCGTCATCATGGCGATCGTGGCCGTTGCGCTGGCATTGATTGCAATTGTCATCGCATTGCAGATCCCCAGCGTGGCCGAGCTTTTCAATGCGCGCGCACAACTGGTTCAGGATTATGATGATGCGCAGTTCGGTCGCTTCGCCCGCCACTGGTATGGTTTATTAATGTCTATCGACCACCCCCTCGGCATTGGGCCGTTGGAGTTTGGGCCCATCTATGGCGAAGACACACATAATATCTGGCTTAAAGCACTGCTGGATTATGGTTGGATCGGTTTTGCCAGTTATTTGCTGCTCACCATGCTCACTCTCGGACTTGGGTTACGCATCCTTTTCCGTGACCGGCCCTGGCAGCCATATCTCCTATGCGCCTATCTTGCCTACCTCACACATGTGGTGGTGGGAAACGTTATCGATACAGACCATTGGCGCCATTTTTATCTGCTGGTCGGGGTTATATGGGGATGCGTTGCGCTTGAGGTCGCAAATAAACGCCAAGAAAAATGACAGTAATACTGCCATGTCCTGCAACTGAAAATAGCACAATGCGCGCGTTTTTAACGAATTGCTGTCGTTTTCTGCAATTGAATGAATCGACTTCAGCTGGTTTTTTAGTTCAATAAGGCATTTCTACCAGCAAAATCCAGAAACAGGGATGAAGGCCATAGTCGATTTTTTAAAAAAGAATAACCCAAACTATTCCACTTCTGATGGTGAACTTATGCAGCAGGCGCTCGATATTGCCGCTGCAAAATTGGGAATTTGCGAAGAGAACAAACATGAGCGCAGTTCACTCATTCGGTTTGTTCGCGCTGCCTTTATCATCGGCAACCGCGATGTGGATGCCATCGCAAGTTTCACTGTGAACGCAATTCTTATCAGGCGCAAAAACTCACATCGCTGACGCCTGCTTGCTAATCGGGTTGCTCGGGCGGACAAGGCCAATTGGCTGGTGCGATCAGACCTTGTGGTAGCTTCGTCGCGCTATCGCCACATGCCAGATCAAGCTGTGCCTGCTGCAGACCCTTGGATGATGAAAGATCAAGTCCTTCTATTCGCGTGCGAAACATGAACGCCTTGTCAAAGTTCAGCGTTCCTTCGGTCGTCGCACCCGTCAGATCAGCGCGCGAGAGATTGGCCAGACTGAAATTGACGCCTGAAAGATTGGCCTTCTGGAAAATGGCACGCCCAAGCTCGGCTTTGGCCAAATTGGCCGATGACAAATCCGCCTGCGTGAAATTTGCGCGCTGCAACTCCGAACTGGCGAATGTGGCACTGGCGGCAGACAGTTTGGTGAAATTTGAGCGATAGGCTTCAATACGATTGAAGTTGGCTTTCGTGGCGGACGCCTCGGCGAGCGAAGCTCTTATCAGCGTGGCCTTTTCAAAATTGGCGCTGTTCACATTGGCGGTGCTCAAATCCGTGCCGGTGAAATCGGTTCCCGAAAGATTTGCACCTTCAAGGTTACTTCCAGGAATAATGATGCTGCGCTTGTTACATTCGCTCCAGTCAAGCCCCGGCTCCGCCATGCTTCCGCATTGTGCAGCTGATGCGCTGCCCGCCACTGCCAAGCCAGCAATAACTGCAAGCAATGCCAATAAACGGCGCGCAATTTGAGGATTGGTGACAATACGCATTCATTCGCTCCCATGACCCATTTGACCAGTCATATTATTTAAGTAGCGCTGAGTGTCACACAATAACAGTGCAAATGGCAAAAAAGGCAGGGCAAGCAATGCCGAACCTTATTCCGCTTTGAAACTATACTAGGCTTTTGTGATTCCTACAGAAAATGGTCGGAGTGGCCGGATTCGAACCGACGACCCCTTGACCCCCAGTCAAGTGCGCTACCGGGCTGCGCTACACTCCGACATTTTCTATAAGTGCGTGGTGCAACCAAGCTTTGCTCAGATGCAAGATACGCAATCACGGCAAAATCCCTAGATTACTGAGCTTTTTATAGCAATACCTAAAGCCAAAGAAATAAGACAAACTCCACACAATGCATGCCATCCAAGGAGCTTGGCGCCGGATGCCAGGCAATTTCGCGTCAGTTCCGGCGCTGGTCGAGGATGGCAGGAGGTTCTTGGCCGACATAGATATTGGCTTCAATTGCGGCTTCAACGAATATCGTCCGCGCGGCACTCACCGAGACAATGCCGGATTGCGCTTCATAGCACGCCACACGCGCTTCCAGATGCAAAGAAGATCTCTTTTTCGGCCAACCATTGAGCAAAAACGCAGCTGCCTCACTTATTGACGAAATAGTTTCGTTCCGACCGGTCTGATTATTTTCCAGGATGACAGGAAGAAATTCAAGGTTAACCATTGGGACCCCATTTAATCCCCTTCTTTTCAGTAAAGGGCTTCCATCCTTGGCAGATGGCCAAGACTGAACTGATTTTCTGATTGGTGAGTCGATATATCCGCCAATACGCGGGCCAGCGTGACGCGAGAGTGACGCGTAATTGTAATCAAATTACCGGCCCATTTTCGTCCAATGCCACAACCCGAAACGCTTATTTTGCAAGGATTTTTTCGCAGTAACTGGGTGGCTGCCTGACATTGTTCCTATCGAAACTTGCCAATAAGTTGATATCAACCTATTGTGGGCTGATGAATCGCATGACGGCCCAACCGGGTTTGAACTCACCTTTCCAGCAGACAGCAGTTTTTGACGCATGTGAGGAGATGCCTAATGAACAGCAATGAAACGCTCGTACCCGCACAGGAATTGGCCCTGAAAAATGGTGCACACTATCCCAATGAAAGCGAAGAATATCGAAAAGCCCGCAATGCCCTGCTTGCGGAAGAGATCGAACTTCGCAGGCATATTGAACGCGTAGCCCAACAACGCCGGGCCTTGCCACTGGGAGGAACAGTGACGGGGCCCTACAAATTTGAGGGAGAAAACGGGCCTGCGGACTTTTCCGACCTGTTTGGCGACAAACAAACATTGATCATTTACAGCTATATGTTCGGTCCACAACGCCAAAGACCCTGCCCCATGTGCACATCACTTCTGTCATCCTGGGATGGCGAGGCAAAGGATGTCGGCCAACGCGCCGCACTTGCTGTCGTCGCGCGATCACCCATCGACCGGCTGATCGCTTTCAAGAAAGAGCGCGGCTGGCAGGGCCTCAATCTTTATACTGATCTGACAGGAGACTACAGCCGGGACTATGTCAGCGCGGATGACGAGGACGATACAGCCATCAACGTTTTTACCCGGCGGGACGGCACCATCCGGCATTTTTGGAGTGCCGAAATGGGCGGAGCAACAGCTGATCCGGGGCAAGATCCGCGAGGTGCACCCGATCCCATGCCGCTTTGGACCATTCTGGATATGACACCCGAAGGAAGGGGTAGCGACTGGTATCCCAAACTTGACTACAGAACCTAGGGCTCACAGGCCTTATCAACCGGTACAAACGGACCAGTAGCGCCATGGCGAAACATGGCCGCTAAAGCTATGCATTGATCCAGGTGATTAAAATCGGAACATTCGCCGAACCACACCGTTATAGCTCGTGTGTTAAACAGGAGCATTCAACTATGGCGATATTTTCCAAGAACGCAGACGATGCGCAGGGTGACGTAGAGGCGCAGATTGCTGCATTACGCAAGGAAATCTCCAAGATTTCTTCAAGTCTGTCGGATTTGGGCTCCGAGCGGTTTGACGAGGTTCGCCGCGTTGCGGCTAAACAAGCACGTTACGCGGCCGATACCGCAAAGCAAAACCCGGTTGCCACCCTCGCTATCGTAGCAGGGGCAGCATTGTTGATCGGTCTCTTCTCACGCCGTTAATTTGAAGGATCAACATCATGGACGATATAGCCGATGCAATTCAAAGTGAGGCAGACAAGGCTCGCCTGAAAAGTGAGATCGCCCAGTTGAAACGCGATCTTGCTGCAATAACGAAAACGCTGGCGGATAAGGGAGCCAGGGTTTTCGATGACCTTACCGAAGATGATGACGATGAAGACTATTCCTCGACTGCGCAAACAATCCGGCGGCGAGGTATTCAAGCTGCCGGAGCAATCGGTCATCAGGCCAAACGGATCGGTGACATTCCGACCCAAAATTCAATTTCGACATTGGTAATGATCGCCGGTCTCGGCGTTATCATCGGAATGCTGGCAACCCGGCCCTAGTGCCGGGTTCATATGACAGGCAAACTTTAACGAACCTGATCGAGCAGGCGCTTGCATTCAAGAAGATCAAACAATGTTTCCTGCAACAGAGCGCGATTATCTTTCGACAAGCGCTTGCCATCGGCAGCTACAGGCCCTTCATCATCGCCCTTGATCAATCCGAACAGGCGGCGCCCATGTGGCGCCGCTTTTGGTGCGCCCATAACAGCGGCTTCTTCATCAGCATCTGCCCTGCTCTGTTCCGCCGCCAAGGCTTCTTCCTGGCGTGCATGAGCCTGTTTCTGCTGACTGATCGTCTCTGCCGCAGCAATATCACCACTGCCGAGAGCTATGATGAATTGCGTGCCATTCTCGCGCAGAAGACGCTGAACGCCCTTGATCGTATAACCCTGATCATAAAGAAGATGACGGATGCCCTTGAGCAGATCGACGTCGAGCGGACGGTAATAACGTCGTCCACCGCCCCGCTTCATTGGCTTGATATGCGTGAATCTGGTTTCCCAAAAGCGCAGGACGTGCTGTGGCAAATCCAGATCTTCGGCAACTTCGCTGATGGTTCTAAATGCGTCGGGACTCTTGTCCATGATTCCACCTTTGAGCCAAAGCGTTACTGCACCCTTTGCGCCAGATAGACCAAGCCTTGCTTTCGCAAGGTCCCAATCCATCCTTATTTTCGCATCGGCTTACCCGAAAACCGGATTCCACTTTTGGCCGATGCTACAGCGCATGGTGCGTTAAGGAGAATTCTGATTCGACGTCTATTTCAGCGGTTTATCAGCAATTTTTCAAGCTCAGTCCGAGATCGGCCCACAGCAATCTCGTCCAAGCATGCATGATAATACCGATCAGGCCGACTTTTTCTTCCGGGTTTGATGCGAACGCAAAATGCGCTGCTTCAACACATTGGACGCCTTGAATGTCATGACGCGACGCGGCAGGATCGGAACCTCCTCACCTGTTTTCGGGTTGCGCCCGATCCGTTCATTCTTGTCCCGGACCTGAAATGTCGCAAAAGACGACAGTTTTACGGTCTCGCCGCGGACGATTGCATCACAAACCTCGTCAAGAATGGTTTCGACAAGTGACGCTGACTCGGTGCGTGAAAGCCCTACCTTGCGATAGACTGCTTCAGCCAGATCAGCGCGCGTAATGGTTTTACCCCCCATACGATCTCAAAGCTCTCGTTTTATTGCAAAACTATCGGTGACAGCGGAAGTTATAGGATGAAAACTGATCGGGCAAGCAGGATGGGGAACTTCGTTACCTAATCTGCCAACCCAACCGGATTACTACCAACGTAGCAGAACTGCACCCCACGTAAAGCCCCCACCCATGGCTTCAAGCAGCACAACATCACCCTCTTTGATTCGACCGTCCGAAACAGCCGTCTCAAGCGCTAAGGGTACTGAAGCAGCAGAAGTATTTCCGTGTTGGTCAACGGTTATGACGACCTTTTCGGAAGGCAAATCCAGCTTCTTTGCGGTGGCATCGATAATGCGCTTATTGGCCTGGTGTGGAACAAACCAATCGATATCCGCTGCTGTAATTCCTGCATCGGAAAGCGATGCTTCAATAACATCCGTGACCATGCCCACGGCATGTTTGAAAACCTCGCGGCCCTCCATGCGAAGGTGACCAACAGTCTGCGTCGAGGACGGTCCGCCATCGACATACAACTTTTGCTTGTGGGAGCCATCCGACCGGAGATTGGCTGTCAGTATGCCACGGTCAGAGGTCAAGCCGCGTCCTTCATTGGCCTCAAGAATCAGAGCACCAGCGCCATCCCCAAAGAGCACGCAGGTGGTGCGGTCATTCCAATCCAGGATGCGCGAAAATGTTTCAGCGCCTATCACCAGAACACGCTTGGCCATGCCACCGCGAATATAGAGATCGGCTGTTGTAACAGCATAGACAAAGCCGGAGCATACTGCCTGCATGTCAAAGGCAAACCCATGGGTCATGCCAAGACGGGCCTGAATGTCGACAGCGGAGGCTGGAAACGTATTGTCCGGCGTGGATGTTGCCAGAATGATGAGATCAATATCGTCGGGCGTCATTCCCGCATTGTCGAGCGCAGCACGAGCCGCTGCTTCGCCCAGCGTTACAGTTGTCTCGCCCTCGCCTGCAATATATCGCTGACGGATGCCTGTACGCTGTACGATCCATTCATCAGTGGTTTCGACAACGCCTTCAAGATCAGCATTTTTTACCAGACGAGCCGGCTTTGCCGACCCTATCCCTTTGACAACGGAGCGGATCATTTAATTTCCTGTTGGTCTATTTCAACGTCCGCCTCGGCATCACCCTCACCTTTGAAGGCAACACCGACCGGGCTCTTGTGAAAGTGGCTCAGATCGGCAGCAATTTTATCCAGCAACCCATTCTTGGCCATGTCGTAACCTACGTCTATGGCAGCAGCAAAGCCGAGAGCATCCGTGCCGCCATGGCTCTTGATAACAATTCCGTTCAACCCGAGAAACACGCCGCCATTGGTCTTGCGCGGGTCGAGCTTCTCCCGCAGGCGGTCAAACGCGCCCTTGGCGAAAATATAACCGATCTTTGCCATCAGCGTGCGGCTCATGGCTTCGCGAAGATATTGGGCAAACTGTTTTGCCGTGCCTTCCGCAGCTTTCAACGCGATATTACCGGTGAAACCTTCAGTCACAACGACATCAACGGTGCCCTTGCCAATATCATCGCCTTCAACGAAGCCGTAATATTCCAGGCTTGGCAAGGGTATCTCACGCAGGATGCGTGCTGCATCCTTCACATCGTCCTGGCCTTTGATCTCCTCAACGCCAACATTCAAAAGACCAATCGTCGGGCGCTTGATCTCGAACAGCGCGCGCGCCATGGCAGATCCCATGACGGCATAATCAACAAGCTGCTGGGCATCAGCACCAATGGTTGCACCAATGTCCAGAACAATGCTTTCGCCGCGAAGTGTTGGCCAAATGCCTGCAATCGCCGGCCTTTCAACACTTGCCATGGTACGCAGGCAAAATTTTGACATGGCCATCAGAGCACCGGTGTTGCCTGCTGAAACGCAAACATCCGACTCGCCCGTCTTGACCGCTTCAATCGAACGCCACATGGATGACTTCCAGCGGCCATTGCGTAAGGCCTGACTGGGTTTTTCATCCATCCGTACCGAGACATCGCAATGATGAAACGTGGACGCTTTGGACAAGGCTTGATGCTTTGCCAAGAGCGGCTGAACTTCTTCTTCGCGCCCGAAAATCACAAAGTGGATATCGGGGTGGCGCTCCAGCGCCGTCGCCATGCCGGGAACTACGATCTCAGGACCGAAATCGCCGCCCATGGCGTCAATAGAAATTCTAATCACTCTTGATTGTCCTGTCCTGTTCAGTTCTTAATGTTTTTTGAAAAGACTCGGCGAAAATAGCCATTTTGCTCGCAGACACAACCGGATTCTAATCGCAACCGGCTTGCTGGCGACAATAATCGTCAAGTTTCCCCTCACACCTTCATTGAATTTGCCCGCGGGCGAACAAAATCGTCACGGATATGCCAATCAAGTTTTTTGTTTCCAGTCTTTCAAGCCAGCAAATGGATTGATGGGCTTTTCCTCGGTTCCTTCCGTGCCAAACGTTACCTCCACTGGCGGGGCGGCTTCCGCCTCGGGCTTACGTGGGTAAGGGTCGATTGCCAACTCGAAAAACTCCTCGGCGATAGCTCCAGCATCCAGACTATCGCCAGAAAATGTCTCCGGTATGTCCGGACCATCGGCGCTGATTATCAACTCACCATTCTCATCGAGCGGCAGGCGAGCCAGGCGCGAGTCCTGCGGAACGAAAAGGCTATCAATCTCCGCATCGATTTTTGCGTCGATAGGCTCAAGGGTAACCACGCAGGATTGAACAATATCGGCTTTAACCCTGCCGCGAATACGGATACCGTCCTTCTTCCAAGGAACGATCTGCAAATCTGCCTTGAAGGATTTTACATCCTCGAGTTCGTGAAAATCGCGCAACGCATCGCGCTCTTTGCTCTCCGCTTCGATTTTAATTGTCAGGCCCTTTTGCGGCAATCGCTTGACCTGAACCGGAAAACTCAAAGCCCCATCCATTTTTCTAGCCATTGAGGTCTCCTTAATCTCTCTGTCCGGGCAGTGTGGTCGCGGCATCGGGAAATATAACTTTTCCACTCGCCAAAACGTCGTCTGGCTGCGTTTCCAGCAGTAATACCACCTGTTCCACGTAATTTGCCAGCGCCACGCCGCCGCCAATCCAATCAACACTATCTGGACGTATATTGCGCGCCAGGGCAGTTGCCAGCTCGGTCTGATTGTTGTTTTCGAGCGCCCTATCATAAGACTCGACACGGCCATAAAACATTCGCGCAAGTTTCTTCATGCGTTTTGGCACACCGGAATCGCCAATTCCGAGTTCTCTCAACGAATGATCAACATCGCGGAAGAACTCATCGGTGACTTCCTGCCCGATTGATTTCAACGCGTCATTCCTGCCCTTGATGCGCCGGATAAACAGGAAAATGTGCAGAGACAGCATTTCATAGCGGCCTAAGGGTGAATCGGGCACGCCAATGTCCGAATAAAAATAGGGCTGCCGCGCCGCCGCCACGATTGTTTCGTAGATGGCAATCGTTATCGCCTCATTTGCCTTGGCCTTGCGGCTGAATAAACTGAGAATCATTAATTGGGCTTTCGCTTGAACCGGGGACACAACACGAGTCGCGTGTTGCATCGGACTTCAAGGTGGTTTACCGAAGTTCTGCGGGCAGCGAAAGACTTGCGCCCACTTTGAAATGGAGATGTCGTTGCTGCAGCGGATTTTCAAGACCCATAGTTCACGCGGATATTTTCTCGCGGGAACTTTCGTTTTGGCTACAGGACTTGCCGGTTGCAATACCGCAAGCCTCAATCCTTCGGAAACATTGAGCCAAGGCTATGTCCTCGACGAGAAGACGCTTGAGTTCGTTCCTGTCGGATCAAGCCGCGAACAAGTCATTCTCTCGCTCGGCAGCCCGTCGACAACCGCGACCTTCGACAATGAAGTATTCTACTATATTTCACAGAAGCGGCACCGCAGCGTGGCTTTCATGCAGCCCAAGGTTACGGACCGGCGCATCCTTGCTGTCTACTTTGACAAGGATAGCAAGGTTTCCAGCATCGCCAATTACGGCCTGCAGGATGGCAAGGTTTTTGACTTCATCAGCAGAACCACACCGACAGGCGGTAAAGACCTGACCTTCCTCGGCCAGCTACTGCAAGGCGTAGGCAAGGCTCCGCCATCCCTTGGCGGTGGCGGACCAACCGGTCAATAGAATTTCAAGCAAACAAAAACCCGCGAAACAGCATGTTTCGCGGGTTTTTTATTATCAAGATTTGGAGCGTTTCAAATCAAAGCTAGCCGTGTGCGAGCACCGCAAGCAAAAGCAAAGCCACGATATTGGTGATCTTGATTGCCGGGTTGACGGCTGGACCGGCAGTATCCTTGTAAGGATCACCGACGGTATCACCCGTGACAGATGCCTTGTGGGCATCGGAGCCCTTGAGGTGCCGGACACCGTCCTTATCGACAAAACCGTCCTCGAAGGACTTTTTCGCATTATCCCAAGCGCCACCACCGGAAGTCATCGAGATGGCCACGAAGATGCCATTGATGATCACACCGAGAAGAGAAGCGCCGAGCGCAGCAAAAGCTGAAGCCTTCGAACCGGAAATGAGCAGCACGCCGAAATAAACGACGAGCGGCGCAAGAACCGGCAGGAGTGACGGGATCACCATTTCCTTGATGGCAGCACGCGTGAGGATATCCACCGCGCGGGCGTAATCCGGCCGCTCAGTGCCTGCCATGATGCCGGGCTTTTCGCGGAACTGGCGACGAACCTCTTCGACAACAGAACCCGCTGCACGCCCCACGGCCGTCATCGCAATACCACCGAAGAGGTAAGGGATAAGACCACCGAAGATCAGGCCGGCCACCACATAGGGATTGGACAGCTCGAACGATACTGCGCCGATTCCCTTGAAGTAAGAGAAAGCAGTTGATCCAGCCTTATCGGCCTCAGCAATGAAGAACTTCAAATCATTGGAGTAGGCAGCGAAGAGGACAAGCGCACCCAGACCTGCCGAGCCAATGGCATAGCCCTTGGTGACAGCCTTCGTTGTATTGCCGACCGCATCCAGCGCATCAGTGGATTTGCGAACCTCCGGGTCAAGTCCGGCCATTTCGGCGATACCACCGGCATTGTCGGTGACAGGACCAAATGCATCCAGCGCAACGATCATGCCAGCAATGCCGAGCATGGCAGTGACCGCAATACCCGTCCCAAACAAACCGGCCAGCTGGTAGGTCCAGATGATACCGCCAACAATAACCAATGCCGGCAGAGCAGTCGATTCAAGCGATACGGCAAGACCCTGGATCACGTTCGTTCCGTGACCCGTGACCGAAGCCTGAGCGATTGAATTGACGGGGCGTTTGTTGGTCCCGGTGTAATATTCGGTAATCACGACGATCAGCGCCGTGACGACCAGACCAAGAATTCCGCAATAGAACAGATTGAGCCCTGTAATGCTCTGGCCATCTACCGTACCAACCTCACCCCAACCGATAGTTGCCCACGTCGCCAATGCAAGACCGACAATCGACAGAAGACCTGTCACGATCAGCCCCTTATACAAGGCGCCCATGATGGAATTATTGGCTCCAAGCTTGACGAAGAAAGTACCCGCAATTGAAGTGAGGATACAGGCTCCACAGATCGCCAGCGGGTAGAGCATGACACTGCTCAATACTGGCGTTGCTGCAAAGAAGATCGCACCGAGAACCATTGTCGCAACAATCGTTACCGCATAGGTTTCAAACAGGTCAGCGGCCATACCAGCGCAATCGCCGACATTATCGCCAACATTATCGGCGATGGTTGCCGGGTTGCGTGGATCGTCTTCGGGAATACCGGCTTCAACCTTGCCAACAAGATCGCCGCCGACATCCGCACCCTTGGTGAAAATACCGCCGCCGAGACGCGCAAAGATAGAGATGAGCGAAGCCCCGAAGCCCAGCGATACCAGTGCATCGATGACTGTGCGGTCTGCCGGAGAATAGCCGAGAAGCCCGGTGAGCACCCAATAATAGACTGCAACGCCAAGCAGAGCGAGGCCCGCAACCAGCATGCCGGTGATAGCACCGGATTTGAACGCGATCTCAAGCCCTGCTGCCAGGCTGCGCGAAGCCGCCTGTGCCGTTCGCACATTCGCGCGAACCGAGACGTGCATGCCTATGAAACCTGCCAGACCCGAGAGCACCGCTCCAATGAGGAAGCCGATAGCGGCTGTACCTGTAAGCAGGAACCAGACCGCTATGAATACGACCACGCCGACAATGGCGATCGTGGTATATTGACGTGTGAGATATGCCTGTGCGCCTTCTCGAATTGCACCGGCGATTTCTTGCATGCGCGCATTGCCCTGGTCCGCAGCAAGCACCGATTTGGTAGCTAGAACCGCATAGACGATGGACAGCAGACCGCAGGCAATGACCAAAAACAGTATTGTCATGCCACTCCCTCAGATTTGACCGGAAAACCCCTCCCCGGGTCAGGTTCAGTACGGCACACGCAGCTGCCAGGCCGGCAGAAACGCGACCGCATGTGTAAGGAGTAACGAAGCAAATGCGAAAACGTCAAGGTCTTTCGTATCCGGATCAAAACGATAGACCAAAGTAGGGATTGCTGGCAGGGAAATGGCGCGGCAATCTATGTGGGGAAATGGCTAGGAAGGGTATCCATTAGCGTGATCTACAATGAACGGATCAAACTATTTGCTACATTCCTGAATAGTGTGGGTGTCGCGATATTGGCTGTAGGAGGATTGGCACCCCTGATAACCAGCCTCAACGGGCAAACCGGCCCGACATTATTTATTTCTTTTATGAGCGCCGTTAGTTTTCTGACTGCTATTGCCTTACATAGCAAGCCGCTTCCTGAAGAGGATGAAACAGTGACAACCTTACAAATGATCTCATTTATGATTATGCCTGCGGCTGGCCTGTTGCTCGCAGGTGCTGTCTTTTTATATGACTGGAGATATCCGGCAAAGCATCAGCATCGCCGCGATATGAAGTAGTCAGCGTTTCGGGCCTTTGACGCCCTTGCTCTCACCCCGAAGCTCAAAAGCGAGGCGATCCAGAACGGCATTGACCAGCTTCGGCTCATCTTCCGAATAGAATGCCTTGGCGATGTCAACATATTCCGAAACGATAACGGCAGTTGGCACATCGGCCTTGCCGCGAAGTTCCCAAATTCCGGCACGCAAAATAGCGCGCAATGTGGAATCAAGTCGCGATAGCGGCCAGTCTTCGGTCAATGCCTGCCTGATCATGGGATCAAGTATTGTTTGATCGGCCACAACGCCGGATACAATACCTCTGAACCATTGCGGGTCAGCATCCAGATATTGCTTTCCGTCTACTTCCTTGCCAAGCCGATGCGCCTCATATTCAGCAACGACTTCCAGCACGCCGGTTCCAGCTACATCCATCTGATAAAGCGCCTGTACAGCTGCAAGCCGCGCAACGCCACGCTTGTTTGCGGTCTTTACCGCCGGGGTCTGTCCATCGTTAGAGTTGACCATGGTTCAGGCTCCGAGCTTATCCTTGAGGGCAATCATTGTCAGCGCTGCGCGGGCGGCAAAGCCACCCTTATCCTTGTCTTCGCGGCGCGCGCGAACCCAAGCCTGTTCCTCGTTTTCAACAGTCAGGATTCCATTGCCAATGGCGATGCTTTCAGCCACAGCCAGATCCATCAGGGCCCGGCATGATTCATTGGCGACGATATCAAAATGGTAAGTCTCGCCGCGGATAACGGTGCCGAGTGCCACGAAGCCATCATATTTCTTGCCGCCATCTTCGGCACCATCAAGGGCAAAAGAAATGACGGCGGGCACTTCAAGCGCGCCTGGAACAGTCACAACATCATAGGTCGCATTGGCTTCATCCAGCGCAAGCTTGGCGCCGTTCAGCAATGCATCGGACAGTTCTTCATAGAAACGTGCTTCCACAATCAGTAGATGTGGCGCACGCGCCTTGTTTTTGGACATGCTCGCTCCAGGAATTTTGATCGGCTAAGGCCGATTGTGTCGTCCCAGATCGCTATACGCCCTTACGGGCGCAAAGTGGCGATCTGGCTTTTGTTTGTCGCATCGGATGATCCGAAAACCGGATTCCACTTTTCGGTTCGATGCTTTAGGCTGATTTAGGATATTCTGCAAGTCGGGCAGCATATCGAGCCATCTGATCAATCTCGATATTAATTCTGTCTCCGACCTTACGGTCGCCCCAGGTGGTAACTTCCAGTGAGTGACGGATGAGGAGAACGTCAAACTCATTGCCATTCACCGCGTTGACTGTCAGCGACGTGCCGTCGAGCGCCACGGAACCTTTTGGTGCAATGAAGCGTGCAAGGTGTTCCGGGACACGCAAGGTAAAGCGAACGGCGTCGCCCTCCTCTTCACGCTTGATCAGGTCAGCCATGGCATCTACATGGCCTGAAACGAGATGACCACCCATTTCATCGCCAAGCTTTAGCGAGCGCTCCAGATTGATACGCGTGCCAGTCTTCCAATCGGCAATGCTGGTCAGGCGTAGCGCTTCTTCCCACGCTTCAACCTCAAACCAGCGGGCATTGGAGCCTTTTTCCGGCAATGTTGTTACGGTCAGGCAAACACCCGAACAGGAAATGGATGCGCCGATCTCGATCGTCTCGGGATCGTAATTGGTTTCAATACGCAGCAATACACCTTCATTAAGTGGCTTGATCTGTCCGACCTTGCCAATATCGGTAACAATTCCCGTGAACATTCGCGGCTCCTTAAAGCGGTCTTACATACTCGCTGTAGCGGTCGTCGCCGAAGCGGGATTCGTACAACAGCTTGAATTCATGAGCCATATGGGAGCGCAGGTCGGGGGCTGCAACCCCACCCTCACCAAGCTCCACGGGACCTTCAAACAGCACGATGCGGTCAACCAGTTTTTCTTCGAGGAACGAGGCAGCCACCACTGCCCCGCCCTCGACGATCAATGTCGAAATGCCTTGCGCGGCAAGATCATCCATCAATTCCGGGAGAGCTGTTGTTCCGCAATCGGTTTCAGTTGCTAGAATTTTGCATCCTGCTGCAATGAGCGCTTGCCGTTTGGCAGGGTCCGCATCTGCTCTGGCGGCAATCCACACCGGTACAGTTGCAGCTGTTTTAACCAACTCGCTGTCCATCGGAATCCGCAGATGGCTATCGAGGACAATCCTGATCGGCGAGCGATGTTCCAGCCCAGCCAAGCGGCAGGTCAGCTGCGGGTTATCCGCGAGCACAGTTCCGATGCCAACCAGGATGGCGTCAGTCTCGGCACGCATGACATGCGCCTGTGCTCTCGAAATGGGACCACTTATCGCTATTTGACCCTCACCTTTCCTCCCGATGAATCCATCGGTAGAAAGCCCAAGTTTTAGAGTCGCTTCCGGGCGTTTCCTGGAAGATCGAATCAAGTATCCGGCCAGTTCATCAGCTGCTTCTTCGGCAAGCACACCCGTTACTACCTCAATGCCCGCATCCCGCAAAATAGCGTAGCCTTTGCCGGCCACCCGATCGTCAGGATCATTCGCGGCCGATACAACGCGGGTTATGCCCGCAGTGACCAGCGCATTGGCACAGGGCGGCGTTTTGCCGTGATGAGCGCAAGGTTCAAGCGTGACGTAAGCTGTTGCGCCGCGTGAATGTTCGCCTGCTTCAAGCAAGGCCTGCGTTTCCGCATGGGGACGTCCGCCAATTGCCGTGACACCGCGCCCGACAATCACATTGTCCTTGACGATAAGCGTGGCGACAGAAGGATTGGTGCCGGTCAGTCCATGATGGCGGCGCGAAAAACGAATAGCCGCAGCCATATAGCGGCGATCAAGTGCAGTTGCTGCCATGGGGATCAATCGTCCTCAATCGGGCCAGTTGCGATATCGCTCGCGGTAATTTCATCGATGACGTCATGGAAGTCCTTGGCTTCGCTGAAATTGCGATAAACCGAGGCAAAGCGGATATAGGCAATGTCATCAATGCCTTTGAGCGCGTCCATGACAAGACGGCCAATCTCGTCGGAGCTTACTTCCGGTTCACCCGAGCTTTCCAACTGGCGTACAATGCCCGAGACAGCCCGCTCAACCCGTTCCTGATCCACCTCACGCTTGCGCAAGGCGACTTCGACGGAACGCATAAGCTTATCCCGGTCGAATGGAACGCGGCGGCCGCTTTTCTTGATGACGGAAAGATCGCGCAACTGCACGCGTTCGAAGGTCGTGAACCTTCCACCACACACCGTGCAAATACGTCGCCTGCGAATGACAGCCCCATCCTCCGCAGGACGGGAATCTTTCACTTGAGTATCTTCAGACTGGCAATATGGACAACGCATCGAGGAACTTTCCGAAGATGATTCTGAAATCACCGCGAAGATAGTGTTTTTCGAAGCGAGATTAAAGCGCCTCGGCGAAACGCACTGTCAATGAAGTGCGTATCGCCAAGGCAAAACAGGCTTATTGGCCCAGATAGGAATACATAGGGAAGCGGTCAGTCAGGGTAATAACCTTCTGCTGAACTGCCTTTTCCACAGCCGCATTGCCCTCATCGGAATTGGCGACCTTCAAGCCATCAAGCACTTCCGAGATGAGATTACCGATTTCGGTGAACTCTGCTGCGCCAAATCCGCGCGTAGTGCCTGCTGGCGTTCCAAGACGGACACCGGACGTGACAAATGGCTTTTCCGGATCGAAAGGAATGCCGTTCTTGTTGCAGGTGATGTTTGCGCGGCCAAGTGCCTGTTCCGCCCGCTTGCCGGTTGCATTCTTTGGACGCAGATCGACGAGCATAAGATGGTTGTCTGTACCGCCGGAAACGATGTCGAGGCCGTTCTTTTTCAATGTCGCGGCCAATGTCTTGGCATTGTCAGCTACGTTTTGTGCATAGACCTTGAATTCAGGCTTGAGCGCCTCGCCGAAGGCAACTGCCTTTGCAGCGATGACGTGCATCAAGGGGCCCCCCTGCAAACCGGGGAATACGGCTGAATTCATCTTCTTCGCAATATCCTCGTCATTGGTGAGGATCATGCCGCCGCGAGGGCCGCGCAGTGATTTATGCGTGGTGGTGGTAACAACATGGGCATGCGGTATCGGCGTAGGGTGAACACCGGCAGCGACCAGACCGGCAATATGAGCCATATCAACCATCAGATAGGCGCCGACGCTATCGGCAATCTTGCGGAACCGCTCCCAATCCCAAATGCGGGAATAGGCAGTACCACCAGCGAGGATCAGCTTCGGCTTGGTTTCCTGTGCCTGCTTTTCAATGGCATCCATATCCAGCAAATGATCGTCCTGACGAACGCCATAGGAAACGACCTTGAACCATTTTCCGGACATGTTGACCGGAGAACCGTGGGTTAAGTGACCGCCGGAATTCAGATCGAGGCCCATAAATGTGTCGCCGGGCTGCAACAGGGCCAGAAACACGGCCTGGTTCATCTGGCTGCCGGAATTAGGCTGCACATTGGCAAAATTGCATCCAAACAGTTTCTTGGCGCGTTCGATAGCAAGTTCTTCAGCAATATCAACGAACTGGCAGCCGCCATAATAGCGCTTGCCCGGGTAGCCTTCGGCATATTTGTTGGTCATGATCGAACCCTGCGCTTCAAGAACAGCGCGCGACACGATATTTTCCGATGCAATCAATTCGATTTCATGGCGCTGACGGCCCAGCTCTTTGCGGATCGAGCTGAAAATTTCCGGATCGATATCTTCGAGCGATGCGTTGAAAAATGTATCTGCATTCGACATGGTGCCTGAACCCTCATTTGCCATTTGGATATTCGTGGGTAGTTGCCGCGCATTATCATACTTAAATGGCAGAGGCCAATGGCCGATGGACGAAAACCAATGGTTTGAAACCGCCATCATAAAAAAGACCGCTACTAGCGGTCTTTTTCAATTCTCAGTCAGACAGAATTAGGTGTTGGTGCCGATCGACAGGGCTTTCTGACCATCCATCTCGTAAATATCGTCACGCAGGTGAACAACGCCGTCACCCGTGGACCATGCCGACACATAGACGAAATGCACGGGAACAGGGTTAGTCACGGCAATCGGTGTGTTGACGCGGGAGGCAATTGTCGCCTCCATTGTCTGGCGATCCCAGCCCGGGGTGTCACGCAGCAGCCAGACATTGAGATCGCGTACGTTCTGAATGCGGACACAACCTGACGAGTCGAAACGCATCAGCTTGTTAAACAGGCCCTGCGAGGGCGTGTCATGCATATAGACCGCATAGGGATTTGCGAAGTTGATCTTGGTCGAGGACATGGCGTTAATCTTGCCTGGATCCTGACGGAACATCAGCTTGACAGCATCGTCGGTTGACCAGTCAACACTCTCCGGCGAAACTTCCTCGCGGGTGCGTTCGTCAAACAGGCGAATTTTGTTCTTCTCCAGATAGGTTGGGTCCTTACGCATCAGCGGAATGATATCCTTCTGGATAATCGACTTCGGCGCTGTCCAATATGGATTAAGGATGACCTCGTGAATCCTGGAGTCGAGGATGGGTGTCTGGCGATCAATCTTGCCGACAATGGCCGTGTGACGCTGGGCAACCCTGCCCGCTTCAACTGCTTCAATCTGCGCGGCAGGAATATTGACCATGACATAACGAGCGCCTTGATCCTCAGAAGCAAGCTTACGAACGCGCTCCAGATTTGTCTGCAACTGGCCGAGACGAACGTCAGCCGTAACGTTCATTGCTGCCAATGAATATTGGCCCATGACGCCGTCGGCGGGCAGACCATGGCGCGACTGGAAGCGCTTGACCGCCGCATCGACATACGTATCAAAAGAATTGGAAACGCCGGCGCTCTGCGAAAGATCACCCGCGATGATCAGGCGCTTGCGCATGACCGAAACGGCGGGATCGACCACGCCGAGCTGCATTTTCACATTGCCGGGGACGGTCGGCCAACCACCATTGCCGACAATCTGGCTATAGGTGTTGATAGCATTCTCGATGAAGGACACTGTTTCAGGACTGGCGATAGGCTGGAAACTTGCAACCTTGCCGCGGCTTGTCGAGCGCGCATCAAACTGATCATCCCAGTTGCCGCGTTTTGGAGCGGAGAGAATGTCACCAATATCGGATTGTTGCGCAAAGGCAGACGAAGCAACGGCCGCCATGCCTGCTGTTGCGACACCGGTCAAAAATGCGCGGCGGTCCAGCGCTGACGATCCAAATTTTTTCATGTTCTTGTCCAACCTGTTGGAAGCTTCGCAGTCAAGCTGCTCACAGCAATGCGCGCGAGCAGATATGGTTTCCAAAAATATCAGGAACATCGTTAACAAACATCAACTTTCCGCGAAGTATAGCGCGATTGTGATGATTACGCGATATGCGCCCATTGAGGCGATAATGATGCTGCACTGACTTGAGTATAGGATCGTGCAGTTGCATTCCATTATGGCGGATTAATGACTGAAGCTGGTGTCGCCTTACGCGACTTAACTGTTGCTGCAGAATAAGTGTTGATTGGGATTTTGAGAGAATTACTTCAAGAAGAATGCAAAACAGTATGGTGTATTTCGATTAATTTTGCGTAGTGGAGCAAGTTAGAAAATGCAATTTCGGCTGAATTATCGTGGCCCACTCAGAGCTACACAAAAAGACCCAATGCCAGGTACCAAGGTTAAGGCCAAACACTGGAGGCTTAAACACGACATTCGCAAGGCTTTTAATCTCCAGTTGCGAAAAGTTTGGGAAACAAACCGACTGCTTCCGAAAATCAAACCGCTTCAAGTTCGCCTAAGTCATATCACATTGAAAATTTGGCAACCGAATTTCAAATTTCGCCGTGGCGGTTTGTTCCACTTGTAACACAGAGACTTGATTTAATTAGCGGGATTGATGTGTTGCTCCTGCGGATTGATCAACCCGGAGCCAGTATTTGGTCAGGTGACGTCGATAACAGATTGAAAACGCTGATTGATGCCTTAACTCTGCCAAAAGCTAACGATGGCTACGCAGAACTCTCACCAGATAGGTATGAAGACCCGTTCTTCTGCCTTCTAGAAGACGATAGTTTACTCAGCAGAATTAGTGTCGAAACAGATCGCTTGCTCGACTTTCCCAATGACTCAGACCAATCATTCGCACAGGTAATGGTGACAGTTTCAATTCGCCCTAACACCTTAACATTCGCAAATATTGGACTCTAGTTTTGATACTTGAATCCGCCTTTTCATGACAGCCACGCTTTTGGTTGTTCAAGACAAAGCCCGCCTTTGCTGCGCGCAAAGCCGGGCTTTTGTTATTGCAGCTACCCCAAAATTACATGCGGTAGGCGATGCTGTCGTTCCAGAAGCGGTCAAGACGCTGAAGTGCCTTGTTCATGGACTGGAATTCTTCAGCCTTTATGCCTCCAACATGCTCGATCGATGCAACGTGGCGTTCATAGAGGCCCGCAACCAGTTCGGCCACTTCAGAACCCTTCTCCGTGAGGCTGACGCGAACCGAACGACGGTCTGTGCGTGAGCGTTCGTGGGAGATAAAGCCGAGTTCGACCAGTTTCTTGAGATTGTAGGAAACGTTCGATCCCAGATAATAGCCGCGACTGCGAAGTTCTCCGGCTGTCAGTTCCGCATTGCCGATGTTGAAAAGCAGCAATGCCTGAATGGCGTTGATGTCACTGCGGCCATTACGATCGAATTCATCCTTGACTACATCAAGCAACCGGCGATGTAACCGCTCGACCAACTGAAGTGCTTCAAGATATAATGTACGCAATGCTGTGTCATTTACTGTAGAATGCGAGCTTGCGCCAGACTTTCTCTGTATGCTGTTCATAATACCTGCCTCACTGTTGTTTCGGTGTATTTTTCTCACCGTTGAGCAGACACTATCGAATACGCATAAAATTCGACTTAAAACATAGACTTAACAGTATCTTACCATCACAGAATCAATTTCTACCTTAATGAAGACTTACCGCCAGCATATTTTGAGAATTAGCGGATTGGCATGGCCTGCTGACGTTTCTGCAAAAACAGCACTATCCGGAAGACGATGTAAAGCAGTGCAACGCAGCCATGAATAATAGCAATTTGGGGCCTGTAAAAGAAGAACTCCGAGAATACTGTAAACATCAGCGTTTCGCCGAGTGCGGCGACAAACCAGATAACCGGCCCCCAGGACACCATCATCCAAAGACCGGTTGAAGCAACGGGATAAAGCATTGCCAGCGAAACGGAGGCGACTTTCCATTGCCATGGCATGAGGTCGAAGCGCCAGAGCAGCCCTTCATAATAGCCACTGATCTGCGCCCAGTAGCCTACCCCGGCGACAAGTGAGTAGATCGCTACAAGCCGCAGTAACCAGACAAAGCCTGTTTGGGCCATAGTCGGGTCGAAAGGCAAATGGGTGGGCTTGTCATTCATGTCAGTTGTAATTCCCGCTCGCCCAATGATGCAAAATAGGCATCGACCATTTCAGGCGTTATATCTTCGATTTTTGCGGGACTCCACACGGGCGAATTATCCTTGTCCACAAGAAGTGCCCTTACACCTTCATAAAAGTCGTGATTTTCAAGCATACGGCAAAGAATGCGGTATTCCATCTGCATGCACTGGTCCATATCAAGTTCGCGGCCCTCTTCTATCTGACGGAAACTGACATGCAGACTTGTGGGCGAGCGAGTCTTGATCAGATCAAGAAGTTTTTGCGCTTCTTCGCTGCCGTTCACCCCTGCGGCAGCAAGACGGATGAGACAACCACTTAATGTTGGCGAGTCAAAGAGAACGCTTATCATGTCGCGCATTGCTTCGGGTGTTTCAAAGTCAGGATTGATCGTCTTGCCCTTTAACGCCTTTTCGGGATCACCCGACCGGATCAGGCTGCGTTTGAGTTTTTCCTTGTCTTCCGCCTTGATCGCATGGGTAGCAATACCGCTTTGCAGGCAGTCGCCCTGCTTGATTCTATTGCCGGTCAAAGCGAGATAAGTGCCGAAATGCTCCGGCAGATGCGGCAGGAAAGCACTGCCGCCGACATCCGGGAAAAAGCCGATGCCAACTTCGGGCATGGCAAAAGTGACGTTTTCCGTGACGACCCTATGCGAGCCATGCACCGAAATGCCAACACCGCCGCCCATGACAATGCCATCAATCAGCGAGATATAAGGCTTGGGATAATGTCTTATATAGGCGTTGAGTCGATACTCGTCGGCAAAGAAATCATAGAGCGGGGCACCGGAACGGCCAGCATGATAAACGGCGAGAATATCGCCGCCAGCGCAAAAGGCCCGTCCCTCGCCTTCAACGATAATGCAATGGACCGCCTCGTCGGTAGACCAGGCAATCAGCGCACGATGCAATGCACTGACCATAATTCGCGTCAGCGCGTTAAGCGCTTTTGGCCGCGTCAGGCGAACCAGACCAGCTTTGCCGCGCCGCTCAAATGCGATTTCACCCATCCCGCCAAAATCGATTTCCATGCATTTCTCCGTTATTTGCAAGCGAAGGTAGGAAACTCCGGCGGGGCGCGTCAATGGATGACGTGGTTCAGGACAAAGGTAGAGCTGGCAGCTTGGGCATTTGGTCCAAGAACGAGCCGCAATTTTGGGGTTATGCTATTGTGGCGATCCTGTTAAAACTATTCCAAACAGCAGGCAGAAAACATGAACAAACATCCCGCATTTCAAAGGCACGCGCCAAGAACCGTTGATGAAATTACCCAGAGCCGCCGTTTGCGCCGCATGCGCAAGGCCGACTGGTCGCGTCGTCTGGTTCAGGAAAACCAGCTGACAGTCAATGATCTGATCTGGCCGATATTCCTTTGCGAAGGTGAGAACCGACGAGAAGACATTGCCGCCATGCCGGGCGTACAGCGTTTTTCAGTGGATATGGCTGTGCGTGAAGCAGAACGGGCCGCCAAGCTTGGCATTCCTGCCATAGCTACATTTGCCAATATTGCCGCTGATCTGCGCGACGATACGGGTTCAGGGATTCTTGACCCTGACAATTTGATCAACCGGGCTACGCGCGCGATCAAAGATGCCGTGCCTGAAATTGGCATGATTACCGATGTTGCGCTCGACCCGTTCACCAGCCATGGCCATGATGGTATTTTGCGCGACGGTATCATCATCAATGACGAGACTGTTGCTCAAATTACGCAAGGTGCAGTGCTGCAAGCTGCTGCAGGCGCCGATATTATTGCGCCATCGGATATGATGGATGGCCGCATTGGTGCCATTCGTGATGCCTTGGATCAAAATGGCTTTCAAGATGTCGCGATCATGGCCTATGCCACCAAATTCGCTTCGGCGTTTTATGGCCCCTACCGCGAAGCAATCGGCACGTCCGGTCGGCTGAAGGGCGACAAGAAAACCTATTATATCGACCCTGCCAACACCGATGAAGCGGTGCGCGAGGCAGAGCAGGATCTCGCCGAGGGCGCAGATTCGCTCATGGTAAAGCCCGGCCTGCCCTATCTTGATATTATCCGCCGGTTGAAGGACACATTTTCTGTGCCGACCTTCGCTTATCAGGTTTCGGGTGAGTACACGATGATCAAAGCCGCCGGCGCCAATGGCTGGATCGACGAAGAACGGGTGATGATGGAAACGCTGCTGGCTTTCAAACGCGCTGGCTGCGATGGCATTCTCACCTACTTCGCACCCATTGTTGCAGAACGATTGAAGGCTGGCGCTTGAATTTATCTGCCTGAATTCCCAATTTCAGGGTAATGGCCATTTGGCTATCACTTGAAAACAGGAAACAAAATGAACGCGAAAACCCTTGATGGCGAAATAATTACTGATCGTTTCGACGATTGGCGCTTGTATCAGGGCGTGCGCACCAGCCGCATATTTGCCTTCCTGATCGACTATGCGATCGTGTTTCTGCTTTGCATTCCGGTAGCTATCCTCGTTTTCATTCTGGGGATCGCGACGCTGGGCCTTGGTTGGATGCTTTACGGCATAATGTTTCCAGCTGTTGCCCTGATTTATATTTACGGCACCCTTGGCGGACCGCGTCAGGCTACCAAAGGTATGCAGATGATGGGGCTGAAGCTTGAACGCCTGGATGGCGGGAAAGTGGACGGACTGCTCGCAATCGTTCATACTGTGCTCTTCTGGGGCCTCAATGTCGTGTTGACCCCATTTATTCTGCTCGCAACCTTCTTCCTTGACCGCAAACGTACATTGCATGACCTTCTGCTCGGAACGGTTGTCGTCAGGGCATATAATTAAACATTGAAGGCTCCCGTCCGGGAGCCTTTCTTCTTCGGCATTGAAATGATGAACAGACACAAATCCGTTGCTGTAGCAGCTGCCCTGCTCGTTTTGTCAGGCGGCGTGAGCTATGCGGCTTCGCCTGCGGGAAAATTCTGCGGCGAAGTTATTTCCTATGGCGATTACCAGGATATCCAAACCAATCTGAGCGTGGACCGTGACGGGCGAATTACCGGGACGTATAAAATAGATGGGTTGGCCGGACGCACCGATGGCAATGTCATCGAAAAAGACCAAACCAGCCCGACAGACCGCACGCTGATTTGGACGGACAAGGATGGCACGGGCCTCGTCTCTTTACATTTCAGCAGCGATTATCAAAGTTTCAAAGCGGCGTGGGGTGGTTCAACCAATGGCCGTTTCGATCCGCCCATCCATTCATGGAGTGGGTCACGCTGCCCCGAAAGACCCGTGCACTGATACGACACACGCGACATTCACTCTGCAATGCAATATAATTGAATTGACGTTTTAGGCGGTCATACGATTCTATAGTTGTTACAGAGCGTGCCAGGAACTTGGATGACCCATCAACCGCATCAATCACCGCAGTTTTTTCTGACAGCCCCCTCGCCATGCCCTTATCTTGAGGGACAGCTTGAACGCAAGGTATTTACCCACCTTGTGGGCGGGCGAGCCAGTGAGCTGAATGATCTGCTGACTCAAGGTGGCTTTCGGCGCTCGCAAAACATCGCTTACCGGCCAGCCTGCGAGAATTGCCGGGCATGTGTTTCCGTGCGCATTCTCGCCGGTGAGTTCACGCAGGATAAATCCATGCGACGTGTATGGAATCGCAATCGTGACCTGATCGGCAATATTCATCACGCCGAACCATCGACCGAACAATATTCACTGTTCAGGCATTATCTCAATGCGCGCCACAATAAAGGCGGCATGTCGGAAATGACCGTCCTCGATTATGCCATGATGGTGGAAGACACCCACGTGCCCACCCAGATCATCGAATATCGCCGGCGCGGCCCCGATAGCTTCATTACGCAAAAGGGCGAAGGTGAACTGATTGCCGTGGCATTGACCGATATCATGGGTGACGGGCTTTCCATGGTTTATTCATTCTTCAATCCGGACCATGCAAGCCGCTCTCTTGGCACCTTTATGATCCTCGACCATATTCAGCGCGCAGCTGCCGCAGGCCTGCCGCATGTGTATCTTGGATATTGGGTCGAGGGCTCGCGCAAGATGCAATATAAAATCCGCTACCAGCCGCAGGAACATCTGGGCATGAAAGGCTGGGAGCGCCGCGCGCCCTGATGGGTACGCTGGACGGCAGCCTGTTCTACCGCTAGACAACGCGGCATAATTCAAATGAATCCCCCCGGAAATCTGCCGCATGTCCCAGCTTCACCTCGACCATCGCAAAGGTTTGCTCATCACCGGCATCGGAGGTCTGGTGCTTTCGGCAGACATTCCTTTGTTGCGCCTTGGCCAAGGGGAAACATGGTCGACGCTGCTGCTGCGCAGCTCGACAACCTTCATGTGCGCGCTCATCATTTGGGCCGTTTGGAATCTCGTCACCGGAAAGCGCCGAAAAGTCCTTCCGGGCAAGATCGGGTATCTGGTTGCAGCGCTGTATGGCTTGGCTTCAATCGCCTTCATGACTGCTGTTTATAATACGAAAACAGCCAATCTTGTTTTCATTTTGGCGTTCAACACCGTATTCGCTGCGCTTTTGTCTTGGGTATTTCTGAAAGAACGGCCCAAGGCGATCACTTTCATTGCCATGTTCCTGATGCTGATCGGCGTCGGAATCATCGTGTATGAAGGCTTATCGGCAGGTCATGTCTTCGGCGATTTGATGGGACTGTTATCGACGTTCATTCTCGCATCGGCCATCACGGTCACGCGCGCGTCCGGCAAGGATATGAGCTTTGCTGCAATGATGGGCACCGCAGTGCCTATAGCCGTTGCTGCATTCATGGTATCGCAAAATGGATTCAACGTCGCCGTTCCTGGCTGGATCATCTTCAACGGCGCGGTGGTCACCACAATCGCCTTCATCTGCCTCGCAACCGGCCCGCGCTTTCTTTCAGGACCGGAAGTCGCGATGTTTTATCTGCTTGAAACAGTGCTGACGCCCATCTGGGTCTGGCTGGTATTTTCCGAACGCCCAACCGACGCCACCCTTTTGGGTGGTATCATCATCATTTCTGCTTTAATCGGCCATTCGCTCTGGCAAATGGTCCACTCGCGCAGGCGAGCCCGGACGACGGCAATTCGCCATCCGATCTAGGGCCCGACTTACGAGAACTTGCCCGAGCGCGGGAAACCCTTTGGAACCATGCGGCCGGCCGTGGCGCGCGGGCCGACCCATTCCAAAAGCTCCAGTTTTCCACGCGTGAAGCTGCGGCCGGAAGCGTCCTGCCACGTCAATCCCTGCTCCATTGTGAAGATGCGGATATCGGAAACGCCACCATCCTTGTAGCGTTGCAGACGCACGCCCTTGCCGCGACCGAGCTCTGGTACATCGGCCAGCGGGAAGACAAGCAGCTTGCGGTTTTCACCAACAATGGCAACGCTATCGCCGATGACCGGCACGCAATGGCGCGCTTCGTCCGGAGACTTGACGTTCATTACCTGCTTGCCCTTGCGCGTATTGGCAATGACATCTGCTTCAGGAACGATAAAGCCATTGCCGACATGCGATGACAGGAACAGCTTACGCTCGGGATTGTGCACGAAAGCGGTGACAATATCCTGGTCGTTCTCCATATCGACGATGATGCGGATCGGCTCGCCATGACCACGCCCACCGGGAAGGCTGTTTGCACCGATGGTGTAGAACTTGCCGCCGGTAGTCAGAACGAGGATGCGGTCTGTTGTTTCAGCGTGGAATGCCAGCTTCAGCTTGTCGCCTTCCTTGAAGGTCAAAGTAGCAAAGTCTGCCAGATGCCCCTTCATGGCGCGCAGCCAGCCCTTTTCCGACACGACGACCGTCACCGGCTCGCGCTCGATCATGGCGTGATGAATGTCGGTCAGGTCATGTGTCGGCGCATTGGCGAAGGTTGTGCGACGCTTGCCAACCAAGGTCTCCGGTCCATACTTCTTTTGCATTTCAGCGATCTGCCACGAAATCGTCTGCCATTGTTTTGGCTCTGATCCCAGCAATTCCTCGATCTGCTTCTTTTCGGCGCTCAATCCGTCAAATTCTTTGCGGATTTCAAACTCTTCAAGCTTGCGCAAGGAGCGCAGGCGCATATTCAAGATAGCTTCCGCCTGATTATCGGTGAGTTCGAAGCGGCGGATCATCTCCTGCTTCGGTTCATCCTCCTCGCGGATGATGCGGATAACTTCATCAATATTCAGATAGGCGATGAGCATGCCGCCCAGAATTTCAAGACGCCGCTCTATTTCACCAAGACGATGGCGCGAGCGGCGAATAAGCACTTCCTTGCGATGTTCAAGCCACTGCTTAAGCACCTCACGCAGGGAAAGAACGTTCGGCACCTTGCCTTGCGACAGAACATTCATATTGAGCGGAAAGCGCGTTTCAAGTTCGCTCAGCTTAAACAGCGACTCCATGAGAATGTCCGGATTGACGCTTCGGCTCTTGGGCTCAAGCACAAGGCGGACATCTTCAGTCGACTCATCGCGTACGTCATCCAGCAATGGCAGCTTCTTGGCGATCAGGAGTTCCGCGATCTTTTCAATGAGCCGTGACTTTTGAACCTGATAAGGGATTTGGCCAATGACGATGTTCCACGTGCCTCGGCCCTGATCTTCCGTTTCCCAGCGGGCACGCAGACGAAAACCGCCACGGCCGGTTTTATAGGCTTCAACAATTGCTTCCCAACTTTCGACAAGAATGCCGCCCGTCGGGAAATCGGGACCACGCACCTTGCAGGTAAGCAGGGCTTTAGGGTCGTCCTTCGCCAAAGCTTCGATGGCCGCCCATTCCTCCGGGGAAGTCATGAGCTCTTCCACCGTCGCGTCAGGATGCTTGATCAGATGCAGTGCCGCAGCGCAGAGTTCCGATACGTTGTGCGGTGGAATCGAGGTGGCCATGCCGACCGCAATGCCCGACGAACCATTGGCAAGCAGGTTTGGAAAGGCTCCGGGAAGAACGATTGGTTCTTCGTCTTCCTCATTATAGGTCGCGCGGAAATCGACGGCATCTTCGGTAATGCCCTCTAGCAGCAGCATGGCAACGTCGGTCATGCGCGCTTCGGTATAACGCATCGCTGCCGGGTTATCGCCGTCAATATTGCCGAAATTCCCCTGCCCGTCGACCACGGGATAGCGTACGGCAAAATCCTGGCTCAAGCGAACGAGCGCGTCATAGATCGACTGGTCGCCATGGGGATGAAATTTACCCATGACCTCGCCGACGATTCGGGCGCATTTGGCATAGGATTGATCAGGCGACAGGCGCAGCAAACGCATGGCATGCATGATGCGGCGATGAACGGGTTTTAGCCCGTCCCGCACATCCGGCAAGGCACGATGCATGATCGTTGACAGAGCATAGGCAAGATAGCGCTCTTCCAGCGCTGCCTTCAGATCAACCGGTTCGACATTATCATCGCCATTGTCTGGCGGAATCAGGCTTTTTCCCATGTGAATGGACTATCAAGACAAGGATTCGCGGGCAAGCAATGATTCGCCCAGATCACAGGCTGATAGCCCCATAATCACCGTTCTGCTGAACAAAGCTTGCCTTCGAACGGCAAATCTGACTTTCTAGCGCCCGAATCGTAAATATTGCCGCTTGGTTGATGGCTGTCACAGTTTTGCCGCGCCTCATGCAATAGGTATGATCATTGATCTCAACAAGGAACAAATTATGCGTCCAAACCCTGTGAAGTCCGGCTTGCGTCTGCTGGCTGCAACCTCTGCTCTCGTTGTCGTATTTGCCGGTTCAGCCTATGCCATCGACGGAAACGCTGTCGCTGCGCGCCTGAAGGCTGTTTATACCGAACAGGGCGGTGTCCTTGAATACAGCAATGTTGAAACAAACGGCACGACAGTCGTGTTGAAGGATGCCAAGGTTTCAACAACAGGCATTAAAGAAACGTTCAATGCCGGTGACGTCACGCTTTCCGATGTGAGCGACGTTTCCGGTGGTGGCTTCAAGGTCGGATCGTTGACGGTCCCCGATGTCAGCTTTTCTCCTGAAGGCGAAGACAAGGGAACAATTAAGCTGGAAGGCATAGCGTTTGAAGGGATCACCCTTCCGGCGGAAGGCGCAACTGAGCCATTGGCAAAGTTTTTGCAGTATGAAAAAGCGGAAATAAAGCACGTCGCCTTTAATGCTAAAGGCAAGGATGTTTTCGTTGCCGACGCGCTTACCGCAACGATTTCCCCGCTGACTGAAACGTCACCTGTAGCTTTCACGACAAATGTTGAAAGCTTCAAAGCCGATCTGTCAGAAGTCGAAGATCCAAAGACCAAGGAAGCATTGACCGCTCTTGGTTATGAGACACTGACCGGGAAAATCGATATGAACGGCACGTGGAATGTTGCAGATGGCCGGTTGAACATCGAAAAGATGGATTTCATCACCGATGATGCTGGTACACTCGGCGTTAAGCTCGACATTTCCGGTTACACGCTGGACTTCATCAAGGGTCTGCAGGAAGCCACCAAGAATATGGAAGGCAAGCCTGACGACGCACAAGGCATGGCGATGCTCGGCCTTATGCAGCAGTTGAGCTTTACCGGCGCTTCGATCCGCTTTGAGGACGACTCAGTCACGTACAAGGCGCTCGACTATGTTGCCAAGCAGCAGAATGCCAAGCGCGAAGACCTGATCAATCAGGCAAAGGCAATCGTGCCAATGGCTGCGGCACAATTGGGCGATGCAGAATTCGCCCAGACACTCGGCACGGCAGTCGGCGAATATCTCGACGATCCAAAGACCCTCGAGATCAAGGCAGCTCCGCCAAAGTCAGTTCCATTCGCAATCATTGCAGCGGGCGGCATGGCCGATCCAAAGTCTCTGCTCAAGACACTCGGTGTTACGGTTATTGCGAACCAGTAATCCTGGCGATAAAACGAAAAAATCCCGGCAGCGATGCCGGGATTTTTGTTTGTCCAGAGTCGGTTAGAGAAGGTCTCTAAACTTCCTTCTTCACCGGGTTAAGACGGATATTCAGGTCGCGCAATTGCGCCTGCGAAACATCCGATGGAGCGTTCATCAGCAAATCATACGCCTGCTGGTTCATCGGGAACATGGTGATTTCACGCAAGTTCTTCGCACCGACCAGCAGCATGACGATGCGGTCAACACCAGCTGCCATGCCGCCATGGGGCGGTGCGCCATACTGGAATGCACGATAAAGACCACCGAAGCGTTCTTCCACGGTTTCGCGTGAATGACCGACAGCTTCAAATGCTTTGACCATTGTATCCGGCAGATGGTTACGAATACCGCCCGAGGCAATTTCGAAACCGTTGCAAACCATATCATACTGGAATGCCTTGATCGTCAGAGGATCCTGATTTTCGAGCGCATCCATGCCGCCCTGCGGCATTGAGAATGGGTTATGGGCAAAGTCGATCTTCTTTTCATCTTCAAGCCATTCGAAGAAGGGGAAATCGACAATCCAGCAAAGCGCAAACTGATCGCGGTCAACAAGGTTCAGCTCTTCACCAGCGCGCGTACGCGCAGCGCCTGCAAAGGATACGAACTTCTTAGGATCGCCGGCAACGAAGAAGGCTGCATCGCCATCATCAAGACCAAGCTGCACACGCAAGGCTTCCGTGCGTTCCGGTCCAATATTCTTGGCGAGCGGGCCTGCACCTTCAAGGCTTTCGCCTTCCTTACGCCAGAAAATATAGCCAAGGCCCGGTTGGCCTTCGCTTTGCGCCCAAGAGTTCATGCGGTCACAGAATGCACGTGAGCCGCCGGTCTTGGCAGGAATCGCCCATACCTCGACCTTTGGGTCATTGGCGATCATGTTTGCAAAGACTTTGAAGCCTGAACCGGCGAAATGCTCGGTCACTGCCTGCATTTCGATAGGGTTACGCAAGTCCGGCTTATCGGAACCATATTTGCGCATGGCATCATCATAAGCGATGCGCGGAAATTCCTTGGTAACGCGCTTGCCTTCAGCAAATTCTTCGAAAACGCCGCGCAGAACCGGTTCCATGGTAGTCAGAACGTCATTCTGTTCAACAAAACTCATTTCAACGTCGAGCTGATAAAACTCGCCCGGTAAACGATCCGCGCGCGGATCTTCATCGCGGAAGCAGGGTGCGATCTGGAAGTATCGGTCGAAACCGGACATCATGATCAACTGCTTATATTGCTGCGGCGCTTGCGGCAGAGCATAAAACTTGCCGGGATGAATACGGCTTGGCACGAGAAAGTCGCGCGCGCCTTCCGGCGAAGAAGCTGTCAGAATTGGCGTCGAGAATTCCGTGAAGTTGATCTCACTCATACGGCGGCGCATCGCAGCGATGATCTTCGTGCGCTGCATGATGTTCTTGTGCAGTGTATCGCGGCGCAGATCGAGGAAGCGGTACTTCAGGCGGATATCTTCCGGATAATCCAATTCGCCAAACACCGGCAAAGGTAGTTCCTTCGCAGCCGAGAGAACTTCGATCTCACGCGCGAAAACTTCGATCTCGCCGGTCGGCATGTTGGCGTTTACCGTATCTTCGGTACGTGCCTTCACCTCACCGTCAACGCGGATAACCCATTCGCCCCGTACGGTTTCGGCAAGCTTGAAAGCTGGCGAATCGGGATTGGCGACGATTTGCGTCAGGCCATAATGGTCGCGGATATCAATAAAGAGAATTCCGCCATGGTCGCGGACGCGGTGGACCCAACCTGAAAGACGAACTGTCGAACCAACGTCCGATTTACGCAAGGCGGCGCAGGTATGGCTGCGGTAACGGTGCATGATATGTGCCTCTGATTAAATATGGCGAAAAGACCGAGGATAAGCCCTCGACACGCCAAAGAATTTGGGCGGACAAGCGCATTTTGGAGCTGATTTGTCAAGAACCGAGACAAACCCATTCTCATTCGCTATAGAAAAATCATGACCATGATTACAACCACAGATCAGCTTGAACAGGCTGTTGCCGCCCTTTCCCAATCAGACTTCGTGACTGTCGACACGGAATTCATCCGCGAGACCACGTTCTGGCCGGAGCTTTGCGTTATCCAATTGGCATCGCCCGATCATACGGCGATTGTGGACGCGCTGGCCCCTGGCCTTGATCTTGCAGCGTTTTTTAAGCTGATGGCCGACGAAAAAATCGTGAAAGTGTTTCATGCGGCCCGCCAGGACATTGAAATCATCTTCCACCTTGGCAATCTGATCCCGCACCCGGTGTTCGATACACAGGTTGCGGCGATGGTTTGCGGCTTTGGCGATGCCATCGCTTATGACCAATTGGTGCAAAAGGTGGTTGGGGCACAAATCGACAAATCTTCACGATTTACCGATTGGCGCAGGCGTCCTCTTTCCGAAAAGCAACTCGACTATGCTTTGGCGGACGTGACACATCTGCGCGATATTTACCTCCATTTGAAGGAAAGCCTTGAAGCCGAGGGCCGCACCGAATGGGTTCTGGACGAGATGAAAATTCTCACCGCGCGCGAAACCTATGACATGCATCCGGACGATGCCTGGAAGCGGCTGAAGATGCGCCTGCGTAAGCCGGTGGAACTTGCCGTCCTACGCAGTGTGGCAGCATGGCGCGAACGCGAAGCGCGTGAACGCAATGTGCCCCGCGGGCGTGTCATCAAGGATGACGCGATTTACGAGATCGCACAACAGCAGCCGCGCGATGCGGAAGCAATGTCACGCTTGCGAACGATTCCAAAGGGTTGGGAACGCTCCAGCATGGCAACAGGCTTGCTCAACGCTGTCAATCTGGCACTCGACCTGCCGAAGGATGAGATGCCCCGCTTGCCGAAACAAAGCGCTTCCCCGGAAGGCGCTGGAGCAGCTTCGGAGCTTTTGAAGGTGCTTCTTCGGCTTGTTACCGAAGAGCATGGCGTTGCCGCAAAGGTGGTGGCTACCTCCGATGAAATCGACAGGATCGCTTCGGAAGGTGATGTTGATGACATTCCGGCATTGCAGGGATGGCGTCGCGAAGTCTTTGGAGAAAAGGCGCTTCAACTGATCAATGGCGAGCTTTGCCTGAAATTCGAAAACAAGAAAATTCGGGCGCTGGTTCTTCCCAGTGAATGAGGGTTGCAACTGACTGCACTCATTTTGCAGCCCATAGTTACAAAAATTCAGTCAAAACAGCCGGTTTTTCTGTGAAGACCCGGCTGTTTTCCTGCAAATTACTCAATTCGGCCAATTAACCCTATTGAGTTTCGATAATTCGGCCATCATCGAAGCATCGGGCTGAGAATTCAGGACATTGATCATTGCTATGATCCATGCCGCGAAGGTTTAAACTATGACTGCTTCCTCCACTACAACGCCCGCTCTCGCCAAAGAGGTTGCGCTCCTTGCTGTACTCGCAACTTTATGGGGTGCCTCCTACACCTTCATCAGAATTGGTGTTGAAACCATCCCGCCGATCACCTTTATTGCTGCACGCACATTGATAGCCGGAGGGCTGTTGGTGGCGATCATTAAAATGCGTGGACTTTCGCTGCCTAAGGACCCGGCGATCTGGAAGCGCTTTTTCATTCAAGCCTGTATCAACAGTGTTATCCCCTTTACCCTGATTGCCTGGGCCGAGCAGACGGTAAATGCCGGACTGGCGACTATCCTCAATTCGACCACGCCAATTTTCGCCTTTCTGCTGACGGTGCTGATTACGCGGCATGAAGCGGTGACGATGCGCAAGCTTTTGGGAACAATTGCCGGTGTCATCGGGATCAGCCTGATTATCGGAATGGAAGCCTTTCAGGGGGTCGGCAAGGAACTGATAGCGCAACTGGCAATTGTGGCTGCAACAATCTCCTATGCCGCCGCTGCCATATTCGGACGGGGCTTCAAGGGGCTTGACCCGATGATGCCAGCCGCTGGTTCAATGGTTTGCGGCGCGGTGATACTTATCCCCGTCAGCTTGATTGTGGATCAGCCATGGACCATTGCGCCATCGGCTGACTCGCTGCTGGCACTGCTCGGTCTCTCGGTGTTTTCGACCGCCCTCGCCTTTGTTATCTATTTCCGGCTTATCCACACACTTGGCTCGGTGAGTACGACATCGCAGGCCTATCTGCGCGTTCCGATTGGTGTAGGAATCGGCGTTATTTTCCTTGGTGAAACTTTGGCCTCGACCGCATGGATCGGACTTGTATTCGTTGTCATAGGCGTTGCCGCCATGACATTTCCATCGCGCAAGAAGACTGTGCCCGTCTGATCAACCTATGGCAGCTTCTGCTGCCGGGACAATTCGGGTGGCCAAAAGATCGTGCAGTTGGCGCACATAGCCGGAGCGACCGGAAGGAGCTGCGGTGTTTGAGGTCATCACCGCTACCACGGATGCATGGGGCACGACATAGATCATCTGGCCGCCATAGCCCCAGGCATAATAGAACGGCTTGCTATCCGGCATATAAGAGATGAACCAGCCCAGACCATAGCTATCGCCAGTAAATGGCGAGCTGGTTCGAGGCTTCCACGATTCTTCGATCCAGGCAGCTGGCACGATTTGCTTGCCGCCGCTCTTTCCGCCCTCAAGAAACATTTTGCCAAAGGCGAGCATGGCCCGCGGCGACAATTCCATGTCATTGCCGCCGAAATAAATGCCCTGCGGATCACGTGGCCAAGGTGGAATAGTGATGTCCAGCGGTTCGCCCAGCCAATCGCGCGCAATCTGCAATGTCGTTCGACCCGTCTTGCGGGTGAGCATTGCGGATATGAGATGCGAATTGCCGGTTGAGTAAAGCATGCGCCCGCCCGGCTCATCGACGAAATCTCGAGCGAGCGCATAACGAACCCAATCGGAGCTCTCGACCCAGCGGCCATAATTGGGGCCGGATGTACGATCAAGCCCCGCCTGCATGGAAAGCAGATTGCCGAGCGTTATTCGCGCCAGCCGAGGATCACGATCCTGCGGCAGCTTATTCGACAGGATTGGCGCGACAAGCTCGTCCAATCCGGAAAAAACTTTGCGCTCAATGGCTATGCCAGCCAAGGTCGCAATGATTGTCTTGGAAACCGATTTGACATTGACGGGACGATCTATGGCGGGACCATGGAAACGGTGCTCAATCTGGGTCTGCCCGCCGGCATATACGATCATCGTCTGGAGTGCTGGAAAAGACGAAGCCTGTTCAATGATCTGGCTCGTTGCAACACTATCCAAAGCCACAGCTTTGCCTGGAACCTGTGCAAAAGAGAACGAAGGGGCCAAAGCGCCCGCTCCACCGGCAAGGGTGGCCAAGATGAAGCTGCGGCGATTAACCGGATAGGTTTTCATGCGGCGACTTTGACGAGCATGAAGCGGTACGGCAACTCAACTCCGCTCACATGCGTGTGATCATATCGGCTTGTCGCAGAATTGAGTGATCAACTATAGGCATGCCCGCCAAGGCCATGACCAGAGCAAATTCCCAAAGCAAAAATTACCGATCGCAACAAATTTGAGGGAGTTCTGCAAGAAAACTGATAGAGGTCGAGGTCTCTTCCTCTCGGTGCAAACAATCCATGACTTCTTCGATCAGTTTCCGCGAGCGCATCGCTCTTTATGCTTTTCTGACCTCGCTGACATCCATTAGCATTGACGCGCTGTTGCCAGGGTTGCGCCAAATCGGAGAAGACGTTGTTGGCGGGCCGCCGCTATCCACACAGCACATCATATCGCTCTTCATTTTCGGCATGGCCGTCGGCGAGCTGCTACTAGGGCCCCTATCCGATGCCATGGGACGCAAGAAAGCGCTTGTGCTTGGCCTTGGCATTTATGCAGTTGGAACCATTATTGCGATGCTGGCCGGATCGCTGGAAGTAGTGATTCTTGGTCGGATTCTTCAGGGCGTCGGCGTATCCGGCCCCAAGATAGCTACACGCGCCATGATCCGTGACCAGTTTGAGGGCGACGCAATGGCTCGCGTAATGTCCTTGATGTTCACCCTCTTCATTATGGTGCCGATGCTGGCTCCAGCTATGGCGCAGGCAGTGATTTTTATGGCTGGATGGCGTGCCATTTTCGGCATTTACCTCGCTATGGCGATGATCCTGGGTCTTTGGCTGGTGATTCGGCAACCGGAAACACTGCCGGTCGACAAACGCATATCCTTCCGGCCGAAACTCTTGATACGGAATGGCAGGCGCATTTTGGCAAAACGCCGTGTGACGCTGCTGATCGTCGCGACCGGGATGGTGTTCGGATCACAGCTGCTTTACCTCAGCACGGCAGCCGATTTGTTTTTCGACGCTTATGAGATCAAGGAAACATTTCCCTTTTATTTTGCGGTGCTGGCCGCAGGAATTGGACTTGCATCATTTCTCAATGCCAAGCTCGTACAGCGGTTTGGAACGGATGCCATGACGCGTGCAGCCTTTATGGGATTGGCAATAATCGGTCTTCTGATGTTGATTGCATCCGTGCTCTGGCGTGGGCACTTGCCTCTGGTGGTCCTGATGGTCTTCACCTTTTCAGCCTTCTTTACCATCGGCATATTGTTCGGAAACCTCAATGCCATGGCTATGCGCTCTCTGGGACAGGTTGCTGGCTTGGGCGCATCTTTGATCGCATCCGGATCGAGCCTTATTGCCACCCTGTTCGCCATCGCTATAGGGAGCTTCTATGATGGTATGACAATGTATCTGGCGGCAGGATTCTTTATCGCTGGTATCAGTTCGCTCGCTTTGGCGCATTTCGCTATGAAAAGCGACGCTTCGCCGGTAGAGGCGGCGCGTTGAACAAGATTACTTACCAACTTCCATTTTAAGCGGCTTGCCGATGAGCTTTGCCAATTGTTGCAAGCGTCCTTCGGTGACATCGCCGATGAGATCAGCTTTCGATTTATCCACCACAAGGCTGATGCCATCAGAGGTGTTTTTCCACGAAAGATACGGCACGACGCCGGACATGGAAGCCGAAAATGGATAGGTAATCCGCATGATGGCGGCCAGAAGACGCGAGAACTCCAAAAGTCGCGGGCTGGCAATCGCCGCAAGCTCCGGGTCCGGTACGCTATTGGCAACCCCTTCATGACGGAAGAAATTGGCAAGCGCTATATAGGCGCGGCCAGGATGATCAATGCCGACAAAAGCGGCATTGGAGATCATGTTCAGCGCCTGGCTGCCGCGATAATCGGGATGCGCCCGCCAGCTTATATCTGCAATCAGGCAGGCCGCGCGCCGGTAGCGCTTCTCATCATCAGTCTCTTTATAACCCAGCGCCGCGAAAGCATCGCCGCTCCAGTCGGCAAGTTCACGCGCATAGGCAGGCGAACGTGCACGCAGTGTCGCCAGTTCCTCGGCGGCAGAAATGAGCGGGTCATTCAACTGCTCGCTCTCGGGCAAGAGCGAATAGAGAAAGCCCTCACGCACGCCAAGTGCCGAAAAGACTACTTTCGACGGCTTCATGATCTTGATTGTTTCAAGCAATGCAATGGCGCCGTAGGACAAGAGCGCCCGGCGGTTTTTTGAGACATCCTCAATGCCGCGCATATTGTCCACATCACCGACAGCAACGCGCTTGAGGAAGCGCTGGGCTTCTTCGAACGGAATTTCATAATGATGCATGACGTGGAGCGGATAATGTTCCGCACTCATATGCAGCTTGGCAAGGTTTCGCCACGTTCCTCCAACCGCGTAAAAGGCCCTGCCCTTGCCATTAGCAAGAAGCTTGGCTGTGCCCAGGGTTTTTTGAGCGATGCTCAGCGCTTCGGTCAAATCGCCTTCAGACATATCCTGCAGGCGCAGACCGCCAAGGGGCAAGGTTATGCCATCACCGATCTTACGGCCTTTGACGTCGACGAGTTCCAAACTGCCGCCGCCAAGATCGCCCGCAATGCCGTCAGGATCGTGAAAACCTGAAATGATGCCAAGCGCCGAATAATAAGCTTCTTCCCGGCCCGACAGAACCTTGATCGGCTCTTCAAGGATGGCTTCCGCTTCGCGGATAAATTGCGAGCCATTTTCTGCCTCACGAGCGGCGGCAGTGGCAAGCACATCCAGCGACACGGCACCAGCCTGCTCGGCAAGCGCGCGAAACCGGCGGAGCGCGCGCAAGGCGCTCTGCACGGCTTTGGCATTCAGCTTTTTGGTTTTGACCAGTCCCTTGCCAAGACCACACAATATCTTTTCATTGAAAAGAACCGTGGGCGAGCGCGTGACACCTTCGTAAACCACAAGACGCACGGAATTCGAGCCGATGTCGATGACAGCGGCCGGTCGGCGTCCCTGCACACGTCCCTGTGCTGCCGATATCATAAAGTCTGGGTTCCCAAACCGGTATATCGGCAGTCACCAGAGAAAGTCGCAATTAAATTCATTTTTCTTTCGCCGCTTTCCGCTTGCGATGGGCAATCAATCGAGGCGCAGAAGATTTCAGCGACTTGCCACGGCCTGAAAGGCTAGGATTGGTCATGAAATATTCCTGCGCATTAAAAGCATCCTCCCCATCGGCGGGAGCGATCCGCCGCGAGGTTCCATCTGCAAGTAGCTCATAACTCTGCTGGTTGTCGAGAAGGTTTGCCAGCATAATCTGTGAAAGAACCTGTTGATGCACAGTTGGATTGGTGATGGGCACCAAAGTTTCAACACGGCGGTCAAGATTACGGGTCATCATATCGGCTGACCCGAAATAGACCAGAGCGTTTTCCGATGGGAGCGGCTTGCCATTGCCAAAACAGAAAATACGGCTGTGTTCAAGGAAGCGGCCCACGATGGACTTTGCGCGAATATTCTCCGAAAGCCCCGGCACCTGCGGACGCAGGCAGCAAATGCCACGCACGACGAGATCAATTTCCACACCGGCACTGCTGGCTTCATAAAGCGCATCGATAATCTTCGCATCGACCAGCGAATTCATTTTCATCCAGATTGCGGCAGGACGGCCAGCTTTCGCATGGGCGATTTCCTCGGCAATATGCTGAAGAATGCGAGGACGCAGCGTGATCGGGGAAACGGCAAGCTGCATTTCGCCGGAAGGCGGCGTATAGCCTGTGATGTAGTTGAAGATTTGCGCCACGTCGCGGCCAATTGAAGGCTCGCATGTGAAGAACGACAGATCCGTATAAATCTTTGCGGTGATGGGGTGATAATTGCCGGTGCCCAGATGCACATAGCTGCGCAACTTGTTTTCTTCGCGGCGCACGACCAGCGACATTTTCGCATGGGTTTTCAACTCGATAAAGCCGAAAACGACCTGTACGCCAGCGCGCTCCAGATCGCGGGCCCAGCGAATATTGGCCTCTTCATCGAAACGCGCCTTAAGTTCGATCAAGGCAGTAACGGACTTACCGGCATCTGCGGCATCAATCAGCGCACGCACGATCGGGCTATCATTTGAAGTACGGTAAAGTGTCTGCTTGATTGCAACGACATCCGGATCGGCAGCGGCCTGACGCAGAAATTGCACCACGACATCGAAGGATTCGTAAGGGTGATGGACGATGATGTCTTTCTCGCGAATCGCTGCGAAGCAGTCGCCACCATGTTCCCGCACACGTTCAGGAAAACGCGGATTGTAAGGAACAAACTTCAGGTCCGGGCGCGCGATGCTGACAATTTCCGAAATCATATTGAGCGCAAGCAGACCGCCAAGCACGCTGATGCGATTATCTGGCACACCCAGCTCCGTAGCCACAAAGCTGCGCAGGGATTCAGGCATTTCATCATCAAATTCGATGCGGATCACCTGACCGCGGCGACGGCGCTTCAGGGCGCTTTCGAACAGGCGAACCAGATCTTCCGCCTCTTCCTCGACTTCAATATCGCTGTCACGGATGATGCGGAACGTGCCGGCACCCTTGACCTCATAGCCAGGGAAAAGCCGCCCAGTGAAAAGGCTGATCGCATCTTCAAGAGATAAGAAGCGGTAGCGACCGCTATCATCCGGTATCTGGATAAAGCGCTTGAGCGCCTGCGGCAGGCGCAGGAGCGCCGTCATTGGGCGGTTATCCGTGCTGCGGTTCAGCAGCATGGCAATGGTGAAGCCCAGATTTGGGATAAATGGAAAAGGATGCGCCGGATCAATGGCCAAGGGTGTTAGCACAGGATAGATGGTTTCGAGAAAATGATCCTCCAGCCATTCCTGCTCAGCTTTGGTCAAACGATCAGGCCGAACAATTTCGATATTCTCCCTGATCAATTCCTCGCGCAAGGCACTCAGACGCAGCTGCTGGGCGGCTTGAAGTTTGCCGACTTCCTCGAGAACGAATTCCAGCTGTTCCTGCGGCGTGCGTCCATCATCACTGCGACTGGAGACGTTTTCGCGCACCTGCCCGGCCAGACCGGCAATGCGCACCATGAAGAACTCATCCAGATTGGCAGCCGAAATAGACAGAAAGCGCAGGCGCTCAAGCAAGGGCTGGTGGGTATTTTGCGCTTCTTCAAGCACGCGGCGATTAAATTGCAGCCAGGAGAATTCGCGGTTGACGAAGCGATCAACGCTGGTGTGCAGATCCGGCAGAGAGACATTCTCAACAGGCTGCGGAATGGTGGGCGATTGGTCGTTCATCAATATTCTCCAGCTAAAAAAATTTCCCGCAAAATGCGGACTTAAGAGCGCACCATAGACAAGTCTTTTGACAGTTTGATAGCAATCGTCTTGAAATCGTAATCAGGATGATACAAACCGAAGCGAAAGAGAAGTCAAATGCCAAACATGCGTATTTGACGAGACGATTCAGGAGCGAAAAATGGCTGGCCACAGCATCCCTCATTTCCAGAACAGCGCAGGACATGCGACCATTGCCATCGGCGTGAAGGAATTCATGTGCGTGGGTGCCAACCCGCCTTTCGACCATCCGCATGTGTTTCTCGATCTGGGCGATGACAATGAAAAAGTTTGCCCCTATTGCTCCACGCTTTACCGCTATGACGCTTCGCTGCATGCCGATGAGACCGTCCCAGCGGGTTGCACCTATGTGGACAGGGCCGCTTGAACGCATCGCTCATCGATTTAAAGACCGAACGAAACAGGCGCGATCCCAATCCTGACCAGATTATTATCGCCGGCGCTGGCATTGCCGGATTGACGCTGGCGCTTGCCTTGAGTGCCAAAGGTTTTTCAGTTCAGATATTTGAGAAAAGCGCGACGCTGGCCGAAGCCGGTGCCGGAGTGCAGCTTTCCCCCAATGCCACGCGGATATTGCAGCAGCTCGGTGTTCTCGACCAATTAACGCCATCCTCGGTTGAACCGCAGGCAATTTGTCTTGCAGATGGTTCGAGCGGCGAAATGTTGCTTTCGCTTGATGTTGGTCATGTGGCCCGCACGAGATGGGGCTCACCCTATATTGTCTGCCACCGGGCCGATCTGCAAAATGCCTTGCTGGAACAGGCGCGAAGCCAGCCCAATATAGCTATCCAGCTGCAATCAGCGGTGACACAGTACAAGCCTGACGCAGATGGCATTATCGTTCGCGTTCAATATCACGATCGTATCGAGGAACATCGCGGGGCTTTGCTCGTAGGTGCCGACGGCGTCTGGTCGAATATGCGCACTGCCATGTCCGACATGGAGCGCGCGCGCTATACATCGACGATTGCCTGGCGTTCGACCATCGCCGCTGACCAGTTGCCAAAGAGCTTCACATCCCTGCTGCCTCAGGGCATCAATGTTGTTGCCTGGGTTGGTTCAAACGCTCATCTGGTCGCCTACCCGATACGTTCCGGTGAAATGTTCAATTTCATTGCTGTTGCCCCGGATCGCCAAGGCGGACGGCGATGGGACGCTGGGGCTGTGCCGGAAACGCCAAGCCAAAATTTTATCCGGGAATTCAATCTTTGGCATCCCGGTATTCGCGACATCATGCTGGCGGGAAGACCTTGGACTTCATGGCCATTGTTTGAGCAGCGTAAATGCCGTTACCGAATAAAGGATCGCCTGGTGCTGATCGGGGATGCTGCCCACGCGATGACGCCATATGCAGCGCAGGGAGCGGCCATGGCTATCGAGGATGCATGGGCGCTGGCATCTGCCTTGGGGGAAAATATCGCAGCATGGCCATCGGCTTTAGACGCGTTTGACAAGACCCGCAGCAAACGTATCAAAGCAGTGGTGCGGCGCGGAGCGATGAACCAGCTCGCCTATCATGCCAAGGGGCCAATCGCCATGGCGCGCAATATGGTTATGCGCAAACGCCCTGCCGAAAAGTTTATCGAAGGGCTGGATTGGCTCTATGGATATGATGGCCAGATTTGAATGCAAAAACCCTCGCCGAAGCGAGGGTCATGAGCGCCCAAAAGGGCTTGCAGGCCAAATATAAGAAAAATGGATTGCAGTATCAAACAGGCGGCCATAAGGCCGCCGTTTGGTAACATTGCAGAAAACTATCTCAATGAAGAATCTGGCTGAGGAATAGCTTCGTGCGTTCGTGCTGCGGATTATCAAAGAACTCGGCAGGAGCGTTCTGTTCAACGATCTGGCCCTGATCCATGAAGATAACGCGATTTGCAACCTGGCGCGCAAAGCCCATTTCGTGGGTTACGCAAACCATGGTCATGCCTTCTTCAGCAAGCTGCACCATTGTGTCGAGCACTTCCTTGATCATTTCCGGATCAAGGGCCGACGTCGGCTCATCAAACAGCATGATGCGTGGATTCATGCAGAGCGAACGGGCAATGGCCACGCGTTGCTGCTGACCACCGGAAAGCTGACCCGGATATTTATTGGCCTGTTCGGGGATTTTGACGCGCTCAAGAAAGTGCATCGCAATTTCGTCCGCCTTCTTCTTCGGCATCTTGCGTACCCAGATTGGGGCCAGCGTGCAGTTTTCCAGGATAGTCAAATGTGGGAATAGATTGAAATGCTGGAACACCATGCCGACTTCGCGCCGAACTTCGTCGATCTTTTTCAGATCGTTGGTAAGTTCGATACCGTCAACGAGAATCTTGCCGCTCTGGTGCTCTTCCAAACGGTTGATGCAGCGGATCATGGTCGACTTACCTGAACCGGACGGACCAGCAATGACGATGCGCTCGCCGCGCATCACCTTGAGATTGATGTCCTTCAGAACATGAAAATCCCCGTACCATTTGTTCATATTGATGATCTCAACGGCAACGTCTGTCGTGGAGACTTGCAGGAGCGAATGGTCGACGTGGATTTCTTCCGGGTCGATAATGTTTTCAGTTGTCATATACGTATGCTCCTAACGTTTGTGGCCAGTGTCGAGACGATTTTCCATGAAGATGGAATAGCGCGACATGCCGAAGCAGAAAATCCAGAAGACGAAACCGGCAAAAACCAGACCGGACATGGGGGTTTGCGGCGATGACCAATTTGTATCGTTGAAGTGCTGACGCACCGTCCCGAGCAAATCGAACATGCTGATGATCGAAACAAGCGATGTATCCTTGAACAGACCGATAAAGGTGTTGACGATACCTGGGATTACCAGTTTCAACGCCTGTGGCAGAATGATGAGGCCAGTTTTCTGCCAGTAACCGAGTCCAAGCGAATCCGCACCTTCATATTGCCCTTTCGGGATGGCTTGCAGACCACCACGCACCACTTCTGCCATATAGGCCGAAGCGAATAGCGCAACACCGATCAGCGCCCGCAGGAACTTATCGAACGAAACGCCCGGCGGCAGGAACAATGGCAGCATATAGCTGGCCATGAACAGGACCGTCACCAGCGGAATACCACGCACCATTTCGATAAAAATGACGCACAGCATCTTGATGACCGGCATTTTCGAGCGCCGTCCAAGTGCCAGTGCTATGCCAAGCGGCAGCGAGACGGAAATACCAACGAAGGAAATAACCAGCGTAACCAGCAGGCCACCCCAAACGGAGGTTTCGACATAGGGAAGGCCGAACCAGCCACCAACCAGCAGGAAGAATGCGACGATCGGGAATACGAAAAAGAAGACGATCGCATTCAGTACCTTGTAGGGCGCTTTTGGAATCAGAAGCGGAATCAGGAGGGCAACGAACATGATGCCCACAAGATTGACCCGCCAACGTTGGTCAATGGGGTAAGGACCGTACATGAACTGGCCGAATTTGGCGTTCACGAAGGCCCAGCATGCGCCGGACCAGCCATCTGGCTGCAAACCGCCCTGTGCCACGGTCGCACATACCGACCTGTTCGGCCCGACCCACGCAGCTTGAATAAATAGCCAGTTGATCAGTGGCGGTAAAAACCATGCCAGAACGAGAAGTGCCAAAACGGTCAGAACAGCATCGACCGGCGTTGCAAGCAAATTAACCCGCACCCATCGCACAATGCCGCGTTCACCCAAGGGCGGAGTTTGACCCTGCAGCATTTCCTGACGAACGAAACTAATATTGGTGTCTGTCATGATCAGCGCTCCACCAGTGCCATTTTGGCGTTGTACCAATTCATGAACAGCGACGTCAGAATACTGAGGCTCAAGTAAACGATCATGAAAATAACGACCACTTCAAGCGAGCGGCCCGTCTGGTTCAGGATCGTTCCCCCGACGGCAAAGAGATCCGGATAACCGGCTGCAATCGCGAGTGAGGAGTTCTTGGTCAGATTCAGATATTGGCTGGCCAGCGGCGGCGTGATGATGCGCATTGCCTGTGGCACAACAACAAGCCGTGTTGTCGTGCCTGCACGTAAGCCGAGAGCATGGGCAGCTTCACTCTGTCCCTTGCCAACACCACGAATGCCAGCCCGGACGATTTCGGCGATAAAGGCCGCCGTATAGAACGACAGAGCCAGATAGAGCGAGATAAACTCAGGTCCGACCTGCGAGCCACCTTTCAGATTGAAGGCGCCAAGGATTGGATAGTCCAACGTCATGGGAAAGCCTTTGACGGCCAGCGCCAACAACGGCAGACCGACAATGAGGGCAATCGCTGTCAGACCAACCGGAAACGGCTGACCTGTTGCCATCTGACGCTTATGGGCCCAGCGTCGAACCAGCAAAGTCGCCACGACAGCTATCAGGAAAGCGACACCCGCCAGCCAGGCACCCTCACCCATAATCAATGACGGAACATAAAATCCGCGATTATTCAGATATGTCCCAAAAGGCAGAGCTATACTTTGGCGTGCCTGGGGTAACACAGCAAGCACACCGGAATACCAGAAGAAAATAACCAGAAGCGGCGGAACATTGCGGAAAAGCTCCACATAAACCGTACAAATCTTGCGGATAAGCCAGTTATGCGAAAGCCGGCCAATACCGATAATGAAGCCGATAATGGTTGCAGTGATGATACCCGCAATCGCCACAGTCAGCGTATTCAGAATGCCGACCAGAAGCGCCTTGGCAAAAGTGGAATCACTGGAATAGGAGACATACGGACTGCTGCTGATATCAAAACCAGCGCGGCCATCGAGAAAGCCGAAACCCGTAGCGAGCCGCGCGCGCTGAAGATTGGCGATGGTGTTGTTAACGATCCAGTACCCCAGCACAACGATGATAAGCAGTGCTAAAGCCTGAAAAAGATAACCACGGAATTTTGGGTCGTTTAAAAGCGAAACTTTGCCGCTATCTGTGCCAGGCGAAATATCCTGCGATACCATTGGCCCCTCATTTCTGCTAAGTTCTTGTTCTTATTATTTTTATTATTATAGTAAATTGAGAGGAGGCCAGCGCCCCCTCTCCGATTTCATCATTAGCTATATGCGATTAGCGAATTGGCATCGCGTATTGCAAGCCACCCTTGGTCCACTGAGCATTGATGCCGCGGGCAATCTTGAGCGGGCTGCCGGATCCGAGATTCTTTTCGAAAATCTCGCCGTAATTGCCAACTGCCTTGACGATGTTGATAACCCAATCATTGGTCAAACCGAGGTCTGTACCGAGCTTGGTATTGGCTTCCTGACCAAGGATACGCTTGACTTCAGGGTTTTCGCCATTCTTCAACTCTTCGACATTGGCCTGGGTGATGCCGAATTCTTCAGCAGTCAACAGGGCGTAATGAGTCCAGCGAATGATATCGGCCCATTGTGGATCGCCCTGACGGACAACCGGTCCAAGTGGCTCCTTGGAAATGATTTCCGGCAGAACAACATGGTCATCAGGAGCAGTCAGCGCCAGACGATAGGCATAAAGACCAGACTGGTCGGTCGTGTAAGCATCGCAACGACCGGAATCATAGGCTGCGTTAACCTCTTCAACCTTTTCGAACACAACAGGATTGTATTCCATCTTGTTGGTACGGAAGTAATCAGCAAGGTTAAGCTCGGTCGTTGTGCCGGCCTGAACACATACCGATGCGCCCGATAGTTGAAGCGCGGAGTTGATTCCCGAAAGCTTCTTCGCATTGATCATGAAGCCCTGGCCGTCATAATAATTGACGCCCGGGAAATCAAAACCCTGTGTATCGCGGCTGAGTGTCCATGTGGTGTTGCGAATCAACACGTCGATTTCGCCGGACTGCAGAGCAGGAAGACGATCCTTTGCAGACAAGGGCGTATATTTAACCTTGCTTGCATCGCCAAACACAGCAGCAGCAACAGCCTTACAATAGTCAACGTCAAAACCAGACCATTCGCCCTTGTCATTCGGCGCTGCAAAGCCAGGAAGACCTGTGTTAACGCCGCACTGCAAGAAGCCCTTCTTCTTTACATCTTCAAGCACTGTTGCTGAAGCGACGTTGGCAAGAAGGACCAACGCCGAAGCCGCCAGTACGCCCTTCAAAACAAGATTTTTCATAATTAATTTGCCCTTTGGTTGTTGTAGTCGTTCCCAGAGAGGTAAGTTTACATCGGTTTATTTACCCCAGCCCCGAAAAGGGCCCCAATGCCTCTCCCATTCACCTATCTATCGAAGGGCATTCTGAGGGTTTGGTCAAGGGAGAATATTTGCTCAATTTTGAAGCAAGAACGTCAAAATTGCTGCACGCGAAGCGAAAAACCGCTGATTTTCTACTCAGTTTTTCTTTTTTTGATGAAAACGGGCGCAAAATTTTCAAATTCGCGGCCAAAGCCGGAAATTCGGACTCAGTAGATCAGCACTGGATATTGCAAGCTCTCATTGGACCGCAAAGCACTCATGCCACGATGTATTTCCATGATGTTGTATGGAATCACTACTGCCGCAAAGTATTCACGAGCCTATAACCGGGAAAAATCGACCCCGTTCACAACGAAAAATAACGTGGCGGCGAGCAAGAAATCTGGCCAGCGTTATCGCGACGAGGAAGCCAATACTATAGCCCGCCACGGTATCGGTCGGATAATGCGCCTGTGCAACGATTCGGGTAAAAGCGATGAACATGGTGGCAAGGATGATCGGAAGCCGCCAGCGGGGAAACCATAAAGCCAGTATCGCCCCGACAGCCCCCATGGTGGTTGAATGGCCGGAAGGAAAGCTGGCAAGATCATCACCACCTGCAAATGGAGAAAAATGACCCGTGCCAAGCGTATCAATGAAGGGTGGGCGGGCTCTACCAATAAAGAATTTGGCGATAGCGGTACATGTTCCGGCCAGAGAGATTGCCCAAAAGGCATAGGTTGCCTGCGTGTAAACGAGATGCAGCCGCTTTCGCCGAGGGACTGGCAAATGCTGCCAATCAATCGCGATCAGGCAGACAATGATAATGAAGGCCGGAATTACATACCATTTTGACAGTCCGATATCTGTAATCAAGCGCAGATTGCGTAGATCACTGTCCGGCGATGTGAACATGCGCGACAAATACTCGTCATAAGGATGCAGTGACAGTACAAGAAAGACGATCAACGCGACCGCCATGGACATCGATCTCGTCCAGGCCGCCGCTCCATCCGGATGTGGACGCGCGGTGACGACATGCAAATAGCGGGCAAGAGAACGATTCAATCGTTGCGCGATGGACGATGTATCAGCCAATCAAAAATCCTTCTCCTGTTGCAACCGTCATGCAGTGCGATTATCGACGTAACCCTACAAGCCTAAAATTAAGCCGATAATTTGGAGGACCTGTCATGGATAAGCAATCTCGTTCAAAACTTGGGATAAATACGAGACTTGCACATGGCGGCTATGATCCCACCGACTATCATGGTTTCGTCAACCCGCCGGTCGTGCATGCTTCAACCGTGCTGTTTCCGGACGCGCAGACCATGGCAACGGGCAATCAACCCTACACATATGCCACCCACGGAACACCGACCACAGACGCGCTTTGCCGCGCTATCGACGAGCTTGAGGGATCGGCTGGCACGCTGCTCGTTCCATCCGGCCTATTGGCGGTAACGCTGCCACTTTTGGCCTTCCTTTCGCCGGGTGATCATCTGCTGATGGTCGATAGTTGCTACGGCAATACGCATTATTTTTGCAACACAACGTTGAAAAGACTGGGTGTTGAGGTCGAATATTACGATCCGCTCATCGGTGCCGGCATTGAAAAGCTGATTAAGCCAAACACCAAAGTGGTCTTCACCGAATCGCCCGGCTCAAACACGTTCGAGATGCAGGATATTCCGGCAATTGCCGAAAAGGCACACGCAGCCGGGGCCGTGGTTATGATGGACAATACCTGGGCAACACCGATTCATTTCAAGGCCTTGGACTACGGCGTTGATATTTCGATTCACGCCGTGACCAAATATCCCTCCGGCCATGCGGATATTTTAATGGGCACAGTCTCCGCCAATGAAAAACACTTCAAAACATTGGAGCAGACCTATACGGCGCTGGGTCTATGCGTCAGTGGTGATGATGCCTATCAGGTTCTGCGCGGCTTGCGGACCATGGGTCTGCGTATGGAACGGCACGCAGAAAATGCGCTGGCAATTGCCGAATGGCTGGAAAAGCAGGATGGCGTTCTGGAAGTTCTGCATCCGGCCCTGCCAAGTCATGCGGGACACGAAATTTACAAGCGCGACTTTACGGGCGGCGGCGGCGTTTTTTCGATTGTCATTGAGGGCGGCAAGGCCCAGGCGCACGCTTTTCTGGATGCGCTTGAGATATTCGGCCTGGGCTATTCATGGGGCGGTTTTGCAAGTCTGGCTGTTCATGTCCGGCTCAACGATAGGCAGATCACCGGCAAGAACTATGCAGGGACCGTTATCCGGTTGCAGATCGGATTGGAAGACAAGGAAGATTTGATTGCCGATATTGCCAAAGGATTAGCGGCCGCGCGCGCCGCATAACCCGAAGTTGATTTCAATGTGATGAGCAACGGCTGTTATCAAACAGCGCCACTATCATTTAGATGAAAGACTGAATCATGACTTTGAAACTCATCCGAAATGCTGCCCTCATCTGCCTCGTCGCTTTTGCCTCGCCTGCATTGGCGCAGGAGCATAGCGGGCACGAGGCCATGAAACAGGATTCCATGAAGGCGCAGAAGGGTGATCAGTCCCCCTCCTCAAAAGCGTTCGTGGAAGCCAATACGAAAATGCACAAGGATATGGCCATCGAGTTCACAGGCAATGCCGATAAGGATTTCGTTCTCGGAATGATTGCCCACCACCAAGGTGCGATCGACATGGCAAAGGTTGAACTCGAATATGGCAAGGACGCCGAAATCCGCAAGCTGGCCGAAACGATCATCGCTGCTCAAGAAGGCGAAATCAAAGATATGAAGGCCTGGCTGGAGAAAAATGGCGGCTAATAGCTGGTCCTTTCAGCGACGTAAGAAAACACCCGCTGGTCTGAACTGACCGGCGGGTGTTTTTACGCAAACTGTCGGTTTAGCCTATTGGCGTATTTCATTGCTTGCAGCGCGCTTCTGCAGGCAGAGTTCCCAAAGGCTGTAGGCGGCATCGGCATAAGTCGATGTACCGGCTTTGAATTCGGCTGAACGCAAAGGCAAAAGATCCTCCACGACAGCCAGTGTGCGCGCTGGGAGTATGTCCGTACAGGTTCCCAAACGCCGGAACACAGTGCTGATAGCAACCTGTCTCTCATTGACGTCTATTACGGGTTCGTCCCTGCCGAGTTCCCAGTCTTCCAAGGCGTCAATCGCGTCCTGAAAGGCGTTATGCAAGATGATAGGCGCATGGCCTTCATGAAGTGGGTGCAGCAAACCAGGCATTCCTGTCTCCTCACTTTTGTGTTGCACTGCCGGGGGCTCCCGGAAACAGAATCATACGTGCGACATGCCATGGACCGCAAGCCAAAACTGTTAATCCATACTTATTCAATCGAGTTTTTTAATTAAATCAAACGATAGCACTGGGCTTACTGTTCATTATTAATCTGCACTCTTATTTAATTTTGCCAAAAGCCTAATATTATTGAGTTTTCCTTCTCGACCCGCCAAATAATTCAATCGTTTAGACTGAGTGTGACGATGTTTAAAGAAATGCGGGGGCTTTATACTCTTGAGTTGACGGGTAAGCGATCTGACCCAGCGAAGGATCAACCAGTGGCTTTCCGCTGCGGGATCGATTTATGCACCAAGCGAGATGGTGTTTCCGGCACATACGCAACCATAACTGGTAATTTGATGCAGATTACCCGCGTTTCGCCTTGCCAAAACAAACTCATTGCCCCATTCATGTCCCGCTGCCCACCATCGAGGATATTGGCATATGAGAACGAGGCTCTTTCCAGTAATCATGTTCACCGCCCTGCTTGCAGGTTGCGGGAATATCCAGGGACAGCTTGATAACGAGAAAATTTCGTCGCTGCGCTATGACACGGTTCAATGCCCGGCCCTGATTGCACAGCGCAGCCAGGCCATGGCGGAAGTCAGCCGCCTTACCAATGGTCAAGGCTATCAGGACCCGGACGTGATTGTCGGTCTTGGTCCCGTCCTGCCGGATTATCGTACCGAAAATCAGAAAAAGGCCGGAGCGCTGCAAGGTCAGATTGAGTCGATGAGCCGTTCGATTGATCGCAGAAAGTGCGGAGCGCCAGCCTAAAGCTTCCCAGCCGTGTCTGCCTATACCGCTATCACAGCATGTTGAATGTATCGGCAGGCGCTGATCGATCCCTTATGTCAAAATTTATTGTGCCAATAATTAATTGGGCGTATTCTGCTTGTTCGGGTGGAGAGTACCGGCTTAAACCGGCTAATATTTACTCTTCTTCAGGGAGTGACAAACATGGGAGAAGTGACCCTTCATACGCCCCATAATGCAAGCTGCGCGACCCCACAAATATTGCAGAAGGTTCGCTCGGAAATGCCTACCAAGCCGGCTAGCAGCAATAAGCTGTCGGATATATTGAAACGCGCCAAAGGTGGTTTCACTCACCGGCGTTTCAAGCAGCATTCTAAATAATTATAGGTGCTTGTGGCGCATACGCTTCAAGGAGCATTGTGATATATTATAGAAGCGTGCGCTGTGCGGCTTGGTTTGCGCGGCGCATCTTTCTATTTCGACGTATTTGTTAGCTGTAATACCTACGGATAGGCAGCTGAAGCCATGATGGACGAGGGTGACAAAGAAAAAGACGATTATGCGCCCTACCTGACGCCGGTTTGGGGCTATCTCATTCTTTTTCTTATTATCATCCCCATCGTATTATATCTGGGCCACCAATATGGCGGATACTGGAATTCTTTTAATCAGCCCTAACCTTTCGGTCAGCGCTTTGGTGTATATTCCGGAACGGTATCGTCCTCGCCAAAAAGCAACTTTTGCGGATCGTCCTGGAAGTTTGTAACGCCCCTCTCAATACGTTCAACGGCACGACGGCTTTCAGAAATCACTTTCTGGGCGTTGCGGAGCTTTTCACCGGTCAGAGTGTCAAGATTGCCTGCAATCGCTTGCAGGCGCGCATCCAGTTCCTTTGCCTGTTTCTGATAATCCTCAAGTTTGCCGCGTATTTCGCTGACCATGCTGTCCTTGTCATTGGAAAGCTGTTTATCAACCTTTAGCAAAGTCTCATCGACCTTCGTGGACGCCTTGTTGACGCGCGAAATTACATCGCGTGCATCATGCATTGTTGTTTCCAGCTTTTGCGCTTTGCGGCCGTATTCATCAATGGTTTCAGTGCTGCTGGCCAAATCTTCGGAAAAAGCCTTGGCGCTGCGAACGCTTTCAAGCAATGGGCCCCGCGCCTGTTCTATGTAGCGCTCGGTAACGTCAGTTGCCTTGTCCACACGCTCGATCCAGTCCTGCGCGGTCTGGACAAGCGTTTTCAACGAACTTGGATCAACATCGACGCGTGCAACCGTGTCCTCCTTGGCAGCTTCTTCAAGCAGCTTTGGCTCATAGGACTTGCCTCCGGTAAGCTCGATACGTGCAGCGCCAGCAAGTATTTCGAAAGCCAAGGTTGCCACTGTTGAGCGGGTGATCGGCGTCGTGGAAGCAATTTCAGTCTGAACGATAACCGCATCAGGATTTTCCTGATCAATAAAAAGTCTGCTTACCCCACCAACTTTCAGGCCATTGAAGAAAACCGGGCTTTTGACGGTAAGACCAGTCACAGAGCCTGGAACTCTGATTTCAAGCGTGCTCGTATCGCGCCGCTCGCCATAACGGCCGATCCAGTAAAAGAAACCTGCCGCCAGAAGCGCCACCACGACCGTAAAGACCGCCACGATAAAGTAATTGGCTTTGGTTTCCATGGATTATCTGGCAACTCCGTCATTCATCGGTCAGCATTACCGCTTTAAGCCGCGGCAAATCAATGGCGAAGGACACCGGAGCGCGTTCTTGCTCAAATAGTATCGTTCTGCCGGAGAGCTTGCGCACCCTGTTGAAGACTTCAATTCTCCCGACACCGATAAGTTCCGACATGGCGGCGCTGGTGATTTTGCGAACAGGAAGCGTTGTGGCTGGCCTAATTTTATGTTGATGGCGGGCAAGAATGAGGTCACCATGTTCTGACGTATGGGGGATAGATGATGACAAGTTTGACGATTTTGGCTTTCGCATTGGTGGCGTTCATAGGCATAGCCACGCCGGGGCCGACAGTATTACTGGCACTGACCAATGGTTCGCGCTACGGCCTTCGAACGGCAAGCGTGGGCATGGTGGGAGCAGTTCTTTCAGACTTCGTGCTCATCGGGGCAGTGGCCCTTGGCTTGGGCGCGCTTTTGGCTGCATCCGAATTCTGGTTTTCCGTGGTCAAATGGATAGGCGTTGGATACCTGACCTTCCTCGGGATCATGCTTTTGCGGTCCAGAGGAACGCTCGAGGTTACGAATTCGCATAGGGAGGCTGGCGGAGGCCCCTCTTCCCGCTCGGTGCTCCTCAAGAGCTTCTTTGTCGCTATTACCAATCCCAAGGGTTACCTGTTCTTTTCGGCGTTCCTGCCTCAATTCGTTGTGCTTGATCAGCCCCAATTTCCACAATATCTGGCGCTGGCACTGACCTTTGCAATGATCGACGCCATTGTCATGTTTGGCTATGCACTGCTTGGGTCACGCGCGGTCAAGCTGTTGAAGCAATCAGGCGCATTGTGGCTGGACCGGATTTGTGGCGGCGCATTGTTGGCCCTTGCCGGGTCTCTCGCCTTCTATCGACGCGCAAGCTGACGCGAAACGCCGTTTTCATGGTACTTCATAAAGGCGATTCCTGGGGAATGCGCTCTATAGCGCAGCAATGCAAGCGGCAGGACATTGTGAAAATGGGGTCAAATAAACCTCGACATGGAATGCATACAATTTTAAGTATTATGACAACAGCTTTCACCTCGCCTTGATATTCATCAAGGTACCCAGGAGGAAATTGTCATATCGAGGTGGGCGGGGGATCTGCGTTCGCAGGCAGACCGGTGCAATGACATCAATATCCGTGTCATGCGCAGAATCGATTATATTGGATAATGGATTTTCTCGGAGCCGTTATATGGGAATTATGCATAGCGAGTTTGTTGAAAGACTGAGAAAAGCCGTCCGGGAACACGAGGAGCGGATTATCCGTTTGGAAAGCGGCCAAGAAAAAGTATTTCGATCGTCTCGCGACGGGCAAAAAGAAGATATATCTTTACAGACAGCAGATCATTATCGGCGGCTATCGCATCATTTACGAGAAATAATATCGCGGCACGATCAGAAAAACGGCCTTATTGCCGAGCCCAAAGAAACCTGAACATCCATAAATATTGAATTTTGAAGAAGTGGCGATCCCGACTGGATTCGAACCAGTGACCGTCGGCTTAGAAGGCCGGTGCTCTATCCAGCTGAGCTACGGGACCAATCTGTTGTAAATCAATGCGTCCAAGGCTGCATGCGGTCGAATCGGAAGTTCTCCGAATAGGATACAACGCGACGGCGTGTTTCCTTGGGTTCCTGCACCGAATAGGCAATGCCATTCTTTTGGGCGTAAGCTATTGCCTCTTCCTTGGTTTCAAAGGAAAGGCGGATCTGGCTCTTCATATCGCCCGATGAGGTATAACCCATAAGCGGCTCAACCTTACGTGGTTGTTCCGGCTCAAACTCAAGCATCCAGGCCTCGGTTTTGGCCTTGCCGGACTGCATTGCGGTTTTTGCGGGGCGATAAATGCGCGCGGCCATTGAAGAAATCCTTTTGTCTGCAATTCCGATATATTACAGGCTTTGCTTCAGTTCCAGCAGCAATCGTCGTTGAAGTGGTCGGAGCGGAGAGATTCGAACTCCCGACCCTCTGGTCCCAAACCAGATGCGCTACCAGGCTGCGCTACGCTCCGTGTTCTTCAACGGTTGCCTGACTAGAGTTTCCGGAGACGAGAAGCAAGCTATAAATTCAACAAATCCAATAAAAAACTGAACCGTGCCGGAAGGTCGCAGGTTTGACAGCGGTTTTGGCAGCGCTCAGAGGTCGAAAGCCGCCTGCCCTTCGTCCAATGCTGTAACGACCCCCGCCGCCAGAGCGCGGGTTATCTTGGATTTTTTCTCAAGGGCGGCACGGTCGAGTCGCTCCACCACCCGATTCGCGGTCGAGAGCGACCGTTCAATGTGGCTGACCAGGAAACCAATGACATTCGGGTCCACGGCAATCTGGCGATCTGCGAAAAGCTTATAGAGTACGCCGGAGAGCAGCAGATCATCCGGCTCGCCAATCTCGACGGTGGTAGCGGCCTTCAGGCGCGATGCAAGATCCGGCAGGGTTACAGGCCAATTTGCCGGCCAGATGCGCGAGGTCATCAAAAGACTGCTGCCGCTTTGTCGGACATTATTGATCAAATGGAACAAAGCGGACTCATCGATTGGTCCTGTTCCTATATCATCGATCAAAAAAGGCCCGGTTTGACCAGCGGCGGCAGCGATATTGCGCGCATCGATGACCATTGCGTTCGATTCCGCCTTCCAGACAGCTGCAAGATGGGTTTTACCGGAGCCTGTCGGGCCCGCCAGTATGACGACCGGTGAAATCCAGTTTGGCCATCGATCCACAATGTCGACAGCGGCCATGTTGGTGCCGGAAACAATGAGATCGTCGCGGGAGTAGCCTGGCTCGTGACCAAGGTCCAGCGGCAGTTGGCGGGGCTTTGTCGTGTCATTCATGGCGCGAACAAATACAACCTAGCTCGGCGCACTGTCACCTGATTTGTTTTGTCTCGTCGGTTTTGCGGAAATCGCCTGTGTAGAGCGGGGATTGCTGATAACGATTGATGACAAACCGCACCAGCACACCAATAGCGGCGGCAGTTGGCACGGCAATCAGCATGCCTGTGAACCCCATGAGCGAGCCGAAGGCAAAAAGCGCAAACATCAGCCAGACAGGATGCAAACCAACAGACTGACCAACCAGCTTTGGCTGCAGGATATTGCCTTCGATGAACTGGCCGATACCAAATGCGATCGCGACACCGACGATACCGCCCCATTCCGGCCAGAACTGCACCAATGCCACGCAGAGGGCCAATACCAGACCAACCAGCGATCCAACATAGGGTATGAAGCTGATGAGGCCTGCGAAAAGCCCGATGAGCAGCCCGAAATTAAGACCAACAACAGTAAGGCCGACTGCGTAAATCATCCCGAGCAACAGACAGACGGTGCCCTGCCCGCGCACAAAACCGGCAATAGCCTTGTTCATGTCAGTAGCGATGCCGCGCACTGTATAGAGGTGATCGCGGGGCACCAGCTGGTCGATCTTCGAAACCATGCGATCCCAGTCAAGCAGCATGTAAAACGCCACCACAGGCGTCACCACGAAGAGTGCAACAACATCAATGAGCGTCTTGCCCGAACTCCAGATCGATTGCAGCAAGGTAGTGAGGAAGCCAGCACCCTGCTGAAGCAGCGAATCGAGGCTGTTGCGAATAACGGAAGCATCAACGCCTATGAAATCCTTGAGCCACTGCGAATCCCGGCTGGCGATCAGCTCCTGGAGCCGCGAGACATAACTTGGCAGCCGCGCGATGAAATCGCTCATCTGCGATGCCAGGACGGGCACGAGAATGATCAGCAATACCGTGAACGTGACAATGAAGAGGACAAGGATAACAACGGTTGCAAGCAGACGCGACAGACCGAGGCGCTGTAACCTGTCAGCGACGGGATCAAGAAAGTAAGCCAACACCATGCCAGCAACGAACGGCAACAGGATTGAGGAAAATACAAATAGGAACAGCGCAAACACGACCATCGCAGCAGTCCAGAAAACGGCCTGACGACGGAAACTGCTGGTAAGTGAATTTAGCTGCACCTCGACATGGATATCCTTGTCGGGAATCTCCACGGGAACGGGAGGTTTTTTTGTCGTTACAGCCTTGCCCGGAGTCTTGCTCATAACCGCCATTCTCGTTGTTCAGTCTGGAGATAGGCAGTCAGTAGAGGTGCGGTCAAGGCTCTAACTGTCAATAAGTGGCGTTTTATAGCCCCTTGCGGCACTCAGACCTTGCAGCTTGGGCAGAGTCGTGTCATTTCGCGGGCAATAATCTGGAGTTGACCATGAGCACCGAAGAACAGCCCGGCAAGAATGGCCTTACCTATGCGCAGGCCGGTGTCGACATCGATGCAGGCAATTTGCTTGTCGAAAAAATCAAGCCGCTGGTGCGTTCAACACGCCGCCCGGGCGCAGATGGCGAAATCGGCGGTTTTGGCGGTCTTTTCGATCTAAAAGCCGCGGGTTTCCAGGACCCTGTACTGGTTGCAGCCAATGATGGCGTGGGCACGAAGCTCAAGATCGCCATTGATGCGGGTGTTCATGACACTGTGGGCATTGATCTCGTCGCAATGTGCGTCAACGATCTGGTCGTACAGGGAGCCGAACCGCTTTTCTTCCTCGACTATTTTGCCACGGGCAAGCTCGACCCCGATCAGGGTGCAGCGATTGTCGGTGGTATTGCCGAAGGTTGCCTGCAAGCCGGATGCGCGTTGATTGGCGGTGAAACGGCGGAAATGCCGGGCATGTACCGCGATGGCGACTATGATCTTGCAGGCTTTGCTGTTGGCGCGGCCGAGCGCAACCAGCTTTTGCCGACCGGCGATATAGAAGAAGGCGATATTATACTCGGCCTCGCCTCTTCCGGCGTTCACTCCAACGGCTTTTCCCTGGTGCGGCGCATTGTTGAGCTTTCCGGTCTTGGTTGGGATGCAGATGCACCATTCGAAACCGGCAAGACGCTGGGACAGGCACTGCTGACGCCAACACGCATCTACGTGAAAGCGCTGCTTGCAGCGATCCGCGAGACCAATGCGATCAAGGCGCTGGCGCATATTACCGGTGGCGGTTTTCCAGATAATATCCCACGCGTGCTGCCGAAGAATCTGACGGCGAGCATCGATCTTTCTGCGATTAACGTGCCTGCGGTATTTTCATGGCTGGCAAAGACCGGCGGCGTGGAACGCGATGAGATGCTGCGCACATTCAATTGCGGCATCGGCATGATAGTCGTGGTTTCGCCGGAACATGCCGATACTGTATTGGCCGCATTGAACGCACAAGGCGAAAAGACAGTACGGCTAGGCACAATGATTGCACGCGCCGAAAGCGGCGTTGTTTATCAGGGCGCATTGGCGTTGTGATCCAGGGCGCTGTGACCAAGAAACGCGTTGCAGTGCTGATTTCCGGGCGTGGCTCTAATATGAGCGCGCTTGTGGAGGCAGCCAAACATGCCGACTATCCGGCGGAAATCGTTGCGGTCATCGCCAACAAGGCGGATGCTGGCGGCCTGGAAGTAGCGCACTTGGAAGGCATCCCTGCAATTGCCATTCCTCACCGTAACTATGCGTCCAAGAGCGAGCATGAAGCAGCTGTCTGCGCAGCGCTTGTCGAAGCCAAAGCGGATATTGTCTGTCTGGCAGGCTATATGCGGATTATCTCACCCGAATTTGTCGCGCAATGGGAAGGGAAGATGCTTAACATTCACCCTTCTTTGCTGCCACTCTTCAAGGGCCTGCATACGCATGAGCAGGCGCTTGAAGCAGGCGTGCGCGTGCATGGTTGTACGGTGCATTTCGTCACTGCCGGTATGGATGACGGCCCAATCATTGCCCAGACCGCAGTGCCTGTGAAAACCGGCGATACACCGGATATGCTTGCTAAGCGTGTGCTTTCCGTAGAGCACGAGACCTATACCCGCGCGTTGGCGCTGGTTGCACAAGGCAAGGCCGTGATGAAAGATGGGCGGACGGTTTTTAGCGATTAGAACACCAAAGCTCTGTAGCAGGGCCTTATGTCGCCGCCTTCACCCAAACTTTGTTGTCGTGAAACGCCGCGCCGCCATAGGGTGCTGGTGCATCGGCGCCAGTGAGCACATTGATCCCTTCGCCGCGCTCAAAGGACGAATTGGCGAAGATTCCTTCTGAAATCACCACGCCGCGTTTTGTCAAAGGTTGAACACGCGCGTGAAGAATAACCTCACCGCGATCATTACCAATTTCCACACGGTCGCCCTCATGAATGCCGAGCATTTCCGCATCTTCCGGATGGATCAATAATTCAGGCCTGCGTTCCTTTTGAAGGGATGTCGGCGTTTCGGCAAAAGTCGAGTTGAGAAAATTATGCGCGGGCGACGTCGCCAGACGGAACGGATGTTTCTCGTCGGCCAGCTCAATGGATTGGAAATAATCGGGCCATTGCGGCAGGGTTTGGTAAGGCCCCTGCGGTCCCATGGATTGGGGTGGCCTGTTTGGCGATAGCGTTCCCGTCCAGTCAGGCTTGAAGCGGAATTTCCCATCGGGCCAGCTGAAGCCATTCTGATAATGCGCCGTTTCAAAGTCCGGCTGCACATCGAGCCAGCGCAATTTCTTGAGCATATCAAAGCCCGGCAGATTGCTGGAATGCATCATATTATCGATCAACGTCTTTTCGTCGAGGCCAAAGCCGGGGAGATCGCCAACGCCAAGACGATTAGCCAATTCATTGATAACAAACAGATTTGGGCGCGCTTCACCGGGTCCGTCAATCAGCTTTGGGCCAAGCACAATGTGCTGCTGGCCGCCGCCGCGATAAATATCGTCATGCTCCATGAACATCGTTGCTGGCAACACGACATCTGCCAGCTTGGCGGTGTCGGTCATGAATTGCTCATGCACAGCCATGAAAAAATCATCGCGCATCATGCCCTGTCGGACAAGACGCTGTTCCGGCGCAACATTGGCCGGATTGGTATTTTGGACAAGCATCGCCATAACAGGCGGACCGCCATAAAGCGCGCTCGGATCGCCCGTCAGCGCAGCGCCAATACGGCTTTGATCAATATGGCGGATGGAAGGGTCGGCAAAGGCGCGGCCTTCAATCTCCCGCTTGTCCATGCTGTAAATGCCGCCATTCGAATAAAATGCGCCGCCGCCTTCATATTTCCACGCGCCAGTGACGGCTGGAATTGACAAGGCGGCATGCATATTGACCGAGCCATTGCGTTGCCGGGTGAAGCCAAAGCCTAACCGGAAGAAGGTCTTCTTGGTCGTTCCAACAAGTCTGGCGAATTCTTCAATTTCAGCGACTGCAAGCCCTGTGATGGCTGCCGCCCATTCGGGCCCGCGGCTTTGCAAATGCCGCTCCAGACCTTTTGGATCATCTGTATAAGCGTTTAGATAGTCCCAATCCGCCATGCCGTCGCGGAACAGAATGTGCATGACCGCGCAGGCCAAGGCACCATCCGTGCCGGGTTTCAGCACAAGACCAAGATCAGCCTGCCGAACTGTTGCAGTTTCATAAATATCGATGGCAACGATCTTCGCACCGCGATCCTTGCGGGCACGGACGGCATGGGTCATGACATTGACCTGCGTTGCCGCAGCGTTCGTACCCCATATAACCACGCAATCGGATTTCGCCATCTCGCGCGGATCGACACCGGCTAGCTTCCCCGTTCCGGCATAAAATCCAGTCGTCGCGAGATTGGTGCAAATACTGTCGAATGTGTTGGTGTATTTCTTGGCGTGGCGAAGCCGGTGTACACTGTCGCGTTGGACCAGCCCCATTGTTCCAGCATAAATATAGGGCCAGATGCTTTCCGAGCCGTATTCGGTTTCAGCTTTGAGGAAGCGCTCCGCAATCAGATCAAGCGCTGCTTCCCAACTTGCCTCTTTCCAGATGCCCTCACCTTTTGCACCGCTGCGAACCAGCGGCTTCAACAGACGATCAGGATGGTGGATACGCTCGGCGTAACGGGCAACCTTGGCGCAGATCACGCCAGCCGTATAGCTGTTGTCCTTTGCACCGCGCACACGTCCAATCATGCCTGAATCGAGTATCTCGATATCAAGAGCGCAGGTTGACGGGCAATCATGAGGGCATGCGGAATGCCCTGTACGAAGAAGGACTGGTTTGTTCATAGCCCTAGGCATAGCGCAAAAATTCAACGACAGAAATGCAGCTTTTTGTCTTGGTGACAAACTTGCAATCACGGTGCGCGGATTTGGTGTAAATCAGGCGATCCGCATTACGGCGGCACCCGCAGCGATGAACGCCACTGCGGCGAGACGCTTGGAGCCAATTCGCTCTTTCAGGATAAATGCGGAGATGGCGACTGCGAAGAGAATCGAGGTTTCCCGCAATGCCGCCACCGCAGCAACCGGCGCCATGGTCATTGCCCAAAGAGCGAGACCGTAGGAGCCGAGTGTACCGACACCGCCGATTGTTGCCAGGCGGGTACGTTTGACAAAATGCGGCCAGAGCTCGCCGCGTCGCATGATAAGTGTCCACACCAGAAGCGGCACGGCGTTGAGCACGAACACCCACATTGTATAGGCTGCAGGCGCACCGGAATGGCGTACGCCCAAGCCATCAATCAACGTATAGGACGCAATAACGACTGCGTTGACCAAGGCGAGAATAGTTGTGGTGCGATTTGCCCCTACGCGGCGGCGCGACTCTAATGCGAGCGCAAGAACACCGGCGCAAATCAGGGCTATTCCTATCCATTTTTGCAAGGAAAGAACTTCCCCAACCAAAGGTCCGCTGGCAAGTGCAACGATCAAGGGAGCGGTGCCACGCATGATAGGATAGGCCTGGCTCATATCACCGCTGCGATAGGCAGCGGCAACCAGCGCAAGATAAATAACCTGTGCAACGCCTGACGCCGCCAAAAATGGCCAGCTTTCCGGTGCGGGGGCAGGCAAAAACGGCAGGCAGACAGCTGCTATCAATCCTGCCGAGGTGACAACCACGACTGTATTGAGAAATTTGTCGCCCTCGGATTTGACGACAGCATTCCAGCTTGCATGCATGAGCGCTGCAAAAAGCACAACGAGGACTACGGTTCCGGACATTTATATATTTACCTGCCGTATGCCGCATGATGGAGCACACGTTTCTGCTCTATGACAGAAATGCATACAGCAGCAAGTTGGATAATCTGATCTTTAACATCAACCATCTTGCGAGAGTGCGAACATCATGAAACAAGCGGCGCATGAACTATCGTCACGCCTATCATGCCGGCAATTTCGCCGATGTGGTCAAACACATCATCCTGACGCGGATTGTCCTTTATCTGCAACGCAAGGAACAGGCGTTTCGTGTGATGGACACCCATGCGGGCATTGGCCGATATGATTTGAAGGGCACGGAAGCTGGCAAGACCGGCGAATGGGTAAACGGTGTCGGGCGGCTTATGGGAGCCAAGCTCGATCCACAGGTAGCCGAATTGCTGGCGCCCTATCTTGATATTATCCGCGCCGAGAATGTCGATGGCCAGATGCGTCATTATCCCGGCAGTCCGCTTATTGTACGGCATTTGCTGCGCAAACAGGACAGGCTTTCAGCACTGGAGCTGCACCCTCAGGATGCAAAACTGCTGGCAGAGGTTTTTGAAGGCGATTTTCAAACCCGTGTCACCGAGCTTGATGGCTGGCTGGCGCTTGGAGCCCATCTTCCGCCCAAGGAAAAGCGAGGATTGGTGCTGATCGACCCTCCCTTCGAGGTTGGCGGCGAATTCGACCGCCTGGTTGAGGGTCTGGCGCGGGCGCATAAGCGCTTTTCGGGCGGCACATTTGCATTGTGGTATCCTGTAAAAGATATCCAGCAGCTGCGACGCTTTACGGACATGCTGGCGGATACTGGTATTCCCAAGATATTGCGAACCGAGCTGATGATTCGAGCACCGTCAGCAGAACCGCGACTCGACGGAACGGGGATGATCATCGTCAATCCGCCCTTTACACTGGAAGCCGAGTTGCAAACCATCCTTCCGGCGATGTCAAAAATCCTCAGTGATGAACCGAATGCGGGGTTCAGGGTCGATTGGATAAGGGGTGAGCAAGTTGACGCTTGACCTGACGCTATCCCTGGTTGAAATTGCACACATAAAATATGTCCCGGAGAATATATCCATGTCACGCTTCTCGTCATTGATTGCTGCAAGCTTCGCCGTTGGTGTTGCCCTGTCATCTGCCGCCCCTGCCTTGGCCGCAGATTACGTCGAAGGCCCGGCTCAAAGCTATGACGAGACCTGCGGACAGGCCCGCGTGCTTAACCGCATCGTCAACAAATTTTCTTATCAGGTAAGGCATGTTCCAAACCTGCCGCAGGTTGGTATCGACAATTTTACCGATGTGCAGCAGACACGCCACGAACCCAGTGCTGATCCTGAAATGGATGCAGTTGAACGGCATTATTGCCGCGCTACGGCTCATCTTTCCGACGGAAGCCAGCAGCCTGTCTGGTATCTCGTGGAGCACGGTCAAGGGTTTGTCGGTGTTGGAGACAACGTCGAATTCTGTCTTGCCGGTTTTGATCGCTGGCATGTTTATAGCGGAAGCTGCCGCACACTGCGCTGATTGAATTCAGCTGATGCCAGCTGGAAAGATTGCCCGCTATCTTCTGTTTGCGGCGCTGATCGGCATCAGTATTCTGACCTATTTGCGAGAACAGGACGTTCCGGCACCTCGCCCTACAACGCAGGATAGGGAGAATGTGCCAGCCAGCCAGCTGCCCGAACAGCCTTCGGGCGAGAAATTGGCGACGGGAAGCGGATTTGATTTTTATGTTCTCGCGCTCTCCTGGTCTCCAAGCTATTGCGCGGCAGAAGGCGACCGCGCTAATGGGCAGCAATGCGCCTCCGGCAGACCTTATGGTTTTGTGGTTCACGGACTTTGGCCGCAATATGAACAGGGGTTTCCGCAGGATTGCGATACCTCGCAACCTCGCAATGTACCTTTTGCCCAAGCCAAGCAGCTCTCCGATATAATGCCTTCGACAGGCCTCGTCACTTATCAGTGGCGCAAGCACGGCTCTTGCAGCGGTCTGACGCAACGCGATTATTTTGCAACGATGCGTCAGGCAATGCAGCGGGTTTCCATTCCCTCCGCATATCGCCAACCAAGCCAGCGCAGCCCGATTAACCCGCTAGTGCTTGAACAGGCTTTCACAGCCGCCAATCCGGGTATGCAGAAAGATGGCATAGCAGTGACCTGCGATCGTGATTATTTGCGGGAGGTGCGCATCTGCCTGACAAGGGATCTGAATTTCCGTTCCTGCCCGCAGGTCGATAGGTCCTCGTGCCGTAGACGCGCTGTTGATATGCCGGGAGCGTTTTAGCTTGCACTAATGTTCTTGCATGGTTCGCCCTTCGACAAGGTATGTTTTGAAAAGAAAACACGCTTGCCGTCTTGCAACTCACTTTATCAATGCGCGCTTTTCATAATCCCACACGAAGTTTACCGTTTCACATCGAGTCGCAAAATCGGAGTTCATCGTGACTAAAGTTCTTTATTCACCCGCATCGCCCTATAGTACCAAGGTGCGTATGGCGGCGCATTATGCGGATATTCCGCTTGAAGCCGTTCTCGTTGACAGCAATGCGCAGCCGCCGGAATTGGTCAATGCCAATCCGCTTGGTAAAATTCCAACCCTGATCCTCGATGATGGCAAGGCGATTTTCGATAGCCGCGTCATTACGCAATATCTCAATCGCCTTTCCGGCAACAAGCTCTTTCCGCGCAACGCGGAAAAACGCCTTGAGGCAGAGCAGCTTGAGTCTATCGCCGATGGACTTTGTGATGTTTTGCTGGCGCATGTTTATGAGCGCCGTTTCCGCCCAGAAGAAAAAATCCATGAACCCTGGCTGGATCGCCAATGGGTCAAGGCAGTGCGCGTGCTTGATGTTTTGAACGCGGCACCTCCCCGTCTTGGCAAGAAACTGCATGGCGGCCATATCGCGTTGGCGGCAGCCCTCGCCTATGCAAGCTTGCGGTTCGAAGGCAAATGGGAAAAGGGGCGCTCTAAACTGACACGCTGGCAAAAGCGGTTCGAGGAATTGCATCCCGAACTGGCGGCATTGTTGCCGAAGTAATTCTGCGGAAGGCCTGAAACGAAAAAAGCCGGACAGTCTCCTGTCCGGCTTTTTTTCGTTAAATCACCCTGGTATTAGAACTTGTAGCCAACACCCAGACGAATTTCATTCGTTGTGATCTTGTTCGATACATCGTCGATACCACCGAGATCGTAGTTCTTCTTGCCGAAATCGGTGTAACGATATTCAGCACGGCCAACGATATTTTCGGTGATTTTGGCTTCTGCACCAACACCGGCTGTCCAGCCGATATGTGTCTTGGAATCGCTGCCATCAGGACCGCTAAGCTTGCCTTCAGTCATGGCAACACCGCCTGTACCGTAAAGCAGGACCGGATCAAGAGCGACACCGGCGCGGGCACGTACTGAACCCTCTACGCCCTGCTTGGCTCTATAACCAAAACTGCGTTCCTTGGCACCGGAGTAACCAACGTCGCCTTCAACACCGTAAACAAACTGGCCATTCTGAAGGTTGTAACCGCCGTAAACGCCGCCCTTCATGCCATCGGCATCAAGCTTGCCTTCGGATGTCTTGTTCTTGTTCCAGCCATAGCCGCCATAAGCACCGACGTAAGCACCATCCCAGCCGCCAACTGGCTGTTCAAACGGTGCAGCCTCAGGAGCTGGCGCCTGTTCGACGATAGCATCAGCAGCGAGAACCGGGGCGGAGAGCGTAAGCACAGCCGCCGAAGCGAGGATCATTGTTTTAAGAGTGCGCATCGCAATCTCCTTTTTAAACTCTATTTACACGCAGCGGGCCTTTGGTCGGGGGGAAACCAAAATTACGTCCGCTTGACGAGAATGACATTCGCTCTTCAATGTGGCGGGACTCGTGCCGGACTGTGAAAAGAAACTGTCAGGAAAATGGCCGAAATGCGATGTGGTTTTTCAGCAACAATTAGAATTTCCCTGCAAATTCAATCATTTATAAATAAGCTTACAAAATAGAAATCGCACACTATTTGAATCAAATTTCATTCAAAGTCATACAATATTGCCGGTCAATATAGTATACTTAACGCTTGCTTAAGATTTACATTGGACTTGGCGATAATGATGATTTTCTGTCTCTATCAGAGTTTTCCGTGTTTGATTTCCAATCCGCGTTAAAGTTCGACTAGAACTGTTCATTGCCGACGTTAGCCCCTCGCGCTTTATCGGGCTCATGCCTATATTTAGCGTTGAATCACCCCATGAAGGAGAAAACTGTGACGCTTGATCGACCGATTGCCCTTGTAACTGGTGGTGCCAAGCGCATCGGCAAGGCAATTGTTGAAGATTTGGCCGGTCACGGGTTTGCTGTTGCAATTCACAGCAACCATTCGCGCGCTGAGGGTGAGGCCCTACTTGCCGCAATCGAGAGCAAAGGCGGCAAGGGTTGCGTTGTTGAAGCTGACCTAACTGATAGCGACGCAACAAGGCGGCTTGTTTCCCAGGTGCAACACGAGCTTGGGCCGGTACAGCTTCTGGTCAACAACGCTTCGGTTTTTCAGGAAGACGCAATTGGCAATCTCGCCGATGATGTTGTTTGGAACAACCACTTTGCGGTGCATGTGAAGGCGCCGGTGCTGCTTGCGGACGCCGTTGCCTCATTGCTGCCCGATGGACAAGATGGGCTGATTGTTAATATTATTGACCAGCGCGTCTGGAAACTGACCCCAAAATTCCTGTCATATACTTTGTCGAAGAGCGCCCTGTGGACTGCTACCCAAACGCTGGCGCAGGCATTGGCTCCCCGTCTTCGCGTCAATGCGATTGGACCTGGACCGACCATGCCGAGCGACCGACAGGACCAGCATGATTTCAATCAACAAGTCAGCAGCCTCCTTTTGGAGCGAGGCCCGGACCTTTCAGAATTTGGCCGTACAATTCGTTATCTTTGGGAGACACGCTCCATTACGGGGCAAATGATCGCCCTTGATGGCGGACAGCACCTGGCCTGGAAAACCGCCGATGCGACGGGAATCGCAGAATGATCGAACCAGCAAAACAAGCGACTAACCTCGAACGGGACGACCCCGATTTCGACATGGCGGAAAACACTGACGAAACGGCCAGAGTGGCCAATGAACCGGTGCGGAAAGTTGCGGCGCTGATTAGCGCTATCGAATGGGATTCGGCAATTGTCAGCGACGGCAATAGTGGCGCCGATGTCATTGCCGAACTTGTCAAACGCCTGCCCAACAAACCTGGCGTCTATCGCATGTTCAATGAAGCAGGCGACGTGCTTTATGTTGGCAAAGCACACAGTCTGAAAAAACGCGTTTCAAACTATGCACGTGGACAGGGCCACAATAATCGCATTGCGCGCATGATCCGCGAAACCATGAAAATGGAGTTCGTGGTTACCCGTACCGAGACGGAAGCCCTGCTGCTGGAAGCGAATCTTATCAAGCGCTTGCGTCCGCGCTTTAACGTGCTGATGCGCGATGACAAGTCGTTTCCCTATATTTTGCTGACAGCGCCAAAACCGGGAGAGCGGCGCATTGCCCCCGGCATTTTCAAGCATCGCGGTGCGCGGTCGAGCAAGGGAGACTATTTCGGCCCATTCGCTTCTGCCGGTGCAGTGGGCAGAACAATCACCGCGCTACAGCGTGCCTTTCTGCTGCGCACTTGCACGGATTCATTTTATGAGAACCGCACGCGCCCCTGCCTGCTCTACCAGATCAAGCGTTGCTCTGGCCCTTGTACCGGCGAAATTGACGAGCGCGATTATGATGAGCTCGTTGCCGAGACGAAGGCGTTTCTTTCGGGCAAGAGTCAGGCGGTGAAGACGCATCTTTCAAATGCGATGCGGGATGCCTCTGCTGATCTCGATTTTGAGCGTGCTGCCATCTATCGGGACAGGCTTTCGGCCCTATCCCATGTGCAATCCCATTCAGACATCAATCCGCAAGGTGTCGAGGAAGCAGATGTCTTTGCGATCTACCAGGATGGCGGCGTCACCTGCATTCAAGTGTTCTTTTTCCGCACCGGGCAAAACTGGGGTAATCGCGCTTATTACCCCAAGGCGGATTCATCCTTGTCTGGTGCCGAAGTTCTGGGGGCATTCCTGTCGCAGTTCTATGATGACAAGCCCTGCCCTTCAATGATCCTGCTTTCCGAAGTAGTGGAGGATCAGGAATTACTGGGAGTTGCGCTGACAGCCAAATCCGAACGCAAGGTCACGATCCTTGTTCCACAACGCGGCGAAAAGAAAGATCTGGTCGAGCATGCCTTGAGCAATGCGCGAGAAGCTCTAGGGCGGCAATTGGCAGAAACATCGTCGCAATCGCGCTTGCTCAAAGGTGTAGCGGAGACATTCGGACTGGAAAAGACGCCGCGCCGCATCGAGGTCTATGATAATTCCCACATTATGGGCACCAACGCGATAGGCGCCATGATTGTTGCCGGACCCGAGGGTTTCGTCAAAAACCAGTACCGGAAATTCAATATCCGCTCGACAGATATTACGCCCGGCGATGATTTCGGCATGATGCGTGAAGTGATTGAGCGCCGCTTCAGCCGATTGGTCAAAGAACATGGCACGCCTGAAAACAAGGATATGCCGGCACAAGATGTCGAAATCGATGAATTCGATGATGATTCAGATGCCTTCCCGGCTTGGCCCGATATTATTCTCATCGACGGCGGGCAAGGTCAGATGAGCGCGGTGCGAGGTATCCTCAACGAAATGGGTCTTACCGACAAGGTCACTGCCATTGGTGTCGCGAAGGGCGTGGACCGCGATGCGGGCCGCGAGCGCTTCTTCATGGAAGGCAAACCAGCCTTTACCCTGCCCCCGCGCGATCCGGTGCTATATTTCCTCCAGCGGCTGCGTGACGAGGCCCACCGATTCGCGATTGGCACGCACAGAGCGAAGCGAAAAAAAGAGATGATAAAGAACCCGCTCGACGAAATTGCAGGCATCGGACCATCACGCAAACGCGCGCTGCTGCATCAATTTGGTACTGCCAAGGCCGTTTCCCGGGCTGCTGTCGAAGATTTGATGAAGGTCGACGGTATATCTGAAGCGATGGCTATTACAATTCGCGATCATTTCCGTACATAGGAAGGAAACTGGTCGGAGCGAACTTTGCTCTGCTATCAGACATAATTGCGCCTGACTTGGCCATGATGAGCTTGACGTAAGGTGCTTAAGTCCCTTTGATCGGTAATGATTTGAATGGTTGGAAATATGCCCAAGAACAACGCCTACTCACTACCGAATATCCTGACCTATGCCCGTATTATTGCTGTGCCGCTGGTTGTCCTGTGCTTTTTCATTGAAGGAAGCCTGCAATCAAGCGATACAGCCCGTTGGGCCGCGCTTGCCATATTCATCATTGCCAGCGTTACCGATTTTTTTGACGGCTATCTGGCGCGCATCTGGAAGCAAACATCAACAATAGGCCGCATGCTTGATCCTATCGCTGATAAGTTGCTCGTCTCCGCTTGCCTGCTTCTTTTGGCAGCAGATCAAACTATCGCCGGTTGGACACTCTGGGCCGCGATTATTATTCTTTGCCGCGAAATTCTGGTCTCTGGCCTGCGTGAATATCTGGCAGAGCTTAAAGTCAGCGTGCCTGTGAGCCGTCTGGCAAAATGGAAAACCACGATTCAGATGGTCGCGGTGGCTTTTCTCCTTGCGGGCCCGGCTGGCGACAAGATCGTGCCAATCATCACAATTCTTGGTATCGTGCTCTTGTGGAGTGCCGCACTGATAACTCTCTATACCGGCTGGGATTATTTCCGCGCTGGCCTGAAACATGTGGTGGATTGATCAATGACCAAACTCGTCTATTTCGCATGGGTGCGTGAGCGGATCGGAAAAGGCGAGGAAGTGATTGAGCTTGACCCGGCAATTGTCACAGTCAGCGATTTACTGGCTCATTTGAAAACCCGCGGCGAAGAATATGCCGCGGCTCTCGAATATGAGAATGTGATCCGCGTTGCCATCAATCAGGAACATGTGGAACACGACGCTTTTGTAAAAGGAGCAACCGAAATCGCCCTGTTCCCGCCGATGACCGGGGGATGATATGGGCGCGGTGCAGCCACGGATCATAGTTCAGCGTGACGATTTCGATATCGCCGCTGAGATGAGCCAGATTTCCGGACAGAACCGGAATATAGGCGCTGTGGTAACATTCAGCGGTCTTTGCCGCGACGAAGCTGGAACGCTGGCGGCGCTTGAGATTGAACATTATCCCGGCATGGCGGAAGCAGAAATGACCCGCGTTGCAGCCGAAGTGCTGGACCGCTGGACACTTACCGGCCTCACAATCATTCATCGTTTCGGGTTGATCAAACCCGGAGAGAACATTGTTCTTGTCATGGCAGCATCAATCCATCGCGAGGCGGCATTCAATGCCGCTTCATTCCTGATGGATTATCTGAAGAACACAGCCCCGTTTTGGAAAAAAGAACATTTGAATACGGGCGAAGAACGCGGCTGGGTCGAAGCCAAGACCAAGGATCAGGACGCATTCAAACGTTGGCACAGCCTGTGAACCGGCTCGCAACAGGTTCGCTGATTGTGGGGTTTATCGCAGTGTTGGTGCTGGTTATCCTGTCAATCGTGGCATAAGGCCAATAAAAAAGCCGGGCGAACCCGGCTTTTTATTCATCAGCTTTTAAGAATCAGCCGACAATTTCTGTACCGGAGAACCAGTAAGCAATCTCTTCTGCAGCTGTTTCAGGTGCATCGGAACCATGTACCGAGTTTTCACCGATCGAAAGGGCGAAAGTCTTGCGGATTGTGCCTTCGTCAGCATTGGCTGGATTGGTGGCGCCCATGACTTCGCGGTTGCGCAGGATGGCGTTTTCGCCTTCAAGAACCTGAACGATGGTTGGAGCGGAAGACATGAATTCTACCAGTTCGCCAAAGAAAGGGCGATCCTTGTGCACTGCGTAGAAGCCTTCAGCTTCGCGGCGGCTCATCCAGACGCGCTTGGAAGCGATAACACGAAGACCGGCTTCCTCAAGCTTGGCGGTGATGGCGCCAGTGAGGTTGCGGCGTGTCGCGTCGGGCTTGATCATCGAGAAAGTGCGTTCAATTGCCATGGAAATGAAACCTTGTCATTTTGGGGAGATTGGATGGCGGGTCTATAGCGGCAGGCAGTGCGTTTGCCAAGAGACCTTTTACCCGATGCGCTTGAATGCCCCTCCTGAACTGCCCTCTTATGCCGCAGCCAATACCTTACGGGCTATGCCGCCATGCAGATCGAGACACCGCTCGAACCAGTCTGCAACTGGGTCTCCCTCATCAAACAGCTCGTAAGGCGTCAACACTCTTGCCCATTGGAATGCGCCGAAAATAATGTAGTCGCCAAAGAGCGGCGTTTCACCGCCAATGAATGGCTGCGAGAGCAGCATCTTGCGGATCGGAGCCAGGCTTTTGGTAAATGCGTCGCGCTTACTATCGCGATCAGCGGCGACATCTTCAAGCTTGCGGCCAAAAATCTGTTCGCGGCTTTCGCGAAAATAAGCCTGGTTTGGTGTGTCCAGCACATCGTGTACCGGCATCAGCACGACCAGATTGAGGAAGGGATGCAGGATCATTTGCGAATACCCCTCGACAAAACGAGCCATGGCGCGGCCGCCCTCGCCTTTGAAAAGTGAAGGACGGTCCGGATAATGATCCTCCAAATAGAGCGCGATGTCGAATGAATCAGCAACGAGCTTCTCGCCATCCCTTACCACCGGGACCTTGGCGGAATAGCCGTTTTCAAGTTTCGGAATATCAATAAAAGAGACCGCATTCCTGTCAAATGGCAGGCCTTTATGAGCGAGTGACATCACTGTCTTCCAACAATGAGGACTAAATGGGCGGCTCTTGTCAGTACCGACAAGCTCGTGCAGAACAATTCCCATGGCAAATTACCTCGCTCGATATAATATGTCAGCAATACTGACTCTTGTAATGGAGAAGTCAACGGATGGAACAGCATTTTCAGATGCTGGCGGCATATAACCGCTGGGTAAACGAGCGGCTCTATATGGCAGTGGCCGAGCTGGAGGACGAGGAATATCGCCGTGACATGGGCGCTTTTTTTGGCTCGTTGCACAGGACGCTAAACCACCTGCTGGTGACTGACCGCATCTGGATGTTTCGCTTTAGCGGCGAAGGGGATGCTCCCAAGGCTCTCGATGCGATACTCTTTGACAGGTTCAATGAGCTGAAAGCGGCGCGTGAACAGGAAGATGCCCGCATTTTAAACTGGGTACGGAGCTTGGACAGCAAGGCAATCGCCTCTCGTTTCACCTATACGACCGTGAGTGACATGCGCACCATCAGCCAACGGCTGGCACCAGCTCTGGCGCATCTGTTTAATCACCAAACCCACCATCGCGGTCAGGCTCACGGTATTTTGACGAGTCTTGGAAAGACCTTGCCTTCGTTTGATCTCGCTCAATTTCAAAGGACTGAAGAAGGTAGGCCTTATTCTTGAACTCTTCCTTCAAACTATTGAAAATCTTTGCAAGAACGCAATAGCGCCCTTCGACAAACTCAGGATGAGGAAGGTGGTGGGTTGCAGGCATCAAGAATTGCAGCTTCAGTGATATTATTGCGGAGCATCAACCTTCGTCATGGTGAGCCATCCTGAACTTGTCGAAGGGCGAACCCCGCATAGCAGCCGTGCAATCTGACTTTTAAACACGAATACCTTGCGGAAATGAGATTTCCCGTGCAAAAGCGCGGCCATGCTTATTCTCGACGATATATCCGTGCGGATGGCCGGCCGTTTGCTGATCGATCACGCCAGTCTCAACCTGCCATCCGGCACAAAAGCCGGGCTTGTGGGCCGCAATGGTGCGGGCAAATCCACACTGTTCAAGGTCATCACGGGCGAACTTCACGCTGAAACCGGCGATTTCTTCCTGCCGAAGAATATCCGTATCGGTCAGGTGGCGCAGGAAGCGCCCGGCACAGAAGATTCATTGATTGAAATCGTGCTTGCTGCCGACAAGGAACGTACGGAACTGCTAGCGGAGGCGGAGACTGCAACCGATCCGCATCGTATTGCCGATATTCACATCCGACTGGCCGACATTGACGCGCATTCGGCTGAAGCCCGCGCCGGAGCAATTCTTTCTGGCCTCGGCTTTGATGCGGAAGCGCAAAAACGACCGGCATCGTCTTTTTCGGGCGGTTGGCGCATGCGCGTTGCCCTGGCGGCGGTGCTGTTTGCTGAGCCGGATCTTCTGCTGCTCGACGAGCCAACCAACTATCTCGATCTGGAAGGCACCTTATGGCTGGAAGATTATGTGCGCCGTTATCCGCATACCGTCATCCTCATCAGCCATGACCGCGACCTTTTGAACTCCGCCGTCAACTCCATCATCCATCTGGATCAGACCAAGCTGACACTTTGGCAGGGCAATTACGATCAGTTCGAACGTCTGCGTTCGGAAGCGCTGGAATTGCAGCAGAAGGCGCGTACCAAGCAGGAAGCCCACCGCAAGCACATGGAAGCCTTTGTGGAGCGTTTTCGCGCCAAGGCGTCCAAGGCCAAGCAGGCGCAATCACGCTTGAAAGCCTTGCAGAAGCTCAAACCGATTTCCGCGCACATTGAGGATCATGTGATGCCATTCCATTTTCCGGAACCGGAAAAGGTCGTGGCCTCTCCTATTATCGCGATTGAAAGCGGTGAAGTCGGCTATACGCCGGGCAAACCCATTCTCAAGCATTTGAACCTCCGCATCGATGCGGATGACCGCATTGCGCTGCTCGGGTCGAATGGCAATGGTAAGTCCACGCTTGCCAAGCTGATCAGTGGCCGCCTACCTTTGCAAAAAGGCAAGATCACGGTTGCTTCGAACCTGAAAATTTCCTTCTTTGCCCAACATCAGCTGGACGATCTCGTACCGGAAGACAATGCCATCGAGCATGTCCGCAAGCTAATGCCGGATGCACCAGAAGCGAAGGTGCGCGCGCGCGTCTCGCGCATGGGTCTTGCTACGGTCAAGATGAATACGGCGGCGAAAGACCTCTCTGGTGGTGAAAAAGCCCGACTTTTGATGGGACTTGCGACGTTTGAAGGGCCAAATCTGCTGATCCTCGACGAACCGACCAACCACCTTGATATAGACAGCCGCGAAGCTTTGATGCACGCGCTAAACGAGTTCGACGGCGCTGTCATCCTGATTGCCCATGATCGCCACCTGATCGAAGCGACAATGGACCGGCTGTGGTTGGTGCGCGATGGCGCAGTTGCGCCTTACGATGGCGATCTTGATGCTTACCGCTCACTGGTTCTGGCTGATGCCAAGGCCGAGCGCTCGGGCAACAAGATCGTGGTCGAAGAAGGCCAGAAGCTCAGCAAAGCAGAACAGCGGAAGCTGGCTGCCCAAAAGCGCGAGGCATTAAAGCCGTTGCAGAAAAAGATTCAGGAAGCCGAAGCACAGGTTCAGCGCTTCCAGAAGAAGATCGACTCGCTGCAAGTCCAACTCGCGGACCCGATCATCTATTCCCGCGAACCTGCAAAGGCGACGCAGATCGGCAAAGAGATTGGCTATGCCAAATCTTCACTGGCGCGTGCCGAGGAAGAATGGCTGGCGCTCTCCAGCGAATATGAAGAGGCCATGGCTGATTTATAATTAAGAACATCGCAAGAGAGGGAACGTGCAGGTCGAAACCGTCCCCTCTCCTGGATTTTTCAGAGTTTCAGGGCCAAGACCCTAGCCCTCCGAAAGTCGGTCAAAGCTTGGGCACATCGATTGCAAGCATTGTCTTTTTGCGCAGCGGCAAAGCATAGCCGGCCAGCAGTGCGCCGAGGCCGATAATCGTCGATACGGCGAAAATGATTATCGATGCATGCCGTAAGGCATCGGGCGTCGTTGCGAGCGGATAGCCGACAGCATTTGCAGCCAGTCCCGCTATGGCGGCCCCAATCGCATAGCCGGCAGATTGCAGGGTTGGCAGCAAGGCAGAAGCTCGATCACGCTCGCCGCTCTTGGCAGCTTCCATCACCGTTTGGCTGAGGAAGCCCCAGCTTATGCCAAAGCCCGTGCCGATCAATATTTGCCCGAGCATGACCACCAGAGGTTCGTCCAGCGAGAAACCAAAGACGATGATCGCAAGACCGCTGACGAGCAGCGTTGGTCCAAGGCGGATCATCCAGGCACGGCGGCGCGGATCCTGAATATTTGCAACAAGAATGGCAAAAAGGCTCCATGCAATTGCAAAAGTTGCGCTGAAAGCACCAGCTTTGGTTGGACCATAACCCCAAAGGTTTTGCAGGGTCATAACCAGATAGACCGAGGTGGAAGCTTGCGCGACCGGCATAAGCAGCACAATCCAAAGGCCAATGCCAACCGTGGAATTGAGCGAAAAGGCATCTGACGGAAAGAGTGGTGTGTCGCTGCGACGATCAATTAGGATGACCGAGGCAAGGACTATGGCTGCACCGGCCACGAAAAGCACTTCCATGGGCACGCTCTGCATGATGCTGGCTAACGCAACGAGCATGATACCGGCACCGATGGCGGATAGGCGAAAAAATGGTACGCTTAATCGCTGTATCTCGCCGGAAAAGCGCGGAACGATGCGGAATGTCAATGCGATGAAGATCAGCCCCAAGGGAACATTGATGAGGAAGGCTGCGCGCCACGAAAGATGCTCGGTCAGCATGCCGGACACCAACGGACCACCGAATGCCGCAATAGCCCAAACGACCGCTTCAGCACCAAACACTTTGGCGACAAGCCGGGACGGAAAGAGTTCCGGGATCAGCGCGTAACAGGTGGCAGCAATAATGCCCTCGCCTACGCCCTGAAGGGCCCGGCCTATCAGGACTTCGGTCATGGATGAGGCAAAGGCCGCAATCAATGTACCAGCCAAAAATACCAGGGCCGAACCGACAAGCGCGGTACGAGAGCCGAAGCGGGCTTTCAGCAAGGCACCGCTGGCGCCGCCGACAATAGAAAACACCAGATAAAGGGTAAATGCCCAGGATATCAGCTCAATACCGCCAATTTCGCCCACGGCAGTGGGAAGCGATGTCGACACCAGAAAACCGTTAAAGGCGAAAAGGGCAACGCCCAGACAAAGTGTCGTTGTGGCTGCCGAATAGTCGGCGGTTAGCAGTTCCGACCAGCGGGCATCGCTGGGTTGAGCATGGTCACTCATGGCATTTCCTCAATTTAATTAGTTTTATGTTTTTATATTCCGCTTTATAAAACAAGCAATAGCTTTTTTAATTTTTATGCCTATATTGGCACCATGCAGGATCGCACGACAAATCGCATGCTATATTCCTTGAAAGTGACCGGGGCTCAAACAGCTGCGGCATTAGCGGAACGTCTGGATATTACCGCGGTGGCTGTTCGCCAGATGCTGGGGCGACTGCATGAAGCCGGCCTTGTCGATTATGAAGACAGCCGTGAGAGCGTGGGAAGACCCAAGAGGTTTTGGCATTTGACTGAGGCAGGAAACGCCCAGTTTCCGGATAATCATGCCGGGTTAACCAGAGATCTCATCGCTTCAATCTCTGCGGTTTTCGGGGAGTCCGGACTGGATCAACTGATTTCTCATCGCGAACAGGCGACGCTTAATCAATATCAGCTTGCACTTGAACCAATTGAGACCCTTGAAGCCAAGGTGGAACAGCTTGCAGCCATTCGCTCGGCGGAAGGATATATGGCAACCAGCACCCGCAACGCAGAAGGCAAGCTCGTCCTTGTCGAGAATCATTGCCCTATTTGTGTTGCTGCACAGGCCTGTCAAAAACTCTGCCGCTCCGAGCTTGAAGTGTTTCAAGCAGCACTTGGGCCTGATGTTGAAGTTACACGTTTCGAGCACATCCTCAAAGGTGCGCGGCGTTGTGCTTATACAATTGCAGCAAGGCCACAACAAAGCGATCAGCTTGCGATGAAGCTGTAGACCATCGGACTGATGAAACGATCCCCTACCCGCCAATAATCGCGAAGGGGTCCGCCTTCGAGTGCAAAGCCCAGTCTCGCCGCCAATCGGATTGAAGGTGCATTATCCGGATGGATAATCGCCGCAATGCGCCGCGTTTTCAGCTCATCAATGCAGTGGGTCATGATTTTTCGGACAGCCTCCGTCATCAGGCCTTGGCCGTGATATTCGGCCCGAAGAATATAGCCAATCTCAAGCTTGCGGCTGTAGGCTTCGCGATGGTGATAATTGACCATTCCGATACATTCATCTGTCTTGATATCGGCCACGGCCCAAGCAATGGCTGTTTCCGGCTGGGCTCCCTTCGCAAGAGCCCTTACCCAGCCCCGCGTTTCCTGGATATTCCTACAAGGCGCGAAATCCCAATATTGCACCAACTCCTGATTGCCGAGGCAAGCATGGAGACCCTTATCGTCCTTCGGCTCAAACTGACGCAAGCGCAATCTTTGCGTGACCATAACAGGAAATTTTGTGGCCTGACTGGCCATCATCTGCCCCATTTCGACTGCGGCGGAACCGAAACTGGCGTTGCCTTGCCGCGGCGACGCAAAAATAAAAGCCCGGCTATGCTGATTACGATCAAGGCAATACCAGCGGGCATGATACGCCAATCGACAATTGAAGCGTTTTTTCGCAAAACCAGATCGACATGAGCCACTTCCAACCCGTCAAAATCGCCTGGCCCTATCGTGAAGAGATAATCTCCGTCTTGGGCAGGGTTGATATCGCCAATTTCATCGCGATAGATCTGCTGCCCTTGTGGCGAACCTTTATTGGTGGCTTTTGAGCCGGTATAGTTCAATGTTTCAACAAGAACGTCTTTGCCATTATGGGTCACAACCGCGGTTAAGGCGGTGCGGCTTACCGTCGGGATAAAATTGCGAAGTGTTTGCATATCGACAAAGGCGCGCACGGGCGCATCTTCAACTTTCAAGGCAACCGTGACAGGCTTGTAGGGGCCGGGCCGGTCATAAACACGCCAGGTTCCGATCTCCTCTCCAGAGAAATTCAAGGCTGCCCAAGGCCCGCCAATGCCGAAGACAACACCTAGAACAAGCAGAAACAGGAAAACGAAACGCATCGGCGCCTCCCCTTAAAAGCAATTCCAATTTACGCAATTCCGGACGGATAACCGGTGTCCACTTTTCCTGAAATTGCTTTAAGCCTTCTTTTCCCAGCGCCCCTCGGCATTCTGCTGCCAATAGGTCAACGCATGGCCCTGATCTTTCAATAATTTCCATTGTGCCCGAGCCTGCTCAAGCTGCTGCTGGTCATGGCCATCAAACATCAAAATAAGGCGCTCATAGTTTTCGGCATCACTTGGGACGGCTCCGTCAACGAGAAACCGGACCGTTGCCGCATTGGGATTGGCATCCGTTGTCGTCAGGATAACCGGCTGTTCTTCAGGATTGGCCTCCTGATCCGTGCCATGGGCAAGAAATGACGAATCCGACCAGGTCCATAAATGATTATCCAGACTGTCGCGCCGTTCCTGCGAGCCAGTCTGGATGACAACTCTCCACTTCCGGTCAAGCGAGCGCTCAACGAGCCCGGGCAACGCATTTTCCAGGGTCGATTCAGTCAAGTGGTAGAAGAGAATTTCAGTCATTTCATTCCGTATGTCAGAATTTCATGCAGTCCGGTCGTGTCTCGACCATACTGGCGGATACACGCATCGAATCCCACCATTCCCGCAAGCGTGGCCTCTCGTCAATCAGCGCGGCCCCTGGTTCCACTGTATCGGCAGCGGCAAGCGTGCTCATCATATAGAATGTGGCAAGTGTTGGCGTTGTGAAGCCGCAGGCAGGTGACTTGTCAAGAATTCCCTCGATAACACCCAGCACCTGTCGGGATTGGGTAATTGCCTCGTCCGTCGGTGCCAGTCCATCACGCCAATAGATCGGAACATAAAGCCCCCAGACCAATGGCCGGTAGGCATATGCATCAACAATTCGCATGAGCTGCCGCATGCGTGCTGCATCCTTTACAGATGACGGTATCAATGCAGGCTCGTCAAAAACTGCGTCGATATAATGCACAATGGCATCGGTCTCATAAAGACCGAAACCATCTATTTCTATCGCCGGGATTTTTCCGAATGGATGCAGCTGGTCATAGTGAGCCGGGAGCTTTCCTCCCTCGAAAGGGTCGGCCTCCACCATTGAAAATTTGGCTCCCTTAGTGAGGAGGACAAGTCTGACAATGCGTACATATACGCTCTCAAGCGTTCCATAGAGGTTGATCTCCACGGTCAACCCTCAAAATTATCCTGAACAAATCTGTCCAGAAGCCGCACCCCGAATCCTGAAGCCCAGGACTGGCTGTATTCATTGGTGGGAGCGCCTATCGCCGTGGCAGCGATGTCCAGATGCGCCCAAGGCGTATCGCCGACAAAGCGCTGCAGGAATTGTGCAGCTATGATCGCGCCGCCATAGCGCCCGCCAATATTTTTCATGTCGGCATTCTTGGTATCGAGAAGCTTGTCATATTCCGATCCAAGAGGCATGCGCCAGAGTTTTTCTCCCGTAGCCTGTCCGGCCTCCAAAAGTTGCCCCGCAAGCTCGTCATTATTGGAGAATAGACCTGCATGATGAAGACCGAGCGCTATCATGATCGCGCCGGTTAGCGTGGCCAGATTTATCATGAGCTTTGGCTTGAAACGATCATTGCAGTAGTAAAGCGCATCCGCCAGAACAAGACGTCCCTCGGCATCGGTATTGAGCACTTCTATGGTTTGCCCCGACATAGAGGTCACGATATCGCCCGGACGTTGTGCATCGCCGTTGATCATGTTTTCCACGATGCCGATCACGCCGACGACATTTACTTTTGCCTTGCGCGTGGCCAAAGCATGCATCAGACCGGTGACAGCAGCAGCGCCGCCCATATCGCCCTTCATCTCCTCCATGCCACCCGCGGTTTTGATGGAGAGACCGCCGCTATCAAAGGTGACCCCCTTGCCGATAAATGCGATCGGCTGGTCCTTGCCCTTGCTTCCGTTCCAATGCATCACGGCCAGACGCGCCGGGCGGGTAGAACCCTGTGCAACACTGAGAAGCGAGCCCATGCCCAGCTTTTTCATATCTTTCTCGGACAATATTTCGACCTTCACGTCGAGCTTCTTCAGCTCCTCAATGCGTTCAGCAAATTCGATGGGTCCAAGCATATTGGCAGGTTCGTTCACCAGATCACGCGCCAGCACAACGCCTTCTGCGACCGCTTCGGCTTGAGCAAAAGCTTTTTTTGCCGCTTGAGGATCTGCCACGTGAATGGTTATGCGGGCTGAGCGATAATCCTTTTCGCCGTCCCTGTTCTTTTTCGTTTTGTATTTGTTGAAACTATAGGAGCGCAGCAATATGCCGAGTGCAAAATCAGCGGCGCTTGTGGCCGAAATTTGCGTATCCGGAAGCGCCAGAACAATCGATATGTCTTTCACACCGGCCACTTTCGCAAGAGCGGCACCGCCCAGTTTCAGCCAATCATCGGCCTTAAGTTTGTCTGGATCACCCGTTCCTATCAGCACCAGCCGATCAAGTTGAGTATCCGCAGGAGCGATTGTGGAAATACCCGAAGCCAGTTTACCTTTAAAATCCGAAACATTGATGATACGCGACAGCGCATCGGCACCGATAACAGATTCGGCCTCTGCAGAGATCTTACCTTCAGCATTGGCCAGCAAAATGGCAGTCTTGCCTTCGATTGGCGCGTGCTTCGCAAAACTGATGGATGGGCGTTTGGACATGATATCTCCAGATTGAACAAAACGTGATTTTCTTATTTATCAAACGTGATGAAATAAGGGACTCAACGAAGTATGTGGACTAACACCTTGTTAACCAGCTTTCTTCGCCTATTTTTAGCCAAGCCTGACTAGATTGAACTAAAGTCGATATATAGAACACGTAACGGGTTCGTCCCAAAATTCCATGGGCTTCATGGGATAAACTGAACAGCCGGTCTTTCCGGTCCGGTGGTTAAACAAGGTGGCGGAACTCTTCTTGCGAAACATGACATGCGCCTGATTGAGATATATATCTTGCGACGGATCGTCGTCATGTTTTTTGCTGTGCTGCTTTCGGCAGTCGGCGTGACGTGGATTGTCCAGGTGCTGGGGCGCATCAACTTCCTGACGACCAGTGGGCAAAGCTTTTTCTACGTTCTCAAATTCAGTTCCAATCTGCTTCCATCCGCCTTCCCGCTTGTTATGCCATTTGCGCTGGTGATTGCTGTTACGCAGACGCTTTCGACAATGAACCAGGATTCAGAGCTTGTCGTTATCAATGCCGCGGGCGCGCCGCGCTCGGCGGTGATCCGCCCCGTTCTGCTTTTTGCCGCCTTCGTCTCAATATCGTCATTCGTGATTGCAAATTTCATCGCGCCCTACTCCACACTTAATATGCGCCAGATGATTGCCGACGCGAATGCTGACGTCGTTAATCTTGTGGTGCAGCAAGGCGCTTTTCAGGAACTGGCGGACAATCTCTACATTCAGATCGAAGCACGCGATTCCAACGGCTCCATCAAGGGATTGTTTGTTTCCGATTCCCGCGATCCAACGACAGACCTGATTTATTACGCCAAGGAAGGACTGGTCGTTGAAACGGGAAACCAGAATCTGCTGGTCATGAAAGACGGCGAAATCGATCGCCGCGATGTCCAGACCGGAAATGTTTCCATCATCAAGTTCAACACATATGCGCTTGATCTTGCAGCATTTTTGGCGGCAGATGAGAAAGAGCCGACCATTTTTGCGAAAGACCGCCCTCTGGATGAACTGTTGAATCCTGATCCGAACGACAAGCAATATAAGAGCAACCCACTGCGCTACACGTCTGAACTATACAAGCGATTCACTGAGTGGAGTTATGCCTTTGTGTTTGCGTTGATTGCGCTGGCGGCAGCTGCCGATTCACGCTCCCATCGCGAGGCCCGGATTTCGGCCTCGTTTACCGCCATTACGCTCAGCCTCATCGTATTCTGGATGGCCTATTCGACGGGGCAAAACACCAATAAAAATGCAGACCTGCTGCCACTGCTGGTCGCGATACCACTGTTTGCGGGTCTGGCTGCAACCTATGCTTTGGTCACAAACCGGCAAATCGGTTTGCCTGATAGTTGGACGAAGTGGCTGAAATCAAACCTGGCGGCGCGGCAGGAAGCTTTTGCCGGCGTAGGCACGAAGCTGTTCAGTCGCAAACGCGGAGGCAACCGCAAATGATAGGTTGGACTCTGGGTCGCTATTTCTTTTTGCGCTACGTGACAATCACGGCATATTTTTTGCTGGGCAGTTTCGCGCTGGCACTCATTCTCGATTTTACGGAGCTGTCGGGCAAATTATCGGCATTACCCGACTATTCGCCGCTCGCCGCATTCGGCATATCGGCGATGCGCATCCCTTTCATCATGCAGCAGGTCTTTCCGTTCATCGCCCTGTTTTCGGCAATGGCAACGTTGATTTCCCTGAATCGCAAGTACGAACTTGTTGTCGCTCGTTCAGTTGGGGTTTCAGCGTGGCAGTTCCTGTTGCCAGCCTGCGCAGGTGCCCTGCTTTTTGGTCTTATTGCCATATTACTGGTCAATCCCCTCGCCGCTCACGGCTATGAGCGAAGCGAGCAAATCACCTCCGCCTGGCGTTCCGGCAAAGCCAATGATGTTGGCACGAACCGCGTTCCGTGGCTCCGCCAAAAGACTGAAGATGGCGAAACCATTATCGGAGCCAAATCTATCGTCAATCGTGGTTTACGATTGGTTGACGCGACTTTCATTCGGCTGGACAAGAATCAGGACATTCGGGAACGGCTTGATGCGCGAACCGCTGACTTGAAAGATGGCTATTGGGAACTGAACAATGTGACCAAGTTTGTGCTTGGCGAAACCCCGGTTCCGTTGGATTCAATACGTATTCCGACGCATCTTCGCCCTGAATTCGTTGAAGAAAGCCTCGCCAAGCCTGAAACAATTCCTTTTTTTGAGCTGCGTAACAAAATTGCCGCAGCCCGTTCTTTTGGTTATTCAGCCAACAGTTTTGACATGCATTTCCAGTCTTTGCTGGCTTTACCGGCTTTGTTGATGGCGATGACTTTGATCGCCGCGACAGTTTCGTTGAAATTTGTTCGCTTTGGACAATCCGGAACGATGATTCTGGGTGGCGTCCTGGCGGGCTTCGTGCTTTATGTCGTCACTGTTGTGGTCAAGGCATTTGGCAATGCGGGATTCGTCCCGCCTTTCATAGCCGCATGGACACCCGTGTTGATTGCAACATTTTTTGGGGTCTCCTTTCTGTTGCACAAGGAGGATGGTTAGAGTGGGATTGAATGTAACGCGCTCGGTGTTACCGTCGTGGCTCGCACGTTTGTTGTGCGGGACGGCAGTGCTATGCCTAGCAGGCGGGATTTCGCTCCCAGCCTATGCCCAGACAAATGATGCACTTGTGGGCACTGTCCAGACTAATCCAAATGCACAGCTTCTTCTGGAATCAGACGAGCTTGTCTACGACATCAATGCCAAGACGATTTCCGCCGTTGGTGGTGTGCAGATTGACTATGATGGAAACCGGCTTGTCGCGCGTCAGGTCACGTATGACCAGAATACCGGCCGCCTGAAAGCCATGGGCAAAGTTGAGATTGTCGAAAAAGACGGCAATCGGATTTATGCCGAGAATCTCGATGTCACCGACGATTTCCGCGAAGGCTTTGTCAATGCCCTGCGCGTTGAGTCCGCTGACAATACGCGGTTCGCAGCCGAAAGCGCCGAGCGTATTGGCGGCGAAATTACAACCTTTAACAACGGTATATATACTGCCTGCGAGCCTTGCCGTACAAAGCCGGACAAAGCTCCGCTCTGGCAGGTCCGTGCGCAAAAGATCATTTGGAACGGCAAGAAGAAGACAATTCGTTTCGAGCGTGGCCGTTTTGAAATGTTCGGCATGCCATTGGCCTTCCTGCCAGCCTTCGAAATTGCAGATCCGACGGTCAAGCGCAAAAGTGGCTTTCTCATTCCAAGCTACAAGCATGAAACCAACCTCGGATCAGGCGTTTCCGTGCCATATTTCTGGGCCCTTGCACCCAATTATGATCTGACGCTTACCGGTACTTATTACAGCAAGCAGGGTTTCCTCGGTGAAGCTGAATGGCGCCACCGCGTGACCAATGGCGAATATTCGATCAAGGTTGCCGGCATCAGCCAGCGTGAGCCGGAAGCGTTCAACCCCGGTGAAGAGGTTGACCGCGACAACGAAGGCCGCGGCATGATTGCAACCAAGGGTGCGTTGCGGATTAATCCCCGCTGGACCGTTGGCTGGAACGTCATGGCACAATCAGACAAGGCGTTCGCCTATCGATATGGCATTGATCAATATGACAATTACAATATCACCAACGAAGTCTACCTGACCGGTATCAATGATCGAAACTATTTCGATCTTCGCTTCTATAATTTCCTTGTTCAGGAATCGATTGATAATGATAATTCCAGCGCCCAAGAAACGAAGCAACCTTGGGTAATGCCAAGTTTGGATTACGCTTTCACGCCCACACAATCAGTTGCAGGCGGCGAACTGAATTTCGATGTTAATTTGCAAGCTCTGCATCGTGATAGGCAAAGTGGTACCGGATTCGACGATGTTACCCGCGAAGGTTACATTTCCGGCATTAAAGGCAACAATGGACGCTTGACCGCTGAAGCGGAATGGAAACGTACATTCATCGCGCCTAACGGCCTGGTTATTACCCCCCTCCTCGCTTTGCGCGGTGATGGAATGTATGTGGACTCCGACACGGCCGCTGTGGTGCGTTCTGAAGCCTTCCGCGGCATGGCGACAGCAGGTCTTGAGGCCAGATGGCCTATCCTGTTCTCAACGACCAGCTCGACGCATGTGCTTGAGCCGACTGCTCAGCTATTCGTTCGCAACAATGAGCCCTATGCGGGCGAGATGCCGAACGAAGACGCGCAGAGCTTTGTTTTCGACGCATCCAGCCTGTTCGAGCGTGACAAATTTTCTGGTTATGACCGGGTTGAAGGTGGCACGCGCGTCAATCTCGGCGTTCGCTATTCCGGTACATTCAGTAATGGCCTGTCGCTCAATGGTATTGCTGGCCAGTCATTCCATATCGCCGGGAAAAATTCGTTCAATACGAATGACTTCGTGAATGTTGGCGCAGAGTCTGGCCTTGAAGATGACCGTTCAGACTATGTTGCGATGATTGGTGCCAATTATGGCCGGTTCAACGTGACAACTGGCGGGCGCTTCGACAAGGACACATTTGAGGTTCGCCGCGCCGAAGTTGCCAGCACAGCGGATGGCAAGTATGGCTCAGCCTTTGTCAAATATGCATTCATTGACAAGCAGGAGACTTACGGGTTTCCGACAGACCGCCACGAGGTGACGGTAGGCGGCTCTGCCAAGCTAACACCGAACTGGCGTGTTCTCGGCTCAGGGACCTATGATCTCGTATCCGAGACGTTGGTGAAGCGCACCGCAGCGCTGGCCTATGATGATGAATGCTTCACATACAGCATGTATTATCAGCAAGAGCAGCCTGTGACCGTTAATGGCGCAGAGGGCGACAAGACGACGAAATTCGGGTTCAATATCTCGTTCAGAACGCTCTGGGGCGTTGGTGAGCCAGTTGATATTGGCGGCATCTAACCATCACGTTTGACGACCGCTCTTGCGGTCAGTCACGCTTTTGCCTTAGTAAAGCGACAGTAATTACGCTACTACACCAAAGCACTAAGGCTACAGCCCGCTTATTACATGCGGACAATGATTGGATAATTAGGAATGATGGCGAGGAACCATATTATTGCAGCGGCTTTGTTTGCCGTAATCGGCTCGAGTCTCACGGTGGGAACAATTCTACCTGCAGCCGCAAGCGAAATCAAAGTTGTTGTCAATGGTGCTCCTATCACCGATTACGATATTTCACGGCGCGCCGCCTTCCTGAAGTTGCAGCGTAAAAAGGGCGATGCCAAAGAGGAATTGACCGAAGAAGCATTGAAGCGCCAGGAATTGCGGCGGCTCAACCTTCTTGTTGGCGATGGCGAAGTCAACGATGCTTTCGCCCGCTTCGCAACCAATAACAAGATGACATTGGCTCAGCTTAATAGCGTCCTGGACAAGGCTGGCGTTACCGCCCAGCACTTTAAGGAATATATCCGCATTCAGATGAGCTGGGGCCGCGCATTGGCGACCCGCAATCGTTCGCAGGGAGGCGCTAAGTTTACCGAGCAGGATGCAGTTCAACGCATGCTCAAAGATGGCGGCAAGAAACCTGTTTCTACTGAGTATCAGCTTCAACAGGTGATTTTCGTTGTACCGGCAAACAAGCGCGACAGACTTGCAAAGCGTCGCGGAGAAGCCAATGCAATGCGCGCCAAGTTCAACGGCTGCGATGGCACGCGCGATATTGCAAAAGGTACGCTTGACGTGACCGTCCGTGACCTTGGCAAGTTTATCGAGCAGGAACTTCCCCCTGAATGGGCAGCTCAGGTAAAATCGACATCAGTTGGCCACGCCACCGCTACGCTTGATACCGATAAGGGCGTTGAATATCTGGGTGTCTGTGCAACACGCCAGGTCTCCGATGACCGCGTAGCCCGTATGGTATTCGCGCAAGAACAAAATAGCGGCAAAGGCGACGCGACAGCAGAGGCCGTTGATAAGAAATACCTTGATGAACTGCGCGCCAAAGCCAAAATCACCAACGAATAGCTGTATTCGCCTTCGGCACGATGCCGCGTCGAATAAACAAGACTTGCTCTACCTCATAGAAGACGGGGCGTGCCCATGACTGCCATCGCTGTAAGCTGCGGCGACCCTTCGGGCATCGGTCCTGAAATTGCCATTGCCTGTTGGTTGAAGCGCAAGCAATTGGGTCTGCCGCCGTTTTTTCTGCTCGCCGACCCGGCGCTGATTGAAGCGCGCGCAAAGCTTACAGGGCAGAATTGCACGATTGCTATTTCAACGCCGGTGAAGGCCGAAGGCCTATTCGCTGATGCACTCCCCGTCGTGCCGCTTGAAAACGCACAAATTGACCAGCCGGGAACACCGCTGGCTGAGAATGCCCCGGGAACGATGGAGGCTATCGAGCGCGCAGTTGCATTAAGCCTGTCAGGCGAAGCGCGCGCTGTCGTTACCTGCCCCATTGCAAAGAAACCGCTTTACGATGCTGGATTTCATTTTCCGGGCCACACAGAATTTCTTGCACATCTTGCCGCTCAACATCTCGGACATGACGTCACGCCCGTCATGATGCTTGCCGGGCCACTGCTTAGAGCGGTTCCCGTGACCATACATATAGGCATTGCTCAGGTTCCGGTTGTTCTGGATATCCCAACCATCGTTTCAATATGCCGTATCACCGCCGCAGCGCTTAAAAACCAGTTTGGTATCGCCGAACCTCGGCTTGCAATAGCCGGGCTTAACCCGCATGCGGGCGAAGGCGGCAGCATGGGTACCGAAGATGAAATCATCGTCAGGCCCGCTATCCAGATTCTTCGTGCCGAAGGTATTGACGCACGCGGGCCCCTGCCAGCCGATACGATGTTCCATCCGGCAGCCAGAGCAACATATGATGTTGCGATATGCATGTATCACGATCAGGCACTGATACCGGCAAAGACGCTTGGATTTGACGACAGCGTCAATGTTACGCTTGGTTTGCCCTTCATACGCACCTCGCCCGACCACGGCACTGCATTTAATATTGCGGGGACCGGACAGGCCAAGCCCGACAGCCTGATCGCGGCAATCCGCCTTGCCGATGAACTCGCATTGAACAAAGAAGAAAAGAATATCGCATGAGCATCGACGACCTTCCCCCCTTACGCGAAGTCATCGAACGTCATGAACTGATGGCGAGAAAATCACTCGGCCAAAACTTTCTGTTCGATCTGAACCTGACTGCAAAGATCGCCCGTCAAGCCGGGGATCTTGAAGGGCAGACTGTTATTGAAGTTGGCCCCGGCCCCGGTGGTTTGACGCGCGCGCTTTTGGCACAAGGCGCCAATGTCATCGCCATCGAACGCGATGAGCGCTGTCTGGCTGCTCTTCAGGAAATTGCCGATCATTACCCGGGCCGTCTTCGCGTCATCCCGGGCGATGCAATGGAAACCGACTTTGCGGCTCTGGCAGGCGACAGCAAGATAAAGATCGTCGCAAACCTGCCCTATAATGTTGGAACACCCCTGCTGGTCGGCTGGCTATTGGCAGAGCCCTGGCCGCCATTCTACTCTTCGCTGACCCTGATGTTTCAGCGCGAAGTGGCCGAACGCATCGTCGCACGACCGGGATCGGACTCCTATGGGCGACTTGGTGTGCTTGCAGGGTGGCGTACAGAGGCGAGAATAACCTTTGACGTGCCGCCGCAGGCCTTCACCCCGCCGCCAAAGGTTACCTCATCAGTGGTGCATCTGGTGCCACGGGAGGCACCATTGTCCTGTGATGCTACGGTTTTAGGCAAGGTTACGCAGGCTGCCTTCGGTCAGCGCCGCAAAATGCTACGGCAAAGCGTCAAATCGCTGGGTGGCGAGGCTCTGCTGGCAAAGGCGGGAATTGATCCCACCCGCCGCGCCGAAACATTGTCTATCGATGAGTTTGTGGCGCTTGCAAATTCGCTCTAGTCCAGCTTTTCTTCCAGTAGTCCGTTGACGAAATCAAACAGGCCGGGCGAGCGATCACGGCGCAGACGCTCCGCGGTGACGATAGACTGGACCTGATTATAGGCACGGTCGAGGTCCTTATTGACGATAACGTAGTCATAAGAACGCCAACGCTCGATCTCATTGCGCGCATTTCGCAAGCGCATCTCGATCACTTCTTCCGTATCTTCGGCGCGGCGATGCAGACGTTGCTTCAGATCGGCCATGGAAGGCGGTAAAATGAAAATGCTCACAACATCCCCCTTCATCTTTTCCTGAAGTTGAAGAGCACCCTGCCAGTCAATATCGAACAGCATGTCCTGACCATCGGCGAGCGCATTTTCGGCAGCCTCGCGAGGCGTGCCGTAAAAATTGCCGTGAACCTCTGCCCATTCGATCAACTCGTCGCTGTCACGCAATCGTTCGAACTCACGCACCGAAATAAAGTGGTAATGGACACCCTCGATCTCACTTGGGCGGCGTGTTCGTGTTGTAACGCTGACTGACAGCGCCAATTCGAGCTTTTCTTTATCGTTCAGCAGCAGGCGGGCGATCGTCGATTTACCGGCACCGGAGGGCGATGAAAGCACCAGCATGAGGCCGCGTCTTTTGATAGCGTTGAGCATATCTACTCCAAATTCTGTATCTGCTCGCGCAATTGATCTACAACGGCCTTAAGGTCAAGACCTATGGTTGTAATTGATGCGGCGTTTGCCTTTGAGCAAAGTGTATTTGCTTCCCGGTTAAATTCCTGTGTCAGAAAATCCAGCTTTCGCCCAGCGCCGTTTCCATCCGCCAAGAGAAGCCGCGCTGATGCCACGTGCATTTCAAGACGATCAAGCTCTTCCTGAATGTCCGCCTTAGTTGCCAGGAACGCTGCTTCCATATGCAACCTTGCCTCATCGAGCGCTGGCGCAGCATCAAGCAGAAGGGCGACCTGTGCGGAAAGCCTGCCCTTTATCGCTTCAAGCGAGCGGCTTGGATCGCGCTTTGCCCGTTCAACCAGCGCTTCAACGGCAGACACTTGCCGCGACAATATCTCGCCGAGCGCGCTTCCCTCTGCCCGGCGATCCTGCTCAAGCCTTACAAGCGTCTCTTCGAGAACCGCCAGCGCTAAATCATCCAGCTTTGACTGATCTTCCGGTGTGACAATATCCTGCGGCACTTCAAGCACGCCGCGCAGCGCCATCAACCCTTCCGGCGTTGAGGGCGCGAGATTGAATTCTTCACGCAACCGCCCGGCAATCGATGCCAATTCCTCAAGCAATGGCCGGTTAACCACAGTCCTGGCAGAAGCGCCTTCCGTTTTGTCGACAGTCAATGCGGCCTGAAAATTGCCTCGCTTGAAATGTTGTCCGAAAAGAGCCCGGGCTTTTTGATCAATCGCTTCGAAGCCTTGCGGCAGCCGAAAGCGTACATCGAGCCCTTTGCCATTGACCGATTTGATTTCCCACGAAATCTGCACTCCGGGAAAGGTCCGGAGGTGACGGGCAAAACCCGTCATACTCTGCAATGACATATGCTTCCCCCTTGGCCCGGCATTCTTTCCGGTTAATTTGCGACGCCGCCCTCAACCGGCACGGCATTCTCGTCCCCCGTCGCGGCTTTTGCGGCTTCATCAAGCCTGTTCTTTTCGACTTCGCGCCACCGCTTTACGTTCTCATTATGCTCTTCCAGCGTCGCAGCAAAGACATGGCCTCCAGTGCCATCGGCAACGAAATATAGATCTTTCGTCTGCGAAGGATGGGCAACAGCCTCAAGGGCGTCACGACCAGGATTGGCAATAGGACCAGGCGGGAGACCATTAATTGTATATGTATTATATGGCGTGGGCTTTTCGATATCCGACTTCAGGATTGCGCGGTCCGCAGGGCGGCCTTTTCCTCCAAAGAGACCATAGAGGATCGTCGGATCAGACTGCAGGCGCATGCGCTTGTTCAGCCGGTTGATGAATACGGAGGCAACACGCGGGCGCTCATCAGCCTTGCCGGTCTCTTTCTCGACAATAGAAGCGAGCGTGACAAACTCTTCAATGGTTTTTAGCGGCACGCTTGGATCGCGGCGCTCCCAAATATCTTCAACCAGCTTCTTTTGGTCCGCCTGCATTTTCTTCACGAGTTCTTCACGGGTCGTGCCACGGGAAAACCGCATCGTATTAGCAAAAAGCGAGCCTTCCTTTGGCATAATAGCCGGTAAATTGCCGGTCAGAACGTCATCCTCGCTGATACGCTGGAATATCTGCTCGACAGTCAGACCTTCCGGTATGGTGAGAGAGTGCAGAACAGATTTTCCGCTGCGCAGCAGGTCCATGATCTCGCGCATGGATGCGTGCGCCTTGATCTCGTATTCGCCGGCCTTCATGTTGCCCTGATGGCCATAGGCCTGTACGCCATATTTGAATATGCGTGCATCAGAGATAATCCCACGGCGCTCAAGTCCGTCGGCTATTTCAATAATACCGGAGCCACTCTTGACCACGTAATTGGTGGTCACATCATTTGGGCCGGGTTCGTTAAATTCGACCTTGCCAAAATAAACAACAGCAGCCGCGGCGAGCACAACCAGCACAACCAATGACAGCATGAAGTTTGCAAAAACGACGATCTGGCTTCTGGCGCGGCGTGAGCGGCGTTTCGGCGCTGGTGGAGGCGTGCCTGGTTCTGGACGCAAAGCTTCAGATGCCGACTGCGGGACAATAGGCTTACGCTCCGGCGTACCGGAACTATTTGTCTCTCCAGACTGCTGATCTGAACTCACGCAAGCACCTCGGGACGAATTAGCGGTTATTTTGCCGTCCATCCAGTGGATGAAGGAACGGCAACTTTGCAGATGGCGCATAGTACAGCTCAAATCAAAGCTGATTCAGCCACTATGCGGTAAAATCGACTGTAATATGGCGAAAGCGCCTAGCGCCCTCGCCATAAGTCCGATCACTGTTGATAACGCCGCAGAACAAGCGAAGCATTGGTTCCGCCAAATCCGAAAGAATTGGACAAGGCGATATCGATCTTCCGTTCGCGCGCTTTATGCGGAACCAAATCGATTTTGGTTTCAACAGATGGATTGTCAAGATTAAGCGTCGGTGGCGCGATATTGTCGCGAATCGCCAATACGCAGAAGATTGTTTCCGTGGAACCTGCAGCACCGAGAAGATGCCCAATCGACGATTTCGTTGACGACATCGAAATTTTTGACGCAGAATCGCCGACAACCCGCTCCACCGCACCAAGCTCAATGGTATCAGCCATGGTCGAAGTGCCATGCGAATTGATGTAATCGATATCCGACGGGGTAATGCCCGCACGCTTGAGCGCCATTTCCATGGAGCGCTGCGCACCCTCACCGCTCTCGGAAGGCGCGGTGATATGGTAGGCGTCGCCCGACAGGCCATAGCCTATGACTTCGGCATAAATCTTGGCGCCGCGAGCCAATGCGTGATCCAGCTCTTCAAGAACAACGATACCGGCGCCCTCACCCATGACGAAACCATCACGGTCTCTGTCATATGGACGGGAAGCAGCTGTAGGATCGTCATTTCTTTCCGTGGAAAGCGCCTTGCAGGCCGCAAAACCGGCAAGCGAAATACGGCTGACTGGAGATTCCGTTCCACCAGCGACCATCAGATCCGCGTCGCCAAAAGCAATCAAACGGGCCGCGTCGCCAATGGCATGCGCACCGGTGGAGCAAGCAGTGACGACCGAATGGTTTGGGCCACGCAGCTTGTGTTTGATGGAAACTTGACCGGAAGCGAGATTGATCAATCGTCCGGGAATAAAGAAGGGCGAAATGCGGCGCGGGCCTTTGTCACGCAGGGTGTAACCTGCCTCGACAATCCCTTCGAGACCACCGATACCTGAACCGATGAGCACACCAGTGCGAATCTGGTCTTCATCGCTTTCAGGTGCCCATTTGGCATCAGCAAGCGCCTGATCGGCAGCTGCCATTGCGTAAATAATAAATGGATCAACCTTGCGCTGTTCCTTCGGCTCCATCCAATCGTCAGGATTGAAAGTGCCATCGGACCCGTCGCCCACCGGAATACGGCATGCGATCTTGCAGGGCAGATCTTCAACATCAAATTCTGTAACGCGCCGGGCACCGCTCTGGCCGGCCAAAAGCCTTGACCAAGTGAGCTCAACACCCGATGCGAGAGGAGAAACCAGCCCAAGGCCGGTTATGACAACGCGCCTCATGGCCGATCCTTAATTATCATATGCGACATGGTTGTATCCCTCGAACGCATGAATGAGAAAGGCGTTACGCCACTTCATTCACTCATGCGCCGCCAGGCATAACAAAAATTAGGCTTGTGCTTTGTCGATGAATTTGACGGCATCGCCGACAGTCAAAATCGTTTCAGCAGCATCATCCGGAATTTCAACGCCGAATTCTTCTTCAAAAGCCATCACGAGCTCGACAGTATCAAGGCTGTCTGCGCCCAGATCGTCGATGAAGCTCGCACCATCGGTGACTTTCTCGGCATCAACGCCCAGATGTTCAATAACGATTTTCTTGACGCGTTCTGCAGTATCACTCATGTGGAAACCTCAACCTGTTTGTTTTTCCCTATGCCTTGGTTAGCGGCACGGATGACTCTAATCAAGCAATAAGATGATGGTTCAGTGCTGTTTAACAGCTAAAACACCAACCCCTGCGGCTTATTCCTTGCGGAATTTCTTGGGCATCTAATCGATTTGGCAAATCCATTTGATGTCACAACTGGTGCGCGACTTATCACGCTTTATTCACGGCCTCAATCTCATAAATGTGATTGTTTCCTATACTTCACTCGATCGCAGGATGCGTGAGTGATTAATCAGATCATCGCCATGCCACCGTTTACATGGATCGTCTGGCCAGTGACGTAGGCAGCCTCACTGCTGGCAAGATAAACCACTGACGACGCGATTTCCTCGCCTGTGCCCATACGGCGCATAGGAATGGCGGACATGATGCCTTCCTTCTGCTTATCATTGAGCTTGTCGGTCATGGCTGATTCGATGAAACCGGGCGCTACACAATTCACGGTAACGTTGCGGCTGGCGATCTCCTGCGCAAGCGACTTGGAGAAGCCGATAAGGCCGGCCTTCGAAGCCACGTAATTTGTCTGGCCGGGATTTCCGGTAACGCCAACGATTGACGTTATGTTGATGATGCGGCCATAGCGCCGGCGCATCATGGGATGGGTTAATTCGCGGGTGAGACGGAACACGGCGGTCAAATTGACCTCCAGAACATTGTCCCAGTCGGCGTCGCTCATGCGCACAAACAAACCGTCTTTGGTGATACCGGCATTGTTGACCAATATCTCCACGCCTTCAAGATCCGCTTCAGCCTTCTCACCCAGCGCCTTGACTTCATCGCGATTGGAAAGGTTTGCCGGGAAAATCTTGACGCGATCGCCAAGTTCGCCTGCCAAGGCTTCCAGCTTCTCGATGCGCGTACCGTGCAAACCGACAATTGCACCCTGGGCATGCAGCGCGCGGGCAATCGCTTCACCGATACCACCTGTTGCGCCCGTAATGAGAGCCTTGCGGCCAGTAAGGTCAAACATTGCGCGTTCCTCTATTCCAGTGTTTATCAAGCATTCAGGGCGGCTACAGCCGCTTCAATATCTTCCGGCGTCCCAACTGCTACACCGGAAATGTCTTTATTGATACGGCGCGCAAGCCCTGTAAGCACTTTGCCTGCGCCAATCTCATAAAGCGTCGATACCCCATTGGCACCAAACCACTCAACAGTTTCGCGCCAGCGAACCCGTCCGGTCACCTGCTCAACTAGCAAGGCTGCAATTTCATCGGCGGAACTAACCGGCGCCGCTTTGACATTGGCAATAAGCGGCACGATGGGATCATTCTTGGCAACGGCTGCAAGAGCTTCCTGCATCGCATCAGCAGCAGGCGCCATGAGAGCTGAATGAAAAGGAGCGGAAACAGGCAGCATGATCGCACGCTTTGCACCCTTGGCAGAAGCCAGCGCAGCGGCCGCCTCGACCGGAGCCTTTGCACCCGAGATAACCAGTTGTCCGCCGCCATTATCATTGGCGATCTGAACCGATCCTTGCGCCGAGGCCTCGGCGCACACGGATTCGACGTCCGCATATTCAAGACCGATAATGGCAGCCATAGCGCCCTGACCCGCTGGAACTGCTTTTTGCATGGCGTTGCCGCGAATACGCAAAAGCCGCGCGGTATCGGCCAAGGAGAACGTACCAGCCGCGCAAAGCGCAGAATATTCACCTAGCGAGTGGCCAGCTACAAAGGAAACCTTGTCCTTAAGCGAGATGCCCTGGGATTCCAGCACGCGGATCACCGCAATGGATACGGCCATCAAAGCCGGCTGCGCATTGGCAGTAAGCGTCAATGTCTCTTCAGGCCCTTCCCATATGATGGAGGACAGCTTTTCACCCAAAGCCTCGTCCACCTCATCAAAGACGGCCTTGGCTTGTGCAAAATTGTCGGCAAGCGCCTTGCCCATGCCGACGGACTGACTCCCCTGTCCGGGAAAGGTGAATGCTATGGACATAGAAATGCCTCCAAATGAAACCGGGCTCAATGTGCCGCGCGGTGTGCCTATCAGCAAGCGCGAAGTCAAGCTCTCTCATGGGCCTTTGAAAAAACTGACTTGCATATCACACCACTGCAATGCACGATGTTGCCAATATCGCAGGGTTCAATCCCACCTTACATATTATAACGCAATACATTTTCAGCTAACCATTTCAACCTCAGACGCCCCAATGCTACTCCGGAATTCAGCAAGCTTTTTCGGCTGTAGACGGTTGGTACGGTTGCCAATTTTTTGAAGCCAATGTCCATCACCAGATCAATAAAGAAGATCGAATATTACTCCAGAAACATTATCAGAGACCTGTTGCCTCAGCATTTATTCCGCAGGCAGCTGAATGTTCTATGTGAAGATTTCCAGATATGCGAACGGGACCATCTCAGATCCCGCCTGAATTACTACAACAAGATTGGAGAACGATCACCGCGCATTGAAGCAAGCTCCAAAATCTCCAATTTACCGAGAAACCAGAGCATGTACTATTACGACCTGAAGGAACATGCCCGGTACTTCCCTGCTGAGTTGGAAATAGCACATGTCTTCGGCGATGTGACTTCCGTTCCTCCCGTACCGTCCATTGTGAAAAGCCGCCCGATCCACGGAGACAATAAAGAATCGGTTTTACTGAAGCTCAACAAGCTTCGGCATTTTCAAAAATTGGATGTTCCCGTAACCTTCGCCGAAAAACAGCCATTAGCAGTATGGCGAGGTGGCAACAATAACGAAAAACGCTCTTCCTTGGTTAAACGTTATTTCGACCATCCACTGTGTGATGTTGGAATGGCGAGTCATGATGCCTCCTCCCCCTGGGGCAAGCCATTTATGTCGGCGGTGGAGCAGATAAGGCGATTCCGCTACATAATTTCGGTGGAAGGGCATGATGTGGCGACAAACCTGCAATGGATAATGGCGTCCCAATCACTATGCATGATGCCAGACCCTGTCTACGAAACCTGGTTTATGGAAGGGTGCCTGATACCAGGACATCATTATGTGCAATTGCGCCCTGATTTTGCGGATCTGGAAGATAAGATTTGCTATTATAACAAGCATGCCGACGAAGCAGTTGCCATTGTCCGAAATGCCAATGCCCATGTCAGCCAATTCGATGACCAGACACAAGAAAAATTGTTATCACTCCTTGTGCTCTACAAATATTTCGCAATGAGTGGGTCATTGGAGCCAACTCCAAAGATCGCGACCCTATGGGACTAATTTTCCCAAGCCGGGCTTGAAGCCAAACCATTAAAATTGGCGAACGGGTTGCTTCTTTCACGTTTTGCCCGTATAGAGCGCCCGTTCATTGCTCGGCGTCAGCTGGGGGCTGAACGGAGGGCCGGATTTCAATCCGTCGGAGCGAAAAGCTTCAGCCTCCCGTGTCTCCTCTCTCGATCGTCTCCATACGCGTCCTTTCTTCGCCGTTCACCGGCCTGAGAGATTCGCAGAGGTTCATCCGTTGATCCGGGCAATACTAACGAAGAAAGGCAAAGACAAATGGCTCTTTATGAACATGTGTTCCTTGCTCGACAGGACATTTCGCAGCAGCAGGTCGATGCGCTTGTAGAACAATACAAGGGCATCATCGAGACCAATGGCGGCACAGTCGGGCGTATCGAAAGCTGGGGGCTCCGTGCTCTCACATATCGTATCAACAAGAACCGCAAGGCGTATTACTCGCTGCTCAACATCACTGCTCCTGCAGCGGCTGTTGCAGAGCTCGAGCGTCAGCAGCGCATCAACGAAGACGTCCTACGTTTCATGACGATCCGCGTTGACGAACACGAGGAAGGCCAGTCGGCCATGCTCGCTCGCCGTGACGATCGCCGTGATCGCGATGACAACAAGTTCGGTGGCCGTGATGACGACCGTCCGCGTCGCCCACGCCGTCCACGTGACGAAGCCGGTGAAGGAGCAGAATAATGGTTGACATCAATCAGATCCCGACCCGCCGTCCGTTCCATCGCCGCCGCAAGACCTGCCCGTTCTCGGGTGCGAATGCGCCGAAGATCGACTACAAGGACGTAAAGCTTCTGTCGCGCTACATTTCCGAGCGTGGCAAGATCGTTCCTTCGCGTATCACAGCTGTGAGCCAGAAGAAGCAGCGCGAACTCGCTCAGGCGATCAAGCGCGCACGTTTCCTTGGCCTTCTGCCATACGTCGTGAAGTAATATTGATTAAGGCGGCGATCTGATCGCCGCCTTAATCTACCGTTTAGTACACCAGTCGCGATGGGCGCGGAGTTGGTGAAAAATAAAACCCAAGTTGAGGCATCGGTTTAAAAACCACCTCTAACTGCTTATGCAAGCAGGACAGCGAGCGAAATGTTACCTACAGCAAAAGATTTTGGCGTTGGAGTATTAGCGGGGCTTGCAGCCGCGCTGCTCTCGATTGGCGTTATCGCGCAGTCCACCCTTGCCATGACATTGCTGCTGTTCTCCCCCCTCCCCATTTTTGTCGCTGCTCTCGGCTGGGGCACTGCCACCGGCTTTATCGCAGCGCTATCCATGGCGGTGATCGTATCGGTGCTGGCTGCCCCTACGGCAGCACTCGTCCTCGTTCTGATTATCGCGCTTCCGGCGGCCGCTGCAGCCTATTTTACAGGACTTGCGCGCCCTGCCTCCGAAGTTGGCGGTCCCAGCGACGCATATGTCTGGTATCCGCTGGCAGATACACTCCTGCGGCTTACGCTGATTGTAGCGGCGGCATTCATCGCAATCGGCATGTTGATTGGCTATGGCGACGAGTTTGCCCAGGCTTTGATCAAATCCTTGGGGCAGCAACTTGTAGCGACCAACCCCCAACTCGCACCCAATGCGGAAGTTGCGCAGGGACTGGCTGAATTTGTTGTGCGCGCGCTTCCCGCAATTCAGCCTGCAGTATGGGTCATCCTTATCGTCGGCAATCTCTATATTGCCCTGCGGTTGACAGCAGCATCGGGCAAGCTTCGCCGCCCGAAAGATGATTGGCCACGGGCATTACGCATGCCGCGCCCTGGCCTTTTTGTATTTGCGATTGCATGCGCCGCGTGTTTTCTGCCAGGCGGCATCGGATATGCGGCAACAGCAATTGCCGGGGCACTTGGTGCCGGATTCCTGATGGCGGGCTTTGCAATCATGCATGCCAGGACGCGCGGTGCAACTTGGCGGCCGGTCGCTTTGTGGCTGGCTTACCTTGCCGTCATCATTTTCACATTCACACTTTTCTTCTTTCTTGTAGCCGGATTGTTCGACACATCGCGCAGCGCACCGGTTTCGAAGGCAGGAAATAATACCCCACCCAGCAATGATAATTGAAGACACTAACCTATAAGGAAAAACTCAAATGGACGTCATTCTACTAGAACGCATTGGCCGCCTCGGCCAGATGGGCGATACAGTCAAGGTCAAGGACGGCTTTGCCCGTAACTTCCTTCTGCCACAGGGCAAGGCTCTTCGTGCAAACGAAGCCAACAAGAAGAAGTTCGAAGGCCAGCGCGCACAGCTTGAAGCGCGCAACCTCGAGCGCAAGACAGAAGCTCAGGCAATTGCTGACAAGCTTGATGGCAAGTCATTCATTGCTGTTCGCTCCGCTGGTGAGACCGGCCAGCTATACGGTTCAGTTTCGACCCGTGACATTGCTGACCTGATCACAGCTGAAGGCTTCTCAATCAACCGCAACCAGGTTGAATTGAACACACCGATCAAGACAATCGGCCTGCACAAGATTGTTCTGTCGCTGCATCCTGAAGTTGAAGCAACAGTAACCATCAATATTGCTCGTACAGCTGATGAAGCTGAGCGTCAGGTTAAGGGCGAAGACCTTACTTCTGCCGAAGCAATTTACGGCATTGAAGAAGCTCCGCTTTCGGACGAATTCTTTGATGAAGACGAAGACGGCGAAGAAAACGCCTGATTTAAAGAAGATACAAAGCACTCGAAAGAGTTGTTTTCATTTGGTAAAAGTACCCGGTAGCAATGCCGGGTACTTTTTTGCTTTTCAGATTGAAAAAATCAATTAAATTTACTGAGTCCACCCACGCCCGACCAAGACTCCCGTTGAGTCGCCTTATGGCCGAGCTCTATCGTCTAAGATGGAGATTGTTCATGAATGCACTTCTACGCGCCGCCCTTACGCGCATGATTCACACTGGTACTTTGAAAATAACCGATTCCGGCGGAAAAACCCGCATGTTTGGCGACGGGACCGGCGAGGAATATCACTTCCGCATCAATACTGCCGCGGCAGAACGCAGAATCGCGTTCGACCCATCCTTGCACTTTGCAGAAGCCTATATGAACAGCGAGATTGATGTTCTGCAGGGCGACATCTACGATATTTTGAAACTTATCTTCGAAAATACCGGAGCTACGGCAGCCAAGGAACCCTGGATGCTTGCGCTTGAGGGCATACGGCGCGCTACCCGGCGTTTACACCAGATGAACAATCTGACCCGTGCATCAAGCAATGTGCAACGTCACTACGATCTGTCGGAGGATTTGTATCGGCTCTTTCTCGATACCGACATGCAATATTCCTGCGCTTACTTCGAAAGGCCAGATGCGACCCTCGAAGAGGCTCAGCTTGCAAAAAAACGTCACATAGCTGCAAAACTGCTTATCGAAAAAGGTCATAAGACCCTCGATATCGGCTGCGGCTGGGGTGGCATGGGACTGTATCTGGCAAGGCACCTCGAGGCCAATGTCACAGGCGTCACCCTCTCGCAAGAACAGCACGGCATTGCTAATAAGCGTGCTTTTGATGAAGGACTGTCATCACAGGCTCAATTCAACCTGCAAGACTATCGTACAATCGATGACAGTTTCGACCGGATTGTTTCGGTCGGCATGTTCGAGCATGTAGGCATTGGTCATTTCTCCGAATATTTTCAGCACACAGCGCGTCTGCTCAAGAAGGATGGCGTCTTCCTGTTGCATTCGATCGGGCGTTCAGACGGGCCGTCCTACACCAATGCCTTCATTCAGAAATATATCTTCCCGGGAGGTTATATCCCTGCCCTTTCGGAAGTCATTCCACATATCGAAAAAGCCGGCTTGGTCATTACTGATATCGAAATTCTACGTCTGCACTATGCTGATACATTGCGCATCTGGCGCGAACGTTTCATGGCAAATCGCGATAAGGCAAAAGCGATCTATGATGAAAGGTTTTGCCGGATGTGGGAGTTTTATCTGGCGGCATCAGAATCAGCATTCCGCTGGCAGAACCTGATGGTATTCCAGATTCAATTGGCTCATCGACAGGAAGCCGTGCCGTTCACGCGCAACTATATCGAACAGGAAGAAAAGCGACTAAAGCGCCTTGAGTGTGAACGCAGCTCAGCCAATAGCCAAGTGAACGCAAAGGAATCGATTGCCGGGCGGTGATTGGACCTTAGTGCGATGGTACTTTAACGCACACTTCTCCGTCATCCTCGGGCTTGACCCGAGGATTTGCTATTTCTCCCATTGCCAATGAGATTGGGTCCTCGGGTCAAGCCCGAGGATGACGGAGAGGTAAGCGCTATTGCATCGCCTTTTCCGCCCGACTCACGTTATGATTGTGGGTGCAAGTCAAGCAAAGTTTCTCACACTCGCATTTGTGTGGATGGCATTGTGGATAAATGCCGATATCGGGAAATAGGAGCAAATCTGTCACTCCACAGCTCGTGTCATTAAGCCATAGTGGTGGCGAACAGGAAAATACAAAATGGCTGAAGCTACGGTACGCAAGATCAACGAAGCGCAGGGCACGCTCTATCGCGAGGCCCCCAACAATATTGAGGCCGAACAGGCTTTGCTTGGCGCAATTCTGGTCAATAATGATGCGTTCTATCGTGTTTCCGACTTCCTGAAGCCCACGCATTTCAATGAGCCTCTGCACCGGAAAATCTTCGAAGTCGCATCCGACATGATTCGGATGGGCAAGATGGCCAATCCCGTGACGCTTAAAACATTCATGCCCGCCGACGCGAAGATCGGCGACATGACCGTCATGCAATATCTGGCACGTCTTGCAGCGGAAGCTGTGACCGTCATCAATGCCGAAGACTATGGCCGCGCGATTTATGATCTGGCGACACGCCGGGCGCTGATCACCATTGGCGAAGATATGGTGAATATCGCCTATGACGCGCCGGTCGATGTAGCGCCGCAAGGCCAGATCGAGGATGCGGAACGACGCCTGTTCGAACTGGCTGAAACCGGGCGCTATGATGGTGGCTTCCAGACATTTACCGATGCGGTCAAGAATGCTGTGGATATGGCCAACGCTGCATTCATGCGCGACGGACATCTTTCCGGCGTATCAACGGGTATCCGTGCGCTCGATGCGCGTATGGGTGGATTGCAGCCTTCAGATTTGATCGTTCTTGCAGGACGTCCTGGTATGGGCAAAACCTCGCTTGCGACCAATATCGCCTTCAACATCGCCGCAGCCTACGAGCCTGAACAATTGGCTGATGGCAGTTTTAAAGCTAAGAATGGCGGCGTTGTCGGCTTTTTCTCGCTGGAAATGTCGTCTGAACAGCTGGCAACGCGTATCATTTCCGAGCAATCGGAAATCAGCTCTTCAAAAATCCGCCGCGGTGAAATCAGTGAAGCTGATTTTGAAAAGCTCGTTGCCTGTTCGCAGCATATGCAGCGTGTGCCACTCTATATCGATCAGACGGGTGGTATATCCATTGCTCAATTGGCGGCTCGTGCACGCCGTTTGAAGCGCCAGCGTGGCCTCGACGTGATTGTGATCGACTATATTCAGCTGATGCAGGGATCGTCCAAGCGCGCATCGGAAAACCGCGTGCAGGAAATTACTGAGATTACCACTGGCCTGAAAGCTCTGGGCAAGGAGTTGAATACACCGATCATTGCTCTCTCGCAGCTCTCGCGTCAGGTGGAAAGCCGCGAAGACAAACATCCGCAGCTTTCTGACTTGCGCGAATCCGGTTCGATCGAGCAGGACGCCGACGTTGTATTGTTTGTGTATCGCGACGAATATTACATCAAGAACAAAGAACCGAAGCCCGGAACCGAAGAGCACTTCAAATGGCAGGCTGAGTTGAACGAAGCAATCGGCAAGGCAGAAGTCATCGTTGCCAAGCAGCGTCATGGCCCGACAGGAACAGTGCGGCTGGCTTTCCAGGCGGAGTTTACCCGCTTTACCGATCTTGCCGAGGATTCGCATCTTCCTGAACGTTTCGAGTAAGGATGACTGCTAAAATGCAACATATTGCTACGACGGGCGCTGATCCACGGCTCGCTGGCGGACGTTTAACCATTGATCTTGATGCCTTGGTTGCAAACTGGCTTCTGCTTGCCGAGAGGTCCAAGCCTGCCCGTACGGCGGCTGTGGTCAAGGCTGACGCCTATGGCCTTGGTATTATCCATGTCGTCCCGGTTTTATGGAAAGCTGGATGCCGTACATTTTTTGTGGCTCTGGCCGAGGAAGGATTGCGTGTAAAGGCTGTCGCGCCTGATGCGCAAGTTTTTGTGCTTAACGGCTTCTTCGCTGAGGCTTTTCCGGTCTACGAACAATCCAACCTCACTCCAGTGCTTGGGTCGTTGCAGGAACTTGCAAGCTGGAAGGCACTCAATGCCGGTCGCACCGAAAAACTGCCCTATGCTCTGCATGTCGATACGGGGATGAACCGCCTCGGCCTCACCGTTAACGAAGCCATCCGTTTTGCCGGTGAATCCAAAGATGACAAGCCGATCCTGCTGATTACCCATCTGGCAACGGCAGATGAACAAAAACATGAGCTTAGCCAACGGCAATTTGAATCATTTCAAAAGCTTCGCGAACATTTCTCTGGAATTGAATCAAGCATCGCCAATTCACCCGGCATCTTTCATAGTTTGAACGCTGGCTATGAGTTGAGCCGTCCCGGCGTCGCCATGTATGGCGGCGAGCCTGTTTCGGGCATTGCCAACCCAATGCGGCCGGTGGTCACGTCAGAAGCACGGATAGTTCAGATTCGCACAGGCCTTAAAGGCGAGACGGCGGGCTACGGCGCTACAGCGAGACTGACCCGTGATACGCGTATTGCGATCTGCTCAGTTGGCTATGCAGATGGCTATTTGCGCTCGGCGTCGGGCAGCGGCGTCCCCCTGCGGCAAACGCTCAATAATGGTGGTTGTGGTTTCATTGCAGGCAAGAAAGTTCCAATCATCGGGCGCGTGACAATGGATCTAACCTCGTTCGATATTTCCGAACTGGACGAAGGCGAGGCCAAGGCCGGTGACTATATCGAACTGTTTGGCAGCAATATTTCGCTTGATGATGCTGCGCGCGCTGCAGGCACAATCGGATATGAGTTGCTTACCAGCCTTGGAAACCGCTATCACCGCCGCTACCTTTACAGCGGAAATGAGATTTAATGGCCAAGGCTAGAATTCAATTCATCTGCCAGAATTGCGGTGCCGTTCACACACGCTGGGCTGGTAAGTGCGATGCATGCGGCGAATGGAATACACTTGTCGAAGAAGGCACATCTGGCGGCATAGGCAGCGGACCCGGCAAGTTTTCTAGCCGCAAGGGCCGTGCCGTTGCGCTGACCACCTTATCGGGTGAAATCGAAGACGCCCCACGCATCCAGTCGGGAATTGGCGAGCTTGATCGTGTGACGGGCGGCGGCTTCGTACGCGGATCGGCCATTCTGATCGGCGGCGATCCGGGTATCGGCAAATCGACCTTGCTGACACAGGCCGCCGCTGCCTTATCGCGTCAGGGACACCGCGTTATATACGTATCAGGCGAAGAAGCAGTAGCACAGATACGTCTGCGTGCGCAGCGGCTGGACGCCGCCGATACAGATGTGCTGCTGGCGGCAGAAACCAATGTTGAAGATATACTTGCGACCATCTCCGAGGCGAAACGTCCGGATCTGATCATTATCGATTCGATCCAGACGCTTTGGACAGATGCCGCTGATTCTGCACCCGGCACAGTGACCCAGGTTCGCGCCGGAGCACAGGCCATGATTCGCTATGCCAAGCAAACAGGTGCAGCCGTTGTTCTCGTCGGACATGTGACCAAAGAGGGCCAAATTGCAGGACCGCGTGTCATCGAGCATATGGTCGATGCCGTGCTTTATTTTGAAGGTGAAGGTGGCCACCATTACCGTATTCTTCGCACCGTCAAAAACCGGTTTGGGCCGACTGATGAAATCGGAGTGTTTGAAATGTCGGATAAGGGCTTGCGTCAGGTCGCCAATCCCTCCGAGCTGTTTCTTGGCGAAAGGAACGATAAAGCGCCGGGCGCCGCTGTTTTTGCCGGTATGGAGGGAACGCGGCCTATCCTCGTTGAAATTCAGGCTTTGGTCGCTCCCTCAACGCTCGGCACGCCGCGCCGCGCCGTTGTTGGTTGGGATGGAAACCGCCTTTCGATGATTCTCGCCGTGCTTGAAGCCCATTGCGGCGTTCGGTTTGGACAGCATGATGTGTATCTGAATGTGGCTGGTGGATACCGGATAACCGAGCCCGCCGCTGATATTGCTGTTGCATCTGCACTGGTTTCCTCAATTGCTGGTATTGCCCTTCCCGCCGATTGCGTCTATTTCGGCGAAGTCAGTCTATCTGGTGCTGTTCGCCCTGTGGCGCATGCAGTGCAAAGACTGAAAGAAGCAGACAAGCTTGGGTTCAAGCAGGCTGTTCTTCCCAAGGGAAGCAACGATGTCGCAAAGAACGGCAATGCTCGTCTGACCGAGACCGCATCACTGCCGGACCTTGTGGCCCGGATAGCAGCATCCGGACCGGGCAAGAGACAACGCGAAGACTGATCAAATGGTTGGTTTTGATATGAGGACCAAATAAAATGCCGATAACGTTGCTTGACGGAATACTATTGGGCATAACCCTTGTCTCGGCGGTCCTGGCCATGGTTCGTGGCTTCTCGCGCGAAGTATTGTCTGTCGTATCATGGGCAGCCGCTGCCGTTGCCGCCTATGTTTTTTACAAGCCAGTGGTTCCCTTTTTAGCCCCTTACATCAGCAATGACACAATTGCGCAGATTGCGGCTGCCGGTCTGGTTTTCATCATCACGCTCATCGTTGTTTCCATTATTACGATGAAGATCGCCGATTTTATCATCGATAGCCGCATCGGCGCGCTGGATCGCACACTCGGCTTTCTATTCGGAGCAGCACGCGGTGTTCTGCTCGTCGTGGTTGCGATGTTGTTTTTCAACTGGCTCGTTACCGAAAATCAGCCGGCATGGGTGGCACAGGCCAAATCAAAGCCGATGATCGACGAGCTAGGTGCAAAACTGGTTGCGCTTTTGCCGGAAGACCCGGAATCAACCATTCTGAAGCGTTTGAAGCCCGGTACGCCTGCGGCAACGGATACTGCGCCAGACGGAACGACAACGGTTGAACCGAAGGAAGACATTCCTCCGGAAGGCACAACACCAGAGTAACCGGACAATAACATGAACTGCGTCAATACCGCTCTTGGGGTTTCCTTGGTAATACCCCATATAGTGTGGCATAATACAACTAGGCACAATTGACTCGATCCCAATGAACTTGGGGCGAAAGGGCTGGCGGCAATGACCGACATTTCTCGTGACGATAACCAATTGATGTCCCTTGACGATGACACACTGCATGAAGAGTGCGGTGTGTTTGGCATTTTGGGCCATCCTGATGCGGCCACACTGACAGCGTTGGGACTGCATGCATTGCAGCATCGCGGCCAGGAAGCTGCAGGTATAGTCTCATACGATGGCAACCAATTCTGCTCAGAGCGCCGTATGGGCCTTGTTGGGGACCATTATACCAACCCGGCTACATTGGCTCAGCTGCCCGGTGACCGCGCTATAGGCCATGTCCGCTACTCCACAACAGGTGACGCTGCTCTCCGCAATGTGCAGCCGCTTTTCGCCGAGCTGGAAATCGGTGGCATTGCCATTGCCCATAACGGCAATTTCACCAATGGCCTTACCATGCGCCGCAAGCTTATTGCCGATGGTGCTATCTGCCAGTCCAATTCCGATACGGAAGTTGTGCTACATCTCATTGCCCGCTCGCGCAGCACATCATCGAGCGATCGCTTCATTGACGCGATCCGCCAGATGGAAGGCGGCTATGCGATGCTCGCCCTCACCCGCACAAAGTTGATCGCTGCACGTGACCCGATCGGCATTCGTCCGCTTGTGATGGGCGACCTCAATGGCAAGCCGATTTTTGCTTCCGAGAGTTGCGCGCTGGACATTATTGGTGCCAAATTCGTTCGTGATATCGAAAATGGTGAAGTCGTGGTTTGCGAGATTCAAGCTGATGGTTCCATCAGCATTGAGACGTTCAAGCCGCAGAACCCGAAACCTGAGCGGCTTTGCCTGTTCGAATATGTATATTTTGCCCGTCCTGACTCAGTTGTTGGTGGCCGCAATGTTTATACCGCCCGCAAGAATATGGGTATCAACCTCGCCAAGGAAGCACCGCTTGAGGCTGATGTTGTCGTGCCCGTTCCCGATGGCGGTACACCGGCTGCGATAGGTTTTGCGCAGGCGAGCGGCATCCCCTTCGAGCTTGGTATCATCCGCAACCATTATGTCGGCAGAACCTTTATCGAGCCGACGCAATCCATTCGTGCGTTCGGCGTCAAATTGAAACACTCAGCCAATCGCGCAGTCATCGAAGGCAAGCGCGTTGTTCTGGTGGACGATTCCATTGTGCGCGGAACGACATCCGTCAAGATCGTGCAAATGATCCGCGATGCTGGCGCAAGCGAAGTGCATATCCGCGTTGCCAGCCCGATGATTTTCCACCCGGATTTCTACGGCATTGATACGCCCGATGCAGATAAGCTGCTGGCAAACCAATATGCTGATCTTGATGCGATGTGTGCGTATATCGGCGCGGATTCATTGGCGTTTCTGTCGATAGACGGGCTCTACAAGGCCGTAAGCGGAGCTCCGCGAGACCCGCGTTCGCCACTCTTTACCGATCACTATTTCACTGGCGACTACCCGACGCGCCTTCTCGACAAGGACGGCCCGGACAATGTCCGTCAGTTCTCACTTCTGGCAAATAACGGTTGAGTTCACTTCATGATTTCTGACGGCAGTTTTCGGCTGGATGGCAAGCTTGCGCTTGTCACCGGCGCTTCGCGCGGCATTGGCTATCACCTTGCAAAAGAACTCGCTGGACGCGGCGCGCATGTTATCGCTGTTGCGCGCACGGTGGGCGGCCTTGAAGAACTGGACGACGAAATTACAAAGGCTGGTGGCTCGGCAACGCTGGTTCCACTCGACCTGACCGATCTGCCAGCCATTGATCGCCTCGGCGGCTCAATTCACGAGCGTTGGGGCAAGCTTGATATAATGATCGCCAATGCTGGTGTGCTCGGTACCATTTCGCCTATCGGCCATGTCGAGGCAAAGGTCTTCGACAAGCTGATGACTGTCAATGTTTCCAGCGTTTGGCGCCTTATTCGGACCACAGACCCTTTGCTGAAGCTTTCCGACGCTGGCCGTGCATTGCTGCTTTCGTCGAGTGTTGCCCACTCTGCCCGCGCCTACTGGGCTCCCTATGCCGCTTCGAAAGCTGCCGTGGAAGTTTTCGCGCGCAGCTGGGCGGAAGAGACCAAACAGACAAAGTTGAGGGTGCATTCGGTCGATCCCGGTGCAACGCGTACTGCAATGCGTGCTCAGGCTGTGCCGGGGGAAGATCCGGAGACATTGCCAACACCGGCAGAAGTGGCTGCGAAGATCGCCCTGCTCTGTGACCCCGCTATTGATGAAACCGGAAAGCTGTACAAAGTGCAGTCAGGCAAACTGCTGAGCTATAACAACCCCAGTTAAACGGCGAGACGAATGACGTTTGTCTCGTCCACCTTATTGTTACGCGTGCGCCATGCTTTCGGACTCATGCCGGTGACACGCAGAAACTCGCGGTTAAAGTTTGATTTGGTCTGAAAACCAGCGTCGAACATGATGCGCGTGATTGGCTCATCGGTCTGCGTGAGAAGGTTGCAAGCGTCCCTCACCCGGTAATCATTCACATATTGTGAAACGCTCATCCCTTTGGCGCGGTTGACCGCATTGGATATCTGCCTGACTGAGAGCCCCATTTTTCGGCCCAGTCTGTTCAAATTGAGATCCACATCGCGATATGGCTGACGCGACTGCATAAACTCATCCAACGCCAAGGCCACTGCAGCATCGTCAGAGGTAGGCTGGCTGGACAATGCAGGCTCATCGCTGCTTTCATCCGCCAAAGGTTGGCTGGCACCAGCCACAGTAGCCGCAGTTCCAAGAACAAGAAGGCCGATAATATTGGCGATAGCGACAATACGGCCCGAATGAAGTCCGCCCGTTTCCGCGAAATCGAAAGTTACCAGCAGGTCGATCACGGCAGAGCCGACAGTGGAAATCGCGGTAAGCTGCAAGGCCCGATAAGATGTGATAACGCCATCCAGCCGCGATGCGCCCAAGATATTAGGGCCAGCCCAAGCGAGCCGGGCAAGTGCAAACCCGTACCCGAGAAAAATGAGAATGATCGTCAGTGAGATGGGGTCGGGCCAAAAGGCGACAAAACCGGCGACCGCCAACGTCGGAAGGAGATGGAGCAATAGAAAAGGCCGCTGAGACGGTGGTCGTTCAGTTCGCAAACTATCAAAACTGAGCCATGCCAATGTGGGAGCTGCGGCCGCAAGTATTGCCTGAAGCGGCAATATCTCAAGGAAGTCATAACCCCAGCGCACGCCTATAACCACCGCTTGCACGGCAGCAACAATCAACCATGCGAAGAAGAACGGATTTGATGCTCCCTCTTCCTGCCGCCGGATCATTTGGACGAGCAGGATAAAGAGCAGAAGCGCAACGACGAAAGGTAAAGGCACAAAAAGCATTTTCAACATTATCCGAATGAGTTTGAGGCTCAATATGTCCTCAATCGTGATCGCGGACGACCTGAATTGTGATCAAGGTCGAAAATATCTGAACAATGCCGCTCCCTGATGCTGGCGCTAATCCAAGCGCCGCATTTCAAGGAGATCAACATGCCAGGATTTTTTGCTTCGCTTATTCTGCTCTTTACCACTCTTACGCCTGTCGCCGCAAAGGCCGAGACCGCAGCTCAGCTGGATATGACGAGGATCAAGCAGGTGACGATAACCGGCGAGAGCAGCCGTTTGGATTTCACCACTCTAGACACGGTTCCCTATGCGGCGACTATCACAGGGACCAGGACAAGCTGGCTTGCCAGTTGGTATTCGAATTGGTTCTCGAACCGCTGCGAAACGAAAACGACCACTGAAATCAAAGATCAGACATTAACAATCGACGTTACAGAATCTCCTCTTCTCAGCCTTTCTGATTGTGAAGTTGGGATTATCGTCAATCTGCCCAAGGGCGCTGATATCAGCATTGATCAACACGCTTTGCTTGCGCGTTTTTCCGGTGAGTATCGCAGCATTCGCATCAATGCAAATGCAGCCGATTTTTCGCTGGATGGTTATGCCTCCAGGCTCGACATCAACGGCGATGCAGTGCGCAGCGACGTACGCTTTGAGCGAAGCAGCAATAACGAGACTATCCGTCTGGAGTCCCGCGCGCTTGATGCCGCGTTCAGTTTTTTGAAGGACACGCCGATCAGCTATGCGGTTGATGCCAAAGCATCTGTTATCGATAGCAAACTTATGAACACCCCCGGTGCAAAACCCTCCATCGATATCAAGAGCGATTATGTCCGCGCGACAATTCGCTGAGGGCCCGAAATCATTTTCATATATCCAAACAAGGAGTTTCATTATGAAGAAATTTGCGTTTCTCACCGGGCTCGCTCTCGTTACAACACTGCAAATCGCTCATGCTGACGGCATGAATGTCGGGGTACGTGAATTCTTGTCCCCGTCAAAAGAACGAGGCATCAATCTTCATGTTACAATCTGGTACCCGGCACAGATTGGCGGCGAGGAAGCGCTGCTTGGCAATACCCCGTTTTTTAGCGGCACCACCAGCATGCGGGATGCGCCAATACTGAAGGGCAAATTTCCACTCATTCTGCTTTCCCACGGCACAGGTATTGCAGGGAATGCAGGAGCCACAAGCTGGATTGCCGCTTCGTTGGCGAAACATGGTTACATTATTGCCGCGCCAAATCATCCCGGGAACCAGAGTGGAAATAGATCGGCGGGTGAGGCAATGAAGCTTTGGCTACGGCCTGCGGATTTTACGTCTACGTTGGATGCCCTCAAAATAAGTACAGCGTTTCAGAATAAAATTGACTGGGAGAAAGTCGGGGCGCTTGGTCTCTCCATGGGCGGATATACGGCCCTTGCAGTAGCCGGGGCCAAGGTGAACCAGCAACGGCTGGCATCTTATTGCGACAACGGCTCGAGCAACAACTCTTTGTGTGAATGGATCAAACAAAGCGGCGTCGACCTTCACACGATGAATCTGCAGCCCGCAGGCCAAAACTACCGAGACAATCGAATTCGATCAGCAGTCGCAGTTGATCCCGCAATGGTGGGGACGCTAACCACCGAAAGCATTGCCAGCATCACAATTCCGGTCGATTTGATAAACCTGGGACGTAGCGGAGAGGTTCCGCCAACGGTAGATGTGTCACAAACGGCGAAGCTCATCCCTCACGCACGTTACTCGACGATTGATGGCGCTAATCATTTCAGTATGTTTGCGGAATGCAAAGCCGGTGCATCCGAAGCTTTGAAAGCTAAAGGTATCACCGAAGCACTTTGTGATAATGTCGAAGGACGATCGCGCGGCGAAATTCACGCGCAGTTAATCAACATGGTTGCTGCCGCCTTCAAACGGACTTTTAAAACTGAGCAGTAGAGGTGAGTGGCTCCGACATCAGGATTGGATTTCGGAACCATCCTTTTCGGCATCTGTGCTGGTACTGGCAGCATCCGCCGCTTCAAAACGTTTCCATGCCCTATAGCTGAACGGCAAGGTCAGGAAGAAGGCGATTGTCGTCAATGTTAGCGTTTCCCATGTGTAACTCATCAGGAATGCCACATAGACCACGATAAACAGGAAGGTCGGCATGACCCAATCTGAACGAAGCTTGGTGCCTGCTGCCTTTCCGCTATAGACCGGTAAGCGGCTGATCATCAGCACCGCCACACCCACCGTATAGGCGGCTGCTATAAAGGCGAATGTACGCGTGGGAACAAGACCGAGGAAGCCCAGATAAACCGGCAACATGACCAGCATGGCGCCTGCAGGAGCAGGGACGCCTGTAAAGAAGTTATTCTGCCATAGCGGTTTGCCTACGACGTCAAGCATGACGTTAAAGCGCGCGAGCCGCAAGCAACAGGCAATGCAATAAAGCAGCGCCGCAATCCAGCCGAAGGATCGCGCCTGATCAAGCATATAGGCATAAAGGACCAAAGCCGGTGCAACGCCGAAATTGACGATATCAGCAAGCGAGTCCATCTGAGCGCCGAACTTGGATGAACCCTTCATCATGCGGGCGATACGCCCGTCTATGCCGTCAAGGAACGCAGCCAGCAGAACCATTGAAACGGCCAGCTCGAATCTGTTTTCAAATGCCAGCCGGATACCGGTCAGCCCGGCGCAGATGGCCAGAACTGTGATGACGTTGGGCATGAGGTAACGCAGGGGAATGCGCGTGCCTTTCGGTTCGGCATTCTGATGTTTCTCGTCAAACAACGGGTCTGTTTCTTGCTCCAACGGCATTGATTAGCTTATCCGGACCAGAGGTGCGCTCGGCGCGCCACCAAATTCAGCAACAACCGTTTCGCCGCCAACGGCCGTTTGGCCGACTGCAACACGCGGCACAAATCCCTGCGGCAGATAGACATCGACGCGAGAGCCAAAGCGGATCAGGCCAAAGCGCTCGCCGATTGAGATTGAGTTGCTTTCATCGACCCAGCACACAATACGGCGGGCAACCAGACCGGCAACCTGCACAACGGCTACCTCGCCATTGGGGCTTTCGATAACCAGACCATTGCGCTCATTTTCCGCACTGGCTTTGTCAAGTTCTGCATTGAGGAACTTGCCGGGTTTATGGACGATAGTGGAAATTCGGCCGCGAACCGGAGCGCGATTGATATGGCAGGAAAAAACATTCATGAAGACGGAAATTCTGGTCATTTCCGCATCACCCAATCCAAGCTCGCGCGGTGGCACTGCAGGCCCAACAGCCGAAACGAGGCCATCCGCCGGGCTTATAACCAGCTTGTCATCGGTGGGGGTTACGCGCTGGGGATCACGATAGAAATAAATGCACCAAGCGGTCAGTATCAGGCCGATCCAGAACAATGGGCCCCAAAGATAACCAAGAATGAGTGTGGCAACGGCGAAACCCGCAATGAAGGGATAGCCTTCCTTATGGATGGGCACAAAAGTATTACGGATCGTATCAACAAGGCTCATTCATCTATCCCTGATTATGCCAGCATCATATGTCGCGAAACGCCGTAGGCTATGTCGTTACATGACGGCTATTTTTCAACGAGTTTTCGCGTTCTTATCGGAGATTGGCCGCCGGGGCAAACCATTCACGCGGGCATTGCAGGCTTTCCACGGACAACCACTCCAAGATCGTCCTCGGCCTGTACGCGGCGCAACCGCTCTTCGGCCTCGGTTGCCTCGCGTTGGCGATTCCACATTGACGCATAAAGGCCTTTAATTTTCAGCAGCTTGGTATGTGTACCACGTTCAGCAATCACGCCATCCTTCAAAACAATGATTTCATCTGCGCCGATAATGGTCGAAAGCCGGTGGGCGATAACAAGGGTTGTCCGGTCACGACTGACCAAATCAAGTGCCGACTGAATTTCATGCTCGGTGGCGCTATCCAGAGCGGACGTCGCCTCGTCAAGTATGAGGATGGGGGGCGCCTTGAGGATCGTTCGAGCAATGGCAACACGCTGCTTTTCGCCGCCGGAGAGCTTAAGCCCGCGTTCACCGACCATGGCCTGATAGCCCTCGGGCAACGTATTGATAAATGGCCCGATCTGCGCAAGCTCGGCGGCATTACGCATTTCCTCGTCGGTAGCGCTAACTCGGCCATAGCGGATGTTGTAGGCAATAGAGTCATTAAAAAGCACAGTATCCTGCGGCACCATACCAATGGCTGAGCGCAAGCTTTCCTGCGTCACATCGCGGATATCCTGCCCATCAATGCTGATCGAACCACTTTGTATATCGTAGAAGCGGAATAGCAGGCGCGACAGCGTTGATTTGCCCGCGCCCGATGGACCCACGATAGCCACGGTCTTGCCTGCTGGCACCTCAAAGCTGACACCCTTCAAGATCGGGCGCTTTGGATCATAGGCAAATTGCACATTGTCAAAGCGGACCGTGCCACGATCAATCTGCAAGGCCTTTGCATTAGGCTTGTCTTTCACTTCCTGCTCGACATCAAGCAGATCAAACATCTGTTCAATATCAGTCAATCCCTGACGAATTTCCCGATATATAAAACCAATAAAATTCAACGGGATGGAAAGCTGCATCAACATGGCATTGATGAAAACAAAATCGCCTATTGTCTGGGTGCCTGCCATGACCTCCCTGCCCGACATGATCATCATGACCGCCATGCCGATACCGAAAATCACCGCCTGACCGAAGTTCAACCAACCGAGCGAAGTCCAGATGCGCGTCGCGGAAACTTCGTATCGCGCCATTGCCCCATCAAAGCGGGTTGCTTCCATGGTTTCATTGCCAAAATATTTAACGGTCTCGAAGTTCAACAGCGAGTCGATCGCCTTGGAATTGGCATCGGTGTCCGATTCGTTCATGTCACGGCGGATGTTGATCCGCCAGTCACTGGCGCGCACTGTGAACCAAGTATAAAGCCAAACAGTAGCTACGACGACCGCCACGTAAGACAGGCCATAGGTGAACGCAAATATCACTGCGGTCATCAGGAATTCGATGATCGTCGGGGCTGTATTAAGGATTGTAAAACGGACAATAGTTTCAATGCCCTTTGTTCCACGCTCGATGATGCGCGACAGACCACCGGTGCGGCGCTCGACGTGGAAACGCAGGGATAGTTCGTGCATATGAACAAACGTCTTATAAGCGAGTTTGCGCACGGCATATTGACCGACACTGGCAAAGAGCGCATCGCGCAACTGGTTAAGCCCAGCTTGAACAATACGTGCCAGATTATAGGCAGCGACCAGCATCAGAGGGCCGATGAGCAAGACTGGCAAAAGTTCTGAAACTTCCAGCTTTCCGTTCAACGCATCGGTTGCCCACTTGAAAAAGTAAGGAACCAGGATCAATACAATTTTGGAAATGATGAGGTAGACCGTAGCCCATACGACCCGCATGCGCAGATCTGGACGTTCAACCGGCCACATATACGGCCAAAGGTTGCGGATTGTCTGGAAAGTTTTTCCAGACTCGGATGATACGGTCTTTTCGGGCACGTCTAATCCTCGAGCATGTTTTCGCGCCAGACTTGCGGCTGCGGTGGAATGATTTTTTGTGGTGGACAGCAGAGCTCTGCCATTTTGTTTACAAGCATTGCAACGTGAGCGAATGCTGCCGGGTCAATGCTGTAATGCGAGCTTTGACCGGACTGGCGATAACGAACCAATCCAGCTTCAACCAAAATCTTGAGATGCTGCGAAACCGTCGATTGAGCAAGGTCGAGACCAGCGACAATATCCTTGCAGCACGATGCATCCAGACATGACAGCTGACGGACAATGCGCAGACGAGCCGGATGGGCAAGCGCGGCCAGGATACGGGCGTTCTCAATGTCTTCAAAAGATTTTTGGCAAGTCATCGTATATCGTCGATAAACGATATATATCGCAAACGCAATCCTACCCGCAAATCTTTTGCGTAAAACCGCCGGAATACAGCAGATATTTTCTATTGGACGGCGGGTTTATCCGTTTCAGGCAAGGCGAACACTTGTCCAGGAAAAATGCGGTCGGGATTGCGTATCTGCTCTTTATTGGCAAGATAGATGGTGGTGTAACGCATTCCCTCGCCATAGGTCCGGCGCGAAATCCGCCACAGATTATCACCCCGGCGAATAATGACCGAGCCCTCAACACTTTGCAGTGGTGCGGCAGCATCACCTGTTGCAGCTTGCGCTGTCGCGCTCTCGGCCTGTACAGGCTCATCGGCTTTCGGCGCAGCTGCGACGGCCGATACTCGCTCGCCTGCCTCACGTTTGAAAGGTACGGCGGATCTGGCAAGAACGGTAACACCGTCAGCCGCAAGCATATCGGCGCGAACGATATAGTCGCCAACTGCCAGCTCCTTTACGGTCTGAACAAGAAAGCGCCCTTCCGGCGTTGTCATTGTTGATCCCAGCAAATCGCTGTTTGCGTAAACCTTCACAGTCAAGCCTGCTTCGGCAGTGCCAGCGATGAAGAGCTTGTTGCCTTCGATCTCGACAGCTTCCACAGCAATACGGGCTTTAACGGCTGGCTGAACAACGGGCTTGTCGCCCTTCGGGGCAGCAGTGACCACTGCCTGTGCGGCATCGGGCGCGGGCGTGGCCGCTGGTGTCGTGATCATGCGGCTTGGCTGGCCCGATTGCTCGACAAGAGCCAACACCTGTCCGGTTTTGGATTCAGGAATTGATACTATTGCGGTTTCAATCGAAGTCATGGCTGTCCCGCTGGCTCCGGTTGAACGCAGCACAAGCTGATAATCGCCGGGCTTCAACGGATCTTCGAGAACAATAACAAAGTCGCCACTTTCATTGGATTTTGTAGTGCCAATGACTTTAGAGCGTGAGAGCAGATCAACAGTGGCATTGGCCGACGCCTTGCCCGCAATGACAATCGACCCGGTCGGCTCGACACGCAATACATCAAAAGTGGGTGCGCCAGAGCTTGGTGGAACTGTTGTCAGTTCCGGTTGCGGCATTGCTGCTTGCTGTGTCGGGGCAGTGCCCGTGGAAGGCACCGAAGCAGCCGGTTCGGCGGCTGGCTCTGTTGGTGCGGCAGGCTTCACCGAAGTGTCAATATTAGCAACTGCGGCTGGTTTATCAGCGTCTGTCTTACCCGAAATATCTGCCAGATAAAGCGCAACCAACCCCGCGGCAACAACGGCGCTGACCCCCAATAATGCAATTCGTGTGCTGAGCATTGTTTTTCTACCCTCTTGTTCTTTTTTGCTCTAGCGCCTTTTATGCTCCTCTACAAGAAACGACGCAAATCCGGCCTACTATACTTTTAATTCAGCCAAAGCGGTAGGGTGTCCCGATTTGTCGCGCTTGACTGTCAGCAAAGCAAAAGGCACCAAGAATATATGAGCAAGATTCGATCCATTTGTGTTTACTGCGGTTCCTCGCCGGGCCGTGATCCAATTTACAAACAAAGCGGCAAGCTGCTTGGAAACTCTATAGCCGAGCATGGCCTTGAGTTGATCTATGGCGGCGGCACAAAAGGTATTATGGGTGCAGTCGCCGATGGCGTCATGTCGGCAGGCGGCAAAGTGACCGGCATTATTCCGAAATTCCTTATGAACAAGGAAGCCACCGAGCATTCACTGCAGCAGCTGTCAGAGTTGATCGTCACTGAGGACATGCACCAGCGCAAACACAAGATGTTCGAGCGTTCCGATGCTTTTGTCACCCTCCCCGGTGGTATTGGAACTGTCGAAGAAATTGTCGAGATCATGACCTGGGCGCAGCTTGGCCGTCACAAAAAGCCGATGGTTTTTGCGAACATCAATGGATTCTGGAATCCGATGCTGGCTCTACTTGATCACATGAAAGCCGAGGGGTTCGTGCACACGTCACATTTGGTCAATCCAATTGTGGTAGACAGGCCCGAAGATATTGTACCCGCAATCCTCAGCGCTGCGTCGAGGGGGGATCGGGAAGGCAATGAAGCGATCATCGAACGCCTCTGACGGAATGAAAAGGTCAGCATCATCGACACGCTCGATCCCAAACATTTATCGCCTCGAACCGACGATTTTGTCATAGTCCATGATTTTGATACCGGCGGCAGCCTGATTACGAAATCTGCTGTGGATAGTAGCTGGTCATGGAAAAGTTACGCGCTGGTAGATGTACGCGCCAAACGTAACTTGGAAAACGACGACGACCTGCCGGAAGCGGTCAAGGAAACCTTGCTCGCTGCGGGCGACCAATATCAGATAAGCTATGAAGACGGCTGGCTTTTCGGCGAACTTCCCGACCTGCAGCACGAGCATTATGGCGATGCACGCAAACTGGGTTATTTCCGCTTCGCTTTAAACGAGAAACTATTCATTAGCGGGCGCAGATACCCTCTGCAATCGGTCGATGATGTCCGGCAGTTCATATTGCGGGACAAGATCAGACTTGAAACTCCGCTGGATCTGTTCCACGCCATATTTCGGCGTTTTCTTGAATTGTTGAAAGCTGAAATAGCAAAACTTGCCGAGACGCTCGACTCAATCGAAGATCATATCGTCGGCGATAATTGGCAGGGCGAACGGGAGCGGCTTGTACCCGTAAGGCGCCAGATCGTACTGTTTCATCGCCATTTAACCGCGGCCACCGGCATTTTTCGCCATATCGACCATGCTGACCGGCGTGCATTTCCCGAGAACCTCGATGATCTTATCGAAGGTCTGTCTCGCAGAGCCGAAACGCTGCATGCAGAGGGAGAGCAATTGCAACAGCGGGCTCGGCTTTTGCAGGACGAACTGATGGCAAAGCTATCCGACCAGTCCAACCAGTTTCTCTATATTTTGTCGATCATGACCGCCGTCCTGTTGCCCACAACAGTGATCAGCGGCTTGTTCGGCATGAATACCGGTGGATTGCCATTTCTGGAAAGTCCGCACGGTTTCTGGATCGTGGCTTTTGTAGCGCTGTTTATTTCAGTGATGGTTTATCTGTTTGTTCGCAAGATTGGCGGTTCGCGGCGCTAGGCCGCCGTAGCGGGGCGAGCTTTGCGCGCTTCGTGCAACATGGACCACGTATAGATGGCCAAAGCCGACCAGATCAAAGCAAAAGCGATGAACTGGATGTGTGAAAATGGTTCGCCAAATACAAAGATTGCACTCAGAAACACAATGGTCGGCGCAATATATTGCATCAGGCCAATCGTGGTGTATCGGAGCAGTTTCGCACCAAAGGCATAAAGGATCAGTGGAACGGCGGTTGCCGGACCGGCGAAAAGCAACAGGGCGATATCATGCGTATTGCCCTGCATGAAATGGCTGGTGCCCTGAATGATAGTCCAGCCGATCAGAGCAAGCGATGGGATCGACAAGATCAAAACTTCCAGCATGAATCCCTGCGTCGGGCCAATAGGTAGAGTTTTGCGGAAGAACCCATAGAATCCGAAGCTGAATGCCAGGACCAGCGATATCCACGGCAAGCCACCTGAATAAATGGTGAGGAGCAGCACGGCGCAAGCCGCCAGCGCAACGGCCACCATTTGGGGCTTGGATAGACGTTCGCCGAGAAACACTGCACCCAGAACGACATTGACCAGCGGATTTATATAGTAACCCAAGGCCGTATCGATCGCATGGCCAGAGCCGATGGCCCAGACATAAGTGCCCCAGTTAACAGTGATCAGACTGGCGGTTAGTGTGGCCATCGCCAGCATGCGCGGAGTTGTCAAAGCGACCTTGAGATCACCAAACAGGCCAAGCCACCAGAGCAGAATACCGGCAATCGGCACAGACCAGACAATACGATGCGCGACCACTTCCAGCGCAGGAATATGCGCGACGGTCTTCAGATAAAACGGAAGGACGCCCCAAAGAAGATATGCTGAGAGAGCAAAAAGAAAGCCTTTCTTGCCATCGGACATTCCCGGCAAAGGCACGGATTGCATTGCATCATTCATTTTTGCTTGTTCGCTCATGGAGCGAAGTCCTAGACTTCAGCCTGCACTGCGTCCATTGAATTCGAATGATCGTAACATCAACCCATTTGATGTTTTGGCTCTTTTCTAGTCAAATCAATCTATTCCGCGGCAATTTTTCCTGCAAGATCGCGATTTTTTATCAATTTATAGACCACAGAGTCCATTAATGCCTGAAAAGACGCATCTATGATGTTGTCGGAAACCCCGACTGTCCACCATCTGACATTGGTGGAATCTGTCGATTCTATCAAAACCCGGGTAATCGCTTCCGTACCACCATTGAGAATACGGACCTTGAAGTCCGCCAATACGAGATCGTTGATCTCATGCTGATAGCTGCCCATGTCCTTGCGCAAGGCAAGATCGAGAGCGTTGACCGGCCCGTGCCCTTCGGCCACCGACATACGCATTTCGCCGTCGACTTCCATACGAACCACAGCTTCGGAGACAGTTTTTATATTTCCATTGGCATCGAAGCGGCGCTCGACCATACAGCGGAAGGAATCCACTTTGAAAAACTCCGGCACAGTGCCCAGCGTGCGCCGGGCCAATAGCTCGAAGCTGGCATCGGCACCCTCATAGGCATAACCTTCAGCTTCGTGTTCTTTGACGAGCGAAATCAGCGTATCAAGACGCGGATCGGTTTTGCTGACAGAAATGCCGCGCCGCTCCAGTTCGTTGATGAAATTGGACTTGCCGCCTTGGTCGGAAACCATGACCTTGCGGCGATTCCCCACCGTTTCCGGCGGAACATGTTCGTAGGTCGCTGGCTCTTTGATCAGGGCAGAAGCGTGAATACCCGCCTTTGTGGCGAAGGCGGAAGAGCCTACGAAAGCGCCCTGCGCGTTTGGCGCACGGTTAAGCAGTTCGTCGAAACTGCGCGACAAGCGCGACAGCCCCTTCAGCTTTTCGAGGCTGATACCGGTCTCGAAGCGATCCGCCCATGCGGGCTTGAGCATCAATGTCGGGATGATGGTGATTAGATTGGCATTGCCGCAGCGCTCTCCGATACCGTTAAGCGTGCCCTGCACGTGGCGGACGCCAGCATCAATGGCAGCGAGCGAGTTTGCGACAGCTTGTTCCGTATCATTATGCGCGTGAATGCCCAGATGATCACCCGGAATGATTTTCGTGACCGCCTTGACGATCGCCGTCACTTCAGCAGGTTGCGTACCGCCATTGGTATCGCAAAGAACCACCCAGCGAGCACCAGCATCATAGGCGGTCTTGGCACAAGCCAACGCATAGTCAGGATTTGCCTTGTAACCATCAAAGAAATGTTCGCAGTCGACAATGGCTTCCTTGCCCGCGCTGACAGCGGCTTTCACTGACGCGTCGATGGACTCGAGATTTTCTTCGTTCGTGCAGCCGAGCGCAACGCGAACGTGATAATCCCAACTCTTGCCAACGAAACAAACCGTATCAGCCGAAGAGCCAATCAGCGCTATGACACCGGGATCATTTGAAACAGAAACGCCGGCGCGTTTTGTCATGCCGAATGCGGCAAACTTTGCATGGTTTGTGCGTTTTTCGGCAAAGAATGCTGTGTCGGTCGGATTCGCTCCGGGATAGCCGCCTTCAACATAGTCGAAGCCAAACTCGTCCAGCATAGCCGCGATTACTTTCTTGTCTTCCACCGAGAAATCAATGCCAGGTGTCTGCTGGCCATCGCGCAAGGTGGTGTCGAAAAGGTAGATGCGTTCTTTGCTCACTTGTGCGTCTCTTCCGCGGGCCATCTGTCTGTATCGAAATCCGGATGCTGATACGAAATCATGGTTTTCAGGAAATCGATGGATTCCGGATCGCCTTCGGACGTATATCCGGGCAAAGACGAGAGATCATCGACATAAGGCAATTTGCCTTCGAGTCCCCATTGAACAGTCGGCGCTAGTTCTTCCGGCTCATCAAAGGCACCGATGGCAAGAGCTATACCATCGGGCGCTTCATAGGTCAGCGGTGTTCCGCAGTCGGCGCAGAATCCCCGCTTGACGTGGTTGGACGACTGAAACCGTTTTGGTTCGCCTCGCGTCCATGTCAAATCGGTATCCGTTACCGAAACCAGCGGCGCAAAGAAATTGCCGAATGCTTTCTGGCACATGCGGCAATGACAGATCGATGGGCTCCCCAACGCGCCAGTAGCGCGAAACCGTACGGCCCCGCATTGACAGCCTCCGGTGTAGACTGGCTTGTTATCCAAACTCACCGCTTCACCTCCCAGCTTGTCACACGTTCACCCGTGACCGCATCCTTGCCATCTTTGAGCTGAATGCCCTTTTCCAGCAATTCATAACGGATAGCGTCTGCTTCAGCAAAATCGCGTGCACCGAGCAGTTCCAGCCGTTGCATTACCTTAGCTTCAATCTCTGCGGCGAATTCAGACGACACTTCGTCGGCATCACTACTCAAATCAATGCCGAGTAATGCAAATATTGCCTTATAAGCTGCGGGATCCAGTGACCGGGATTTGCGGACTGTAGCCAGCCAGTTGATGAGGCCCGGTGTTGCAAGATCATCAGACAATATCTCCAAAGCCTCATCGGGCACCCATCCGACAGCGGCAGAGCCTGCATATTCCCGCGCTTTGGCGAGGATATTCTCAGCTTCTTCTAGCCGATTGATGGTGAAATCAATCGGCTCGCGATAATTGGTCATGAGCATAGCCAATCTCAAAACATCACCCGGCCATTTGCGATCGCCAAATGTCGTCGTCTCCAGCAATTCGTTGATGGTGAAAAAATTTCCGACGCTTTTCGCCATCTTCTGGCCCTCAACCTGGAGGAAACCATTATGCATCCAGATATTGGCCATCCGATCCGTGCCGAATGCGCAGCATGACTGGGCGATTTCGTTTTCATGGTGAGGGAAAACGAGATCAATGCCACCTCCGTGAATATCAAAGATATTCTTCATCGGATCATCGCAGCGCAACCCACCGCCGAAGGGCTCAAGCAGCTTGGCCATAGCCATGGCAGAGCACTCTATATGCCAGCCGGGACGACCGAGACCATCAATCCCCGCCGGTGACGGCCAACCGGGCTCACCTTCCCTGGAAGGCTTCCACAAAACAAAGTCCATCTCGTCGCGCTTATACGACGCAACGTCGACGCGTGCGCCTGCGAGCATGTCATCTGCGGAGCGCCGTGCCAAAAGCCCATAGCGCGGGCCCCTCGCCGCATTCATCGCAGAGGGTGAGAACAGCACATGTCCGTCAGCAACATAGGCAACGCCGCGCTCTACCAGCCGGTCGATCATCGCCACCATTTCGGCAATATACTCGGTCGCCCGCGGCTGCGCCGATGGCTCCAGATTGCCAAGCGCTGTCACATCGGCCTGAAACTGAGCGTTCGTAGCTTCCGTCACCTTTCGAATAGCTTCGTTCAGTGGCAGATTCGGAAAATCCCGGGCGGCACGCGCGTTAATCTTATCGTCGATATCCGTGATATTGCGAACGTAAGTGACATGATTTTCGCCGTAGGTGTGACGCAAAAGCCGAAACAGCACATCAAAGACAATGACAGGTCTGGCATTGCCGATATGGGCGTAGTCATAGACTGTCGGGCCGCAGACATACATGCGCACATTTTTAACGTCGATTGGCTCGAACTTCTCCTTCGAGCGTGTCAGCGTATTGTAAAGGCTAATGTCATGCGGCATGGGTCATCTCAATTTCAGGTTCAAGGATGTACAGAATATCAACAGACGGGTCGCTTGACCGGCATATTTGCATCTTTGGTACTGGAAATTTGAGATGAAAACGACCGGGCCAGCAGGAGCTAGCTGATAATGGTCCGACAGGTGATAATAATCGTAACTGACAACGTTTTCATGATGTCTTTATGATTGAGCGCAAGCCAATCGTCAAGCACCGGCAATTGGAAGCTGGTGTGGCAAATTTGTCGGGATCACATTGGTTAATGCAAATTAACCGGAAAGCCTAAAATCCTCCCGGAAAGTGCCTTTTTTCCGGCCAATTTGAACGGGATTCCTGTCTCTTATGCGAAAGGGGAATAGGCCCCGCCCAAAAGGACCAGACCCATGATACCGACACAACAGACTGCAAAGCCGCGAGAGAGTATCTTTGCCGACCACCTTGCCCTGCAATACCGCGCCATCGGCCCGGCAGCCATTCAAGCCGCAGTACTCAACACTGTCCGTCAGCGTCCGCCTTTGAAGCTCGCTTCAATTGTTCAGGAAACGGACTAAAAGACTAAGCGCGATCCCCGCCATGACAAGGCCGATGATAACATCGAGCACGCGCCAGGCAGCCGGACGGGCGAACACCGGTTGCAGCAGCCTCGCACCATAGCCGAGGCCGAAAAACCAGACGAAGGATGCAATCGCCGCGCCAGCGCCATAAGCCGCGCGGTTAGCCCCTTCGAAGCGGGCCGAGAGGCCCCCAAGCAAGACAACTGTATCCAGATAGACGTGCGGATTGAGGAATGTTAGCGCCAATACGGTGCCAATAGCAGCCTTCAGCGAGCTACTGCCAAACCGTGCAGCCTGCATTGCCTCTGGGTGCAATGCACGCCGGAATGCTACCGAGGCATACCAGAACAGGAACAGAGCGCCTCCAAGCGTTACAAATGAAATGAGTTTGGGCGACTGGGCTATCAATGTGCCAAGACCCGCAACACCTGCTGCAATGAGCAATGCATCGGACAATGCACAGATCAGGCTGAGAATAAACACATGCTCGCGCAACAATCCCTGACGCAGTATGAAGGCATTTTGAGCGCCGATGGCAATGATCAGCGATCCGCCAAGAAGAAAACCGGAAAGTGCGGCTGAAAGCATTCGAAGATATCCTGATAAACCTGGGCGAATTAAAAAAGCTTCATCTGCGTATCAGGTTCTTCGGGTTTGTTGCGAGCGGATTTTTTGGGCTCGCTCAAATTTTCAAGCACCCTTTCCTGAATATCCGGCCCGGTATTGGCAACCTTGTTGACCTTGTCGGATACGGGAATGGCTTCAAAAAAGTCCGCTTGCGCCGGCTTCAATAAATCCGAAACATGGCGCGGCTCCTGTGTCTTGCAATCGAGCCAGCGGGCAAAATCCTTTTGCTCGATGATCACAGGCATACGATCGTGAATGTGACGAATATCGTCATTGGCACGCGTCGTAAGTATGGCTCCAGTGTCCATTTCCGAGCCTTCGGCATTAGCCCAAGGCTCATAAAGTCCGGCAAAGGCAATGATGCCGCCATTGCGCGGTCTGATCCAGTAAGCTTGGGATTTTTTGTCCCCGCTGCGACGCCACTCATAAAAACCTGATGCCGGAATGAGAGCCCGGCGATGGCGCATAGCGGTCTTGAAAGAGGCCTTCTCGATTGCAGTTTCCGACCTCGCATTGATCATCAATGGGTAATCGGCAGTATTTTTCACCCAGCCCGGAATAAAACCCCAACGGACAAGCAGCGCTTTGCGATCCGAACGATTGCTGCCGGGGGGCGGAGTTTCACCGCTCATCACCATGAGGATTGGCTGCGTAGGAGCAATATTGAAACGTGGCGGAAAATCTTCAAGCTCCATGAGCGCAAGATAGGCCGCTATTTCTTCAGGTGTCCCAAGGAGTGAAAAACGTCCGCACATATTAACCTGCTTCCACGCTGCCGTGACCTTCGTCAATGCACCACTTGCTCAACTACCGCCATCTTGTCAAACGGACTTGCAAGGCTTACCGCTTGGATATGGACCAAATTCCACTTTCCCCAACTGTCGATGGCGTATCGGTTGTATGCATCCGCGACGGTGCATTTCTCCTGGTTGAGCGTGGGCGCGATCCTTCCAAGGGCTGGCTCGCCTTTCCCGGCGGAAGACGAGAGGATGGTGAGACGCCGCAGGAGGCGGCAATTAGAGAATTGAACGAGGAAACCGGCCTCTCGGTGGCCATCATCACCTATCTTACGACAGTGACATTCGATTACTCCACGCCTGAATTTCCCTCCCCCAGACCATTCCGCCTTGCTGTTTTTCGAGCCCATGATGTTCTTGGGGAAGCAATTGCTGCCGATGACGCGGCAGCAGTTCATTGGTTGCGGTATGAAGAAATGACCGGATTTGACGTTACGGAAAGTGTGCTTGACGTTGCACGGGAACTTGCGCGGGACTTCGAAAGCTGAGGGTATCCCACCAAACTGCCTTGAAGATGCCTTGCTTTCAGGACACAAGGGTTTGGGGAATTCAGCTCAAGGCAATTTTGTGCGTCGAACAGCGTTTATCATATTGGCATTGATGGGAATTTCGTGCGCGGTTCCAGCCTATGCAGTCGATCCTCTTTATGAAACCAAATTGATAAGACTGGCGGAAGTGTTGGGCTCGATCCACTCTTTGCGCAATATATGTGGCGAGAACAGCAGCCAATGGCGCGACAGAATGGATGCACTGCTTCTGGCCGAAAACCCAGATCCAGTGCGAAAGGCGCGTTTGATTGCCAGTTTTAACCGGGGATACAGGACCTTTAACGAAACCTATTCGACCTGTACAAGCCAGGCGATTGCGGCGATTGACCGCTATGAACAGGAAGGAACAAAGCTTTCTTCCGAAATCGTATCGGGATATGGAAATTAACCGGGCTTTAACTGTTGAAGCCAATGAACCGCATTTTAAGCAAAACCTATGGTATTGTTTAGTGGCACTTTAAGAATTGGCTTCGGCCAAGGATGGTACATCATGAACATGACCTCGACAGATATTGATAAATTGGTTGCTGAAGAGAAAAAACTCGTAGCGATCGAATATCAGAATGAAGTCTGGGCTGATGGCACGCTTGAAGGTATCGAACCGGAGATCATGGCTGAAGCAGCATTTGCCACCGCGCTGATCGAACTTATCCGCGATAACGGGGAAGTGTCCGCGTTGGCCTTGCTCGAAGCCTTGCGCGAACGTATCTCTGCTGGCGAGTTTTCGACGAATCGCATTCTGCAGTAGTTAAATTCCGGGTGACATTCATGCTTGAAAAGCATCTTTCCGCTTATCCTTTCGCCAGAACCATCATGCTGGCGACAGCGGTATGCGCATTGAGCCTACCTGCATGGTCTGCAAATTCAGGTGCGCCGGTGCAACTTGCATTGAGCGAAATCAAAAAGGAAGAACTGCCCAAGGCGGCAGAGCCTGCAAAGCCTGACGCGAGCCAGCCGACTGGCGAAACACAGACACCCCCGCCCGCATCATCAGATACGCCTGGTGCAGCGCCCACCGAGCCTAGGGCGGAAGATGGCGCCGAGGGTGCTAAGGCTACCAATCCAGCAATGCCCAATGCGAAGGATGGAGCGGAAACACCAGAGGTCCAGTACGATCTCACCAAGCTACCCTTCCCCGTACAAAAGATGCATCAGCTTATTCTCGAGGCTGCGAAATCGGGCAATATTGAAGCGTTGCGGCCACTTATCGGGTCTGGTGACGATGTAACCATGCTTTCGCTAGCCGAAGTCGATGGCGACCCGCTGGCCTATCTGAAAAGTCAGGCAGGCGATCCGGATGGGCAGGAAATACTTGCAATTTTGGTTGATGTGCTGGAATCAGGATTCGTGCACATCGATGCAGGTACAGCAGACGAATTATACGTTTGGCCCTATTTCTTTGCCTATCCGTTGGATAAGCTGGATGCAAAACAAAAAGTTGAGCTCTTTCAAATCGTTACTGCTGGCGACTATGATGAAATGAAGCAGTTCGGCACGTATGTATTTTATCGTCTGGGTATCACTCCGAAAGGCCGCTGGCGCTTTTTCGTGACCGGCGACTGATTTTTCAGATTTATTTTCATTGGATGTCACATCCGGCAATGCTGTCTCGTCTCGTATTCAGGCAACTGAATGCCACACAGGAGACAGATGATGAAAGCCAGATTAAATCCTATAAGTTTTGACGCTCTCAAGCCGATGCTTGTCATGAGTGAAGGCGTTGAAGGTAACGGCCTTGAAAAAAGCCTGCAAGAACTCGTCAAGTTGCGTGCATCCCAGATCAATGGCTGCGCCTATTGCCTCGATATGCATTCCAAGGATGCGCGTAAGCATGGCGAAACCGAGCAACGCATTTATTTGCTGAACGGCTGGCGAGAATCTCCATTATATAGCGATCGGGAGAGGGCTGCCTTGGCCTGGACAGAGGCGTTGACTCTGGTCTCGCAAACCCATGCGCCCGATAGTGATTATGAAGCCCTGAAGCTGCACTTCACTGAAGAGGAAATTGTGAAATTGACGATGCTCATTGTCACCATCAACGGTTGGAACCGTATTGCCATCGGGTTCCGCTCCATACATCCGGTAGCAAAAGCCAGTGTCGCAGCCTGACGACACGCTAGAGGCGTTCAACCGCCTGAGGCCTCGGCTGACCCGGATTGCATATCGCATGCTCGGGTCAGTCGCAGAGGCAGAGGATGTTGTTCAAGAGAGCTTCATTCGCTGGCACAAGACCGACAAGTCGAGTGTTCGCAGTGAAGAAGCTTTCCTTGTCAGCATAATTACGCGCCTTTGCCTTGATCATCTGAAATCGGCGCGTGTGCGCAGGGAAAGATATGTAGGAGATTGGCTGCCGGAACCGATATTCAATCCGCTCGAAGAAGAGACCGAAGGTGACATTACGCTGACCCTTATGATGGCACTAGAACGGCTGTCGCCCCTCGAACGTGCCGCATTTTTGCTGCATGATGTGTTCGGCCAAGATTTCAAGCAGATTGCCCAGACTATCAATCGGGATGCTGCGACTTGCAGGCAGCTCGCAAACCGGGCGCGCAATCATATACAAAAGGCCAAGCCGAGATTTCCCGTGTCAGATGAGCAAGGCAGCAGGATCGCTGCGGCCTTCTTCAACGCGTCACGCACTGGCGACACACAGACACTTCAAACCCTTCTGGCAGATGACGTTGTTATGTATGCTGACGGCGGCGGAGTTAGGCTTTCGGTGGTCAAGCCAATTTACACGGCTGAGAACATAATGCGCTTTTTCGAGGGCGTTTCACGCCGTGCAGATTTCGAGCTTCCAACTCTGCTATTTGAAGGCCTGATTGATGGCTTGCATGGCTTTGCTACGATGGAGTCTGATGACCTGCCACAAACAACCGCTCTGGAAATCGAGAACGGGAAGATCAAGGCCATCTATGTCATGCGCAACCCGGAAAAACTTGGACATTTGCAGTTTGCGAAATTCCCGGCAAAGGGTACAGCTTGAGGCCACTCTTTTTGAATTCACAGGTGCCCAATGAAGACGCTGACAATGTACCAGGTGGATGCATTCACCACCGAGCTTTTTCGCGGCAATCCGGCAGCAGTGCTTGTTCTTGACGAATGGCTGCCGGTTGAAACCATGCAGAACATTGCCGCCGAGAATAATCTTGCAGAAACTGCCTTTGTCAAACGCAACGCAACTGGCTGGGATTTACGCTGGTTTACGCCAGTTCACGAAGTGAATTTCTGTGGTCATGCCACCCTTGCCTCATCCCATGTGCTGCTGCATGAACTGGGCATAAAAGGCGAATTGGTATTTGAGACAAGGGTCGGAGCCCTGCGCGTCAACAAAAAGCAATCAGCCTATCAGCTCGATTTTCCAAGCTTTCCGCCAGAGCCAGTGACCAATCTCCTCCCCGCGCTAAAAGATATTACCGCACGGGAAAATATCACGGCATTTCAGAATTTCGAGAATGTCTTCATTGAGCTTGAAAATGAGCAGGCGGTGCTTGATTTTGTTCCCGACCTGCCGAAAATTACAGAACTTGACCCGTTCGGACTGGTGATTACCGGCAAAGGTGAAGAGCATGATTTCGTATCGCGCTATTTTGTACCCCATGCCGGCATTCCGGAAGATCCGGTAACCGGATCAATACATTCAACGCTTGTGCCGTATTGGGCCGCGAAGCTTGGCAAAAATCATTTGTCCGCGTTTCAACGCTCAAAGCGTGGCGGACACTTGCTCTGCGAGCTTGCTGATGATCGTGTACTGATCAGCGGTGCAGCGGTGACGTTCATGAAGGCAGAGATTTATCTGCCTTGAAGTGCCTCACCAAATAGCACCGGCTCGCCTTGTGAGGGAGTGACGATCTCGCCATCCCACATGACTTTAATACCACGTACAATTGTGCCTACAGGCCAGCCTGTGACGATCTTGCCGTCATAAGGAGTCCAGCCAGCCTTTGAGCCCACCTGCGCATTGGTAATCGTTTCACGACGCTTCATATCGACAATTGTCAAATCCGCATCATAGCCTACGGAGATGCGACCCTTGCGAGCCATACCGAACAGGCGATTTGGACCATGCGAGCTAAGATCGACAAAGCGTTCAATGGAAAGGCGTCCGGCATTTACATGATCCAGCATGATTGGAACAAGTGTCTGCACGCCGGTCATGCCGGATGGTGACGCAGGATAGGGTTTGGACTTTTCTTCCAACGTGTGGGGCGCATGATCTGAGCCAAGTACGTCAACGATTCCCTGCCCGATTCCTCTCCAGACACCATCGCGATGACGGGCGCCGCGCACTGGCGGATTCATCTGAAGCAAGGTTCCAAGCGTTGCATATTGGCTGGCATCAAGCGTCAGATGATGCGGCGTTGCTTCACAGCTCGCCACATCCTTGTGTTGAGCAAGGAATTCAATTTCCTCAGCGGTGGAGATATGCAAAACATGGATACGGGCACCGGTTTCACGGGCAATCCGTACCAGACGCTCGGTGCATTGAAGAGCTGCAATCTCATCGCGCCAGACCGGATGCGAGGACGGATCATTCGGGACGCGGAAGCTTTCGCGCTCACGCAGCCGGAACTCGTCCTCGGAATGGAATGCAGCGCGGCGGCGGGTATTTCTGAGGATTGAACGAACACCCTCATCGTCTTCAACAAGAAGATCACCGGTAGAGGAACCCATGAAAACCTTGATGCCTGCGGCACCTGGCAGACGCTCCAGTTCAGGAACATCATGCGCATTGTCACGCGTACCGCCAACCCAAAAGGCGAAATCGCAATGCATGCGATGCTTGCCGCGACGGACCTTGTCTTCGAGGGTTTCGGCTGAAGTCGTCAACGGCTTGGTATTGGGCATTTCGAAAACCGCCGTGACACCGCCAAGAACGGCCGAACGGGATCCACTTTCCAGGTCTTCCTTGTGTTCGAGGCCGGGCTCACGAAAATGCACCTGGCTGTCGACGACGCCGGGAAGAATATGCAGGCCAGTCGCATCGATGATTTCGCCCGCCGATGCGGTGCCCAGATTGCCGATGGCCGCAATTCGCCCATTGATGATACCGATATCGCGCAAACCGACGCCGTCCTGATTGACAACCATGCCGCTTCGATAAATCGTGTCGAATGTTTGAGCCATTTGCATCTCCTTCACCTTGCGAACCCGTCCCGAGCGGATTACGTAACAGGAACAGATAAGGCAAGGATAATGCAATGCCATCGGCACTTTTAAACGGAAGAGCGATCCTCAACGTTACAGGCGAAGAAGCAGAGAGCTTCCTGCAAAACCTGATCACCACAGATCTCGATAATCTGCAAAGAGGCAAACTCAGACCTGGGGCCCTTCTGAGCCCTCAAGGCAAGATCATGTTCGAGTTTCTGATTTCACGATCGGCCGATGGCTTGCGTCTCGACATTTTGCAGTCTGTGATCGATGATTTTGCCAAGCGTCTGAGCCTCTATAAGCTGCGCGCCAAAGTACAGATTTCCATTGATTCTGAATCGCTTGTGGCCGTTTCATGGGGAAGTGAGTCAAGCGTCTCAGAATCTGATTCTACGGTTCGGGATGAGCGCTTTCCTGGCGACCTCAACGTTTGCCGCCACTATGGCGATACCGCTATCAATGGCGATGTCGACGCGTGGACGCGTCTGCGGATTGCTCATGGTGTGGCCGAAGCACCTATGGACTATGCGCTGGGTGATGCCTTTCCGCACGACATCAATTTCGATCAGATCAATGGTGTTTCGTTCAAGAAGGGCTGCTTTATCGGCCAGGAGGTCGTTTCCCGGATGCAGCATCGCGGAACTGCACGACGGCGAATCCTTATTGTCGACAGCTTGATGGACCTGCCCCCAACAGGAACATCCATAACGGCAAATGGACGTGAGCTGGGTACGATGGGAAGCGCTGTCGGACCGAGCGGATTGGCGCTTGTCCGTATCGACCGCGTTAAAGATGCGATCGATAGTGGAACTCCCATTTTGGCAGGAGTTATTGCTATCGACCTTGCCATTCCACCCGAACACCGGTTTACATTTCCCGTGACTGCGCAGGAAGCGTAACCAGGGAATTATAATGTCAGAAAGGGCCGCGCCCAGACAGGACGATTCAATCGAGCCGGAAATGCGGGCTTGGCAGCGCATGTTGTCGGGCCGACGCCTAGATTTGCTTGATCCATCGCCACTGGATATCGAGATTGAAGACATAGCACAGGGCCTCTCACGGGTAGCCCGCTGGAACGGCCAAACGACAGGCGAACATGCTTACTCCGTCGCTCAGCACTCGCTATTGGTGGAGGAAATATTTGGCCGCCTCTTCCCACAGATAACAACCGAGCAAAGACTGATCGCACTTTTGCATGACGCCCCGGAATATGTCATTGGCGATATGATTTCGCCGTTCAAAGCCGTGGTCGGAGGCGATTACAAGGCCGTCGAGTTGCGATTGCAGCACGCCATACATTTGAGGTTTTCGCTCACTCCGATCATCAGTCAGGAGCTTCGCAGGCAAATAAAACGCGCCGATGCCGTGGCCGCATATCACGAAGCGACACTGCTCGCGGGTTTTTTGCCCGATGAAGCAGTCCAGTTTTTCGGACGCCCGCGTGGTATTGACCCGCAAGGCCTGGACTTGACACCACTTCCCACACAAAATGCCCAGAACGCGTTTTTATTGCGCTTTGCTGCGTTAGATCAACAGCGCATCAAAGGATAGACTATGCCGCATCTCATTGTATCACCCGTCTCGCGTATCGCTGAAACAGCGTCACGTTTTGGTGTTAGGGATATGCTCACTCTCATGAATGTCGGCTCGCAATTCAACCGACCGGTAGAGATTGAGGAAGCACGCCATTTATTCATTGGTTTCAATGACATCACAGAGCCATCTGATGGAATGATTCATCCCTCTGTCGATCATATCAGTCAGTTTATTGAGTTTGGGCGGCGCTGGGATCGAAAAGCTCCCTTGCTCATTCATTGCTATGCCGGAATCTCGCGTTCTACTGCTGGAGCTTACATTACTGCACTCGCACTCAATCCGGATTTGGACGAAACCAAATTGGCGCAAACACTCCGCCGCAATGCTCCATCTGCAACGCCGAATGCTTTGCTGGTTGCGCTTGCTGACGATCTGCTGGATCGCAAAGGACGCATGGTGGACGCGATAAAGGCCATTGGCCGCGGCGAAGACGCCTTTGAGGGCACCCCCTTCATTCTTCCGCTAACGGCAGACACATGACGACCGCGCTCAATGCAGTTGAAATCAATCTGAGTGCAGCAATCGCTGCTGTCGCCAATAATGATCCTCTTATCTTGACGACCTCTTCCAGTGGCCAACCGGAAAGAGATGAATTGCCTTTCGGTCCATTCAACCCACTTGAACATCGCACTTTTGAAACCGGCTTGCGCGAATGGGTGGCCGAGCAAACGCCGCTCCAACTCGGATATGTCGAGCAGCTTTATACTTTCGGCGATCGGGGCAGGCACAAAACGGTCGAAGATCGCGGATTGCACGTTGTTTCTGTCGGATATCTTGCACTTACCCGCATTTCCGAAAATAGCAGCGAGCAACTTCGCAAATCAGGCGCACGCTGGCGAAACTGGTATTCCTTTTTGCCGTGGGAAGACTGGCGCGGCGGCAAGCCCGCCATGATCGACGAAGAAATTCGCCCTGCCTTGCAGGAATGGGCGGAGGCAAACGCATTGCCGTCTCGGCTAAGCCGTTTTCGCATGGCCTTTGGTGATGAGAATATAGCTTGGGATGAAGAACGCGTGCTTGAGCGCTATGAGCTTTTATATGAGGCGGGACTTATCGAGGAAGCGATACGCGACGGGCGGGCTGAGAGAACTCCTGCACGCTGCCTGCCCGGCCTCGCCATGAGCTTTGATCACCGCCGCATCTTGGCAACGGCGATCTCCAGACTGCGTGCGAAGCTGAAATATCGTCCAGTAGTCTTTGAACTGATGCCGCCCGCCTTCACCTTGACGGCACTGCAAGAGACCGTTGAAGCTATTTCCGGACGTCATTTACACAAACAGAACTTTCGACGGCTTGTCGAAACCACGGAATTGGTGGAGCCGACCGGTGCTGAGCAGATACAAGCACGGGGGCGTCCCGCCGCACTTTACCAGTTCCGGCATAACGTTCTTGAGGAGCGAAGTGTAGCGGGCCTCAGGGTTGGTAACCGGTCATAGGAGCTGCAAATGAATGACAAGCCTACATCCATGAACGCCGACGGCATTTTCGAGCCATTTTCCTCGGAGGACGTTCCGGTTGAAGAGTGGTCGCAAGGCACACGCTTCGGCAGCACCTATCGGTATTTATCAGGATTTGGCGGCTCAACCCATGTCGGGGTTCAGCTTGAAGAACTTTCACCGGGAATGGAATCGAGCCTCAACCACTATCACATGCTTGAGGAAGAGCATGCCTTCGTTCTCGAAGGTGAAATGACTTTGAAGCTTGGCGATAAGACATATGTCATGAAGGCAGGGCACTATGTCTGCTTTCCCGCCGGTCAAAAAGCTGGGCATTCATTTTACAATCACAGCGATGCACCCTGCCGTTTCCTGATGATCGGAGAGAAAAACCCTAATGAGGTGTTGTTCTATCCGGAAAATCAACGTGTCGGCGTCCGCCTTATGGGCGAAGGCTATGTGCGATCCTCCCAGGTTGAATACTGGGAGGGTGTCGATACGGATAAGCCGGGTTAGGCTTTGGCCGGAACAATACGGATAACATTGCCCCAAGGGTCAATGATCTCACGCTCTTCCTTTGCATCCGCCGAGCTGAACTCAGCCCAGGCCAAGCCGGATCGATCATTGTCACGGCGTCCGGCTCCCCGGCTCTGCCAGGCATTTGCAGCCACGTGGTGATGATAGCCGCCTGTGGACATGAACACAGCACCGGCACCATAGGCAGCAACGGTTTGAAGACCAAGCTCCTTATGCCACCATGCTTCAGCTTCCTTGGCGTTGCCGACCCGCAAGTGGAGATGGCCGACCATGGTTCCATCTGGAGCAGCTGTCCAAGGCTGGGCTGTGGCTTCGGTCAGGAGATTGCCGACATCCAGCGGTTCCGTTGCCATTGTCACAGCAGAGCCATTCCATGTCCATTTTTCATGCGGGCGGTCAGCGTAGATTTCAATGCCGTTACCTTCAGGATCGGTCAGGTAGATCGCCTCGCTGACCAGATGGTCCGATGCACCGACAATAGGTGTGCGCTGATCAATCGCGCGCCTCGCCCATCGCGCCAGATCAGCCCGCTCCGGCAGCAGAAAAGCTGTGTGATAAAGTCCGGCGCTTTGCGGATCATCGGCACGGACGGTGGCTTGTTCTATTTCAAGCAGCGGCGTTTCGCCGGCACCCAGTATGATCGATTGTCCCTTGCGTGAGATTTCGCGCAAGCCCATCACATCCTGATAATAGCTTGAAAGCAGATCAGCATCCTTGGCTTTTATGCCAATCTTCGACACATAAGTCGGGGCTGTTGCAGCAAAAGATACGTCCGTCATTTTTGCCTCCGCGCGCGTACTGGCCACCGTTCCGACAAGGGCTAAAGTTCCACCAACCAGTTCCCGGCGTGTAAATTGCATCGTACTTCGCATTGTTCGTTTCGTTGTGATGAAAATCGGCTTTCACCACCTCCTGCACAAGAGCCGTGGCGGCGAACAGGCTGTTCGCAAATAGTGAACTATGAAGCGAACATTGTTTACCGGATCGAGAGGGATCCCGTTGTGTTCGATATTGCGAAATAGGCGCAACTTTCCTAAATACGGCACATGAAAGTTAAAGATACCGATATTCTTATCATTCCCGGCTACACAAATTCCGGTCCTGATCATTGGCAAAGCCGTTGGGAAAGCAAGCTTTCCACAGCGCGCCGGGTCGAGCAGGCCGAATGGTCAAAGCCGGTTCGTGAAGATTGGGTTGCAGCAGTTGCCAAGGCAATAAATGAGGCAACACGCCCCGTCGTGGTGGTCGCTCATTCTCTCGGCGTGCCTACATTTATCCATGCTCTTCCTCATGTCGGCGATAAGGTCAAAGGCGCATTTCTGGTTACGCCTCCAGATGTTTCCAATCCGAAAATCCGGCCGAAGCATCTCATGACCTTCGGCCCCTACCCTCGCGAGCCCTTCACATTTCCGTCGATGGTGGTTGCAAGCCGGAATGATCATTATTGCAGCTATGAAGTTGCCGACGATCTGGCGGCGGCTTGGGGATCAGTGATTGTGGATGCTGGAGAGTCCGGTCATCTCAATTCGGAGTCCGGTCATGGGCCTTGGCCGGAAGGAACGATGGTCTTTGCGCAATTCCTCTCCAAGCTTTGATCAATGAAACGACCTATTGCTGATCATCCTAAAAATCGATCAGCGTGGGATGGGTCAGGCGCGTAGCAGCTATTGCGAATGCTGAACCAGTTGAGGCGATTTCGGGCAATATAATCGTAAAGCCAATCGCGAAACAAACGCGGGGCAATTCGGGCAGCACAAGCCATCGACCAGGGAAATCCCAAGATCTCTATTGCTCGCAGCGATCCATCCGACTTGATCCGGATCATCCCCTTCTCGAGCAAAATGTTTGACTCATAGTCCTGAGAAACGAGCCCATAGTGCCGAAAAAGAGCACTGCCAAGCGAAGATTGCGCCGACAGGAGCCGGAAACGCCGCTTCTTGTCGGCACGCAAAAGGAAATTGACGAAGCCGGAGCATAGGACGCAGTTTCCATCGAAGATCAGGATGGGGCGATCGTCAGGGAAGTCAGGTACCGAGGGATCTGCGCGATAGCTGAAGGCCTTGCGCATGGCTTGGTTTACACTTCTATCTCGTTCAATAGGCTTTGCACGCCATCAGTTAGATAGGTTGTGTCCACAGCAAGCGGCAAATAGGTAAATCCCAGACCGGAAAAACGTTTCGCCAATGCTGCATTGCCGGCATAGATTCCGGCAAGTTTACCAGCGGCTTTGGAGCGCCTTGCGATTTCGGTCAAAGGCTCAATGATCGCTTCGGAACCAGCATTGACTTCCGTGCCATTGCTCCACGCAATTGAAAAATCCGAGGGGCCAACGAAAATACCGTCGATTCCGTCGACAGCGAGAATATCGTCCAAGGCTTCATATGCTGCGCGGGTTTCGATCATGGCAAAGGCCAACGTGTCCGTGTTGGTCTGTTCGAGGTATCCGCCGGAACCGCCCGAGACATAGCCACCTGGGCGACCGCGCAATTGGCCCCAGGAACGTTCGCCCAATGGCGGATATTTCATCGCTGCGGCAAAAAGCTTTGCATCAGCCACTGTGTTGATCATGGGCGCAATAACAGCTTCAGCGCCTATATCCAAAGCCCTGCTTGCCATGTCAAAGCGGCCAACCGGCACGCGAACTGCGGTGTGCTTTCCGGCACTGCGCAACACGCCGGTCAATGCAACAACGCTGGCGGTGTCATGTGCGCCATGCTGCATATCGAGCAGGACAGCGGAAAGCCTTGTGCGGCAAAGGGCTTCCATCACCAGGGTATCGGTCATGCTGGACCAGCCGGAATAAATTGTTTCTCCGGCTCTGAGACGCGACGCTAGTGACATGATTCTTACCTTCCCTGTGACCATTCATATTGCAAACGCAGAACAATGCCGGTCAAGGTCAAAGAAAACAAAATCCTTCGCGGATTGTCGCAATTATCGCTGCAATAAAAAACCGCCCCGTAGGGCGGCTTGTATAAATAATCAGTATCGGCTCGGCTTACGAAGCGCTTTCGATCTGGCGAATAGCCTCGATCATCAGTTCTTCCATCGTCCGGCGGATACGATGATCGGACTTGTCGACGCCTGCGGCATCAAAATCTGCCCGGATCTTGCGGAACACATCTTCGTCACCAGCTTCATGAAAATCTGCAACGATGACTTCCTTGGCATAGGCTTCGGCTTCCTCGCCGGTCTTGCCCAGCTTTTCCGCAGCCCAAAGGCCAAGCAGCTTGTTACGCCGTGCTTCTGCGCGGAATTTTACTTCGGCATCATGCGCGTATTTATTTTCAGCTGCGTTTTTGCGATCTTCCATGCTCATCTTTTATTGCTCCCGCAAATGGTTGGGTAATCCCTATATATCTGGTCTTGCGGCGTTTTTCAGGCAGAACCACATATAGATCGTGTCCAAGTCTCCTATAAACACTTCGCAAAAAATCGAAAGTCTCAATTCAACTTCATTGCCTATAGCGTCTTAGCAGCGCTTTATAACCCATAAAACAGGGGAGCTCTACAATGCATCATTGTGAAATGCTTGCTTTTGCGATAGTTAGCGCGCCAACATGACGGCTTGGACCAAGGCCGACCGATAACTCCAATACCAGAGATTTTAAATGAACCGTCGCCGCCGTGTCTACGAAGGCAAAGCCAAAATCCTTTATGAAGGACCAGAACCAGGCACTCTGGTGCAGCACTTCAAAGATGATACAACAGTGCTCCATCCGAAGAAAAGCGAAGTGATTGACGGCAAAGGTGTCCTCAACAACCGCATTTCGGAATATATCTTCACGCAATTGAACCGTATGGGGATACCGACGCACTTCATCCGCCGCCTTAACATGCGCGAGCAGTTGATCAAGGAAGTCGAGATTATTCCGCTGCAGGTCGTTGTGCGCAATATCGCCGCCGGATCGCTCGCCAAGCGTCTGGGCATCGAAGAAGGCACCGTCCTGCCGCGCTCGATTATCGAGTTCTATTATAAAAATGATGAACTCGACGATCCGATGGTTTCCGAAGAGCACATTACGGCGTTCGGTTGGGCAGCACCGCAGGAAATTGATGACATCATGGCACTGGCCATTCGCATCAATGACTTTTTGAGCGGATTGTTTCTTGGTGTGGGAATTCAGCTTGTCGATTTCAAAATCGAATGTGGCAGGCTATATGAAGGCGAAATGATGCGCATAGTTCTCGCCGATGAATTTACGCCGGATTCCGCAAGGCTCTGGGACAGCCAGACCGCCGAAAAGATGGATAAGGATCGGTTCCGCCGCGACATGGGCGGACTTATCGAAGCCTATCAGGAAGTGGCGCGCCGTCTAGGCATTATGAATGAAAACGATCAGACGCGCCCGAACGGGCCGGTTCTGGTTAAATAGCACTCGACGGAGAAACAGGTAATGAAGGCACGTGTCACTGTAACCTTGAAGAATGGCGTTCTTGATCCACAGGGCAAGGCAATTGTTGGCGCGTTGGGCAGTCTGGGCTTTGACGGCATCGGTTCCGTGCGTCAGGGCAAGGTATTTGACGTCGAACTCGATGGCAGCGACAAGGCGGGTGCTGAGACAAAACTCAAGGCAATGTGCGAACAGCTGCTGGCCAATACTGTGATCGAAGATTATTCGGTGGAGCTTCTTTAATGAAATCAGCAGTCGTTCTCCTTCCCGGCCTCAATCGTGACCGCGATATGATTGCGGCGCTGACAAAAATTTCTGGCGTTGAGCCTCAGACGGTCTGGCAGACGGATACCGAAGTGCCCGATGTCGATCTGATCGTTATCCCAGGCGGTTTCTCCTATGGCGATTATCTGCGTTGCGGGGCAATTGCAGCGCGCATGCCTGTCATGCAGGCTATTCGTGAAAAGGCCAACAAAGGCGTCATGGTAATGGGCGTCTGCAACGGTTTCCAGATTCTCCTGGAAGCAGGCCTTCTGCCGGGAGCCTTGATGCGTAACGCTTCGCTGAAGTTCGTTTGCCGTCAGGTGAAGCTCGAAATCACCAATGCCAATACGCCATTTACCCGCGGCTATTCGCATGGTCAGATCATCAGCAGTCCGGTGGCGCATCATGACGGCAATTATTTTGCCGATGCAGAAACGCTTGCCCGCGTCGAAGGTGAAGGCCAAGTGGTTTTCCGCTATGCCGAAGGCACCAATCCAAATGGCTCCATCAATAACATTGCCGGCATTATCAACAAACAAGGCAATGTTCTGGGCCTGATGCCTCATCCGGAAAATCTGATTGAGGCCGCCCATGGGGGAACCGATGGCCGTGCGTTGTTTGCTGGTATTCTCGGGGTTGCCGCCTGAGTAGAATCCTATACGTTTGGTGAATGCTGTTTCAACGGGGAGTGCGTTGAAACAGCGTTTCAAACGGAGGAACCAGACATGAAACTTTATTCGCGGCCGCTATCCCCCTATTCCTCCATCGTACGCTGCATCGCCTACTACAAGAAGGCTCCAATCAAGGTTGTCGCCCCGCCCCCGGGTTTTCCAATCCCGGAAGAATTCCGGGCAATCTCGCCCTTTAATCGTATTCCGGTTTTGATAACCGGTTCGGGGCTTACAATTGTTGAGGCCTCCGTCATTGCAGAATATCTGGAAGAGCATTTTCCCGAACCATCATTGCTACCTGCCGATTCGCGCGATCGCGCCATCGTGCGCATGACGACACGCATCGCGGAACTCGAAGTTCTGGCGCCAGTCATGGAATTGTTCGAGTTGTTCCATCGGAAGTCCAAAGACGATGCCCGTATAGCCAAGCTGTTCAAACAGATGGAAATCGGTTTAACCGAACTTGAGAAGTTCTTGAGCGATGGTCCTTATGCACTCGGCAATGAAATGACATTGGCAGATGCCTGGCTGACCCCGACCCGGTTTGTCTTCAACAATTTCCGGAAAGTATCGGGCCGGGAAGATCTTCTCAGCGATTTTCCAAAGTTCAATGCCTATCAGCAACTGATTCTTCAGGATTCGGACCTATCACTGGTCTGGTACGAGATGTCGGATGGCCTCGAAGTTTTCCTGAACGAACTTGAGCCTGCCTGAATCCACTAGAATTAGACCCATATCCCGCCCGTGAGCGGCAGCCGGTACATGACCGGTTACTGGAGAATGAATATGAAGATACCGGGATTCGGCGTTGCCGTAGTTGTCACCCTTGCAGCACTCGCCGGATGCCAGTCCACCAGCAAGCCCGGTCCAGGCGGCTTGGCATTCTCCTCCAGCAAGGCAGCGCTTCCAACAATGGAACGCGTTGCGCTTGCCGCAAACAGCTGCTGGTTTAAATCCGGCGATTCAAGCTTCAAGCCTTATCGTCTTGCTCCCGAGCTTAACTCGTTTTCTGGCCGCCCGCGTATTCTGGTTGTACCCGGCAACAATCCTGGCGGACGCCCTCTGCTGGTGGTTCATGCAGAAGGAAATCCTGCCAAAGTGGAAGCATTTGGTCCGCTGATGAGCAATTCGCTAGGCAATCGTATCGCATCGGATGTTCGCCGCTGGGCCGATGGACAATCGGATTGCAGCGCCAAAGGCTAGCCGCGCTATTTCAGCGGATAGACGTTTTCATCGCCCGGGAACTGGCGTGAGCGAACGTCGTCCGCATAGGCCTTGACCGCTTGGTCGATTGCATCACCCACCGCGCCATAGACTTTCACGAAACGCGGTGGCTTCGGGTTATAGCCAAGCATGTCTTCCAATACCAGGATTTGGCCATCGCATTCGCGCGAGCCGCCAATTCCAATCGTAGGAATTGCAATCTCGCGGGAGATTTCGGCAGCAAGCGGCTCAACAACGCCTTCAATAACGACCGAAAATGCCCCGGCTTCAGATACGGCCTGTGCGTCTGCCTTGATAAGCGGCCAAAGCGCGGTATCGCGACCTTGAGTTTTGAAACCGCCAAGAGTGTTGATTGACTGCGGTGTCAGACCGATATGCGCCATGACCGGAATGCCGCGCTGGGTGAGGAAGCGGATGGTCCCAGCCATTTGCACGCCACCCTCAAGCTTCACCGCACCACACCCGGTTTCCTGCATGACGCGTGATGCGCTACGAAAAGCACCTTCAGGGCTTTCCTCATAGGAACCGAACGGCATATCGACAACAACCATTGCCTTTTTCGAGCCGCGCATTACGGCCTTGCCATGCATGATCATCATGTCGAGCGTCACGCCGAGCGTCGAATCCATTGCATATAATACCATGCCAAGGCTGTCGCCGACGAGAAGGATATCTGCATGTTCATCAGCAATGCGAGCAGTTGTAGCGTGATATGAGGTCAAGGCAACGATGGGTGTCGCACCCTTACGGCTCTTGATTTCCGGCGCAGTTATGCGGCGTGTGATGACTTGCTGGCTCATGATTATCCCCCCAACCCGATTTCAGCCGATAACCTGCTGATCGATTAACCGCACTTTGCCAAAGCGAACGGTTAAAAGCACAACGACGGGCTGCTTAAACTTGCCAGACACAGGATCCAGTGTTTCGGCATCGCGAATATCGACTGATTCAACGATCCCGCGCTTTTCCGTCTCAAGTACAGCGCGAACGGCATTGCGTATTGCCGGCACTGAGCGCTGGCCCTGCGCCACCATCTCTTCTGCCTTTGCAAGCGATTTTGCCAAGACAACCGAGGCCTTGCGATCTTCAGGTCTCAGCATTGCATTGCGGGACGAGCAAGCCAGTCCGTCATGTTCACGCACCGTTGCAACACCTGTAATTTCAATCGGCATATCCAGATCAGCCACCATGCGGCGTATAATGGTCAGCTGCTGATAGTCTTTTTCACCGAAGAAGGCATGATCCGGCTGCACGATGTTGAACAGCTTCGTGACGACTGTCGTTACGCCACGGAAATGTCCCGGGCGGATTTTCCCGATCAGGATTCGCGAGAGCAGCGGATTATCAACAATCGTGTGCGCGCCCGGCCGATAAATTTCAGCAACTTCCGGGGTGAAAACATAATCCACACCTTCCGCTTCAAGCTTGGCGAGATCCCCCTTCATGTCGCGTGGATAGGCAGCGAGATCTTCATTCGGGCCGAACTGGGTGGGATTGACGAAAATGGACACAACCGTAATGTCACAAGCTCGCTTGGCCTCATGAACCAGCGCCATATGACCGACATGCAGATATCCCATTGTCGGGACCAACCCAACGGATTTTCCCTGCTGGCGTTCAGACTTCAGCGCAGCCCGAAGCTCCGCAGTTGTAGCAATGACTTTCATGTCAGTACAATATCCAGTCCAATATCCAGCGTTGGCGCTGCCATAGTGATTTTTGATGTCGATATGTAATCAACACCGGTTTCCGCAACAGCTTTGATCGTGTCGAAGGCAATATTGCCGGAAGCTTCCAGCTTGGCACGCCCTGCGTTAATTTTCACCGCCTTTTCAAGCAGTTCCGGCCGCATATTATCAAGAAGAATCACATCGGCATTCACGCTGAGCGCTTCCTCGAATTGATCGATGCCGTCTACCTCCACCTCAATTTTTACCAAATGTCCCGCATAGGCCCTCGCCGCGAGAATTGCCTTGGCTACGCTACCAGCGACAGCAATATGATTATCCTTTATCAAAACGGCATCGTCGAGACCAAAACGATGATTTGATCCGCCGCCACATTTCACCGCATATTTAGCAAAGGCACGCATGCCCGGAATGGTCTTTCGCGTGTCGCAAACCTTTGCATTCGTGTGAGCAATGAGATCGGCAAATTTGGCCGTATAGCTGGCAATACCGCTAAGATGCATAAGAAAATTCAACGCGACACGCTCGGCGGAAAGAATGGATCGCGCATTTCCCTCTATCCGCGCAATGTCCTCACCGGGCTTTACACGCGTACCGTCCTTTGTGAGAATTATAAAATTCAACGAAGGATCAATCAGCGCAAAGGCCGTGCGGGCAAAGCCCATGCCGCAAATGGTTCCTGCCTCACGGCTCGACAGAACTGCTCGCGCAGTCGCATCTTCCGGCAAGGTAGCATTGGTGGTGATATCGCCCGCCCTGCCCAAATCTTCGAGCAAAGCAGAACGCACGGCTTCGTCCACCAGCAATTGTGGCAGCGATGGTGGATAGGCGAGCTGCGAGACCATCAGGCGAACTCCATCAATTCATTTACCGTCAATTCGGCATCAGCAAGCGTTAGAAACGTCCTATGCTGCCATTCAGGACGTTTCTCGGGGAAATCGGTACGGAAATGCCCGCCGCGGCTCTCGTGGCGCCTGAGGGCGCTTACGGCGACGAGCTTGGCCGTCGCGAGCACGTTGCGGAAAGCGGCATCCCGATTGGAGCGCTCCAGTTCTACGATGATCCTCAATCCTGCCAGCATGCCATCTCTGTCGCGGACCACCCCAAAACTCTCGCTCATTGCCTTGCGCAGGATCGTCATCGCTTCCGTATCATTTTCGGCAGTCAGATCGTCGCGATCAACTGACCCCTTAGACCAATCCTGCGACTTCCCATCATTGGCTGCACCAATCTTGGCGGCAATGCGTGCAGAAAAGACTACAGCTTCAAGCAGCGAATTGGAGGCAAGCCTATTGGCACCATGCGCACCCGTGGACGTGCACTCGCCACAGGCCCACAGACCATCAATGGATGTTTGCCCATCCGCATCGGTCAAAATTCCGCCCATGAAGTAATGGGCTGCGGGAACAACGGGTATGGGCTCCGTTACCGGATCGATACCGCCGTCGCGGCAATATTTGTAGACGGTGGGAAACTCCTCAGCAAACGAAGCACCAACGGCCTTGGTGCAATCCAGCCAAGCGCCTCGCCCACTCATGACTTCGGCGTAAATTCCCCGCGCGACAACATCGCGCGGCGCAAGTTCGGCATCTGGATCAATTTTAAGCATGAAGCGCTCGCCATTACGATTGATCAGCGTAGCGCCGTGACCGCGCAAGGCTTCAGTAGCCAAAGGCGCCGGGTCTTTGTTCACATCCAAGGCAGTCGGGTGGAACTGAACGAACTCCATATCGGCCATCATTGCACCGGCGCGGGCAGCCATACCAATGCCCTCACCCCGTGCTTCTGACGGATTGGTTGTCACAGCATAAAGGTGCCCGATCCCGCCCGTGGCAATGACCACTGTTCGCGATTGCAGCTTAACCTGCGCACCCCGACCGGCCTCTGTGCGCGCTATGACCCCTGAAACCGAACCGTGGCTGACCATGAGATCTTCCACGACATAGCCTTCCATCACTCGGATCGAAGGCGTGTTTTCGACGGTCTTGACCAGAGCCTGCATAATAGCGCGCCCTGCCATGTCGCCGCGAACCCGAACGATCCGGCTTTCGGAATGAGCGGCCTCGCGGGAAACCTGAAGCTTCCCTTCCAGATCGCGATCGAACGGCACACCATATCCGAGCAAATCATGAACGCGCGAGGCGGCTTCGCTGGCCATCAGCGAGGCGATGACCTCATCAACGATGCCATCACCTGCCGCAACTGTATCAGCGACGTGCTTATCCTTGGTGTCTCCTTCCGATACGGCAGCGGCGATACCTGCCTGTGCCCAGGCAGAAGATGCCCCCCGCCCAATCGGCGCCGCCGCAAGAATCGTGACTGGCCGGGGTGCCAGCTTCAACGCGCAAAACAAGCCCGCTAGTCCGCCGCCAATGATGATGACGGGATCGGATTGAGTTGACATGGGTGTCGCCTCCGGCGTCAGTTGTTCAGATTGACCATGCGTTCGACAGCAAGCCGCGCACGCGCGCCTATCAGCGGATCGACATGAATTTCGTCACGCATATAGACAAGGCTTTCAAGGATATTGGGCAGGGTGATGCGCTTCATGTGCGGGCATAGATTGCATGGCTTGATGAACTTCACCTCCGGCACTTCCGACTCGATGTTGGACGCCATTGAGCATTCCGTAACGAGCAGCACTTTGGCTGGACGATTATCCTTGACGTAATCGATCATACCTTTCGTCGAACCGGTATAATCCGCAATCGCAACAACTGATGGAGGGCATTCAGGGTGAGCTATGATCTGGATTTCCGGATCAGCAGCGCGATAGGCAAGAAGTTCGTCCGCTGTGAAGCGCTCATGTACTTCGCAATGCCCTTTCCAGGTGAGAATCTTTACATCAGTTTGCGCTGCTACGTTTTGCGCCAGAAATTCATCGGGAATGCAAAGAACGCGGTCCACGCCGAAGCTTTCGACAACCTGCACTGCATTTGCCGAGGTGCAGCAAATGTCGCTTTCCGCTTTCACCTCAGCCGAGGTGTTCACATAGGTAACAATCGGAACGCCTGGGTAAGTTTCACGCAATAGCCGCACATCGGCACCCGTGATCGACTCCGCCAGCGAACAACCCGCCTTCATGTCGGGGATCAAGACTGTCTTGGAAGGATTGAGCAGTTTCGATGTCTCGGCCATAAAGTGGACGCCGCATTGGATAATGATTTCGGCGTCGACCTTCGTGGCTTCCTTGGCAAGTTGCAGCGAGTCGCCAACAATATCCGCTACGCAATGGAAAATTTCAGGCGTTTGGTAATTATGGGCAAGGATTACGGCGTTGCGCTGCTTCTTCAGCCGATTGATTGCAGCCACATAGGGCGCATAAACCGGCCATTCGATGCGGGGAATGTGATGCGCCACACGGGCATAAAGATGCTCAGTCTCGGCAGCAACCTCAGGCGTGTAAGTAAGGTCCGGCATTTCGAGGATACCAAAGCGGTCCGCTGCGGACTGGCTCACGGAACTGCTTGCTGCAGCTTTGGTGCGGATAGTGTTGGTCATATCCATATTCCTCCTGGACATCCAATCCGGCGTAAGCCTCTCGGCACCGCCACCGATCATTTATACTCAATATGAGCATATTTATGATCAAAAGAAAAACGGCAAGGCCGCTGCGTTCTAGATAGTGGATTATTTTGTCGGCTTCAAGTGCATGATTTTTGAACTTTAGTCAAAAAACATGCGAGCATATCAGAATATCGTCTGATACGCCGCGCAATCGAACGTTCTAACTGGATGTTTTATAGTAACGATTATTGTAATAGCGTCGGCTTTCCCGCTCACGCTTATACGGGCTATCGCCACCCACACGCTGCGTGCAATTGGTGAACACAGTTGGGTTCATGTCAGTCGGTCTATCGCACCATACGAGCGGACTTACACTACCAGAATTGGCACAACCTGTGAGGGTGATGGCTCCCAGAACCAATGCTGACAGAGCTAATTTCATTTCATTTTCCTCGGATACTTATAATGTGCAGAACGTTCGGGATTGATACATCATCCCTATTTAGAACCTAATCACATCTGTTCAACTGCTTGGGATCATTATTACGCATCAGGGTTGCAATCGTTTGCGAATGGGTTCGAATTCGGCCGTTGGCTGTCGTTTTAATGGATCAGGCTTGTTTGCTTCGATGGCATCCCAGTATTTCCAGTTTACTTTTCCGGATCCCAGCTCGTAATCCATGCCGTCCCAGCTATCCTCTCGAAAGCTATAAAATGCCCAGTGCAGCTTGTTTGCTTCCAAAGCAGTGAGAACATCATCCAAATAGGATTTGCAGCCCGCAAGGCGTCGCATACAGCCAAACTCTCCAGCAACCAGCCGATTGAGCGGTACCCCTCGCGCCTTTGCCCAATCTACCGGCAGTGCGAGATATTGCGATACTTTTTGGGCGTTCCATTCGACTTTCTCGCCACCAAACGGAACCGTTCCCGGATAAGAATAGGGTTTCTCCCGCTTCATATTGGGTGCGCTCGTTGCTTCATAAGGTTCATACATGTGAAAGCTGTAGAGCACCCTCGTGTCGGCAAGTGCAGACGGCCAGTAACCGAAAGCATCCGCGGCGCCATACCAACCCGCATCCACCATTATAGGCGTAGCAGGATCGACCTTTCTGATTTCTTTTATCAGGAACTCATAGAAGGCTGGCAAATCGCGAGCACTACCCTTTTGTTGATCGTACCAAGCTTGCATCACATTTGCAGGAGCATGCTCACCCACACCGCCCATCTTTTCCGGAGCAGGTTCGTTGATCAGATTATAGGCCGCTATGGATGGCTCGTCTTTCAGCGCCGTAGCGAGTTCCCGCCAAAAACGCGCGGCATCCTGCCACTTCGCTTTGTCCTGCCAGAGACGGTCATCAAACTTTCCATCATTATTCTGCGCCCATCGCATCCAAGGCAAAGACAGTGGCGCAATGACAACCTTCAGCCCGGCCTTATGAGCGCGAGATAATGTTTGTTTCAGATTTGCCAAATCTTCTGGTGGTATCCCCTCGTAATGATCAGCATTTCCAATGAGAACGTCGCGCTGGGCGGGTTTCCACTTGTCATAAGACAGCCGAACCCAGGTCGCCCCATACTTTCGCAAAGCATCGAAATAGGCTTGGTCCGGAGGAAGACGATTAAAGCTATTGCCGCCATGCTGGAGATGATCCCAGAAGCCAATGAGATCGGCAGCTCTCGAATTGCCCGCCAAGCTTAGAAAAAGCAAAATTGCCGCCAGAATACGCATACAAACACCGCCTCCATAATCAAAAGCGTCGATTGCGCGAAGAGTGAGGCTTTATTTTGCCGAATACTCGCAAAACCACCGCCCGGATTAATGGGCGGCGGCTACTCCGATTGCGTTAGAATCAAGCTTTGAGAATGGCTTCAATTTTGTCGAGGACGTCGTCCTTGCCAATGCCCGTGAGGAACGCCAGCGTTGTAATGGCTGGCTTACCCAAGTCTTTTGGCAATTGCGCTGTCGATACGACAAGATCGACATCTGCGACATGACTGGCAACTTCGGTGGTTTTGCATTGCCGCGTTGCGATGCTTATGCCGCGCTTTTTCAATGCGTCTTCAACCGCATGAGCAACAACGGTCGACGTGGCAATGCCGGTGCCGCAAGCAAATAGTACAGTCTTTGGTTTAGTCATTTATGCCCCCCTGATTCACGCCTGCAACTTAGCCGAGTAAGCGTGAGACGTCTTCCACGGATTTCGATTGAATCAACGCCTCAATGGTTGCGGGCGATTGAATTGCACCGGCGATTTCCTGCAGCATTTCCACCTGCTTGTCCTTATCATTGAGGGCCATGAGGAAAACCAGCCTGACGGGCAGCTTCTCATCCGGATCTTCCATATTGGCGAATGCCACAGGTTGGATCAGTGTCGCAAATGCCAAACCAGGCTTCAAAACATGTTCTGGATCTGTGTGCGGAACGGCGACATTGTTCACGCCGCCAAGCGGGAGCCCGGTCGGCAACTGGGATTCCCTGGCCAGCACCGCATCTGCAAAGCTTGGTTTGACATATCCCAGGGCATGAAGTCGCTCGGCCAGAAGGCTGATAACCTCACGGTCGGTTTCGGCCCTGACCCCGAGTATAATTGCCCCGGGGTCAAGATAGTTCATCAAGGCTTGCGCCATTTGGTTACTCCACTCAATGCAGTTCAGTTGGTGTCCGGGATATCGTCTTCCGCTCCAGCGGCCCGTTCCCAGGCAGCTGTGTTGCGGCGGTAAGCCCAGAATGCACCGGCGATAATCAGGGCCAGAACCGCAAGGCCGATTGCACCCAGATTGTTGATCAGCGCCATGACGACATAGGGTATCCAAAGGAACCCATCGACCACGCTTGTGATCTGAACAGCGTTTGCGGGCATTTGGAAACCAGACGACTGTGCCGCTGCTGTAAAGAGCGGTGCCAGCGCATTGGCAACATAGAAGCCTACTGCCAGCGTGAACGTGCCAACAATGACCATGCGGAAGACATTTCCCTTCAACAGCGGGGCTGTCATCGCAACGATAAAGGGAATGACCGCCAGATCGGCAAACAGAATCACGCGGTTACCGGGCAAAATAACGGAAAGGATGATCGCGATCGGCACAAGGATCAGCGACGATGAAATTGCCGCCGGATGTCCGATCAAAATTGCCGAATCGAGGCCAACAAGCAATTCACGATCGCCCGTCCGCTTACGAACAAACTCCTGCGCTGCATCTGATACAGGGAGCAAGCCCTCCATCAGGATTTTGACCATACGGGGCAAGAGCAGCATCACCGCTGCCAAAGTCATTCCCGTCTGCAAGACCTTTGTGAGAACGACGCCAAAATCACCGGCATTGTAGTACGCGATGATACCGAGCACCAAACCAATGATCAGGCCGAGAATGACCGGCTCACCGAAGACGCCAAAACGCTTTTCGAATGTTTCAGTATTGAGTTCAATCTTGTTGATGCCCGGAATGCGATCCATGATCCAGTTGAGCACAATAGCGATTGGCAATATCTGCGCAGATGCGAGATGCGGCACGGAAATGCCTGGAATGCCATAGAATTTTTGCACGGCCTTTGCCGACCAATCAGCAAATAACAGGCAAAGCGCAACCATGAGCGCAGCTACGATCAACCCATAAACAAGGCTATTCGTGGCCGCGACAGCAAGTGAGCCGATAAAGGCAAAATGCCAGAAATTCCACACATCGACGTTCAGTGTTCGCGTCATGCGGGTCAAAAGCAAGATGATGTTGACGGCAATTGCAATCGGAATCACCCAAAGTCCCACCGACGATCCAAAGGCGATGGCCGCAGCCGATGGCCAGCCCACATCAACGATATCCCGCTGAATACCGGTATTGGTCACGATAGCCTTTGCTACGTCGCCAATGGATGTGAGCATAAGCCCCAATACGAGATTGATACCGATGAAAGCCACACCGATGGTGACCGCAGCGCGAAAAGCTCTGCCAGGCTTGGCGCCCAATATCAAAGCGATAATAAATATCACAATAGGCAACAGGACTGTTGGCCCCATTGCGTCGACCGCAGCCTTGAGGCCGCTCAAGAAACTGTCCATTTATTTCCTCCCCCGCGATCCTCCTCGACCGCTCCCCTATAGAACTTTTGCATTCTATAATGCATTAATGTTCAGCACAGCTGCATTACCAAGTCAATGACTTCATCAGGGCACGTGCCAGCCACGCATCATTTGCTAAGTAAAAGTTGCCGATTTTCAACAAATTTTATTGAAATCAAACGGCTAACTTGTCCGAACAAGGTTTTCGAGAGGAAAAATTGAACATGTCTCGGTGCCGTGCGCCAGCAATTTCCCGTTCTGATCTCTCAAGAATGCTTCGGATGTTGCTAACGTACGTCCGCGGTGAATAAGCCGTCCTTCGCAGAACACCATCCCCATGTTGGCACTCAATGGGCGGACCAGATTCACCTTGAATTCTGCGGTCGTATAGGCCTCGCCCGGCTTCAGCGTAGTCATGACGCAGCAAGCCAGGGCAGAATCCATCAATGTTGCGATCCAACCACCATGGACGCCGCCCATCGGATTAAGGTGCTCGATAGAAGGCAGTCCTTTGAACACCACACGATCCTGCGCTACCTCGTGAAGCGTGAAAGATAGTGTCTTGGCAATGTACGGCGCGGGATATTCACCGCGCAACATTGCCTGCAATATCTCCAGTCCGCTGCGTATGGCCAAGTCGCCAAGCGGAAGCTTTCCCACTCCGGCCGGAAACTCGATAGCGTCCATAATATCACTCCCCATGAGGAACCGGCCTTTCTTCGGCGGACACGACATGTCCTTCGCTGTTTTTCAATGATCTGGCGATAGCATTCAGAAAGCCGTCGCGGGCTTCAGGCGGCTTTTGCGCGCGCGGCTCCCACACATGCCGCATGAAGAAAAAACTGGTCAAACGAAATGCGTCGCTGATCTCTGCCATCGACATGGCCCGAACGCTGGAGTTGACCATGAAAGGCGGCATGACCAGCAGCTTGTCCGCCCATGGCGCACCCGCATCCCGGGATACTGCCCTACCCGACTTGGGTGACACGTAAGTCAGATCGCTGGCAACACCCGTCGCGGCGCAACTTTTCAGATCAAGGCCAAAGCCGAGCTCCTCCAGCATCAGCACTTCGAAACGCAAAAGCAATTCGCCAGCGATCATGGTGTCTTCGCAATGTTCAAGAATGACAGCGAGAATTTCGAAAAGGTTCTGGTGGGGATCACGTTCCGGCAAAAGGCGCAAATGCGAGGCAGCAAGTTGCAACCCATAAAGCGCGACGGGCTGTTCAATCAGGCGTGCAGCTGAAAAGCTGACAGGCTCAACCTGCATCATGCCGAGATGTTCATCCATACGGGCCCGCCAGATGACATCAACGCGGTTTCCGGCCTGCAACAAGGGCTGCATACGGCGTGATCGCCCACCGCGCACGAGGCCGAGATGGCGGCCATGATCACGGGTCATCAGTTCAAGGATAGCGCTGGTTTCCCCGTGCCGCCTCGTTCCGAGGATAATGCCTTCGTCTCGCCATTCCATAGCCGAGACTTGGCGCTATTATTGCGGAAATTCAAGTCCCATTTCACGGTAACGCTCGGGATCATTGCCCCAATTGTCACGAACCTTGACGAAAAGGAACAGATGAACCTTCTGCTCCAGGATTTCCATCAATTCCTTGCGTGCTGCCTGACCAATTGATTTTATCGCCTGGCCTTCATGGCCAAGAACGATCTTCTTCTGGCTATCGCGCTCGACGTAAATGACCTGCTGAATGCGAACTGAACCATCCTTCTTTTCTTCCCAGCTTTCGGTCTCAACTGTTGAAGAATATGGCAGTTCATTATGGAGGCGCAGATAAAGCTTTTCGCGGGTGATTTCGGCAGCAAGCATGCGCATGGGCATATCCGAGATCTGATCTTCCGGATAATACCACGGACCTTCAGGAAGGTTTTCCGCCAGATATTTCAGCAGATCCTTACAGCCATAGCCCTTCAGCGCGGAAATCATGAAAGTCTGATCGAATTTGACCTTTTCATTGGCTTTCTTGGCGAGTTCAAGCAGCATTGGCGCTTCAATACGGTCGACCTTATTGAGGACCAAGATCACCTTGCGCTTTTTATCCCGCAGACTATCGAGGAGAATTTCGGCTTCGTCATCAATGCCCTGTTCAACATCGATAAGAACCAGAATGAGATCGGCGTCCTTTGCACCGCCCCATGCGGTTGTCACCATGGCGCGATCCAAGCGGCGCTTCGGTTTGAAAATACCGGGCGTGTCGACCAGCACCATCTGCGTCTGATCGTGAATAACAATGCCGCGAACCAGCGCCCGCGTCGTCTGCACCTTGTGCGTAACGATTGAAACCTTACTGCCAACAAGCTGATTGACCAGCGTCGACTTGCCGGCATTTGGGGCGCCTATCAGGGCAATGAAGCCCGAGCGTGTCGGAACAGCCTGTTCGGCTTCATTCGCAGGCGTTTGATTTTGTTCAGTCATTTCTTGTGTCTTCCTGCGTCTTCTGACGAACGCCTTCGCGATAAAGCAATGCGATGGCAGCTTCTTGCTCCGCCAAGCGCTTGGAACGGCCTTTGCCCACCGCCGGTTCGAAGCCTTTTACAACCACCTGAATCGTAAATTGCGGATCGTGGTCAGGTCCGGTTCGTTCAACAACGCTGTACAAAGGTTGAGCACCATCTTGCTGATGTGCCCATTCCTGCAATTCAGTTTTAGGATCGCGCTGAGCGGAATTGCTTCCCTTCGAGCGCGCATCCCAATATCGTTCGATGAAAGGTTGCGCCGCTTCGAGGCCGCCGTCCAGATAAATTGTTGCAATCAGCGATTCAACCACGTCTGCACGCAGACTTTTGAGCCGTTTATCCGCCAGCCCTTTTACATCAGAACCTGTCTTGATGAATTCATGCAGGCCAATTTCATCGGCAACAGCGGCGCAGGTATCAGCGTTCACCAGTGAATTCAGCCGCAAAGACAATTCGCCTTCCGCAGCTGTCGGGTAAGCGCGGAACAATAAGTCCGCAATCACCAGACCGAGCACCCGGTCGCCAAGGAATTCAAGCCGTTCATAGTCCGAGCCTGCCGATGACCGCGCACTGGAGTGCGTTAGTGCGCGCTCAAGGCGTCCGAGATCACGAAATACATGTTTCGTTTTTTCTTCCAGCTTATGAACAGCGTCAGTCGAAAGGCTCATCGTCGGATCAATTGTTCTGCACGGAATTTGGTGCCGCATTGACGCTGTGCAACAAGCGGTCGAACCTCAGTTCAGACGGCCAGCGCCACAGTTCCAGCGGGCTTGCCTTGCCGGCGATTGAGAAGAAGATGATGTTCGCACGTCCGATGAAGTTTTCAAGCGGAACATAGCCCACATCAAAACGGCTATCGCTGGAATTATCGCGATTGTCACCCATCATGAAATAATGTCCGGCAGGTACAACAAATTCGCGCGTATCGTCACCAACTCCATTGGGCGTCAGGTCGAGCGTGTCGTAGGTTATGCCATTGGGCAGAACTTCGCGGTAAACGTCCACCGGACCCTGCGCCTCGGTGATATCCGGATTGTCGATCTGGCCTACCTTTTCGCGAGGTACGGCAACATCATTGATGTAGAGCACGCCGCTGCGCATCTGAATCTTATCGCCCGGCAGACCGATAACGCGCTTGATGAAATCGAGCGAGGTATCATTTGGTTTGCGGAACACGGCAATGTCGCCGCGCTTGGGATCACCGCTCCATATGCGACCGGAAAACAGATCAGGCGCAAATGGGATCGAATATTTCGAATAACCATAGGAGAATTTCGAAACGAAGAGATAATCGCCTTCCAACAAGGTCGGGCGCATCGAGCCGGAGGGGATGTTGAATGGCTGGAACAGCAATGTCCGGATTACTAGCGCAAGCAGAAGCGCCTGCACGATGACGCTGACCGTCTCGCCAAGACCACCGGAATTTTTCACAACAGCTTTATCGCTCACGCTTCTCATATCTCCAAAACAAAATGTGCCCCCTCTTAACCGCTGAGGGCTCGGGGGGCAATGCTGCCCATTGCCCTTTGAATGCGGCTATTCTTCGATTTTCAACGCCTCAATAATCACGAATGCTTGTGCCAGGGGGAAATCGTCAGTGATCGTCACATGAATGCGCGCAGAAAACCCAGGCGGAATAAGCTTCGCCAGACGATCCGCTGCACCATTGGTCAGTTTCATGGTCGGCGCGCCGCTAGGAAGATTAACGACGCCCATGTCGCGCCAGAACACGCCCTGCGCCAGGCCGGTGCCGAGAGCCTTGGCGCAGGCTTCCTTGGCAGCAAAACGTTTTGCGTAAGATGCAGCCCTTTGTTGACGCCGCTCGGATTTCGCTTGTTCAACAGGCGTATACACCCGATCGATGAAGCGTTTGCCATGGCGCTCAAGAGTTTTTTCTATTCGCCTGATATCGATCAAATCGCTTCCGACGCCAACAATCATGTGGTTTCAGTAATCTTTTGCAGTTGAGCAACCGGACGCCTGCTTTGAAAACTCGCAACCGCCCAACGGATGGGAAAATAGGCGAGCGCTGCCGCTGCCAATCCAAGCGGCACTGCTCCAATCAACATCGGTTCAATGAGTGGATGCCACAAAACGCCAAAATCCAGATGGCGCAACATGCCGCCAAGATGCTGCGGCAATGGATCGCCACTCAGGCTACCGGTCATCACGAAACGGCCAACTTCGAGCGTTGCAGCCCAGATGAAAGGCAAAATCAAAGGGTTGCCTAGAGTGGTTCCAATAACGGCCGCAGCAATGTTTCCACCGATCAACCAAGCGATCGCAAGGGCTATGGCAATATGAACACCGAGAATAGGGATGAACGCAGCAAATATCCCGCAGGCGAAACCTATCGCGACGGAATGCGGCGTGGCACGCAATCGCAGTACTCGCTTGCCAAAATAGCGCAAAGACCTGCCGATCGAACGGCGCGGCCATAAAGCGAGACGAAGCCGTTCGCGAAAGCCGGGAACATTGCGCTGCCTGAAGAGCATTTTGGTTTGGTTCCTTTTATCCGACAAGAATCCTCAGGATCCACATTGGATAGTTGTTCGATCAAATATTGCGGCTACCCGGTTTAACGGGCGGAATTGCGGCAAGTTCCGGTGGAAGCTTGTCAGCAGGATAAGCCGGAACTTCGTACTCCGCCAGCGCAATCAGCGGTACGCCGACATCGCTCTTTCCGGCAGACCTGTCGATAATACAGGCAGCAGCCACCACGTCGGCGCCCAATTCCTGCAGGCAGGCTACGGTTTCGCGAATGGAAAGGCCTGTCGTTACGATATCCTCGACGATAACAACACGGGCACCCTTGGCAATTTCAAAGCGGCGAAGCTTGAACGTTCCGTTCTCACGCTCAACCCAAATTGCGGGAACGCCAAGATGCCGCGACGTTTCATAGGCAGGAATAATACCTCCTATCGCGGGGCCAACGACGTAATCAATGTGACCGAGATCTGCGGTTTTAATCTTTTCAGCAAGCCCGCGACATACGCGTTCAGTCTTATCCGCATGCATGAACACACGCGCCTTTTGCAGAAAGACAGGACTGCGTAGTCCCGACGTCAAGATAAAATGACCTTCCAAAACCGCACCGGCTTCGCGAAAAACGTCCAAAACCTCATTCGTGTTCATGCTTTCCCCGCTAATTGTTGGGCTTCGATGGAATTGCTTATCCGTTGACGCGTTGGGCATCACTGACGCAATTGCTCTCTTTCAGCTTCGACAATATTCGATTGAGGTGTTTCAAATTCCAGACTTCCAGATCAACGATCATCTGGGTAAAATCCGGTGCTGTACGAACCATCGAAAGATTGTGAATATTGGTTTCATTTTCGGCGATAATCTGCGCGATTTCCGCCAATGAACCCGGCGCATTGATTGCCGAAATATTGATGCGTGCCGGAAAGCGGTCGCGGCGGCTCTCATCCACATCCCAGCGCACATCGATCCAGCGCTCTGGTTGGTCGTCATAGGCCATGAGGGCCGAAGACTGGATCGGATAGATCGTCATGCCGGAACCCGGCTGGAGAATGCCTACAATGCGGTCGCCAGGTACCGCGCCCTCAGGCGAGAAATGTACTGGCATATCATGGCTTGCGCCCCGGATCGGCAGTGCTTGCGGCCCGCCCGGTTCGGCGCCTTCCGGCATTTTGAAGATCATGCCGGAAGTATTGCGGAAGTTGACCCAGCCCTCTTCACGCTCGATTGCGCTCGGCTTTACCTTCGCATCCTGATATTCCGGATAGACCGCCTTCATCACGTCAGAAGAAGGCAATTCGCCGCGACCTACTGCCGCCAGCACATCGTCGATTTCCTTGCGAGCCAGGCGTGGTAAGCCCTTCTTCAATTCATCGCGTGAATAGACCTTCCCTGCCCGTTCGAAGGCGCGCTCCAAAATCTGCATGCCCAATCCGGAATATTGTTTGCGCACCGCAAGTCGGGTGGCGCGACGGATGGCGGCCCTGGCCTTGCCGGTTACAACAATACCTTCCCATGCGGCGGGCGGAGTTTGTGACTTGGAACGGATGATTTCGACTTCATCGCCATTGTGCAGTACGGTCATGAGCGGCATGATACGGCCATTGACCTTCGCGCCAACACAGCTATCCCCGATATTCGTGTGAACGGCGTAGGCAAAATCAATTGGAGTTGCCCCCCGAGGCAGGGCAATCAAGCGGCCCTTCGGCGTAAAGCAGAATACCTGATCCTGAAACAACTCAAGTTTGGTGTGTTCAAGAAACTCTTCCGGATTATCACCTTCCGCCAGAGCTTCGATAGTTTGCCGCAGCCACGCATAGGCATTGGTTTCAGTAGAGATGACGTGCGGATTTTGCGCGCTACCACGATCCTTATAGATCGAGTGCGCTGCAACACCGTACTCGGCGATATCATTCATCTCGCGGGTGCGAATCTGCAATTCAACGCGCTGACGTGAGGGGCCAACAATGGTTGTATGTATCGAACGATAATCGTTCTGCTTTGGCGTTGAGATATAGTCTTTGAAACGTCCCGGAACCATTGACCAGGTTGTATGAATAATGCCCAGCGCATTATAGCAATCGGCCACGGTGTCTACGACTACGCGAAATCCGAAAATATCGGACAATTGCTCGAACGATAGTCCCTTGCTTTCCATTTTGCGGAAAACTGACCAAGCCTTTTTCTGACGGCTTTTAACGCTCGATTTAATACCGTTTTTCTCGAACAGGCTGGAGAGATCCGACTCGATCTGCTGCAGCGTTGCGCGGTTTTTCTCCATCAGCTCGGCAAGGCGGTTGGTGACCGCATTGAAGGCTTCAGGGTTGATGTAGCGGAACGCTAATTGCTCGAGTTCCTCGCGCATATCCTGCATACCCATGCGACCGGCCAGCGGCGCATAAATATCCATTGTCTCTTCAGAAATACGCAGACGCTTGTCTTCAGGCACATGGTGGAGTGTGCGCATATTGTGCAAACGGTCGGCAAGCTTGACCAGAAGAACGCGTACATCGTCTGAGATGGCGAGCAAAAGCTTGCGCAGATTCTCCGCCTGAACAGCTTTTTTGGAAACAAGATCAAGCTTTTTAAGCTTTGTCAGCCCCTCAACGAGCTTCCCGATATCCGGTCCGAATAATGTATCAATCTCTTGGCGGGTCGCCGAAGTGTCTTCAATAGTGTCGTGAAGAAGTGCAATCGCGATGGTCGCCTCGTCCAGATGCATGTCCGTGAGGATAGCGGCGACTTCGAGCGGATGAGAAAAATAGGGATCTCCCGACGCGCGTTTCTGGTGCCCATGTTTCTGCATGGCATAGACATAGGCTTTGTTAAGCAGCGCCTCGTTGACGTCAGGCTTGTAACGCTGGACACGCTCGACAAGCTCATACTGACGCATCATGGACGGGCACCTCACACACGGGAATTCAAATACATACCGAACAGTATGCAACCTATATGGTAATTACATTACCAAGACGCAAAAATAATGCGCCGCAGAAGCTGCGACGCATCAAAAGCCGAAACTGGCTGATTATCGCGCTTTTGCGCGATATTTGATTAGTAATCGTCGCTTTTTTCCGGGGCTACGAGGCCCTCGATGCCTGCCAGCAATTCTTCTTCCGACATTGAGTCGAATGAAACATTGTCTTCGTCAGCAGATGCAGTCTCGGCAACCTGACCTTCAATGGCGGCAACCGGTGCAGATGCAGCAGCTTCCGGCTCATCAACTTCAACATGCTTCTGCAAGGAATGAATAAGATCCTCCTTGAGGTCGCCGGGAGAAAGTGTCTCATCTGCGATTTCGCGCAGAGCAACAACCGGATTTTTATCGTTGTCGCGATCAATAGTGATCGCAGCGCCTTGCGAAATCAGGCGGGCGCGATGGCTGGCAAGCAGAACCAGTTCAAAGCGGTTCTCTACCTTGTCAACGCAATCTTCAACAGTGACACGGGCCATGGACTGCCCCTTTCATTTTTAAACGAATTAGCGGATTAATGCCGACATAACGCGGTTGCCGCTAAAAAACAAGCAAAAGCGCATCGAAGATTAATTGTGAGAATTTGATACTAAACGGAGTTTGAGCACTTCTGTCTAGTTATGTGTACAAAATTGCAAGCAGGGGTATTGGCTTTTCTGCGAACTCGACGTACTTAATATATTAGACTTTCGTATAAGATCAGATCGGGCTACTTTACAAAACAAGCTCATTTGAAATTGACGCTCAGATTTTCGAAATGGAACCTTATTATGTTTGACCCCAGAGAAAAGATCGTCTTGTTCATTGACGGTGCAAATCTCTACGCAGCCTCCAAGGTACTGGGATTTGATATTGATTACCGCAAGTTACTCACAGCTTTTCAAAAGCGCGGATACTTACTTCGGGCTTATTATTACACCGCGTTGGTTGAAGATCAAGAATACTCTTCAATTCGCCCATTGATAGACTGGCTAGACTACAACGGCTACAAGGTTGTAACAAAGCCTGCTAAAGAATTTACTGACTCTGCTGGCCGCCGTAAGATCAAGGGTAATATGGACATCGAACTTGCTGTCGATGCTATGCAGCTTACTGATACGGTAGATCACTTTGTTATCTTCTCCGGCGACGGTGATTTCCGCTCTCTTGTTGAAGCGCTACAGCGTAAAGGCCGCAAGGTAAGCGTTGTTTCAACACTTTCCACACAGCCGCCGATGATCTCTGATGAATTGCGCCGTCAAGCGGATCACTTCATCGACCTGACTTCCTTGCGCAATGAGATTGGCCGCGAAGCTTCTGAGCGTGCGCCACGTCAGCGCGTTGAAGAAGAGCAAGTCGAGTATTAAGCCTTATCAACACAGTCATGAAAATGCCGCATGGAAATCCGTGCGGCATTATGCTTTTTAGCGGTTATGAGTGTCGAACCCTCCCCCGATTGCCCGATTTGCCAGCGTTTACATGACTTTATCGCCGAGTGGCGCATAAAGGAGCCAAGCTGGCACAATGCGCCTGTGCCGACATTCTTACCCGTCGGCGGGATTGATTCCGTAAAGCTTCTGATTGTTGGTCTGGCGCCCGGGGTGCGCGGCGCCAACCGCACAGGACGGCCATTTACCGGCGATTATGCCGGCGATTTACTGTATGGCACATTGTCCGAATTTGGCTTCTCCCGTGGGACCTTTGCAGCGCGTCCCGATGATGGGCTCGAACTTGTCAATGCCTCCATCACCAATGCCGTTCGATGTGTGCCGCCGGAAAACAAGCCTGTTGGCGGCGAAATCAGCAATTGCCGCAGGTTTTTGACGCCAACCATAGAACAATTCACCAATCTAAGAGCGATTGTTACACTTGGCACCATTGCGCACCAATCCACGATCCGTGCATTTGGGCAGCCCGTGGCCAAGTTCCCTTTCAGCCATGGCGGTCAAAACGACATCGAGAATGTTCGTATTTTTTCGAGCTACCATTGCTCGCGCTACAATACCAATACGGGGCGGCTAACAACCGAAATGTTCAAGAGCGTCTTTGCCGATGTCAGACGCTATCTTGATGATATTCCTGAGTAATTCAGAACAAACCTAGCCACGATCACGCAGGAGCCGGGACTTTTCACGATTCCAGTCGCGTTGTTTCTCCGTCTCACGCTTGTCATGCAGCTTTTTGCCGCGGGCGACGGCAAGCTCCAATTTCGCTCTACCCTGATCATTGAAATAGAGCTTTAGGGGAACGATTGTCATCCCTTCGCGATCCACAGATTGGCCGAGCCGCGACATTTCACGCTTGCTAATCAATAGCTTACGATGGCGTCGTGGTTGATGATTGAAGCGGTTCGCCTGCAGATATTCTGGAATGTAGGAGTTGATGAGCCAGAATTCCCCATTCTCAAAGCTAGCATAGCTTTCGGCGATGTTGGACTGGTTGTTGCGAAGGGATTTAACCTCCGTGCCAGCCAGAACAATGCCAGCCTCCAGCGTGTCGAGAATCTCGAAATTGAAGCGCGCTTTACGGTTTTCAGCAATTATTTTGCGAACCGTGATGGGTTTTGAGGCGGATTTTGGCTTATTCATGCAATTTATATGGGATTCCGTACCTTAATTAACCAGCCCTGCATGCCGCATGGCCTGATCAAGACGAGCAGCAGTTGCAGCCTCAATCTGAACCATTGGCGAACGCAGAGCATTTTGCATCTTTCCAAGCTTGGACAGAGCATATTTGGGACCGCTTGGGTTAGGCTCAATAAAGAGAGCCTTGTGCAAAGGCATCAATTTATCCTGTATTTCCAAAGCCTTGGCGTAGTCACCGCTAAGCGTCGCCGCCTGAAATTCAGCGCAAAGGCGCGGCGCAACATTAGAAGTTACAGAGATGCAGCCGACGCCACCATGAGCATTGAAGCCCAAAGCCGTCGCATCTTCACCCGATAGCTGAATGAAATCCTTGCCGCAGGTAATACGCTGCTCAGAAACACGCTCGATCTTGCCAGTGGCATCCTTGACCCCGGCTATATTCTTGAAATCATTGGTCAACTGACCCATGGTTTCTGGCGTCATGTCGATAATGGAACGGCCCGGAATATTATAGATGATGATCGGCAGCGATACGGATTCGGCGATTGCCTTGTAGTGAGCATAGAGGCCGCGCTGACTGGGCTTGTTGTAATATGGGGTAACAACCAGAATTGCGTCAGCACCGGCCTTTTCCGAAAACTGAGCCAATTCAATGGCTTCCCGGGTATTGTTTGACCCAGCGCCCGCAATAACAGGAACTTTTCCAGCGGCCTCCTCAATGCAGACCTCGACAACACGCTTATGTTCGGCATGGGAAAGCGTGGGAGATTCACCTGTGGTTCCGACTGGAACCAGACCATTCGTGCCCTCGTCTATCTGCCAGGAAACGAAGCTACGAAAGGCTTTTTCGTCAAACGCACCATCATCGAGAAATGGCGTGACGAGTGCGGTGATTGAGCCTTTCAGCATGGGGAAACTCCAGAATAATAAACATTGTCCCCTTTCCGCTACCGGAAAGAAGGTGGCGCACCATAGTCGGACGAGCCTTATGGCACAAGTTCATTTGCGTTATGTAAATGATCAACCTCGCGCAACTATTTTGCACGCGTGGATTGATATTTTTCGGGAAAATTCGGGGTTTTTTCCAGAGTTTTTTGTTATTTTTGCGCAGTTATTTTTTGAAAAACAGTTCAAGCCCTGTCAAAACACGGATTTGTAGGGGCTTTTGGCCTGTTTCACACTCAAAAACGGATCAAATTAATAGAACGAGCGTTCAATTAAATGATCGCTCATATGTAAGCTGACGCTTTTTTGTTTTAATTCCGTTCACTCTTGTGTGAATGAACGCGCGTCTTTCATCAGGCAGCACATGCCAGGCGGGCCATTCTCTACGCCTGTTCAAATGCAAGCTTTGCAGATAACCTTTCGTTAATATCCCCTTCATACGTCCGCCATTATTATCTGATTTACAGGTCTCTGGATCAGGGGCCATGGATCCAACCTTTAAATAACCGGTAGTCTGTATGCTGAGAACTTCTGTTTTGCGTCTCGTTCTTTTCGGCTCCGCCTGCACTCTGGCGGTAACGACGGCTTATGCTCAAAATGCTGTTCCAACCCCGACCTTGCGCCCCTTTGCGCCCAGTCAAACCCGTGCCAATCCGGCCATGCAGGCGATGACGCATCCAGATCCGGTCACAACGTCTGGAATAGCTCAACCTTCAAAGCCATCGGCTATAGCAGGAAGCCTGAAAAGCGGACTTGATGCCATCGCTTCAGGCGATGTGCAGCGCGCTGTCGGCATACGCAATGGATTGCCTGCGCAGGCTCTGGACCGCCACATTTTGACATGGGCCATCGGGCTGTCAAATGCACCGGGTCTGCCCTCTTCCGAGATTGCCAATGCTGCTGCCGAGCTTCCGGGTTGGCCGGGTATGGCAACCTTCCGCAATAATTCCGAGCGCGCACTTTATAAGGAAAATCCGGCTCCATCCGTTGTCATCAAGGCTTTCGGCAATACCGCGCCTCAAACTGTCGAAGGCGTGATTATTCTTGCACGCGCCCATGTCGCCAATGGCAATGCCCGTGCGGCTCAAGCCGTGCTTGGACCATTCTGGCGCAACAAGAAGCTGGATGACAATCAGGAAGCGATGATCTTAAAAGAGTTCTCGCAGGTCATATCGCGCTCGGATCATCTGACACGCATGCTGACCATGCTTTATGAGGGCAAGGTCAAATCGGCCGGACGGGTTGCCAAGCTTGCCAATGCTTCCTCGCTCTATCAGGGCTTTGCTGCTGTGCTGCAAAAGTCTCCCGATGCCGCAAAAAAACTGGCAGCGGTCGATGACTCGTGGAAATCTAATGCGGCCTATATTTTCGCCAAAGCGCAATATTTGCGGCGCGCCGAGAAATATAAGGAAGCGGCAGACGTGATCAACACAGCGCCGCGCGACGCAGCCTCGCTGGTTGATCCCGATGCATGGTGGACCGAGCGCCGCGTCCTCTCGCGTGAGTTGCTGGATATTGGTGATGCCAAGCGCGCCTATCGCGTAGCTGCCATGCATAGCGCTGAAACGCCAACAGCTGCTGCCGACGCTGAATTTCATGCGGGATGGTATGCGCTGCGCGCGCTGCGCGATCCTAAAACAGCACAGCGCCATTTCGCACGGATTGCCGAGATCTCCTCGCGACCAATGTCTGCTTCGCGCGCCTATTATTGGCTGGGCCGTGCAGCCGAAGAAGGAAGCGCAGGCAGCGCACGCGATTATTACGCACGCGCCTCCCGCTATGGCACGACATTCTATGGACAGCTGGCTGCCGCCAAGCTTGGACAAAATGGCCTGCAACTGCCCTACCCCAAGCCGACCGATGCCGACCGCAATCGCTTTGCAGAGCGCGAAGCCGTGCGCGCCATACAACGGCTGGAGCAAACCGGTTATGACAGCAGGGCTGCATTGCTTTACACCAGCCTTGCACAGGAAATCGACAGTCCGGGCGAGCTGGCGCTTCTCGCCGTGATGGCCGAACGCAAGAACAACCATTTTGTCGCCTTGCGTGTAGGCAAGGCCGCTGCGCAACGCGGGATTGATGTTGGTGCGCTTTCGCACCCCATCGGAGCGATCCCCGGCAATGCCAATATCTCCGGTTCGGGCACCGCATTGGCCTATGCCATTGCGCGACAGGAAAGCGAATTCAATCCAGGCGCCGTATCGAGCGCCGGGGCACGCGGGCTATTGCAGCTGTTGCCCGGAACAGCAAAGGGCGTGGCAACCCGCGCCGGGATGAGCTATTCGCAAGCCCGCCTGACCACGGATGCCGCTTATAATGCGACGCTAGGAGCAAAATTTCTTGGCGAGCAAATTGCCAAGTTTGATGGCTCGTATGTGCTTACCTTTGCCGGTTATAATGCAGGTCCCACCCGCGCCAATGAATGGAAAGCCAAATATGGCGATCCCCGTGGCAAATCGGTGGACGAGGTTGTCGATTGGATTGAGCGGATCCCCTATACCGAAACCCGTAACTACGTGCAGCGGGTAATGGAAAACTATCAGGTCTATAAGGCGCGGCTTACTGGCAAGGCGCAGATCGAAAGCGACCTGACAGCGGGCCGTCGCGGCTGAATTTTGTTGAGCTTGAAGATTGCAAATCCCCTCTCTTGCGATTTCTAGCACTTAGCAAAAGCTAAGATGCTGAAATCGCTTTCTCTCCCACAAGGGAGAGATAACCGACATCAGCTTTTAGATCTTCTTACAGCTTTAGCAGGCTGATACTCAAGGAGGGGCTTTAAATGGGGCGATTATCGTGAGCGAAACTTTCACCGAGGTCTTTTACGACGCACCTGACAAGTTGACGCTTTATACTCGTGTCTATCAACCGGCCTCCGAAACCGAAAATCTCCCGCTCATTTGTTTACCCGGTCTGACGCGCAACAGCCGCGATTTTCACGAATTGGCGTTGATACTTGCCAATCACCCGGCGACACCGCGCAAGGTGGTGACTTTCGATTATCGCGGTCGCGGGCAATCAGCCTACGACCCTGAGTGGCAAAACTACAATATCCGCGTTGAAGCCGGCGATATCCTTACCGGATTGAAAGCGCTCAATATAGATCAGGCGATTTTTCTTGGTACATCGCGTGGAGGCCTCATCATTCACGTGCTTGCTGCTGTGGCGCCGCAAGTCTTGAAGGGTATCATTTTCAACGATATCGGACCTGAAATTGTGTCTGATGGCCTGCGGCAGATCAGCGATTACCTATCCAAATCCAAGAATCCCGCCGATTGGCAGCACGCAACAGCGCTGCAAAAAGCAGTTCATGGCAAGGCTTTTCCCGCGCTTGGCGACGCCGACTGGGACCGTTTCGCCCGAGCCATCTATCGCAACGACAATGGAAAAATCCGTTCGGACTATGATCCCAACCTATTGAAAACACTGGAAGGAATTGACTTCAGCGTCAAACTTCCCGATCTCTGGGCGCAGTTTGAACTCATGAAAGACTTGCCATTGCTGGTAATCCGGGGGGAGAACACGACACTTCTGGCACAGGAAACCGTTGATGATATGATGCGCCGTCACCCGGCTTTGCAGTTCATCAATGTTGGCGGACAGGGCCATGCGCCATTTCTGGAAACGGGGCAACTGCCTCAATTGATTGCTGCGTTTTTGGCCGGTGTGGATCTGCGTGCTGATTGAACCAAACAGCATCATGTATTGTGCATGTTTACAGTTTCTTGTTACGAAGTGGCATTCGCGCTGTGCGTGGTTCGCCCTTCAACTAGCTCAGGAGGGCTCACCGTGAGGAAGGTTGGCTCTCGGCAGTACCATTCTGCAATCAGCGAAACTTCCTCATGGTGAGCTTGTCGAACCACGCAAGGTTTTTTTTGCCGCTTTTTCAGGCGTCTTTTTCACCAAAGCAGCCGCCTGTTTGACCCAATTTTCACGCAGTGCCCTACCCGCAAAGCCGATTTCCGTACTGACCCAATTAGCCTGTTCGACAGTCCATGCGGCGATCTGGTCATAATGGAAAATACCAAGGGCGAAAAGTTTGGCTTCGATGCTGGCACCAATTCCGTCAATCTCACTCAGTTTGTCAGGTTTGCCACGACGCGCGCTCTTAAGAAGAGTCGGGCGATGATCATCATTCTGATTGGGGTGGCGCGTTATAACCTTGGGCTCTGCCTTCCGCGGCGATTTTTGCGCTGTCTTGACCGGTCTCGGTGGAACCGGCTCTGCCGGAGGTATCATCGCGGCAGCCTCAATAGCTGATTTTTTTACATCATCATTGACCGCCACCAGAGTGGATTGAGATGCAAGCCGCGCATCGGCAGCGCGGGTGGAGCTTTCGGCGACTGAGGGTTTTCGCGGCGACAACCTCCTGAAAACATTACCTAAAACCGCGCCAACAACAAAAGCTGCGGCGATAAGGAATAATGATTGAAGGATAAAACTCATCATCGCCGACTATCTCCTGCCCTCAAGCCTGCTCAACTTATTTCACCCTCATGAGTGGACCAGCCGACATAGAATCCCACGAGAACAGCGACAAGCAGGAAGAACCAGAGCTGCGAAATCATGTACCACATTTACAAAACCCCCTCGCCCCGGATTCAGTTGTCAGCCACCTTGACCGACGGGTGGGACCAATTTGATCTCATTTAAAGCCGCATCCCCCGGAAGCGGTTTTTTCAACGCATCATTTATAGCAGCATAATCGGCAGAACTGGCCGGAGTGCCTCTGATCGTATAGGTTTTTCCCGAGATTTCCACTTCACCATTGATCAATTGTGCAGCCTGTCCCAAGGCAAATTGCACAAGTTCAAAGAACGCCGGCGGAGCGCCCCGCGCCACGGCCATCTCATCAAGAATCTCAATACCGGGCATGGCAAGTTCTGCTGCGCTGAGGATTTTTGCCCTTGTATCTCCATAAGGAACATTGCCCGAAAGCAGAATTCCATCATCTGATTTGGTGATGACAAAGGAAAAAGGCTCGGCCAGAGACAAAAGGGTCGTCTGATTATCGACAATTCGGACACCGGGAATCTCATTGGTGATCTTTATGGCGTCGGCCAGAGCTTCCTCCGATGGTGCCACACCTTTCAAGATAAGATCGCGGCCATCCACTTCGGCACTGGCCCAGTCATTTTGCGCTGAAAGTGCTGTGTTGGCAGCTTCTGTAATGCGGGCGTCAATCGGGCCTGCAAGAAACCATCCAGCCAGAACAGTCAGAAGCGCGACGGTAATAATACCTGGCCAAAACCAGTTCTTCAGGGCGCGCATTTCAAACCTTGTCCTTTATCCAGCACATTGAACCAATGTTCTGCCTGATGTGGACAGCGATATCAACATGCAGAGCCCAGAGAATCAGGACCTGCAAACAAAGAAAAACCCGACAGCTTGCGCTGCCGGGTTTCAATCAACCAATCCAGTGAAGGATTAGAAGTTACGCTGGAAACGTACGATACCTGTGAAAGCGTCGTCGCCTGAACCACGGCTTTCGTCAAACGAAGCGTAGTTTACTTCTGGAGTGATTACGAAGCCTGGTACGATTTCGTAGTTCACGTTCAAAGCAGCAGCGAATGTGCCAGCTTCTTCGTAAGCAACCTGTGCATTGACAGTTGCCTTCTCGGAAACCTTAGCAGACAGACCGCCCCAGATTGCGTAGTCGCCGTTCCACGAACCGTAGTAGTTGCCGCCTTCGGAAACTACATCCAGATCGTCTTCGTTAGACTGGTAACCACCCATTACGAAAGCGGATACTGTGTCTGTGAACTTAACGTCCAAACGAACCTTACCAGCGAATTCTTCAACAACTGAGTCGTAAGCTGCAACAGCGGAGATACCGCCCCAAGCCTGCTCAAACTTCACACCAGCAACAACGTGTGGCATGTAGTCTTCGATCAGGTGATCGTCGTCGCCCTGTTCCAAACCAACCATTGCAGAGAAGCCATTGCCACCAGCAAAGGTGTAGCTGATCTGGTTTGTACGGCCGCCAGCATAAGCAATAACGTCATCGGAGATTACGTTACCAGCTGAACCGGTCCATGTATCATACTGCGAGTCGGAAACACCAACGCGGAAACCACCGAGTTCGATGTAAGCGTGTGAAATGTAGCCGCCGTTGCTGTAATAAGCATCGATGTCTGCGTTGTCACGGCCGCCGTATGCCTTGTGATCGAAACGTGTTTCGATGAACGAACGCAATGTGCCAAGTTCAGTTTCGCTACGAGCGTCGAAACGGACAGTAGCACGTGCCTGCTTTGCCCATGTGTCCAGCTCAACGCCGTTGTATGGATCGTCGCCAGCAACTGCGTCGTAACGAACGTAACCGCTGATCTTCAAGCAGGTTTCGGTGCNNCATTTCTGACCTCCAGTCAAAGTTAAAAATGGGTCTGGGCATTCCAATTTGGCTGAAGGACAACCTGTCCCCATCCCCTAAGTGCAAGAAGAAATGCTGTAACGCCCTTCCTCTCGACAGACCATACTCGCCAGCGCTCGCGTTTCAACCACGAATGTCCATCGGCGGGCCTTGTGCAGGCTCTATGACCGGGGGCTGTTGCACAAAAGCCACGAAATCGCCGTTCCATCTTCAATATCTTTACCACTCATTAATATAGGTAACCCGAATTTTAATAAATTCCGCATGTTCCTGCCGGTATTGGAACGGCATTTGAACACGGAATCAGCCATTACTGCGCCCTGCAAGGCGAGTCACTGAATCGAATCAAGCCTTTAACCGGCAAATCCGCCGGTCGCCACTTGAGGGCTGCGAATCATTCTTTGAGGCGTCTGTGCGTTGCCATGCGTTCATTTGATGGTCCCCACATGACATATGTTTACCTCGTTGCTGCCATAATTTTTGAAGTCATCGCCACATCCGCGCTCAAGCAGGCTGAGGGCTTTACGCGCCTATTGCCTTCGCTTGTATGCATCTTCGGCTATGGCGCCGCATTCTATCTGCTTTCAATCCCGATCAGAACCATTCCAGTCGGCGTGGTCTATGCCATCTGGTCCGGCGCCGGCATCGTCCTTATTGCGGCTGTTGGCTGGTTCTGGTTTCGGCAAACCCTGGATCTTGCCGCGATCATTGGCCTGGCACTCATTATAGCCGGTGTTCTGGTGGTTAATCTGTTTTCGAATTCGGTTGGCCACTAAACCCAGCAAAGACGGGTTTTCGCGCGTCCCCTCCAGCGAATCTTGACTGGAGGTCAGAAATGNNGCACCGAAACCTGCTTGAAGGTCGATGGTTATGTTCGCGTCGATGTAAAGGGTGGCGATCTCTGGGGGCGCAACACCGACAAGAATCCCGACATTGACACTTACAAGTTCCGTTCGCGCGGCGTTGTACGTTTTGATGCCCGTTCGGAAACCGAGCTTGGTACACTCAAGTCGTATATCGCAACCGAATTCACAGTAGATGAAGGCGCCGACAAAGCAGCAGCACTTCCTCACGCCTATATCGAACTTGGTGGCTTCCGCATCGGTGTAACCGATACAACATTTGGTAGCTGGACAGATGGTGGAAACGTCATCAACGACGACATGGTTGATTATGACGGCGATAAGACTAATCAGGTCAGCTACACCTTCGCTGGCGGCAACGGCTTCTCGGCTATCATCGGTCTGGAACAAGGTGACAAGGATCACCTGATCAACGATTACCTGCCACACGTTGTTGCTGGTGCGAAGTTCGAACAGGCCTGGGGTTCAGTTTCCGGCGTTATTGGCTATGATTCCGTTGTTGAAGAATTCGCTGGCAAGGTTCGTTTGGACATCAAGGCGACTGATCAGCTATCCTTCTTCGTCATGGGCGGCTATCAGTCTGACGTAAAAGCCGATGATTACTACGGTGCGTGGACCGGCGATTATGCAATCTGGGGCGGTGTAACTGCCAAGGTTTCCGACAACGCAAAAGTTAATGCCCAGGTTGCCTATGATGAAGCAGACATTATCGCAGCATCTTTGAATGTTGCATATGAGCTGGTTCCTGGCTTCGTTGTTACTCCAGAGATCGACTATAAAGATGCCAAGGGCTCTGATGATGCGTTCGGCGGTGTGATCCGCTTCCAGCGCAACTTCTAATCCTTCGATTATCTTCTACCAATGCCGGGTTTTCCCGGCGTTGGCTTTTCCTCTCAAAATATAAACCAACAAGCCATTTTCAGCGCTCGCGATTTTGAATGGTGTAAGAACCCCGCTCAGAACCATTGTGGTTTGGGGTCTGCACCAGCGACGCACAGACATTAAGCGAAGAAAGGATTCCAGACCGGCCATAGGCCGAGGAGATGAGAAATGGTTGGACAGAGACCTCAAGGGTTGAAACTTGATACGGCCGGTTATGGCTTTATCAAACGAAAGTCTATTAGCCTAAAGAGGCACGGCTACACGGATTGCGCTTTTCATGAAGACCGCTACAACTCGGCATATATTTCCCGGTTTAGTGTTTTATTGACCAGAGCGCGATTTTCATGACGATTTCAGCAGCCGCTATTGCCCCGCCTTTTTGTGACTCCGCATTTGGATCTGCATTTTCCGTCCGCTTTGACTATGATCTCAACTATTCGGCAGCCGATAATGGCACCCGGAAGCTGGTCAGGGAACACTCGTTGAGTGATTTGACTGCGCAATATATCAGCATCCTTTGGGATGAAGGCTCGCACAAAACCAATGTGCGTTCGTTCCTCGGGGAGATGAGTGAAATATTGAGTGGCCAGCGTTTCAGCGTTTTTACGCAAGAAATGCTTGATTCTGTGATCGGAACCCTGCGCGAACGTGGCAACAGCAATGCGACCATCAATCGAAAGATGGCCGCTTTAAGCAAACTGCTCAGGAAAGCGTCAAAAATGGGCGACATCTATAATCTGCCGGAATTCCGGCGGCAAAAAGAACGGCAGGGCCGAATCCGCTTCCTCGAAACCGATGAGGAATCGCGACTATTCTCCGCTGTAAGGTTGCGTTGCGAAGACAGCTACCGGTTGAGCATATTCCTTGTTGATACCGGGTGCCGGCTCGGCGAGGCTATCGGCCTTTCATGGAACGATTTGCAGGATGCCCGTTCGACATTCTGGCTAACCAAATCAGGGCGCAGCCGCACGGTTCCCCTCACCGCTCGCGCACAAGAAACCGTCCATATCCCGCATGGCAGACTAAAGGGCCCTTTCGCCATGCTCAATCAAGTGCGGTTTCGGGCAATCTGGAATGAGGCAAAGGCAGAAGTCGGGCTTGGCAGTGACGATCAGATTGTTCCGCATATTTTACGCCACACCTGCGCATCGCGTCTTGTGCGCGGCGGTATTGACATTCGGCGTGTGCAGATTTGGCTCGGCCATCAAACCTTGTCGATGACCATGCGCTACGCACATCTGGCAACCAATGATCTGGATTCCTGTGTGGCTGTGCTGGAACGTGGATAGGGATTCGCTATCCCGTTATCGAATTATGTTGAGGGCTATTCCTAATCATGCGGATTCTATCTTGGGGCCCGGGTTCAATCCGGAAAAATTGTCGAAAGCCTCGGTTCGATCATCGGATGCAGCGATTGCCATTGATATATGCCGGTCCAGCTGATTTCATCAATGCTGGACCGGGCAGAACCATTTTGGTTGGCGTTTGGAAGACTTCCCGATGCTGACCCGCTTTTTATCAAACCTGAGTTTGCGGCGCCCCAAGGGGAGATTGGTGAACGACGATTCGCGCGTGATACGGCACACGGTCATATAGATCGATTACATCCTGATTGATCAGGCGCACACAACCGGACGACGTAGCCTTGCCAATCGAGCGCCATTGCGGTGATCCGTGAAGACGATAAAGCGTGTCCTGCCCGTTCTGGAATATATAAAGTGCGCGCGCACCGAGTGGATTTTTGACGCCCGGCTCCATTCCGCCATTTTCGACGGAGTATTTTGCGAGCTCCGGCTGTCTTGCAATCATGTCTGCCGGCGGCTTCCAACGTGGCCAATGCTGCCGCCAATGAACAATCCCCTCACCTTGCCAGGCAAAACCATCGCGGCCGATACCAACACCATAGCGCATTGCTGTTCCGCCCGGTTCCACCAGATAAAGGAAGCGCCCGACCGTATCGACAACAACCGTCCCTGCGGGTTCGCCGGTGGGGTCTGTCACGCGCTGACGATAATACTTCGGATCCATCTGCTGAAAGGGTATCGCAGGAATTGAATGTCCCCCATCTTGAAGTGCGGCATATCGCAGTTCAAGTTCCGATGGGGAAGCTAATCCTGTCGGCAAGGATTGCTTTACGGGACGCGGCTTGGGCGGCGCGATTTCGGCATGCTGCGTTGTCGCTGTCGTTGTGCATCCGCCAAGAGCAGCGCTCGCGGCCATGGAACCGAAAACAAAAGTGCGGCGGGATAATTGAATGGATCTGGTCATGTTCCAACACGTTCACGGGATGAGATTCGAACGCTAAATAGTTGCGTTGCGGCCATCATGTCTAAACATATAGATGTGATCGGGACCATGCCCCACGTCATGCTAGAGCAAGTTTTGCCCATCGAATTGTTCTGCCGGAGAGATTCGCCAGCAAGGTCGAGGGATTTAGTCAGGAACCGACGAAGGAGTGACGGCGTGGTTGCCAGCCCGTTTGGTTGGCAAAAGCTGCCGCATGGTCAAAGTTACAGCAGCATTTTGAGGACTATACGGTTTCATTCGGAAGCCGAAGTTGCTTTTCAACTTATGGTGGAACTGCGCCAGGTCGCCGCCGTCCATTATTGCATTCCACCATAGTTGTTTGCGTGTAAAGCGTGTTTGCTTGCGCAATTCCGGACGGAAAACCGCTTCGCACTTTTCCTGGAATTGCTTTAGATCGGCTTGAATTCCGGGTCAATTTCCAATGCCTTTTTGGTCCAGATATCGCCATAGTCGACATTCTGCCAATCTTTGAACCATGGACCGCCATTAGTAAAATGCACGGCATGCGGATATCCGCTTGCTGGCTTCTCGTTCCAGCCTTCCAACCAGTTCCACTCTGTCGGGATTTCACCGATTTCGTCGTCCTGCGCCCATTGCATCCTGTGCAAATATGCGCCGCTTTCGCGATTGATCAATTCGGGTGTCAACTGGCGCGTCGAAGGATGTTCGCAATTGAACAGCATGAAGGATGACCAGTTTTTGCGTGGGTAGGTCGTCTGCACCTTGCCGTCCATCTTGACCCCGGCCTTCGGTTGGTAGTCATGCTTGACGCAGGCTACAGCCTTGCTCTCGTCGCGATACTGCAAAAGCTCTGCCACATCGGAGAAGAACAGAAAATCGCAATCGCAAAACAAAGCCCAGCCCTTATAACCGGCGAGATAGGGCGTAAAAAAGCGCGAATAGGTGAATTCCGTTGAAGCGAGCGGGTCGACATCGCGCGTATAAGCGCCCTTATCAACGAGATCCTGCAACACGATCGGGTGTACATTCACCGGGATCGATGCGTTTTTCAGGATGGTGGATTTTGCTACCTCATATGCTATGGGCTCGCGGGAATCCCAGCCTATGTAGATATCAAGTGACCTATCCATGATGCTTCCTTTGCATGTTTGGTTTTAGTGCCATGCTGCGTTTGGCGAGAAAATTGTTTATATGACCGAAATAGTCAAGTCATGGTGTAGTTCGCGCAACATGCAACTGTGAGTATGTTTTTTTCATGCCATGAACCCAACCGGCGGCTTCCGGGCATGAATGAAACCTGTTTTGAGGAACGCATGAAAAATCTGGCTGGTCACATTCTGATTCTAACCGGGCCTCCGGGTTCCGGGAAAAGCACGGCCGCAGAGCTGCTTGTTACCGCATCCGGCATTCCGGCCGTTCATCTGCATTCGGATGACTTCTGGCACTATATAAAAAGCGGCTTGATACAGCCCTACCTGCCAGAGGCACATGCGCAAAACGAGACTGTCATCAAGGTCCTGGCGGGCGTGGCTGAGGGTTATGCCGAAGGCGGCTTCTTCGTCGTTGTAGACGGCATCATCGGCCCCTGGTTCCTGCAACCATTTCGCAAGGTCACTGCACCGCTCCACTATATTGTTTTGCGGCCTCTTCTGGATGAGGCGATCGAGCGATGCCGGCTGCGGGGCGGCAATACGCTGACCGACCCCGGGCCGATCAGCGCTTTGCATCAGCAATTTTCATCGCTGGGTGATCTCGAAAACCACGCTATCGATATGGCCGGGCTGAACCGCGCCCAGACGCTGGAAGCTATCAAAGCAGCGCTTCTCGATAGTGGATATTATTTGGAGTCCAGCTTGGTCAAAACTTCATAAGCAGCATTGATACGCTCTTCGTTCGGGTAATATTTGTTCGCCAGAATGACAATGCCGATCTTCTTTTCGGGCACGAATGCGACATAGGCACCAAAACCATTGGTTGAACCAGTTTTGTTGATCCACACATCAGAACGCGGTTCCGTGGGTGGGTTGATCTGTTCAACAGGCACCGGCTTTGAAGAAATTTCTCGCGAATTACCCAGTCGCAAAGCACTTAACGAAACAGGATAGCTATATTGTTCCCATAATAAATCCTGGGTCATTGCTCCAACCTTGAAATAGCCCTTATGCGTATCCGCAATCGCCTGCTGCAGCTTGCTCTCCAGCTTGACCATGTTCATATTTGCTTGCATGAAACGGACCATGTCTGGCGCAGTCGTCTTCACCCCATAGGCTTCCGAGGACAGAACAGCCTTGTTTACGCGGGCAGGCTTGTCTTTGCTCGTATAGCCTTGCGCGTAATCTTTCATTTTGCTTTTCGGCACGTCGATATAGGTGCTGGCGAGACCGAGCCCCGGGAATAAAGTGCCTTCCATGAGAGAGGTGAAATCCTTGTTCATGGCTTTGGCAGTGATCACGCCGAGCATCCCGATGCTTGGATTCGCATAGGTCCGGGTCGTGCCAAGCTTATAGGCAGGCTTCCAGTTCTTCAGATAAATCATCATCTGATCGTCATTCTTGACGTTATCCGGCACCTGCAAGGGAAAGCCCCCTGGCGTATGCGTACCCAGATGCAGCAGCGGAATCTTACCAAATTCGGTGCCCTTAAACGCAGGAAGATAGTTGCTGGCGGGGTCGGACAGCGAAATCTGGCCATTGGCTTGCGCATAGGTTGCGAGGGTCACGACGAATGTTTTGCTGATTGATCCGATCTCGAAAATCGTCGAAGGCGTGACCGCTGTTCCGGTGTCTTTAGAAGCAACGCCATATTCAAATATATAGGACTTTCCGTCAGCAATGACGCCGACAGCCATGCCCGGTATAGCGTTCTTATCCATAACGGGACGGATTGCGGCGTCTACGAGAGATTTAATCCTGTTGGCATCATCGGCCGCATGGCTAAGCGTAGCCGAAACGCCCGTGATCAAGAGAGAGCCCGCCAAAGCTGTGGCAATTTTCCGTTTCATAATGCAAATTCCTTGTGCCGTGATCGCTACCACGCAAATCTCTATTGGCACTGTAATCTGAAAACAAACGATGATATCTGGTATCTGACATAAGAAAAACTAGGTCAGATATGGTTCGTCCCTTTCTTCCCCTGAATGGTCTTCGGGCCTTTGAAGCCTCTGCAAGGCATCTGAGCTTCACACGAGCAGCAATCGAACTTTACGTGACGCAGGCTGCTGTCAGCCAGCAGGTGAAAAGCCTTGAAACGCGGCTTGGCGTACAGCTTTTTCAACGCCTTCCGCGTGGACTAAAAATCACTGCCGAGGGAGAAGCGCTCCTGCCCGTTGTAACGGGGTCCTTTGACCAGTTGGCCAATACGCTTGAACGCATAGAGGGCGGCCATGTGCGCGAGCTGCTTTTTCTTGGCGCTGTCGGAACATTTGCCGTGGGGTGGCTGCTGCCTCGATTGCCGGATTTCCAGCGGCAATTTCCCTTTGTCGATGTGCGGATATCAACCAATAATAATCGCGTCGACACCGCCGCAGAAGGGCTGGATTTTGCCATTAGATTTGGCGACGGCTCCTGGCATGGAACAGAGGCAATTCGCCTTTTTGAGGCGCCGCTATCGCCGCTTTGCATTCCGGAGCTGGCGGAGAAACTGCAGGAGCCGGGAGATATCGCCAATCAGCCCCTGCTGCGAAGCTACCGCAAGGATGAATGGAGCCGATGGTTTGAGGAGGCTGGGGTGGCTGCCTCGCCGCAACTCAGCAAAGGGATCGTATTTGATTCCTCGCTCGCCATGATGGAGGCCGCGCTCCAAGGGATCGGCATTGCGTTGGCTCCCCCGTTAATGTTTTCGCGGCAACTTTCATCCGGCGCAATCAAGCAACCTTTCCAGACTTCGATTTCACTCGGAAGCTATTGGCTGACGCGGCTGCAATCGCGCCTCCCTACCCCGGCCATGGAAGCATTTTCAGGGTGGATTACGGCGCAGGTTTGAGGGCAGCGTCGGGCACTGAATGGCCGGATCTGCGCTATAGCGGGCTGCTTGAACCATAACCTGCTGAAACGGCCAAAAGCAGGGGCAAACCACCGCCCGCCTTGGTCGCAAGTATCAGATATGGCGAAACATGTAGGTGGTCGCGTGTTTCGCCTTTCCGTCCGGATTCCACGCAAAGTCCGGGATTACACCTGCAACCTTAAAACCAGTGGAGGCATAAAGGGGTTCAGCAACATCGCCGGTTCGTGTGTCCAGCGTGACAAGCGTTTTTCCAAGCTCACGAGCCCTGCTCAAGGCATGGTTCATAAGAGTTCGGCCAATACCAAGCCGGCGAGCTTGCGGGTGGACGATCATCTTGGCAATCTCACATCGATGGGGCTGATTATCAGGCATGGCGGTGAGAAGTTGCACGGTGCCAAGAAGATTTCCCGCACGTTCTGCACCAAAGAGGATTCTTCGTCCGGCGACGACTTCGGGTTGGACATTTTTGGACCAGAACAGGCTCGCATCCTCGACGGACAGCGGAGCCATGAAGCTGACCGCTGCGCCTTGCCCCACGGTCAGGGCGAGAATTAGTGAGAGGTCTTCTAACCTTTCCTCGATCGCGCGAGCATCAAGTTCGATAATCTGGACTTCCATTCCGAGGCTCCTTAAGCCATAGCGATAATATAATGGGCGGGTTGATCGCCGGTCGCGAAAGACGATCCGCCGCGCAATTGATAGCGAAGACAATCGCCCTTGCTCAGTTCATACCGAACGTCATCGACGATCAGCGTGAGCGAACCAGCCAAGACGACAAGATGATGTTCATGGCCCGGAAAAGCCGGGCTGTCATAGACAATGTGCTGATTGGGCGCGATTTCGCACTCGATCATTTCCAGCTTCAGCCGCCCGCTTGGAGGCGAGAGGGTGCGGCGGGAGAACCCGTTTTCGCGGTCCAGCCAAATACTTTGATCAGCACGGCGCAGTAGCGGAACGTAATCCGGCTCGAGCGGCGTCAAGAGTTGTGATAGTGGCAGCGCGAAGGCGGAAGCCAAGCGGCCAAGCGTCTCCGCCGTCGGACTGACCTCGCCCTTCTCGATCCTCGATAGAGTGGCCCGGCTGACACCGCTGCTCAACGCCAGATCCTGCAATGTCAGGCCGCGTTTCATCCGCAAACTGCGCAGGTGCTCAGCAAGAGCGTGATTTTGGTCGCGTATGATAATTCCCATATTTGAGATTTAATCTCATTTATGGACAAACGCAAATGCAAAAATGTTGTCTCGTCTGGAAGGACAAAGTCGCTCGGGCGAGTAATATCCATGCCCATAGATTTCTATTGGAACATTCCCGTGTTATAATCCTGGTCCTGGCGTCGTCCGCCGTGGGTTCTGCAGACGGAGACTTGTCTAATGAGCGAAGTGGACGTACTTTTTGCGACCCTGCGACAAGCGGCTGACCCGCAGACGGTCAAATGCATCGAGAACGTTGTCAGACACGGCTCAGATCGCGATCTCAATCGCATCAATGCACTCGCCTTCGCCGATACGCACCATCTTGATCAAGAGAAAACCATTGCAGCGCTTCTCCATGCAGCCCGCATAGGCGCGTTCGAGATGACCTGGAACGTGCTTTGCCCGGGATGCGGCGGCGTCCTTGACAGCGGCGCATCCCTCAAAGGGGTCGTCCACGAGACTTACCATTGTGCGCTCTGTGCGGCCGGATACGAACCTACCCTCGACGAGATGGTCGAGGTCACGTTCACGGTCAGCCCGAGAGTACGCAGGATTGCCGCCCACGATCCTGATCGGCTGCCTCCGCTCGAATATTACCGCCAGATATTCTTCAGCTCCGGGGTTGACCTACCGGAGGACCTCGAAGCGCGGTTCGCACGCATTCAGCTGGAGATGATCGAGCTTGCTCCGGGCGAAAAGGCTTTCGTCTCGCTGCAACTGCCGGCGCAATTCGTGATCATCTTCGATGCGGTGACGCACTCAGCGCAGTTCATCGACGTGAAGGGCGAGCCGACCGACGAACGTCAAACCCTGTCGATGGTCATCAGTCGGGCGCATGCGCTGAACGAAACGATCACCCTCCGTCCTGGCTTGCTACGGCTCACGCTCGAGAACCATACCGATCGCCGAGTGGTACCGAATGTCTGCATCGCAGGCGATGAGCTGCACGATCTTCTGGGCCGCAGGCGACCTTTTCTGACAGCCAAGCGTCTGCTGACAAACCAGAGTTTCCGCGACATATACCGGATCGACACCCTTGATGTCGACCAGCGTCTCAAGATCACCAGCTTGACGTTTCTCTTCACCGACCTGAGGGGTTCGACGGCCCTCTACGAACGCGTTGGAGATCTGGCAGCCTTCGATCTCGTGCGGGGGCATTTCCGGGTTCTTCACGAGATCGTCGCTACGGAGACCGGGGCGGTCGTCAAGACCATAGGAGATGCCGTGATGGCGACCTTTCCGAGCCCGGACCGCGCGGTGGCGGCTGCGCTCAGGATGCGAGAGGCGATGCTTCGGTTAAACACCGAACACGGCAGCGACGATCTACTCCTGAAGATCGGCATCCATGAGGGACCATGCCTCGCAGTCAACCTGAACGACCGGCAGGACTATTTCGGCCAGACCGTCAACATCGCCTCCCGTGTCCAGGGCCTTGCCGATCCCAATGTGATCATGACGACGGAAGCGATTGTCGGGGATGCCCAGGTTTTAGAGATCCTCCGTGAGAGCGGAATCACATCGGCCTCCAGAATGGCGGAGCTTCAGGGTATCGGCAGAGAGGTCAGAATTTTTGCCCTGTCGTGAGCTTCATCCGCTCTTCGGCATCAAATCAATTTGAGCCGTTTAATGGCGGAGAGGAAGGCCGCCATCCAGCAGTATCATCCCATCGCATCCTGTATCTTATGCAATTGTTTTCACTATATTAATTTTCTCTATTGCGTTTTTCCATTGCATACTGTGTCATCGTGTTGCATAGATTTTGGTAGGTCTATTGGTGGGCCTATTCGGAGAGCCTATGCCTCGCAAAGCACAAGAACTTGGTCCACTGCATATCAAACGACTCGTTGAGCCGGGCATCCATTTTGTTGGAGGCGTCAGCGGATTACAACTCCAGGTAAAAGAGACCGGCGCCCGATCTTGGTTGCTTCGCGTTCAAATAGGCGGCAAGCGCCGTCATATCGGACTTGGAGGTTATCCGGATGTATCGCTGGCTCAGGCACGCGAAAGGGCACGGGAGGCGCATGACAAGATTCGCAAAGGCATTGATCCCGTTGAAGAGCGGCGCTCGCTTCGCCTCGCGCTAAACGCTGCGAGTTCCGTCATCACCTTTGAAGAAGCTGCTAACCGCTGGCACAAATCGAAGAAGCAAGAATACCGTAACGATAAGCACGCCGATCAAGTGCTTTCGACGCTGGTTACCTATGCCAATCCCATTATCGGACAAATGCGAGTCAATGAGATCGGTGTAGATCACGTCTATAATGTTCTGGATCCGATCTGGTCCACCAAGACCGAGACAGCCACCCGTTTGCGCGGCCGCATCGAAAACGTGTTGGCGTGGGCAACGGTCTCAGGGCACCGCAAAGGCGAAAATCCGGCGCGCTGGAAAGGCAATCTGGATGCGTTGATGCCGAAGCCCGGCAAGGTCAGCAAAGTTATCCATCACAAAGCTTTGCCGATCGACGACATGCCGGATTTCATGAAGGCGTTGCGTGCGACAGAGGGTACGGGATCTCTAGCACTCGAGTTTGGCATCCTGACGGCCACACGGTCTGGCGAAGTCAGAGGTGCAACCTGGGATGAAATCAATTTTGATGCGAAGCTTTGGACCATTCCGGCCGAGCGGATGAAAGCTGGCAAGGAGCATCGGGTTCCACTTTCAAAAGCCGCAATCTGCGTGCTTGAGAAGGCGCCACGATTTGAAAACACGAACTTTGTCTTTGCGGCAGCGCGTGGTGGCAAGCTCTCGGATATGACTATTTCAGCTGTATTGCGGCGAATGAAAGTCGCCGCAGTACCTCACGGCTTTCGCTCGACCTTCCGTGACTGGTGTTCAGAACGCACCGCCTATCCAAGCGACGTTGCCGAGATGGCATTGGCGCATGCCATCGGCAATAAGGTCGAGGCAGCTTACCGGCGCGGCGATCTATTTGATAAACGCGTGCAGATGATGGAAGACTGGGCAATGCTCTGCGGGAATGGTATCGCTTAGGAGCCGATCTTAATGAATGACATCTGAAGGCTTGCGGTGAAAGATACAATGGCTCTATACAGATGCTGTGATTCGCGTTCCAGCGAGTCACGAACATAGCTCCATCGATCTGGGGCAGCCCGAAGCGCATGACGTGCTTGAATCCTTATTCAAGAAAGACATGTCATGAGCGCTGAAAATATTCCTACTACAAAAACCGTTTGGCTGCGTCTTGGTGACCTCACCGAACGCTATAGCTGTAGCCCAAGCACCATCTGGCGCTGGTCGAAGAACCGCGCCGACTTCCCAAAACCAGTTCGGCTTGGCCCCAATACGGTGGCGTGGGAATCGCGTCTGGTGTTGGAATGGGAAGCCAATCAGCAAGTGGGGCACCAGCGGTGAGTGGCCCCCGCTTTTCCATAATTCCAGCCGGAGCGGTGTTGGATCAACGCCTGAAAGGGCGAGACCTACAGGTCCTTTGTGTCTTCGGCCGCCACAGTGACAGACAGGGCTGGTGCCGACGGTCACAAGTTGGGATGGCAAAAGAGATGGATTGCGCTCGCTCGACCGTCCAGGCGTCAATTAATCGCCTTGTTACCGCAGGATGGTTGCAGAAGAAGGTCGTCTCAACGCCTCATGAGCAGGGGCGACGAGACAGCGCCCATGAATACCGCGTTGTGATTGACGCGCCTGCAGACCTGTCCGATGGTCCGCCCACCCCTGCCGACAGGTCGGCACCCCTGCCGGTTCTACATCGGCACCCCCCTGCCGCCTCTGGGTCGGCACCTATTAACGCCCCCACTTTAACAGTCCCTCTTTTAACGAAGAGCTTTGAGCTGTTCTGGAACGAGTATCCTCACAAGGTCGGTAAGCGGGACGCCAACAAGGCCTTCACCAGCGCTATCAAACGCGCTTCACTCGATGAAATCATGGTTGGGCTTCGACGATACGCAGCAAAAGCAGACGATCGACCGTGGTGCAATCCCGCAACGTTCCTAAATCAGGATCGGTGGACGGACGTTCCTGCTGCATCGGTAAGCAGACAATCTCAAACGCACTTTTCACAACGTCCGCCGATGATGGCGGATTTTTCCAGCGCCGTCCTACGGGAAATGCAAAACAGGAATTTCGAACATGGACCACGTGAGCACTTTGGACCCTCGTTTGAAATCGGCGACCAAGCTGGAGATGGCGGAACAACTTCACCAGTTGTTTTCATCCCTCCCACAAAGAGCCGGTGATGACCCGGTCGCAGTCATGAATGGTTACTTGATCGCAGTTCAAGGACTGCCGCTGTGGGCCATCGACAACACTGTGCAATCCTATTTGCGTGGTCTGATAAAGGGCCAGGACAACAGGTTCTGCCCGAGAGCACCCGAATTTGCTGCAGCTGTACGAGAGCAGCGCGATAACACCATGCACGCCTCAGCAAAGGCCCTGACGAATAAGGGCAGGCCCTACAATCTCAACATACCCACGTCAAAAATCATAGGGCACAAAGTTACCCAGGAGCAAACACGGGAGGGGCGCCGATGCGGCATCTATCCGCCAGAGTGCATTTGGCTACCAGGATACATCGATGACAAAGCACATATTGGCGACGTATATGCCCCCGATGCGGACTGGAAACCCTCAAAACCACTCACCTAGTCACTACGGAGGTGACCATAAGGGATGCGAAGAAAATTTCATCCGATGAGGAGCTGATCTACTATGACCGGAATGCCAATGAAAAACGATAAACAATCACTCACACCTCTGATGTCTAGGTTTGTCAGCGAGTATCTCGTCGATCTCAACGCAACGCAGGCAGCCATTCGTGCTGGTTATAGTGTGAAGACCGCGCAGCAGCAGGGCTCACGCCTGTTGTTAAATGTTGTTGTCGCCGCCGAAATTGCAAAGAAGAATCAAAGCCGTCTCGACAAGGTGGAATACGATGCGGCAGAGCTTCTGCGTGAGCTGCTAGAGGAAAACAATGCAAACCTAAAGCAGATTTACAATGCAGACGGCTCTATTAAGCCAATCCACGAATGGCCCGATGTATTCTGCACTGGATTTGTGACCCAGATTGACACGGAGCTGATCTATACAGGCACCGGCAAAGAGCGCCGGCTCGTTGGCGAAGTCCAAAGCGTGAAATTCAACTTCGAACGTTTGAAGCGGCAACAGTTGATCGGTCGGCATACAAACGTGCAGGCGTTCAAAGAAAAGGTTATACTGGAAACCACCAATCCGCTTCAGCAACTAGCGGAACAGATTTCAGGGCGGAGCATCAGGCCGATTGAGGACTGACGGCGCACAAATGTTGGCGATAAGACCCGCTACTGGGGTCATATCCCTTTCCCATCTGGACGTTTGAAAGATTGTACGGACGCATAAGTGAGAGAACGATTTGGGCTAGGTCGGCAGATTGTTCGCACGGTCGAATAGTGCTATATCGCAGGCGCTCGCGGCGGGGATGGCGCAGCTTTCCGGTCTCCTCAGAAAGTACCAAAACGGCGTGAACTTTTTCGGTGGCCGCGAGTATTATGTCATTGCACTCTCAGCCGGGTGGGCAAATGAGTGCTCGGAAGATAGGCACTCTGGTTGCGGCCATTCTCCTGTGCCTAAAACTCATCGCGTCCTTATCATGTGAAGAGTCGGTTAAAGTATGCCGCGCTTTAATAACCTGGCGGCATTGTATCCTGCCTTCAAATTGGGGCGAGCATGTTGTTAGGAACAACCATTGTCCTCATCATCGTACGGCACTGCTCATCAATCGCTTGCATCGTTTCGGAAAGAGGTAAATCTACCACCATCCGGCGCGCCTCATATTCATCTTTCCCATCAAGATCATCTGCGAAGCGACCATCCGCGACACCCGCATCCCACTCTCTGCCGGTTCGCTCCAAAATGGCGTCCACTACGGCTTCTTCAAAGCCACCTCCGAAAAACAGGTAGCCGTGGGCCAGATTGTAATGGTTGCCGATAGCCTGCGAAAGTTCAACCAACTGGCGCAATAGCGTCGAACGAGAGATGAGCGCGCTCAGTTGACTTGGTTGGAACGAGTAACCAGACATGCCGTGCGTATCAATTGTGAACAAACACATTTCCGGATCCGCCACCTTTTCAATCGACCATGTCGCAGTCCGATATTGCGTAATTGCTGCGCTGGGGAAACCTCCGGCGTCGATCTCATTGATAAACGTTACTAAGCTAGATAGTCGGTCATCAAAATCATCAAAAGCCGTCGTGATGACTCCATTGTCGACCGTTATTTGCAACACGATCGAACCCCAATAAATCTGGTCAAGCTCAATGTGCAAAACGCCAGCGCTGTCTATGGTATCAGGAAGAACATTTTTCATATTATGATTCAATAGGATGAGCGGCATATTGACAAGCCAGTTATGCTCATTTTCGATACCTGTGCTTCGCAAACGTCTGCATTGAAGCGGAGGTCACAGGCCCGGCATCCTGGTCGTTCCCGCCAGGATCTGCATTTGCCTTCAACGAAAGGAGTCGTATGGCTCGACGAGAACTCTCCCGTGAAGAAATATTTGCATTGGTTTGGGAGAAGCCCACGCTGGAAGTGGCAAAAGAGCTCGGTATATCCGACGTAGCTGTCGGCAAGCTATGCGCACGCCTTCAAGTTCCAAAACCGGCTCGCGGATATTGGGCCAGAGTGCAGTCTGGCCAGACACCTCGACGTCCGCCACTTGAGGCATTCCGCGAGGAAATTGAACGTCGCCGAAAAGAGGTTGTGAGGAGCAGAGCAGCAGAGTCGTTGTCGAAACTGCAACAAAAGCTTTACCGGACTGCCGTTTCTGAACTGCGAGAAAAAGGCATTGATGTAAGCACAGCAGCATTGCGGGGGGAACGGCTGCCAGAACTGGATCCAGATCTTGCCGCCCAAATCCTGCTTCTTATTCAGAGCCGCGGACAGTATTGGGTCAAGGAGGGAAAGGTCGACGCTCACGGTGGACATTCTTTCCAGACCACTGCGGCCAAACTCGTCGGAAAGTTGCTCCTGGTTGCGCGACCCCAAATGCTTGTGTTTGAAAGCGAGGGTAAAAGACATGTGTATACAGCGACGGGGCCGGCAGTCTTCGTCCGCTTGACGGCGTATTTGCAGGAACGGATCGCAGCTCTTGTTCGTATCGTGCGAGATCAAAAACTCCAACATGTTGTCATGCCGCTGGTGGCTACGGATTTCGCTTGGTCGGCCCGTCATGTCTACACCCCAGAGTCACATATAATTCTCGACAGCACACTGTGCGTTTCTGCGGTGGAAATCTGGGTCGAGTGGACGCAGAAGACGTGGCGTGACGAGAATCCGCCGGACCGCACAGCAACTGCAAGGTTAAGGCTGCGGGATATCATGCCCATAGACTACATGCCCGTGCGAGAAGTTGCTCTTCCACGGCTGAGTAGCTGGACGACAATCTTACCCTATCAAAAACGGCTCCAGGCATTGCTCGAGTCCGAGCAGGTCTACGAGATGATATCAAATGCGGCCTACACTATAGAGCGAGAGGCGCCTGACGAAACGCTAGCGGTTGCAGACAAAATATGGTTCGGCGGTGAGCGGCCGTTTCAATCGGCTCGGAACGCTTGGGAGCGTGTTTCCGAAGAGTTGGAGCGCTGGAAGACGGAACTCGAAACCGAGCGCTCGACACTGGCCCACTCAATTCTGGGGATAGAGGTTGGCGACATTATAACGACCGAGGTTAACGGCCACTTGATGCGTCTTTCGGTTACGGGAACTACGCTCTATGCCAGCGACGGATCTGTCACCTTTATTGTAAACGGCACACGCTTTCGCAAGGATGGCAGTCTCGGCAAAGTGCAGGACGCGATCACGCTACATTTTGAGGACAGCATGAATAGTAGGCTGCGGTAATTGCCACCAATGGCTGCTTTGCGCCCGATTTCGGCCGTTAGAAAGCAGACCAGGAGAGTTTGTAAGGCCGAAGATTGAACGCTAGTTACTGTCGCGATTATGGTTCTTCGGTGTGCTCTCGTTGCTCTGTCAGACCGAGAATCTCCCGATCAAGAAATTCCGAAGAGCTTCGGCAGACGCACGCGCCGCAAAGGGCTTGAAACGGTCTGCCTTGTTGGGATCGGCGTGGTCCATCACCCCTTTGATCACAATCCACTCGCGAATACCGCACTGCTTTGCGACCTCACCGATTGTGGCCGCTTCCATCTCGAGGCCCAACACTGTGCGGACACCCATGCGCTTCAACTTGCCCCAAGTCACACCGTCTTTGACCACAACGTTGCCGCTGGCGATGGGGCCAATCTTAATCTCAAAGGGCAGGGATTTCGGAGGGTCGACATCCAAGACAAGCGACCGTTCTACGGCACTTCGTCCTGCCTCAGTGAGTTTTATTGAGGTCCCCTCTATTTTCAGTTCCCCCGACTTCTCAAGACCGACAAGCGTCGAGGACCATTCCCCATCAGCAAAGTAGCGTTTCCGTGCTGGAAGCAGACGCGGATCGAAGCCTTGATAGAGCTTATGCATAAGCCATAACTGACGCTCCTCATCGTCTGGATGACCGAAACTTGGGAGATCGCGAGGATCGAGAGCCTGTGCAGCCGCCTGCCATTCCTTAGAAATTCGTGCTTGACGGATATCGCTGAGGAATTCATCTTTTTCGCGCTTGCCCTCATCGTATTGATAGGCAAGCTCAGAGACAATTAGATCGCCGAGCTCAACATCTCCTGGATTCCCAGCGCAGACCCCACACATCACAAGACATTTAGGTCGGAGATGGTTAGCGAGGTTTGTAGCGACTGGGCTTGTGCTCACTGACCCCATGCGACTTGGTTTGGCCAGAGCAATACGAAAGAGAACCTCTCCTCCTACGAAGAAAGACCCTACAAGATGGTCGTCATTGAGATGCGTCTTTTGCGGCAACCATTCCGTCACGCCATCAGGCGATCCCGTATGCGAACTAAACACGGAACGCGCTTCAGAGAATTCCTCGGCAAGGGCTGTGATCAACAAAACATCCACCGAGTCGCCTCGCGGACCGTTGAGCAGAGCCTCAGGCTCGCGGACAAGCTTGAAGTAGCCTTTCGATAATTGGCTGGTCCAGTAGTTCCCGCTTAATTCATCGGTATGTTCGTTAAGTCGAAGAATGGCCGCACCCTTGTATGGGTTGACCGCGTCCGACCACATCGCTTTGGGTTCTACCTCATACATGTAATGGATGACGGGGCGTCCTGATAGCTCACGACCAGGCCGCGCAAGGATCGTCCGGGAATCTGAGCCGATCGAATAGACTTGCATATCGATACCCCAATCGCTTTGATGAATGATGGCGGTTGCATCAACCTTTCCAACCCGGTCACCCCGTTGCCAATGGATTTCCATCTTCCAAGTGCCTCCCACAGTTGGGAACGCGCCGTCTTCCGACGTCATCGGCTCATGCGGCCGGGTCTCCCCGGAACCATCATCATCGCTCACCTGTGGCTACCTCCGTACCTTCTTTGAAAATCACCACGCCGTAATGAGAACTCGCCACCCCGGTCACGATCACGCCCGGCAACGCCGATCCGAATAGTGCTGCTAGGTAGCGCCCCCCACGTCTAGGGGCAAGATGCGGTATCACCACTGACCGTAGGATAGGGGGCGAAAAATATAAAGAGAGCGATCTGATCTCCAAGGTCGAAGAAAGAAGATGGAATCCGTCGTGCAAATCGCTCGAGTCTTTGGATATCGAACTCAATATCCCACTAGTAGATCCTCCAATGGGCGCGACAGACTTTGGCCGTAGCGGAAAAGTCGGAAGCGTATCCGGGGTATCGCTGACCAACACCCCGATACCCGAAAAAAGCTCACCGCTTTCGTCGCGGATGCCTCGCAGCAGGTTGAACAGGCTTCCAATAATGGCGTGGTCCGTGGTCTCCATGACGTGCTTAATAAGGTAATCCACCGAGTGAAACAACGCTGAAGCTTGCATTCTCACGTTGGCGACATCAAGCATGGAAAGATACGTGCACTCCTTCTGGAAACGGTGCGAGACCCACGATGCAAAGTAGCAAACCTGAAGTATATAAGGTCGATTCCCTGAGTACGTTCATGATACTATAGATGTCGTTCTGGGATGGTGTCGGCACACTCTCTGGATGCGTATGCCAGTCCCCCACGTACTCAAGTCCAGCGGAGAAGTGCTCATCAATCTCCCTCTGTTCCGCATTGCGGTCTGGCCAAAAGTGGAACCGGCCCCGCCGATCCGCCGACCTGGGGCCAGTCGCTGCTACCACATGCCAAACTTCACCTTGGATGTCGGCGAACAGCTGTCCTCCAGCCTCCCTGCTGAACCAACCCGTCTGTCGGTGGGCGTCGAAGACTTTGAGCACTTCCGGTGACAACCGGACAGTAACGCGGTGGAACCGGACAACGACTGAACTATCTTCGAGGGTTACGGCCATTGTCGTTCAATCACTCCTGATACCGATGCGAAGGGCTTTGCCGCCACGAACTCCTCTGTCCATTGTCCATCGGCCCGTGCGAGATTGCGATCTGATGTCCACCATGTTCGCCACGTGTCTGCCAACCCTGGCTCTAGCAATCCATCGAGACAGAGGTCGGCGATCATCGCCTGGACCGCGACAACCTCAGCCGCCCCAAACGGGGTTGTGGCGTTTCCACATTCCTTGGGCAACTGACGATCATTTCGCGACGCCGGACGCCGAGGCGAGCCATCCTCAAACCCATCCATAAACCCGGCGCCATCTCCCGATAGCAGCAACGCGTGACCTGCCACGCCCCATGCTTCCATCCAGCCGAATACGACGGCGATCGGTGGAGGTTCCTGCCGCGCGAACTCGGCGATGAAATTGTCGGCTTGCAAAGACCCTGTAGTCGCCACGATGAGATCCGCGCCCTTCAAAATGTCATTTCCGGACACGACCAGATCCTGTATGGTTTTCGAGAAAGACCTTACCTCGATCATCTCCGGCAAATCGTGCAGTAGGTCCGCCGCCAGGGCCTCCGCTTTTGCATGACCCACACTGCGAGCGCCGAGTTCATGACGCCGAATGTTCTCCCAGCCGAGAATCTCGTGATCAACAAGATCAAGGCGTCCGACTCCCGCCTTTGCGAGTAGGCGTGCGACGCCCGCGCCGACAGCTCCGCAACCAACCAAGACCACTCTTTTGTCGGCGAGATTGTTCAGGGCAATTATGCTGCGAGACGCCGAACTATCAAGCAGTGACGTCCGCAGGCGCTGAATAGTGTAGTGTTTAAGAAGGTCGCGCACGGTGAGTTTGTCACCGGACCGAAGCTTGAGCCTCGGCCTCCGTCGAAAACCCTTCTTCTGCGGAGGCATGGTTTTCAGCAGGCGAACGCCTGCAAACTGGCGGCGGCCGGAAGGCGCGGTGCCGACGAGCACCAAGACGATTCCATTTGGCACCTGACTCAGAGCTTTCAACATCACCTCTCCACCATCGACAGCGTGCGTCTGGAGCAGTTTGAGAAGGCTTATGGGGTCTGTAGGAAACTCCGACGGCAAAGGGAACTTCTTGAGCTCGACAAAGTGGGCGGCATTTCTGTGCTTTGGTGCTGTCCCGTTCCGATTCTCCCACCAGCGAAGCATCAATTCCTTGCTGGCGAATGCAAAGATCTTGTCGTCAGTCAGGACATATGACCCTATCGATACACATTCCTCGTAGAGCAAGGACAGCGCCGGACTGCCTACATCGGCGCGTTGGCTCCAGTAGTTGGTGAAATCTTCCTTGAGATCGTCATCTTCGGCCCCAGTCTGATGCGCATTAAGGAGTCCGAGGGCTTCCGCCAGCACCTGTCGGGCGGCACCCGCGGGATCGATCGAAACCTCAACCTTGTTCAGGCACAGGCGACCATCAAGCTCGACATGAGGCAGATTTCGCGTGGCATCGTAGTTGATAATATAGGCATTCGGCCGCGAATACGGGAACGCGGCGTCGACTACAATGGACAGGTTGTGGCCCCAAACCTCGAACAGCCACATGTGACGGCCTGTCGAACGTCCCTTTGCATCGTTACAGGCACGATGTCCCTTATACTCTGGCCGATAAGCCTCGAAGAATTCGGACACGGCGTCGATGGCTTGGGCGATGGTGAGCATGGACTTGCGCTATCAGGCGTACCGTGTCTCACCCCGCTTGATAGCTGGCCCTACTTTCTCGGCAAGAGACTTGGCCCCATCCGGATCAGGCTGTTGTGCAAACCAGTTCGTGTCGAAGAACTTATCCCAGGCGCTCATCGCTTTCGAGTGATTGCAATCCCACTCGTCGAGAACGTCGAGGTGTTTGAGCTTCTCATCGAGTTTGTCGTGAAGGAACTTGGCCTTCGCGTTCCCGTCGCCGATGATATTCTCGTTGAGAACCGGATGTTTGACGGCCTGCGTCCATGAAAGCTTATTCCTGATCGCCTTTGCGACATTCCGAAGTGCCTCGTCATCGCGATCGGCGACCTCGGTCCATTGATCGGCCGCGAGCTTGGAGATTACGAATCCATTGGAAATTCTGCCCTTCCAGCTTAAACGGCTCCGCGCGAAGGCCTTGAGCAGCCTGACAACTTCAACAAACTGTCCTTTGTCGCCATCCTTGGTCGCGTTGGCGCAATTCTCCTTGTTGAAGTCTCGGAACCACGACGTTACTGCCAACGCATCCGAGCGTTTCCAACTGGAGCTTGCCAACTCGTAGTGATCTGATTCCTCTCCGGTCCAGACGTCTTTCACAACGACGTGACGGTAGACGGGTACATCGATGTGGTAGCCTTCGTTATAATAGACTCGTACGCAGTTCTTGAGGACTTCTGGGGCGTCGTTGAAACGGTCATCCTGGAGGGCGTCGCAGACCATTTCTCGGGCCGCTAGGGGTGTCTTGTCGCCTCCATTCGGCCCAACGAGTCCCTCCTTCTTGAAGTAGACCCCGTCGTCGATGTCGTAGTCCTCACCGTCTTCGATGATCATCGTGCGCATCGCGTAGGAACCCTGCGTCCGCTGTCCGATCGGCGTCGGATCTTCGTTGGCGGCGAGACCGTTCTTTAGCCGCTTCCGGTTGGTCTCAGCCTTTGCAAAGATGTCTTTGCGGCTGTCGTTCGAAAGCCGAACTTGGTCACGCTGATATTTTGCTACCTGGAGGTGGCAGTCTCTCATTTGAAAAACTCCTTGGGCACGCCTGCCTCCGGCATCGCAGGCAGGGACATCATGAGATTGTGAATCAGTTGACCCTGTGGATTCCGAGGGTCGTCACATGCGCTCTTAACCATATCGGCGTCTGTTAACGCCTGGCTCGTGAGCGCATTCATCGCCTCTGGCCTACTATCGTCAAGACCGAGATACTCCAGTTTCGAGGCCGGAATTTTCTGCTGAGGGAAGCGGACGTGGTGCACTTCTCTGCCGCAATCGCTCAACACGTTGGCGAACATCCGGGCCATGTTGTCGAACGCAAATTCCTGCGCCGTGATGCTGAGCGGCGCAACGTCAGCACCCAATTTCCACTCAAGCATTGACCTGTGGATCTTTGTCGGTGAAATTTCCTCTCCCTCAGGGCGTGAGCAAGTGCCCAACGAGAAGATTTCGATAGACTGCCCCTTTTCGGCGTTCATAAGCGCATCTAGCATAGCCACCATAACTGGGTTGTTTGCCCATAGTCCACCGTCGGCAAAGACCTCAATTTGCTCGTGCTTGCTGTCGGGGTTCTCGATCGCTGCCAGGGAGCGATAGATCGGAGCTGCGCTCGAAGCTAGGCAAATATCTACCAACTTATAATTGTCATCCCGGACTCCGCTCGTTTTCGTCTTCTTGAAAATCCATGCCCGATGCGTGCTCATGGCCACCGCAGGGATCGATAGCGAAATTCCTCGTTTCTGGTAGACATCGAGCATGGTAATGTCGCCGAGTTCTACCTTAAGAGCTTCCCGTAGCGCCGCATCGCCGGCTCTGACGATGTTGCCACCTTTGGCAATCCGAGCCACGAGCTTTGCTTTGCTCTCGGTGATGCGCTCGGGGAAGATCAGTCCGCCCCACTCCCGATAGAGCTTGACGAGATCGCTCATAGGGCGACCGATGGCGGCCGCGCAGGCGATGATGGCCCCCGTACTCGTTCCTGCGATGAGGTCGAAGCCGCCGCCAAGATCGAGATGTTTCCCTCCGCGAATCCTGCGATATTGGTCGAGCAAGCGGTCGAGAAATGCTGCGGTGTAGATGCCTCGCATGCCGCCGCCGTCGATACACAAGACCCTAAAGGGCTTTCCTCCGGAGGACGTGGATTCAGCCGCACCTTCCATTACGTTGGTTTCTCTCTTTATCTCCCGCCAGATGCGGACTGTACAACGCTAAAAACTTGAAGTTTCACGTCTTCTAACATCGCGGAAACATATCATGCTGGAATATAGAATCTAACAGGGTAGCACGCCCAAAGCGACGAAACTTGTTGACAGATCATCTTTATTTCAGTGATTCGACCCGCATCACTTATAAGGCAGAAATTTCGACCCATGGCCGGTATTAGATTGAAGCTACTCTCGGCAACTAATTCCGTTATCTCGGCCGATGTTTGTTCAACAAAAGATCGGCCGACCAGTTCAGTTCGAAATCACGGCAGATGTAAGAGCAAGCTTGCTGGCATGGCTTGAGCGTCGCGGTGGAACAGTCGACGACTATTCATTCCCAGCCGGGTCGACCATGCCGATCATCTGAGCACTCGCCAATACGCTTGATTGGTGTATGAATGGGTGACTGCCATTGGCTTACGACGCAAAGACTACGGCACGCAAGCGCTTCGGCGCACCACAGCGGCAATGATCTACAAGGAGACCGGCAATCTTCGCGCGGTCCAAATCCTGTTGGGCCACACTAAACGGGGCCGCATCTCTTGGAGCAAATGTTCCCGACTTGAACAATTCGAGCAAACGGCTGTGCGCCCGCATATTGGTCGTATAAAGTGCCCCATCGTTCCCGGAAGCTGTCGTCTGTTTAAGATGGCCGGCCGAGATTTCAAATATCGTTGCAAACAACGCACACGGATGTCTATTAGGTAGCGGCAAACCGGACGGTAGCCGCTATCTTCGCGACGGCGGACTCCGCCATTGAGGGGTACAGGCATGCGACTCATCCAGAACAAGGCGTCCGATGATCATCGGGCCGCTGTCGCCCATGTTTTAGAGGGAGCTGAGCAGATCAGCATCGCCGTGGCCTTCTTAAAAGATGGTGGCGCACGGATCGTCGGGCCGCTCTTAGAGGCGCGCCTGAAGCAGGGCGCTAAAATTGAAGCTTTCCTTGGTACTAATTTCTACATTACCGAGCCAAAGGCGCTCGCGCGGTTGCTCGCGATAAAGAAGCGGTTCAGTGCCTTCGAATTGTTTCTTGCCAACGAGAAGAGGGGAACCTTTCACCCCAAGTCCTATATTGGGCGAAGCAAAGGCGAGGTTCGGTGTCTGATCGGGTCAGCCAACCTCACGACCGGCGCTTTGACAACAAACGATGAAATCTCAATCATGGCGACTGTGAGCCCGGACGAACAAGTGTCCTTGGATCTGGACGTCGCCTTTGCCTGCTTTCGTGAGAGCGGCAGCTTCCTGGAACTCGATGATCTTGTGCTTGGACAATATGCCTCGCGACACAAAGATGCCGAGCGATTGCGGCGCAAGCTTGAGAAAGAGCTCGACAATAACATTTCCGCACAGTTCGATCTGCGGCGCTTGGATAGCTTCCTCCGCCAGTACCGCGCAGACAAGACGGAAAGTTCCGCGCTCGCGAACCGCCGGACCGATCGAGACAAGGCGCTCAAGGTCCAGCAATCGATCGCGGAACTCAGCAGAGCGCCGAGGATTTCAAAGGAAATAAGGAGTGTCTTCGCAGAGAATCTAAGCAATCTAATTTCTTCAAAGGAACCTTATCAACATCTGTGGCATTCCGGCGACATTCATCGACGAGGCTCGGAGGCACTCAATCATCCCAAGCAGACAATCGAATTGTTCGCCGCAGGCGGGAAGGCAGCCAAACTCGCGCCAGAGCTGGGTTACGAGCAGATGCGGCAGCTTGCACTCGGTATTCCCGGCGTGGGCGTGAATATGATCACGGAAATTCTCTGCACCTTCGCTCCAAAGCAATATGCTGTCTTCAATGGCAATACCTCCGGGGCGTTAGCGGCGATCGGCGTTAACGCGCCTCGAAATCCAACTGTCGCAACCCTGTCAGCACATCGATACACGCAATTGTGCGCTACCATCGACGCGCTGCGGAGGCGCATCGGGGGTACCGATTTCACGGACGCCGACGCGTTTCTCAACTGGCTGTATTTCACGACGAAGCCTTCTAAACGTGGCTCGTGACGGAGGCGCAGGGAAAAACGTTCCCGCGATTTAACGCCAGATCTCACCTTCAATATCGCGACCATGCCAATTGTCCGGCAGCACCGCGCTCTTCTTTCAATCGCTCGACCGCGATTGCCCACTATCTAAAATTAGCCGTAGCTCGTGGCCCCCCGGCACGTCTAGGATTTGTGCAGCTGGATTCGCGTGCCGGATTGCCGGTTGCACAATCATCACCGCCTAGTGGAACGCTAAACAGCGCGCACGTTAATGCCTTCAAGCGGACACGATCGCCATTTCGAATCGTGAGGGCTGTTCCGCTTGTGCGCGCCGTTTCCAGCAGCTATCTCAGCAGGCGTTGCGGATTCTCGCGCTAGTGCGCTAGGTTTTGCGCCTCTACACGCGTGACGCGGACCGGACAATGTGCTCAGCCGATATCCTCAATCTTGGCGCGTAACAAACCGAGCTCAAGCAGTATTTGTCGCGTCCCGAGCATCTTCGCAGGATTTGGAAAGCACTTTGCGATCGGCGCTTGATGGGCGACGCGGTAGACCCGCCACAGCTCGTAACGATCGCGCTCGCGGAACGCCTTCTCGAATTCCTTGCGCGGCCAATCAAATCGGCCATCGGTTCCAGTGGTGGCCTTGACCTCGAGCCATCGCGGACGCCCTTCCGCATCGATCGAGCGGATATCATGGTCAGCACCGGGTTCGTCGCGAGATGTCCAGATGACGTATCGCTCCGGCTCGCCGTAGCCGAACTCGCGAACCTTCTTCAGCTCCATCCGAAAGATCAGTTCCTCGCCGCGCCGGCCGAGCAGCCCGGCGCGCTCAATTTCCGCCAGCGTTGGCGGCAGCCATGTGCCGGAGCTGCCGCCGCCACCCGAAGATTGCTGCGGCTCGATCCGGCTTCCCTTTGGAGGCGCGACTATCAGGTCGACTTCATCGATGTTGGGGAGCTTGAACGTTGGCGACGCGCGTGGTGGCGCAGGTGGTGGTGGGGGATTAGGGGGAAGAGGCGGTGCGGGCTCGACTGGTGGCGGCTCGGAGTCCCTCCTGTCCCCATCGGTGTCGAGATTATCAAAAACCTGGCGGAGCGCGATTTCCTCCGCGTCGTCGTCACCATCCTCCTCCTCAAAATCGCCATCACCGTCGTCTTCGAGTTCCCCTGCCCGCCCGCGCGGGATCCCCATGCGATCAAGATAGTCGATAAGCTCTTCGAGCGTCCCTGCGAGGACCAATGGAAGGAACGCATTGGCAAGACTTCGCATCGTCCCCACGCTGGCCGCGCCGGCGATCTCCGCGAGCGCCTCGGCCAGCAACAGCTGAAAGCCACCCTTTGTTTTTGGCGCCACAAAATCGATACGTTGCTCGCTGACAGCAACTTGCGCTGGCAACAGCACGCTGGCGCCGCTGACCGAATAGCGACGTCCGATCGACTGAAAGAACGCAATCTCGGTGATCACCGCCAAGCGCCCGGCGATTTCGCTGCGGCTCGCCGGAACGAACCCCGCATGCCCGTGGCGGTTGCGGAATGCGACTTCATGCAGCGCGCACGCAAATAGCGGTCGATGCAACATCGCAAGGAAGCGCTCGCTGTGCTTTGGCTTGTACCAGAGATGCGGGCGTCCGGGTGGCCCAAGCTCAGGCTGGCCGGTTCCGGCGATGGCCGATAGTGGTTTAATACCGAGCGCGGTAAAGAAAACCCGTGATCTTTCTGAGCGATCGATAATACCGATCTTGCTATGGGTCGCGCGCAATTCCTGTTCAAGCGCTGCAAAGTCGGGCTCGACCAGCTGCCCTGCCCGAAGCTGGGCAAGCGTGAACAGACGAGAACGGTCGTCGAGCAGGCAGCTGACATTCTCCAAGCCACTTGGTAATCCCAATAGACCGCGAAGGTCATATGCTTCGAGCAATGCACGACGTCGGCGCTGGTCGATCGGTCCCCCGCTGTTCCACTCGATATCCACGAATTCAAAGAAGCGTGTCCAATGCTCGTCCGTTGGCGACGCCGGCGCGCCGAGGGCCTGGTAGGCCTGTCCGACATCGTCGGTGTGCCGAAAGACCGGGATTGCTTCGGCCAACAGTGCGGGGATCCGCTGGCCGACCAGGATTTCCGACGGGGCATGATAGTGGTTCTGTACCCAGCAGATACTTTGGTCCGCAATCTCGGCTTTTGCGCGTTTTTCGCGTCCGATCGCCGTGACAAGGGCCGGATAAACGAGGTCCGGCCGCGGCAGCGGCTCCATCCGGTCGCGATGCGCCTCGATGATCTCAAGCAGCGTGTCGCTGTCCGGCGCGGTTTTCAGCTTGAGCTTGTGATGAAGAAGGTCGTTCGTGCTGGCGACAATCAAGTCATCTTTACCGATGCTGAGCCGGTTGATCGCGGTATCTAGGTGGAGAGTCTCGGGTGCGGCGAGTCGCCCGGACCGGGTCCTGAGCCAGGAGATCTCGCGAAGTTCTTCGACGATCGCGGTGCTCAGCAATCGGAGATTCTCGGTGAGCAGCTTCGCGAAGCGCTCCGCGGTCTCCGGCTGATCCTTAACGAGGCCGGCGAAGCGAACGAGATCGGCACCGCCCAGGTTTTCACGAATCCGCAGGCGCGCCATCAGGTTTGGTGCTGCACGCAATTCCTTGGACGGTCCGTCGATCGCGGGATCAAGGAATCGGGCGATCGTCTTGCTGAGATTGACCATCTCCACCGGGGCGACCCAGTCGCCACGCTGGTTCTTCACCACGGGATTGCTGCGCAATGCCGACAGGGCAGCTCGGCTGATCGGCGCCTCGCGTGCGAGCAACTTTTGATAAAGCGTTTCGCGCTCCCGGTCGTCCGAAGGCGCGGTCGCGGCGCGCTTGGAAGCATCGATCAGCCATTGCTCTTCGTCGAAGACGCGGCTGTGGCCGGAAATCGCCTTGAACGGCGCAAGGTCGGGGTGAAGTCGGTTCGTCTCGGGTTCAGGGCAATCAGCCCAGAGGTCCGGATCGACGATCATCAGCTCGATGGCAGGTCTAAGGTCGCCTGTTACGCTGAGCGTCGAGGCCGTGTTATCGAGATCAAACCGCATCTGCTTTGAGAGCCGTCGCGGGAATGCCGAAAGCGCCGATGCTTGGCGCTTTTGCATATCCAGCTCGCGCATCGACTTGTCATAGTTGGTGAAATGATAGTTCGCCGCCCCATCGATCGTAGTTTTCAGGCTCTTGTCATTTTCACCCGCGCAGCGCAACCGAACGAGGGATGCGAGGGTAAACGGCTTCGCCCCGCATTTTTCCGCAAGCTTACGCAGATTCTCGTCAGCGCTCAGCGCTGGATCGAGATAGCTCGCGTCGCCGAGGAAGCCGGCATAGAGGTCGTCGCTTGGCAGCACGATCGCGGCCGCTTTGGCAAATCGTTTGTCGCCCCTTGCGCGCGTGGGCCAGCATGCATCCTCTCTGAGCCGTTCCGCCAACGCCCTCGCGAACCCATCTGGCGTGGTGGCACCGACGCCCGCAAGCATTGTAAAGGCGTCGGCGCCATATCTCACGAACCAGTCGGAAACAAGGAGGTCCATCACCAGCTCGACCGCCTGATTGATCAACCAGTCGTTCCACTGGAGATCGTTGAGGCCGCTGCGATCTTGGTTGAGTTCGAACGGAGCGCTCACGCTCACCGGGCAACCGGTTCGCGAGGCCGGAGCCTTTAATGGATAGTAGAAGTGGCCATTATGGCCGATATCGATCTTGCGTCGCACGATCGGCACGGAGACCGCGATCTTCACCCTGCCGCCGGCGACCCTGTAGTACGATGGGAACCGCCGCGCCGCATATTCCGCCGGCAATTCTACGGTTCGCGAGAACTCCTCTTCCTGGAAAGAGACGACGCGTGCGTCGCTATCACTCATCCGGCCGCGCCGGAAGATCATCGATACTCCGGATGTGCGGCAGCGATCTTGTGACGCCTCTTGTCGCCAGCGCAGTATACGCCCGGTTCGAATCGAACGAACGTTGACCTCGCGAAGGCCTGACTTCTTCCCGCTATGCGCGAGCTTGAGCAGTGTATCGGGCATGCTCGTCGCCATCAGCTCCAGTGCATGCGCCTCTCGCTCAACAGTAAACGCCTCCAGGGTTTCGGTCGGTCGCGTCCTATAGGGCACGAACAGGCGGACGCCCTTCACGCCCCGAGATTGTGGATCGGGGGCGCGACCGGTCTCCTGCGTCTGAAGATCGAGGAGGGCTACCTGCCCGGCAGATCGGACGTGGATTTCGTTCCCGAAGCGGAAGAGCGATCGCAGCCCGAAATTCTTTGAACCTATACCATTCTCCTTCGGCGCGACGACTTCTGCACCTCGAGTGCCCATGACGTTGCCGGTCCCGACGATCACCGAGAGCCGCTCCCAGCCGCGGCGCTCGATATTGCGACCTGAACCGGTCACCTCGACCGATTTGCTCCCGAAGGTCAGCGTTAGCTTGTCACCACCGCCGTCATACTCGTTTTGAACGAGCTCGCGTAGGACGTCGCCGGCATCATGGCCTGCCACGAATTGTTCGATGACGCTCGAACCAATTCGCGTACGCCGGCTGGCACCATAATCGGGCGGCACATAATCAGGTTCGTCAATCAAGATATGCGGCGAAAATGTGGCCCTTGTTTTGCTCACTGGCCGAGAGGCCCTGGCGGTCGCCGACGCCGAACTCGCCGAATCTTTCCCTCCGTCAGCCACGACTTAGCCCCTTTTGCCCGCCATTCCTCATTCGCTGATCGAACGTAGTTGGTGACTATGGGCAAAGCAATATTCAATCAAAGCGAAAGCCGCTCGGTTCGCTCGAAACATCGTACGTACAGCTATTGTCACTAGCACTGCACTTGATATCTGCACCAGCGTGCTCAATCCCCACCCAATATTCGCTGCAGTTACGCCACTTCAGATGGAAGCGGACGAGCCGCAAGTGACCCAGTCCGAGACATCTCGCTTGTTCAGAGAAGGTCGATAGTTAGATCGTCCGCATTACAGTTGCGCCTTTTAGGGCCGTCAGGCAGCAATCGGCCCCATCTCAGTCATTCAAATGTACTCGCGCCATGGATTGCTTAGGCTTGAGAATGCCTAAATTTCCACTCAACTATCGGGGCTCGTTGTTTTAACAAAATATCAAACCTATGCTTGAATGAAGCGCTGATACTCTACCTTTCTTTTTTGCTTAATTAAGTCGTAGTTCACAGTCGTTCAGCAAGCCCGATTTCGGTGAAAGCGGATATCCCCATCCAGCGATTCTCGATGTTTCACTCGCAGGCCTGGGCCCAAGAATCGGGTTAGCCCCACGTCACTAATCAGCTATTGGCAACGGGGATAGACCAAGTTCTTTCAGAAACGTGTTGTGCCTCGCTGTTGACTCGCGAACCTGCTTCCCAATTTCGATTAACTCGTCGTGCGTAGCCTTCAGATCGATCGCGATCCCCTGTTCGGCTGTGCTGATGTAGCGGGAGATATTAAGGTTGTAGCCTTCCTCCTCGATTCGCCCCATGCCGATACGCTTGGAATAACGGTCCTCTTCCTTCCGAAATTGGTAAGTGTCGATGATCTTGGCGATGTGCTTGTCTGAGAGATTGTTCTGGCGCTTGCCTTTATCAAAATGCTCAGGCCCAGCCGCGTTGATGAAGAGCACGTCGTCGGGCTTCTTGCACTTCTTAAGCACGAGGACGCAGACGGGGATGCCGGTGGAGTAGAACAGGTTAGCGGGCAAACCGATGACCGTGTCAATATGTCCGTCTTTAAGCAGCTTGGTGCGAATGCGCTCTTCGGCTCCACCTCGGAATAGCACGCCGAGGGGGAGGATGATGGCCATCACGCCTTCGTCTTTCAGAAAATGAAAACCGTGCAGCAGGAAGGCAAAATCGGCGGCGGACTTGGGTGCTAGACCATAGTTCGTGAAGCGCACATCATCGCCCATCGCGTCGGCCGGGTCCCATCGGTAGCTGAAAGGCGGATTGGCGACGATGGCGTCGAAGGCGGGTTTCCTGGCCGGATTCTGCTCGCGCAGCATGTCCCAGTCGTTGGTTAGCGTATCGCCGTGGTAGATTTCGAATTCCGTGTCCTTCATCCCATGCAGCAACATGTTCATGCGGGCAAGATTGTAGGTGGTGATGTTACTTTCCTGCCCATAAATCTTGCCGATACCATGCGGCCCCATGCGCTTGCGCACGTTCAGCAGAAGCGACCCGGAGCCGCAGGCAAAGTCGAGAACGCTGGTAAGGCGATCTTTCTTGCCGGTAGCGGGTTCTTGGCTGTCAAGGGTGACGATGGCGGACAGGATATCGGAAATCTGTTGCGGGGTGTAGAACTCACCCGCCTTCTTGCCAGAGCCGGCCGCAAACTGTCCAATAAGGTATTCGTACGCATCGCCCAGAGCATCGATATTTGAGGAGAATTCCGCAAGCCCTTTAGCGATCTCCGCGATGATAGAGCAGAGCTTGGCGTTACGATCTTCATACTTGCGGCCGAGTTTGTCCGAGCCGAGATTGATCTCGGAGAATAGTCCGCTGAAGGTGCTTTCGAAGGATTCGTTTTCGATATATTTGAAACCCGTTTGAAGCGTGTTGAGCAGTTCGCGATCCTGGGTGCGGGCCATGTTGGCAATGCTGTTCCACAGGTGCGGCGGTTGGATGACGTAATGCACCTTGCGGCGCATCTGTTTTTCAAATTCCGCAACGTCGTCCGGGTTGTCTTGATACCAGGCTTGCAGAGGCGTGCTTGCTCCGGTTTTCAGCAACACGTCGATGGGGAAATCCGGATAGTCCTTTCCCAACTCCTTCTTCGCAGCCGTCTCATAGTTGTCCGACAGATAGCGCAGGAACAGGAAGGACAGCATGTAGTCGCGGAAATCGTCCGCGTTCATTGCGCCGCGCAGTCGGTCAGCGATGTTCCAGAGGGTCTTGCCGAGTTGCTTTTGGATTAGGTCATTCATGGTGCCGAGACTTTTTCAGGTGCAGGTACAACTGCTAGGATTGGTGCGGGAGCTGGCGCTGGTGCCGGGACTGATGCGTGCAGTACAAAGTTGTATTTGCTCTTTATTTTGGTGAAGACGCTATTGAACAGGCTCTTGCTGTCTGCGGTAAGTTCGTCGCCTTCGAAGTAATAGACCTTCTTGTGGGAAAGCATGTTGATAATTTGCGCCACTTCGTCGGGATTGGTGATGCCGACTTGTTCAAGCACGTAACTGAATTGACCAACGCCAAGAAATGAAGCGATGTTCTCAAGCACTTGGCGGAGCAGTGCGAAGTGAAAAGACTTCACTCCGTCACTGGCATAAGCCTGCTCCAACACCTGCAGTAACCGCAAGTGATATAGGAAAACATCATTGCTTCCGGTCTCTAGCGCGAGGTTACCATCCTTGGCGCTCAAAATGCAGACTCTTGCCTTCTTATTGAATTTGCTAGCCTTATCCCCCCTCTTCAACCAATCGGCTAAAATTGCAAAAAGACCAAGGTGGTGAGTGGTGATGATCACCTTTCGCTTCTCAAAATGTTCTTCGATCAAATCAAAGAGCGTTGAAGCGGTAATAAAGATGTTGTGGTCATCCAAACTCGAAACAGGGTCATCAATAAAGAAATGAGACGACTGCTTGTCCGCCCAGCCTTCGACTTCGAAGAGTGCGAGAAAGAAGCACCAAATAAAAATCCGCTCTTCGCCGCGCGAAATTTTGAAGGAGACTTTTGAGATGTTGGTTGGATCGTCCTCTTCAGCTTGCTCGTAGAAGAATGATATCGCTTGAATACCGTCTTCGGGATTCTCGTGAGGGATGAATTCAAATCGGTAGCACGGTCGGAACCTGTTCAGTTTCTCGCGAATGTCATCCTCGGAAAGAGAGCTGTGAAACCGGTTCAAGCTACTCTTCCGAATATCCAATCGGATTATTTCGCCGTCGTTCCCAGGATCATTCTGCCAAACGAAAATATCCTCACTATAGGCGTTGTAGTAGACCCCGGCGTGTGATCCATCTTCATCCTTCGTCGTGTCTTTGTAGGCCACGGAAAGCCTCGTTTTTCCAGTGGCGTTGAACGCATAAATTAAGACGATCTTTTCTTTCGCGTCTCGGATTTCCTTTGCGACCTCGATGTGGGTCATGCCTCCAACTCCTCCTGCGATGGGAAAAGTAGCTGCATCAACCCTTTCTTGTGGGTCTTAATGGTGTCGAGCTTTTGAGTCTGGGCGGCGATAAGTTCGTCCAGTGAAGTGAGGAAACTCGCGATGCGTTGCTGTTCGGGCCGACATGGAATCACCAACTCATAAGCCAGAAGTGAATCACGGTTGACCTTTGGGATTTTGCTCCGGTCAGAATGCTTTGCGGTGTATTCAATAAAACTATCCGACCGGAGAAGGTAAACTAGATATTGCCGAAGCAAATTTTGATTGGATGGACGGATTGGATATATGTCGGCGCTACAAATTCCCTCGAATTCGGGGGTGGCCACTTTATTCAACGTAGGGCGAATCTTTGAATAAAGGATATCCCGTCCATCGAAGAGATATTTTCCGCTAATAAGTCCAAGCTCTCTTGCGGTTCTCACGCCCTGAAGGTTTCCTGTCTGTGACTCAATATTCTCGCCGCCAATATGCGGCATGTCGCAGTATGGCGGCTCTGTCGGGTCAACTTGGCCGGATGCAACATCCACAATTTCGCCAAGGGTCTTTAACTCCCACTGCCCGGTTTTTTGGAATTCGGGGAAGCGGAGGTGGGGTTGGGTTTCGGCGGGGATAGTTACGCCGTTCTCAATTCTCTCTGGTTGGGGGAATAGTTGCCGCATTAGCCCTTTTTTATGGGTTTTGAGCGCCTCCACTTTGCGGGATTGGGCCGCAATCAGTTCGTCCACAGAGGTCAGGCAGTCGGCTATCTTTTGTTGTTCGGCAAGAGATGGGACTGCGGTTTTGATTTTCTCAATATTCGCCTTCGAGAGGCTTGGAACACCGCCAGCTTCATTATGCTTCGGCCAATCAATTCTCTGAAAGATTGCGAAGATGAACCTGGGCACGCATTGATTGAACGAATGGGTGTAGAACAAGGTGTCCACCGTCCAAAACCTTCCAGTAAGGAACATTGGATTGTTAATTGTACCTTTTCTGCCGATACAGACGCTCTCGCCATCATGCAAGAATTCGTCGACTGAACGCATGTATCCGCCAGAACCATAGACAGGAACGTCTCCCGGCGGGAGATGCTTATGGTCTCTCCCGTTTCCAATTGTAAATAACCTTCCAAGTGATTTTTTATCCCACGCCGCTGCATTACGAAACTCCGGAAAACGCAGCTGGGGCGTCACCAAGAGTTTGGCGTCTTCTGTCATGGTTGTGGTTTTCGCCTCATTGCTCATATGCGCTGAGTCCTGAAATGTCGCGGCCTTGGACGCGTTTGGTTAGGAGGGGCAGCAGGTCGGCCATGAGTTCGAGTTCCGCGATGCGGCGAGCTTTCCAGTTCAGGCCCAGCGGTTCCATCAGGTCGGTAAGTTGCTCGCCATCGAAGATCATACGTTGCAGAATGCCGTCGACGAAGATTTGCAGGGCAGAGGTAGTGAGGCCATGCTTGTCCGCGATCTCAGCCAGTTCCGTCTCTTCCTTTTCCGCTTTGAAGCGCGTGTAGCCTTCGCGAATTGCCTTTTCGCTTAGGCCTTCACCCGCTTTCAAAGTGGCGATGTAGGCGGCAATGTCTTCGCTTTCGTTCATGAACTTGGCATCGGACTGAATGAGGCCGACGAGTTGCTCGCGGCTCATCTGCTGCTTGCCCGGCGTCGCTTGAGAGAAACGGGCTATTAGCCCCATGATGTAGTCATAGTCAATAACGGCAGAAGCAAAGAGGACGAACTCGAAATCGAGCTGGTCCACTTCTGGGCCCGGTTTGTCCGTGCCCTTGCCCTGTTGGGCCCTGAGGCGTTGGGCGGTTTCCAAATAGGCACCGCGGAAGCCGAGCAGATTTTCCTTGGGCAGAATCTGCTCGATGGCGGCGGCGTTTTCGGCGGTGATGTCAGTGTATTGGTCGAGCTGGGTCTTGAGGCGCTGTATTTCCTTGAAGCGCTCGATGAAAACCGCACGGGCGTCGTCGCCCTTGAGGTTGGGCACCGCGTCCGGGGCGCAGTCGAGGCCTTGGGATTTCATGAAGGTGTCTAGCTTTTGCACTGCGACTTCCAATCTCTGGATGACGACGGGAGCCTTGTCCACCAGCCAGATTTCGCGTGCTTTTTCTCCCGCTGATTCGCCAGAGAAAAGGGCGATGGCGGCATCGACGGCGTCCTGCTGCTGGCGGAAGTCCAGAATGTTGCCGTAGGGTTTCGTGGCGTTGAGTATACGGTTGGTGCGGGAGAAAGCCTGAATCAAGCCGTGGTGCTTGAGCTTCTTGTCCACATAAAGCGTGTTCAGGTACTTTGAATCAAAACCGGTGAGCAGCATGTCAACCACGATGGTGAGGTCGATTTTCTGCGCATGCGGGTGGTCGGCATTGGGCCACTGCTGGTCTTTGATGCGCTTCTGCACGTCCTGATAATAGAGGTCGAACTCGCCAATGCTGTGGTTGGTGCCGTAGCGGGCGTTGTAGTCGGCGAGGATAGCCATGAGGGCTTCCTTCTTCTTCTCTGGCTCTACAGCGTTGTCCTCTTTTTCTTGCGGCAGATCTTCCTGAATCTGCTTCACATCGGGATCGCCGTCGGCGGGTGGAGAAAAGACACAAGCGAGGTTCAGCGGCTGGAAGTCGGGGGTGGCCTTTTGCTTCTCTGCCTGCAGCTCGGTGAAGAGGCGGTGGTATTCGATGGCGTCATTGATGGACGCGGTGGCGAGCAGTGCATTGAACTTGCGCCCGCCGGTGGCGGCGTCGTGCTTAGCGAGGATTGCCTCGATAACGGCCTTCTTCGCGAGCGGTTCGCCGGGCTTGGGCAGCTTCTTGCCTTCCGGCTTGAAGAAATCGACATGGAAGCGGAGGACGTTTGCGTCCTCGATGGCGTGCGTGATGGTGTACGCGTGGAGGCGCTTCTGGAAGAGTTCACTGGTCGTCTGAAACGAGGCTTCTTGATCCTCTATCTTCACGCGGCTGGAGTTTTCTTCAAAGATGGGCGTGCCGGTAAAGCCGAAGAGTTGAGCCTGAGGGAAGAACTCTTTGATAGCTTTATGGTTCTCGCCGAACTGGGAGCGGTGGCACTCGTCAAAGATGAAGACGACACGTTTGTCTTGAAGCGGTGCGAGTTGCTCCTTGTAGGTCTGTCTGCCGTCCTTTTTTTGCTGCTTGTTGCGCTTACTGTTTTCATCCAGGGCAAGGCCGAGTTTCTGGATCGTGCAGACAATGACCTTGTCGGCGTAATCATCTGAGAGGAGACGGCGCACGAGGGAGGCGGTGTCGGTGTTTTCCTCTACGCAGCCTTCCTGGAATTTGTTGAACTCTTCGCGGGTTTGGCGGTCGAGGTCCTTGCGGTCTACGACGAAGAGGCATTTTTCAATATCGGGGTTGTCCTTGAGGAGGGTTGAGGCCTTGAAGGAGGTAAGCGTCTTGCCGCTGCCGGTGGTGTGCCAGATATAACCGTTGCCGCAGTTCTGGTTAATGCAGTCCACAATCGCCTTCACCGCATAAATTTGATAAGGCCGCATCATCAGCAGCTTCTGCTCACTGGCAACGAGCACCATGTAACGGCTGATGGTCTGCCCGAGAGTGCATTTAACCAGAAAGGTATTTGCGAAGCTATCGAGGTGGGTGACCTTCTTGTTGTCTATGTCTGCAAATTCGTAGACCGGTAGAAAGCGCTCTTCGGCATTGAAAGCGAAGTGCCGGGTGTTGTTGTTAGCGAAATAAAAGGTGCGGTCGCGGTTGCTGACGATGAAAAGCTGGAGGAAGCAAAGAAGCGTCTTGGTGTAGCCGTTGCCGGGATCGTTCTTGTAATCGACGATCTGCTCCATGGCCCGGCGGGGGCTGATACCGAGGGTTTTCAGCTCAATTTGAACGGCGGGGACGCCGTTGATCAGAAGTATGACGTCGTAGCGATGATGGCTATTATCCGTATTGATGCGCAGCTGATTCACCACCTCGAAGGTGTTTTTGCACCAGTCCTTGATGTTGACGAGGGTGTAGTTGAGCGGAGTTCCGTCATCGCGGGTGAAGCTGTTGCGCTCGCGCAGGGTGCGGGCGGCAGTGAAGACGTCAGGAGTGACAATCTCGTCAACAAGACGAGTGAATTCGGCCTCAGTGAGGCTGACGCGGTTTAGCGCTTCGAACTTCTCACGAAAATTCTGCTCCAGCGTGGCGCGGTCCTGGATATCCGGACGATATTCGTATTTGAGGTCCTGCAGTTTCGTAACAAGTGACGCTTCAAGGCCGCTTTCAAGTGTGTTCATATTGAGAGTGTCACTCCGCAGACTACAAAGGCGTGCATGTCCCCTTTCGAGGATTCGATACATATAACCGTTAATTCACAACAAGGGGAGCGTGACGCTGGTGTATTCAAGTCGAAAAAGTGTACTCCAGCCACTTTTTCAAACAGAACCGTGGGCCCTCAACGGTGCAATTTCACAGGTTGCCAATCCGCCTTTGACCCACCTCGGTGACAGTGGGCATCTAATTCAGTTGCTACAGTGACGGGTGCATCATGTATACCCTCATAGGAAATCTTACTTTTTTATCTTAACGAAGAAAATCGCCTTTGTGGTAGTTATCTACGGAGATAATATTGTCATGATCAGTGACGATGAGCGGGCTAATGGTGCTCCCCGGCGTTGTCCCGCAATAGCAGGCGGATCATGTGGTTGCCGCTGGCCATTCGGTCCCGCCCCTACCGATCAAAGCTCGAGAACCGCGTCAACCAAGACGCTGATGGACCACCGGACTGTTCACCAGTAAACCGCGTTCGAGAGTTGCTTTCTTTGAACGCCAGGAAATTGATCCATCCAACGTCGGCATCGCTACTGCCGTCCATGACGTGGAATGGAACTCGCGTCTGTATCACCCCGTAGAATCGGATGCTCACGGCGACGTCGACAGTTTGCCCACTCTCAACTGACAGACGCGATCCTGGAAGTAACCAAATTTCCGAAGGAAACTCGAGAATGTATGGCTGGGCGAGTTTTATATGCCCCCAATTCGACTGGAACGAAGCTGGTATTGCACGCCCATTTGTCGCGACTGCATTGTCAAGCGCAATTAATGGTGGGTCGGAAGGCCCGTCTTACTTTTAAAAAAACGTAACTAGCTGAATACAAACAATAAACAAAGGTAAGTGGCGGAGAGGAAGGGATTCGAACCCTCGAGACCGTTTAACGGGTCTACTCCCTTAGCAGGGGAGCGCCTTCGACCACTCGGCCACCTCTCCGAGGACGCTGACTAAAGATGAAACCCATTGTTGGCAAGGGTTTTGTTCAAATGCTCCTCAAAAATCGAAATCCTGCGCTGCAACGGGTTTTGAACAGAGCAAATTTGTCTCGTCTCTCGACATCGCCCGATCAGATGAATAGCCTGCACTTCTGGATGGGGGATGGTATGAGATTTTCAGGCAAGATCGTGATGGTGCTGCTTCTGACGGGCATTTGCGCCTGCACCACAACTGGCGCAAGCAAAGGTCAGGTTACCGCCGACGCAAAGGCACTGGTCATAACATCCTACCAGTGCCAGGCATCGCTTGGACGTGAACCCCATTATTCAGCCATTGAAAGCAGCGAAACTGTACTCAAAGCCATTGGCAAGTCGTCTGAAGAGGCTGATCAAACCGTGCGCGGCTGGCTTAGAGATGTCATCGCATCACCAAAGCAGCCTAGCGATCTTGATTCGAAAACATGCAAGGACAAGTTGCTCACTCTCGCTGAAAAGGTCCGGATTGGCTATGAATCTCTAAATCGGTTGAAAAAACAGCCGTGATTTTTCGGCCAAAAAATCGGATGTTTTTTGTAATTTTACTGCGCGGCACAGGCGATTTTCGCAACTATGCGGAGTGTAAATGAAAGTCGCAAATCTTGAATTGAGAATCAGGAACCGGCGTCCTATCTCCAACATTATAGGGGCTACAGACCTCAATTGGAGAGTGCAGAATGACGACACCTACCGTTCCGCAGGACATCTACCTCCGTCACGAAAGAGAGTGGCAAATGCTGCGTCAGGCTATCGCCGAAAAGAAGCCTTCCGTTGAAGAGAAGCAGCCGATGGAAAATTTGGCTCCCCGGCGTAAGGTCCCATTGAAAGAGCAGCATCAGTAAAATCTGAATCTCATCAAAGTTTAAAAAGCCTCGCGCGGATAACCGTCAGCGGGGCTTTTTGTTGGGCGGGTTTGAGGAACCGGAAATACAGGGCTTATTGCAGAGCAAATAGTGCGTGGAGCAATATCGATGCAGCGGCTCAATTAGACCCCGGCCAGGACCGCATGGCAATATCGACAAGGCGATGGATTTCCTCACGCCCTATGCCACTGGCAGCCTGTACCGCAGTTCCCTGCGACACGGTGAGGATATAGCGGGCCAGATCTTCCGGATTGCTATCGGATGGCAGGTCGCCCTCGCGCTTGGCGCGCTCGAACCGCCTCGTCAACGCCTTCTGGCCAATCTGCCGCCGTTCAATAATTGTTTTTTGAACCGCCTCGGCGGCCTCGCTGCATCCCATGGCAGCATTTATTCCAAGGCAACCACTCGGATTGCAATCACAGGTCTGCGCATTGGCGAAGCCAAACAAGACGTCGCGCGCTACCGAGCGCGCATCAGGTTGCTCCAGCGCTTTCCAGAAGAAGGCCATGTAATTCTGCTCATAGCGCTCAAGCGCCATACGGAAAAGTTCTTCCTTATTGCCAAAGGTCCCATAAAGGCTGGGTTTGGTTATACCCATGCCGTCAGTCAGATCGGTGATCGACGTACCTTCATAACCTTTGCGCCAGAACAGTTCCAAGGCCGTCTGCAGAGCATCGTCCGCATCAAATTCCCTCGGGCGTCCCATGGACAATACTCCCTAAAAGAATTATACCGTTCGGTATAAAATTCCATTGACAGCTACTGTACCGCAGCCTTATATCGCTGTTCTATACCGATCGGTATGGAACGTCAATGAAGAATTCGGTCAACCGGATTCCCGTTCACCATCCTCCCAATGGTGAAAAATTCAAGCAGGATGACCACGATGTCAATCAGCACACTCAAAAGAAATCTCGCCATTGGCGGCCTCGTTCTGGCGCTTGGCGTGGCCGGCGGCACCCAGATATTCGACTTTAGCAAAAGCCATGCGGAAGGCGAGCAGGCGGCCCCTGCGCAGGCGACCCCCGTTTCCGTTGCGATAGTACAGCCCAAGCTTGTCAGCCAGTGGAACGAATTTTCAGGCCGTCTCGAAGCGGTTGATCAGGTCGATGTGCGCTCGCGCGTTGCTGGTGCTGTTCAATCCATTCACTTTAAGGAAGGCTCGGTAGTCCAACAAGGCGATCTGCTCGTCAAGATTGACCCGGCTCCCTATGAGGCAGAAGTTGCACGGGCAAAAGCGCAGGTAAGCGCGGCTGAATCGAGACTGGCCTTTGCCAAGAACGAGCTGGAACGCGGTAAACGCCTGATCGATTCCCGCACTGTTTCCCAGAGTGATTACGATCAGCGCCGGAATGTCGAAGCTGGCGCGCTCGCCGACCTTGAAGCTGCGCGGGCAGTGCTCAAGACAGCAACGCTCAATCTCGAATATACGGATATCCGCGCGCCGATCAGCGGCCGTGTTGGACGCATCGAGATTACGCAAGGCAATCTGATTGCCGCAGGACCTGCTGCGCCATTGCTGACGTCTCTGGTCTCGATCAGTCCCATCTATGCAAGCTTCGAAGCCGATGAAAACGTTGTGGCCAATGCCCTTGCCGATCTTCCTGAAGGGTTGAACAACCGCGATTTCGTCGACCGCATTCCTGTTCAGATGGATGTGCAGGGCAAAGCCGATGTTCAAGGCAAGCTCCAGCTCATCAATAACAGTGTCGAAACAAACAGTGGCACGGTCAAAGTGCGCGCCGTTTTCGACAATGCCAATGGTCGCCTCATGCCCGGTCAATTCGCCAAGGTTCGCATGGGTCAGGCAAATGAACGCCAGGAATTGCTGGTGGATGAGAAAGCTGTCGGCACAGATCAGAACAAGAAGTTCGTGATGGTGGTCAACCCTCAAAATGTCGTTGAATATCGCGAGATTTCTTTGGGCGGCAAGGCTGACGGCCTTCGGATCGTGACATCCGGCCTGCAGGCGGAAGACAAGGTGGTCGTCAATGGACTGCAGCGCATACGGCCAGGTTCTCTTGTAGCACCTGAAATGGTGGCCATGGGCGCCAATGCATCCAACCAGTTGCAGGCGCAGGCCGAGCAGGCCCACGTCAAACAATAAGATCTGCTGCGCCGTGTGCTTAAATTGAGGCACGGCATGGCAGTATTTGAAATGCGTGTAGCACCGGCCAGAAACCGAAAACGGTTTTTGGCCTTACGCGCTCATCGGCAGGCGGAATCGCTATGAACATCTCCAATTTCTTTATTGATCGCCCGGTATTTGCGGGGGTGCTGTCCTTCATCATTTTCCTCGGCGGCCTTATCGCGCTGACGACGATGCCGGTTTCCGAATATCCGGACGTGGTTCCGCCATCCATCGTGGTGCGCGCGCAATATCCGGGCGCAAATCCGAAGGTCATCGCAGAAACAGTTGCAACGCCCATGGAAGAATCCATCAACGGCGTTGAAGGCATGCTCTATATGGGCAGCCAGGCAACATCTGACGGCCAGTTGACGCTGACAGTGACCTTCGCTCTTGGCACCGATCCGGACAAGGCACAGCAATTGGTCCAAAATCGCGTTTCACAGGCAGAGCCTCGTCTGCCGGAAGAAGTGCGGGCGCTTGGCATCACCACGGTAAAAAGCTCGCCGGACCTGATGCTGGTGGTCAATCTGATTTCGCCAAACGATCGCTACGACATCACCTATCTGCGCAATTACGCATTGATCAACATCAAGGATCGCCTAGCCCGTATTGACGGTGTTGGCGATGTGCAGCTGTTCGGATCAGGCGATTATTCAATGCGCATCTGGCTCGATCCGCAAAAGACCGCGGAACTCGGTCTTTCCGCGACTGATGTTCTGAGCGAGATCAGAGCTCAGAACGTGCAAGCGGCAGCGGGTACGATTGGTGCTTCTCCAAATGAGAACGACGTCAATCTGCAACTCTCAGTGAATGCACAGGGACGTTTGGCCACTGAAGAAGAATTTGGCCAGATCATCGTCAAAACCGCGCCGAACGGCGCGATTACGCATTTGCGGGATATTGCGCGTATTGAACTGGGTTCAGCGCAATATTCCTTGCGTTCCCTGCTTGATAACAAATCGGCAGTGGCCGTCCCTGTATTCCAGGCTCCGGGCTCCAATGCGATCCAGATCGCCGATCAGGTTCGTGCTGCGATGGAAGAGGCCAAGCTGACCATGCCGGAAGGCGTGGACTACAAGATCGTTTACGATACGACGCAGTTCGTTCGCGCCTCCATCGAGGCCGTTGTCCATACGCTGCTTGAAGCCGTTCTGCTGGTCGTTCTCGTGGTCATTCTGTTTTTGCAGACATGGCGCGCTTCGATCATCCCGCTTATTGCGGTGCCTGTATCGATTGTCGGTACGTTCGCTGTCATGCATCTGTTTGGTTTTTCCATCAACGCACTGAGCCTGTTTGGTCTGGTTCTGGCTATTGGTATCGTCGTCGATGACGCCATCGTGGTGGTGGAAAATGTCGAGCGAAACATTGAAAATGGCCTCGCGCCGCGTGCCGCAACCATACAGGCCATGCGCGAAGTTTCCGGACCGATCATCGCGATTGCACTCGTGCTGGTTGCCGTGTTCGTTCCGCTGGCTTTTATCACCGGTTTGACAGGGCAGTTTTACCGCCAATTCGCGCTGACAATTGCCATTTCAACCGTCATTTCCGCGTTCAACTCGCTTACGCTCTCTCCTGCCCTTGCCGCCTTGCTGCTCAAAGGACATGACCAGCCGAAAGATGCTTTGACGCGGTTCATGGACAAAACGCTGGGTTGGCTGTTCCGTGGCTTCAACTCCGTGTTTACGCGTGGTGCAAACGGCTACAGCAAGGGCGTACGCGGCGTGATTTCGCGCAAGACTGTTATGATGGGCATTTATATCGTGCTCATTGGTGCAACAGCGCTGATGTTCCGCACTGTACCTGGCGGTTTCGTGCCGCCACAGGACAAGCAATATCTGGTTGGCTTCACGCAGCTGCCAGATGGCGCAACGCTTGACCGGACAGAATCTGTTGTCCGCCGTATCGGCGACATGGCTCTGTCAATCCCGGGTGTGGAAAGCACGATTGCCTTTCCGGGCCTATCCATCGCCGGGTTTACAAATAGCTCCAATGCCGGCGTGGTTTTCGTCTCGCTAAAACCATTTGAGGAGCGGAAAACACCTGAGCTGAGTGCTGGCGCCATCGCCATGCAGCTCAACCAGAAGCTGGCAGGAATTCAGGAATCGTTCAGTGCGGTGTTCCCGCCTCCCCCGGTTCAGGGTCTTGGTTCTATCGGCGGCTTCAAGCTGCAGATCGAAGATCGCAATGGTCTCGGCTATGAGGCGCTGGACGGTGCAACCAAGGGATTCCTTGCCAAGGCTGCAACTGCTCCTGAATTGACCGGGCTGTTCACCAGTTTTCAGATCAACGTGCCACAGCTTTACGCCGATGTTGACCGCGCCAAGGCGCGCCAGCTCAACGTATCCCTGCCGGAGATTTTCAATACGCTGCAAATCTATCTGGGTTCGGTTTACGTCAATGACTTCAACAAGTTCGGACGCACCTACTCCGTCCGCATGCAGGCGGAGTCGAATTTCCGGGCCAAAGCAGAGGATATTGGCGATCTGAAAGTTCGCTCCGGCTCAGGAGAAATGATCCCGCTTTCGGCGCTGATCAAGGTAACGTCAACAGCCGGACCAGACCGCGCCCAGCGCTATAATGGCTTCCTTGCTGCCGATGTAAACGGCAATGCTGCGCCGGGATTCTCTTCCGGTCAGGCTCGCGCCGCCGTGGAGAAGATCGCAGCAGAAACATTGCCCGCAGGTATTGGCTTTGAATGGACAGAACTGACCTATCAGGAAATTATTGCGGGTAATTCTGCCTATCTGATCTTCCCGCTATCGATCCTCCTGGTCTTCCTGGTTCTTGCCGCCCAGTATGAAAGCCTCTCCCTGCCGCTTTCGATCATCATGATCGTGCCGCTTGGACTGCTTGCCGCTCTTAGCGGTGTCTGGCTGACGGGTGGGGACAATAATGTCTTCACACAGATCGGGTTGATCGTGCTTGTGGGGCTATCGGCCAAGAACGCCATCCTGATCGTGGAATTTGCACGCGAACTGGAATTTGCCGGATCGACACCGTTCAAGGCGGTGATCGAGGCAAGCAGATTGCGTTTGCGCCCCATCCTGATGACCTCGCTGGCATTCATCATGGGTGTCGTCCCTCTGGTCACTTCCACAGGAGCGGGCGCGGAAATGCGCAGCGCGATGGGCGTGGCCGTGTTTGCCGGGATGATCGGTGTGACGCTGTTCGGCCTTTTCCTCACGCCGGTATTCTATGTTCTTGTTCGTGCGATGACGGGCAACCGTCCGCTCAAGAGCCATCACGCCAGCACCTTCGAAGGCGACTCCAGCCACGATTCGGGCGCAATTGCGCCTGCAGCAACCCCGGCTGAGTAACAAAATATACGGTGGCGCAGATAAATTTATTTGCTTGCGCCACTTCCTCTAAGCCTTTGGAATGACGGTCTTTATTCAACCGAAGTTTTTATCGAGGCCACGAGACAGCTGCTGGAATTCGTTTTTGTGCGCTTTTAGGGGTGACAAAAGATTTCAGGATGTTACAGTCTTGTGACCATGCCGATGTTCGGCCCTAACGATCATGACTTCAGTATTTTGAGGCCATCAAATCGGGAGATGCACATGACAAGCGCTGCCAATGACAACCGCAAAATCAGTGACGGTTTTATTCCTCTGGTTACATTTCTGGTGGTTACTCAAGTAGCTGCCACCGTTCTTCTAGCTTTGCCAAATTGGTATTGAAACCTCAAACCACTGCATCGAGTTTTTCGCTTCTGCCAGTAATGGCAGGGGCGATTGTCATTTTGATGATTATTGGCCTGCTATTTGTGTAGAGCCCTTACCGCGATTGCTGTTCCAGTCTGGCACGACCTCTGATCGCTATTCGTTTCCCTAACACAATGATATAAATCTACTGCAAGAATGACTGCCATTTGCAGTGGAGGATATTATGAGATTGTTGATTGGATCGGCACTGCTCGCCGCATTTGTGATAACCGGTTGTACCACGATGACACCTGAAGAGCGCCGTGCAATCGATAGCCAAACCTGTTCATCTTATGGATTCAAGCGCGGCGGAGATGGCTTTGCCTCCTGCCTGCTCAATCTGGAACTGGATCGTCGCGCTGCATCACGCGCTCAGTTTGACGAGATGCGTTTCAATAATCCGCCTATCATCTTCTATGGCAATAGATATCATCGTAGGTGGCGATAAAAAGCGCCGCCGGAACTAACCGGCGACGCTTCTCTCTCCCACTAAAATCGAGCCTTAACGCACCCAGACAACCCGGCGCGTTTCTCTTTCGACCAATGCCGGACGGTCATCCACATAGATATAAGAGTAACGAGGCTGATCCGGCACTTCAACGAGCGGAACGTCAGCAGGGACAACCACACCTGTTGTCAGCTCACCTTCGATGACAACCGGATCACTTGGATGTTTTTCGACATAGGTGATTACCTCGTCCGGAAATGCGCTACCAGCGCTTGGGCCGCCTGCATCAGACAAATATACGACACGGCGGTCGTTCATCGACACGATGACGGGGCGACCTTCCACATAAATATAGCCATAGCCCGGACTTTCAGGAATTTCCCTGACTACAACATCTTCCGGCACAACATAGCCTTGTGACAGTTCATCATCGATCACGACAGGATCGGACGGGTTGGCAATCACATAGTCCCGTGCACTTTGTGGAACTTCAACAACCACTGTGTCCTGCGCAAATGTGAGACCGGAAGTGGCAAACAACGCCGCTGCGGTCAGTACAAGAATCTTTTTCATTTCGTGGCCTCTCTGTTATCTTCATTGTCCCACTGGCTGCAAAACCTTGAAGAGACAGATTTGGTTCCAAATTTGCGGCACACGTCGTGCGACAGGCTGAAACATAAGCATGCCAAACAGATGTCGGCACAACGAAAAAATTAGCGGATTTCCTGGGATTTCAGGTTAAGTTTTGCTGGTTTAGCTCAGGAAAACTGCTATCGCTTTGCTTATGAACCCGAAGCTCGTTCCCCTCATAGATTCACTGCCCTCAACAGTGCCCTTTGTTGGGCCGGAAGCGCTTGAGCGCAAACGCAACGGCCTGTTTCGCGCTCGTCTCGGGGCGAATGAAAATGGCTTTGGCCCTGCCCCATCCGTCATCGCTGCCATACAGAAACATGCCGCCGAGTCCTGGAAATATGCTGATCCGGAAAACTTCGACCTGAAGCATGCATTGGCAAGTCATCTGCATGTTGCCCCCTCCAATATTGTCGCGGGCGAAGGCGTTGATACTTTGCTCGGGCTGGCTGTTCGTCAATATGTCAGCGAGGGTACCCCCGTGGTAACGTCGCTGGGTGCCTATCCTACGTTCAATTTCCATGTGGCTGGATTTGGCGGGCGCTTGATAACTGTTCCCTATCGCGACGATAGAGAAGATTTGAGCGCGCTTCTCGATGCAGTAAAGCGCGAGAATGCGCCGCTCGTCTATTTTTCCAATCCCGACAATCCCATGGGGACCTGGTGGGACGCAGAAGACGTTGAACGTTTCATAGATGCACTCCCGCCAACGACAATGCTTATCCTCGACGAAGCCTATGGCGAGACTGCTCCTGCCAGTTCCAAACCCGCAATTGATATATCGCGGAGCAATGTTTTGCGGATGCGCACCTTTTCCAAGGCCTATGGTCTTGCTGGCATGCGCTGTGGCTATGCTATCGGCGCGCAACAGCAAATCACTGCTTTTGACAAAATCCGCAATCATTTCGGCATGAACAAGCTGACTCAGATTGCAGCGCTTGCAGCGCTCAAAGATCAGGATTATCTGCGACAGGTCGTGGGCAAGATCATAGCGGCAAGAGACCGGATAAGCGCAATAGCCGAAGCGAACGGATTGAAGGCCATCCCGTCAGCCACCAATTTCGTTACCATTGATTGCGGAAAAGATGGGGCTTACGCACTTTCCGTATTGAACGGACTGATCGAACGGGATGTCTTCGTGCGCAAACCAATGGCACCGGGGCTTGACCGTTGCATCAGGGTCAGCGTCGGTCTTGATGCTGAACTCAATATATTCGAGCAGCAATTGCCGCTGGCATTGCAAGCCGCAAGCTAGACAGGGAGAAGAGCGTGGAAATAAATCGGGGTTTTGTGGGTTTGGGCGGCCTGTTCGGCGCGGCGGGCATTGCCGCCTATGCAGCGGCGGCCCACAGCACCAGCGGCCATATGGCAACTATTGCGCCGATCCTTTTGATCCATGCACCGGCATTTCTGTCGCTCTCTTTGCTCGGAAAGCTCAGCCGCGCTTCTTATTTAGGTGGACTAATCCTGATTTTGGGGCTGCTTTTCTTCATCGGCGATCTGGTTTCCCGGGATTTGAACGGAGACAGGCTGTTTGCCTTTGCCGCACCGCTTGGAGGCTCGCTGCTTATCCTTGGCTGGATCGTGGTGGCCGCAACAGTCTTCAAGGCGCTGGATTTCAAGTCACCGCGCTAACGCTCAAACACGCAACGCCAGCCCTATCCGCGAATACGTTACGATCTACGTCAAAAAATCGCAGCAATAATGGCTGGCCAGTTGTTGATAATCGCGATCGAACCAACTGCTATGGCAAGCATACTGGCAAGTTTACCAGTGGTAGGGAGGCTTTCAACACGCCCGCGTAATTCTCCCCACTCCTGGGCAGACGGCAGACTATCGACTTTTGCTGAAAGCTCACCAAAGGCTATTGCCGAGGGGAGCGCATCAACTTTGGCTTTGAGATATGCCATGTCAATTCTGAAACTGGTAAAATCGCCTTTCAGACCACCAACATCATCTTTGAGCCCTGAAAAATCGTTTTTCAGACCAGTTACATCACTTTTCAGACCGGTTACATCACTTTTAAGGCTGGAAACATCGATTTTAAGACTGGAAACATCGCTTTTCAGGCCGGAAACATCGCTTTTCAGTCCAGCCACATCGCTCTTTAAAACGATAACATCGCTCCTCAAATCTGAAACATCCCGGATGACGGTGTCGAGCTTGCGATCCGTCTTCTCAAATGATTTTTCCAGAAATGCGACACGTGTTTCCATGCCATGGAATGTGCCACCACCATCGCCGGACTTCAAGCGACCTAAACGTGCAGCAGATTGAGTCATGGCTTGGCGATTTTCAATCTGTCATTGCACTGCTTGTAGTAACCACCACCCTTTTCAATCCAGCTTGTTCCGCCGAGCGTATTGGCGGCTTTGTTTGCACGGTATTGCTCCAGGCATGTATGCATTCGCGCCTTTGCCGGCTTTTCACTGGCAAATTTGGCGGATATGGTGGCCGGGAAATTTATCTCGCCAGACACTGCTTCGGCTTTCTTTTCAGCTTTTGCTGGCTTTTCTTCCGCAACCCTCTTTGAATTTTTGTCCGTCGTTGCGGCGGCATCTTCATTCGAAGATTTCAAGCACTGGGCCTTGCGGAATTCGCTCCACGATACGCCCTCCGCCTCGCCAGCGCTTTGCGCCGCCTTATACTTGACGCTGCATTCTTTCATTGTGATCGCACTTGCAGGCGAAGCGAGAATAAGGGAGGCAAGTGCCGTGGCCGAAATGGCTATGACACCACGAGAAAGGCGCGCATTTATCATTAAAAATCAACTCTCTGGAAATGAGGTTTCGTTCGCAATGAGTCCAATCCTATATGCATCAATGCGCCTTCTCCAATTGGACGAAGGTCTAACATGCCCCTTGAATTAATTGAACGTTCGTTTTATTAATTCACCATGGCACGCACGACCGGATCAGATGGAGAGAAAACCCGCAACGCTATTGATGCCGCAGCCAAACGCCTGATAGCACGTATTGGCTATGAGGCCATGTCAATGCGCCAGCTGGCGGAAGAAGTGGGCGTTCAACCTGCCGCCTTCTACCGTTATTATCCCAACAAGCAGGAATTGCTCTTTTCAGTGATGCGGGATCATATGGAGCGGCTGCTGGGCGCATGGCAGCAGGAAAACGGAAAGGCGCAAGGAGTGCGCGAGCGTTTTGCCGCCTTTATCCGCTTCCATATCCAGTACCATGTGGAGCGCCGCGACGATGTTCACATCGCCAATATGGAACTGCGCAGCCTTTCCGCCGATAATCTTGCAATAATTGTCAAGCTCCGCTCCACCTATGAAGGCAGTCTGCGTGATATTCTGGATGAAGGGATTGAGGCAGGCGCGTTTGACATTGCCGATATAGCGCTGACTACACGGGCGATCATCGCCATGACCACGGGTGTCAATGTCTGGTTTCGTGCCGATGACCGGCTGACGGCCAGCGAAGTTGCCGAAAATTATGTCGAATTGGGATTGCGCCTTGTTGGTGCCAAGAAGATCGAAACAATCGCAAAGGGAGGACGTGATGTACCAGTCGGGCCTAAAATTCGGAGTTTCTGACGAGATCGAAGCATTGCGCGAGACTGTGCAGCGGTTTGCGCAAGCAAAGGTCGCGCCTTTGGCGGAAGAAACGGATAAGAGCAACCAGTTTCCAATGCATCTTTGGCAGGAGATGGGTGCGCTTGGTCTGCTTGGGATGACGGCTGACCCGGATTTCGGTGGCTCGGGTCTTGGCTATCTGGCCCATGCCATTGCCATGGAAGAAATTTCCCGCGCATCAGCTTCAATTGGCCTGTCCTATGGTGCTCATTCCAACCTTTGCGTCAATCAGATCAATCGTTGGGGCACCGCTGAGCAGAAAGAGCGATATCTGCCAAAGCTGTGCTCCGGCGAGCATGTGGGCGCGCTGGCCATGTCCGAACCCGGTGCTGGCTCGGATGTGGTTTCAATGAAGCTGCGCGCCGACAAAAAGAATGACCGCTATGTGCTGAACGGCAATAAAATGTGGATCACCAATGGTCCAGACGCAAATACGCTTGTCGTCTATGCCAAGACTGATCCTTCTGCCGGCTCGCGCGGCATGACCGCCTTTCTGATTGAAAAAGGCTTCAAGGGATTTTCGACGGCACAAAAGCTCGACAAGCTGGGTATGCGCGGCTCCAATACCTGCGAACTGGTGTTCGAGGATTGCGAAGTGCCGTTTGAAAACGTGCTCGGCGAAGAGGGCAAGGGCGTGAAAATCCTGATGTCCGGCCTTGATTACGAGCGCGTTGTTCTGGCTGGTGGCCCAATCGGCATTATGGCTGCCTGTCTCGATGTGGTTGTTCCCTATGTGCATGAACGCAAGCAATTCGGCCAGCCAATTGGCGAATTCCAATTGATGCAGGGTAAGCTTGCCGACATGTACACGACAATGAACGCATCACGCGCCTATGTTTATGCGGTGGCTTCGGCTTGCGACCGCGGCGAAACCACACGCAAGGACGCTGCCGGGTGCATCCTCTATGCAGCCGAAAAAGCAACATGGTGTGCGCTTGAGGCTATCCAGGCTCTTGGCGGCAATGGATATATCAATGATTACCCGACCGGACGTCTGCTGCGCGATGCCAAACTCTACGAGATCGGCGCAGGCACCAGCGAAATCCGGCGCATGCTAATCGGGCGGGAGATGTTTGCCGAAAGTGCTTAATCAATTTCGGCAATCATCATTGATCAATCAAGTATTGATATGAGGACCGGCAGAAAGAGATGATCTTATCTCAGCCATATCAATTGAACCATTCCGGACACCGTCTGGAATATGCTCCGTTCAGCGTTTATTTTGCTGGGCGGAAGACTATATTTTTTCGCTTTTTATTACCTATTTTCAGATCGGAATTTTTCATGAAAATCTTACTTAACCGAAGAAAGTTACTGGCATTTGTTCCAGCATTCGCCTTCCTCTCATCATCAGGCGCGACTTTTGCCAAATCGCGAAAATTCTCCAGCATGGAAGAACTCCGCCTCTATGTGATCGAGATATTGAAGAAAATGCCGGGCATGACCGATATCACTGCCGATAAAACAATGGCTGCGCTTATTACCGGCAAATATAAGGACAAGGAATTCGGCTTTGATCTTGCCAATCTTTATGGGCGGATACAGGCGCAGGGCGACCCGGATGTGTTGGAGGCCATAAGACAGCGCGTGCAGATCTTAGATTCCGGCAAATCGACGCCGAATGATATCAACGACCTTGTGATTGTTCTTCGTTCACAGGAATATGTAGAAGAAACTGCAAAGCTGGGCGTTAAGATAAAGCACGAGCAAATCGCCGGTAAGCTTCATGCCGTCTATATGGTCGATCTTCCCCAAGCGATGTCTCCTCTTTCCGTTCAGGATTTACCCGATTATTCCTTGGAGGAATTGCGCGATATTTCGCTTGAGAATGTAACGCAAAAACTATCAGCAATTCAGAAAGACAATGTTGCAGGTGTGGTAGACCGCTTTCAGGTGGACAATAATACTTTTCTTTCCACCTCGCTTGTACTGCTCGATAGTTTTTGGGATTCTCTCGACAATAAATATCCCGAGGGCGCGATCTTTGTTGTACCGCGCATGGACGAATTATTTGTCATTGACGCAGCAATTCCGGGCGCCGCCAACATAGCCCGTGACGTTATCAGGATTACCTTCAAGGAAGGTTTCAGCCTGCTGTCTGACGAAGTCTACATACGTCGCAATAACAGAATTCAGATTTTTAGGCCGTTGAAATAGCACCCTAAAGGAAACGCATGAGCATTCTGACCTCGCAAATCTCTACCGACACCGAAACCTTCAAGGCCAATGTGCTGCGGATGCAGGCTCTGGTCGACGATATTCGCACCAAGGCGGAAGTGGTCAGCAAAGGCGGCACCGATGAGGCGCGCGCGCGGCATAGTTCGCGCGGCAAGCTTTTGCCGCGTGAACGACTTGCGCAGCTTCTGGACAGCGGCTCACCATTTCTGGAGATCGGTCAGTTTGCAGCGTGGGATATGTATGGCGACAACATCTCCTCGGCTGGCATGATTGCCGGGATCGGGCGTGTCTCCGGCAAGGAAGTCATGATCGTCATTAATGATGCGACGGTCAAAGGCGGCACATATTATCCTCTCACAGTAAAGAAGCATTTGCGGGCGCAGGAAATCGCCATGCAGAATAATCTGCCATGCCTCTATCTGGTCGATAGTGGCGGCGCCAATCTGCCTAATCAGGATGAGGTGTTTCCTGACCGCGAGCATTTCGGTCGCATCTTCTACAATCAGGCCAATATGTCGGCGGCAGGCATTCCGCAGATCGCTGTGGTGATGGGCTCGTGCACGGCGGGCGGCGCCTATGTGCCGGCCATGTCGGAAGAAACGATCATGGTGAAGGGACAGGCGACGATTTTTCTGGCCGGTCCTCCCCTCGTCAAAGCAGCCACAGGGGAAGAAGTTTCAGCAGAAGACCTAGGCGGAGCGGAAGTCCATACGCGCGACTCCGGCGTGGCCGATCACTATGCGATGGATGACGCGCATGCGCTTGCCATTGCCCGCCGCATTGTCGGAAACCTGAATCGAAAGAAAGAGATAGGGCTCGACCTTCGCAAAGTGATTCCGCCGCTTTATGATCCGCATGAGCTTTACGGCATTGTGCCGACAGATCTGCGCCAGCCTTACGATGCGCGTGAACTTATCGCGCGGCTTGTCGATGGCTCGGAGTTTGACGAGTTCAAGCAAAATTACGGGACATCGCTGATTACCGGCTTTGCCCATCTTTACGGCATGCCGGTCGGGATCATCGCCAATAATGGCGTTTTGTTTTCGGAGAGCGCGCTCAAGGGTACGCATTTCATCGAGCTTTGCACCCAGCGCGGCATCCCGTTGGTTTTCCTGCAAAACATTACCGGTTTCATGGTCGGGCGCTCTTATGAGGCACGCGGTATCGCCAAGGATGGCGCAAAGCTTGTGACGGCGGTTGCAACAGCCCGGGTGCCGAAAGTGACGATGATCGTTGGCGGCTCCTTTGGCGCTGGCAATTACGGCATGTGCGGACGCGCCTTCTCCCCGCGCTTCCTGTGGATGTGGCCGAACGCACGCATTTCCGTTATGGGCGGCGAACAGGCGGCAACGGTTCTGGCACTGGTCAAGCGCGAGGGAATTGAGCGCAAGGGGGCTGAATGGTCCGCCGCAGAAGAGGCAGCCTTCCGTACGCCTATTCTTGAAAAATATGAGCGCGAAGGCCACCCGCTCTATTCCTCCGCACGGCTGTGGGATGACGGCATTATCGATCCGGCAAAGAGCCGCGAAGTGCTGGCGCTATCCCTATCTGCCGCACTGAACGCACCAGTGGAAGAAACGCGCTTTGGCATGTTCAGGATGTAATGGGATGGCAACTCCAATGCTTTATGCAAAGCGCACATTGGCAACCCGGCTCAGCGTGGTTCGACAAGCTCACCATGAGGAAGAACTGAGAATTGCAAAGCCCCAGATACTCCAGCGTGCAGGCAAAGCGGCAACCTCCCTCATGGTGAGCTTGTCGAACCACGCACAAGGCGCATGCCGAACAAGCGAGATACAATGCCCATGACAAAGATGTTCTCAAGAATTCTCATTGCCAATCGTGGTGAAATCGCCTGCCGAGTCATTCGCACGGCGCAGCGCATGGGGATCGGCACTGTTGCCGTTTATTCCGATGCGGATGCACAGTCCCTGCATGTCGCCATGGCGGACGAGGCGGTCAATATCGGACCCGCTCCGGTCACCGACAGCTATCTGCGGGCGGACCACATTATTGAAGCGGCGCTTGCCACGGGAGCCGAGGCCATCCACCCCGGTTATGGGTTTCTTTCGGAAAATCCCGGATTTGTCGATGCAGTGGTGAAAGCAGGACTGGTTTTCATCGGCCCAAGCGCCGATTCCATTCGTGCCATGGGGTTGAAGGATGCCGCCAAGCGCCTGATGGAAAAGGCCGGGGTGCCCGTTGTTCCAGGCTATCACGGCGAAGCGCAGGAACTGGTGGTTTTGGCCTCCAAAGCGCGGGAAATCGGCTATCCAGTGCTGATCAAAGCCCGCGCTGGCGGCGGCGGCAAAGGCATGCGCAAGGTCGACAATCCCGACGATTTTGCCGAGGCGCTGGGTAGTGCGCGGCGTGAGGCAAAAAGCGCTTTCGGCGATGACCGTGTGCTGGTTGAAAAATATGTTGCCAAGCCGCGCCATATTGAAGTTCAGGTTTTCGGCGATAATCACGGCAATGCCGTGCATCTTTATGAGCGTGATTGCTCGCTACAGCGCCGCCACCAAAAGGTGATTGAAGAGGCCCCTGCTCCGGGCATTACCGCCGAAATGCGCGCAGCAATGACCAGCGCTGCGGTGAAGGCTGCTTTGGCGATCAATTATTCCGGCGCGGGCACAATCGAATTCATCGTCGATGCCAGTGAAGGTCTAAAAGCCGACCGTTTCTGGTTCATGGAAATGAACACCCGCCTTCAGGTTGAGCATCCCGTTACGGAAATGATTACCGGACTTGATCTGGTCGAATGGCAATTGCGGGTGGCTGCCGGCGAAAAACTTCCGCTCACGCAAAAGCAAATCGCACTGAATGGTCATGCCGTTGAGGCGCGGCTTTATGCGGAAGACCCTGCCCGCAGCTTTCTTCCGGCAATCGGCACGCTGCACCATCTGGCATTCCCCGACAACGTGACCAATGGTGATATTCGCATCGAGACTGGCGTGCGCGCAGGCGATACGATCTCGCCGTTTTATGACCCGATGATTGCAAAGGTTGTTGTCCACGCAGCCGACCGGACAGCAGCATTGGCAGCCATGGAAAGCGCGCTGGTGCAAACCGAGATTGCAGGCACAACGACCAACCTCGCCTTTCTCGCAGCCCTGATCCGTCATGAAGGTTTCGGCAGCGGTGATGTGGATACCGGCCTTATTGATCGCGATCTTGCCAGCCTCGTGGCGCCATCAGCCACAGCTGCCGGTGCAAAAGAACTGGCAATCATTGCGGCAAGCGGATTACTGGAACAGCCAGCCTCGGATGCCCCATGGGCGACCCTGCGCGGCTACAGCCATCTCAGTTCCCCCGCCTATCCCGTAACACTCATTGAGGAAGAAAAGCCCGTGCGTTATGGCGTGGCTATACTCAACAATGAGCGCTTCGTGCTTTCCGGGCCAGCAGGAAAAATTGAAGTGAAGGTTCGGCGCGAGGCAGGTGGCTGGCATGTGACCGGCAAAGGCATCAATCTGCGCGCCAAGACAGCGGCTATACCCAATGGCATCGCCGTGCTTTCCAAAGGGGCGGTTTCAAGCTTTGCCGTCACGGACCCGTTCCTCCTTGCGGAAGCAGCGGGCAATGCTGCAGACCGTCTCAGTGCCCCCATGCCCGGCCTGGTAAAGTCAGTGCGCGTTTCAGCAGGCGATATGGTCAAAAAGGGTCAAATATTGCTGGTGCTCGAAGCGATGAAGATGGAACACACTATCACCGCGCCGCATGACGGCAAAATTGCCGAAATCGTAACGGAAAGCTCGCAAGTCAAAGAAAAATCATCGCTGGTGCGATTTGAGACGAATGAATAGCCGCCTCGTGGAGGCAGCGCCGGAGTCGAACCTATCCGGACTGTTTTGGCAGGTTGGCAATAGCAGTTTCTACAGCCGCAATGTTGAGCTCAAGTGTGGCAATCTTCTGCAAAGTATTGTTGTCAGGAAAAGATTTTGATTTGGCACACATCGTTATGAGTTGTGTTTGAGCGTCAATTAAACTTGATAACAACCTCTCCAAATCGTCCAGCATATGTTTTCCGTCTTCATTATCAATCGCGCACACGCGCAGGTTGTAGCACTTCACCGCATCTTCAATACGCGAAAAGCTTGAAAATTGTCAAAGCACTATGTCGGAAATATACCATTTATTTTACCAGTCGAACAAAATATTCGACCGAACCAAGCGCCCGCTAATTAATTTTGATTATTTTCCACAAAAATCGCCAATAAACGGCATTTGATTAAAGTTTTATACTTTTATTGCTTTATCAAACGAAGTTAATGAGTGGTCATCCATTCGCGCGCTTCGCGAAGAGCAACGGCGATATCAGCCTTTGGCATTTTTGCCCCGATCTCAGCGCGCAGCTTGGCGGCACGATCACAACCTTTGATTGCAGCGATATTGAACCATTTATGGGCAGCCACAAGATCGACGGAACAGTCGCGACCGGTCGCATACATGATGCCCATTTCAAAAAGAATATCTGTCTGAGCTGCACCAGCAATGTGGCCATTTTCCAGATTTTGAAGATCAAAGCGTGCCATTTTACCAAACCCCTGTTGAACCTATTTCGTATGCGTCAAACGAAAGCCCTGTCAGACTTCTGAGAACCGCCTGTTTGTTTTTGGCGTGCTCTTTTGATGCTTCCGATAATGAAGGAGAGGCTTGAAATTGCTGTTAAAGGGCATGATTAACCGGGATCAAACAAAACAAAAACAATTGGTAAACTTCGGAATTCGTTAAATATAATGCTCCAGGCAATACGGGCGTTTGTCAAAAATTCGCCTAAAATGCGCCAGAGCGATTTCAAGCCTTTGCTAACCACATATCCGATTGGAATATTGAGTTCCGATTTTCGGGGCCCGCCGGAGCCCAAGTCAAACCCTCTTATAAAAGCCATTGCCCCGGAGAAAATTGCCGTTTGGACATACTTCCCTTCCTTCGCATTTTAAATTACCTTTACGTGCGCGTAAGCACTATTGCGAACAGGCGGAGAGCTGGTTCGCTTCACCGGGAGGATATTATGAAGCTCAAAATTTTACTGGCCTGCGCCAGCTTTGCCCTTATGACTGGATCAGCAATGGCTGACGAGCCTATCGTTGGTTCCTGGAAGCGCCCTAACGGCACAATTATCCAGTATTCATCCTGCGGCGGGGACAAATATTGCGGTACAGTGATGACCGGCGAATATAAGGGCAAGTCCATCGGCTCCATGGCAGGCAAGGATGGCTCTTATAAAGGCACCGTCAACAAGCTTGATGAGGGCAAGACTTATAATGGCAAGGCCAGCGCCAAAGGCGACACGCTTTCGCTGTCCGGATGCGTGATGGGTGGTCTCATCTGCAAAAGCGAGAGCTTGACGCGTCAGTAATCTGTGGGCCGGGATTGAAAAGGGGCAGGCAAGGTAAAGAACCTGCCTGCCCATTCTTTTAAACCCAGTTCATTGAGAGCAAGGTCCCCGCATTATTCCTTTATGGGTGCGTAAGCTCCATCATGCCAAATATTAATATCGTATTTGGCATCCTTGATATCGCCCTTTTCATCAAAAACGACAGGGCCAATGACGGTATTCACGGGCGTGCCGTCCTTGAGAATTTCCGCGACCTTTGCCGGATCATCACCGCCTGCACGCTCAATTCCTTGTGCGAAAGTTTCAATAACGGCGTAGGAAAACAGCGTAAAGCCATCAGGTACAAAACCGCCAGCCTTGATCTTTTCCACTGCTGCTTTGGCTTCAGGCCGAACTTGCGGATTGGCTGGGAAGGTGAAGATAACCCCTTCAGCTGCAGGACCGGAAACGGCCCAGAAGTCTGGAGATGCGATGGAGTCGCCCATCATCAGCTGAAATTTGAAGTTCTGGTCTGCCGCTTGCCGCAGGATGAGGCCTGCTTCCTGATGATAGCCACCGAAATAAACGAAATCGGCCTTCAAATCCTTCAGCTTGGTAATAAGCGCAGAATAATCCTTTTCACCGGCATTGATGCCGTCATAAAGAATTTCCTTCAGCCCAGCTTCATTCATCTTGCCCTTGACGGCATCCGCAAGACCCTTGCCATAGGCGCCTTTGTCGTGAAGAACCACGACGTTTTTGCCCTTGTACTTCTCGGCAATCCAAGGTCCGACAAATTCGCCCTGCGCATCATCGCGCGTGTAGAGGCGCATGATCGTCGGCCAGCCATTCTTTGCAGCGGCGTCGGTCAGTTCTGGATTTGACGAAGCGGGCGTCATCATCAATACGCCAGCTTCAGCATAGACCGAAGAAGCCGGAATGCTCGAACCCGAGCAAGCATGACCATCGACGAACTTGATACCGGCAGCGACAATGCGGTTGGCGATGGAAACGGCCTGCTTTGGATCGCAAACGTCATCCTCCATGACGAGCTTGATCTTGCGGCCCATAATGCCGCCCTTTTCATTGATCGCGTCGGCAGCGGCCTGAGCACCCTGTTTGAACTGATCGCCAATATTGGCAAGTTGGCCGGTCATCGGGCCGGCCACCGCAATCTCGATATCTTCGGCCATAGCCGATGAGGCGCCGAAAGCAGCGGTAATCAGACCCGCATAGAAAATTTTCTTGAAAGGCATGGTTCCCCCTTTTTCTAAAGAAAAGCGGTTGGAGCCTACATGCAATTAGAATGTGCGCCAGCAAAATTTACAGATCATGGTTGAAATGAACCGATGCAGGGCTGGCTGCCGTTCCGATATCGATCGATCAGCGTCTATAAAGCAACCGCTTTATAAGCATTTGCGCATCAAACGCTTTCATCCAGCATCTGAAATGCCAATTCATTAAAGTGGCAGTCTTAGACTAAGGTATAATTGCGCGTGAAATCCAAGTGAAGTATAGATTGGCTACATTTTAAATGTTGCTGTTTTAGTATCAATTATAAAGATTATTTTATTCTGCGATCGATATCTACGAGGCCATAATTTTTACGCGCATCCTCCCAGCGCGTAATTGTTAAAAGTTTCAGGGTGGCTGTGCAGCGATATTTCAAACATCGCTAGCGCTGATGGCTTCATCCGGATGTATTTTATTCGGTTGACCGAAGCAGAACCAAGGGTCTGAGCCAGTATTGCTGGTTACGGGCAAAAATTATAGGAATGCAAAGCAGTCATGGATACCCTCCATGACTGCTTTTTATTGCCTGGCATTATTGGCCGCGGACTTATTGGCTGCCCGGCCGTATTGGCTCGGCTACTGCTGCCAGCCTAGCGCAGCCTTACGAATTGATCTCGGACTTACCTGCCAACCAGATTATGGCTAATGCTACCAGTCTGGCACAGCTATCAGCTTTGCCGCAGACTTATCGGCCCGGCTATAGCCTTATCAGCTCGGCTACGGCCACCCGCTTGGCGTACCCCACCGTCTGACTGCGGGCTCGTTGCATCGGCTTTACGGTCGGCGCAGAATTAATAGGCTCTCTGCCCAAAAGAGCCTATTTTGTGCCTCCTTGGCCACGGCAAGCTACGGCTATTTTTTGTTATCGTCAGCGATTAGCGGGCTGTTTGACCGAACAGAATCTTTTGAGCTTCCTTATCGTCCGCGAGATTACGGCGCTCTTCCTTACCAACGGCTACGCCACGCTCGACCGCCGGACGCGCGCGGATCGCTTCAAACCAGCGCTTCAGATTAGGGAAATCATTGAGATCCTGGCCTTGGTTGGCGTGAGAAATCGTCCAGCCATAGGAGGCGATATCAGCAATGGAGTATTCGTCTGCAAGAAAATCCCTGCCTTCAAGGCGGCGATTCATCACTCCATAAAGTCGATTGACCTCGTTCGTGTAGCGATTAATGCCATATTCGATCTTTTCGGGCGCATAATTACGGAAATGATGTGCCTGACCTGCCATGGGACCGAGTCCGCCGACCTGCCAGAATAGCCACTCTTCAACAGCGACCCGCTTACGTTCGTCCTGCGGATAGAGCTTGCCAAACTTCCGGCCAAGATATTGCAGGATCGCTCCAGATTCAAAAATGGAGATCGGCTGACCGTCAGGCCCTTCCGGATCGACAATGGCGGGCATGCGATTATTGGGAGCGATTTTCAGAAATGACGGCTCGAACTGATCGCCCTTGCCAATATTCACCAGCTTCACGTCGTAAGGAACACCGAGCTCTTCAAGCATGATGGAAATTTTCCATCCATTGGGTGTGGGCCAGTAGTAAAGCTCGATCGGCTTGGTTTGGCTTGTCATATCCGTCTCCATGAGTGGGTCGATTGGATTTTAAACATAGGCAGCCATTGTCCTTTCACAAGGGGCTCGCACAGCGCTTGTTGAACAGTTGATGAACAACAAGATCAGCACCAGTTCAGCTAATCCGGAGCAAAGTCGTTCTCAGACATTACTAGCCAAGCCGCTTTCGGGGAAACGACCATGTTAAATACAACTGCCAATTACTCGCTGCTGTTTTTAAGGGCATTGATATTTTCAGCCATTCTTGTCGGTCCTGTCATTGCTTTTGCCGCAAGCTATGAAAGCCGGTCGCCCTCAAATGGTGGGATAGGTTTGGTTTTGCTGGTCAGCCTGCAAAGAGTTTAAGCTGACCGCTTTTCAAATGTCGCACTGAATCACTATATTGGGTGATGGACAAACGAATCGGAACCAGGAAAACAGCCTCCATCAGCATGCCAGCCCATGTTGAGGCAGAGGAATTTACAGATGCCAAGGCCGCCGTTCAGGCACTCAGCGCGCTTTACGAACGCAATACCCAATTTTTGCGGGATGCTTTCGACAGTGTAGCAAGAGGTGAAGCGGGAGATGCAACGCATTTTCGTGCTTTTTATCCTGAGGTGAGCCTCTCAACATCAAGCTATGCGCAGATCGACTCGCGGCTTGCCTTTGGCCACGTGTCGGCACCTGGGCAATATTCAGCGACGATAACCCGGCCGGATCTTTTCGATAATTATCTCGAAGAACAGATCCGCCTGCTTATCCGCAACCATGGCCGTCCCGTTACCGTGCAGGAATCAACAACGCCGATTCCTATTCACTTCGCATTTCTGGAAGGCACACATGTCGACTCCTCGGTCGCCGACGCTTTTCTATTGCCGTTGCGTGATCTGTTCGATGTGCCGGATTTGGCTGCGACCGACGACCGGATCGTCAATGGCGAATACGAAACCGATGATCTCGATAGTATCATGCCGCTTTCGCCATTTACCGCGCAGCGCGTAGACTATTCATTACATCGCTTGTCGCACTATACGGCCACGCGCCCGATGCATTTCCAGAACTATGTCCTGTTCACCAATTACCAGTTTTACATTGATGAGTTCTGCGCCTTGTCGCGGGGGCTTATGGCGGCTGGCGGCGGCGGATATGAGCGTTTTATCGAGCCGGGCAACCTCATCACAGAAGCGGGCGATGAGGCCCCCACATCCGGCGTACCAGTCGGCAGGCTACCGCAAATGCCGGCTTATCATCTGGCGCGCAAGGATGGTTCCGGCATTACCATGGTCAATATTGGCGTAGGTCCCTCCAACGCCAAGACCATAACCGACCATATTGCTGTGTTGCGGCCGCATGCCTGGCTTATGCTTGGCCATTGCGCCGGTCTGCGCAATACGCAGGCTTTGGGCGATTATGTGCTTGCCCACGCGTATGTGCGCGAAGATCACGTTCTCGACGATGATCTGCCTGTATGGGTGCCGATCCCTGCTTTGGCTGAGGTGCAGGTTGCGCTGGAACAGGCAGTGGCGGAAGTTACCGGGCTTGAAGGCTATGATCTGAAGCGGATCATGCGCACCGGCACTGTTGCCACAATCGATAACAGAAACTGGGAACTGCGTGACCAGCGCGGCCCGGTAAAGCGGCTTTCGCAATCACGCGCGATAGCGCTCGATATGGAGTCCGCCACAATCGCTGCAAACGGTTTCCGCTTCCGCGTGCCTTATGGAACGCTCCTTTGTGTTTCGGACAAGCCATTGCATGGCGAGTTGAAGCTTCCGGGCATGGCGACTGAATTTTACAAGCGGCAGGTCGCTCAGCATTTGCAGATTGGTATTCGCGCACTGGAAAAACTTGCTGAAATGCCGCCAGAGAAGCTGCACTCGCGAAAATTGCGCAGCTTCTTCGAGATGGCTTTCCAATAGGGATTATTTACGCGGTCCGGTAAGAGCAAAATATGCGCCCTGCGGATCGCGGCCCTCGATGATCCAGGCATCACCCGGAACAGCCATGGGCTCGGTTGTCACCTGGCCGCCTTTCTCCTTGATGCGCGCGACCGCTGCGTCGATATTGTCGACGATGAAGTAGAACCGCCAGAGCTTTACATCGGCAGCGTCGGTGCTGGTCATCATGCCGCCATACATCTGGCCGTCGACATTGAATATCTGATAGGTGCCCATTGGCCCCATATCCATGGCTTCACCCTTGGTCCAGCCAAACAGCGTGGAGTAGAATGTGAAAGCCTTGTCAGCATCGCCCGACACAAGTTCATGCCAGCCAATGGTGCCAGTTGTAAAAGGCGCAGGATAATTATCGGGGGCCTGCTTGGATGGCTTGAATAGCTGGAAGGGAGCGCCCAGCGGGTCGGCGACAACCGCGAATGTCCCCACGCCAGGAATCTCCATAATATCGGTGTGAACTTTGCCGCCGGCCTCCTTCACACGCTCCACATAGTCAGCCACGTCATCAACCATGATGTAACCTGACCACATGGGCGGAACGCCCTCCACCTTCGCATCCTTTGCCGACATCAGTCCCGCTACGGGAGCCTTGTCGACGGTCAGCAGTGTATATTTCACAGGAGAGTTGGCAGAATCCTCCGCCCCCCACCCTACGACATGGGTATAAAAAGCTTCGGCAGCCTGCGTATCGCTCGTCAGCAATTCGTACCAGATAAAATTTCCGCTCATGATAAGTCCTCCCACCAAGATCTGTATCTGAATGTTGACAAATATGTTGATATCAACATAAATAAATCATGTCAAAGACGATCTCTGTTACTTTCGAAACCACTATTCACGTTCGTGATCACTGCATGTGCCTGACCGTTCAGCGGGCCGCTCGCTCTTTGGCGCGAATGTTCGATGAAGCGCTTCGCCCCCACGAGCTGACCAACGGCCAATTTTCCTTGCTGATGTCATTGAACCGGCCAGAGCCGCCAAATCTCAGTTCTGTTGCTTCTTTGCTTGCCATGGACCGCACGACACTTACTGCCGCGCTAAAGCCAATGGAAAGACGTGGTCTGATCACGACCATGGTCGACCCAAGCGACAAGCGGAGCCGCCTCCTGACTTTGACGGATAAGGGATTGCATCTGCTCGCTGCCGTGATGCCCATATGGGTGAGTACGCATGACGAACTTGAACAGGTCTTGACGCCCGGCGAACAAGGGCGATTGCTCAACGATCTGAGGAAGTTGCTTTAGAGAAGAATGCGGGACTAGCTCTGCTCCAGCACATTTATGATCGCGCCGGATGGATCGCGAACATAGAAGCGGCGAACACCCCATGGTTCGTCAGTTATCTGGTAAACGATCTCATGACCGGCAGCTTTGACGAGATCGTAGATCTTGTCCACATTGTCGACTTCTATTGATATCCGGGGGACGATCGTGCCGGAGCCGCCTTGGCTCGCCACGCTCAATTGAGGCTTTGTTCCTTCCGGCGAGGCAAAAGTCAAAATCCAACCATGATCCATGACAACTTGCAGATCGAACAAAGCTTCGTAGAACGAGCGCAAGGCCTGCGGGTCTTCCGCAGGCAGGTTTGCAACAATACGTTTTACAGCCATGGCAATTCTCCATCATCGCAAGACCTAATGGATAGGTTTGCTGAGCGAAAGTCCAACCACAAGTTGCTTGGAAATAGTTCCAATGATGCTATATTTGGAAGCGGAGTGAGGAGCGGATTTCCGCCCACCCCTCTATATCTTACTATTTGAAATGGACCCGGATGCTGAGCCACCAGCTAGTCCGGGTCTTTTTCACAGTAAGAGTAACGCTAGACGGCATGTACCGCATAGTTTACCTCCAGTTTAGGCTGATGCCCAGTCGGGAAGCCCATCTTCCCGATGGGCCGGTCCGCTCGGCCCACACTGCTTCTGCCCTCAAAACTACCCGATATTTGGCTGGAAACCCGATGGAGGACAACGAACGCACAGTTGTATAATTTGTGCCGTCAGCAGTGCTCAGGTTGTTATTATCCAACGAAAATCGCATCTTGATTGCGTCGCAATTGCCGGGTTAATGCGGAATGATGATGACGAAGAACAAGCAATCCTGGATCAAGCTCGCAGCCGTATTAATACCGGTTCTGTTTTCCATACCTCTGGTGCTTGGTTTTTTCGGTGCTGCACATCCAGCGCTCGATTCTTTTTCGCATTTTCGTATGCATCTTGCCGTGCTCATGGCTCTGTCTGCATTGCCAGCGCTGTTTCTTCGTCTTTGGCGCGAAGGAATAATGGCAATCGTTTTAAGCATGACTGCCCTGGCTACAATACTGACACCGCCGACCGCCCCCGGCGCAGAGGCTACGCCCACACCCCTTGCGCAGTACAAGCTGCTGCAACTGAATCTGCGCTATGACAATGAGCAGCAGGCGGAGGTTTTCCGGTTGATCGGTAGAGAGTCGCCCGATGTCATTGCCTTGCAGGAGGTTTCCGACAATTGGCGCCCCCGACTTAAAGCCATAGAAGCGCGTTATCCTTATACGTTTTACTGCTCTAATCGCAGCCCAATAGGAGGCGCAGCGATCCTTTCGCGGCGTCCCTTCGCATTGGGCTCAACTCCGATCTGTATTGATAGTCTCGTCGCTATTGCGAGGATCGACTTTGGCGGACGCAGCGCCATAATTGCATCGTTGCATCTGGATTGGCCATGGCCTTTCGCGCAGGACTGGAATGTCGAGGAAATCCGGCCCTATTTCGAAAAACTCGAAGGACCGTTGATTGTTTCAGGTGATTTTAATGCCGTACCGTGGAGCCAAACGCTAAAAAACATCACACAATATAGCAAGACACGCATTGCAGAGGGCTTGCGCCCAAGCTGGCTGGTCAACGGAACCCTGGCGCGCGCGGCCAAATGGATTGGCCTGCCGCTGGACCACATACTGGTCTCAGACAGGGTTGTCTCGACACAGGTCGAAACTCTTGAACCTGTAGGCTCGGACCACCTGCCGCTTCTGCTGCGCTTTTCAATTGCCGGTGTCGATGACGGCAACGAGCCAGAGCAGCAGACAGTGATGCTTGAAAAGTCTGAGTAGCGGCTTTCAGCATCACCGTAGCGCGTCGTTGCAGTTCTACATATTCGTGTAGACAGGACCCTCGCCACCCTGCGGCGGTACCCAATTGATATTCTGGTTCGGGTCCTTGATATCGCAAGTCTTGCAGTGAACGCAGTTCTGCGCATTGATCACGAATTTCGGGCCGGTTGGTTCCTCAACCCACTCATAAACACCAGCCGGACAATAGCGTGTTGATGGTCCGGCAAAAATATCGTGCTCGGAAGTCTTTTGAAGCGCCATGTTCTTGACGATCAGATGGGCTGGTTCGTTTTCTTCATGATTTGTATTGGAGAGGAATACTGAGGAAAGACGATCAAAAGTCAGGACGCCATCTGGCTTCGGATAGGCAATCGGCTTGTAATTTGCCGCTGGCTCCAGCGATGCCGCATCATTCTTGCCGTGTTTCCAGGTACCAAAAGGCGACCAGCCGCCAAAAATTGTATTGAGCCACATATCGAGACCACCGAGGGCGACGCCGCCAATGGTGCCAAGCTTTGACCACATCGGCTTGACGTTGCGGACACGCTTGAGGTCCTTGCCGATTTCGCTGGTGCGCCAGGCATTTTCGTAAGTAATCAGTTCATCATTGGCCCGGCCTGTCGCCAATGCTTCTGCAACATGTTCTGCGGCAAGCATGCCTGATAGCATTGCATTATGCGAACCCTTGATACGCGGAACATTGACGAACCCGGCGGAGCAACCAAGCAGCGCACCGCCCGGGAAAGATAGCTTCGGTACAGATTGCCAGCCGCCTTCGGTAATCGCACGCGCACCATAGCCAAGACGTTTTCCACCTTCGAAAATACCACGAATGGCTGGGTGGGTTTTGAAACGCTGAAATTCTTCGAATGGCGACAGATAGGGGTTCTTGTAATTGAGATGCATGACAAACCCGACCGCGACCGTGTTGTCCTCCAAATGATAGAGGAACGATCCGCCACCTGTTTTCATGTCAAGCGGCCAGCCGAATGAATGTTGCACAAGTCCAAGTTTGTGCTTTGCAGGATCAATCTGCCAGAGTTCCTTCAAGCCGATACCGTATTTGGCTGGCTCCTTGCCCTCATCGAGCTTGAACTGGTTGATAAGCTGTTTGGCAAGAGAGCCCCGCGCGCCTTCAGCAATAAGCGTGTACTTGCCCAGCAGTTCCATGCCACGCGTATAGGCTGGGCCGTGCGAACCGTCTTTTTCAATACCCATATCGCCCGTCGCAACGCCAATGACAGCACCGCTATCATTGTAGAGCACTTCGGTTGCGGCAAAGCCCGGGTAAATTTCGACGCCGAGCTCCTCGGCCTTTGTGCCAAGCCAACGGCACACATTGCCCAGTGAAACAATGAAATTGCCATGATTGTTCATCAGCGGCGGCATGGCGAAATTCGGTAAACGCACAGAGCCCGCTGGTCCGAGCACAAGAAAATGATCCGCGGTCACAGGCGTCTTGAAGGGATGCCCCTCCTCTTCGCGCCAACCCGGCAAGAGCTTATCGACACCGATCGGATCAACGACAGCACCGGAAAGGATGTGTGCGCCCACCTCGCCGCCCTTTTCAAGGACGACAACTGAAAGCTCGGGGTTGATTTGCTTGAGCCTGATGGCAGCAGAAAGGCCGGAAGGCCCGCCGCCGACGATCACGACATCAAACTCCATGCTCTCGCGCTCTGGAAGTTCAATTGTCTCGCTCATGCATTCCTCCTGCAGTAAATTCCCTTATGCGCCGGTGGCGCGTCGTTTTTTTGATTTGTAGCGCAACAATAACTGTTTGCCACAATGAGTCGCGCCTATCAGATGCGGCCAATTGCCCTCATTCCACGACTAGCTGGCATATTTTTATACTTACTTTAACGTAAACGTCAATATATCTACCGGGGAGGCCGCTTGCTAGTTCCTTACAGCTGTTGCACCCTCGCTCTTTTCCGTCATAATCCTGCATCAAATTGCCGACCACGTTGAACGCAACCGCTTGGGAGGGCCGGATGAGGTGGATGAGTCTGCGCTGGCCTTTAAGCCTGATAACCGGTTGCGTTCTGTTTTTCGCGAGCATCGCAGCCCAAGCTGAATCTGGAAAATTGTGGAGTGCAGGCCGCTATACTTTTTCCGATGAAATGGGAGGCTTTACGATTATCGGTGTAAGCGGAAAAGGCACAAGGCAAGACCCGATTATCCTGACCGAAGAGTTCCATTCGACAACGCCCGCAGTCCTGATCATTCGAACCGAACAGACCAATCTTAAAGATCCTGCCGAAGATATCGGCATCCTGTTTCACATGCGTGTCGAAGTAACCAATGGCAGTGGTCACCCTTGGGTAGAATTTGGCTTCGAGTTGCAGGAGCAATTGAATGTGCCAAGCGACTATGGCGATGGGCTGTCCTTCTATCAGCCGGGCGACAAGAAGGACGCTATCGACTCATATGGCTATGCAAGTTTCAGCGATGATTTCGAGCCCTATGACCGGATGATATTCCGCGATGGAAAGATTGATCCCGGCGAGAATGCCAGCTTTGGCTTTCCGATAGCCGACTTTACGCCCAAACGTACATTTTATCTTGTGCAGGACCCACGCATTCCCTCCTCTTAAACGTCTTGAGCTTGCAATGCACACTGCAATTTGCGACTTCAAGGATGAGAAGGATTATCCATTGTCGACGTTAAGCGAAATCTTGCACTTTTATGCCGAGGCGGGAGTCGATACTCCGCTGGTCGACACGCCTGTCGACAGGTTTTCGCAGGTTGATACCAAGCGGGCACAGACTCAGCAGGCTCCCGTTGCCACTCGCTCAAATGCGCCCTCACCCGCCAGCTTAAAACCGCCCATCGATGCAAGCGCCTCCGCACCATCAACGCTCAGCAAGGCATCCGTGCCCGATGATGCCAAGATTGCCATGGCCCGGCAGATGGCGGCGAACGCGACGACATTGGAGGAACTGCGCGAACAGCTGGCAGCATTTGATGGTTGTAATCTTAAATTTACAGCAAAGAATCTGGTCTTTGCCGATGGCAATCCGCAAGCGGCGATCATGTTTGTCGGTGAAGCGCCGGGCCGCGAAGAAGATCTGGAGGGCATACCCTTCATTGGCCGCTCAGGCCAGTTGCTCGACCGCATGTTGGCTGCAATCGGTCTCGACAGGCAAAGCGTATATATCGCCAATACAATTCCATGGCGTCCGCCCGGAAACAGAACGCCAACGCCTTTGGAAACTGAAATTTGCCGCCCCTTTTTCGAGCGGCAAATCGAGCTGGCAAATCCGAAATTACTTGTGGCGCTCGGTGGTCCTGCGGCAAAGGCATTGACCAATGCTCCTGAGGGCATTTTACGCCTTCGTGGAAATTGGAAAACCCATTTGACAGGGTCAGGAAATCAAATTCCCGTCATGCCAACGCTCCACCCGGCCTATCTGCTGCGCAATTCAGCGCAGAAAAAGTTTGCTTGGCGGGATTTCCTCAGCGTCAAATTACGGCTACGTGCCCTTACCGATTAAAACCTGCCGCAAAACCGGAGATGCAGTGTCGTAATTTCCGGCGCACCAAGCTGTGCTGCGCGATAAGGTTCATTGTAATCAGGATAACATCATGTTTCGCCAGCTCTTGCCCATCACGGCATTATTGACCAGCACGTTCTTGATGCTGACAGCAGGAGGGCTGGCAGGCATTCTTCTGCCGCTGCGTGCCGGCATGGAGGGCTGGTCGCCCACGACAATCGGTTGGATGGGCACGGGCTATGCGCTTGCCTTCACCGGTGGGTGTATCGTTGTGCCGCGCCTTGTGCGGCGCGTCGGCCATGTCAGGGTTTTTGCGGTACTATTGACGTTGCTGGGCATGTCTATGCTGATGCATGGGCTGATCATGGACCCATGGGCCTGGACATTATTTCGGGCACTGGCTGGTTTTTCGCTGGCCGGAAGCTACATGGTCATCGAAAGCTGGCTCAATGAGCGCGTGACAAACGCCACACGCGGCATGGTTTTTTCCATCTATATGATCGTATCCATGCTGGGGTTGCTGGTGGGTCAATATATCCTGCCCTTCGGAAATCCCGCTACCCATGTGCTTTTTATGGTCGGTGCGCTGATCTACGCAGCAGCGCTTGTCCCCACGGGCCTATCCAATGCACAGTCCCCTCGTCCACTAACGCAAGTTTCGCTTGATCTGCCCGGTCTTTACCGAAAATCTCCGGCTGCCATGGTCGGCTCCTTGCTTGCTGGCATCATTGCCGGGGCTTGGAACTTTCTTTCGGCGGTCTATGGCCGGGATATCGGCCTTTCCACATTCGGCATAGCAACCATGATCGCAAGTTCGATGATCGGTGGCGCATTGTTCCAATATCCGATTGGCCGGATATCTGACTTCGTTGACCGGCGTTATGTCATGGTTGTGGCGGGAATTGGCGGCGTGCTGATCTCAATTACGATGATCCTTGTCCAACCCAACACCCCATGGGTGATCTACACGCTGATGTTTGCATTCGGGACCGTGCTATTTCCGATCTATTCGCTCAACGTCGCCCATGCCAATGACTTTGCCGAGCCGAGCGAATTCGTAAAGATTTCGAGCGGACTGCTGATCGTTTATGGCATTGGCAGCATGATCGGCCCGCAAATTGCCGGCCGCCTTATGGATATGAACGGTCCATCCGGCTTCTTCGTCACCATGGCAATCACCTATGCTGCCTATGGCGGCTATGCGTTCTGGCGCAGTTTGCGCCGTGCTCCGCAAGCTCCTTCCGAGCGCCCGGACTTTGCCATAGGCGCCCATGACAGACCGCAAACGCCAGAAACATTCAACCTTCATCCACTTAGTGAAGGCGTTCCTGACGAATGACACTCAACCCTGTGGCGTCGATGCCTTTTTGGCCCGGGCGCGCGCAAGCCCAAGACGATGCTCGCGGTAGATGATGAAAATACCAGCGCCGATGACGATCGTTGCGCCGATGATCATTTCCCAAGTGGGAATATCGCCGAACAGAAGATACCCAATGGCAAGGCCGAGCAGCATTGATGTATATTCGAACGGCGCAATGGCCGACATATCCGCATGGCGGTAGCTCTCGGTCAAAAGGATCTGCGCAACGCCACCGGCAATTCCCGCCATGATAAGATAAGTTGCCTGCAAGCCAGTAGGCCACACCCAGCCGAATGGAAAGCTAACCAAAGCAATCAGGCTCGAAGCGATTGAAAAATAGACAACAATGGTTGGCGTTCGCTCTGTCTGTACCAGCTTTCGCACCAGCAACATGGCGATAGCCGCGAGCCCCGCCCCACCCAAAGTTGCCAAGGCACCTATGGCTTGATCCCCGCCAAACTCGCTTTCCCCGGTAAAGAACGACATGCGCGGCCAAAGAATAATGAGTACGCCAATGAGACCGACACCAACCGCCGACCAGCGATAAAGGCGCACTGTTTCTTTCAAAAAGATCGCGCTGCACACGACTGTCAGAAGCGGCGTCGCGTAGCTGATGGCAATTGCTTCCGGCAGGGGCAATTTTGTCAGACCGTAAAAGCTCAAACTCATGGCACTCACGCCGACAAAGCCACGCCAAAAATGGCTGAAAGGCTCTTTGGTTTTGAACGCCACAGCAAGTTGCCCCTGCCAGGCGATGAAGGCGATGACCGGAAAGATTGCAAAGAAGGAGCGAAAGAAGACAAGCTGCCCCGCGGGAATACCATCGGAGGCTTTAAGAAGGCTCGACATGCCCACGAAGACGCATACTGATGCGATCTTCAGGCCGATTCCGAGCATGACATTCATTGTGCGAACGGTGGTGTTCGCATTGAGCGGTTCACCTTCTTTAGGGTGAACTATCGTGGACACAGTGGAATAATCCTTGGGAGCTGGAGCATTTGTAGCGAGGGTATGGAAATTTAACTGATATATCTTTAGGACGGTTTCCAAGGCGGCGCCAGACAAAAACCAATCACGTTGCGTTTTTGCGCCATATATCGGGTGAACATCCGCATTTGTTGTGCGCGATGCAAAACACGGTTAGGGTCCGCCGCAATGAAACGGTCTGTTTCTTCATTGAAGCCCCAGTGCCGTTCCATCTTTTTATTATACGCAACTCCGGACGGAAAACCGGTTCCCACTTTTCCTGGAATTGCTTTTGAAGGACAGTTATCTATGCGTACCGATACCGGCCAGGTTTTTCATCTGGAAGACTATAAGCCAACCGATTTTCTTATTCCTGAGACACATCTCGATTTTCGTCTGCACCCGGAGCGGACAATCGTTAAGTCCACGCTGAAAATCGAGCGCAGGGAAGGCGTCGCACTTGATACGCCGCTCATTTTGGATGGCGACGAGTTAAAGCTCGAATCCATTTGCATCGATGGCGTGGCGTTGGGCGATAATACCTATGTGGTTACACCCGACAGACTGGAAATTCGCGGACTGCCTGAGGCCGAGACTTTTACGCTGGAAATTACAACCGAAATCAACCCAACTGCCAATCGGCAGCTTACCGGGCTTTATCGTTCAAGCAATGTCTACTGCACGCAATGCGAAGCAGAAGGCTTCCGTCGCATTACCTATTATCTGGACCGGCCTGATCTGCTTTCAGTCTACACTGTTCGCGTCGAAGCCGAGACAAGCGCAGCTCCACTGCTGCTGTCCAACGGCAATCCGGGTGAAAAAGGCACGCTTGACGGCGGCCGCCATTTCGCCATCTGGCACGATCCGCATCCAAAGCCGGCCTATCTCTTCGCTCTCGTTGCGGGTGACCTTGGCGTTATAACCGACACATTCACCACAGCGTCCGGACGACCAGTCAATCTTGGCATTTATGTTGAGCATGGCAAGGAAAGCCGTGCGCTTTATGCCATGGATGCGCTGAAGCGTTCCATGGCATGGGACGAGGAAAAATTCGGGCGTGAATATGATCTCGACGTGTTCAACATTGTTGCCGTTTCGGATTTCAATATGGGCGCAATGGAGAACAAGGGACTTAACGTCTTCAACGATAAATATGTTCTTGCCGAGCCGGACACTGCGACCGACGTCGATTATGCCGGTATTGAAGCTGTCATCGCACATGAATATTTCCACAATTGGACAGGAAACAGAATCACTTGCCGCGACTGGTTCCAGCTTTGCCTCAAGGAAGGGCTGACCGTCTATCGCGATCATGAATTCTCTGCGGATATGCGCTCGCGCGCCGTTAAACGTATTGCCGAAGTCAAAGGCCTGAAGGCCCATCAGTTTCCCGAAGATGCAGGTCCCCTCGCCCATCCGGTGCGCCCGCGCCAGTTCCGTGAGATCAATAATTTCTACACGTCCACTGTCTATGAAAAAGGCTCGGAAGTCGTACGGATGATCCGTACAATCCTTGGTGCAGAGACTTTCCGTAAAGGCATGGATCTATATTTCGAACGCCATGACGGCGATGCGGCCACCATCGAAGACTTTATCAAGGTATTTGAAGACGCTTCGGGGGAAGATTTGAGCCAGTTCGCGCTCTGGTATGATCAAGCCGGAACACCGAATCTTGCAATCACCTATGATTACGATCAGGCAACCAAGACTTTCGAGATTGAGATAGAACAATCTTTAAAGCCAACGCCCGGTCAGCCCTCCAAGAAACCAATGCACATTCCAATCCAATTTGGACTGTTGGGCACCAAGGGCCGCGAGATCCGGCCACGCGCAACAAAGGGCGGATTGGTCAAGGACGATGTTATTCATCTACGCAAGCGCAAAGAGCGCTTTACCTTTTCCGGGATTACAGAGCGTCCTGTTCCCTCGCTGCTGCGCGGTTTTTCTGCACCTGTGACGATGACCAGCGAGCTGACACGTTCTGATCTTGCCTTCCTGGCTCGCAATGACCGCGATGAGGTGACGCGTTGGCAGGCTCTGACGCAACTGCTCAATTCCAAGCTCACCAGCAATTCGAAACGCGTTCGAGGCGGTAAGCCAGCGACTATTGAAAGCTCATCGATCCGGCTTCTGGGGGAACTGGCCTTTAATAATGCCTTGGACGAAGCCTTCCGTGCCCTGTGTCTCAATGTTCCTTCCGAAAGCGATATTGCGCGCGAGCTTGGCGCCAATATTGACCCGGAAGCCATTTTGGGCAGTCGCGATGCACTTATTCTTGCCGTGGCTGAAGCCCATGGGGAGAAGTTTGAACAGCTTTATAATGAGCTGGAACATCACGGCGCGTTCAATCCGGATGCGGCAGGTGCGGGTCGCCGTTCCTTGCGCAATGTCCTGTTGGATTATTTAAGTGTTGCCGATGGTAACCCGAAGCGTGCATCCAAACAGTTTAAACAAGCAAACAATATGACTGACCGCGCTGCGGCGCTCAACGTTCTCGTCCAGCGCTTTGGCACAAGCACTGCGACCAACGACGCTTTGCAAGCCTTTGAAGCGCGATATGGAAATGATGCGCTGGTGATGGATAAGTGGTTTGTTGTGCAGGCTATGCAACCGGGTGAAAGCGCGCTCGGCAAAGTCAATGAACTGATGAAGCACCAGCTCTTTTCGCTCGACAACCCTAACCGCACACGCTCGCTGATCGGCGCATTTTCGAGCGGTAACCAGACAGGGTTCAACCGTGCAGATGGCAAAGGCTACCAGTTTTTTGCAGAGACAATCCTGACAATCGACAAGAAAAATGCCCAGCTTGCAGCCCGGCTTTTGACTGCGATGCGTTCATGGCGGTCCTTCGAACCGGAACGCCGCGAACACGCTCGGGAAGCCCTCGCCAGCATCGCCTCTGTTGCCGGTCTTTCGACGGATGTGCGCGATATTGTCGAGCGCACGCTGGCCTAAACGGTTGCGAAAAACTTATCCACCGGCCCACCACCTTATTCCCTCCGGACAATCTCCGGAGGGAATTTGAGTCTTATCAAAGGCTTATAAGCTCTTCTTTTGATTGTGATTCCGGCTGCCACAAGTGTTGATAAATATTTAACAAAGGGACTAGACACGCGGAATCAGTTTTGATTCACTACGGGTGCTTCGAATGTGCGGCGTGTCGAAGCAAATCACTGAATATAAAGGCAAATGAGGGGGCCATTCGATGGCAAATGCGGACGCGTATCGCGCGCCGACGGGGAAGAATTATGCCGGAAGCAAGTCTGGGGTGCAGTCCTCGAACAAGCTTTCAGGGCACATAAAACTTCTCGCTGACCCTGCCTATGGTAAGCTCCTTGCAGCTGAGCCCTATCTGCGCCGCGCCATTCCACCACTCATCATTATTTTTCTTGTTGTACTTGCGATCGTCCGTTCCATGTCATTGCTGGCGTGGCGTGACGATGCGGAGCGCACGGCTCGCGCGACATTGTCAATTGCCGCCAGCCATGTCGCCAGTGTCATCGATAACCGGATGAACAAGGGCGAGACGCTCAGCACGGGCGACCTGCAGAATATACTGAGCGATATGCGTACCAACGACCTTATCCCGGATGGAATGTGGTTTGCCATCGCGACGCCGGAAGCCAATATCGTTGCCGCTTCGGACGGCGGCGACCACTGGCGTAACAGGAACCTTGAAACATTCATAACAGAAGGGCAGCCGCTCTTCCTCTTTGGGGCAAGAGCGGGCGTCATGCCGGTGAAGGTTGAAGGCACGCCCTCCCTCGCCGCCTTTTCCCGCTCCGGAAACAATGCCTATTCAGTTTTGGCTGCGCATCCTGTTGAAGCGATTTTCGCCGAATGGCGCAGCACTGTTTCCATGAATGTCACCATGTTTGCAGGCACGGCAACCATCATGCTGATCGTGCTCTACGCATATTTCAGCCAATCGGCACGGGCACAGGACGCCGACGCGCTTTATCAACACGCGCAAGCGCGGGTCGACACGGCGCTTGCACGCGGACGCAGCGGCTTGTGGGACTGGGATATGGCGCGAGGGCGCGTGTACTGGTCGCGCTCCATGTATGAGATGCTGGGCTATGAGGCCTATGATTCCATTCTGTCGCTCGGAGACATTTCGGCAATCATTCACCCGGACGATGACAAGCTCTACAGCGTCGCGGCACAGGTTGCAGCGGCGGAAATTACCCAGATGGACCGGGTTTTCCGCATGCGGCATGCAGAGGGTCACTGGGTCTGGATGCGCGTTCGCGCTCAGGTTGCCGACACTGACAATCTCGGTGATCTTCATCTGGTGGGCGTAGCTGTCGATGTCAGCGAACAGCACCGCTTTGTTCAGGCAACTGCCCAAGCGGATCAACGCATTCGCGAAGCAATTGAAAGCATCTCCGAAACCTTCGTGCTGTGGGATGCCGAAAACCGGCTTGTCATGTCGAACGGCAAGTTCAATGAATATTCAGGTCTCGCCAATGAATGCCTCTTGCCTGGTATCAGCCGAGAGGAACTGGAACCCCGTATTCGCGCCGTCGCATCTGAAAAGCGTATGGCGAATGAACATGGCCGTAATGGCGCGCTTACCTATGAGCGGCAACTTGCGGATGGGCGCTGGCTGCAGGTCAATGAGCGCCGCACGCAGGATGGGGGACTGGTTTCCGTCGGCACCGATATTACTCAGCTGAAGGTCCATGAAGAGCGCTTGATCGACAGCGAACGACGTTTGATGGCCACGATCCACGATTTAAGCCTTGCGCGTAAATCGGAAGTGGAACGCACGCTGGAACTGACCGAACTCAACAGCAAATATGCCGTGGAGAAGGAACGGGCCGAGGCTGCCAACCGCGCGAAATCCGAATTTCTCGCCAATATGTCTCACGAACTTCGCACCCCGCTGAATGCCATTATCGGTTTCTCCGAAATCATGCATACGGGAACATTTGGAGCGCTGGGATCAGACCGCTATGTCGAATATGTTCAGGATATCCACACCAGCGGCAATTATCTGCTGAACGTCATCAACGATATTCTGGATATGTCGAAGATCGAAGCCGGGCACTTTACACTCGACCGTGAGGAAATCGATCTCTGCCCGCTTATCCGCGAGACGGTACGCGTTGTTTCACTGCAAGCGCAGGCAAAAAATGTGAAGGTGGAGACACGCATCGACGAATGCGTCACACTTGATGCTGACCGCCGCGCCATCAAGCAAATCCTGATCAACCTGCTCTCCAATGCGGTGAAATTCACCAGCACGGGCGGGCGCATCTCCGTGCGCGCCCGCAAGGTTTCCGGGGCACTGGTTTTAACCATTGAGGATACAGGTTGCGGTATTCCGAAATCCGCCATGAAGAAGATCGGCCAGCCGTTCGAGCAGGTGGAAAACCAATTCACCAAATCCCATGCAGGCTCTGGACTCGGCCTCGCCATTTCGCGCTCGCTGACACAGTTGCATGGCGGCGCGCTGAAAATCCGCTCACAGGAAGGCGTCGGAACAATTGTGTCCGTGCGTATACCAACGCGTAATATTGCCGAGGCAGCGTAAGACGAAGACGCTAAACCTGCCTGGATCGCTTACGCGCTTCACCCATAATGCCGTCAAAAATCTTCCGCACCGATTTTGCACTGTCTTGCAACTGGCTTTCCAAGCGCTGCAAATCCGGTAGATCGCAGGATCGGCAAAGCTGCTCCACCAGTCCTGGCGGAAAGTCTTCACGCTTCACATCACCATTCAGGCAAAGGCGAATGAGCTGGGTCACACCCGTATAGAGATTTGCCGCTTCAATCAGGTTGTCGACAGTTGCAGGCTCAGCCAAAGCCGGGCTGATCTTACCCAGCACCTCCGCAGTCGACTGCGCGATGACCGGGCCTTTTACATTGCCGGTCAGTACAGCAAATTGCGCGATAAATTCCAGATCGATAATGCCACCTCGAACCAGCTTCAAATCCCAGTCGTCACGGGGCGGCTTTTCTGCTTCGATCATGGCCCGCATCTCGGCAACATCCTTGGCGATTTTGGAGCTATCGCGGGGAAGTGCCAAAATTTCTGAAATGTCTTTTTCGATCTCGGTGAAAAAAGTGGGATCACCAGCAACAGGGCGCGCTCGGCTAAGAGCCATATGTTCCCAGGTCCATGCTTCGGTCCGCTGATATTTGCGGAACGAGTCTATGTGAGTGGCAACGGGGCCCTTATTGCCAGACGGTCGCAGGCGGAAATCAACTTCGTAAAGAACGCCCTCGGCCGTTGGAGCAGATAATGCGGCAATCAAACGTTGCGTCAGCCGCATGTAATATTGCGAAGATGCCAGGGGCTTTGCACCATCTGATTCATCGGCATCCACATCATGATCGTAAAGCAGAATGAGATCTATATCCGAGCCTGCGGTCAATTCGCGGCTGCCAAGCTTGCCCATGCCCAGAATGGCGATGCGTCCGCCGCCGATCTCGCCATGTTTGCTTTTGAACTCGTCAATCACGGCGTGGAGCGCGCTATCAATAACCAGATCAGCCAGATCGGAAAAAGCTTTGCCCGCACGTGCGCCGTCGATGGCACCAGTGAGCAATCTTATTCCGATCAGAAAACGATGTTCTGCTGCAAAGATGCGCAGCCTGTCCAGTACATCCTCATAGACCTTTGAAGGGCCGAGAAAACTCGTCAATCGTTCCGCAAGATAGGCTCGCGTCGGAACATCGGCAAAAATCGCGGGATCAAGCATGCCGTCGAAAATATGCGGCTTACGCGTGATGATATCCGCCAGCCGCGGTGCAGCGCCCATGATCAGAACCAGCAGATCGAGCAAGCGCGGATTGGATTGAAGCAGGCTGAAGAGCTGGATGCCGGCTGGCAACCCCTTGATCATTTCGTCAAAACGCATCAGCGCTTCATCAGCACGGCTCGTTGCCCCAAATGCCTTGAGCAAGACCGGTGTCAGCTCGGTCAGCCTCTCCCGTGACTCTGCTGACTGCGTGGCACGATAGCGCCCGAAATGCCAGGTGCGGATGACACGGCAAATATCGCCTGGCCGCTCAAAGCCGAAATTGGCCAAGGTTTCCAGAGTGTCTGGATCGTCGACATCACCGGTAAACACAAGATTTCCGGCCTCCCCGGCCAAATCCTGCGCCTGCTCAAACAAAGCTGCATAATGCGTTTCGACGGTTTTAAGAGTTTTTCGAAAATCTTCAGTAAATGTGTCCGTGTCCCGGTAGCCCATCATATAGGCGACGCGCCGGAAGTTTTCGTCATCTTCGGGCAATATATGCGTCTGTTCGTCGGCGATCATTTGGATGCGATGCTCGACATCGCGAAGGAAGCCATATTTCTGTGCCAGCGTGGCGCGTGCTTCAGCATTGATCCAGCCCAAGCCCTGCAATGCGCCAAGCATAGCCACAGTGCTCGAGCCTCGAAGCTGAGGAAATCGCCCGCCCGCAATTAATTGTTGGGTTTGCACGAAAAACTCGATCTCACGTATACCGCCGCGACCAAGCTTCACATTGTGACCGCGCACCGCGACTTCGCCATGACCCTTATGGGCATGGATCTGCCGTTTGATAGAATGAACATCGGCAATGGCAGCGTAATCGAGATATTTGCGCCAGACATAAGGAGCAAGTTCCGCCAGGACCTGCTTGCCAACCTCAATATCTCCGGCCACAGGGCGCGCTTTGATCATGGCGGCTCGCTCCCAATTCTGGCCCCGCCCCTCATAATAATTCAGCGCTGCACCAACAGGGATAGCCAGCGGCGTTGAACCTGGATCGGGTCGCAGGCGCAAATCGGTGCGGAAGACATAGCCGTCTGCAGTGCGATCCTGCAGGATCCGCACCAGCCGCCGCGTCAAGCGTGAGAAAGTTTCGACACATTCATAAGGGTCGGTAATTGCGGGGCTTTGCTCGTCGATGAAAACGATCAGATCAATGTCAGACGAATAATTCAGCTCGAATGCGCCAAATTTGCCCATAGCCAGAATGATCCAGCCACAATTTTTATCTGGATGTTGAACATCCGGCAGCTTTAGCTTGCCCGCATGATGCGCGTCCCGCAGAAGAAAACGCACTGCGGCTTCGACACAAGCTTGGGCCAGTTGAGAAAGAAAAAGTGTCGTGTCTTTGGTGTCGAACTGACCAGACAGATCACCCAAAGCGATTAAAAGGTGCCCCTCAAGTTTCTTTTGACGAAGAGCCGTCATGATTGACGTTTCGGTAGCATTTTCTACTTCGGTGACCCTCGCAATTTCCTGCATGAGTTCCTGCAGGCGAACATCGAGTGGACGATCGAAAAGAGGGTCAATTATTGCTGGCAAGCGCAAAAGAGCGTTGCGCAAATAGGGCGAGAGATCGAGGACCGATGATAAAAAAGCCGCTGCTTTCTTGTTTTTCTTTAAAGCAGAGGCGGCCTTACATGTTTTTTCATCGGCACTTTCCACAAACTCCAGTAGAAATGCTGCAGCCTGCTTTTTGTCGAGTGGCGCCAGTTCACGAAGTTTTCTATCAAAGAACGGCTCTTCAGCAGTGCCCGCATCTTTCAAAATCATCCATTATCCCCTCCCGTTGGAAACGCCAGCACCGCACGCAGGCCCGGCGCATTGTCGTGCAGTTCCAATGTACCACCGTGCAATTTCATAACCGCCTTGGCAAGGCTTAGTCCAAGTCCCGAGCCCGGTTGAGATCGGCTTTCCTCCAGGCGCACAAACCGCTCTGTAGCGCGTTCAACCTGATCTGGGGGAATGCCCGGACCATTATCGCTCACGACAATCGCGGTCCCCCGATCGTGCTTTTCGACCGAGAGCCTCACTTCGACCGGCTTATCTCCGGTCGCATATTTGATGGCGTTGTCCACAAGGTTTGAAATCGTCTGCCCGATAAGCTCACGATTGGCTTTGACCGGCGTTGCGTCCATCGCACCGAGAGACAAGGTAATTCCTGCCTCTTCGGCCAGCGGCTCGTAAAGCTCAAAAACGTCTTCTACGATCACTGACAGCGGCAAAGGCTCCATCGTCTCGCTGGAGTAACCGGACTCAAGACGCGATATCATCAAAATGGCATTGAATGTGCGGATCAGAAGATCGGAGTCCGCTATCATGTCCTCAATAGCAGCGCGATAGGCCTTCGTGGTTTTCGCGTTGGAAAGAGCCGATTCAGCACGGTTTCGCATTCGCGTCAGCGGCGTCTTCAGGTCATGGGCGATATTATCGGAGACATGCCGGACGCCTTCATTCAATTCCTGTATGCGCGCCAGCATTCCATTGAGATTTTCGGACAGGCGGTCAAATTCGTCTCCCGAACCATTGACCGGAAGCCGCCCCGCAAGATCGCCGCCCATGATGCGTTGGGAAGCGACCGAAACTTCATCTATCCGGTGCAGCGCGCGCCGGCCAACAAAGAACCAGATCAGGCATGCGCCTATGCCCATCGTACCCAGCGCGGCGAAAAGCGCCCGTCTTACCACAAGGCGCACTTGCTCCGGCTCGCCGAGATCACGCCCCACCATAACGCGAATTCCATTCGGCAATACAATGACGCGGGCTATTGCAGTATGGGTTTGCGGGTCAGTTCCCTCAGTATAGCGCTCGTAACTTATGGGGCGCGATATCCAGCCATCGGTTTGCAAGACGCCAACTTCGATACTTTGCACATTGCCGGCAACAATGCGTCCTGCCGGATCCGCCACGAGATAGAGAAAAGCACCCGGCTGACGGCCCCGACGATCAATCGCACGTACGAGACTGGCTATACCGCCCCGCTGATAGGCTCGCCCAATCCCTTCGACCTCCTCATTAATTGCTGTTTCCGTTTGACTGGTAAGCAGCTTCACAGAGGAGCTGGTCATATAGAAAACCAGCCCAAGGGCGCAGATTGTAAAGAGTAGAAGGTAGAGTGCCGACAGCCTCACCGCTGTCATTTTCAGCATGGAGCGAAAGCGGCTCATCCATGGCTTCCGGCTGTAGCTTCAGTGAGGCTGGCTTTTAACATATACCCGGCTCCACGCACCGTGTGCAGCAAGGGCGTGTCGAATCCTTTTTCGATCTTGCCACGCAAGCGCGACACATGAACATCGATCACATTGGTCTGGGGATCGAAATGATAATCCCAAACATGCTCAAGCAACATGGTGCGGGTGACAACCTGACCGGAATTGCGCATGAGATATTCCAGCAGACGAAACTCGCGCGGTTGCAAAATAATAGTCTGCCCTGCCCTTTTTGCCGTATGCGATAGTCTGTCCAGTTCAAGATCACCGACGCGATAGACAGTCTCGGCTTCCTTTGGGCTGGAGCGCCGCTGCAGGACTTCAATTCGGGCAAGCAATTCCGAAAAAGCATAGGGCTTGGTGAGATAGTCATCTCCGCCCGCCCGCAAGCCCGTGACGCGATCATCAACCTGTCCCAAAGCGGAAAGGATCAGCGCTGGCGTATCGTTTCCCTGGGCGCGCAGTGCGGCCACCACGGAAAGCCCATCGCGGCGCGGCAGCATGCGGTCAACGACAAGAGCATCATACGCCCCCTGTTCGGCGAGCGCATAGCCTGTCTCTCCGTCACCTGCAATATCAGCGGAATGTCCGGCCTCGTTGAAGGCCTTTTCCAAATAGCGGGCAGCTTCGCGATCATCTTCAATAACGAGTATTTTCATGATCTTACTCTAATCGGATTGCTTCGATGAAACCAGAAAGAAAAGGGGCAACAGGTTGAAGAGACCTGTTGCCCATGCGTCAGCGCTTACGGGTGGGGTCCAGCGCCGCAGCATTTCCTTCCCACCTGTCAGCCTTGGCTGATAGGTAGGGCGACGAACCGCGATTGGTCCTTTGTCTGCACTTGCAAAAGCACAGCTTTACGGCCGCTTTTCGTGGCATCTGCGATTGCCGCATCTATATCGCCGCCGCTCTTGACCGGCTGGTTGTTGACTGAGACGATAATGTCGCCTGTGCTGATACCCTTGTCTGCAGCATCGCCCTGACGATCAACATCCGTGACAACAACACCCTGGCCGTCATCAGCGGGCATGACAGTCAGGCCATAGTCATCAAGAGCGGATGACTTTTGCTCGTCTTCCTGCTGTGGTGTTGCCGAAGCAAGCTTCTCATCACCGGGCATTTCCTTGATCGACACTTTGACGGACTTGGCCTCGCCCTTATGCCAGACGGTCAGATCAACATCCTTGCCAGGCACGACAGCCGCAATCTTTTTCGCCAGATCGCGCGGATCACTGACCTTGTCGCCATTGACAGCCGTGATCACGTCACCGGCCACGATACCGGCTTTTGCCGCAGGGCCGTTCGCTTGCGGATCAGCAACGAGCGCTCCCTTCTCTTCGGCAAGACCAAGAGATTCGGCGATTTCCTTGCTGACGGGCTGAATCTGTACGCCAATCCAGCCGCGCGAGACTGTACCGTTCTTGATCAGTTGATCTACGACCTGCTTTGCAGTCTGTGCGGGGATAGCAAAGGCAATGCCTACGCTGCCACCAGAAGGTGAGAAAATAGCTGTATTGATACCCACCACTTCACCATTCAGGTTGAAAGCCGGGCCACCAGAATTCCCTTTATTAACCGCCGCATCAATCTGCAGGAAGTCATCATAAGGTCCAGCGCCAATATCGCGGCCACGAGCCGAGACGATACCCGCTGTTACAGTTCCGCCGAGACCGAATGGATTACCCACTGCAACAACCCATTCGCCAACGCGAACTTTGTTGTCATCGCCGAAATTGACATAGGTGAACTTGCGCTTGTCATCGACCTTAAGCACGGCCAGATCGGTCCGCTTGTCCTTACCTATCAGCTTCGCATCAAGCTCGGTGCCGTCATCAAGGACGACACTATAGGCAGAGCCGTCTTCAACGACGTGATTATTGGTGACGAGATAGCCATCTTCGGAAATGAAGAAACCGGATCCCTGCGCTGTTGGGCGGACCCGTTCAGGGCGATTCTGCTCACGCGGGGATTTGCGTGGCTCCATGCCGCGACGACCATCTTGGTCTTGGCCGCCAAATTCGTAAAAGAAGCGCTTGAGCGGGTGGTCATCCGGGAGTTGATCCATGCCCGGGAAACCATTGCCATTATCGGCAGTTTCCTTCACGGCGCTTTTCACCCGAACACTGACAACTGCGGGGCTGACCTTTTCGACGACGTCAGCAAAACCCGGCTGCTGGGCAGTTTCAACACGAACTGCTTCGGCCTGCGCCGGGACAATAGCGCTGAGCGGGCCCGTCGCCAAAAAGCCACCGACCAATGCCGACGACAGTAGGGCCGCGGCAATACCCTTACGGTAACGGGAAGATTTGATATTGTTAGACATCGGGATGTTCTCCTTAGGCAATGCGATCGGCTAATGATCGTTCGTACCATCAGTGATACATATAAGAAGGTTACCCCACCATTTCCGCAACATGACAAATATTTAAGGTTTGCCCGGTGGAAACGCCGGTCCGTGCCCTTATTCGGTGCTTTATATAGCGCAAAGCCTATAGCTGTTTTGGTTCACAGCATGAAGTGACTGCCACAAATCATGGACAGTTATATTTCGTCTAAACCACGTGACGGGTATATTAGAGCCGCCTCAAATCGCACCCAATGCCTTCCCGAGACCATCTAAAGGCAGTTGAAGGTCTACCGCCGTCGCATCAGTTTTAAACGAAATGCGCGCTGCGCCGCCTTTGCTTATTTCCTGCCGCAGAACTGGCCCCACTGGAAGATAGGCAAGGCAATTTGTGGGGGTGCATCCCCTGACCGTCATGGAAACTTTTTCTTTGCGCGAAGGAAATGCAAGGGTAATCTCCTTGCCTTCGCCTACCGTAGCAGGCACGCGCATGATCATGGCAGGATTGCCCTTATCGTCGGCAGCCAGCGACCAACTAAATACAAAGTTGCTTTCGCCATCGAGAATAGTCTGTGTCACGTTGCAGACTTTTTTCATCGCCTTCAAATCTTCGTCGCAAATGAGGTCCCAGTTGCCAAAAGGCTGGATGGATCTGCGATATTTGCCAAGCTCCGCCCCCTCTGGCACAGAAACGTCAGAGGGTTTCAAATGATATTGAGGGACTTGGGCCTCCTGAGCACCAGCTGGAATGCTGGCACCAAGAAAAAGGCCGAAAATGGCGGCCTTTTTGATGTTTAACAATTTCACACCCTATCTCAATTAAGAGTGAAGCTTAGACCGGCACCCACACCGACCTCTCCGCCGCTGGTTACGCCGGTAATATTGGCGCGAACCTTACCCGTTTCGCTTGTATAGCCAGCACCAAAGGCAAAAGCGCCCTGATCTCGCCACATACCACCGCCCACAGCAACACTCACTTTGCCCGGCGTGCTGTCAAAGCGCAACGATGATGCAGCCAATCCAATTGCTGCCGCCTGACGCGCCTCGGAACGAACTGAGGATATTTCTGAACTTAAATGATTGAAGCCATTAGCCATTTTGGTTTCCATCTTTGCAAGATCACCTCTAACTCCGCCTTGTCCATCAGTGCCGCCAATTATTTCATCCGTATAGGTATTAGCAGTATCAATCGCCTCCTTCTTAGCATTATCCGTATAGCTCTTCGCTGCCAACTTACTTTTGGCTGCCGCGTCATCGGAATAGCTATTGGCTTTTGCTACGGATTTGTCGCCAACCTCATCAGAGTAGCTCTTAGCCGCTTGCTGGCTCTTCGTCGCTATTTCATCCGCTTGGCCCTTCAACTGCTTGACGTTCACCGCATCCAAATCGTTGGTACCAGCGGAAAGATTGCTGATGACAACAGGCATGCTCGGATCACCGCCCTGCAGCTTGACGGTATTTGCCTTCGCGTCGCCAACAGTAGCATAAGTCACAGCGCGATCAGAAAGCTTGTCGACCTTTGCATCGACAGCATGAAGTTGCCCACCATTTACGGCATCTTGTGAACCTTGTTCAACAACACCATTAGCTAGAGCGACAATTTTATTATCTTTCTTCGCAACGGGTAAAGAAGTCTCAGGTGAACCAGTCGCAACCGGTGCTGCAGTTGAATTCTGCGGCGGGACCATATCCTGCACTTCGACAGTTGTCTGATTACCCGCTACTGAATCTCCATTTGTCACCGGCGTTATAATTGATGCCGCTCCCGATCTGCCCGTACTGTGCGAGGGGACGGAATTTGCGTCAGATATATTTTGTACAGAGGAAAATCCATTCTTCTGCGCTTCAACTTCTTCCAGCAACTTCCGATGATGCGCTTCGGCATTATATTTGTCAGGAGACGCATTATAGGCTGCCTGCGAATTATCTAAACGCAATGCCGTATCGTATAACACATTCAGGCGTTCATGATTTGCCTGTATTCGCAAATCGAATGTAGCACTGTTTTTATTTATTTCGTTAATTGCATCTCCGACACTGTTAACTACATTATCCCTATAACCAAATCCGATGTATTTTTTCTCCCCATCGCTTCCTGATGATTTAATATACTCACTCCATTCGCTATGAAAATCATAAACAAGGAAGTGGGGTGCGCTGATTATACCATTCATAACCTGCACTCCACCGCCAAGTGTTTGCGCCATACTGTTAGCCATGGAATAAAACTGGCCACCATTTATAGCGTCGTGCGAATTTTCTGCGATGAGACCGCCGGCGACATTTTTTAGGGTCGTCATTCCTGAGATTCCACCCGCAACGGATGGTTGACCAAATTCAATAGTATCCATTTGAATCTCGTCATCATCCAGGATGCCATTCACAACATCAAGCTGGCCCTTGTTGACCGCATCATTGTCATGCGTGCCAGCTTTGATACCGGTCACTCTACGGTCGGCATCAACCAGTATCGGCTTGCCATCTGCATCACGAACGACCTTGCCTTCGTCATCAAGCTTGGGCGTCTTGCCGCCAAGGTCTAAGACCTTTGCTGTCGAATCGCCGCCAATGGCAAGTGTGTTCCCTCCATCGCCGGTCTGCACAAGGCCGGTCGAACCGGAATTCAGTGCATGTTGCAATGTGTCAAGCTGGCTCTTGTTAACTGCGTCCGTATCACTGACACCGGCAGCAACATTGCCAATCCGGCTGGTCTTGGCATCGCCGTGCGCGGCGCTATAGGCACCGGCATTATTATCATAAAGCAGCGCATCTTTTTGCAGCGTGCCGATCTGACCGCCCTGCGTGACGAGACTGTCACCCTGGGCTTTGACCGTATAGCAGAATCTTTGCCTGCTTTTGCATTCCAACCTAATGCCGAACTGTTAAGTCCACTTGCATCACTCCCTGAACCAAAAGCAGAACCACCTACACCAGCATTTGAATTCGGGCCCACTGCAGTGCCGCCAGCGCCCGCCGCCTTGGCGTTGTCGCCGATAGCTATTGCGGATACAGTGATTGTCGTTACTGTAGGCGCAGCGGCACCTGTTGCTGCGGGCGCAGTGGCACCCGTTGTTGTGGGCGCAGTGGCACCCGTTGTTGTGGGCGTAGAAGTAGCTGCTGCGGGCGCAGTGGCATCTACTGCTGCGGGCACAACAACCGTCGTTGTGCCACCTTTTGCCCCTGCATTAGTGCCGATGGCGATGTCGCCAAGAACGGTCGTGCTCGTGGTCGCTGGCCGACTGTTTGCATCGGTGTTGATCTTGATCTGCGGAAAGCGAGTTTCCGGAATAGCCGGAAGTGCGGTTGGCGTGGGAAACGATATGGTGTGGCCACCATCAGTTCTTTCTGGTGTAACAAATTCTGCAGTTATTGCAACGCCGGGCACCACCGCGTTTGACACACCACCACTCGGAAATGTGGTACCGACTGGAAAAACCGTACCGACAGGAAACCGGAGAGGAAAACCAGTTCCGCTCGCTTTCATGACGACAGGTCCTTTAGAGAAAGTGCCTTTGTAAAACTCCCCCTTTTCCTGTGGGAAAAAGTAATCTTTATCGAGTGGCACGTTAAGCGGCACAACTACGCCATCAGCCTTAACCACGCCGTTTGGCGAAGTAACAACTGTTCCTTTGAGTACAGTGAACGATGTATATGATTTATTCAGGGCTTGCGCCTCAAAACCAAAGCCATTTTCTAGCCTGACAAACCCCGCCGGCACACCGGCCACGCCCACAGCCGGAGAAGAGGCAGTTACAGTTTGAGCCAGCACGGGCGAAGCCAGAGAGACAACCAGCGCAGCCGCCATCATCCCCAAACCCTTGCGGCGCTTGAAGCCCAGTACCATGCAAGCAAGACGCAGGATAGCATTGAGACGGCGACGGGCGGAACGGCTCTCAGCCGAACCGGCGAGCCAATTACCGGCAAAACGAGCAGGCATGCTGGAGGAAACAGGTGCGTTGACTTTGGTCATATCAATCTCGCTCAAAAATAATATAGCAAATACTGAGGTAAATATCGGATATGCTTACAGAAATGCGTTCACAGAAGTTTATTACTGTGATGGATCAATAAAATTTAAATGCGGGAATATTTTTTACTTGGAAAGGCTAATGTGCCAGACCGGAACTTAATCATTGCCGCGATTATCAACGGCTGATTAACGTGTAAACAAGCAAAATACAAGAGTAAAAACTAGTTTTCAGTGTGTTAAATTCTGTTTTATGGAAAAATTTTATTATACTTTAGTATAGTAAACCCATACTAAAGTATAATACCTTGTCGCAATTTGTTAATTATCGAGCGTTCCGACCAGTTTTTTGAGTTGCTGTTTTTCAACGTCGGAAAGAGGTCCCGATTCTATTGAAACAATGCGGCGGCGCCTCGCCGAAACGACAAGAGCCAAAGCACCGATGAGCAAAGCGCCTATTGGAAAACCCCAGAGCACGACCGTGCTTAATCGCAGCCGGGGCTTGAGCAGGACGAATTCGCCATAGCGGGCGACGAGAAAATCCAGCACCTGCTGGTCAGTATCGCCAGCCATAAGCCGCTCGCGCACCAGGACGCGCAGATCGCGGGCAAGATCCGCATTGGAATCGTCAATGGATTCATTCTGGCAGACCATGCAGCGCACCTGCGCAGAAATGGTGCGGGCACGTTTTTCAAGGACCGGGCTTGTCAGCATCTCGTCGGGGGAAAGCGCAAATGCGCTACTTGCGCCGAAACAAAGCAGCAGGACAAGGAAAGTTGCAATTGCGTTGCGGGTGCGGCTCATTGGGACACGCGGTTTTTTGCGGGGGCAACGCGGATTTTTGCGGATTGCATCAGAGCTGCTTTACCCTTGGCGGGTGCACCGACACGCAACCGGCGGTCAAGCAAAGACAGGCAGCCGCCCGCCATCATAAACACGGTTCCAAGCCAGATCAATGTTACCAGCGGCTTCCACCATATCCGCACGACGATGCCACCATCGGCAGCCGCATCACCCAGAGCCACGTAAAGCTGGCTGAAGGCGAAGGTGCGGATACCGGCCTCGGTTGTCTGCATATTGCGAACAGGGAAGAAACGCTTGGCCGCCATGAGCGACGTTACCGGCTGTCCCTCATCGCTCAAAACGGTAAACCGGCCTTGCTCTTCGCTGAAATTGGAACCTTTGAAGGGCTCGATTTGATCGAAACGCAGCGTATAGCCGCCCGCCCGGATGCTTTCACCCGGTTTCATGACCAGAACGCTTTCGGTTGCGAAGGTGGTGGTTGCAACAATGCCCAGCAAAGTGACGCCAAGACCGAGATGAGCAAACGCGGTGCCGAAAACCGAGCGTGGCAGGCCAATGAGGCGCTGAAATGCGACTTTCAAAGAGGCTTTTCCGATACCGGCTTTCAGCGCAAGGTCTGTGAGCGCGCCGAGCATGAGCCACACGGCAAGCCCTATGCCGAAAGCCGCCAGAACGCCGGACGCCGAAGTTTGGTAAAGCACGGCAGCGACAACCAGCAAAGCACCGAGGAAAGCAGTCATGAGGCGCTGTGCCACGGCCAGGAGATCGCCGCGCTTCCACGCCATAAGCGGCCCGAACGGCACGGCGGCCAAAAGCGGGATCATCAGCGGGCCAAAGGTGAGATTGAAAAAGGGCGCGCCGACCGAGATTTTTTCGCCCGTCAGAAACTCGAGCAGAAGTGGGTAAAGCGTGCCGATCAGAACGGTCGCTGCAGCCGTGGTCAAAAACAGATTGTTGAGAACCAACGCACCTTCACGCGAAATCGGCTGAAACAGGCCGCCGGGTGCCAGACTTTGGGCACGCCACGCAAAGAGCGCCAAGGACCCGCCGATAAAGATAACAAGTATGGCAAGGATGAAAAGGCCGCGACCGGGATCGGTGGCGAATGTATGAACTGAAGTCAGTACGCCGGAGCGGACGAGGAATGTTCCCAGTAGTGATAAAGAGAATGTGAGGATTGCAAGCAGCACAGTCCAGATTTTCAGCGCCGAGCGCTTTTCCATGACCAGCGCAGAATGCAGCAAAGCGGTGCCTGCGAGCCAAGGCATGAAGGACGCATTTTCAACCGGGTCCCAGAACCACCAGCCGCCCCAACCCAGCTCATAATAGGCCCAGTAAGAGCCCATAGCGATGCCGCCTGTCAGGAATGTCCAGGCCACGAGCGTCCACGGACGGACCCAGCGCGCCCAGGCCGCATCTATCCGGCCATCAATCAGCGCAGCAACCGCAAAGGAAAAGCACACGGAGAATCCGACATAGCCCAGATAGAGTAGCGGCGGATGAATGGCGAGACCGATATCCTGCAGGATCGGGTTAAGATCACGTCCTTCGACCGGTGCCGGGTTAAGGCGCGCAAAGGGGTTTGACGTGGCGATAATAAAGGTAAGAAATGCAGTGCCAACCCAAGCCTGAACCCCAAGCACATTGGCTTTCAGCGATGGCGGCAGATTATTGCCAAAGAAGGCGACGAGCGCGGTGAAGAAGCTCAGGATCAAAACCCAGAGCAGCATTGAACCTTCGTGATTGCCCCACACGCCGGTAAATTTGTAAAGCAGTGGCTTTTGCGAATGTGAATTCTCAAACACATTCTGAACGGAGAAATCGGAAAGCACATTGGCGCTTGTCAAGGCCGCAAACGAAATCGCGACAAGGGCAAGTACAGTGAAGGCGGCGGGAACGGCAACTGCCATCATCTGGTCGTCATTGCGACGCGCGCCCAGTATCGGCAGCACGGATTGAACGATGGATAAAGCCAGAGCGAGTACCAGCGCGAAATGTCCAAGTTCGACAATCATGGCTTCTTGCCCTCTTCCTGCCAGACACCTTTGGCCTTCAGGCTATCGGCAACTTCCTTGGGCATATAGTTTTCATCATGTTTTGCCAGCACGCTGTCGGCGATAAATTTGCCCGTGGGTGAAAAGCCACCCTCGATAACAACGCCTTGATCTTCGCGAAAAAGATCCGGCAATATGCCTTCATAGGTGACGGGAATGCTTTTTATCTTATCAGTAACTGAAAAGCTGATCTTGGTTCCCTCGCCGCGAACCACTGTTCCTTTTTCAACCAACCCGCCAAGCCGGAATCGCGATTGCGACTGAATGTCGGAAGCTTGAATATCGGAAGGCATGCGGAAGAATGCGATTTTCTGTTGCAGAGCAAAGAGTACTAGCGCAGCCGCCAACCCCAAAACGGCCAAACCGCCACCAACGACCGTCAGTCTTTTTTGCTTGCGCGTCATCAATCGTTCTCCGGCTCGTAAGCTAAACCGAGATCATCCGCCACGGCATCAAGACGGGCCATCTTTTCAGCGCTCAACGCTTTTTTGGCACGATCCAACGCTTCAATGGCATCATTAGGCCGGTTAAGAACGACATAGGATCGCACGAGCTTCTCCCAGCCCTCAACATCGTCCGGAGCTTTTTCCAGTTTCGCAGCGAGGCTGGTAACCATGCCTTCGATCATTGTCGCACGGCTTTCGCTGTCGGCATCCATCATTGCCTGCACCTGAGCCGCATCCGGCGCGGTCTTGTCGACATCGCTGACATCTGGCGCATCACCATTGATCTCGGTGTCCAGCCTGGTCAACGCTGCTTGCGCCTGATCGCGCCATGGTACATCAAGTGGCGCCTCCACCAGCAGCTTGCGGATGAGATCACGCGCTTCGGTCAGGCGGCCTTGCTGCATCCACCCGTCAATGATGTAGAATTGCGGGCGCATGTCTTTTGGATCCAGCGCCAATGCCTTGTTGAATGCTTCTTCGGAGCGGACCGTGATTTTACCGCCCGCTTCCGCGACCAGCGCCTGGCCCAGACCCAGCTGCCGCGCGGCGCTGTCGCCATTCAAGCGTATTGCATTTTGATACGCGGCAACTGCATTTGCAGGGCGGCCCATGCGCGTATAAATCGGCGCGAGGACCTCCCAGCCCTGACCGTCATCAGGGTTCAGTTTCAAATGCGCTTCTGCTCGGGCAACCAGCTCGTCAGGCGTGCTTTGATCGGCAGGGCGCGCAAGCCTTTCCGCCAGTGGCTGGCCGGGCAGATCCGGATTACCCGTACTTGCATAGACAGCCCATGAAATCAGGGGAATTGCGATAACCGTTATAAGTGTCATCCACTCACGGGTGGCGCTCTTGGCTGGGCGAACCACCTGTCCGTCTATTGCGGCGGCCTTGGCGGATTTCAGAAGCCGGCGCCCGATTTCCGCACGTGCCTGTTCGCCTGCAACTGGATCGATCAAGCCACGCTTTTCGTCAGCGTCTAGTTCACGCAATTGGTCTCGATAGACCTCAACATCATATTGATTGTCCGACACTGAAGCCGTGGTGCGCCGTGTTAACGGCAAAAGCACCAGCAACGTTGCGACAACGGTCAGAAATGCGGCAGAAATCCAGAAAATCATGCGTGAGACATAGACTCTCGCTTATCCAAAATCCAAACGCAATTTATTGATAGGGCAATTCGCCGCAAATGCACTTCGTGGAGCGATCCCGATCACAACCGCGTCCAGCTGCCGTCCTCATTGCGACACGCCGTTCCACGCGCAGATTGCGGCGTGCCATCAATACGGATGGTATGGGTATATTGGCGGCAGTTCTGCGATCCAACTTGGTACGGCTGAGCCGCCACAACCTCGCCAGAACGATTGTTGCTGCTTTTCCACTCTACAACCTTGCCGGCCGGAGAATATTCCAAGGTCTGATACTCAGCCTGCAATGCCTGCTTGCGGTCTGCCGGTTCGAGCGATGCATTGCCGACCAGTCCATTACCGAGGGCGGCAAGAACGCTCGTTTTTGCAGCTTGTTTCGAGCCGCCGGTCCAGGAACCTAGAACCGCGCTATCGCCCTTGCCGCCGGATGTCGTTGAACAACCGGCAAGCGCAGCAATTGCGAGAAAGGGAATAGCGACATGAAATTTCATCACAAGCTCATTTTCAGATAAATCTTCAGGCCTTTATGACCTGATTGAATGGCGGCTTGCAAGCTTCATTCAGTTCGCAGCCGTTGGTAAAATCAGTCTCGCATGTAACCCGCCGAGTAGAGAACTGCGTTCAAGCGTTAGGGTTCCGCCATATTCGCGCACAGTGTCGTTCACAATCGACAGGCCCAATCCTGTGCCCGGCTTTGTTTCATCAAGCCGCTTCCCGCGTGCCAGCGCGTCCTGTATCTGCTCGGCAGCAAGACCCGGCCCGTCATCCTCGACGCTGATCTCAAATCCTTGCTCGACGCGGGCAAGTGTCAAGGTGATAATCCGGCGGCCCCACTTTCCAGCATTCTCCATCAAGTTGCCGACGATCTCCTCAAGATCTTCCTGCTCCCCAGCAAAGATTGCATCGTCCATGTAATTGTTGAACTTGATGTCCATGTGGGGATTGAGCTTGGCGGTAACGCGCACCAGCCGCTCCAGTATCGGCGTTACGGGAGCGCGGAAGACAACACTATCACGCTGTGCGGCAACGCGGGCACGTTGGAGATAATGCTGCACCTGAATTTGCATAGCGGCAGATTGTTCGGCGATAAGGCGGCCTTCCGTGCCACCGATTGTCCGGCTTTCATTCACCAGAACCGATAAAGGCGTTTTCAGCGAATGGGCAAGATTGCCGACCTGCGTGCGTGAACGATCCATGATACGGCGATTATTGTCGATCAGCGCATTCATCTCGCGCGCCAGGGGCGCGATCTCGTTGGGCAAGTCTTCGTCAAGACGCGTAACCTTGCCCTCGCGGATATCGCCCAGTGAACGGCGCACACGATCAAGTGGGCGAAGCCCGAATAGAATAACGGCAGCATTGATCAAAGTTCCGCCCAGACCAAAAATGCCGAGATAGAAGTACAACGTATAGCGGAAATCTGCGATTTCTCCCTCGACTTCGCTCAGATTTCCCATCACCCTGAAACGTGCGACCCGATTATCCGCGTCAAGCACCACTTCGGTTTCAACGACCGACAATTGCTGGCCGTTCGGTCCGGCTTCCGTATATTGGCGCTGGAATGATGTATCGAAGGGAACATTGAGAGTTGAGGGTGAATCAATGTTTCGCTCTCCCAGAGAAACGGAGCGCAGCGAGCCCTTCAAATTATCCGCCGCAGGCTCGACTGACCAATACCAGCCTGAAAGCGGGCTGGAATATCGCACTTCACCGGGGTCAGGACGTCCTGCCAACGTGCCATCATTGACACTGACTGATGCGATAACACTGAAAAGATGGGCTGAAAGCAATTGCTGAAAGCTTTTCAGGCGTGCTTCGCCATAGAGCGTCGAGATGATAGTGGCGATGGCAATGAATGAGATGATGGTCCAGAGGGTCGAGAGCGAAATGACGCGGAACGACAGAGATCGCAAGCTTGGGAGATAATTTCTCAGCCGGATTGCCACGCAATACCCTCTTTAAAAGGCTTAAGATCCTAAGCCTTGCTGTCTTGCGACTTGATACGATAGCCCATACCGCGAATGGTCTCGATCAGGTCCATGCCCATCTTCTTGCGCAACCGGCCGACAAAAACCTCAATAGTGTTTGAGTCCCGGTCGAAATCCTGATCGTAAAGATGCTCGACCAGCTCGGTTCGCGATACGACTTCGTCCATATGATGCATGAGATAGGAAAGCAGGCGGAATTCATGGGAAGTGAGTTTCAGCGTGTTTCCATTGACAGTGGCTTTTGACGTTTTCGTATCCAGACGCAACGGACCGCAGGAAATTTCGGACGAAGCATGTCCCGCCGCGCGGCGGATCAAGGCGCGTAAGCGCGCAAGAACTTCCTCAATGTGAAACGGCTTGGCGACGTAGTCGTCAGCACCCGCATCAATCCCTGCCACCTTATCGCTCCAGCGATCGCGGGCTGTCAGCAAAAGTACGGGCATGATACGGGAATCCTGGCGCCATTTTTCAAGCACGGTCAGCCCATCCATCTGCGGTAGGCCGATATCCAGGATAACAGCGTCATAGGGTTCGGTATCGCCGAGAAAATGCCCTTCTTCGCCGTCAAAAGCCTTGTCGACAACATATCCAGCCTCCGTCAGCGCATCCACGAGCTGACGGTTGAGGTCGCGATCATCCTCGACGACAAGTATTCTCATGCAGTATTTCCTCGCGGACTTATGAGATCAGTTTGCTGGAACAGCAACTTCCACACGCCGCGGTCGTTCGCCGTCCTTACCGGGAACCAGAACCACCACTACGCAGACCTCTTTGCCGTTTTGGACAACAGATGTTGCACGCGCAAGGGTCCCCCCTTGCGAGTCCGCTACCTGCTGCCCCACCGACGAGCAATCCGCAGCTAAAGCAGGACCGGCGAAGACGACGCCGGCGCCCGAGATCAGACCCGCTAGGGGCAAGGAGAAGAGTAAGTGTTTCATCATGTTGTCATTAATATCGATTGCTGTCTGAACGATGAATGAACAGTTGGTGTCTCGCTGCTACAAATGCCACAGGTTCACGTCTTTTAACATCATATTTCTTTACGTGAAATGAGAGTTGTCGCGCTGATGCGTCCAAATAGCGCTACAACGCCGCTAATGGCGGTTAGGAATTGGACTATCGTCTCTGCAAGAGATGCATGATCGGCCCCTTCAAGCGAGCCATTGAAGAAGCCGGAGCACGACAAGCCAATTGTTACTATCGATGCCCAGATGGTCTTGGAAGCAAACCATGATTTTTCGTTGGTCATTAGCAAATTCCTTTAAATAATTGTCGGTTCAAAAAATACTGGAGAAAATTTACAGTGGGCCTCCTGACCAAGCCCGACTGAGGCGGAAATCATCGCTACTTTAAAGTCAAAAGCGACGGACGGATTGCCCAGATCCTTCAGCCGCTCAGAAGCACTGTAAGTCCAGTTGCTGGCAGTCACTTCAAATGACCTGACAGCCCGCTCTTCAAACAGTATTTCTATATGATAGGCCTCGCGCTCTTCCCCCAGCGGTATTTCTGGAGAAAGCCAGCTATCGGCATCAATTCTCCCGCGCCTGATCCAGACTATATCCATATCGCCATTTGGGCGCATTCTGGTGCTGATATGGACGGGCGAAAGCGGTTGCAGTAGCTCCCGCCGCCTTTGCCGCCAATATCCAGGCGGCATCGGACCAGTTTGTCATGATTTTCTCCGTCAAATTTTCCTAGAGCGTTTTGCGTTTTGACAGATTCAAAACAACACTCTAAGTCTTTGATTTTACGCGAAATTATCCGCTTTATTGCGGCGCGTAGCCGACTGCTTCACGCTTCTCCTCATCGCTGAGGAATGGAGCAGCGGAGATACGCGCCCATAGCGCGTCGCGCTCCTGAGACAGACCATCAATGCGGTCAAGATCAGGCTCAAGACGCAGATCCTTGCCGAACACAGGGCCAAGCCAGTTACTCATTGCCTTTGCCGTGCGTATCACCAAGGGCAGCACGGTCAGGCGATAGAAGGCGCGATTAGCCTCGGCATAATTGGAATAGGTATTGTCGCCCGGAATGCCTAGCAGCATGGGTGGAATGCCGAAAGCCAAAGCTATATCCCGGCTTGCCGTGTTCTTCGCCGCAATGAAGTCCATGTCGAGCGGCGAAAGCCCCATGCTTTTCCAGTCAAGTCCGCCCTCCAGCAGCAAAGGTCGCCCAGCCTTTGCCGCGCCCGTATATCCTTCTTCCAGTTCGCTTTTGAGCCGCTCAAATTGATCTTCAGTGAGGTGACTTGTCTCGCCCGGCGCATAGACCAGCGCACCGGAAGGTCGTGCCGAATTGTCCAAAAGCGCCTTGTTCCAGTTACCGGAAGCATTGTGAATATCCAGCGCCATCAAAGCCGCTTCCAGTGGAGCAAAGCCGTAATGGTCATCGAGCGGATGAAACAGTTTCAGATGCAGGCCGCGACCTTCATCAAGCGGGATTGTGCGCTTTTGCGCTCCCGCGCCATAGGCCAGAGCGACCGGCCAGCCATTGTCATCGGCGAGCACACGCACACGATCCGGGCGCAACAAATGTAGTTCGCTTGCTCCCCTGCCGCCTTGCACGCGCTCGATATAGGCATTCCCCGACAGAAGAATATGCCCGTAAAGCGCCTCAAAGAAGCTTGCTCCATCCGTACCGCGATGTGGATTGGCCAAAAGCTCAAGCAGCGGGTGCTCGCTATGTTCTGCCTTGCCCTCATAAAGCAGCCATGGTGCGGCTGCGGCTGCTTCCGCCAAATGTCTTATGCAGCGATAGGCGACCGGATTGCGCATGAAACCTTGCCGCGAGAGCCCGACATAGCCGCTTTGCGACCAGCGGGCTTCCCGGTCAAATTGCAGAGCAACGAAACCCTGTGCCGACTTTTGCTGCAGATGCGGGTTCTCGTTCGCAGCGTTTTTGCGCCACGGCCAATTGATTGCCATGTATGGAATTCTTTCTGTTGTGGAGTTTACAACTGCATTATCGTTAGCCGACCACTCGCACTCGTGGCCGGTTGTCGCGCCTGCCGAACAGATCGCTTAATGCCCAGACCAGCGCATCCACGCGGTCAGGGGAGCGGCCATTGGAAAGGCCCGTGTGGGAGAAGTCGCACATTTCATCCTCAAGCAGCGGAAACCGCGCCGCGTGACGCACCCTGCTCTGCTCATAGAGCGCGGCAACCGGCTCGGCACGCACCGCCTTGCCGCGATTGGCGCGCACAGGTTTTACAGGAACATTCATATCCTCGGCTGCAATCACCGCCGACACCATGTCGCCGCCCTGATTGATCTCCGCGATCAACAGATCAGCTTCCAACCTGTAATACAAAGCGATAGCTCGCCGCGCCCATTCATGCGGCTTGGCCGGTGCGAAGCTTTCATCGGCAAGCACCCAGCCAATACCCTTCTCATCAAGCCCCGCGGCTACGATCCCGCAAGCATCGGACTTCTTCGTGGCGCTTGCGGGTGGATCAATGGCAATGACAATACGCTTCAATTCCGGCACGTCCGGGCAGAATACCTCCTCCATCATCAGCCGCGACCAGAGCGCGCCTTCGCTCTCCTCGATGAGTTCGCCATCAAGTTCCTGTCTGCCAAGGCGGGTATCGCCATAAAGCCCGCTAATATGTTTGACAAAACCGGGAGCGAGAAACTCCGCATTCTCGCACATCTTCATGCGGCGCACCGGAATGCTCGGATCAGCCAGCATCTTCTTTAACAAAGGCAGCGGCTTCGGTGTGGTTGTGATCACTTGCTTCGGGTTTCGGCCAAGACGCAGCCCGAACTGCAACATGTCCCATGTCGCCTGCACATTTTTCCACTTTGCCAACTCATCGCCCCAGCCAGCATCAAATTGCGGTCCGCGCAAGCTTTCAGGGTCTTCTGATGAAAACATCGACGCCGTCGCTCCACTGTTCCAGAGCAGACGACGCCTTGTCATTTCAAAGCGAGGGCGCTCGGCCCGTGAAACCGACATGATGCCGGATGGGCCGTCGATCATAACCTCGCGGACATCGGCCAATGTTTCGCCGACCAGAGCGATATGCATGGATTTCGATGTATCAAAGGGCGCAAACCCAAGGGCCATGCCATTGACCCATTCCGCCCCCATTCGTGTCTTGCCGGAGCCTCGCCCGCCAAGGATCAGCCATGTATGCCAATCAGTTCGCGGCGGCTGTTGTGTTGTCCGCCCCTGAAAAAGCCATTCCGGATGGGCCGCCAGTATCTCCCGCATGCTTAAATTTTGTTTCGACCAGCTCGCTTGCACGGATGTTGGCAAGTTCATCGATCCTCTCATCAATTCGTTTTAGAACCGCCGCGACCTCGTCGGGCGAAAGACCGCTGGCGCTTTGTGCTCTCGCCGCATCAAACCTCTCTTGAAGGTCGCTCACCTTGTCGATAGTGCGGGCCAGCAAGGCCAATGCGTCGAGCCGTGCCTTGCTTGGAATTTCGTTTTCAAAACTGGACAGTGTTTCCAGCTCCTTGCGCAAAAGCTCCATGATTTTTCTCGCAGCACGTAACTGGCTGTTACCCTGCTGTATCTCATCAAGCGAATAGCCATCGCGATAAATGCCGTTTAGAAACTGCTGTTCGTTAACGCCCAGCAATGGTGCAATCTCGTGGGGGGCAATGCAGTATTCGCGGCACAACGCAAAGGCGCTGCGCCGGCGCATGGCCATCGCATAAATAGCAGTCATAAAAAATCCCTGAAATATCGCGGCTAACCGGCGAGGAAGCCTTGGTCACAATTCCGACGATGACTAATATCTACAGCAGGACCGTTACGCAGTCAAGGACTATTTTCCTATAAAGGTAAATTTTCTTATGCTGCCTTTTTCCATGTGGCAGCCAGCAACCCCGCACCTATCATCAGCGAGCCGCCAGTACGATTGACTACGCGCTGGACGCTAGGCTTGCGAATTGTCTGCCGTGCCATTGACGCCATCAATGCATAGGCCCCGGCATTCAATGTTGCCAGCACGAGGAATGTTGTTTCGAAAATGATCATCTGGGTGAGGATCGGCCGTGTCGTATCGAGAAACTGCGGCAGGAACGCCACGAAGAAGATAATGCTTTTCGGGTTGAGCGCAGTTACGACATAGGTATGCAGGAATATACGCAGTGCCTTTTCATTTTTTGCTGGCGTCTCACCTGTCACAGCATCCGCCACGGGCGCACGCCATAGTTTGATGCCGAGATAGATCAGATAGGCCGCGCCGATCCATTTCAAGGCGGTGAAAATCGTCGCTGACGCGGCAAGCAGCGCGCCCAGGCCGAGCATGGAAGCAGTCATGGCGGTGAAATCGCCGAGCGCAACGCCCGCGACAGTCGCCATTGCAAAGCGCCTCCCATGGCCAAGCGCATAAGAAATTACCAGAAGAATGGTCGGCCCGGGGATAGCAAGAAGTATTGCTGATGCTGCGACAAATGCCAACCAATGTTCAATAGCCATGTTCCCGCTCCTGTATATCTGGCGCTCAGAAATCCATAAGAAGCAGCCATTTGCAAATGAAAAATTCAAGCGGCATTTCGATGCTCGAAAGGCAAGTTTTTCAGGCTTCTCTTGTCGCAGGACATAAAAAAGAGCTAATCTGCCCTCTGGGGTGAAATGACAGGGCAACGCTTCAAAATAGCGAACTTCAGAAGCTGTTAAGCGTAATCGGATACACCATATTCTTTATAAGAATGTGGATATAGGGCAGGCACAGAGTTTCGATGAAAGAGACCAAGCCAGACAAGCGTAAACGTTTCAGAGTCTCGCCATTGCTAGGGCTTGATGCATGGATCGATTCAACGCTTTATGAGTTGCGCTTCCGTGCCGCCGAAACCTGGGAAGATCTGACGATATTTTTCCGCCGGTTCCATGTTTCCGGCTGGCGGCGCGCCATTATTGAAGTCTTGAGCGAAGGGTTCACCTGGGGCACGGCTGGCTCCGTGGTCATGCTGACGCTGGCGATACCTGCCTTTCACGAAACTGATAAGAACTGGCGCACGCGTGACGATTTCGCCGTCACCTTTCTTGATCGTTATGGCAATGAAATCGGCCAGCGCGGGATTCTCCACCGCAGTGCCGTTCCGATTGACGAATTGCCGGATCACGTCATAAAGGCTGTCCTTGCCACGGAAGACCGGCGCTTCTTTGACCATTTTGGCATTGATTTTCTTGGTCTTTCCCGCGCAATGACAGAAAATCTGCGCGCCAATTCGGTTGTGCAAGGCGGGTCGACAATTACCCAGCAGCTGGCGAAAAACCTGTTTCTGACCAATGAGCGCAGTCTTGATCGAAAGATCAAGGAAGCCTTTCTGGCTCTTTGGCTTGAGGCCAATTTGAGCAAGAAAGAAATTCTTCAGACCTACCTCGACCGCGCTTATATGGGCGGTGGCACATTCGGCATAGCTGCCGCATCGCAATTTTACTTCAACAAAAGCGTCAAGGACGTGAATCTTGCTGAAGCGGCGATGCTGGCCGGACTGTTCAAGGCACCGGCAAAATATGCTCCGCACGTCAATCTGCCTGCGGCCCGTGCTCGTGCGAACGTGGTGCTTAGTAATCTCGTTCAGGGTGGTCTGATGACGGAAGGACAGGTCGTCGGGGCCCGGCGCAATCCTGCGACAGTGGTTGATCGCGGACGTTTGGAAAGCCCGGATTACTTCCTCGACTGGGCCTTTGACGAGGTTCGCAAGGTCGCGCAGAATTTCAGCACCCATACATTGGTTGTGCGCACCACACTTGATACCGGCATCCAGAAGGCCGCCGAAGAATCCGCCGAGTATCATCTGCGCCAATATGGCAAGGAATATCACGTCGCGCAGGCTGCGATTGTTGTTCTGGAAAACAATGGCGCCGTAAGGGCGATCGTCGGCGGGCGCGACTATGGCCTCAGTCAGTTCAATCGCGCCACCGCCGCCTTGCGGCAGGCGGGCTCGTCCTTCAAGCCCTATGTCTATGCTGCCGCCATGGAAAAGGGCATGACTCCGAAAACGCTCGTTTCGGGAGGCGCAGTGTCTTGGGGCAATTGGTCACCGCAAAATTATTCCCGCAAATATCTGGGCAAGATTGATCTCACGACTGCTCTGGTCAAATCGATCAACACGGTGCCCGTACGTCTTGCCAAGGATTATTTGACCACGGCTCCTATCGTCGCATTGGCAAAAGCCATGGGCGTTGAATCACCGATCAGCTCGCATAAGACCATGGTGCTCGGCACCTCCGGCATGACAGTCATGGATCAAGCCACGGGCTATAACGTCTTTGCCACAGGTGGCATTGTCGGCATGCGCCATGCGTTCACGCAGATATTGAGCCAGAATGGCGACATGCTTTGGGACTGGCGCAAGGATGGCCCAAAGCCCCACCGGGTTCTGACCGAGACTGCCGCAAATAACATGAACATTATGCTCTCGCAGGTGCCGGAATGGGGTACAGCACGGCGCGCCGTGCTTCCCATGACGCGTGTCGCGGGCAAGACGGGAACGACCCAGAGCTATCGCGATGCCTGGTTCGTCGGGTTCACCGGTAATTTCACGGCGGCGGTTTGGTTTGGCAATGATAATTTCACGCCAACCAAAGAACTGACAGGCGGCATTCTTCCCGCAATGACGTGGCAGCGTTTCATGAATTATGCGCACCAGAATATCGATTTGAAAGCGATTCCCGGCATCGATCCAACCATGCCCAAGCAGGAAAACGTAGTGGCTGAAAACAGCACCACCGATGCCGATAGCGAAATTATCAAGGCTGGCGAGCGTCCGCGCGTTCTTTCGAATGCGACCGTGCAGGTGCTTCGCGAGATTGATCAGGCCCTGAAAACATCACCGAAGCTGAAATTGCCTTTGCTTCCTACAAAAGTTTCCGCGCGCTAATTGCACGCAGCAGCGCCGCCGTGTAGTCATCATTCATGCTTCGTAATGTCTTCCTCGCCCTTATTGCGCTTGTCATTGCCGTCGGCGGCGGAACACTGAGCGCCTGGTATGCGGTGAATCGTTTCGATGGCTTCAACGCGCTCGCCATTGGGCAATGGACTGCCCATCCGGATGCAGGCACGCCGCTTTCCGACCCTTATGCCAAGGCACGCGCAGCTCGCGAAGGCGCTTTTCCGCTGGGTTCAGCCGAAGGTCTGGCGTTTTACGCTTACAATGATGATACGGGCGCAGCGCTTGACCGCCAATGCACCTACAGTTTGAGCGGAAATAGCCCGAATTCACGCTTTTGGACACTTTATGCGGCAGATCGCACCTTATTACCACTCGATCCCGGCACCGGCCGCCTGCCTGCATTGCATTCACGGCAAATCCTGCGCGGTGAGAATGGCGCATTCGTCGTTTCCGTTTCGCCGAAGGCACAGCCTGAAAACTGGCTCGCCACCTCGGGCAGCGGGCGGATGACCTTGGTGATGACATTGTACGACACGCCGGTGGGCAGCAATTCCGGTCTTGTCGACATGACCTTCCCGGCAATCACAAGGATTAGTTGCGATGGGTAAGCTATTGCGCGCCCTTCTGTTCGGTCTGGTCGGCGCAGGTATTATTCACATCGCCGTTGTGTTGCTCGTCCCCTATTACTCGGATCGAAATGCCTGGTCGCGTATTTCGGCCTATGGCGAGGATTGGCAGTTTCATACGGCAACCGGCGAACCCAAGCCCGGTATGGCACGGCTCGCATTTGACCCCTTGTTTCAAGCCGCCGCCTGCCGTTTTGATATTACAGATCTGCCCGCGCATATAACTGGTATCGGCACACTCCCCTACTGGTCGATCTCGGTTTACAATCGCCAAGGCGAAAATATCTACTCGATCAACGATCGCACAGCGATCGCCGACCAGTTGGATCTCGTCATTGCAACACCTCTGCAAATGATTGAACTCAACAAATCCAAGCCCGTAGCCGCTGAAAACTCCGTGCTGATCGAAGCCGATATGGATGAGGGTTTTGTTGTTATCCGTAGTTTCGTTCCCGATGAATCATGGGGCGAACAGGTTGCGTCCTTCCTGAAAAATGCCAACTGTTCGCCGCTGCTCTAGAACCCGGTTTTGCGTCTGGGATAGGCAAATTTTCTTTGGATTGTAGCTTCGCTGTTACAGAATATGTGTACGACCAACCGGACCCGATAAAGAGAGTGGACACTATGAAGAAGATTGCTGCTGTAACCCTTGCCCTGACGCTAAGCACTTCATTTGCCTTTGCCTATGACGCGCAAAACGCCGAGCGGATCAAGACTTTGGTCGATACCGGCATGCAATATTACTGGTCGGGCGGTGACGTGAAAAAGGCCGAAGCCGAGATTTTCAAGGGCATCACCCTGCATGGCCGTTACGATGTGGTTGAGCAATCCTTTGCAGAAGCTTCCAAGCTGGCGCCCGAACGGCTGGATTTCCGATTTGCAGTCGCGTCATCGCAAATCCTGCAGAAAAACCTCGACGGAGCCCGTGCGACCTATGAGGAAATCCTTGCCAAGGACCCAACCTCTTTTGATGCACAGGCATGGCTGGAGGCTCTGGGCCGTATACGCAATGACGAAACCGAAGCAAGCCTAGCGCATCAGGCGTTGGCCGGTCTCGACCGCGAGCGCGCCGAGGCATATCGCCAGCGTTTTGTTCGTGCCGAACAGATCATTGCTGAAAAGCCGAACACCGATGTGCCTATCCTTTCAGGTAAAGTCATGATCGTCACCTTGGGTTATGCTTTGGCCAAGGATGGAACAGCTGAAAAACCCTTGCTGGACCGGCTTGATGTAGCGCTGAAAGCTGCGCAGGCTAATCCCGAAGCGCGTATCATGGTGACAGGCGGCCAACCGCAATCCGGTGTTACCGAAGGCGACGTCATGATGAAGTGGCTGGTGGAGCGCGGTGTCAGCCGCGATCGCATTCTCATTGAAGACAAGTCAAAGGATACTGTGGGCAATGTCCTGAATGTCGCCAATCTTCTTAACCGCCACAGCGCTGACAGCGTCGTCCTGGTCACAAGTTCAAGCCACATGCGCCGTGCCCGGACATTGCTGGAAGATGCGCTCAAGCAATATGATCTTGACGCCAATGTCGTACCGGTTGTGGCTCTGGATGCCCCTTCCGTGGAAGAAGCAGCGAAGGTTTCAGCCGATGAGCGCCTGGTGATTTACAGGGATCTGATGCGGGTATCCGGCCTTTGGGCCTATCCGGGCGTTCAGCAGTAATATTTGCATCCACCGCTTGGCACGAATGACATGCGTGGTTCGACGAGACGAACCACGCACTGTGCTACTGCAAGCCCCCAGAAAGAGGGATTCAAAGCAATCCCTCAAGCCCCGGCTGCACTTTTGACGGCGCGAACTCCTGCACGTCAATATTGGCGAGCTTGCGTGTGTAAAACGGGTCTTCTTCAAGCACTTTGCGCAGGACTGCTTCACTCTCAGCCTTGGCGAGAATGATGCCGCCGGTACGCGGTATTTTCCGGCCCGAGGCTAAAAACATTCCGGTAGCGTAGTGCTTTTCGAGGAAGGCGACATGATCTGCCATTGCTGCATCGAGATCGGCTAGCGGCGCGATGTAGGTAAGGGAAACGATGAACATAGGGGACTCCTGATATGCGAGTCCTGATAGTTCCATAGCTGCATTTACAAGAACAGGTTCAAATCAACCCGGCTGGGGCAAATTGTCGAAAAACTGACGACGAAGCTTTGCCTTGTCACGTTTTTGCGGCTGGGCTGAATAATGTTCATAGCGCACGCCGGGAAAGATTGTGATCTCGGCTGTCGCCTGACGTTTCTTCTGATCCCGGTTGCTTCGCGTTCTGGCGCTTCCCGGAAATGCGATTACAAATCCCATTTGGTCCATCCGTAAGGTTCGTTGCTCTCCTGAACTCGAATGCTACGCAGATGCCTATTGGTACTTATGCCGTATGCGCGTGATTTGCGCCATTATTTAATAAGACACGTCGATGGTTAACGACTTGCTAACGCTTAGCGGCTAATTTTAGAAGCTGTTATTGCGTTGCGTGCAGTGTTGGAGTTTGTTCGTGAAGTATCCTGAGTTTCGGGCGCTTGAAGACCGCAGCGGCGGCAGCAAGGCTGACGATCTCCTGACCGCGTCCATTACTGCGTTCTGCAGCGTCGCAAGACCGGCAAAAAGCGATGCGCAGCAGCTTGAAGACCTCGCTGTTCCTCTCCTGCCCCTCACCTCTCCGCGCGTGCGCCGGCATGCGGCAGCCGTACTTTCCGAATTACCCCATGCGCCCCACCGTCTCATCATGGCTCTTGCCGAGGATGATGTGGATATTTCTGCGCCCATTCTGCTGCGCTCTCCCGTGCTGAAGACCGGCGATCTTATTGACATCATCCGGCGCAAAGGCCTTGGGCATGCCCGAGCGATAGCACGTCGCACAACATCTGATCCATTATTGCTGGATGCGCTGCACAGTTTCGATGATCCCGCGCTCGAACGCACATTGGCATTTCAACTGTCGACCGATGTTGACACGGTTGCGGCTCCAGAGTCCGAGCGCCTTCGCGAAACGCGGCAGGCACTGCGGGAACTGATGCTTAGCACTGATATCGGGCAATCCGACGATCAGGCGCTTGCCGACCGATTGATCGATGCAGCCCTGCTGGACCAGACCACCCAATTCCAGGAAGAATTTGCCCGCGCGCTTGAACTTGGCATGGAAAGCACAGTGCGCATCGTTGGTCACGGGCTCAATGCTGAATTGACAATCGCCTTTGCCTCACTCGGCCTTTCAGCGGAAGCGTCACACCTCATTCTTACCGGTCTTTTCGGGCTGGTGCATAAGGATCTGCATTCACTGCGGCTGTTCATCCAGTCTTATCGCCAGATTGACCAGGAAAAAGCCCGGGCTACAGTCGCACGCTGGAAGATTCAGGAAAACTCTGCGGCACTGCGCCAGAAATTGCGTGAGATGGCCAAGGATGTCGAGAATACAGCCCGAAAAGTTTCCTGACCGCTGCAATTTCCCCACATTGGCAAGGACGATCATTGCATTCAGCTTTTTAATCTAAACATCAACCACCGAAAACAACTCAGACCTATCCCCGCGATAATCCTCAATTTCAACAATCCAAAGATCGCGGTCCCAGCGCTTCTGCTTTTCCAGATCATCATTGATGTCCATCTCAGCCGAGCCTGATTTCAGTCGTGTAAACAAGCGCTCGTCGGGCTTTGTCTCATCATAGACCATTTGCGGAGCCGGACCGAACAGGTCATATGTGCCATCGGAATTGCGAAGTTTGATGAAAATCGCTCCGGCTTCCATTGCTCCCCTGTTGCTTAATGCAGCAAATGCGCCGGTGTCATTGACCCTCCGCACCAGTGCTGAAACCCAAAAGTCAGATGTCAGGCGCATGGGCACAAATCCTTGCTGGGACGGAAATTTGCGTCCTGATGAGCCGAAAATGGTGGATTTCGAGCACCAGAGCAGTGAACTTTTGGGTTCAGGAGCACGGGGGCACAGAAAAACGACATTTGCAGGCCATCAGGGCGTGAATTAGTTGATAAGGCCGATTTCCTGCATCTTGGCCAACAGCTTCGCGTCTGGCTCGCCCGTTACTGGCAGGCGGAAGAGTTTCTGAAATTCACTGACGGCTACCTTCGTGGATTCACCGACCTTGCCGTCGATTTCCACTTTGTCGTTGCCGAATGCGCGTAAACCGGCCTGCACGCGTACGATTTCCGGTGCGGATAGGCCGCCTGTTGCGGCATCGTTCACCTCGGCATTGGCCGACGAAGCAGAAATTTTCTGTACCGTTGCTTTTTCAGGAGCAGAATCCGGCTTCTTGGCCGGAACAGCAATGCTTGCCGTCGTGTCGTCCGCATTGCCAACTGGAGCCTCGGCCTCAACACCGAGCTCAGCGCTGGCCTTGCGGTAAGCCTCGATAGCCGCGCGTGTGCCTTTGCCGGAAATGCCGTCCACCGTTCCATTGTAAAAGCCGAGGGCCAGCAGTTTCTGCTGAAGCTGTGCCACTTCCGGATCGCCGCCCGGTCCCAATACCGGGTCACCATTGATGGCAGCGGCGATTGCATCCTGGCTTTTTGGAACCGGAACAGAATTGACCTTGCGGATTGGTGCATCCACAGAGGTTCGTTTTTCTCCCGACAGAGCAGGCTTTTCCTGCTTTATCGGCTTGAACACCAATTCGGGCCGCGTCGAGAAAAAGACGCCCTCGTGCACATGAGGCTGATACCACAGCGCATTGGCCGAGATGAAACCAAGCGTAACCAGAAACGCGGTTGTGCCGCCTGCGATGCCAGGATTGCTGGCGATCAAACCACCGGCTGCAATCAAAGCCCGCAATGCAGGGCTTCGTTTAGGTGCGCGGCGCTTGGCGGTCCGGCTGCTAGGCCGACTTGCGGGCTTCCCCATGGGAACCTCCCTTTACATCGCTGATCTCTTTGAAGTCGACAATATTGGCGGCAGGCTCTTCGCTGCGCTCGTCGCTGGCGATAATACGGCCAGAGCGGGGGATACGGACGTCAACAATTGTGCCCTGCCCTGGAACGCTCTTGATCGTCAGTTCGCCGCCATGAAGACCTATCAGCCCTTTTACAGTGGCAAGACCCAAGCCAGTGCCTTCCTGAGCGCGCGTATAGTCATTCTGCACCTGGCGGAAAGGCTGGCCCAAAGTCTTCAGATCTGCTTCGGCAATACCGATGCCCGTATCACTGACCGAGAACATCAGCGTGTCATCTTCAACCTGCGCGTCGATGGTCACAACGCCGCCAGCTTCGGTGAATTTCACCGCATTGGACACAAGATTGATCAGAACCTGATGGATGGCGCGATTATCGGCAACGACATTGCCGATACGGGGGCTGACGCGATCGCACAAGGTGACGTTCTTCTGCAAAGCCTGATGCGCCATCATATCGTGCACCATTGTCACGGTGTCTTTGAAGGCGAAGCTTTCCGCATGGATAGGATAGGCTCCCGCTTCAATCTTCGAAACATCGAGAATGGCATTGACCACTGAAAGCAGATGATTGCCGGAACGATGCACCAACTCGACATATTCGCGCTGGCGGCTATCGGGCAGCTTGCCGCAAATTTCCTGCAACAGGATGTCGGAAAAACCAATGATGGAATTAAGCGGCGTGCGCAGTTCGTGGCTCACTGTGGACAGAAAACGGCCTTTTGTAATTTCGACTGTCTCAACTTCGCGGCGCGCTGCAACAAGTGCGTTGCGATCCGCAACGGCCTGCGAGATATCCGTTGCGACGATAAGAAAGCCCTCGCCCTGGCTGTGAGGCACAGCGCTCAAATGATAAGTTGCGAACCTGACAAGGTGTGGCTGGCCGCAAGTCTCTGCCGGCGCAACACAACGCAGCTTGACATCGACATGGGCCTTGGCCGCGCCGCGCTTCATATCGCTGAGGAAACCAAGGAATTGAACACGATCGGCCACGTGCACCCGCTCGAACAGCGGCGTGCCGATCAGCAGATTGCGTGCAATACCAAACTGTTCTTGGGCCTTGGATGAAAGTGATTTCACCAGCCCGTCGCTGCCAATACTCATAACCACGCCATCAATGGCGCTTTCGAGATCGGCAACGCGATCATCGCGGCGAGCGGCAGCAACACGCTGAACAAGTCCTTTCGTTATCCGCACAATCAATGTTGCAGAATAGGCCAGAGAAGCCAGCAACGAGAGCGGCGAAAGGCCAACTTCTGCATTCTTGAGCAATGACACAATAAGCAGAACAGCCAGTATCGCCGCCGATATCGCGCCAGCCAAACGCAGCGAACGCTCGCTTCTATAAATGAACCAGGCTTCAACAGGCACAGCGGCAGCCAGCAGCCAAAGCAGCAGATTTGGTGCTGATGAAGCAATCCCGATAGCGCAAATAGATGCGCCATAAGCGATAAGTGCACCAAGGCCGATCTTCAGGCCATCCTTGGATATTGCCAGAGCACCGCAGAAGATCATCGGCAAAGCCAGAACGCCAATAACTATGCTTACAATACCGGCCATTTCGCCAGCCAACAGGTGATTGGTGAACACCGCCATTGCAAGCACCAAAGGCATGGCAAGAAACGCGCCCGCCATCCGCGTATCGCGCTCACGGGTTACCGGGCAGGCAACGGATGTATTGACCCAACGCCTGCACAAATCGTGGAAGCGACCGGCAATATCAAGCCGCCGGCGCGAGCTGGCATCGGCAAAGTCATGCCGCCGGTGGGCGTCAGCCCCGGCAAAGTCAGAATGTGTGACGGAATGAATCGGCACCAATTTTTTCCTGCTTTCCGCAAAACCCTGGTTGTCGCCCGGATAAAGCGGTCATTTCATGAATGCTCTTTCAAGCACTCTTGTCAGCGTTAACTTTTGCAGACGAGGCTTTAAGGAAAGGATAAAACTGGGGGATCGAATGAGCCGTAAACCCGGTTTCGAGCGATTGTGACTGGCATGGTAAATGAAGAGTTTCGGTCAAACACAAATTGGCGTGTCGAATCGTGCAATCAACGATTTGCGCCTCAACAGTTGTTAATGCTTGGTTTCTATAGTGGCTCAAATTGAGACGCAGGCTTCAACGCTATGTTGCTAAGCCTGTGTCACAGTCTTCGCGTAGGTCGTCTTGGGACGGTGGGTTTTGCGCCAAAGGGTTGGGCTATGTTCTTTTTGATCAGATTTGCGATCAAGTTCTGCTTCTGGATGACAGTCGTGTCATTATTCATGCCTTCGCTCTCCAATGAGAAGGGCGGACCCAGCCCGCTTGAAGCCCTGCTGGCAGCGCAAGACACAATCAGCGATCTGTCGGATTTCTGTACCCGCAAAACCCAGGCCTGTGAAACTGGCAAGGCGGCGATCGCAAATGCTGGCGTACGTGCCGGTGAAGCCGCCAAAGTCGGATATGAATATCTCGATGCCCAGCTCGGCAAAAAATCCGATGATCCGGACTCGATGGTTGCGAGAGCGCATGGCGATGCGCCAGATACCAGCGATGCTGAAGCAATAAAAGCAAAACTGCGTGAAATGGCCTTACGTGAGATTATCAACGCCGCCACACGCGAGCGTGAAGAAACAAGCAAAATAGACGCCAAGGCCCATACGGGCTCAGTCAGTAAGAATTGAATTGCATAAAAACGGTGACGTTCGCAGTTAGGAACACTATATGTGCCCTGAACAGGACAATACCATGGCACAGACTATTGACGACATTATTGGCGATTTCGACTTCATCGACGATTGGGAAGAGCGCTATCGCTATGTCATCGACCTTGGTCGTGATCTCAAACCCTATCCGGAATCGGCCCGCGACGCCGTGCATAAGGTCAATGGCTGTGTCAGTCAGGTCTGGCTCAAAAGCACGCTTTCAGCAGGTCCAGATCCCGTTATCGAATTTGTCGGCGACAGCGACGCACACATCGTTCGCGGTCTGGTGGCTATCATGATGGCGCTTTACTCAGGCAAAAAAGCTTCGGAAATTCTCGCTATCGATCCGGAAGCCGTTTTGCGGAAGCTTGGCCTTAATGAAAATCTGACGCCGCAACGCTCGAACGGTCTGCGTTCGATGGTCGCCCGCATCCGCCGGGAAGCCGAAACAGCGCTCGGCTCGGCGGATGCAACGCAGCATTAAGCCAAATTCGTCAGAGCAAAATCATTGCCCTTAGCTTATTGAGGGACGGTAACCTTCCGTGCCCCAGTGAATAATGCTTGAAGTGCGGCGCGTTGGCGCTGGCGGATTGTAATGTCTGTCGAGCACAGCCAGTGCTGTTTTCAGGATCAGTTTTGCTGAACGGACCGGCCATTGCCGCTCACGCTCGACTATTTCCAATCCCTTGAGAAAGCAGCACACATCGACCAAGACGCCCGCAAGTTCAGGTCCGACCGCATTGAGCGCCCGCTCCACACGTTGGCGAGCAGCCAAGGCCGCCTCTGTAATTTCGAGCACACCATTGGAGCGCGAACCACTGCCAGTCACATCCCAGTTAACACTGATCGAGGGCATCAGATTGCCAAGGGTGAAATCCCGACGCAATTGCTCTCCCGCCTTGAACGCCGCTTCGTTGATCAGTGGCCGGCCCGTGCCATCCTTGCGTTTACGCAGATTTGCCAGCGGCGACTCGGCCTCATTGGTGCGAACTTTGCTTGGGCCATGTTCGTCCGGGAGGGTTATGAACGCCTCGTTTCTATGCTGACTGGCAAAGGCATCAACATCGGTGGCGCTCCGCAGCAGCCATGCCTTACCTGCATCGGAAATTTTCAACTCCGACTTACAGCGCACCACGAGTCCCACCATTGCTGCATGGGCGATAACATCTCTTTTAACGCTCAACACACCATATGCGGCGCTTTCAAGCATCAATTTTTCAGGCGCTGCCGCTTCAGCGAGTTGCACTGAGCCCTTGGCGAGAAATCGTAAAAGGCGCGCAATCACGGCTCGATCGATTGTGGAGTGCCCGTTCATCGACGCACCCTCCCGCTTTGAGCAAAGGCCGCCCGAATAACTGTTTCAACCATATGAACGATGCGGTCGAAATCCGTATCCTCGCGCATATCCTCAATCAGATGACAGGCATGGGCAACTGTACTGCGATCTCGCCCGAAGACACGACCGACCTGCGTCATGGACATGCCGAGTGTGACATGCACCACATACATACCAATTTGGCGCACGCGCGCAACAGCTTGTTCACACCGCGAGTTTGATCGCAAATCGCAACCTGAAATGTTAAAGAGAGCGGACAACACGTCTAGAACATGTTCACATATCTGGAAATGTTGCTCGCCTAAGACGTCATTCCGAGTAATGACAGCCAGAATCGGCGTAGTCCCGTCGCGACGCGCGCGCAGGGCTTTGACTATTTTTTGCGCATCCGCCGCTGACCTTATCGTATGGTTGAAATTCGGAACCATTACTCTACTCCACCTCTTTAATAGGAATATCTTCTTATACTCCCACCATCAAGAACGTGGATAAGTTTTTGCCAATACAACCATTATCCATTTGTTTTAATTATATTATTTGTTTTTCTACTCATTATAAATAGGTCTTTTATCCTACATCACTGCCAATCCATCATAATACCGGCCACACTGAAAGGAGTGGTCCAATGTCGATATGCGAGTTGAAGAAAGAGCGTGGCGCGTTTCTGGCGGCCAAGGAAATTACCGCGGGCGAGGCCCGGCAACGTTTAGCCCTGCAAATATTTTGTAATATTGATCTCGACCAATTGCCTGGAAAGGATGAGGCGAGCCGAGTTCATATGTGCCGGCGTCTGATACGGCTCATAGAGCGCGAACGGCTCAAGGGAACAAGTGGGCATTGGAGTTATGATCTCAATCGCCACATTGGTCTGAAACAGGCATTGGACAGGTTGCAGGGTCAGGCAAAGCCAAAAATAGCCATTTAACAAAAACGGCGCCCAAAGCGCCGTTTTTCAAATCCAAATAGTCAGTTCCAATAGTGGGAGTGCAATCTAGCCTCCCGCATCCGCTTGCCATCAGACCCATTCAAAAATGTGATCTATTGGCTTTCCGCAGGAGTTGAACTCTTACCACCCGACCGAATATCGGTCTTAAGCGGCCTTCTTGCGCTTACGACCAAGACCCATATTCTTGGCAAGGCGCGAACGAGCTGCTGCGTAGTTTGGCGCAACCATCGGATAGGAAGGATCAAGATCCCACTTCTCGCGATACTGTTCTGGCGTCAGGCTATAATGAGTCATCAGGTGACGCTTCAGTGATTTAAACTTCTTGCCGTCTTCGAGGCAGACAATATAGTCATCTGCAACGGACTTCTTTGGGTTGATTGCAGGTTTTGGTTTTTCCTGAACAGCAACAACCGCCTCTGAGCCACCGTTAACGCGACCAAGCGCTGAATGTACCTCGGCGATGAGCGTCGGCAAATCGCCGGCCGGTACAGAATTATTGCTGACATAGGCAGCAACCAATTCAGCCGTCAGCTCAAGCAAAACATCGCTGGCCGTGGAGTTTGAATTGTCGAATGTGGTCATTAAAGTCCAATTCCTTCGTCTAATTTGAAATATCGGGAGGGGAGTTAAAAAACACCAATATAAAGCTCTAGGGCGCTCTGTTTTCCGACGCCTTTGGCGATCCTCTTTTTCGGATTTTGGTGAATTTGTCAAATCAATACTTCATTTACAAAAGAAATATTTCAAACGACATCAAATTCAGAGATTAACCACCAATCGCGCCAAGAAGCCATACTAACCCCACTCAACGAATGCACGCACCTGCCGACGACGCGCATTCGAGAATTTACCTATATAACTAATACAAAAAATGGCAAAAATGAGGAATATAACGTTTCACGCAAAGCATTCTATAATAACGGATGTTGTGGAGTGCAGTGTTCATGCTTACATTTGCATTGAAAGGAACAAAAAATGAATACAAAAACGTTCAAAGTGGTAAAAACTGATGCAGAATGGCGTGAGCAGTTAACACCAGAACAGTATCAAATTACGCGAAACCATGGAACGGAGCGCGCATTCTCCAGTCCGAACTTCGATAGTAAACTCAAAGGTGTTTATAAGTGCGTTTGCTGTGATCGCCCGCTTTACAAGTCAGAAGCAAAGTATGAGTCCGGTACAGGTTGGCCAAGTTTTACAAATCCAATCGAACCTGACGCAGTGATTGCTGTGGAAGACCGGTCCTATGGCATGCTCCGCACGGAGATTAAATGCTCTGATTGCGATGCCCATCTTGGTCATGTTTTTCCGGACGGGCCCGCTCCCACGGGCCTGCGTTACTGCATGAATGGCAATGCCTTGGTCTTTGACCAGGCCTAGTGCGAACCACTGGGCCGAACGCTTCCATTTTAATCTGTCCAACTATCAACTAAAGCCGCATTGACGCGATACCGGCTTATATGAAATCTGCGTTGCAGCCCGGAAAATCGTGCCGGGCTGCGAGATGGACCTTATCGCCAACCTTTGAAAGTTCTCCATGACGAATTCGCCACGCTTTTCCGCTCATCCCGTTCCAAAATCCGAAAAGAAGCCTGTTTCTGATACCCGTCATGGCATTACCCGTGTGGATGATTACGCTTGGATGCGTGCGGAAAACTGGCAGGACGTCTTCCGTGATCCATCGACGCTGGAACCGGAAATCCGCAGCCATTTAGAGGCGGAAAATGCCTATCAATCGGCGCTTATGGCCGATACCAAGCCATTGCAGGCCAAGCTGTTTGAAGAAATGAAAGGCCGCATCAAGGAGGATGATTCGTCTGTGCCCTCCAAGGACGGTCCCTATGCCTATGGAACCTCGTTCAAGACCGGCGGCCAGCATCCACGCTTTTTCCGCACACCACGCGATGGCGGCGAGCAGACAATGCTGCTCGACGGTGATATCGAAGCGCAGGACAAAGCCTATTTCAGCCTTGGCTCTGCCGATCATTCGCCCGACCACACCAAGCTGATCTGGGGCGTCGACGACAAGGGCTCTGAATATTATACGCTGAAAGTGCGCGATCTCGAGACAATGCAGGATAATGCCGAAACTGTCAGCGATACGTCAGGCAGCGGCGTCTGGAACGCGCAATCGGACGGCTTCTACTATACGCGCGTTGATGCCAATCATCGCCCTTCCCGCCTGTTCTTTCACAAGCTTGGAACGTCGGAGAGCCAAGACCGCCTGATTCATGAGGAAAAGGACCCGGGTTTCTTTCTGGGTGTTGGGGGCAGTTCCCTTGATGATTTTATCTTCATTGATATTCACGATCACGAGACCTCTGAAGTTTGGCTGATTCCGGCAAATGATGCTTCCGCTGAGCCAAAGCTTGTCGCGGAACGTCAACCCGGCGTTGAGTATAGCCTGACCGAAGGCGGCGACGTTTTCTACATCCTCACAAATGCTGATGGCGCCAAGGATTTCAAAATCATGAGCGTTCCGGTGGCAACGCCGGAAAAAGCCAATTGGAAAGAAGTCGTTGCCCACAAGGCGGGACGTCTACTGCTTGGACACTCAGCCTACAAGAATCACCTGGTTTGGCTTGAGCGCGAAAATAGTTTGCCTCGAATTGTTATTCGTGACCGCCAGACCGGTGAAGAACATGCCATTGCATTCGATGAAGAAGCCTTTTCGCTCGGCCTTTCCGGCAGCCCCGAATATGATACCGAGGTGATCCGCTTTTCCTATTCGTCGATGACGACGCCGACGCAGCTTTACGACTATAATATGCGGACACGCGAGCGTTCATTGCTTAAAACGCAGGAAGTGCCATCCGGCCACAATCCGGACGACTATGTAACCCGCCGCCTTCTCGCGCCCGCTCATGATGGCGAAACTGTTCCGGTTTCCATCGTTTATCACAAGAACACCAAGTTGGATGGCTCCGCCCCTGCGCTGCTTTACGGCTATGGTTCTTATGGCCACAGCATTCCGGCCAGCTTCAATACCAACTGCCTTTCACTGGCAGATCGCGGTTTCATCTACGCCATTGCCCATATTCGCGGCGGCAAGGATAAGGGCTATGATTGGTATGAAAACGGCAAGCGCCTCAATAAGCTGAATACGTTCAAGGACTTTATCGCTGCCTCCGAACATCTTGTTGCGGAAGGCTTCACCAGTCATGACCGGATCATAGCGCAAGGTGGTTCTGCAGGCGGCATGCTGATGGGTGCCATTGTCAACATGGCACCACAGAACTTTGGCGGCATCATCGCGGAAGTACCCTTTGTTGATGTGATCAATACAATGCTTGATGACACCCTGCCTCTCACCCCGCCAGAATGGACGGAATGGGGCAATCCGATTACCTCGGCAACCGACTACTCCTATATGGCATCCTATTCGCCTTACGATAATGTTACGGCACAGGCTTACCCGCCGATCCTTGCCGTGGCGGGACTGACGGATCCGCGCGTCACCTACTGGGAGCCAGCAAAATGGGTTGCCAAGCTACGCGAGCTAAAGACCGACAATAATCCGGTGCTTTTCCGTATCAATATGGATGCCGGGCATGCAGGCGCTTCCGGGCGTTTTTCAAGGTTGGAGGAAGTTGCCTATACGCAGGCCTTTGCCTTGAAATTGGTTGGTAAGGTCGAAGCTTAAGACCAAAGGCAAACCTGGATACGCCACATGTGAAGCCTTGCCGATACCGGCTGCCTTCACATGGGCGGCATCCGTTCGAATTTCGTTAGCGAAGGATCAATGGTGTCCCACGCATGGCCGCGGGTGGCGTAAGTGACCACCTGCGGATTGAACCGACTTGGATCGTCAAGGCTGGTCGCGGTGACAGCGACCATGTCCGGCGTTGCTACCGAGTTCAAATAGACAAGCGTTCCGCAGGTCGGACAGAAGGCGTGAATCTTTTCGATCCCGCTATCGCCTGCGACATTCCATGTGCTCGCTTTGCCGGTGATTTTCATAGCGGCTCTATTGACGAAAGTCAGGTAAGAGCCATGCCCGGTCCCACTTCGTTTCTGGCAATCATGGCATTGGCAGTGGTTTTCGAAGATGGGTGCGCTGCTTATTTCATAGCGAATTTCGCCGCAGGCGCATCCGCCTGTGTAAGGTTTGCTCATAACTCTCTCCCAATAAGCACTAGATCAATGACGACGCGGTTGCGTCAGTCCTTCCCGTCGACAATGCTGCCGATATTCTCGATCACTTTCTTCCAACCTTCGCTCATGCTCTTGAACGCGCTGTCGTTTTTCGGCAGGACGAAGCCGGAATGGATAAGACGCAGGCGCGTGCCGCTTTCACCCTTGGACAGGATGAATGTGACCACGGTGTCGAGCTGTGAGCCATATCCGGAATTACTGCTATGCCCGCCTTTCCAGGCATAGGAAAAGCGCTCATACGGCTTTACCTCAAGCACTTCGCAGTGGATGGTGCCGTCCCAAGCGCCCGCTGGCGTGGTTTTGTAGGTGAAGTGTTTGCCTTCCACGGGCTCGAACCCGGACGGAATCATCAACCAGCGTCCCATCAAACTCGCAGTGGTCAATGTTTTCCAGATTGTTTCCGGCGAATGCGGAAAAATCTCGTCCACCACTATTTCTTGCGTATCAGGCTTTAATGCTGCTTCGTTCATGGATCGATTTCCTTCAGCAATGTTCTAAGATTGGCAAAACGCTCGCGCCAGAAGACACCATAATGGTCCATCCAGTTGACGAGTGGCTCAAGCCCTTCCGGCTGAGCGCGGTAGTAAACTTTTCGACCTTCGGGACGCTCAGCAACCAGACCGGCCTGCTTGAGTGTCTTGAGATGTTGCGAAATAGCGCCTTGCGTCACGCCGCTACCGCGCGTGAGCTCGACAACAGTAATTTCCTGGTTCTCGATAACCTGTTCAAATACGGCCCGCCTTGTGGGATCGGCCAATGCGCGCATGACGGCGTTTATAGGATCTGCTTCTATCATACCAAAACATTAGCGCATACTAATTCATTAGTCAATACTAATTAAATAAGAGGCAGGCATAAATGAATTGGCTGTAGTCTCGCCATGAATGGCATATAGTTGAACCCTGCCCGCAGCGCGATCGACTGGTTTCGCATAGGAGAATTAGAATGAAGCGCATGACTCAGATTTTGATGTTTGGAATGGCCGTCGCCATTCAGCCTGCACTTTTGTCCGCAGGCATCACGCCAGCACAAGCTGCCATTCGCAAGAATGTCAGCGAATATGCCGGTGAACGCTGCAACGCGCCGCCGATTGGCTCGGGTGTAGTCTTTGGCCGTTATAGCGGGACCACGGATAATCCGATGATTTCCTTTGGTGATGACCAGACAACGGTATCTTTCCAACGCTGCTTTGGATCCATGGAGGAATGCCAGGGCTGGCTCTACACGATGCGCAGCAAATATACCGATGGAAATTCCGTGCTCATTGGTTGCAAGCGGCGATAATCATCCCAGCCAAATGTCGCCGTGACGTATTATTCTTCGCGTGAGGCAAGGCACGGATCGAGGACGATATGGGTTTTATCCAATATTCTCATGCCGCCGCGAATGAGAATATTATCTCCAAGTTTCATCCCGTTACCTGAATAGGTGATGCACATCACCTGCACGCCCGATTGCGGACATATCGCCAGATACCAAAGCGCTTCATCGCTATGAATATAGGTGAGAGGCCCCGAAGCCCATAGATCGATGCGATTGCCTTCAGGTGTTTCAAGCCCGGCAATTATTGCCGCCAGGCCTTCGCACGATGCATTTTGTTTGGGCATCTCCTCCGGTCCGGCCAAGCCTGGACGTTTGGAAAATACGGTACCCTGCGCCAACGCTGCAGAGCTAAGATCGCTGAGCATAAATAAAACAAGGCAGTAATTACGCGCTGATTTGGAAAACATTGCTCTGGCTGCCGCTCCTATCACTGTAGAGGCCGCCAATGGATGACACAATTAGGCACGCTGCAAGCAACGATTTCCAAGGCCTGGCATAAGTAAATCTTATGTCGCCGGCAAATCACTGCGCGGCGGGATAGCCATTCGCATGGGCTGGAATAGCTTTCAGATAGGCGGCAATCGCATCCCGGTCAGACGGTTGCAGATGGGACATGTTCTGCACCACATCGGCCATGGATCCGCCCAGCGAATCAAAATCAGGCGTGAATCCGCTTTCGAGCGAATAGGCGATATCCTGCGCCGACCAGGAATCAATACCGCCCTCGCCGCCGGTAATATTAGGCACTACACCCTTGCCTTCCGCCGCCTTGGCACCCGCAAGCCACAATGTCTTATCAGGTCCGCCAATGGCGTTGCGCGGTGTATGGCATTCGCCGCAATGGCCAGGGCCTTCGACCAGATATTGGCCGCGCTTGATCGCATCAGTTGCATTGGCAATCGTCAGCACCGGCTGATCGGACAGATAAAGCCGTTTCCACAGGCCAATGCCGCGCCGCACGGTAAGAGGGAAGCTCAGCTTATGCGGGCCTGCAACATTTTCTGAGGGCGGCAAAGTCTTCATGAAGGCATAGAGGTCGGCAATGTCCTGCAATTGCATGCGAGCATAGGATGTATAGGGAAAGGCAGGATAATAGTGTCTTCCGTCCGGTGAGACACCATGGGTCATCGCATTGGCAAAATCAGACAACGACCAGCCTGCAATTCCCTGATTGGCAGGCGAAATATTCGGCGTCACAAAGGTGCCAAAGGGCGTGACCAATTCCTCGCCGCCACTTAAAACCAGTCTAGCATCACCAGTCGCGCCCGGAGCGGCGTGGCAGGAAGCGCAGCCGCCTTGCCAGAATACGCTCTGTCCACGGGTTGCATCGCCCGGCGTGGTGGCTGCCAGCTTTGTCTCATCAAGTCGAGTTGGCGCAGACAGCAACCAAAAACCTGCGCCGCCAAGGATCAGGAGGCTGAGTAGGAATTTGAAAATCCGGCGCATCACCGGAAAATCAGTTCTTTTTTATGCGGAAAGCCTGATGACAAGTGCCGCAATTCTGCGTCACCTGATTGAATGCAGTTTTGAAGCTTTCAAGGTCTTTCGGATCAGCGGCAACGGCGGCAGCCACATCGGCTTTATATTTGTCGATAGCAGCAACAAAGGCCGCATTATCTTCCCAGATTTTCGGCGAAGCCGTTGTATCGCCCGTATCACTGCCTGCAGGGAAAAGGGTGGCAGGATCAAGCTTCTGCGCATCGTCATTGATCTTTTTCAAAGCTGTCATGACGGTGGCGGCATCAAAGGTTTTTTCTCCCTTGGCGATGGGAGCGATGCTTCCGACTGCCTTTCCCTGATCCTTCATGAGTGCTTGCCTGTCGGCTATGGGATCGGCGCTTGCCGTGGTGGCAAAAACTGCAAGTGCCAGCAATGGCGCGGCAGACAAAGCAATCAGTCTTTTCATCGAATAGAGTCCTACTCTTGTGGCTAATAAAAACTTGGCTTCAAGGGCTTGGGATCACTCTAGTCAAAAGTTTTCGAATTGCACGGGCACAGCGCAATCACATTTTCGTTTGCTGGCGGTTTCAGTAGAGACCCATTTATGCGCTGGCCGAAGTGGCAATCTCGATTTGTCCGTGAAGAAACTCTTTGAAGCTGATACCTTGCGCCGCCAGAGCTTTAGGAAAGAGCGAGGCGTTCGTTAGGCCGGGCAGAGTATTGATCTCAAGGAAGATCGGACCGTCGGCAGCGATGATGAAGTCGCTTCTCGAATAGCCGCGCGCTCCAATGGATGAGTGCGCTTTTAAGGCCAATGTTTGCAGCGATGTATTGGTCTTCTCGTCAAAGGTGGAAGGGCAAAGCTCATTTGTCTGAGACGATAGATATTTTGCTGCGTAATCAAATACGCCATCGGCGGGCCGGATTTCAACCGGCGGCAGCGCGATCAGTTCTCCCTCATGCTCCAGGATACCGCAGGTGGCGTTTACCCCCTCAATGAATGGCTCTATCAAGTAGGCTTCTTTCTGCATCACCTGTTCGAGCTCATGAATGTCTTCTGGGTTGTTCACAAACAAAAGGCCATAGCTCGATCCGTCTGCTACCGGCTTTGCTACGAGCTTTCCATAAGTGCCAAGATCGTTGGCAGCAGATGCGAGCGAGAGGGTTGGCGGAGTTGCAATGCCAAGCACGGCAACAGCTTCCTTACTGGCAACCTTGTCAAATGCCAGTCGACTGGCCTTGGACCCGCAACCGGTAAATCTGGCGCCGCGTGTCTCACAAAGAGCGGCGAATTCCCCATTTTCTGCCATGCCACCGTGCAAACCAAGGATAAGCACGCGATGCTCCTGAGCGGCGCGATCAATCGCGTCTTCAATGGATCCAATAACTTCGCCAATGGCTGGCAAATCGACCTCAAAGGGGCGCGAATGCCCCATAAGATGGTCCCGCTCGCAGCTTCGGATAATCCCGTCGCTGCCCCAGAACCAGAGATCCGCTTCCGGAAGCGTAGCGGCGATGGCTTGCGTACTTGCAACTGAAACGAGGCGCTCTCGATTTTCGCCGCCAAAGAGGATTATGTTGCCCATGCAGTTGAATTCCCCAGATCTTTACAACGGGCCCACCTCTTATGGATTTGATGGCTTTTTCAAGGAGCGGCCACGCCCACAACCATTCAACCGGCTGCCTGAAACTGCCTTCGGAAAGCAGGTCACACAAAAAAGCCCCTCCATCTTGTGATGAAGGGGCTTTGTTCATGTTGCCGCAGCGAGCCTGGTTACAGATCGAAGATGATCTGCGCGTTGCCTGTCCGGTAATAATGCGGACGATAGTGGCGCGGGCGATCATATCGACGGTCCCAACGGCGATAATGTGGCCGGTCCCAACTGCGGTAGTACGGCCGATCATATCGACGATAATGCGGGCGGTCCCAACGGCGATGATGGCGGCGCTCCCAGCGATCGCGGCGATCCCAACGGCGTTCGTAACGATCACGACGATGCCACCTGCGGTGATCAACCTTCTGAACCAGCGTGTCAGCACCGGTTCCAGTCGCTTCAATCGATCTTTGCACCGTTGCAGGTGCGGCGCTGGCCGATCCCGCAGTTCCCAGAGTACCAACCGATATCAAAACAGCACAAATTGCTGAAATCAGCTTTCTCATTGTTCCTCCAGTGAACACCTCTCAGAATGAGGGCATCCAGCGTGTTAAAAGTCCCTAAGGCATTAGACTTAAGTCTAATCCTCTGAACGACAGATGAACAACCAATATGGCAAGGCGAAGGCGTAAAATTTTTGCCGGATGACTCGCTGGCCACTGGGCATTAAAAATGCCAACCTGCCTCGAATAATCGCGTCCGAGGCTGGCTACTCATGGAAGATATGCCCCCACGGCAAGGTCCGCTTGCAGGCATTAAGGTACTGGAATTTATAGGGCTTGGCCCTGCCCCGCATTGCGCCATGCTTCTGGCAGATCTTGGTGCAGATGTTGTGAGAATCGAGCGGTTGGGCGGCAATGGCTGGCCCAACCCCGTTCAAGATCGTGGCCGCCGCATTCTGCAACTGGATATACGTGCTGATTCGGGGCGCACTCGGTGTCTCGAACTAGCGGCAAAAGCGGATGTGCTTATTGAGGGTTATAGGCCCGGCGTGATGGAACGGCTTGGCCTTGGACCAGATATTTTGCGAGCTCTCAATCCCCGTCTGGTTTATGGCCGCATCACGGGCTGGGGACAGACTGGCCCGCTCGCTCAGACCGCCGGACACGACATCAATTATATCGCTCTTGCGGGGGCGCTTGCTTCGATGGGCACGAGCGGCCCTCCTCTGCCGCCACTCAATCTGGTTGGCGATTATGGCGGCGGGTCGATGCTTCTGGCCTTCGGTGTTCTTGCTGCACTGATCGAGCGGCAAAGTTCAGGCAGAGGACAGGTTATCGATGCCGCGATTATAGATGGCGTCTCGTCCCTGATGAGCCTTTTTACCGGGCTTGCAGCGACGGCAAGCCTTTCCATGGAGCGTGACAGAAATCTTCTCAACGGAGCGGCGCCCTATTACCGCAGCTATGCCTGTTCTGATGGACGCCACATTGCTGTTGGGGCGTTAGAGCCGAAATTCTTTGCCGAATTATTGGAAAAGCTGGGCATGGATACACGGTGGCTGGCATTGCAGAACGCCCATGAAAACTGGCCCGAACTTGAAGCGGAATTTACCCGAATCTTTGCCATGCGAACGCAGGCAGAATGGTGCACATTGCTCGAATCCACGGATGCCTGTTTCGCACCGGTGTTGACGTTAAGCGAGGCACCGCATCACCCGCATATGCAAGCGCGCGAGACCTATGTTCAAGTGGATGGCCAGCAGCAATCTGCACCGGTCCCCAGATTCTCCCGAACACCGGGCGAAGCAAGGTCTTCGGTTACGCTGAAGCCGGAGGATGATATTTGGTAATTTCAGGCTTGCGCTGAATTGCAGTTGCGGTTCGCCAAACCAAAACAGACAGCTCAAAATAAAACGGCCCCGATAAACGGAGCCGTTTCAGACCGTTTATGAAACCGGTTTATTTGGCTTTTTCGTAAAGCTCGGCAACATAGTCCCAATTGATCAGGCTATCGACAAAGGCTTCCAGATATTTTGGACGGGCATTGCGATAATCGATGTAATAGGAATGTTCCCACACATCGACGCCTAGAATTGGCGTTGCGCCGTGAACCAGCGGGTTTTCACCGTTTGGTGTCTTGGAAATTTCGAGCTTGCCGTCTTTGACGGAAACCCATGCCCAACCCGAGCCGAACTGTGTTGTGCCAGCTGCGATGAAATCCGTGCGGAACTTGTCATAGCCGCCAAGGTCGGATTCAAAAGCCTTTTCCAGAGCGCCGGGAAGCTTCTTGCCGCCGCCGTCTTTCTTCAGCCAGTTCCAGAAATGCAGATGGTTGTAATGCTGACCGGCATTGTTGAACAGGCCAGCGTTCTTTCCATAGGATTGCTTGACGATTTCCTCAAGGGAAAGGCCCTCAAGACCAGCTTCGGCAGCCAGTTTGTTGCCGTTATCGACATAAGCCTTGTGGTGCTTGTCATGGTGATATTCGAGCGTTTCGCGGGACATAAAGGGTGCGAGCGCGTCATAATCATACGGCAGTGCGGGCAATTCGAAAGCCATGGAAGTCTCCTCTTCGATCTATATCTGTGACGGGATAGGCTGCCCGTTCGGGTGATGACCTATCCTGACAAAACCTGCCTTGGTTACATAGGTCCGTATTTGTTCGGGAGCAATGCGAAACGGATCAATATTTCGGCTTGAACGCATTATCGGGTCAAATTTTCGGCCCGGCGTGGGCGAACTCCCAATAAAGCTCTCTCGCCTTGCGGGCTATCGGACCGACTTGCAGCTCACGGTCCTCGATTTTGATAACGGGCACAACCTTCGAATGGTTCCCCGTGGAGAAAATCTCGTCCGCCTGAAGGAAATCCTGAACCGTCAACGTCGTCTGCGTGGTACGGAAACCATAGTCAGCCAGAACATCGATAATACGCGAACGGGTAATGCCTGAAAGGAACGTGCCGTTTGGTGCCGGGGTGAAAATATGCCCGTCCTTGACCATGAATATATTGGAGCTGGCCGTTTCAGCCACATTGCCCAGCATATCGAGAACCAGCGCATTGTCAAAACCGCGCGAACGCGCTTCCAAAATGGCCCGGCCATTGTTCGGATAAAGGCAACCGGCCTTGGCATTGGTCGGCATGGTTTCAAATGTGGGGCGGCGGAAGGGCGAAACGCTTAGCGAGAAGCCGGTCGGTTCAAGCATGGGCGCTTCGTAAATGCTCAGGCAAAAGCGGGTGGACTCAGGATCGGCCGGTACGCCCATATAGCCGCCATGTTCGCCCCAATACATGGGCCGGATGTAGACCGCTGTCTCGCCATCGAATTTTTTCAGGCCATCATGGGTCAATCCGACGATTTCGTCGGCACTCATCGTCGGCTTCAGCCCCATGGCAATGGCTGAAGTGTTGACGCGGGCGCAGTGCAGATCGAGATCGGGCGCCACGCCCTCAAACCAGCGCGCGCCATCAAACACGGTAGAAGCCAGCCACATGGCATGGGTGCGCGGACCAATCAGCGGCACGTTTCCCTCATACCAATCCCCGTCGACATAGGTCCAGGTTGCGGTTTGCGCTGCTGAATTAACTGCCATGATGCTGATTCCGTTCATGCTGATTGTGTTGAAGCAACGAAAAGCCATTTAGCGCTGAGGTCAATAGCCGTAATCGACTGCCCCACCAATAAACGGACTGCATTGATGTGATGCGTGGTTCGCGAACCACGCACAATATTAATGCAATCACCTTTCCTCACGAAGTGTTTATCATCAGACAAGCTTAGAAAGCAGCGGATGCACCGCGTTTCTGTTGCCCGCGCGCAACAGTTGTGAGCTTGCCTTGTTTATGCCCTATTGCTAACGGTTCATCGCCATATTCTTTGTGCGTTTAGAGCATGTTACCAATAGTGACTGCGTGCTGAACTTTCCCGCCACCAACCTGGTTTAATGATGCAAAACACACTTACACGTCGCGGCTTCCTCACGGCAATGACTGCAACTGCAGCAGCCGGCCTCGCAGGATGTGCACAGATCCGCGGTGATATGCCGGTCATCAAGGTCGATGATTATGGCAATCCGCTAAGACCCGGAACTGACGTTGATCCGGCTTTGGGCTCCTATGAGGCCATGTATTCAGCACGCGAAGATGGCGGCTTCCAGCTACCGGCCATACCGGTAAAAAAGATGGACCCGCGTTATCTGCGCCAGATCGTGCGCGATCCCACGGGCGAACAGCCGGGAACCATCGTCGTCGATACAAACACAAAATTTCTTTATCTGGTGCGCGAAAATGGCGAGGCCATCCGTTACGGCGTTGGTCTTGGTCGTGAGGGTTTTGCATGGTCAGGCCGCGCCATTGTTCAGTGGAAGCGCCATTGGCCCAAATGGACTCCACCGGATGAGATGATTGCCCGCCAACCGGAATTGGCTCAATATAGCTCTGCAAATGGTGGCATGGCGCCGGGTCTGAACAATCCACTGGGCGCGCGCGCGCTTTATATTTTCCAGAACGGCGTGGACACGCTCTACCGCCTGCATGGATCACCGGAATGGTGGACAATCGGCAAGGCGGTTTCGTCAGGCTGCGTGCGCTTCATCAACCAGGATATCATCGATCTTTATGATCGCGTCCCAAACAAGACGCCGATTCTCGTTATTTAAGTTTATGCCGCTCAAACAAAGGCCGATGGAGCAATCCATCGTCCTTTTGGGTGCTGATGACAGTACTGTTACACTAAGGTCCTGCCTCGGTGTTCAGCAGTTAAAAAACTGCACTACTGCAATCGAGCATCATCACAGGCCCAGGAGGGGTTCGCGGGAGGGGCGCAATCGCCCACTCACCATCTTTGCGCGTGTTCGGAATTCCAAAGACGTTGAAACTAGCGTTTGCTGAGGCTTCCCAAAATCCCTCGGACCAGCGCGCGTCCGAGCGAGGAGCCGACGGAGCGGACAACGGATTTCATCGCGGCTTCCGCTACAGTTTGGCGACCACGGATCTGGCCACCGCGCGGACCGGTCTTGGTTTCACCGCCGAGAAAATCGGGAAGCTTCCAGCCGCCTGTACTATCAGCCTCTGCCTGCTGCGTTTGCGCCTCTTCTTCGGTTTTCGTCTGCACTGCCTTCTTCTGCAAAAGCTCATAGGCGGATTCGCGGTCGACCATTTCATCATAGATACCGGCAACTGGGCTGGCATTGATGAGTTTCTGACGCTCATCAATATTCAACGGACCGATGCGCCCCGATGGCGGGCGGATCAATGTCCGCTGGACCATGGAAGGCACGCCCTTTTCAGCCAGCGTGGAAACCAGGGCTTCGCCCGTGCCGAGATTGGTGATTGCTTCGAATGTGTTGAAGTCCGGATTGGCGCGGAATGTATCGGCAGCCGTCTTTACGGCATTCTGCTCGCGCGGCGTATAGGCGCGCAAAGCATGCTGCACGCGGTTACCAAGCTGTGCCAGCACCGTTTCAGGCACGTCCAGCGGGTTCTGCGAGATGAAGAAGACACCAACGCCCTTTGAGCGAATCAACCGGACAACCTGCTCAACGCGTGTGAGCAGAGCTTTGGGCGCTTCATTAAAAAGAAGGTGGGCCTCATCGAAGAAGAAGACCAGGCGCGGCTTTTCCGGATCGCCGATTTCCGGCAATTCTTCAAAAAGCTCCGAGAGCAGCCAAAGCAGGAACGTCGAGTAAAGGCGCGGATTCATCATGAGCTTGTCAGCTGCAAGAATGCTGACCTGCCCTCGCCCATCGGTTCCTGTGCGCATGATATCAGCGATTTTCAGTGCGGGTTCTCCAAAGAATTTGGTGCCGCCCTGTTGCTCAAGAACCAGTAGCGAACGCTGGATCGCTCCAACCGAAGGCTTGGTCACATTGCCGTAGCGTGCCGAGATTTCTTCAGCCCGCTCCGCAATATTAACCAGCAGCGATTGCAGGTCCTTCATGTCGAGAAGCAGAAGCCCTTCTTCATCGGCGATCTTGAACGCGATATTCAAAACTCCTTCCTGCGCTTCCGTCAGATTCATCAGGCGCGAGAGAAGAAGCGGACCCATTTCAGAAATAGTCGCGCGGATCGGATGACCCTGCTCGCCGAAAATATCCCAGAAGATAACCGGCGACGAAGCCATTGTGTAAGGATCGAGTTTTACGTCAGCTGCGCGTTTGACGAGAAAATCCTTCTCCTCGCCTTTGGCTGCGATCCCCGACAGATCGCCTTTGATGTCCGAGCAGAAAACCGGCACTCCGGCTGCGGAGAAGCCTTCAGCTAAAACTTGCAGCGTGACGGTCTTACCAGTGCCGGTTGCGCCCGTGATCAGACCATGGCGATTGCCGAATTTGAGCAATAACGACTCGGCCTGATTATAGCTGTCATCCGGCTTGCGGCTTGCACCAAGGAAAATACTGTCTGCGGCCATGTCGTTCTGTCCTCGTCACTGTCGTCACTTGACCCATGGTATAAACAGCCAAATCCCGTGCGACAATGGCAGAACGTCGATGTTACAGAAAAGCACAAAATGGTGAGCGTCCCCATCAATGCCGATGCGGTTTTAGGTACGATTACGGGAAAACAAGCGATGCAAGAGAATCTTCACCTACAATTGCATTTTAGTTGTGCAGGGTTGAAAACATGCCCCAGATGAAAACGAACACTTGTGTGATATGAATTTCACGCATATTACGTAAACGTAATTCAAGCCAGTTGGGAGATTGCACTTATGGATGAACTTATCGCTCGTATTACCGCCAATGTCGGCACCGACCCTGAAACCGCGCGCAAGGCGGTCGGCCTCATTCTGGCGTTTTTGCAGAAGGAAGCCCCTGCCGATAAGGTTGATCTGCTGATTGCTGGCGTGCCCGGCAGCGAAGAGGCAATTGCTGAAGCCAAGGGTAGCGGCGGGTTGCTTTCCGGCCTTATGCCCGGCGTTATGGGCCTTGGGTCGAAGCTGATGGGCATTGGTCTCGGCATGGGCGAAATCAGCGGCATTTCCAAGGAAACCATTGCGTTTGCACGTGAAAAGGCTGGAAGCGGCCCGGTCGACGAGGTCGTCAATTCAATTCCGGGTCTTAGCCAGTTCGTTTAAAACGGTCATTTTCGGACGCCGTGAAAACGCGCGCTTTAAGGCGCGCGTTTTCGTTTTCACGTGCGGTTGATCGATACGCCGCCATCGACAAGCATGGCCGAGCCTGTTGTAAAACTGGACGCATCAGAAGCGAGATAAAGCACAGAGCGAGCGATCTCCGCTGGCATTGCCCTTCGCTTAAGCGCATGCAGCCCTTCCACAAAGGAGAGTTTTTCCGGCGTATCCACCCAAGCTTCCGCCATTGTTGTTTCTGTGCCGCCGGGCAGAATCGCATTGACGCGAATACCTTGCGGTCCAAGTTCAGCAGCCAGCGATTTCATCAAGCCAATGACGCCCGCCTTGCTTGCGCCATAAGCAGCCGTTCCGGGAAATCCCACGGTGTAACCGACAAAGGTCGACGTAAAAATCAGCGAACCAGCCCCACGTTTCTGCATCGCCGGAATTTGGTATTTCGCACCCAGAAAGGCGCCTGTGAGATTAACGTTCAGCGTGTCTTGCCAGCCTTTCAATGTGATGTCGGGGGTCGCTCCCATCTCGCCATTGATACCCGCATTATTAAATCCGATATCCACCCCGCCAAAAGTGTCCTCCGCCAGCTCCACCAATGCCTTGGCATAGGGTTCGTCTGCAACGTCTCCCGCAAGAGCAACCGCTTTGCCGCCCGCAGCTTCGATTTCCGCAACAAGCTTATCAAGCTCGTTTTGACGTCTTGCTGCCACAACAATATTCGCACCTTCGCTCGCCAGGAGCTTTGCTGTTTCATAGCCGATGCCGGAACTTGCACCTGTGATAATGGCCGTTTTTCCGTTGAGGATTTTCATAATTTAAACCTTTCGCCTGTTCGTGACGGCCAAGCTTTCATGGATCACCAATGCCAGCCACCCGAAACCGGCGGCGAGGAAAATTCATTTTATTTTCAGTGCGTTGCGCTAGCGGCACTTTGCTTTGTTGCGAAGCAGCATGGTTCCACCTAAAGTCACAAACAAAGAACAGACTGCCGGGAGAAAGCATGGACGCGTCACTGCTCAAGGAAACTGAATTTGCGCAGACGACCCACGAAAAATGGGTCAAACTTGCGCAGAAAGCCTTGAAAGGCGCTGATTTCAACGAAACCCTGGTTTCCCGCACCGATGATGACATTGCTGTCGGCCCATTGTATCAGCGCGCCAGTAAGGCGCAGCTCACTCCGCGCAAAAACCCCTCCCAAGTCTGGCACATCGTACAGCGCATTGATGATCCAGATCCCGCTCGGGCAAATAAGCAACTATTGGAAGATCTGGAAAATGGCGCGACGGGAATCGCACTGGTTTTCGAAGGCGCACCCAATGCTTTCGGATATGGACTGCCAGCCACACGTGAAGCTGTTGATCAGGTTTTGCGAGGCGTCCATCTCGACATGATTCACCTGCGGATGGACGTTCATCCAAAAAGCCGCGCCTGTGCTGACTGGTTCGTCGACTATATGCGGCCACGCGATGTCAATCCGAAGACACTGAGCTTTTCCTTGGGTATCGATCCGGCCGCAACTTTGGCGGGAACGGGGCGTTTGCGCATGAGTATCGCCGCGCTGAAAGCTTCGCTGCCGCAAGCACTTGCCGGATTTTTCTCCGATGATCTCCCCGGTATTGTGCTGGAAGCCGATGGCCGCGTTTATCACAATGCCGGAGCCACCGAAGCGCAGGAGCTTGGTGCCATGCTCTCCATTGCTGCGGGGCATTTCCGGTTGTTTGAGGAAGCCCGCCAGCCCATTCACTATGCCGCGCCGCATATCGGTTTTGCGCTGTCAGTCGATCAGGATCAGTTTATTTCTATCGCTAAAATACGCGCGCTGCGCCGTCTCTGGGCGCGCTTGCAGGAGGCCTGCGATATCACCCCATCTGCGGCGATGATCCATGCGGAAACCTCGATGCGCATGATGACGAAGCTTGATCCGGAAACCAATATTCTGCGTACCACCATAGCGTCCTTCGCCGCCGCTATCGGCGGTGCAGATACGATCGCTATTCTCCCGCACACCATTACGCACGGGCTGCCGGATGGCTCTGCGCGCCGCCTTGCCCGTAACACCCAGCTCGTTCTTGCAGACGAAAGCAATCTTGCTTTTGTTGCCGATCCTGCCTGCGGTTCCGGTGCAGTCGAAAGTCTGACCGAAGCGCTATGCGAGGCAGCATGGAAAGAATTTCAAACCCTCGAGCGTGAAGGCGGCATTCTGCAAAGCCTTGTTGACGGCAAGCTCCAGGAGCGCATCGTCAATGCTCGCCATGCTCGGGCCGAGCGGTACAAATCCGGCGAGCGTTCGATCATCGGCACAACCGTCTTCCCGGCCGCCACCGAACGCCCTGTGAAAGTGCTGGACGCTCCGCACATGCCATTGCCAACGGACGGCGTGGTGCACTGCGAACCGCTGACATTTCCGCGCATCGACGAAACACTGCAGGCTTGAACCGATGAGAATTCCCGATTTTACCAAGATCGATTGGCAAGCACCGAAAAGCGCAGCCGCAAAGCCGGATGCTGCTGTCTGGAAAACGCCGGAAGATATCAAGGTCAGGCGCTCTTATGGCGATACGGCCTTGCGTGGCCAGCCACACCTTGATTCATTTCCCGGCGCTGCGCCCTTCATACGCGGCCCCTACCCGACCATGTATGTTCAGCAGCCCTGGACCATTCGGCAATATGCTGGGTTTTCGACGGCAGAAGAGTCCAATGCCTTTTATCGCCGTAATCTGAAAGGCGGACAGAAAGGGCTTTCCGTTGCCTTCGATCTCGCAACACATCGCGGGTATGATAGCGACCACCCCCGTGTCGCGGGCGATGTTGGCATGGCGGGTGTGGCCATCGATTCCATTCTCGATATGCAACAATTATTCGACGGCATTCCGCTAGGCGAGATGACTGTTTCGATGACCATGAATGGCGCAGTGCTTCCCATTCTGGCGCTTTACATCGTTGCTGCGGAAGAACAGGGCGTGCCACAGGAAAAGCTCGCCGGGACCATTCAGAACGATATTCTGAAAGAGTTCATGGTGCGCAATACCTACATCTATCCGCCCCAGCCATCCATGCGGATCATTTCCGATATTTTCTCCTACACATCGGAGAAGATGCCGAAATTCAATTCGATCTCGATTTCCGGTTATCATATGCAGGAAGCCGGAGCGACGGCAGATCTCGAGCTTGCCTACACCATTGCCGATGGCATTGAATATGCCCGCGCTGGCGTCGCTGCCGGTCAGGACATTGATACATTTGCGCCAAGACTTTCATTTTTCTGGGCAATCGGCATGAACTTCTTCATGGAAGTGGCCAAGTTGCGGGCGGCACGACTGCTTTGGGCTGTTTTGATGAAGAAGAACTTCAATCCCAAGGATGAGCGTTCGCTATCGCTGCGGACCCATTCGCAGACATCAGGCTGGTCGCTCACGGCGCAAGACCCGCACAACAATATCATGCGCACCATGATTGAGGCGATGGCTTCAACGCAGGGACATACGCAGTCTTTGCATACAAATTCCTTTGACGAAGCCTTGGCTTTGCCAACCGACCATTCCGCACGCATAGCGCGTAATACGCAGCTGATCCTGCAAAAGGAGTCCGGAACAACCCGGATTATCGACCCGTGGGGTGGATCGGCCTATGTTGAACGGCTGACCTATGATCTGGCGCGGCGCGCCCTTTCGCATATTGAAGAGATCGAAACACTGGGCGGCATGGCCAAGGCCATTGAACAGGGCATTCCTAAAATGCGTATCGAAGCAGCGGCAGCCCGCACACAAGCGCGTATCGATAGTGGCCAGCAACCGGTGATCGGCGTCAATTCCTACCGCCCTACCGAAGACACGCTGGTCGATGTGCTCAAGGTCGACAATGCCGAGGTGCGCGCGCGCCAGCTTTCCAAGCTTCAGCAACTCAAAGGCACGCGTGATGTTGCAGCCGTCGATGATGCACTTTCCGTGCTGACTTCGGCGGCTAAATCAGGAAGGGGCAATCTGCTTGATTTGGCGGTTAAAGCCGCTCGTGCAAGGGCAACAGTGGGTGAGATCTCACTGGCGCTGGAAAAAGCCTATGGCCGTCATGTTGCAACCATTCACACGATTTCCGGCGTTTACCGCAAGGAAGTTGGAAAGAGCGAAGTTGTTGACCGCGTTCAGGCCAAGTGTGCAGCCTATGAAAAGCGGACCGGTGAAAAGCCCCGCATTCTCGTTGCTAAAATGGGACAGGATGGGCACGACCGCGGCCAGAAGGTTATCGCCACAGCGTTTGGTGATCTTGGTTTCGATGTGATCGTTGGAGCGATGTTCCAGACGCCCGAGGAAGTTGCGGAACTGTCAGCGGAAAGCAATGTGCATATTGTTGGCGTTTCATCGCTTGCTGCCGGACATCTGACTTTGGTGCCTGAACTCAAGGAGTCATTGAAACGTCACGGCCGCGAGGACATATTGGTCATCGTCGGCGGGGTTATTCCGCCGCAGGACTATGAAGCTGTTCTGCAAGCTGGCGCTGCTGCGATTTTCCCTCCAGGGACTGTCATAGGCGAAGCCGCAGAGAAACTGATTGATACGCTGTTGGATTCACTTTGAAATGATTACAATTTATACGCTTGATGGCGACCGTCTCGTCTCTCACATTGCGCAGGCTGGCGATCCGGCACCGGACAATGCGGTCTGGATCGACCTTTTGAATCCAACCCATGAAGAAGATGTTCAGACCGAGAGCTGGACCAAGGCCTCCATCCCGACCAAGGAAGACATGATCGAGATTGAGGAATCCAGCCGGTTTTATGCCGATAATGGCTCGCAATATCTTACAGCATCGATTCTTCACTCAACTGAGAATAAACACCACAGCATTGCGCCGATCACCTTCATACTGACCGGCCCTATGCTCGTCACAGTGCGTTACAGCGAGCCAAAAGCCTTCGCGCTTTACATCAGCCGCGTCAGCAAAGCTGGCAATGGGCTGATCAATGTCAAGTGCAGCGGCGTCACCATTTTGCTCGGCATCATCGAAGCTGTAACGGATCGTATTGCCGATATTCTCGAAGGTGTTGCGGGTGATATCGACCACAATTCATTTGCAATTTTCCGCCGGTCGGAAAAAGACCGGCCAATGACAACCAAGAATTTTCGTGACAGCCTCACCCGTATTGGCGGGCAAGGAGCGTTTCTTTCCAAAATTCGTGAAAGCATAGCGGGTGTAAGCCGTTTGCTGGTCTACATGACGGCAATCACCGACCAGAACACCTACAAGAAAGAAACGCGAGCCTGGATCAAATCACTTGAACGCGATACGCAATCGCTGAGCACCTATGTAGATTTTCTTTCCAACAAGATTACCTTCCTGCTCGACACAGTGGTTGGCCTCATCTCCATCGAGCAAAATGCCATCATCAAGATTTTTTCCGTCGCAGCAGTGGCTTTCATGCCGCCTACGCTGGTGGCCTCGATCTACGGCATGAACTTTCACTTCATGCCCGAACTCGACAAGGTTTGGGGCTATCCCATGGCGCTTGGCGTTATGATCGCCTCCGCCGTTATTCCACTGCTCATTTTCAAGAAGAAGGGCTGGCTTTAGATAATAGCGGTTAACTTGACGGTTTGATGCAGGGTCGCTGTAATCGAGCTTATATTGCCCGCTATAATCTAACAGTGGACGACGAGTTGAGATTGATTGAGACGAAAGAAGGGTTTCAACCTACGCCCGTTGCCACACCTTCAAAAGAAACGGAATAGATCCTCTTTGAGAGGGTAGTTCGCGGCTTGCCCATAGTCATTCGTTTATTTGAATTTTCACAATTTCCCACTCATGACCATTCAGCACAAAGCTGTCGCCGATTGATTTGCCAAACATCAGATTGGCAATAGGGGATATATGCGAGATTTTTCCGTGACTTGCATCGGCTTCGTCCTCGCCGACTATCTTCCAAACCTGCTTCTTGTCGTCCTCGTCGGCAATCGTAACCGTCATGCCGAAGCGCACAACATCGCTATCCGGATCAGGAATTGAGAGTTCAGCCGTTTCGCGCCTGGCCGACCAATAGCGCAGATCGCGGGATGCGCGGGCAATCATATTACGGTCTGCCTCGGCGTTTCCCTTTGCCAATTCGCCATGAGCCGCCGCCAGTTCTGCATCAATCATTGCCAATCCTTCGATTGTCACCAGATTACGATGCGTACTTAATGGGCGCTCGCCTAGATCAATCGATGAATTGCTGTCATCTTCTTTGGTAAAAGCTCTACTCATGAGGTTAAAGTAGGTACTGCGAGGGCTACCGACAAGTACGATGAGATAAGCCACCAATCCGTTGGCAAATCTCATCAGTTAGGAAAACAGATCAGTTGATCATCGCATCGGTCAGTGCTGGCGTTGGGCTGACCACACCAAAAGTCACGCCATTCCAGTTGCGCATTTCACGGTCAGCGAAGCGATCGAGCTTCGATTCCAGTTCGCTTTCATTGCGATAGATGCGGGCGAGCACTGTGGCAATGATTGCCTCAGAAGCCCGCGTCGTACCATCATCGCATTTAACGGCGATACCAAGTCCCAGTTCGGGCAGCGCGCCCACAAACACGCCTTCCGCACCAGTCTTGACGAATATGCGGCCCGGAGCCATTTCCATCAGTTTTGTGCAGGCACGCCCGGTTCCAGCAACGTAAAACGGCGCGGCCATGGCAGCGTCGAGCAGCCGCTTTGCAGCCTGTGCGCGGCGGGGCTCAAATCCGGTTCCGGTCGCCATGCGCGCAAACCCATGCGCCAGATTACGCAATGGAATTGCGTAAGTCGGGATGGAACAGCCATCCGTTCCACAATGATCCAGCGTGTGGGCTGCGCCAGTCACGCTTTCCATGGCGTCGCGTACCATGTCCTGCTCGGGCGAACCCAAAGCGGAATAACCCTGTGTTTCGATACCAAGATGCTTGCAGGTGCACAAAAAGCCCGCATGCTTGCCGGAACAATTATTATGCAAAGGCGTTGGCTGTTGCCCGCTTCTGGCAAGGTCAATCAGCACGGATTGTTCAAATGGCCAGTGGGAACCACACTCAAGCGCTGTCGAATCAAGCCCGGCGCGGGACAGCATTTCGCCAGCCTTTGCGACGTGCAATTGCTCACCAGAATGAGAGGCACAAGCCATGGCGAGTTCCTCATTCCCAAAGCCATAGGCGTCCGCAGCACCACTCTCCACGAGTGGCAAGGCCTGTATCGCCTTGATTGCCGAACGTGGAAATGTGGGGCGCTCAATATCGCCGAGCGAGAACACAACCTTGCCATCCCCATCGGTGACAACAACTGCGCCGCGATGGCGGCTTTCTGACGTTTCGCCCCGAAAAACTTCCACCAGAACCGGATTGCTCATGATACCTAAATTTTCCCATCAATAGGGCTGAAATCGGCCCGAATTTATGCCGTTATAGATTGCTCCGTATATCTTTCCAATGGAGAAACTGCTTGCTGAAGCTCTTCCGCCGTCTTGCGCTGTTTATCTTTGTGATGTTTCTAGCGCCGGCCATGATGGCAACAGGGTGGTGGATGACGCAGACCCACGCGGCGAACTGGCGTGATGCCGACTGGAGTTCAAGCGGTGTTCTGCTGGCTCAGCCTGCCGCCAACGATGCTGCAATCTATATTATGGCGGCGCGGACTGGCGGTCTCAAAGGCGCCCTCTCCCTGCATAGCTGGTTGGTACTGAAGCGGCCCGGGGCTACCAATTATGATCGTTACGATGTCGTTGGCTGGGGTAATCCCGTACGCAAGAACGCCTATGATGCGGACGGAAACTGGTGTTCCAACAAGCCCACCATTATTCATGAGATTCACGGCGAGGAAGCGGCATCCCTCATCCCCCGGATTGAGGCTGCTATTACCAACTATCCTTACGCCGCGCACGGCAATTACGTTATCTGGCCCGGCCCCAACTCAAACAGCTTTGTGGCGCATGTCCTGCGAGCCGTGCCGCAAATCGGGATCGTCCTGCCTCCTAATGCAATTGGTAGGGATTTTCCTACGGAAGGCAGGCTTTTTGCTATCGATGATGACTGGCAAAATTTCCACGCAAACCTTTTCGGCTATGCAGGGATTTCAGCTGGCGTTCGCAGCGGTTTCGAGATTCAATTCATGGGCTTAGTTGCAGGTCTGGATATTTTGAATCCGGGACTTAAAGTTCCCGGATTTGGCAGAGTGGGCTTTTAAGCAACGGGTTTTTTACAAAGCAATTATTGTCCTCAAAATTCATGCGTCTTGAATATCAGCTTATATGTAACATATATAGTTACATGATTTAGAGTACATTCCTCTTGGCTCTGCTCCCTAAGGAGATTTTGAATGGCATCCTTTTCCGACCCCGATATTGTTTCTGGATATGCGGCAAGAACCGAACAGCTCGTGCCGGGCCTTCGCCATCTGCATAAGATGACCGGCCTGCTTTTGGCGGAAAGGGCTCCTGCCGATGCGCGAGTGCTGGTGCTTGGAGCTGGCGGAGGAATGGAGCTGAAAGCGCTTGCGGAGCTGCAACCGGAATGGCGCTTTGATGGCATTGACCCGTCAGCGGAGATGCTACAACTGGCCGAAACGAATCTCGGTTCTCTGGCTTCCCGCGTGACATTCCAGGAGGGCTATATCGATAATGCGCCGGAAGGCCCTTTCGACGCTGCGACCTGCCTTTTGACGCTTCACTTCCTGCCGCGCGGGGAGCGGCTGCAAACATTGCGCGGCATCCAACGTCGACTGAAGCCAGGGGCACCTTTCGTCGCTGCGCACCACAGTTTCCCCACGCAAGGAGCGGAACCAGACAAATGGCTGACGCGCTTTGCGGCTTTTGCATCCTTATCTGGGGTGCTTGCCTTTCAATCTGAAAACAATATCAGGACCATGAAGGAGCGGTTGCCGGTCCTCTCGCCTGAAGAGGATGAAGCCCTGCTTCGCGAAGCAGGGTTCTCCAATATCGAGCTGTTTTATGCTGGACTGACGTTCAAGGGTTGGGTTGCCTATAAATAGCCCGCCCCCCTATTTGATCCGCTCAAGCACCGAAACGTAGTTTGCCACGGCAGCGCCGCCCATATTGAATATGCCGGCAAGCTTTGCGCCCGGCACCTGAATGCCGCCTGCTTCCCCGGTCAGTTGCATCGAGGAAAGTACGTGCATTGAAACGCCACTTGCGCCAATTGGATGACCTTTGGCTTTTAGCCCGCCAGATGGGTTGACTGGCAAGCGGCCGCCCATTGCGGTCTGGCCTTCGAGGGCAACCTTTGCGCCCTCTCCCGGTTTTGCCAGCCCCATCGCCTCATATTCTATCAGTTCAGCGATGGTGAAGCAGTCATGGGTTTCCACAAAAGACAGATCGTCAATCGTGACACCGGCCTGATTGAGCGCACGTTTCCAGCCCTCGGCGCAACCTTCAAACTGCAATATGTCGCGCTTGGAGATTGGCAGGAAGTCCTGCACATGGGCAGCGGCACGGAATGCTACGGCACGGCGCATCTTCAAGGCCGTCTGTGTGTCGGTCAGCACCAGCGCCGCGGCACCATCGGATACCAGTGAGCAGTCCGTGCGTTTCAACGGACCGGCGACAAACGGGTTCTTGTCACTCTCCTGACGGCAGAAATCATAGCCCAAGTCCTTACGCATCTGCGCATAAGGGTTATTGACGCCATTCTTGTGGTTTTTGGCAGCAATAGTAGCAAGGGCATCGGACTGGTCGCCATATTTCTGGAAATATGCCGCTGCAATCTGACCGAACACACCGGCAAATCCCGCTGGAATATCACCTTCTTCCGGCAGGTAAGAGGCCTTCAACAGGTTCTTGCCAATCTCCGGCCCCGGCGTGGAGGTCATCTTCTCAACGCCAACAACCAGAACAACCTTTGCAGCACCAGCGCGAATGGTCTTGATACCTTGATGGACGGCCGCTGAACCTGTCGCGCAGGCATTTTCTACGCGCGTGGCCGGTTTGAAACGAAACGCATCGCTGGCTTGCAGAACGAGACTGGCGGTGAAATCCTGCGGTGAGAAACCCGCATTGAAATGGCCCAGCACGATTTCATCGACATCTTCGGGGCCGATGCCCGCATGATCCAGCGCGCCCAGCGCGGCTTTGACGATCAGCGTTTCGACTGTTTCGCCTTCGAGCTTGCCAAACGGCAAGTGCGACCATCCAACGATGCAGGCTGTCATTTCATTCCTCCACAAATGTCATGTACTTCAGCTAAACATGGACCTCCGGTCCTTCAAGGTAAATGTCGTATAAACACGTAATATCTGCATAAATTTTTTATTGATTGATCAGTCAATCAAGAATAGTCTTTCTTTCGAACGAGGACACTTTCATGCCAAAAGTCGGAATGGAACCACTGCGAAAACGCGCATTGATCGATGCTGCTATCCGCACGATCGGCGAGCGCGGTTCTTTGGATGTAACGGTGGCCCAGATTGCCCAGGAAGCTGGCGTTTCGGCTGCATTGGCGCATCATTATTTCGGCGGCAAGGAACAGTTGATCCTCGCCACCATGCGGCATTTGCTGAACGAGCTTGGCCAGGACCTTCTTGGCGCGCTACACAATGCACGAACGCCATCGGCACGCATCGTAGCTGTTATCGCTGTCAATTTTTCTGCGGCGCAATTTGCGCCGCAGACTATCGCTGCCTGGCTGACATTCTACGTTCATGCACAGCAGTCCGATGAGACGCGCCGTCTCCTACGGGTCTACGCGCGGCGCATGCATTCCAATCTTGCTTATGCCTTGCAGCAACTGACAGACAGGGAAACCGCGCTCCAGATAGCCGAGGGAACAGGCGCGATGATTGACGGACTTTATATCCGCCACGCGCTACGCAATGGCGCGCCTGAAGCAGCCAAAGCCATAGCCCTCGTGGAAGATTACGTTACCACCAAGCTTGCCGCCTCCGAACGCTCAAGAGCCGCCCTATGAAGCCCAATATTCTTGTCATCATGGTAGATCAACTGAACGGAACGCTGTTTCCTGACGGCCCGGCCGATTTCATCCATGCGCCGCACCTGAAAGCCTTGGCACAGCGTTCGGCACGCTTTGCCAATACCTACACGGCTTCCCCGCTTTGTGCGCCTGCTCGCGCCTCGCTGATGTCTGGCCAATTGCCATCGCGAACCCGGGTCTATGACAATGCGGCTGAATTTGCCTCTGACATTCCGACCTATGCCCACCATCTGCGCCGCGCCGGCTACTATACGGGTCTGTCCGGCAAGATGCATTTTGTCGGGCCGGATCAGTTGCATGGACTTGAAGAACGGCTGACGACGGATATCTACCCTGCCGATTTCGGCTGGACGCCCGACTATCGTAAGCCGGGGGAGCGCATTGACTGGTGGTATCATAATCTTGGCTCTGTCACGGGTGCTGGCATTGCCGAGATAACCAACCAGATGGAATATGATGACGAAGTTGCGTTTCACGCACGCCAGAAACTCTATCAGCTATCGCGCCAGTCCGATGATACGGCCCGCCGTCCGTGGTGCCTGACCGTCTCGTTTACCCATCCGCACGATCCCTATGTGGCGCGGCGCAAATATTGGGACCTGTACGAGAATTCGCCTGCGCTTGATCCGCAAGTCGCAGCGATCCCTTTTGACCAACAGGACCCGCACTCGCAGCGCCTGTTGCATGCCTGCGATCACACGGCGTTTGATATTACCCCTGAGCAGGTGCGCCGTGCACGGCGGGGTTATCTCGCCAACATCAGCTATATTGATGACAAGGTTGGCGAGCTTATCGAAACCCTTGAAACCACCCGGATGCTTGACGATACAATCATCGTCTTCACCTCCGACCATGGAGATATGCTGGGCGACCGCGGCCTGTGGTTCAAGATGAACTTTTTCGAGGGCTCGGCGCGTGTACCGCTGATGATTGCCGGCAAGGACATCCCGCCGCAATTGATCAGCCAGCCCGTCTCCACGCTCGATCTCAACCCGACGCTTGGCGCTCTTGCCGGTATTGATATTGCTGAAATTCTGCCATGGACCGATGGCGAGGATCTGACACCCCTGCTCAATGGCAAAAACCGCAGTGGACCTGTGCTCATGGAATATGCTGCAGAAGGTTCAAACGCGCCGCTCATATGTATTCGCACCGGCAAATATAAGTTCGTGCATTGCGAGATCGATCCGCCGCAACTCTTTGATCTTGAATCCGATCCGCATGAATTGACAAACCTTGCCGATGACCCGGCCTTCGCTGCCACAGTGGCAAAATTCATGGCTGACGTGCGGGAGCGCTGGAATCTCAAGGCCTTTGACGCTGCTGTGCGCGAAAGTCAGGCGCGGCGCTGGGTTGTCTATGAGGCGCTGCGCAATGGTTCTTATTATCCGTGGGATTATCAGCCGCTGCAAAAAGCCTCCGAGCGCTACATGCGCAATCATATGGATTTGAACGTTTTGGAAGAGAACGCCCGCTATCCGCGCGGCGAGTGAGACAGTCGTGGAAGCAGATTTCATTATAGTCGGTTCGGGTTCGGCAGGTTCCGCCATGGCATATCGCCTGTCGGAAGATGGAAAATATTCAGTGCTGGTCATCGAATTTGGCGGCACTGATATCGGCCCGTTCATCCAGATGCCTGCAGCGCTCTCATTCCCGATGAATATGAGCACCTATGATTGGGGTTTCACCTCGGAGCCGGAGCCGCATCTGGGTGGGCGCACGCTCGTCACCCCTCGCGGCAAGGTCATCGGTGGATCATCCTCCATCAACGGCATGGTATATGTGCGGGGCCATGCTCATGATTTTGACCACTGGGCCGAAGGCGGCGCAACGGGTTGGTCCTATGCCGATGTACTGCCTTACTTCAAACGCATGGAGCACTCCCATGGCGGTGAAGCCGGATGGCGCGGAACAGATGGCCCGCTGCATGTCCAGCGCGGGCGCCGTGACAATCCCTTATTTCATGCCTTCGTCAAAGCAGGGCAAGAAGCAGGCTTCGAGGTTACTGAGGACTATAATGGTTCCAAACAGGAGGGCTTCGGCCCGATGGAGCAGACCATTCACAATGGCCGCCGCTGGTCAGCCGCCAATGCCTATCTGCGCCCAGCCCTGAAGCGCAAAAATGTGAATCTGATCAATGGCTTTGCCCGGCGCGTGATCATTGAGAATCAACGGGCCGTTGGTGTCGAAATCACGCGGCGCGGCAAGGTTGAAACTATTCGGGCACGACGCGAAGTTATTATTGCGGCCTCATCCATCAATTCGCCAAAGCTACTCATGTTGTCGGGGATCGGTCCAGCCGCCCATCTGAAAGAACATGGTATAAATGTCATTGCAGACCGACCGGGCGTCGGCCAGAACCTGCAAGATCATATGGAAGTCTATATCCAGCAGGAAAGTCTGAAACCGATAACTTTGAACTCCAAGCTTGGGCTGTTTTCAAAGGGATTGATCGGCGCGCAATGGCTCTTCTTCAAGACAGGCGACGGCGCGACCAATCATTTTGAATCCGCAGCTTTCGTGCGGTCCAAACCCGGTATCGATTATCCGGATATCCAATATCACTTCCTTCCTGCAGCAATCCGCTACGATGGGAAGGCCGCGGCCAAAGGCCATGGGTTTCAAGCCCATGTTGGTCCCATGCGCTCCAAATCGCGAGGCAGCGTTACGCTCCGCTCCTCCGATCCATTCGAGAAGCCCAAGATTTTGTTCAACTACATGTCGCATCCCGATGATTGGACGGACTTCCGCCATGCGGTACGGCTTACGCGTGAGATTTTCGGCCAGGATGCTTTGACGCCCTATCGGGGCCGGGAAATTTCTCCCGGCGCTCATATCCAGTCGGATGATGAAATTGACGATTTCCTGCGCGAACATGCAGAAAGCGCTTTCCATCCATGCGGCACATGCAAGATGGGCGCGACAAGCGATCCAATGGCAGTGGTCGATCCGCAATGCCGTGTGATCGGCGTTGAAGGTCTGCGCGTTGCGGATTCATCCATTTTCCCGCGCGTTACCAATGGCAATCTCAATGGCCCATCGATTATGACCGGGGAGAAGGCCTCAGATCATATTCTTGGCCGCGATCCACTACCCCGTTCCAACCAGGAGCCTTGGATCAATCCACGGTGGAAAGTGAGTGATCGATGATCTTGCAGTACCATTATGCGTGGTTCTACAAGCTCACCATGAGGAAGGTTGATACTTTGCAAGGCGCCGCCGAGTTTTGCTGGTGCCATCATCCACCTTCCTCATGGTGAGCTTGTCGAACCACGCATAACGCCTATGCTACTTTTTAATTCAAGGAGAACATCATGCGCGCGCAGCCAAAGGCATCGCATTTCATCAATGGCCGCTTTGTAGAAGACAAGGAAGGCAAGCCGCTCGACGTGATCTATCCGGCCACCGGCGAAATCATTGCCAAACTGTATGGAGCAACGCCAGCGCTCATCGAACAGGCGGTACAAGCCGCTGCCGCTGCCCAGCCCGCATGGGCTGCTTTAAAACCTGTTGAGCGTGGCCGTATCCTTCGCCGCGCCGCCGACATCCTCCGGGAACGCAATGCAGAAATTGCGCATCTTGAAACCTTGGACACCGGCAAGGCCATTCAGGAAACGCTGGTTGCTGACCCTGCATCTGCTGCTGATGCGCTGGAGTTTTACGGGGGCATCATTGCTGGTTTCAATGGCGAGATGATCGAGCTCGGCGGGTCCTACGCCTATACACGCCGCGAGGCACTGGGCGTATGCGTTGGCATTGGGGCATGGAATTACCCGATTCAGGGTGCAGGTTGGAAATCCGCCCCAGCCTTGGCTGCGGGCAATGCCATGATTTTCAAGCCATCGGAAAATACGCCGCTTTCGGCCTTGGCGCTTGCCGAGATTTACAAGGAAGCAGGCTTGCCAGACGGTCTGTTCAACGTCGTCCAGGGCTTCGGCGATGTTGGTTCACAACTGGTTGATCATCCGCTGGTAGCGAAAGTCTCCCTTACCGGCTCGGTACCGACAGGCAAACGTGTGCTCGCACAGGCTGGCTCGCACATGAAGCACGCCACAATGGAACTGGGCGGCAAGTCTCCCTTGATCATCTTTAACGATGCAGATGTCGAAAACGCTGTCGGCGGCGCGCTCTTGGGCAACTTCTATTCAACAGGACAGGTTTGTTCTAACGGCACCCGCGTTTTCGTGCAAAGCGGCATCAAGGATCAGTTTCTCGACCGGTTGACCACGCGAACAAAAGCTATCCGCCTTGGTGATCCGCTTGATCCGGAAATTCATCTCGGCCCGCTTGTTAATGCTGCACAGCGCGACAAGGTCGTATCCTATATTGAAAAGGGCAAAGCTGAAGGGGCGACATTGCATTTCGGTGGCGGCGTGCCTCAGATGCAGGGTTTTGAGGGCGGCTGCTTCGTCGAGCCGACCATTTTCACCAATGTGACTGATAATATGATCATCGCGCGTGAAGAAATATTCGGCCCGGTTATGACGGTGCTGGACTTCACTGAGGAAGAAGAGGTCATTGCCCGTGCAAATGACTCGGAATTTGGCCTTTCCGCTGGCGTTTTCACCAAGGACCTTTCCCGTGCCCATCGAGTGATAAGCCAAATCAAAGCCGGTACCTGCTGGATCAATACCTATAATCTGGCGCCGGTGGAAATGCCCTTTGGCGGCTTCAAGCAATCAGGCGTCGGACGCGAAAATGGCCTGGCAGCACTGTATCACTATAGCCAGATCAAGTCGGTCTATGTCGAGACCGGAAATGTAGAAAGCCCTTACTGAGGATCGTTGCGAGAACTACTAACCTCGCCGTCATCCTCGGGCTTGATCGAGGATGACGGCGAAGTGAGCGTTTAACTTACTGAGGGCGCTTCCCAACATAGTCGACATATTGCGTCAGGGCGCTGACCAGATGATAGAAGATCGAAGCTGGAACCTCTTCGGCTTTGGCTCGCCCCTTCTGATCAATAAGATCAATCCACAGCCCCTTCGGCGCAGGCTCAATATGCCAGCGGAAGAGCCGTCCAACACGGGCTTCCACTTCAGGCTTCAGATCAGGCCCGCCATTTCCGTCAAGCGCGATAGCGGCCTTAACGGCTTCCGTTTGCGGCCAGCTGCGGGAGTTGGTGTCAAGTGGCAGGCCATGCCGTGAGACCGCACCATAGGCAAGTTCCGTCGAACGGTTCAGGCCATTGGCAATGGCTGAGGCGTAGAGCTTGCGGGCATAACGGATTGCATCCTTTTGGCCCGAAGATGCGGCGAAGGCCGAGAGCAAATGTGCCCATTCAAAGTGATGGCCCGGCTCGGTCCACTCGCCCTGCTCGCCCGGTGCTCGGTCCCAGTCATTGCTGAAATACTCGCCAAGCGTCCATGTTTCCGCATCGAACATGTGATGACGGAAAAGATCGACGATACGCGCGGCCCGTTGCAGATAATCGCGATTGCCGGTTGCACTATACCAGGCAAGGAAAGCTTCAAGCAGGTGCATATGCGGGTTGGAACGCCGCAGCCCCTTATCGTCAGGCATTTCCAAAAATCCTGTCATGCGCGAATCTGCCAGATATTCGTCGATGAAAGCGAAGGTTTCCGTCGCCAGCCTCAATGCTTGCGGATGCCCTGCCTTATGCGCATGGGCCAGCGCCAGGAGAACGAAGGATTGGTCATAAGTATCCTCCGAGGCATCAAGAATGCTGCCATCCGGATTGAATGTCTTGACCCAACCGCCCCGATCCGTGCGCCCTTTCGTAATGAAACTCAGCCCGTGCTCGATAAGATCATGCGCCGGTCCATCCCAGCCCATTTCCTTGGCCACGGCAAAGGCATATATCTGCCGCGCCATCGTCCGCATGCGCTTGGTCTTGTTGATAGGAATTGCGTCAAACGACATGGCTTCATGAAAGCCGCCATGGCGCGTATCGACGCCCACCGTTGACCAAAGCGGCAATGTTTCGTCAAAAAGCCAATGTATCACCCGGTTTCCATAAGCGCCAACTTGCGGCAACCGGTCTTGTGAAGGCGTGAATTTGGTTTCCAATCGGCCAGTTTTTTCAAGCTGTTCGACGATTTTCCTGACATTTTGACTCTCATTGACCGGAGCGACGAAGGTCGCGTCGGCGGTTGCTACGACAGCCGTATCGCGCAAGCCGACGGCCGAGAGCAAGCGGCCTTCGCTGCGCAAATAGCTGTGCTCGCAATCAATGGCCACGACATCGCCGACCAGCACATTGCCATTGCCGTCAACCGAGCCCACTTCCAGCAGAGATTGCCAGGAGCCAAGATCATTCCAGCGAAACTTTGCTGGTACCAACGCGATATCTTTCGCGTGTTCCATGATTGCGTAATCGACGGATATCGACGGTACGGCGGCATAAAGATCATGCGGCAAATAAGTGCCCGATATATTGGTGCTCGCCTCATTCAAGGCTGCAACGGCCTTGTCCCAAATCTCCGCTGCATGTTGCCGGAAAGCGTCGCGCATCACGCTGGCGCGGAAAAGAAAGATACCAGCGTTCCAAAGGAAGTTTCCCGACGCAAGATATTTCGTTGCAGTCTCCTCGTTCGGTTTTTCAACAAAGCGTACGACATCGCGTGTCTGTGTTGTCTCAGGAGCCACTTCAATATAACCGAATCCGGTTTCCGGGCGATCCGGCTTGATACCGAACACAACAATGCGTCCCGCCTTGGCCGCCTCGACACCGGCTTCAACAGTGTTCCAGAAATCGCGATCGGTTGTTATTTCATGATCGGACGGCACCACAAGCACAAGCTCATCGCCATGTTCGCGCAAGGTTATTTCTGTCGCCAGCACCACTGCGGAGGCTGTATTACGCCCCATTGGTTCAAGAATGGGACGCCCGCCCGCCAGATCCGTTCCCGCCAGATCCTGATTGATGCGGTCCGAATGACGCTCCGATGCCAACAAATAAACGGGAACTGTCGTGTCGCTGCGTGCCGCCATGCGCTTGATTGTGCGCAGCAGCATGGAGCCCTGACCCGACAAATTGTGAAACTGCTTGGGAAAATCTTCGCGCGACAATGGCCAAAGCCTTGAACCTACACCGCCGCTCATAACAAAGCTGATGATTGTTGCTTTTTCGATTGTCATTTATGCCCCGTTATTTCAGCATTTCAGAACTTCTTGGTCAACGAATACAAGACTTATCCTAATGATCACAGAACTAAAGTCTTAACTAATCACGCCTCACGAATTTCGCGCTTCTATAATTAAAAAAGTGCTTCTGAACCATCTTGCAGCGCTTTAGTGACGGCGTTATATACCGCCCTTACTGGTCGCGGAGTGTAGCGCAGCCTGGTAGCGCACGTCGTTCGGGACGACGGGGTCGGAGGTTCGAATCCTCTCACTCCGACCAGAAAATCGAATGAAATCTTTGACGTCTTAGCCCAGATCACGCTTGGAACGAGACGTAGAGCCAGAGTAAAAGCGGGGCGATCAATGAAATTGCCAACACGCTCCAGAAAACCCGCCAGCCAGTGTTCCGCGTACCGAACTTAGCTATAAGCAGAAAAATCAGGATCACTGTCAGAGTAACAGGCCAGAAGTGTCCAAGGTAGAATACAGCTATTACCCAATATGATATCGACATATTGCCTGATTACCTTAAGCTGAAAGTTGCAGCAACACGCCGTCGCGGCATGGAATAAGCGTCTTCAGTTTGCAATGAACCTGTAACCCACGCCGGGCTCGGTACGAATGAAATGTGGTTGATTGGGATCCTGCTCAATCTTGGCGCGCAATTGCCCTACGAACACGCGCAGATAATGCAAATCCTCAAGATGCGCCGCGCCCCAAACTGACGCCAGCAGCTGGCGGTGCGTAACAACCAGACCCGGGTGCAAAACCAGATGCACCAGCAACTGATATTCTTTGCGCGTCAAATGAACCTCTTCCCCATGGAGCGTAACCGCGCGCTTGACCATATCGACAACGAGGCCATTGCTTTCAAATATCGACGGCACGCTGGCACCCGCCGCCTTCTGCCGCAAGGCTGTGCGGACGCGGGCTAAAAGTTCGCCAATTCCAAAGGGCTTTTCGACGTAATCATTTGCCCCAAGATCAAGCGCCGCAATTTTTTCCGCCTCCCGATCGCGCGCCGATAAAACAATAATCGGCACTTCGGAAAAGGCTCTGACAGTCCGAATGACTTCCTTGCCGTCCTTGTCCGGCAGACCAAGATCCAGAATGACGAGATCCGGCGCGCTGGTCGCGATCATCCGCTCTGCATCAGCCGCCGTTGCTGCCGTCATGACATCGTAGCCGGACGCCGTCAGCGCTGGATGCAGGAACCGCTGTATTTGCGGCTCGTCATCGACAATCAGAATGCGGTTCTCGTTCATCGGCTTGCTGTCTCGCCTCCCGCTTTTTCAAATGTTGGAAGACTGATGACAAACCGCGTACCACGCTTGCGAATGGCCGGGCTTTCCGCCTTGATTGTTCCGCCCATTGTCTCGACAAATCCACGGGCGATGGAAAGTCCAAGTCCCGTCCCTGCTGCCCGGCCATCACTTTTTACGCGCCGGTAGAACTTTTCGAAAATACGATCGAGATCTTTTTCAGGAATACCTTTTCCTTGATCAGTCACACTGATGACGACCCGCCCCGCATCGTTCTTGGCATAGACCGCAATCGGGCTGTCCCCGCCATATTTTGCTGCATTGTCTAGCAAGTTAAACAGAACTTGGCCGAGCAATCCGGAATCGCCGCTGACAACTGCAAGGTCCGTGGCAATGCTTGTATCGATTGCGATCCCGGGCTTGAGCCGTTTCATTCGCTCAATCGCCGAAACAATGACGTCCGCAGCGTCAACCGGACTACTTTTGACTTTCAGCGTTCCAGCTTCAATACGCGTCATGTCGAAAAGGTTGGACACAAACCGGGTAAGACGGCCCGCTTCCTCCTCAATGGAAAGCAACAGGTCATCGCGGCTGCTTTGCTTCATTTTGCCGCCGAGTTGCCGCAGTGTTGTCACTGCGCCGGTAATGGAAGCAAGCGGCGTTTTCAAATCATGTGACAGTGACGAGAACAGAGCTGTATGGAGCTTTTCGCTTTCCTGTAACGCCGCTGTCTTGGCGTTTTCGCGCATCAGCAAAGCGCGGTCGATAGCGATGGCAGTCTGGTCCAGAATGGCCATCAGCTTACGATCTTCGTTTTCACTCAGTGAGCCCGAATGATCCACCATGGAAATGCCGGTTACGCCAGCAACGCCGTGTGACGTGACGATGGGCAGAAATTGCCATGAAATCTGCGGCAGCGTTGCCGTATCGTGCCCGGCACGCTCATTCTTGTCGAAAGCCCAACGTGCGGCAGTCATATCCGTACTGTCGAGAGCCATATCGGGCGGCCACGCGGCCTGAAGGAGTAGTTCATCATCTTCCGGCAAAAGGATCACCACGCCGGTTTCCAGCGTCGCGTGAAGATGCGTCGCACCGGCCACCAGAACATCGTCAAGCCGCGCTGTGCCGGAAAGCTTCCGCGAGAACTCGTAAAGCGCCTGCGTGCTTTTCGCCTGATTGCGCGAGCGGGCAACTTGATCACGCAGACGCCCGGCAAGATCGCCAATCATCAGTGCCACTGCGAGGAAAATGATGAGCGAGAATAGCTGGTGGGGTTTGGCGATACTTAAATTGTGGATCGGTTCAATGAAGAAATAATTGTACAGGACGAAAGACAGGCAAGCCGCAATGATGGCTGCAAAGCGTCCGCTCGACATTGCCGAGAGAATGACGGCAACCAGATAGAGCATCGACAGGTTCTGCAGATGGACAATATTGCTCGCCCCAAGTCCGAGCAGGGTGGTAGCACCTGTGGCCAGAACCGGAATGGCAATGGATTTTGCCAATTCAATTCTTGAGCGTCGTTGCGGAGGCGGCGCGACATATGCCGTATCTTCCTCACTGCCCGTGACGATGTGCACGCCGACATCGGTAAGGCGCTTCATGACCTCATCGGGCAAGGAACGCCGGAAGGGATTGGAGAAGGCCTTGCCTCTTGGGCGTCCCAGCACAACCTGCGTGATATTTTCGCGCCGGGACAATCGATAGATTTCTTCGACAAAATCCCGGGCGATGACACGGCGGGTTTCAGCGCCAAGCCTTTCGGCCATATCCAAAATCTTGTCGATGCGCTGGTTGGCGGCAACATCCATGCCTGCCGTACTTGCATTGGTCAATGAAACAACCAGCCAGCGCGCATTGAGCCCTGAAGCAAGACGGCTCGCCGTGCGTACAACCTTTTCCGACAGACTGTCAGGCCCGACACAGACCAGCAATCGCTCTCCCGACGCCCATGGCCCCTCGATCGCATTTTGCCGCAACAGATCAATCATCTGGTCGTCAACGCGATCAGCGGTACGGCGTAGCGCCAATTCGCGCAGCGCAGTCAAGTTTTCAGGCTTGAAAAATCCTTCGGCAGCACGTTCCGCATTGCCGGGGAGATATATCTTTCCTTCTTTTAAACGCGCGATGAGTTCAATAGGTGAAAGATCGACCAGCAGCACATCATCGGCCCGCTTGATGACGATATCGGGCACGGTCTCCCGCACTTTCACGCCGGTGATATTTGTCACCAGATCAGACAGGCTTTCCAGATGCTGGACGTTCATCGCCGTCCAGACATCAATGCCATGCCAGATCAGCTCTTCAATATCCTGATGCCGTTTCGGATGACGGCTGCCGGGTGCGTTTGTATGTGCGATCTCGTCGAGAACAAGCACGGTTGGCTTACGGGCCAGAGCTGCATCCAGATCGAATTCTTCCAGCGGGCGACCGCGATAGTCGATCTGTTTGCGCGGAAGAACTTCAAGTCCTTCGAGCAATTCTGCGGTTTCGCTCCGTCCGTGCGTCTCGGCAAGGCCGATGACAATATCGACGCCATCTTCCTTGAGCCTACGCGCACGCTGGAGCATCGTATAGGTTTTGCCGACGCCAGGAGCCGCGCCAAGAAATACAGTAAGCTTGCCGCGCTTTTCACGTGCGGCAAGCTCCAACAATTTATCAGGATCAGGTCGGTGACCATATTCGGCCATAAATGCCTCGGGTTTATTTCTTCAGATCATCGAGTGCCAGGTTCAGCGCCAGAACGTTTACCCCAACTTCACCGAATATACCAAGCACAGCTTGCCGCGTATTGGCTTTGACCTGTTGAGAAACTGCTTCCGGGTCCAAACCACGGGCCTGAGCGACACGCGCCACTTGCAGCATTGCGTAGTCTACTGAGATATCCGGATCGATCCCCGAGGCGGAACTGGTCACTGCATCGGCTGGAATGGCCGTCGTTACACCGGCTGACTTGAAGGATTCGACCGATGTTTTTACCCGCTCAACCAGTGCTGCCGATGTTGGGCCAAGGTTTGAACCGCTTGAGGCAGCAGCATTATAAGGATCGGGGCTGGTGGCGGATGGGCGCGGCCAGAAATAGATATCGCTGGTAAAATTCTGGCCGATCAGACTGGAGCCGACAATAGTATCGCCGCGCTTTATCTGGCTTGAATTTGCCTGTGTCGCAAACAGAGTCTGGCCGATCCCGGTCATTGCAAGTGGGTAAAGCAGACCCGTTACAATTGTTAGACTGAGCGTGAGTACGATTGCCGGTCGAAGTTGGTTTAGCATCGCAATTTCCTTTAAACGAGATTAAGTGCAGCGACGATCACGTCAATCGCCTTGATGCCGACAAACGGCACCAGCAGCCCGCCGAGCCCGTAAACCAGAAGATTACGCCGCAAGAGAGCAGATGCGCCGACTGGCTTGTATGAGACACCTTTCAGAGCCAGCGGTATAAGCGCGATAATGATCAAGGCATTGAAGATGACAGCCGAAAGGATTGCCGATTGCGGCGAGCTCAACCCCATGATGTTGAGTGCGCCAAGCTGCGGATAGGTTACAACGAACAGCGCCGGAATGATCGCAAAGTATTTGGCTACGTCATTGGCAATTGAAAACGTTGTCAACGAACCCCGCGTCATCAGGATCTGCTTGCCGATTTCGACAATCTCAATCAGCTTGGTCGGACTTGAATCGAGATCGACCATATTACCGGCTTCACGCGCAGCCTGCGTACCAGACTGCATCGCAACCCCGACATCAGCCTGCGCAAGTGCAGGCGCATCATTGGTGCCGTCGCCGCACATGGCGATAAGCCGCCCGCCCTGTTGTTCCTTGCGGATATAGGCAAGCTTCTGTTCAGGGGTGGCTTCCGCCATGAAGTCGTCAACGCCCGCTTCAGACGCGATCGCGGCGGCAGTGACAGGATTATCGCCCGTGACCATGACCGTCCTGATGCCCATGGCACGCAGGGCGGCAAAGCGCTCCTTGATATCCGGCTTGACCACATCCTTCAGATGGATCACGCCAAGCAGTTTTCCATTATGTGTCACACCAAGAGGTGTTCCGCCTACGCGAGCGATGGAATCGACCGCCTTCTGGAAACTTTGTGGGGCAGTGTCTTTTGTCAGACCTGCAACATTCAAGATTGCATCGATCGCACCCTTGCGGATTTGCTCCTTGCCAATATCCACCCCGGAAATACGTGTCTGGGCGGCAAAAGGTATGAACGTTGCCTGCTTGCCATCCAATACTGTGTTGGAGAGCCCGTAATCGGCCTGAGCCAAAGCCACAATGGAGCGGCCCTCCGCTGTTTCATCAGAGAGCGAGGCCTGAAGCGCTGCATTTGCAAGCTCTTCTTCCGCAATACCGTCAACTGGGATGAACTCGGTTGCCATACGATTGCCGAAGGTAATCGTGCCGGTCTTGTCGAGCAAAAGAGTGTCCACATCGCCAGCGGCTTCTACCGCGCGCCCGGATGTTGCTATGACGTTGAAGCCGATAAGCCGGTCCATGCCTGCAATACCAATGGCGGAGAGCAGACCGCCGATTGTCGTCGGAATGAGCGTTACGAAAAGCGCTGCAAGCACGGTAACAGTCATGATCGTGCCGGAATAAGCAGCAAGGCCTGAAACAGTCACAACTGCGATAAGAAACACAAGTGTCAGACCGGACAGCAGGATCGACAGCGCTATTTCATTTGGTGTCTTCTGCCTCTCCGCGCCTTCGATCAGTGCGATCATTCGATCAACGAAGGTTTCGCCTGGCTTGGTTGTAATACGCACAATGAGCCAGTCGGATAAAACCTGCGTGCCGCCTGTTACCGCTGATCGGTCACCGCCGGACTCGCGGATAACAGGTGCCGACTCGCCAGTGATGGCACTTTCGTTCACCGAAGCCACACCTTCAATGATTTCACCATCGCCGGGCACAAGATCATTGACCTCGATATAGACAAGGTCGCCGACTTTAAGGCTTGTGGCGGGCACGACATCATAATCCTTGCCATTGGCAGACTTCAGCCGTTTGGCCACAAGGTCCGATTTCGTGCGCTTCAGACTGTCCGCCTGCGCCTTGCCGCGTCCTTCGGCGATTGCTTCCGAGAAGGTCGCGAAAATAACGGTGAACCAAAGCCAGGCGGCAATCTGTCCGGAAAACAAGGGGGTTCCAGTGCCGCTGATCATGTCCCGCAGCCAGAGAAGCGTCACCATAGCCGCGACGACTTCGGTGGTGAAGATGACCGGATTATGCACCAGCTTCATCGGATTGAGCTTGATGAATGATCCTTTCAGTGCCTGAACCAGAATGGCACTGTCGAACATGGATATTGATTTTGCCTTTGAAGACATTTTGCTGATCCTTAGAACGTCTGACCGGAGAGCATCAGGAAATGCTCGACGATGGGACCAAGGGCGAGAGCAGGAAAATACTGCAAGCCGCCGAGAATGATGATGATACCGATGAGCAGACCAACGAAGAGCGGGCCATCGGTTGGGAATGTTCCTGCGGAAGCTGGAACCTTCTGCTTGCCGACAAGTGATCCCGCAATTGCAAGAACCGGCACGATATAGGCAAAGCGGCCTAGCAGCATGGCAATGCCAAGTGTCGTATTGTACCAGATCGAGTTAGCCGTCAGGCCGGCGAAGGCAGAGCCGTTATTGCCCGCAGCGGATGAGTAAGCATAAAGGATTTCCGACAGACCGTGCGGACCCTTGTTAAGCAGTCCGGCAAGACCTACGGGCAATATTGCAGAGATTGCAGTAAAGCCGAGGATTGCCAGCGGCAGTACAAGAACGGCCAGCATCGCAAATTTCATCTCTCTCGACTCAATCTTCTTGCCGAGAAATTCGGGGGTGCGGCCAACCATCAGCCCTGCAACGAACACTGTGAGAATTGCAAAGATCACCATGCCGTAAAGCCCGGAACCGACACCGCCCGGCAATACTTCGCCAAGCTGGATAAGGAACATCGGAATAAGACCGCCAAGCGGCGTCAGCGATGCGTGCATCGCGTTCACGCCGCCATTGGAAAGGCCGGTTGTCACGGCGGCGTAAAGGGCGGTGCCTGCCTGACCAAAGCGAATTTCCTTGCCTTCCATGTTCCCTTGCAAGGAGTCCACTCCCAGTTGGGTCAGGATAGGATTGCCGCTTGTTTCCGCCCAGTAGACCGCACCAATGCCGATGATGAGCAGGATCGCCATTGCTGACAGCAGCGCCCAGGCTTGGCGGCGATGGCCGGCAATCTGCCCGAATGCGTAGACCATTGCCGATGACACGACGAGCATCGAGAACACGCCGAGATAGTTCGAAAAGGCGTTCGGGTTTTCAAACGGATGTGCGGCATTGACGTTGAAGAAACCACCGCCATTGGTGCCAAGCTGTTTGATAGCTTCCTGGCTGGCGACCGGCCCTGTTGAAATGATCTGCTTTGCGCCTTCCAGCGTTGTGGCTGTAAATGAACCATCAAGCGTTTGGGGCATGCCGAGCGCGATAAAGAGCAGTGCAACAATGACGGCCAGTGGCAGCAGCACATAAAGCGTCGCTCTGGTCATATCGACCCAGAAATTGCCAAGCGTGGTCATGTTTGAACGCACGAATGCCCGAGACAAGGCAACAGCGATCGCCATCCCAGTTGCAGCAGAAAGGAAGTTCTGCACGGTGAGTCCTGCCATCTGGCTAAAATGACTCATCGTGGTTTCACCACCATAGGACTGCCAGTTGGTGTTGGTGATGAAGCTGACCGCCGTGTTGAAGGCGAGGTCAGGTGCAACGCCAGCAAATCCCTGCGGATTGAGCGGCAAGATGTCCTGTAGTCTCAATATGCCATAGAGAACCAGAAAGCCCGCAGTGCTGAAAAGCAGAACACCGAATGCATAGGAAATCCAGTTCTGCTCGCGACTTTTGTCTATTCCGGCAACAGCGTAAAATGCCCGTTCAACAGGATTGAGCACCGGCGAAAGAAGCGTTCTTTCCCCGGCAAAAACATGGCTCATATAAAGACCAAGCGGCTTGATCGCCAAAAGAACGGCGAGCAGCGTCAGGCTGATTTGCAGCCATCCGACAAGTGTCATTGGTAGTCTCCGAAATGGAAAATGGGGAATTCAGCGAAAGCCTGACAATCGTTCAGGGTGAGCCGAAAATGGTAGGGTTTGAGAACCGGAGCGGAGTGTACTTTTTTGTATGTGAGCACCGGATCGCAGAACCCTGCCATTTGCAGGCCACCCTGAACGATTTTCAAGCCGCTAGAAGCGCTCGGGCGCAACAAGGGTCACGACCAAATAAGCGCAAAGGCCGGCAGCAACGCCAAGGCCGAGAATAAGCTCAAACACGGCTTAATGCCTGTGCGTAGAGGCCCAGAAGCAGCAAGATACCGCAACCGAGCGCAACGAAGATAAAGTCCAGCATGTCAGTTATCCATTTGGTTTAGCTGGACCCAACATGCGCTTATCGGCGTCAGTTATCGATTGTGAATAGAGATGCTGCACATAAGGAAAACATAAGGAAAACAACAACGGGAATGCGATGACATTCCCGTTGTCCTCAACGCTATTTGGACTTTTTCGCGCCCACAAGTTCATCCCACTTCCTGAATGCAATGACCATCTTGTCAGGCTTCAAGGGCAGTTCGATTGGATTATTGGCAATAAGGTCAGCATATTCCGTCCGCCCGAATTCCTTGATAACATCCTGGCTGCGTTGCGGAGCCATGGATAAAGGCACGTTTTTCACCGCAGGTCCGGGATAGAGATATCCCTCATCATAGGAATAAGCCTGTGCTTTTGGCGTTAGCAGAAACGCCATCAGGTCGAGCACGACTGCAACCTTATCCTCAGCTATTCCCTTGGGAACACACATGAAGAAAGCATCAGAAACCCAATGGAAGCCCTTGAGTGTGCCGATTTTTGCGGTTTCCGGGACAATGCCAAGAGCACGCGGATTTATGTCCCATCCGGTTGTGCTGATGATGATATCGCGCGAACCCTCGCCGAATTCCTTCATCGTCACGCCGGTTCCTGCCGGATAATAATCGATATATTGACCGATCTCGGCCAGATAAGCCCAGGTTTTCTCCCAGCCATCCACCGGATCGGAAGGATCCTTATCGCCGAGGAGATAGGGCAATCCCATCATGAATGTGCGGCCCGGACCTGAATTTGTCGGACGGGCATACATGAAGCGGCCTGGATTTTCCTTGGCATAGGCAAGGAGTTCCTCGGCAGTCGTGGGAACTTTCTTCACGCGCTCCGGATCATATTCGAGCAAAGGTCCGGACGGGTAATAATTGATGACAACACCATAGCCATCGCCCTGCGCCTTCAAAAGATTCAATGCAGCAGGTTCGTAATTCTCTTCAAGGTTTGGAAATGTCGAAGAGAAATCGGGTAGAATTTTCATCCAGGTTTGATTGACGAGACCCGCGGCAAGCCCGTCACTTCCGGTCAACACAAGGTCAATATCAACGCGATTGGCGCTTTGTTGTGCCTTTAGTTTTCCGGCAAGTTCAGTGACCGGGGCTTTGGCGAAAATGATCCGCGATGCGCGCTCAGGATAAGTCTTTGCATATTCCTCAAAGGCCGGCTGACTCAAAGCCAGCGCACCGCCAACATCCATAACGGTGATGACAACCGGCGATGCAGGCAGCGCTGGTGCGGCCGCCCGTGCTCCGGTAATGCCTGTGACAACAGTGGCCGCCATGCCACCCAGCACTGTGCGGCGATTCAATCGAAAGAAGTCGTGTGTCATTCCATTCCCCTTTTTGTTTTTGGATCGATTATCAGAAAAACCGTTCTTCGTTGCCGATACGAACCCGCGTCACATTCATGGATTGAGACCATTCAAGTTCGCTTAACGCCAAGCTCACCCCATGCGCCTCCAATACCGGAGCAAGCGCTTGCAGCAGCCTGGTCGAAGCCATTTCCACGGCCTGTTCAAAGGTGGCGATGTTCCAGCGCACAAGATTGCGCACCGCATCGTCCAGGCAAAGCGAAGACCCGGCCAGGCCCGAAGAATCGCTCTGGCTGACCACGCCGTCTTCCGACCGATCAACCTGCATACCGGCAAATGGATAGGTTCCAGCAGGAGCAGCAGCGGCGGCAACGGCATCAGTTACCAACGCCGAGCGCTCAAATCCTTTGGCGCGGATCAGGCTTTTCAACACATAAGGCGGCATATGGATGCCGTCGGCAATGAAGGTTGCGAGCAAACGGTCCTCTGCCAGCTGTGCGAATAGCGGATTGTCGAGCTTGGGCAATGTTTGCGGCAAGCCATTACCCAGATGGGTGGAAAGCCCCGCACCTGCATCTGCCGCCGCCGCGATAATATGATTGTCGGCTGACGAATGACCAATGGAAACGAGCCTGTTGCTGGCACGCATCGCTTTTATAAACTCGAGCCCGCCATGAATTTCAGGCGCGACCGTCACCAGCAGAATTGGCCGCTCGATTATTTCCTGCAATGCAGTGACAAGCGCAGGATCGGCTGCCGTCATGGCATTGGCTGGATGACATCCGGAAAAACCATCGGCAGGATTGAGAAATGGACCTTCAAGATGATAGCCGGGACACATGAGCGGTCCAAGGCGGCTTTCGCGCACAGCCCTGTCCAATGCCATGAAACGGACTTCAAGTTCATCACGGTGTGCAGTGATTATCGTAGGCAGGCAGGTCGTAACTCCCGAAGCCAACATGGCTTCAAGAGCAAGGTCCAATGTCTCAGGCGTAATGCCGGGATCGTTGAAATCAACCCCGGCAAAGCCATTTACCTGAATATCGACAAGGCCTTTTGTAATCATGAAAGTTTCGATGCCGATGCGGGATCAAGGAAGAGCACGGTATGAGGGTGCTTCTGCACAATGGACGCCGGGTGCACCGGATCAATCTTGCCTTCCACTGCATCCTTCACCGCCTGCGCCTTACGTTCGTCCGGCACGGACAGGATGATGAGTTTGCTCTTCAAAATCTGTTTGATGCTCATGGAAATGGCTTTTTCAGGCACAGCCTCAAGGGTCGGAAACCACCCCTCCCCCATTTGCTGTTTGCGGCAGGCTTCATCAAGCGTCACAACAATATAGGGCTGGTCCGTCTCAAAATCGGCAGGCGGGTCATTGAAGGCAAGATGGCAATTCTCGCCGATTCCAGCAAAGCAAACATCAATGTCATGGTCGGCAATCAAGGCGCTCATGCGCTCGGCTTCTGCTGGTGCATCGACCTCGGCATTAATTGGATGAAATGCAACGACACCGCCCAGAGGATCGACGAATCGCTCCTGCAGAAACTTTCGGAAACTTGCCGGGTGGGCAATGTCCATTCCAACATATTCATCGAGATGAAATGCCGTCACCTTGGACCAATCGATACCTTCAGCAGCCACCAGATTCTGCAAGACCTCGAACTGGCTGGCACCTGTGGCCACGATAATGGACGCTTTGCCTTTGGCTGCAATTGCTGCGCGGATTGCTTCTGCACCCAGTTTGGCTGCCGCTTCACCCAAAACAGCCTTGTCGGCTAATTGTCTTATATCGATCATATTTTATCCCTTGTGGACGTGTCATCGGCTTGCTCTCATAGTAAGCACAGCTTTATATGACACAGCAAGGTATTTTCGAATATTGAAGTTCAAAAATAGAAACGGGCAGAAACTCCATGTTTTTGACGATTGACGAAACCGCATATGACGACGCGCACCAACGCGATTGCGCGCGCGTCTCGGCCCTGCTGTCCGGCCCAGGCCCACATTCGCGAGCCAGCGTCGCCGACCAGTTGAAAATGACATCGACAGCCACCTCTCATGTGGTGAGCGATCTGACGGAGCGCGGCCTGGTTAAAGAGCGGCCGGGAACGAAGATGGGCCGGGGTCGTCCACCAGTAGAAATAGGGCTGAATTTTCAGCGTCTGGGTGCCTCTGTCATCCACATTTCCAGCCGCACTTTGCTCGGCTTTCTTCTGGATCTCGGCGGCACCACCCTTGAACACAGGGCCGTGGAAATCCCCGCCGATGCGGACAATGCCGTCATGGCTGATGCAATGCGCCAGCTGGTCAAGTGGCTGATTGCACAATGTCCGGCTGGGATGATTCATATGGGAACTTCCGTTACCGTGCCCGGCGTTGTCGATGTCAAAGCCCGAACATGGCTCATAACCTCCCGCTGGCCAAAAGTGCGCAATCTCGACATTGGCAGCGCGCTTGCTTCGGCGACACCTGTTGCAACTGTTTGCAGACACCTTGATGCAGAACTTGACGCTCGAACGACGCAGGAATCGGCCTATCGCAGCGGCAATACGCTGCTGATGCACTGGGGATGGGGCATCGGTCTTTCCTGCAGTATCGCTGGTCAGCCATTCCTGCAAAATGGCGGTCCATTCGGAGAGATTGGCCATTGGCGTTTTAACGCCTTGAGCGAGCGCGAATGCGATTGCGGTAATCATGGATGCCTGGAAACGGGGGCCGCTTTATGGGCTCTTCTACCGCGCCTGCGGGAATTATGGCCTGACCTTTCGGAGGAAGAGGAGTTGCTGGCCGGGCAATTGGCAGGCCTGCCCCTGGTCGATGTTCCTGAAGTGACGGAAGCCATAAAACTCATGGCACGCTCGCTGACAAATGTATGCCGCCTCCTGTTTCCCTCACGTGTTATCGTAACGGGCCCGTTTGTAGCCAATGAGGATGTGTGGCAGGCATTCACAAGCGCATTCAAGACGGAGGGGCTTATCGGTTCGCTGGAATTGCCAACCTTGATCGCCGACAAGTTCAGTCAAGACTATGTTATTCATGGTGCGTGTCTGCCGCTGTTGAATGCAGGACTGGAAACATTCATCAGGCAAAACAAGCGCGCCGCATAAGGCATGTTCATGGCCGGGTGCGGAACAAAATCTCTTACCAGCTATTGTTCTTTGAAATCCTCTGCAAAGGAGTTTCCCAATGGGCCTGCCCATCACCATACATGCGTTTCCCGACCCAGTGACAGTGCGATTTCTTGATGTCGTTATAGCATCCACAGACAGGGCTCTGGAGCTGCGTGAAGCCGGGCATGAACCGGTGCTCTATATTCCCTTCGACGACATCTACTTCGTCCATCTCGAAAAAACGCAGACGCGAACGCACTGCCCTTTTAAGGGGGACGCCTCCTATTGGCGGATAACCGGTCAGGGTGAAGCTGCCAATGATGCTATGTGGGCTTATGAAGAACCCAAGGCCGAGGTGGCTCAGATTGCAGGACACGGCGCATTCGACCCCCGCAAGGTAACATTTGAAGGCGTGAAGGCCCGGCAGGTTCTGTCCTGATTGGGATTAAATCACCAAGCGCGGCACTGCATCTATCAATACTTGTGTCGCATTGGCTTGTGGATTTGCCAGCACCTCTTCCGTATAGCCCTCTTCGGCAATACGGCCCTCTTCCATGACAATCATGCGGTTCGCGAAAGCGCGGACCACAGCCAGATCATGGGAAATAAACAGGTAAGAAACGCGGGTTTCCGCTTGAAGGTCCAATAATAGATTGAGGATTTGAGCACGCACCGACACATCAAGCGCTGATACCGGCTCATCCAGCACGATCAGTTGAGGCTTGGTGAGGATTGCGCGCGCAATGGCAACCCGTTGGCGCTGGCCGCCGGAAAGTTCCAAGGGCAGACGTTGCAGATATTGCGTGCCGAGCCCAACTCTTTCCAGCGTCTGGGCGAGAATATCGCCATATTCACTCTTGCTCGCAAAGCCATGAATGCGCAGTGGGTCTTCCAAAATGCGCTTCACATTTGCTCGCGGATTGAATGCCGCCAAAGGATCCTGAAACACCATCTGGAATCGTGGCCTCATGCGGCGCAAGGCGCCGCCGCCCATATGCGTTATGTCCTGACCTAAGAGGTGAATGCTTCCCTCGTCAGGCCGCGTTAACCGCATCACCAGCCGGGCTAATGTCGTTTTACCCGAACCCGAGCTGCCAGCAATAGCCAAGGTTTCGCCGTGCATGAGCGAGATATTGATATTCTTCAATCCGTCATGGCTGTGGTCGCCAAAACGCTTGGCGACATTCCTTAGCTCCATAAGGGGAGATGATGAGCCATCCATCATGGCAAATCCGCCATGTTCAATTCCGGAAGGCGGGTGCTGCGTGGCCTGTCCAGCGAAATATAGGTGTCAATCAATGCCTTGGTATAGGGGTGCTTCGGCTCCCTCAGCAATTGGCTCGCCGCCCCAGTCTCCACTAGTTCTCCCTGATAGAGCACAGCAATTTCGTCAGCCTGCTCCGACGCAAGGGCAATGTCATGGGTCACGAACAATAGCGTCAAACCGCCATCTTTGACCAACTCATCCAGCAGATCGACAATGTGCCGCTGGATAACCGTGTCCAATGCGCTGGTCGGCTCATCCGCGATCAAAATTGAAGGATTTCCCGCAAGCGCCGCTGCCAAAGCGATACGTTGTTTCTGACCGCCCGAGAATTCATGCGGATAGCTGTTGAGACGCGATAATGCCTTTGGAATTTTTACCCGGTCCAGCAATTCGGCTGCACGCACCCGCGCGGCTATCCAGCTCATGCCGAGATGCGTCGCCACAACTTCGGCGATCTGATCTCCAACCTTCATAACCGGATCGAGGCTGCCGCTGGCATCCTGAAACAAGACACCAATTTCACTGCCAAGTTTCGGGCGGTGACCGGCAAAGTCAATTGTACCATCGATACGTGCTTGTTTTGGCAAAAGACCAGCGACAGCCATGGCCAAAGTCGACTTGCCCGACCCGCTCATGCCGATCAATGCCAGCCTCCCACCCTTTTCCAATTGCAGCGAGACATCTTTGAGCGCTGTTGTGCTGCCATAGCTCACATTCAGATTCCGCACATTCAGGTAACTATCTGTCATGGCTGCAACCTTTCCGTGCGAGAAAGCCCGCGCCCGATCAGATGAACACTCAGAACAGTGACAACCAGCGCGATACCGGGCACGATTGAGAGGTAGGGAGCCGCCCGTAAAACCGTCCGGCCTTCTGCAATCATGCTGCCCCAGGTCACCCGGTTCGGATCGCCGAATCCGAGAAACGACAAGGCTGCTTCAATGAGGATCGCAGTAGCAACGGAAATAGCTGCTAGCGATGCTGTCGGCCCGAATGCATTGGGGAGTATTTCCCTGAAGGCAATCTCGAACGGGCGCATGCCGAGTGTCCGCGCAGCCGCTACGAAATCGCGTTCACGCAATGATAGGACTTCGGCGCGCGTGACCCGGGCGGCTTGCGTCCAGTTGCCAAGGCTGATGGCCAGAACAAGGGTGGGCACGCTTGGCCCGGTAACGCTGATCGTGGCAAGCGCCAATAGAAATCCCGGCACGGTTTGAAACGCTTCGGTGATCCGCATCAGCACAATATCGGTAACTCCGCCGAGAAAACCGGAAATGGTTCCAACAATGCTGCCAATGATGAGGGCGGCTGCGGCCGAAAAGAATGCCACAAGCAACGTCGTGCGCGTTCCATGCACCAGCCCTGCAAAGACATCCCGTCCAAGCCTGTCGGTGCCAAGCAGATGCGCCTCCGATTCAAAAGGACGCAGCATAGCCTGCCCGCTGATTGCCAGCGGGTCACCCGGCGCAATCACCGGCGCGAACAATGCCATCAGCACGAGCAGCAAAAGCAGGGCAGCGCCGATCCGGAACGAACTCATCGCCCGATCCTCACGCGCGGATCAAGTTTGCCATAGGCCAGATCAACGAGCAGATTGGCGATAATCACGGTAATGGCGCTACACAGCAGGACTCCGAGCAATAAAGGCGTATCGCGGCGCGCCACAGCTTCCGCTGCCAGCCGGCCAAAACCGGGAATGTTGAAAACGCTTTCAACCACCACGCTGCCACCGAGCATAGCAGCCGATTGCCAACCAAGCATCGTTATCGCCGGCAAGACCGCATTGCGGGCAACGTGACGCCAGACGATACGGCGGCGGCTCAACCCCCTCGCCTCAAGGCCTTTCACAAAGGGATCGCGCCAGATTTCCGCCATGCGATCGCGCATCAAGCGGAGGTAAAGCGCGAGATAGACCATCGCCAGCGCGCAAACGGGCAAAATGAGATGCACCGCAATGTCGCCTAGTCGTGCAAGGCCGGTTTTGTCGGAAGCAATGCTCTCAATTCCGCCAATTGGCAGCCAGCGCAGATCAACCGCAAAGACCACGATCAGAACCAGCCCCAGCCAGAATCCCGGTACGGCATAAAGTGCCAGGGAACCCGTCGACAATATCCTGTCGCGCAACGATCCAGGCCGGGCACCCGCCACCACTCCCAGTAATGACCCTAAGAAAAATGCCAGGCCTGTCGCGATGCTCATCAAGAGCAATGTGACGGGCAGCCTTTCCGCAATGACTGATGTTACCGGGCGCTCAAATGCTGTTGACCACCCAAGGTCCCCATGGGCGAGCGTTGATATATAGGCCCCAAAACGATAGAGCGGCCCTTTATCCAGGCCCCACTCCGTGCGTAGCTGCGTTATTTGCTCGGCATCCATGGCGCCGGAACGCGCTATATAGGCATCCACCGCATCGCCTGAAGCTGCCTCAAGCAGCAGAAAACTGCCCACGAGCACGATGAACAAAACCGGCAGCGCAGTGAGCAGGCGTTTCAGGAAAAATGCGGCAAGAGGCGGCAAAGGGTATCCTTCAAGAATTATCTGGTTGCTCCAAACTTATGCGTGGTTCGACAAGCTCACCATGAGGGAAGTGGTAGCATTGCAAATCGGAGCGCACTCCGACTGCGATGATGCAGCCAAACCACTTTCCTCATGGTGAACTTGTCGAACCACGCATAACAGTAATGCAACTATATAATCAAAACTCGAAGTTATTTTGCCAACCAGACATTCGACCAGTTCGATACCGCCCAGCGCGGATTATCCGATACATTCCGCACCGTGTCCCTCGCCACTGTAATGAATGAAAACTCCGCCACATTGATCAGCGGCAGGTCGTCCGCCACTTTCTTTTGAAGCTCTTTGTACAGGCCAGCCCGCTTCGCGCCATCAAGCTCGGAAGCTGCGCTTTTGATAAGCTTGTCGATTTCCGTATTGGCATAGCCATACTGATTGGAGAATGGCACGCCGGAAGGCAAACCGCTTTCAAAAAGGATCGTCGTTGAAATTGCCGGATCAGAACGATAGACCGGCGTTGCGACCGTGATATCGAAATCATGATCAGTATAGACCGCCTTCAGGTGCGCAGGCGTATCATTGCTGACAACCACCGCATCAATGCCGATCTTACCCAGAGCCTGACGAAGGTAATCGCCGAACTGCTTGGTTTCGTTGAAGAATGGCGCTGGAAGCAGTTTCAATTTAAAGCGGTTGCCATCGCTGCCGCGCTTATAGCCAGCCTCGTCCAGCAAAGCTTCAGCCTTTGCCGGATCAAAAGCATAGGTCGCCGTTCCCGGCTCGTAAAAGGTCTGGTCATAGGCAGGAACGGGTCCTGTCGATGATTTGGCAAACCCGAGGAAAATGGTCTTCACGACAAAATCGTGATCAATGGCATGCGCAATGGCTTGGCGCACTTTCACATCCGCCAATTCCTTGCGCCGATGATTGATCTCGACAATCAACTGATAAGTCAGGCCCTCATAGCCGTTCGCATAGACCTTCAGCCCTGAAGATTTTGAGATACGGCCAAGATCAGCAAGGGGAACTGCCGAAAATGCCGCCAGCTGAATTTCTTCAGCCTCAAGCGCATTTCCGGCTGCCGCCCTGTCAGGAAGAAACTGATAGACGATCTCGTCAAGCAGCGGCTCATTCTTTTCCCAATAGGCGTCATTGCGCTTCAGCAGGAAATACTCACCCGGCTTGTATTCGCCAAACTTGAACGGGCCGGTTCCGACCAGCTTCTGATTGGCCGGGTTCTTGGCAATATCCGTGCCTTCATAAACATGCCTCGGTATAACTGATGTTACGACGGGTAGCGCGTTGCGGATAAGCTGGAAAGGCGTGGGCTCCGAGAACCTAAAGATCGCAGTATGTTCGTCCGGCGTATCAACGGCCGCCAAATTCTTGAACACGACGCGCCCGAGATTTTGCAGTTTCTTCCAGACCTCGAGGGCAGAAAAAGCAACGTCCGCCGAGGTGAAAGGCTTGCCATCATGCCAGGTCACCCCTTCTCGCAATTTGAACGTCACCGACAGCCCATCTGCAGATCCTTCCCAGGACGTAGCGAGCCGCGGAGAAAGCCCGTCCTTTCCCTCGTAGGATTGTTCAGCCAAAGGTTCGATTACCTTGCTGGCGACGAAGAAAACACCATTTGATGCGACGATGGCCGGATTGAGATTGGCAGGCTCGCTATCGCCTGCAACCACAAGCCGACCACCCCTGACAGGCGCATCCTGCGCGAAGGCCAGTTGCGGCGTCAGCATTAGAGCGCCAGCGCTGGCGCTTATCTGGAGAAAGTTACGACGATTCAACAGGATGCGGGACATTGTTGGAATCCTTCAATCAATGGATTGGGACAGAATGGAGCTTAACGCTTCGATTGTCTTGCGAGCAAAGTCGGGTTGCGCAGATGCACCCATATGTGCAATGCGCAAAACTTTTCCTGATGTGTCGCCGCGCCCGAGCGAGAGCAATATACCGTACTCATTCAAAAGCCGGTCGCGCAGTTCCACATCGGTAAAGCCCTCCGGCAGACTGAAAGCCGTCGCCGTGGGCGCGCACCATGCCTCTCGCTTCGGCCATAGCGCAATGCCCAGTTCAAGCAACCGCTTGCGGGCGATGGCAGCCGTTTCGGCGTGACGCGCCCAGACGTTTTCCGGCCCCTCTTTGGCATATCGGTCGAGCGCGGCATCCAATGCATAAATTTCGGCAATTGAGGGCGTCACGGGGAAAGTCCTGCCGGGTATCGAAGCATCTTTCCACGCGGCAAGACTGAGAAATGATCCACGCGGAGCATCGCTATTGCGCTCAATTTTTTCCCACCCCCGCTTGCTCACACTGATCAAGCTAAGACCGGGCGTACTACCCAGACATTTGGATGGTGAAGTGATGAAAATATCTGCATGAGCACTCTGCGGGTGCGCGTCCATGCCGCCAAAGGACGATACCGCATCCACAATAAGATAAGCGCCATGCTCGGCAGCTATCGCGCCGATTTCATAAAGCGGATTGAGCGTGCCGGATGGCGTATCGTGATGGCACAGTGAAACCACGGAAATATCGGGCCTTTGGCGAAACGCATCCCTCACGGCTTGCGGGTCGATAACCTCATCGAAGGGAACCGCCAGTTCAATCACTTCCTTGCCATATCTTGCCGCCCAACCTTCAAACCCCTTGCCATAAACGCCGGATACAAGATTAAGCACCACGTCATCCTTGGCAATCAGAGCAGCAGCGCCGGCCTCAATGCCAAGGATTGCTTCTCCTTGCATGATTACCGGCGCTATATCGGTTCGAAACGCAAGCCGCAGCTTCTCGACAACAGCCGCATAGAACTCTTGAAAGGTTGGATGGTAATCATAAAGAACGGGCGCACCCAGCGCCTTGAGCACTTCCGGGTAAACCGGCACGGGTCCCGTTGTCAGCATCAATGGTGGAACAGAAAGAGGCAATAGCACTTTGGAATTTCATCCCGCATTTTGAACGCTGACGGCTCAGAATATGAACCATATTCCGCAGCCTACCGAAACCCAAGAAAAACCATTCCAATAATCTTGTCACGGATGCAAATCTGTTGTGAAAACCAGAGTTATAATGTTTTCGCAAAAACATTATAACTCGCTTGGCTATTCCAGCGGGATGACATCCACCGATTGTTTGCCCTCTTGCGAGCCGCTTGTCTTCAAAACACCGACAATGGGCGAAACATCGGCATAGTCACGGCCGCAGCCGATCGTAATATGATCATTGCTGGCAGCCATATTGTTGGTCGGATCAAATTCCAGCCAGCCCGCTTCCCGTCCACACCAGGCACGTACCCATGCATGCATGGCGTCAGCGCCTTCAAGCCGTTCCTTGCCCGGCGCCGGTATGGTTCGCAGGAAGCCGCTGACATAGCCAGCCGGAATGCCCAACCCTCGCAAGCCCGCGATCATCACATGGCTGAAATCTTGGCATACACCAGCCTTGAGATCGAAGGCTTGACGGGCATTCGTGCGCACATCCGTAGCTGCGCCATCATATTTGAAATCCGCATGGATTCGGCGGTTCAAATCGCTCACCGCTTCCGTAACGGTTCGGGTACTGGTGAGGCTCAACGCAGCATAGGCAGTAATATCCGGATCAATGGCCGCATATTTGCTTGAAGCGAGAAAATGATGCGGCGCGTCGGCCGCTATCGACCACACACTGCGAATTTCTTTCCTCAGCCCTGCAATATCGGGTGAAACATCAAGCATGACCGGAGGGCGCATGACATTGACGCGCGCGGTCATGTTTACGTCAAGCGTCTCGTGCGGATTGCGATAAACGATGGACGTAACCGAATTGGAGAAGAAATCGATGAACTCCGAGCGCTCTGCCGATACGGGATCGAATGACAGACTGGATGCAATAACACGCTGAACACCCGGCAATGTCTGCGGCATGACCCGCACATGATGCCGCCCTGCAGCCGCTGACCGCGCATAATCATAGTGGAGATGAAGGCGGATATTATACAGCATCAGTTCTGGACTCGCTCACGCAAAATACGTCTCGGAAATTGCATCGGCCAAAGCACCAATATCATAGGCGACCTTGTGAAGTGTTTCCGGCGTCAATTCATGCGGTTCTGAAATGGCCAGTTGCGTGTGCAATCGCAACACATCCTTGGAGAACATTTGCATGCCCGCCGGTTTATTCCGGCCCATCTCACGCGTTGGCAGCAAGCTGAATTCCGTTTTCAGCGCGTCAAGCTGAAAGATGATCGAACGCGGATTGAGCGGGTCCAGCGCTAGAAGATCCAGAATGCTGATCCGCCCGGAATAAACACTATACTGCCGGCGATGCGTCATCACGCTATCGCCTATCTCCAACAGCATTTCCAGCGAGCCTTCTGCGGCATCATGCCGGGCAAGGCGGGCAAGCATGCTTGCCATCTGGATGCCGCGCTCAATCCTGCGGCCTATTTCGAGAAAGCGCCAGCCGGTAAACCGGTACATGTTTTCGTGGACGAGACCGGAAAATCCGGCAAGCTTGCGCAGGATAATCGTCATGGCGCGGGTGGTGTCATCGCCGGGTGACACCACATCGGAAAAGCGGTGCACGGTCTTTGACAGATCGTGCAGTGCCAGCCAGCCATCGGGCGAAAACCGGTCGCGAATGCGTCCAGCCGAAAGCATCGCGCCGTCGATTGATCGTTGCAAGCCCTTAGGAACTGCCTGATCCAAATCAACGCCAAGTGGTTTGAGGTAGGCGCGCATTTCGGTCAGAAGCGGCAATTCCTGATTGGGTGCCTCGGCAAAGCGCGCATGACAGGCGCGCAATATGCGTGCTGTCCCTTCGGCGCGCTCAATATAACGGCCCATCCATAGCAGGTTTTCAGCAGCACGCGCAGGAAGGGTTCCCGGCACATTGCGCTGGAAAACATCATCTTCGCGGGGAAGCAGCGTGTCCTTTGCAACCGGTCCCTTGCTGGTGATCCAGACATCCGCCGCCTGCCCGCCGCGTTGCATGGCAATTGCCGCCGTGTCGAGCGTAAAGCCGACGCGCGCAAAACCACCCGGCATAAAGCTCCAGCCGTCCTTGTGACGCGCCGCAAAGACACGCAGCACAAAGGGTCTGGGTTCCAGCTTGCCATCGACATAGACGGGGGTCGTCGAAAGCTTGACAGCTTCCTGACCGACCAGCCCGCGCCCGTCATTCTGCAATCGGGCAAGCAGTTCGCTGCGTGCTTCAGGATCAAGATTTGATCCCAGCACAGTTGCCTGCTCGTCCTCAAATGGCAAACGTGTTGAAAGAGCCGGGCCCACCATCATCTGGTCAAACCGGTCCATGACATGCTTGCGCTCTTTTTCCTGCCCGCACCACCACGTCGCTATGCTTGGCAGCGCCAGATCCCGCTCATGCAGGGCTTTTGAAATGGCTGGTAGGAAAGCCAGCAAGGCGCGGGTTTCAAGAATGCCCGAACCAATCGCATTGACCAGCGAGACAGAGCGTCTGCGCAGGGCACCCACCATGCCCGGCGTACCGATCCACGAATCTGATTTAAGCTCGAGCGGGTCCATATAGGCACCATCCATTCGGCGCCAAAGCACATCAACCGGCTTCAGTCCTGAAACGGTACGCACCATCACCCTGCCCTTGGCAACCGTCAGGTCGTCGCCTTCAAGCAGCATGAAGCCAAGATAGCGGGCGATATAGGCGTGCTCGAAATATGTTTCATTGTTGGGACCGGGCGTCAGGATCGCGGCACGGGCCTGCGGATCGGTGACCAGCGACTGCATCGAGTCACGGAAATCCTTGAAGAAGCCCGCCAGCCGGTGCACATTCATTGAGGCGGAAATATCGGACAGAGCGCGGGTGGTTGCCACACGATTTTCCAGCGCAAATCCTGCGCCCGACGGTGCCTGTGTCCGGTCGCCCAGCACCCACCATTGGCCATTTGGAGCGCGACCCAATTCAAAAGCACAAAAATGCAGGAAGCGTCCGCTTGCCGGTTTTATACCGGCCACCGGGTGCAGAAATTCCGGGTTCGATGCAATCAGGTCAGGCGGCAGCACGCCATCGCGTACAAGCTTTCCTTCGCCATAAATATCGGAAACGATATCTTCAAGCAGATCGGCGCGCTGGGTCAAACCAGCGGTAATCGTATCCCAATCTTCCTGATTGATAAGCAGGGGAATATGGGCAAGCGGCCATTGGCGTTCCTGCGTGCCCGTCTCGTCATAGATGCGGTAGAATACGCCAGCATCCAGCAGATATTGATTGGCGCGCGCAAAACGTGTTGCCAATTTTTCCGGGCCGATTTCATCCAGCGCATGCAGCAGCGTTTCCCAGCCGGGCCGAACGGCACCCGCAGGATCAATCATTTCGTCGGCAATTCCCGGCAAGGGCTTGTAGCCCGCCAGCAGGCTGGGAATTACGGGTGCCTTGGTTTTATTCACTTGCGACATCATCAATCTATAGGGTGTTTCATATCCGCTGCATACTTATTGTGCGTGGTTCGACAAGCTCACCATGAGGAAGGTTGAGGAATGCATTGAGTAGTTCTACGATCTCACAGCTACCTATGAAGCCAAACCACCTTACTCATGGTGAGCTTGTCGAACCACGCACAACTCAACCACGCGGCCTTCTTAAATCCAGCGTCATCGGGAATTCCGGCGATGCCTGTTCTTTTCGCAGCTCATAGGCTCCAGCCGTGTGGCCGCGGGGCTCGAACCGCGCGAGCCTGCGCGCCTCCGCTTCATTGGAGTTAACCGGGAATGTGTCGTAGCTGCGTCCGCCCGGATGGGCGACATGATAGGTGCAGCCTGCGATAGCCCGTCCCGACCATTGATCATAAATGTCGAATACCAGCGGGGTATTGACCGGGATCATCGGATGCAGGCCAGAGCGCGGCTGCCAAGCCTTGTAGCGAACGCCTGCAACAGCAACACCATTGGTCTCAGTCATTTTCAGCGGCACTTCGCGGCCATTGCAGGCAACGCTGTAACGCGCGGCATTATAGCCTTCGACCCTCACCTGCAAACGCTCGACAGAGCTGTCAACAAAACGCACCGTGCCACCAATAGCGCCCTGTTCGCCCATCACATGCCAAGGCTCAAGCGCTTGCCGCAATTCCAGTCTGACGCCTTCATTGACGATTTCACCGCAGAAGGGAAAGCGGAACTCCAATTGCGCCTCAAACCATTCCGGCCGGAAATCAAATCCGTTCTGGCGCAGGTCGGCCAGCACATCGAGAAAGTCCGCCCAGACAAATGCCGGAAGCATGAAGCGGTCATGCAATGTCGTACCCCAACGCACGAAGCTTCCTTCGATCGGGTTGTTCCAGAAGCGGGCAATCAATGCCCGAACCAGCAATTGTTGTGCGAGACTCATGCGGGCATTGGGCGGCATTTCGAAACCGCGAAATTCGACGAGGCCAAGCCGTCCGGTTGGACCATCTGGCGAGAAAAGCTTGTCGATGCAAATTTCCGAACGATGCGTATTGCCGGTAACGTCCACCAGGAGATTGCGGAACAGCCTGTCCACCAGCCAAGGCAAAGGCGGCGTACCACGACCGGGCAGAGGCACCTGCGCCATGGCGATTTCCAGTTCGTAAAGACTGTCGTGCCGCGCCTCATCGAAGCGCGGCGCCTGGCTTGTCGGGCCGACGAACATGCCTGAAAACAGATAGGACAAGGATGGATGTCTCTGCCAATGCAAAACCAGACTTTTCAGAAGGTCCGGACGGCGCAAAAACGGGCTGTCATTGGGTGTTTCGCCGCCAACCACCACATGATTGCCGCCGCCAGTGCCCGTATGCCGCCCGTCAATCATGAATTTATCAGCGCCAAGCCTTGTCTGGCGAGCTTCCTCATAAATCGTCTCGGTTGTTGCCACGCATTCGCGCCAGTTCGAAGCCGGATGGATATTTACTTCAATCACGCCAGGGTCGGGAGCAACGCGTATCACGCTGATGCGCGGGTCCTGCGGCGGTCCGTAACCTTCGATATGAACCGGCAAGCCGAGTTTGGCGGCAGCAGCTTCCGCCGCCCCGACAAGTTCAAGATAGTCCTCAAGCGCCTCAACCGGCGGCATGAACACGCTCAACCGGCCATCGCGCGGTTCAACCGAAATGGCTGTACGCACCGCGCCGCCAATCTCTCCCAGTTCCTGCTCCACACGCTCTTGGGCATTGCCTTCGGCGGCGGTGAACGAAGCAACCGCTTGCGGCTCGTCTCTCACATCAATGCCGGTTAATGCCGGCGAATCCGGCAAAGGACCCCGCTCTACGGAAGGGTCAACCGGCACGATGAAGGGAAACTCGGAAGGCGGCACATGTGGCAGAGCGCCCAGCGGCAGGCGGTAACCGACAGGAGAGTCGCCCGGAACCAGAAAGAGCTTGCCGCGCCGCGTAGTCCATTTTTCACTGCGCCAGCGCGGACCTTGCGCGGCCTGGCTGTTCCAGCGCTGCACCGGCAATACAAATCCTGTTGGCTCTGTCAGTCCCCGTTCGAAAACACGCGCCATGCGGCTGCGCTCTTCCGGGTCTTTCAGCATGGAGTTTGAGGGGTCAACATTCTCCGGCAAATTGCCTTCCTTGACGATCCATTCTGCGGGGTCCTCATAGGCGGCGGCAACCATATCGTCTTCAACGCCCAATTCGCCAGCCATCTCCACCAGCAGTTTGCCGGCATCGTCCGGTTTGACATCCGCCTTGCTGTTTTCCGCGGCGATAAGATCAGGATTGACCCAGATGGGCTGGCCGTCTTTTCGCCAATAGAGTGAGAACGTCCAGCGCGGCAGGCTCTCCCCCGGATACCATTTTCCCTGCCCGTAATGCAGAAATCCGCCCGGCGCGAAACGATCACGCAAGCGCCGGATCAGCTTGTCAGCTTTTTCCCGCTTGGTTGGGCCAACGGCATCGGTGTTCCATTCGCCGGATTCAAAATCGTCAATTGAAACGAATGTCGGCTCGCCGCCCATGGTCAGGCGAACATCCCGTTCCTTGAGCAGCGCATCGACTTTGTTGCCAAGCGCATCGAGCGCGTCCCACGATTCATCGGAAAATGGCTTGGTAATGCGTGGATGCTCCGAGACGCGCGTTACCCGCATGTCAAAACCGAATTCGACATTGGCCGGTTCAGCCATGCCTGAAATCGGTGCAGCATTGCGATAATGAGGTGTTGCGGCCAGCGGAACGTGGCTTTCGCCAGTCAGCAACCCCGATGTCGGATCAAGGCCAATCCAACCGGCACCCGGCAAGTAGACCTCGCACCAGGCATGTAGATCAGTAAAATCCGTCGTTGTCCCGGCAGGCCCATCGAGCGCCACCAGATCGGGCTTTAACTGGATGAGGTAGCCGGAAACAAAACGCGCCGCCAGGCCGAGATGACGCAAGGTCTGGACGAGAAGCCAGCTGGTATCACGGCACGAACCTGTACGGACATTCAACGTGGTTTCCGGCTCTTGGACTCCGGTTTCCATGCGGATAACATAACCAATCTCGCGCTGGATGCGGGCATTAAGGTCCACAACGAAATTGACTGTATTGGTGCTTGAGCGATCAATCGTTGCCAGAAAATCCGACAGAAGCGGTCCAATCGGCTCCGGCTTCATATATATGGAAAGATCGTCGCGTATATCTTCAGGGTAAGCGAAGGGCCAGATTTCCCCGGCAGGTTCGACGAAGAAATCAAACGGATTATAGACGGTCATATCGGCAATGAGATCGACTTCGATCTTGAGCTCCGTGACGGGCTCAGGAAAGACAAAACGGGCCAGAAAATTACCGTAAGGGTCCTGCTGCAAATTGACAAAATGGTTGGACGGACTGACCTTCAACGAGTGGCTCAGCACTTTGGTTCTCGAGTGCGGAGCTGGTTGAAGGCGGATGATCTGCGGCCCGAGCATGATGGGGCGATCATATTTATAGTGAGTCAGGTGATAGACTGCTGCGTGAATTGCCATGTCGCCCCAAAATTCAATAAAACATCGATGTCGCCAAAGGCTACATGCGAAGCCTAGCCTACTCCATCGGCTTGTTCACGCTTAAAAAACTTATTCTGCCATTTATTTTAGCACGTACTGAATCTGCACCTTAAACGGGCTGGCAAAATGGACGACACAACCAAATCCAAGAGAGGGGTAACATAATTTGCATTAGGCTTGCTGCGTGGTTCGACGGGGCTCACCATGAGGGAGGTTATTATTTGCAGGAAGTTACTTCCTGCAAGGTTATCGACCAATGTGCAATCAAACCACATTCCTCATGGTGAGCCCCGTCGAACCACGCAGAAACTCAATGCCAACAAAGGGTAGCTGCTGATTATCACCCCGGAATTGAAAAAGACCCGGACGAGCTGGACACTCACTATCCGGATCTCCATTCATTAAACCAGAAAACGGGAGGTGGGCGAAAGCCTCCCTCTCACTCCTGAGGGAAACATGGCATTCTTCTATTTTTTCCAAGTGCTATCTCTTTTACCCCATTTCATTTTCACTTCGGTTCAACTACTAATCATCGTGATGGTTTCTCCGGCTAGACAATGCTGGAGATGAAAAGGGAACACGGTGAGGCGTACCCAAAAGGGACCGAAACCGTGGCTGCCCCCGCAACTGTAAGCGGTGAGCGACGCCTGATGATGCCACTGATCGCAAGATCGGGAAGGTAAGGCTTTGCCAAGACCCGTGAGCCAGGAGACCTGCCATCATAATTGAAATTCGAACCGGACGGGGTGTGCCGGGAGCGATGCGATGACCTCTGTCCGCATTAGCGGCACCCGAATGCTTTGAATAGCTTCCGGTTCATCGTCTGCGTTCTCTGTCCTCCCCTTGAAAGTTGGCAGGTATGAACGTTTCGCGCATCGTCACTTCGACCCAGCATCATATTATCTACCCTCTCAAACAATCGGCATTGACGATTGTTATAACATTACGCTATCTCCTACCCATGTCGAAGTCCTCAGAATATTTCCACGGCATGGGAGCGCGCCCGTGAGCCATATACAGCTTGATGCAAAAGCCGTGAGCTATAAAACCGGAACCCATATTTTGGTTGATGCTGCGTCGGTCGGCATAAGATGTGGCGCAAGGCTCGCTATTATCGGGCCGAATGGCGCTGGAAAATCCACCTTGCTGCGCATGCTGGCCGGGCTGCTGCCACCGACGTCCGGCGGAATAAGCTTCAACGGCAAAATTATCGGTACAATGTCGCCGCTTGAGCGGGCCCGGCAATTTGCCTTTGTCGGCCAGGCCGATGCCCCCGATCAACAGCTTCTTGTCGAGGATTATGTATCTCTTGGCCGCATTCCCCATCTGGGCGTCTTCACACGCACGGTCGACCGGGAAATCGTCGAAGATTCCATGGAGCGCGCGCGGATCAGCCATTTCCGCCGTCGTGCATTGGGTTCATTGTCAGGCGGCGAACGGCAGCGCATGCAATTGGCGCGCGCCCTCGCCCAGCAACCGGCCATCCTGTTTCTTGATGAACCGACCAATCACCTCGATCCAAAGGCGCGCAGCGAACTGCTCCTGCTCGTTGCCGGACTTAATGTCACGACCATTGCCGTTCTGCATGATTTGCCGCTTGTTGCGCCCTTTGCAACCCATGTAGCAGTCATGCACAGCGCTCAGCTTGTAGCGTCAGGCACGCCCGACGAAACGCTGACCCCGCGCATCGTCAGCGATGTATTTGACCTTGATGTGCTGCGCCTCAGGCACCCATCCCGCCAGCGCGACCTTATGGTGTTTGAAGCACCCGAACCGATCCATGACGCCCATTCTCATTCACGGAGCATTTGATGAAAAAATCCCTTTTTGCCCTCGCATTTACTCTTCTGTCTGCGCCTGCCTTTGCTTTCCCTGTAACCGTCGATAGTTGCGGCAAACCTTTGACCTTCGACGCCGCTCCCAAACGTGTCGTCGTCAACGATATCAACATGAGCGAAATGGCTTTCGCGCTTGGCCTGCAATCTTCAATGGTTGGCGTGACCGGAATAACCGGCTGGTACAAGCTCGATGATGCCTTCATCAAGCAGCAGGGTTCCATTCCGGAACTTGCACCAAAAAATCCGACACTCGAGAATATTATCGCCGTGCAGCCTGATTTCTTCTTTGCCGGATGGAATTACGGCATGCGCATCGGCGGCGAAGTTACCCCCGATACACTTGCGCCCTATGGAATCAAAACCCTCGAACTGACCGAGAGCTGCGTCCATCTCGATAAAAACCGCCCTGCCGCTTCCATGGAGCTTCTCTATGGCGACATCGAAAAGCTGGGCAAAATTTTCGGCAAGGAAGCAGAAGCTGAAAAACTGATTTCCGGCTGGAAGACCCAATTGGCACAGATCAAAAAGAAGGTCGGCGCCAACAGCGGTACCCGCGTGTTCCTTTATGATTCCGGTGAAGACAAACCATTCACCGCTGGAAAGTTCGCCATCCCTTCAGCGATGATCAGCGAAGCTGGCGGCGTCAACATCATGGATGACCTGGAATCCAGCTGGGCCACCACCTCTTGGGAAACTGTTGCATCACGCAATCCGCAGTTTCTCGTACTCCTCGATTATCAGGATGATGTTGGATATAAGAAGCTTCTCGATTTCCTGAAGAGCCATCCGGCTATGAAGGAAACCGATGCAGTAAAGAATGAGCGCTTTGTCGCCCTTCGTTATGCGGAACTTACGCCGGGTCCTGCGAATATCGAAGCCATCGAAAAGATTGCCAAGGCAATGCATCCGGAAGCATTCTGAGTGCATTTTCCGGCGGGAACAAAACTGACTTTAGCGGTAAGCACGGTGCTGGTCATCGTGCTTGGGCTCCTTTCCATTGCCTATGGCTCAACATTTATCGCTCTTGGCGACGTGTTGAATGCCTTGGCGCATTTTGCAGGGCTCAGCGATCTGGCCACGACTGTGCCCATAGAAAGAATTATTGTCGACCTGCGTTTGCCCCGCGCCATCCTCGGCCTGTGCGTCGGTGCTGGCCTTGGCATCATTGGCGCAATGTTGCAGACCGTTACCCGCAACGACCTCGCCGACCCCTTCCTGTTTGGTCTTTCCTCGGGGGCTGCTGCTGGCGCGGTATCGGTTATAAGTCTTTTCGGCGATCGCTTCGGCGTATGGACCCTGCCCATTGCTGCGTTCAGCGGTGGCATGCTCGCAGCTATTATCGTTCTGCTGCTGGTGCACCGCGTACAAGGTCAAGGTCCCGAGCGCATGATCCTTGCTGGCCTTGCCGTATCCTTCATCTTCACGGCGCTTGCCAATTATATGGTGTTTTCCGGCGATCAACGCGCCGCCCATTCGGTATTGTTCTGGACGCTTGGAGGACTGGGAATTGCGCGTTGGGATAATCTGCCGCTGGCATTGATTGGCCTCGCCTCGATCCTCGTCTTCGCGCTTTATAACCACCGCAATCTTGATGCGTTTTTGGCGGGCGAAAACACCGCGGAAAGCCTCGGCGTCAGGGTCAATCGAACCCGGAATATCGTGTTTATTGTTTGTGCCTTTTCAACCGCGATCTTTGTTTCAGTATCGGGCGTTATCGGCTTTGTCGGGTTGATGATTCCCCATATTGCGCGGCGCTTTTCCGGCCAGCTCCATGCCGGACTGATTGTAACTTGCGCGCTTTTCGGAAGCATACTGCTCCTTTCAAGCGACCTCGTCGCAAGACTGCTGCTCGCGCCGCAGGAATTGCCGATTGGCGTCGTCACCAGCTCCATCGGTGCGTTCTTCGTCGTCACCTTGCTGCTGCGCAAAGGATGAGATGATAATTTACTGCAGACCAAAGCCAAATGGCATTTGTTAAAGCATATGCCTGTGCGAGAGGCACTATTCTCGTGACAAACAATCTAAAGGATTTCAGCCGGGTTCCAGGTCTTAAAGCTGAAAACTGGCTATAGTCTGCCCCGAGCGACGAATCCGGGATTGGCAAAATCAGCATCATCCGCCTGATTGCGGCGACCATAGCTCAGCAACTTGCCATCCAGCGTCAGCGTCGTTCCACCAGCGGCGCGAAGCACTGCATCCCCGGCAGCCGTATCCCATTCCATCGTCCGGCTCAGGCGTGGATAAATATCCGCCTCGCCCCGTGCCAACAGGCCGAATTTGATCGACGATCCAACAGAAACACATTCTTCAATATCAAAATCTTCCAGATGCGCATCGGTTTCCGGCGTACGATGAGAGCGGCTGGCGACGGCGATCATCTGCTGCGGTGCCTTGCGGCAGGAAATTTGCCGTGCCGAAACAATACTGCCCTCATGATCCAGCGTTATTTCCCTCGCGCCATCTGGGCCACCTGTAAACAGCCAGCCACGAACCGGAGCATAGACAACGCCCAAGACCGGAATACCATATTCGATAAGAGCAATATTAACTGTGAAGTCGCCATTGCGATTAACAAACTCGCGCGTTCCGTCCAGCGGATCGACGAGATAAAACCGGTCGCCGAGATCCCCCGGCACATGTCCGCCGGAAATTTCCTCTTCCGCAACAATGGGTATATGCGGCGTTGCCCGGCGCAATGCTTCCAGGATAATTGCTTCAGCCGCATGATCCGCAGCAGTGACTGGCGACTTATCGTCCTTAAGCGCGACGTCGCAACCTTCTTCGTAGATGCGCAGGATTTCGAGGCCGGCTGCAATCGCGGTTTTCTCGAATATGGATAGCAACGATGCGTAGTCGATCGTTGTAGGTACTGGATTTACTGTCACGTTCAGCCCTGCCTAGATCGACCACGAACTATGATCGAAATTGAAGATGATTCCGCGATCAGTGAGCAGCTTTTCCACTTCCGAGGCAAGCTCTTCGGTTGTCCGTCCCACGGTTTTCAGATGAAGCTCCGGATTCTCCGGCACTTCATAAGGCGAATCCACACCGGTGAAATTCTTGATTTCACCGCGCAGGGCCTTCGCATAAAGACCCTTTGGATCTCGCCGCGCGCATTCCTCAAACGGCGTATCAACGTAAACTTCCATGAACTCGCCATCGCCAAGCAATTCGCGGACCATGCGCCGCTCGGCGACGAATGGCGAGATGAACGAGACCAGCACGATCAAACCCGCATCAACCATCAGCTTGGCAACTTCACCAACGCGGCGGATATTCTCCACGCGATCTTCTTCGGTAAATCCGAGGTCACGGTTAAGACCGTGGCGGACATTGTCACCGTCAAGAATATAGGTGTGCTTGCCAAGTGCAGCCAGACGCTTTTCGACAAGGTTGGCGACTGTCGATTTTCCAGAGCCCGACAGGCCGGTAAACCAGACGACCGCAGGTTTTTGATCCTTCTGGTTTGCGCGCGATGCCTTGTCGACATCAAGTGCCTGCCAATGGACATTGGAGGCGCGGCGCAGGGCAAAATCGATCATACCCGCACCGACCGTCGCATTGGTCAGCCGGTCTATCAGAATAAAGGAACCGGTCGAGCGGTTGGATTTATATCCATCGAAAGCAATCGCCTCCTGCGTCGAAATATTGACGACACCAACCTCATTCAGATCAAGCGATTTGGCCGCTTCCTGCGCGAAACTATTGATATCGACTCGATATTTCAGATCAGTGATGGTTGCCGTTACCTGATCGGTCTCGGTACGCAAAATGTAAGAGCGTCCGGGGATCAATGGCGCTTCGGAAAACCAGACGAGATGCGCGGCAAACTGATCGGCCACTTCGGGGCGATTATCCGGCGAGACCAGCATATTGCCACGGGAAACCTCGACCTCGTCCTCCAGCACAATGGTGACGGCCTGCCCCTCACCCGCTTGGTCAAGGTCGCCGTCCCACGTCGCAATTCGTTTCACGCGCGAAACTTTGCCGGATTTGGCCACCACAACCTCATCACCCGGCGAGACTGTGCCGGAAGCTATGGTGCCTGAAAATCCGCGAAAATCGAGGTTGGGGCGATTGACGAACTGAACAGGAAAACGGAACGGACGCGTTGCATCGGCATCATCCAGAGCCACATTTTCCAGATGTTGCAGAAGCGACGGGCCTTCATACCAGCCCAAATTTTCCGATGGGCCGATTACATTATCGCCAAAGCGAGCGGATAGCGGAATTGCCTGTATGGTTTTGAATCCGAGTTCGCTTGCAAACTCCTGATATTGTTTGACAATCGTCTCGAATACGTCCTGCGAATAATCAATCAGATCGATCTTGTTGACCGCAAGCACGATGTTGCGGATACCAAGCAGGGACGCGATGAAACTATGCCGCCTTGTTTGACGCAAAATCCCTTGCCGCGCATCGACAAGCACAATAGCCAGGTCTGCAGTGGAGGCGCCTGTTGCCATATTGCGCGTATATTGTTCATGGCCGGGCGTATCTGCAACGATGAACTTACGCTTTGGCGTCGAGAAGAAGCGATAGGCAACGTCGATTGTGATGCCCTGCTCGCGCTCGGCCTCAAGCCCATCGACAAGGAGAGCAAAGTCGATATCTTCGCCATTGGTGCCATGTTTGCGGCTGTCATTTTGCAGCGCTGCAAGCTGGTCCTCGAAGATCAGCTTGGTGTCGTATAAAAGCCGGCCGATGAGCGTTGACTTGCCGTCATCGACAGAGCCGCAGGTCAGGAACCGCAGCAGCGACTTCTTTTCCTGCTCTGCCATGTAAGCGCTGATTTCCTCAGCTGCGGATTGTGCAACCGAAGTTTCGATATGGGCCAGCTTACTCATCAGAAATAGCCCTCACGCTTTTTCTTTTCCATCGAACCGGCCTCGTCCCGGTCAATCATGCGCCCTTGGCGCTCTGACGTCCGCGAGATCAGCATTTCGCTGACAATTTCGGGAAGCGTTGCCGCTTCGGATTCAACTGCGCCCGTCAGCGGGTAACAGCCAAGCGTGCGAAAGCGCACCATTTTCTCCTGCAATACCTCGCCCGGCAAGAGCTGCATGCGCTCATCATCGCGCATGATCAGCATTCCGTCACGCTCGACAACGGGGCGCTTGGCGGCAAAATACAGCGGAACAATCGGGATATTCTCCTGCATGATATATTGCCAGACATCCAGTTCGGTCCAGTTGGAGATAGGAAACACACGGATCGACTCGCCTTTGGCGACGCGCGTATTGTAAATCTTCCACATTTCAGGACGCTGGTTCTTCGGGTCCCAGGAGTGCTGTGCATTGCGAAATGAGAAAATGCGCTCCTTGGCGCGGGCCTTTTCCTCGTCGCGCCGTGCACCGCCAAAGGCTGCGTCAAATCCGTATTTATCGAGAGCCTGACGCAGAGCGACGGTCTTCATGATATGGGTATGCGTGTTTGATCCATGCACGAAAGGACTGATGCCCTGCTCAATGCCTTCCTGATTGCTGTGAACGCGCAGATCAAATCCGAGACGATCAGCCTCTGAATCACGAAACGCGATCATCTCCTTGAATTTCCACGTACTATCCACATGGAGAAACGGAAAGGGCGGCTTGGCGGGATAAAAGGCCTTCATCGCCAGATGCAGCATAACGGATGAATCTTTGCCGATGGAGTACATCATCACCGGATTGGCAAATGTAGCGGCAACCTCACGAAAAATATGGATCGCTTCGGCTTCAAGACGCTGCAAATGCGTCAAATTCTTGGTCATGAAAGTCATTACCCACTCATGTCGCCAGGCATCATACCTGTAACAAATATCGCCTGATCCCAAACGCAGTTCAACACGTTTGGTCAGCGACCGCAAACATAGTGTAGCGCCCTGCCTTAGGGAAAGGATAGTTTCTCAGGCCAACCCAAATCCGCGCCAATTTGTTGCCTCGATCCGTTGATTATCAGAACATATTTCCACTCTTCCAATTGCGCGCCGTCAGCATGTTTTAAAACAACCCATCCCTAGAAAATAAATCCTTTGGGAATCGATCCACAATTGCAGAGCGCGTAATTGACGAATGAAGCGCCCCGCCCTAGATGAGCAGATGATAAAGGGGCCGTTCGCATGGATATTTGCACATTCTGGTATGGGCCGCGATTGCGCGAAGTCGATCGTGTCTGCCTCGCTTCGATGGCCATGACCGGTCAACGGGTCAAACTCTATGCTTTCGAAGAGATCGAGAACCTGCCAAAATCCATCGAGTTGCACGATGCTTCCGAGATATTGAGCAAGGACTATTTTTTCCGGCTTGATCCCGACTTTCCCGATATCCCCAAATATACGCGTGTCATAGGCCAGTTCAGCGATCTGTTTCGCGTCACCTTGATGAAAAAACAGCAAGGCCTGTGGCTCGACACCGATATCTATCTGACCAAACAATTCCACCCCTCGCCCGATCGTCCTTATCTGGCCCGCGAAAACTTCACCCGCCTTGGTGTTTCGGCCATGTATCTGCCGCCGGACAATCCGGTTATCAGGGAATTCGACGCCTATCTGGAAAGCACGCGGATCGTGCCGCCTTGGCTGGGTTTTCGCCGCCGTGTCCTGCGCCCGGCATGGTTTCGGCTAACCGGCCAAAAGGTTTCGCCAGCAATGGTGGGCATTACTGTTTTCGCCAATGACGGCATTTCCCGGCTGGCTAAGCGCTATGGGTTTTTCAAAGATGGCGCCCCAAAAGAAAACTTCTATTATTGGACGGGACGGGATGCGCTACGCATTTACGATCCGGCCTTTGGCCTGGAACCGTTGAAGCATCCCCATTTCATTGGCTTCCATATCCACAAGAAGGGCCCATCAAACGAACCACCGCTCGAAGGCAGTTTCTATCATTGGGCGGTTGAGCGCGTGCAGCATCTTTTGTGAATATTGTTCTGGAGCTCAGGAGCCAATTTGCTCCCCCTCAGCTTAAAACTTGCAGGCCATGCTTTTGCACCACCGCCAGCAGTTTCAGGGCCATGCCGCTGGGCCGCTTCGCACCGCTTTCCCACTTTTGGATGGTTGATTCGCTGGTATTCAGATAGCTGGCGACCTCAAATACATAAAATATGCGTGCGCTAAAATCTGATCTCGAACTGGAGATCAATCAAAAGGTGCTGCTGAAATTCATAATTATGGTTTGGCTGGGGCGGGAGGGTTCGAACCTCCGAATGACGGTATCAAAAACCGTTGCCTTACCACTTGGCGACGCCCCAACATGTCTGCATCGGATGCGAAATCCTCATGCGACAGCGCGGCTTATAACCGTTGGTTTCAGCTTGTGCAACGTGAATGATCGGCCAGTTTGTCTCATCCCACAATTGTTTCGGCATTATTTTCATGACAAGGGTGCTGTATTGCACATATGACCGGGGATCAGCATTGACCATTATCATAATTCCATTTTTATCCGTCGCCATAGCGAGCGCAATTCTGCTCTGGGCTGCCATGCGGATGCTGCCGTCAAATTTTCTGGGCGCAACAATTACTGATCGATCGAATCACACCCAACCGGCGCGCCAGCTCGGCGGTCTTGCCCTTGTTCCTGCCATACTGGTTTCGCTTTGGGTTTTTGGGGCTGAGGCAGGTCTTCAGTTGCATTTCCTTATATCGGCCAGCCTTGGAGCCACGGTTTTATGGATCGTCGGCTTCCTGGACGACCGTCATCATCTGCCTGAATCCATACGTCTGGCGGCACAATTGATTGCGTCCGTGGTTGCTGTTTATGGATTGGGCGATAATTTCCGCCTGCTGCCGGATTTATTGCCGTTTCTGGTGGAGCGGGCCTTGCTGGTCGCGGCTCTGGTCTATTTCATCAACATTACCAATTTTATGGATGGCATAGACCTGATGGTTGTTGCAGGACTCGGCGTCCCGCTAGCCCTGATTGCCGGTTTCTCTTTATTTGGTCTGGTGAACTTCGGAACTGGCAGTCTCGCCATGTCCATTGCGGGTGGATTGGCCGGATTTTTCTTTTTCAATCGCCCGAAAGCAACGATATTTCTGGGCGATTCGGGCAGTCTTCCAATCGGCCTGCTCTGCGGCATCACTTTCTTCATGGTCGCTCGCGAAATGACGATTTTGGCCGGGCTGATATTGCCGCTTTTCTTCATCGCCGATGCAACATCAACCCTGTTTATGCGATTGGCCGCGGGCGAAAATATTCTCAATGCCCACTCAAAGCACGCCTATCAAATTGCCAAACGTTCGGGGTGGTCTGTCTGGCTGATCATTTTGAGCGTGGTGGCGCTCAACTTCATCTTGGCAGCCTGTGCACTATTCACCATGCAGTCAGGCTGGCGCCAAGTGCTTGCCATCATCATAGCGCTTGCTGCCGTGACCCTGCTGCTCAGACGGCTAAGGTCAAGCAAACCGTAATCGAGGCGATCTTCAGGAAGCTGCGATCGTATACAGCAACTTCCTGGTGCCCTCCGCATCTTGCTTTTCTATCAGGCTGCGCAACTCATCAATTGAGCCGGGCAGATGATCCAGCCCGTTAACGCGGCGCTGTGCCCGCAAAATTTTCGGGTGACGCGTCGCCGAAACACCTTGCGGATCGTAGAACAGTTCCTCGTGCAGCTTCTCGCCATCGCGAATACCGACGGTGACAATCTCGATATCCCCATCTGGATTATTAGCGTCTTTGACGGACAAGCCTGCAAGAAGAACCATGTTTTCGGCCAGATCGCGGATGCGTACGGCTTCGCCCATTTCAAGCATCAAGATATCGCCGCCGCTCGAGAGAGCACCGGCCTGTATGATGAGTTCCGCAGCTTCGCGCACCGACATGAAATAACGGGTCATATCATCATGAGTCAGCGTGATAGGCCCGCCGCCTGAAATCTGCTCGCGGAACAATGGTACAACCGATCCGCTCGATCCGATGACATTGCCAAAGCGGACGGATGCGAACACCTGGCCGGTATTTTCCGCCTGCGCCTGATTACCGTAATAGCGAACAATCAATTCCGCCCAGCGCTTTGTGGCCCCCATCACGTTGGAGGGCCGCACCGCTTTGTCAGAAGAAATAAGCACGAAATTACGAACACCTGCTTCGCACGAATTTCTGGCCAGAACCTCCGTGCCGATGACGTTGTTGCGTGCACCTTCGACAGTGTTTTCTTCTACAAGCGGCACATGCTTGTAGGCAGCGCAGTGATACACATTTTCTACCCTATGCTCAGCCAGAACCCTGCGGATCAGGATCGCATCGCTGATTGATCCGAGCACCGGTATGACGACGCAATCGCTGATTGCATTCAGCTCGCGCTGCAATTGGTAGATACTGTGTTCATTGACATCGAATATGACAAGTTTCGCGGGTGCAAGCTTCACAATCGTGCGGCAAAGCTCAGAACCGATGGAACCGCCGGCACCCGTGACAAGCACGACACGGCCTTCCACGGTCTTGTCGAGCAGTTCAGGATCAGCGGGAACCGGCGAGCGGCCAAGCAGATCGTCAATATCAATATCGCGCAGATTGCTGACAATATATTTTCCGGCGGTAAGATCGGAAATTGCCGGAAGAATGCGCACTTTCACATCGAGCGCCTTGAGACGGCCGACAAGTCTGCGCCGCTCGATTCCGGTAAGCGCGGAGGTCGTGACGATCATCTCCTTGATGCCGAAATTCTCAACGAGATATTCAATTTTCGCCGGTGGATAAACACGTATTCCGAGGATATCCATGCCCTGCAAGCTTTTATCATCGTCGATGAAACCGGCGACAAATACGTCCTTTTGCGAGCGCAAGGCATTGGCCAATTGCCGCCCTGCATCACCAGCACCAAAGATAACGCATTGGCGTTCCAGAAATTTTTCGCCTAAGGGGCTCCATAGAAGCCATTTGGCGGCAAAGCGGCTGCCACAAATGATTGCAACACCCAGAACCCAATAAAGGAAGGGTATGGCACGCGGGACACCTGCGGCACCCGTCATCTGCGTGAGGAATGCCAGACAGACCCAGATAATGACCGAAATGGTCACCGCTTGAATCATTGTCCAGATCGCCTTGTCAGGCAGATAGCGGATGACAGCGCGGTACAGGCCGAAGCGGATAAATATGGGCAATGCGATGAGAGGAGCAGAGATCATGAGCATGATCTGTTCGCCGTTTGGCATAAAAACTACACTGAACCTCAGCAAATAGCTAAGCCAAACCGCAAATGTCAGTGCAACCATGTCGAAAATGACAAGCAGGGACTGCTTGTAACGACGCGGCATCATGGAGATGCTTTGCCGGAATGTTTCCAAATCTTTATTCCTCGGTATTCGCAATTGCCAGAGCAGTAGCATAGGTCATTATAATTGCAATCTTTGTGTTAAGTGCCTGCAACTTATCCAACAGCTCTCATTCGGCTTTAGAGTCCTGCATTTTGGTGCATGGAAAAAGGATTACCGAATGGAACAGACGACCAACCTCAAGCTTCCTTATATCGCTCCCTCGCAAGCGCAGAAGCATGTGACTCATAATGAAGCAATAAGAGCACTCGACGCGCTCGTACAGCTATCGGCGATCAACAGGAGCACTTCTTTACCGCCCGAGGAGAACCAGGAGGGCGACCGTTACATTATCAACACGCCTGCAAAAGGCCTCTGGAAAGGCCGCGAGGGACAAATTGCAGCTTGGCAGGATGGCGCCTGGGCTTTTTTCTCCGCCTTGGAAGGTTGGAATGTCTGGATTGAAGATGAGAGAAGCTTCATCGTTTTTCACCAGAAAAAATGGATCAAGAACGAAATCAGCACCAACCCGGTATCCTGTCTCGGGATTGAGGCAACAGCGGATGATACAAACAGGCTATCAGTTAAAAGCCCTGCCGCGCTGTTCGATCATGCCGGGGCCGGACATCAATTGAAGATCAACAAGGCTGGTGACAATCAGACAGCCTCTCTGCTGTTCCAGTCGAACTATCAGGGCCGTGCTGAAATGGGAACCATGTGGGGCCGTGACTTCCGCATCAAGGCCAGCGCCGATGGCTCGAAATGGTTCGATGTGATGGTGGCCGATAGCACCACGGGTCTTGCCTGTTTTCCTGCGGGCATTGCCCATGCAACAACCGGCAAAAAGCAGTCCGGAATGACGCTTGTTCCCGCCTGGGCTGGTACGCCCACCATTTTTGAAGCGCCCATGGTCCCGTCCAGCGCAACAATCGCTTCGGTGTCAGCCAATCTTTTAAACCTGAACAAAGGTGGCGCAGCGGCGATTTTTGCAACAAGTATGCGCGGTATATCCACGATTCGCGTCTGGAATATCACCCGCTCCCCCGCGCAATCAGCTTGGGTGAAATGGGATACGACCGCCGATCAGTTGCAGGTTTCCAATCCGGAACACATCAAGCAATGGCTCAAGAATGACGTGATTCAGATTACCGATCCGCTCCGGAACGATATTGCCATTGATATCTCTCCGCTCATGCAGAAGGCATTGAGCGCAGTGTTCCCGCAGGATGGCGTCCTGCTCAATGCAGGTTCGACGGGGGATATCACCATCGCCTGCAATGAGTCCTCCCCCGTTTCATCAAGCAATCTGGTTTATTTCAAAGGAGACGAGAAACGCAGTTTCACCGTGACCGGGATTTATGGATAGGCACTGGTGGTGAGCAGCAACAGCGCTGTGCGTGGTTCGCCCTTCGACAAGCTCAGGAGGGAGAACCACGCACAACGCCTAAAACATCTCAGAACAGACATCTTGCAGCTCACCCACATTCCTCATGGTGAGCTTGTCGAACCACGGCACCATAGCTTTCAACCCCTAACTCCCCCGATAAGTCGAATATGACCACGGCGTCACCAGCAGCGGCACATGATAATTGCCCTGCACATCGGAAATTGCGAAACGTATTGGAATGTCGTCAAGAAATGCAGGTTCGGGCAAAGCTACGTCTTTTCCCTTGAAATAGTCGCCCACATGAAATGTCAGCTCATACTGCCCGGCCACCATGTCCGCCGTCGATAGTAAAGGCGCGTCAGTCCTGCCATCGGCATTGGTCATTGCGGTGGCAAGCAGGTGTCGCCCGCCGGCAGCGTTTATACGATGCAGCGTCAGGTGCACGCCCTCAGCGGGTCGTCCGTCAGCCGTGTTCAGAACATGTGTCGATAGCTTGCCCATCAAGAGCCCCTTCTCATGAAATCAGATCATCAAGACGAAAACGCGCGATCTGCCCGATCTGCCGCAACGCTTCCAGAACCTCCTCGCCCGAATTGTTCTCAAGCCGCTGGCGGAAGGCTGCCATGATGGAATGCTTGTCGTGGCCGCGCACTGCAAGAATGAAGGGAAACCCGAATCTGCTCTGATAGGCATTGTTCAGGGCGTGAAACTCATCGAATTCTTCATCGGTCAACCGGTCAAGACCTGCACCCTTTTGTTCGGATGTTGAACTTGTCGTCAGCCTGCCCTGGCGCGCGGCTTTTCCGGCGAGGTCCGGATGAGCGCGGATCAATCCGAGCTGCGCCATTTGCCCTGCCTTCGCGACAACAGCCAGCATGGCGCCATGCAATTGGTCGACATTTGCAAAGGGGCGCATATCTGCGACCCCTTCCGGCACCCAGGGCGAATGTTCGAAGATGCTGCCCAGCGCCTCAATGAATTTCTGAGTGCTTGCTTCGTTCAGTTCATCAAGCGTCATTGTGATCCAATTCATCTGCTGTTGCCGATCCAACCAGGCATGGTTAGACAAGCTGAGGCATGATGCTATTGCGATCAAGGTTAAAAACGAATGCTCAAATCTGCCTTGACTGAATTGTCCACACCTCGTTCAGATATAAAGTCGTTATAGGAAACGCCTATCAAGCCGGGTTTTGCTTATCGAGAGCCGGAGGGGGAGCTTTGGTTGACCGCCCTCAATACGGCTTCGGGCGTTGCCGGACTATCCAGTTGCGGCACAGATCCGGCTATGGAAGCGATGGCATCGCGGACTGCCAGCCAGATGGAAATTCCAAGCATTAAAGGCGGCTCACCAATGGCTTTTGAGCGGAACACCGTTTCCTCGCGGTTGGGCATATTATCAAGAATGCGGACATTGAAAATGGGCGGCACATCGCGTGATCCGGGTATTTTGTAAGTCGATGGGCCAACAGTCCTCAATCGCCCCGTCTTGTCCCACCAAAGCTCCTCGCAAGTTACCCAGCCCATGCCCTGCACGAAGGCGCCTTCGATCTGACCAAGATCAATAGCCGGATTGAGCGGTGAGCCGACATCCTGCAAAATATCGGCGCGCAGGCAGCGCGTCTCGCCGGTCAGCGTGTCAATGGCCACCTCCGCCACTGCCGCGCCATAGCTGAAATAAAAGAATGGCCTGCCCTTCATGGTCTTGCCATCCCAGTGGATTTTAGGCGTCGCATAGTGCCCCGCTTCCGAAAGCTGCACCCGTTTCGCCCAGGCCATTTTTGCCAGCTCGCCGAAGGAAACGGATCTATTATCCGCGTGAACCCGGCCTTCGCGGTAGATGATCACCTCTTCCTCAACGTCGAAATGTTCGGCAGCAACAGTGGTTAGACGGGCCTTGATCGCGGTCGCCGCCTTGAAGGCTGCCATGCCATTGAGATCGGACCCCGTAGATGCCGCTGTCGCGCTGGTATTGGGTACTTTTCCCGTCGCAGTGGAGGAAATTCGCACCATATCCAGATCGACCTGAAACACTTCTGCCACGACTTGCGCCACTTTGACGAACAGGCCCTGCCCCATTTCCGTGCCACCATGGTTCAGGAAAATCGAACCATCCAGATAAACATGCACCAGCGCGCCCGCCTGATTGAGCGAGGTCAAATTGAATGAAATACCGAACTTCACCGGCATCATTGCCAGCCCGCGCCGGATAATTGGATTGGCGGCATTATGCGCATCGATTTCGGCCCGTCGCTGCTGCCAGTCCGCCGAGGCAAGCACTGCGTCCGTCACCTCGACAAGGCGATTATCCTCAACCTTCTGGCCGTAAGGCGTGGTATCGCCTGTCCCATCGCCATAATAATTGATCGCCCGCACCGCATTCGGATCAAGCTTTAATTCGCGCGCAATCGTGTCTATCACCGCCTCAATGGTGATGATCCCTTGCGGTCCGCCAAAACCACGAAACGCCGTATTGGAAACCGTATTGGTTTTGCAGGCATGTCCCACAAAGCGCGCATTGGGAATGTGGTAGGAATTGTCCGTATGGGTCAGCGCCCGCGTAATGACCGGCCCCGTCAGGTCCGGCAGATTGCCCGCCCGCGCAAGATATTCCGCATCAAGTCCAAGGATGCGCCCGCGCCCATCCACGCCCACCTTCCAGTTGACAACGAAATCATGACGCTTGCCGGTTCCGGCCATATCGTCACGGCGTTTGAGCCGCACCTTGCATGGCTTGCCGGTCTTGGCAGAGATCAGCGCCGCAGCGCCAGCGATAATTGTCGGCTGGCTTTCCTTGCCGCCAAAGCCGCCCCCCATACGTCGCACCTGGCATTCCACGGCATTAGCGTGAATACCAAGGATACCAGCCACATGATGTTGCACTTCGGTCGGATGCTGCGTTGAGGAATGCACCAGCATTTCGCCATTTTCGCCCGGAATGGCATAGGCAATATGGGTTTCGAGATAGAAATGGTCCTGACCGCCCATTTTGAGCTTGCCGGAAAAGACATGCGGCGCACTTGCCAGCGCTGCATCGACATCACCGTCAATGACCTCCTGTACCGGCACCACATAGTTTTTGCGTCGATGCGCTTCCTCAATATCAAGCACGGCTTCCAAAGGCTCAATATCCAGCTTGACCTTTTTGGCAGCGCGATAGGCGGTTTCGAAATCACCGGCCGCAACCACCGCAATCACGCGGCCTTCATGGTCGACAATATCTTCGGCAAACAATGTCTCGCCGGTGTGGATCGGCCCAACCTCATTGTGACCCGGCACATCTTTCGCCGACCAGACACCCGCAACACCCGGCATTGCCAGCGCTTCGCTTGCGTCAAAGCCATTAAGCTTGCCATGCGCCACAGGCGAAAGCACAAAGACAGCATGCAATGTTCCCGGCAGTTCGGGCATATCGTCAATGTAATTGGCCTCGCCTGCTACATGGCGCGCCGCGCTGTCATGGGCGATACCCTTGCCGACAATACTGCGTTGGACGATTTTGGGATCAATGTTCATAGCGCCATGACCTCCACGGTCTCGCCCGCTACGTCGCGCCGAAATCGCTCCACAAGATTGGCTGCCACCTGCAATCGATATTCAGCGCTGCCGCGCCAATCGCTCAATGGCTTGAACCGCGCGGTAATGGCAGCGGCGCAGCTCTCTGCCGCGCGCCTGTCAAGCGCGGTTCCGACGAGCGCCTGTTCGGCCTCTATTGCCCGGATTGGTGTTGCCGCCATGCCGCCAAAAGCGATGCGGGCACTGCGGACCTGCCCTTCTTCGCGGAAAACTGAAAAAGCTCCGCAGACTGTCGAAATATCCTGATCATAGCGCTTGGAGATTTTGTAGACGCGAAATGCTTGGCCCTCTTTGGGTTTGGGTATGGAGATCGAAGCAATTACCTCATTGGATCGCAATTCTGTTTTGCGGTAATCGAGGAAAAAATCCTCCAGCGACAGGAACCTGTGCCCGCTCAGCGACGCCAGTTCGATCTCCGCGCCAAGCGCGATCAAGGCGGGCGGGCCATCTCCGATGGGGCTTGCCGTGCCGATATTCCCGCCGATTGTCCCCATGGAGCGTATTTGTGTGGAACCGAACCGGCGAATAAGCGTGGCGAGCGAGGGATAATGCGCGCTTACCCGCGCCAGCACCTCTTCCCAGGTTACCGCCGCGCCAAAGCTCAAATGATTGTCGGTTTCGCAAATCTGGCGAAGTTCGCGCACCGATGCGAGCGCTATCACCTCATTCCAGTCCGTATGATAATCCGCTAGCGCAACACCAAGATCAGTGCCGCCCCCAAGCAAAATTGCTTCGGGCTTCTCGCTTCGCAGTGCTAAAAGTTCGTTCAGGGATGCCGGTTGATGAAAAACCGCCCCGCCATCCGATAGCATTGATTGCGGTTCGATCTCGGCAAAGGCAGCCACATGCGGCCCGGCAATCGCCGCTCCTCCGGCAGCAACCACCTTACGCGCCGCCTCGACAATTGGCCGATAGCCGGTACACCGGCAAAGATTGCCTGCCAGCGCATCATGAATGGCCTCGTCATCGGCCTGCGGATTAGACGCCGCAAGCCCGGCTAAGGACATGACAATTCCGGGAGTACAAAAACCGCATTGCGACGAACCGTTTTCCGCCATTGCCGCCTGTATCGGGTGTAGCTCGCCGGTTTTCAGCCCTTCCACCGTAACCAGCGCGCGCCCATCGATCTGGCCCATGGCAAGGATGCAGCTATTGGCCGCGTGATATTTCACCTGATCGCCGTCAACATGACCGATCAGCACCGAACAGGCACCGCAATCACCCTCCGCACAGCCCTCCTTTGTGCCGGTCAGCCGCGGCACATTGCGCAGCCAATCCAGCACCGTGGTATCGGGCCGCACATTGGCTTCATGAATTTGACCATTTAGAAAAAAACGAACGGAATTTGACATGATATCAGCTTCATCCGCCAATGTGATCGCGTCAAGAGGGCGTGAGCAGAACCGGGTGGATGATTTAGCTGCAATAACAGAGTTGCGTGGTTCGACAAGCTCACCATGAGGAAGGTTGGGGCTGCAAGATAAACTCGGAGCGGCAGGATTTAGCTCCTTGCAATCAACCCTCTCCCTCATGGTGAGCTTGTCGAACAACGCACCACCGCAAATGCAAACCAGAGCTTGCGGGCGAACCACGCACAACTCAGGCGCTATGAGTTTTCCGGCGATTTTTGGACACCTCAGGCAAACCTTCGTAATTCAGTGCAATGAGAGCCTGCTTCTTCACCCGTGACCAGCCTTTGATTTGCCGTTCACGTGCTATTGCATCAAGAATGCGATCATAGGTTTCAGTAAAAACAAGTTCTACAGGTCGCTGGTGTTTGGTATATCCATCACAGATTCCGGCATTATGTTCCCAAACCCGGGCTTCAATTTCTTGCTTCGTTAATCCGGTATAATAAGAACCATCAGAACATCTTAGAATGTAAACCGTTGCCTCCATTCAGTCTCCCATGCTTGAAACTGAAAGTATAAACAGACGGTCACCGGTCGAGCAATTATACCAAAGTTGCATCTGCGCTGTGCGTGGTTCGACAAGCTCACCATGAGGGAGGTTGAGAGTGGCAGGGAGTCTAGTTTGGGGACGTCGCAGATAACTATTTGCAATCCAACCACCTCCCTCATGGTGAGCTTGTCGAACCACGCACAGCGCAGGAGCAATCAGTCACCTCGCTCATGGTGAGGTATGCTGAGCCTTTCGAAGAACGAGCCACGCATTATGAGGTGCGCAGGTGCTAAACCGCTTCAATCCGAAAAATACGATCCGGCCAAAAATATTCTTCGAGATTATCGCCTTGGCCGCCGCGATCCACCACCATGAAATCCGAGCTCTGCTCCAGCGATATCAGCGGATGGTGCCAGACATTGCGGTGGTAGTTCACGCCCTGGTTGCCCTGCACCAAAAATGCTACCGGATTTGCGGGTTTGCCGCCCGCATCTTCGCCCACGACGACTAAAAACGGCCTGTTCTGCAATGGATAGAATGCCTGGCTGCCGAGTGGATGCCGCTCCAGCATATGGATATCGATGGGAGGGGTAAAAGCCTGTCCGCGAAAAATATTGATCAGGACGCGCGGCTGATCACCGGCCACGTCAACCTTGGCAAGGTCATGATAACGTTCTGTCGTACCACCATTGATCAGGCGCAGCTCCGCGCCCGCCACTTCAATCACATCGCCGAATGGCCCAAATGCTGCCTTGGTCAGCGGCTGAACATCAAGGGTGATGATGTTCATGCCAGTGCCTTGCAATATCGATGCGGCGCGCCACCCAGACATCGCTGTGTTGCTGAACATAATCGAGAAAGCGCTCCAATGCGGCAGCGCGTCCCGGACGTCCAACCAGACGGCAATGCAGGCCGACGGACATCATCTTGGCCGCTCCTTCCTGTCCCTCTTTATAAAGAACATCAAACGTGTCCTTCAGATAAGAATAGAACTGGTCACCGGAGTTGAAACCTTGCGGCGTGGCAAAACGCATATCATTGGCGTCAAGCGTATAGGGAACAATGAGATGGGGGCCTTTCGGACCTTCCACCCAATAGGGCAGCTCGTCCGCATAGCTATCGGCGGAATAGACAAAGCCGCCCTCTTCCATGACGATCTTCAGCGTATTGTCCGACGGCTTGCCTTGATAAATCCCCAGCGGCCGCGAGCCCGTAATTTCGGTATGCAGGCGCACAGCTTCCAAAATGTGCTCGCGCTCGCGTTCCTCCGGAAAATCCTTGTATTCCAGCCAGCGCAGGCCGTGGCTGGCTATTTCCCAGTCAGCCTCTTTCATTGCGGCAACGGCGTCTGGATTGCGCGCCATGGCGAGCGTAACGCCATAGACCGTGACTGGCATGTTGCGGCGCGTGAACAATCGCCATAGCCGCCAGAAACCAGCGCGCGATCCATATTCGTAGATGGATTCCATATTGAGATTGCGCTGGCCCGGCCATGATTGCGCGCCAACGATCTCAGACAGAAGGTTTTCGGATGCGGGGTCCTGATCGAGGATGCAGCTTTCGCCGCCCTCCTCGTAATTCACCACAAATTGCACGGCCAGCTTGGCCCCGCCCGGCCATTTCGGGTCGGGCGTGTTACGGCCATAGCCGATCAGATTGCGCGGATAATCAACCAAGTGAGATCAACGACGCTTGAGCAATGATCCGAGGGCAGGAACTCCGAGTGCTGCCAGCGCCAGCTTCAGAACATCGCCGATGATGAATACGCCAACGCCATAAGCGAAAGCCTTCTCGAAACCGAACAAATATGCCATCCATAGGAAGCCCATGGTGAGAATAATGACTTCGGCAACGAGCATCGACAGGCCGATGGAAATCGCGTTGCGGGCAAAGCCCTTATCGGCTGCGCGTCCGACAATCCATGCAGCTGCGAGGTAAGACAAGAGATAACCGCCAGTCGGTCCAACCATATAGGCAAGACCAATGCCCTTTTCCGGTGTTCCGGTGAATACGGGCATGCCGAGAGCGCCTTCAAGCAAATAAAGCGCCATGGTTGCCACGGCGAGACGCGAGCCATAGGCGGCGGAGATCGCAAACACGGCAAATGTCTGCATCGTCACGTTGACGAAGACCATGTCCACTTTCGTCTTGGCTGAAAGCGCCATCAGGGCCGAGCCAACGAGAGCAAGCGTGACAAACCACACGGCTTTGGCCAATTGGCCTTCCGGCTGGAACGTTTCGGCGAGAGAGCGGGTTTTTGCAGTGATCATGGTCTATCCTCCATATTGGCTTTCGCCACTTCTTGAAGAGGTATATTAAGCTTCATCCCGCACTGCAATAGGCGCATAAAGGTCAGCCCACATCAATGTCCCTGAGTTTCGATATTAAATTCGCGCCGCATTATGGCGAGGCCGTGGATGTTGCCCCGCAGATTCAGCGAATCACGGTGAACAACCCGAGCCCCTTCACCTTTTACGGCACCAATTCCTATCTGATCGGCAAGGATACGCTGGCGCTGATTGACCCAGGTCCGCTTGATGATGCCCACAAGGCAACTTTGCTGCGTGCTATTGCCGGCCGCCCTGTCAGCCACATTTTTGTCAGCCATACGCACCGCGATCATTCCCCGCTCGCCTCGGTTCTGAAAGACGAGCTTGGCGCTGTGCTTGTAGCGGAAGGTCCGCATCGTGCAGCCCGCCCACTGCATATTGGTGAAGTCAATCTGCTCGATGCCAGCGCGGATACGGAATTCGTCCCGGATATTATTGCGGCAAATGATACGGTCATCAATGGCGACGGCTGGGCTTTGCGCACCATTCACACGCCGGGCCATACGGCCAATCACGCGGTTTTCGCACTGGAAGACACCGGAATACTGTTCTCGGCCGACCACATCATGGCGTGGTCCACCTCCATTGTCGCACCGCCGGACGGTTCCATGTCCGATTATATGGCGTCGCTTGATGTGATGCTGGAACTGGATTCGCGTGTCTATCTGCCCGGCCATGGTGGGGCGGTCACAAAACCCAAGGCTTTCGTGCGTGGTCTGCGCGGCCATCGTAAAATGCGGGAACGTGCCATTCTGGAAAGGGTTCGCGCCGGAGACCGTACGATTGCCGCCATGGTAAAGGCAATCTACCGCGACACGGATCCGCGCCTGCATGGCGCTGCAGCCCTATCGGTACTGGCCCATCTGGAAGACATGGTTACGCGTGGTCTTGTGCAAACCGAAGGCAATCCCGCGATCGACGGTGTTTACTGGGCCTAGAGCCTTTGCGTTTTGGTCGAATCAAAACGGCGCACCAAGCCTTTGCTTTTACGCAATTCCGGACGCAAAACCGCTGCACATTTTTGCTGGAATTGCTTTTAGGAAGCGTCGGCGGGCGGGACTTCTGTCGTTTCTTCCTCGGGCTGCACACCCTGCACTTCCATATCGAGAGCCGTCATGAAAGCCGCAATCCGGTCAGCATTTTCACCAAGATCATGGGTTCCATAACGCGAAACGGAGCGCATATCGACATAGGTCGTTTCACCTTCATCGCTAAGGCGGATCACTACATCGCTGGTAAAGCCCAAAAGCCAGGTCCGTGCCACGACATCAACCAGAATCTCCTCTGTCTCACCGGGCTCGCCTTTTTGGCTGATAATTACCCAGCCATTGTTGGCGATAACCGTTTTGACCGCCGTGAGAATCCTGTCGGGCGAACCCTCATAGCGGCGTCCCGTGACTTCAGGATAGGCCTTCGCCTGCAGCCCGCGACTATCCGGATCATTGATGACGGGATTCATATTGACTGAACGGCGGCCCGTTTCCAACAAAGCGGGTGGATCGGTTAAATCGGTCGAAACATCATAAATTGCCGGTAGAACCATGACTTGATAAATCGTTGTCATGAAGGGTATCAGCACCAGCAGCGCGATCAATGTGCCCCAGAATGACCGGGTGAAGCCAATATCGCCGCGCCGCCACAGGCTGGTGAAACCCTTGAGTGCCAGCAGCAATGCCAGGCATGCCAGCCCTGCTACAATAGCTAGAAGCCAGAGAAATTCGGGTGTCTCGATTTGCTCAAAGCGGTGGCCGAGGCCCGAAACGACAAAAAGTATGAGGCTCAAAAACGCAATGCGAACGGACCATTTTGCTGAAATCGAATGGCGGCGACGCCATTGGCTTGAGTGTTGCGGTCGCATGATTCCCTGAAATTCCATCAATGACAGGAAAACAGCTAATCGCATTTGTGTATGGACACAAGCATATGAAGCCGGACTTCCACCTCCTTTGGTGGTGAAAGTCCGACCATAATCAAATCAAGCGATTACGGGAACATAAATTCGCTTCGTCTCATCATATGCTAAGCCGATTGCGGGATCGGTCTTGCTGATCTTGCCGTTCTCAGCATGACCCGCATAGCGCCGCAGATAGATTGAGGAACTCAAGGCATCGACAAAGGATATGTCATACCAACCATCCTTGGTGGAGAATGAAACAGTTTTCGTACCAGTTTCGACTGTTTTTTCTTCGCCGGTATAGGCGTTGACCACTTTCAGCTTTCCGCTTGCCGTTGGCCATTCACCGAAAATAAACTCGATTGTCCGGCCGTCCAAAGAAGTTTTGACATCGACAAGGTGAGCAATCTGATTGTCGCTGACACTGCCCAATTCACCACGGAACTCGGCCAGATAACCGTTAGGACCATGGACTGCATAGGAATACTGGTTGTTCGACCACCCACTTTCTTTACTAGTATTCATATTCCAGACGTCGGAAATATCGATCGGTGCACCGCCTAGTTTGATTCCTTCGACAGTGTCAAACCAGCCGCCATCACTCCGGTCATAGGAAAGAATGGTGAATGATGCGCCCAGCCGGCCACGGTTCCTGAATGTGATTTTCAGTTTCGGCGGCGAGTTGTTGGTAAAGCTGCATAAAGTCTGAAAATCGTAGCCGACAGGCAAGAGATCACATTGTGTCTTATCCTGCTTTACCGAAACGGGTCTGGTTGCATCGGGATCAGCCAGCACGTCCTTTATCGACGGTATGTATGCACTTGTGCCTTGTGCGATTTCTCGTTCCTCTTTCGTATAGATTTTGGTCGGCTGAATCGCATTTATCAGTTTTTCCATGGGCTTGACTTTGGTGCGATTAAAATCAAACACGCTGGTCAGATCGCCGGTAATGGCCTTTCGCCACGAAGAGATCATGTCGAAGTCTGTCGGAGCCTGGACACCTCTCGCCTTAAGCCATGCTTCCAAAAACTGAAGGACCGATGTGTGATCAAACGTCTCGGAACAGACGCGGCCACCCGAAGTCCATGGCGATACGATAATCATTGGAACGCGTGGTCCCAGGCCCATAGGCTTGCCATTGGAGCCTTCCGAATTCAGATCGCCCTGCTCGCCGGTAGTTGTTAATTTTATACCGGGAGAAACCACACCGGCACTACTATTCATCGGTGGCGCTGGAGGCAGTACATGGTCGAAAAACCCGCCATTTTCATCGTAATTTATAATCAGTGCTGTCTTGTGCCAGACTGCCTTATTCGCCAGCAGCGCGCGCAAAACTTCACTCAAATAGTATTCACCAAAGTGCGGGGGGTATTTTGGATGTTCACTGAAGGCTTCCGGCGGCACGATCCACGAAATTGCAGGCAGCTTGTCATCGATGACGTCCTGCTCGAAACGGGATGGCTTATCCGCCTCGCTCCGCAGCACTGAATTGACTGTTTGACTCTTGATGTTGATGACAGACCGCTCTTCCAACGACTTGTTTGTGCCGCGGTACTGCCTGAAGTACTCAAGCGTGTTGTCACCATAATTGCCTGCAAACGGATCACGGGTCCAGGTCAGCCCGTCCTGATAGAATTTCCAATCTACCTGAAGCTCTTCAAGCCGCTCGGGATAGGTTTTCCAACTTGGTCGCAGGGGAGAATCATCGGAAACTCTAAGCCCGCTGAAAGAACTATTAGTGGCTTTGCTATGACTTGTTCCTGTCCAGAAATATGAGCGGTTGGGATCCGTTGAGCTGTTAACGGAGCAAAAATAGGCATCGCAAACTGTGAATGCTTTTGCGAGCCGGAAATAAAGTGGAATATCCGGCTCGACATAATGCGCCATGCTGACGATTCTTTTATTGGGAATCCATTTATCGCTAAGGCCAAAGTTCCAGGCAGCAATACCATCATTGAAACCATGCGGTGGATCCTGCAAGAAAACGTCTCCCGCGTCTGTGTCAGCACTTGTGCCTTGTGGCAAGCGATAGGGCTTCACCTTGGGCGCAGACTCGGTTTTTTGAGATTGATGCCAGATTGGCTCACCATTTTTTTGTTTCATTGGCCGCGGATCGCCAAACCCGCGAACTCCGCGCAATGTCCCGAAATAATGATCAAAAGAGCGGTTTTCCTGCATCAGGATAACCACATGCTCAATATCGGCCAGCGAGCCCTTTGCACAGTCCGGAACTGCATTAAGCAAATCTGCGACCACGGTCGAACCGGCCAAGGCCTCGCTCATATAGGCCGAGCATGCCGAATAGGCTGCTGCACTTGAACCAGCCAAACCAAGCATTTTAATAAAATCGCGTCTATCCATTATTCTATCCTGAAATCAAAAATAAAATTCTACCCGTTGCGCCTTCAAATCATCGCGCAAGCAGTCCCACCTCGTGGATTATTCACAAAGGTCTTCTCTCATGTAGTCGTTTTCAAGTTTAAGCACTGACACTGCCGTTAAAAGCGCAGCTTTGTCTGCAGCAGCCTTGTCCTTGACCTTTGCAAGCTCCAATGCTGTTTCACCCAATAAACCATCAAGTTCTGCTCTTTTGCTTTCCAGACTAACCAGCGATGCTTTGATCTCTTTCACCTGCTTTAGAAGGTCCGGACTGTCTTCACCGGGCTTCGCCAGCTCGTCCGACAGCTCTTTCAGCTTGCTCTTGTGAGCCTTCATCTCGGTAACATTGCCGTCATGCGCCTTTTCAAGATCAGCACGCGCTTTTTCAAGATCGCTGACTTGTTTCGCCAAGGCAGCCTTATCCGCTTCAGCCGTGTCCTTGACCTTTGCAAGCTCCAACGCTACCTCACCCAACAAGCCATCAAGTTCTGTTTTCTTGCTTTCCAGACTGACCAGCGATGCTTTGACCTCTTTCACTTGCTTTAGAAGGTCCGGGCTGTCTTCACCGGGCTTCACCAGCTCGTCCGACAGCTCTTTCAGCTTGCTCTTGAGAGCCTTCATGTCGGTGGCATTGCCGTCACGCGCCTTTTCAAGATCAGCACGCGTTTTTTCAAGATCGCTGACTTGCTTGGCCAAGGCAGCCTTGTCACTCTCAAGATTTCCATAGTTCGCCAACTCATCTGTCAGCTTTTTCAGCTTGCTCTTGAGCACATTTATCTCGACTGCGGTGCTCGCACGCGCTTGTTCAAGGTCGTCAGCTTGCTTTGCCAATACAGCTTTATCATTCTCGAGATTTTCGTTCTTTGCTTTCAGCTCATTGATTTCTCTACTGAAAGTTGATGCCGATGTGTCGGACTTTGACCCGGAGTCGTTGCACGCTGCAACCAGCATGAGAAGCAATAATAGACAAAACCGATATTTCAAAGCTCACTCCTGAAACAAATAAATCAAATTATGCGTCGTAATATGAATCGTCGTCTAAACGGCCTGTATAAAATTCTGATGAGAGTTCCGCTACAGATTTAGGGGCAAAAAACTCGACTGATTTAAGCCGTTTACATTTTATGAGTGTATCAGATGGCACACTCCTGCCATCATCGAATCAAGTGATTTGGCAGAAACAGAGCGCGGAGACACACCGCTGACAGAAGATAACATGACGAGGCCGGATATGATGCCTGAAGCTGGCAAAGCGGTTTCGCTTGAAGTTGTAGAAGTTGAATTGGCGCTTGGCGCGCAGGATATCGTTGCCGATGGTTTTGAAGGCGCCTTGCAAAAGGCCGTGGATTTGGTTGATGGAAAGCTGATCTTCAATATCAGGGCGCCCGAAAACAGCGATTATCAGCGCGTGGCGGCAATCTCCGTTTCAGATGGATCAGCTGAGCAGACTGTCTTTGTCACGCTTGGCAATGATGGCACCACTTTCGCCGTTACAGCGGACAAATCCGATATAAATGTCGGTGGTGATTTGCCGCTGTTATAATCTCTTTCATTTCTGAATCTTCCGGAGCGACCCTTTGCCTTTCCAGCCAGTCTGGTTAGTGTTGGGAAAAACTTGCAATAACCGGAGTAACAAAATGGCGAACAGCCGCCCCCTTACCAATGTTCAGCAGCGCGATGTCAATGCGATCCTCCATCCCTATACCCCCTTGCACAAATTGCAGGAAAACGGCCCCTTGGTGATGGGGCATGGCAAGGGCGTTTATCTCTACGACACGCAAGGCAAGGAATATATTGAGGGCATGTCCGGCCTGTGGTGCGCGGGTCTTGGCTTTGGCGACGAAGAGATGATCGAGGCTGCGACGGAACAGATGCGCACCCTGCCCTATTACCACCTCTTTGGCGGCAAGGGCATGGAACCGGCGATCGAGCTTGCTGAAAAGCTCAAGGAAATAGCGCCTGTACCGATTTCAAAGGTTTTTTATACCTCGTCGGGTTCAGAAGCGAATGACACGCAGGTCAAGCTTGCCTGGTATTACAACAATGCCCTTGGCCGCCCGAAAAAGAAGAAGATCATTTCCCGCGTCAAAGCCTATCATGGCGTGACCATCATGGCTGCATCGCTGACCGGCCTGCCTTATAATCACATGGGTTGGGATTTGCCGGTCGAAGGCATTTTGCATACGGATTGCCCGCATTATTATCGCTTTGGCCAGGAAGGCGAAAGCGAGGCGGAGTTCGTTGCGCGTCTGGCCACATCGCTGCGCGATATGATCGAGCGTGAAGGTCCGGAAACCATCGCTGCTTTCATCGCCGAGCCTGTCATGGGCGCTGGCGGGGTGCTCGTGCCGCCTGCCAGCTATTTCAGCGCCATTGAGCCGATTCTGCGCGAACACGATATCATGATCATCGCAGATGAGGTTATAAACGGCTTCGGCCGCACCGGAAACTGGTGGGGCAGCCAGAGCGTTGGCATGACGCCGACAACCATTTCAGCAGCCAAGCAGTTGACCGCTGCCTATTCACCGCTTGGTGCAGTGCTGGTGCCCGAAGACATCTATCAGGCCTATGTGGATCATAGCGCTCAAATCGGTACATTTGGCCATGGCTTCACCTATGGCGGGCATCCGGTTGGCTGCGCCCTTGGCGTCAAGGCAATCGAGATTTATCAGCGCCGCAATATTGTGGATTATGTGCGCGGCCTCACCCCGCTTTTTGAAGCACGCCTTGCCAAGGTGAAAGATCACCCCTTGGTTGGGGAAGTGCGTAATTGCGGTCTGATGGGCGCGGTAGAACTTGTGGCCGATAAAGCAACAAAGCGCCCGTTCAATCCCGCCCATGCGGTCGGCCCCGCTCTGGCGCGCTTCCTGGAAGGTCATGGTGCAGTGCTTCGCGCCGTCGGCGACAGTATCGCATTCTGCCCGCCAATGATCATCACGGAGGACGAGCTGAACGAGCTGTTCAACCGCTTCGAACTCGCCTTGGCAGACACGGAAGCCTATGTTTCAACGGGCGGTTTGCGCGCCGCTTGATGCGATAGCGGTTTTCAGCAGTTTTTAATGCGGGGTTCGACAAGCTCCCCATGAGGAAGAATGATCGTCTGCATGATGGTTTGCCTTCGCAGACTTCGCGCTCCCTGCAATTAACTCCATTCCTCATGGTGAGCTATCTTGAGCTTGCCGAAGGGCGAACCACGCACCACCGCTTTGCCCATGTGAGCGCAGAACGAGCCAACCTAAATTCGTGGCTTTCAAACGGCGTAAAAGTCTGCAATTCAATAGACTATAACAGGCTTTGTTAAAGGTTGTGCATGCGCATAGTGCTTACAGGGAGTTCCGGGCGTGTAGGCCGCGCTATTTTTAGCGCCTTGTCTGAAAAACATGAGGTCGTTGGAATAGATCGATCGGCCTTTTCCACAACGCATATTATCGGGGATTTCGTCGATGAAGCGCTGCTTCGCTCAGCCTTCAAAGGCGCCGATGCCGTTATTCATACAGCAGCTTTGCATGCGCCCCATGTCGGAACGACACCGGACGAGGAATTTCAGCGTATCAATGTTGAAGGAACCCGTCTTGTCGCAAAAGCAGCGATTGCTGCTGATGTCAAACGCCTGATCTTCACCAGCACGACAGCTTTGTATGGATATGCCGTTTTTCCCGGCTCCTGTATATGGATCGACGAAAATACGCCGCCAGTGCCGAAAAGCATTTATCACCGGACAAAACTTGAGGCCGAGTGCCTTCTGGAAAACATGACCTCTAGCGAATTGGCCGTGAGGGTTCTGCGCATGTCCCGCTCCTTTCCGGAACCGGGCGATGTAATGGCTACATACAGGCTGCATCGCGGCATTGATATTCGCGACGTGGCTGATGCCCATTTGGCCGCGCTGACAAATGGCGGAGCAAATTTTCAACGCTACATTATCTCGTCGGCAACGCCTTTTACAAAGCAGGACTGTCAAGCACTGGCGATTGACGCAGCTTCCCAGATCAGATTGCGCGCGCCAGATCTTGCCGACGCATTCGAGCAGCGAGGTTGGAGCCTTCCGAACTCCATTGATCGCATATATGATTCCAGCCAGGCTGAACGCGCTCTTGGATGGCAAGCGCGCTTTGGTTTTGGCGAAGTGCTGGCACAAATGGACCGGCGCAGTCTGGAAATCTTGCCTGCGGGCGCTTTGATCAGCAGAAAAGCGGAGTAGACTTTGTAAAGCGTTGCGCCGGAGGATTGATCGCTTAAATCTCGCGACCAATCCCCCAGCAGCAATATCTATTACTTCGCTTTCAGCAGGTCGCCGACTTCCAGAATGACGAATTCATTGTCATCCGCCTTGTCGACCGCGCGGCCTGCGGAGAATGGGAGATTATTGTCATTGCCGACGATGATGTGGCTATCGTCTACAATATCGACATTTTCAATGGTGACAAAAGGCATATCGTAGAAGCCTTCGCCGCCGCCTTGACGTTTCTTGTTGTCGGGATCAGCGATTTTTAGCAAATCGATATATCCGATCTTGCGCACCGCCTTATCCACATTCGCGTCAGTCATTTCGATCTTGTAGATGCGCTTGTGCTTGGATGGTTTGTCAAAGCAATCGGGCGTTGGCGCCTTGGGGTCAGCGCAAGCCTTCGCAGCAGTTCCCGCGCCATTGTCACGCTCGATTACCAGCGCCGTTGTCGCATCGATCATGTTGAAATCGCCAATGGCCTCGCCACCTGCGGAAAGGGGATAAAGCCAGCTGCGACCCGTCCAGTTTTTGGACGCAATATCGAATTCAATTACCCGTAATGCGGGCTGGTCATCAACCTTCTCAACAGCGCCGTCGTCCCCGAAAAGCGGACCTTCAAGCAGTGCATATAATTTGGTGCCGTCTTTTGATTGCGCCAAGCCTTCATAACCGCCGGAGCGTTTCAGATTAAAAGCCGGATTTTTGAGCGTCGGATTGGCTGGTAGCGTGATTGCAGGATTATCCGGCGAGCGAACATCCTTGTCGCCAACCTTGGTCGCGACGACATCCGTAACCTTGCCATCCATTGTTACCTTGATCAAATATGGGCCGAACTCTTCGCCCAGCCAGAAACCATCGGCAACCGGCTGGATGGATTCAATATCGAGATCGCTGCCCGTCAGGTAGCGTGTGTCGCTGGCCTCCATGACAATGGGGAAAGGCACTTTCTTGTCTGGGTCAGTCAGGAAAATCGTCTGCTTGCGCTCGACTGTTCCCTTGTCCCAATCAAACGCCAGATGGTGCAGCATCAACATTGCATCGACCGAATTCAGCTTCGTTCCAAAGCCATTATCCGACAATGACCAATATGTTCCATCGCCAATCGCCTTGATGCCGGAGAAGCCCTGCAAAGGTTGTCCATTAAAGGGTAATGACAAGCCGGTCAGCCTTACCCCATCCTTGCCCGGCACTGTTCCGAGTTCCACAGCGCGCTTGCGATCAGCGGTTGTAAACTTGCCTGCATGAGTCAGATGTTCCGGCGTGTTTTCCGGTGCCTTCACCATTGTGTTGGCAGGAAGGATCGCATGGGAAACGAGTTTGGCGGGAAACTCCTGTTCAGCCGCCAAGGCCGGCAATGCCATCATGGCGGTGGTAAGAAACAGAGCAGCGGAAATTGAGCGCATGGAGCATCACCATCAAGTTTGAAGTAAAAGTGTCCAGCAACGCTTAGGTGCTCTTTGTGTCCGTGATTTTATGGTTTCATGACATCCTGATGAAGGAGAGCACGCATCGTGAAGTTTGGAGGAGTAACCCCGATATTGTGATGAAACGGGCAAAAATTCTGATGGAGAACGGATTCAGGAACCGGATCACCGCAAAATTGATGAAACTTGCCGAAGAATCGCCGATTCTTCCCCAAAATTCTCTACTTCGAATTGCAATTTGATTGCGTTAAGTTGCAATCAAGCATTTGGAGTGCCTGGCTTCTCACTTTCAATCACATCGTTCAGCCGAACGAAACGGAAGCCTTTTTGCTTCAGTGCCAATATGCCTTTTACCACCCCGGCCCCTGCCGCCCGACTCGGCTGATTGATATGGGCGATGATGACATCGCCGTCTTTTGCTGCGGAAATCCGCTGCTCCACTTGGCCCGCAAGCAAGGATGCCCCCATGTCGGCATTGAGCGAATATCCTGCAACCCGGTACCCCATTTCATGAATGAGTTTCACTGCATCGTCACTATAGCGAGCAGTCGCGTCGCGGTACCAGACAGGCTTTCCGGCGGTGGCGATCTGCATCGCATTTACACCACCTTCAATCTCAGATCGTATCGCGGGCAATGATCCGGCGGTCTTCAATCCAAACATCAAAGGTTGGTTATCGATGGCCGGAACATGGTTAAGCCCATGATTTTCCAATTCAAAAAGTTCTGGATGCGCCTTCATGATTGCCACCGAAGCAGCATTGCGCTTCAACCATCGGCCAGTAACGAAAATCGTTGCAGCGATCTTGTTCTCCACCAAAAAGCTGAGAATTCTCTGATCAGTTTGGCCTGAACAGGCGTCAAGAGTGAGCGCGACCTGCGGCGCCGCAGCTCCGCCCTTTGCAATGTAAAGTTGTGGCTCGACAAAATGCGGATGGTTGCCCGCATTGGCAGCAGTTGCTGCGAGCGCGATGGAACATGTGACTAGAACTGTGGTGATGAAACGCATTATATATTGCCGCAAGACGAGAGAACCTGCGGCGAACAGCACTTTGAACTAAGCGGAATTATGGCAATAAGCCTTTATTTTCCTTTGGTTTTTGCCGATGCCTGCGCCGCGGCAAGCCGGGCAATAGGCACCCGGAACGGTGAACAGGAAACATAGTCCAGTCCTACCTGATCGCAAAAATGGATCGATGCCGGATCGCCGCCGTGCTCCCCGCAAATTCCAAGTTTTATGTTTGGCCGGGTTGCCCTGCCTTTTTCCGCGGCCAGCTTCACCAGTTCGCCTACGCCATCCACGTCAATCGACACAAATGGGTCCTGCTCAATGATACCCTTGAGCTGGTAAGTCATCAGGAACGAAGATGCATCATCGCGGGATATTCCGAACGTCGTCTGGGTCAAGTCATTGGTTCCAAACGAGAAAAACTCGGCAGCCTCCGCAATTGAATTGGCACGGATCGCGGCTCGTGGCAGTTCGATCATCGTACCCACAAGGTAACTGATCTTGATTTCAGTCTCCTTCATCACATCCGCCGCAACCGCATCAATCCGCGCTTTCACAAAATCCAATTCAGCTCGAAGACCGACGAGCGGCACCATGATTTCCAGCTCGACCGGTGCGCCAGTCAATTTGGCCGCTTCCACCGCCGCTTCGAATATGGCGCGGGATTGCATCTCGGCAATTTCCGGGTAGGAAATTGCCAAACGGCAACCGCGATGTCCCAGCATGGGATTGAATTCATGTAAGGATTCTGTTCGCTCCCGTAATTTGTCGGAGCTGATCTTCATGGCTGCCGCGACTTCGGCGATTTCCTCGTCTGTCTTCGGCAGGAACTCGTGAAGTGGTGGATCAAGCAGGCGAATCGTTACGGGCAGGCCGTGCATAATTTCAAATAACTCAATGAAATCAGCGCGTTGCATTGGCAGCAGCTTATCCAGAGCAGCGCGTCGGCCTTTCTCGCTTTCTGCCAAAATCATTTCGCGCATGGCAATAATGCGCTCGCCTTCAAAGAACATATGCTCCGTTCGGCATAGGCCGATCCCCTCGGCGCCAAAGGAACGCGCCGTACGGGCATCATTGGGAGTTTCGGCATTGGCGCGCACTTTCATGCGGCGGGCACCATCTGCCCATTCCATGATCTTGCCAAAATCGCCCGACAATTCAGGTTGAAGCATTGGCACAGCGCCCTTCAAAACCTGACCGATTCCCCCGTCAATCGTAATGATATCGCCCTTTTTGAGGGTAACGCCCATAGCGAGCAGTGTCTCGTTTCGATAGTCAACACGAAGCGCCCCAGCGCCTGAAACGCAGGGTTTCCCCATGCCGCGCGCCACCACGGCAGCATGACTTGTCATGCCGCCGCGTGTGGTCAGAATTGCTTCTGCAGCATGCATGCCGTGAATGTCTTCAGGGCTGGTTTCAATACGGACCAGAATGGCCTTGCGGCCCTCTGACTTCAATTGTTCCGCATCTTCCGACGAGAAGACAATCTCACCAGTAGCCGCGCCAGGCGATGCCGGCAGGCCAGTCCCGATAACTTCGCGCTTAGCCTTTGGGTCGATTGTCGGGTGCAGCAATTGATCCAAAGATGCAGGCTCAATGCGCAAAACAGCCTCATCGCGGGATATCAAACCCTCATCCGCCATCTCAACTGCAATCTTCAGCGCAGCCTTGGCGGTGCGCTTGCCGGATCGGGTCTGCAACATCCACAATTTACCATTTTCAATAGTAAATTCAAGGTCTTGCATGTCCGTGTAGTGTTTCTCAAGCTTGTCCGAAACAGCGCAGAATTCGGCAAATGCTGCCGGCATGATCTTTTCCAGCGAAGGTTTGTCAGAACCCGCAGCGATGCGTGCTTCCTCGGTAATATTTTGCGGGGTGCGGATACCTGCCACGACATCTTCGCCCTGTGCATTAACCAGGAATTCGCCGTAGAGCTTCTTTTCGCCCGTAGACGGATTGCGCGTGAAGGCTACGCCAGTAGCAGATTTATCGCCCATATTGCCAAATACCATGGCTTGGACGCTGACAGCCGTACCCCAGCTTTCAGGTATGTTATGCAAACGCCGGTAGGTGACGGCCCGCGCATTCATCCAGCTTGAAAAGACCGCGCCAATAGCGCCCCAAAGCTGCTGTTCAGGGTCTTGAGGAAAAGGCTCTTCCAGCTCTTCCTCGATCGTGGCCTTGTACTGCGCAACGACATTTTTCCAATCGTCGGCAGTCAGCGCAGTGTCGACATCGTGGCCCAAATTGGCCTTGGCATCCTCGAGTATCTCTTCAAAAACTGAATGATCCAGCCCCATGACAACATCAGAATACATCTGAATAAAGCGGCGATAGCTGTCATAGGCAAACCTTGGGTCGCCTGTTTCCTGGGCAATTGCTTCCACGGTTTCGTCATTGAGCCCGAGATTAAGGACCGTATCCATCATTCCAGGCATGGAGGCGCGTGAGCCGGAACGCACTGAAACCAGAAGCGGCTTCTTGCTGTCCCCAATGGTACGACCGGTTACACTGGCAATATGCTCCAGCGCCTGTCCGACTTCCTTGGCAAGCGTGTCTGGATAGCTGCGCTCATGCTCATAGAACCAGCTGCAAACTTCCGAAGTGATTGTAAATCCGGGGGGAACCGGCAAGCCTAGCGAACACATTTCGGCAAGGTTTGCGCCTTTTCCTCCGAGAAGATTGCGATCTCCCGCCGAACCTTCCGCCTTGCCATCCCCAAAAGTATAAACCCATTTTACCATTGCAGCCTCCCATGCCGCTAACGCTTCATTGAGGTCTACGCGATGAATGCGGAAATCGCCAGCGCCAAATGCTGCATTGCAGCATTCAAATCGATTAGCAGGGTAAATCCGCGTTAAGTCTTGAAATGTTTGGTCATTTACGCAGCTTAGCTTGCTTCCCGCAACTGCTCTGCAGTCTGAAGATCGACTGAAACCAGTTGGCTAACGCCTTGCTCTGCCATCGTCACCCCGAACAACCGGTTCATGCGGGCCATGGTGATCGGATTGTGGGTGATGACCACAAAACGAGTATCGGTCGACGCCGCCATTTCATCCATCAGATTACAGAAACGCTCGACATTATGGTCGTCGAGCGGTGCATCAACCTCATCCAGCACACAGATTGGAGCTGGGTTCGTCAAAAATACCGCGAAGATCAAAGCCATGGCTGTCAGCGCCTGTTCGCCACCAGATAGAAGCGTCATCGTTTGCGGCTTCTTTCCTGGGGGCCGAGCAAGAATTTCGAGCCCAGCTTCCAGCGGATCATCAGACTCGATGAGTTGCAATTCCGCTGTTCCACCACCGAAAAGATGGGTGAAAAGCCGCTTGAACTGCACATTGACCACTTCAAATGCTGCCAAAAGACGCTCCCGTCCTTCGCGATTTAGGCTCTGGATGGCCTGGCGCAGCTTCTTTACGGCCTCGATAATATCTTCGCGCTCATTGATGATTGCTTCAAGCCGAACAGACAGTTCTTCCTGTTCTTCTTCGGCTCGCAAGTTCACGGCGCCCAATCGTTCGCGTTCGATTTTCAACCGCTCAAGATTGCGTTCGGTCACGTCGACGTCGGGCAGCGGGTCGTCTGGACCAAGCCCAGTCAATTTCATCGCCTCGTGCGGTGCGCAATTGAGCGCTTCGAAAATGCGCGCTTCCGTGTCCTTACGGCGCTCCTGTGCCGCTGACAGACGTTCTTCAGCCCGCGCCCTGCCTTCCCGAGCAGTGGCCAGCGACTGGATGGCTTCTGTTGCGGCCCGGTCAAGTTCCTGCTGTCTGGCCTCCGCTACAGCCAGTTTATCGCCCGCGCTTTTACGCAGCTCTTCGGCTTCGGAGAGTTGCGAAAGCAGAGCGCGGTTACGCTCGGCGATTTCTTCGGGTGCATCGGCAAGATTGGCGGCTTCCCGCTCCGCTTCCAGACGCCGCTCCCCAAGCGACTTTATCTGACGATCTGCATTCTCCGCGCGGGTAATCCAGCTTTTACGCTCAAGCCCGATCGACTCGAGGCGGCGTATCCGGGCTTCCGCTTCACGTCTTAGCCCATCATAAATGGCGCGGGTTTCCGCAAGAGTTGCACGGTCCAGCGTAACCTCGGCGGTTAACGCAGCAAGACGGCGATTCAACTCTTCGACATCAGCGGCATTCTCAAGACGCATCTGCGTTTCGACCAACTGTTCCTGTGTCTCTTCAAGCGTTTCGCTCAGGCGGGACTTCCCTTCATCAAGTGCGGCACGCCGGCTGAACAGCTGGCCCGAAGCTCGCTCTGCCGCCGCCAAGGCCTCACGCGCATCATTCAAAGACCGTTGCGTGGAACGCCAGTGGTCGCGGGTAGTGCGTTCATTCTCAACGGCATCACGGACAGCTTTTTCTGCTTCGGCGATAGCCGATTCAGCAACGCGCAACTGCTTTGTCGCTTCAACAACCTCAAGATCAAGCTCTGCCAGCCGATTTTTCTGCGCCAGTCGTTGAGCTGCCGGTGTAGGAGCGTCGGCGCTTGCCGTATATCCGTCCCAGCGCCATAGATCGCCGGAAGGGCTGACAAGCCGCTGTCCCGGTTTTAATTGCGCCTGCAGCCGCCCCCCGCCTGTTTCATCGACAAGCCCGATCTGGGCAAGTCTACGGGCCAATTGCCTTGGTGCACGAACAACTTCAGCCAACGACCTGACCCCTGCCGGTAGCGCTGGATCGTCTATTGTTGTTGCAATTTCGCCCCAGAAAACAGGTGCGGAAATATCAATCGGGGCGTCCAGATCTTCACCAAGCGCTGCCCCAAGTGCTGTTTCGTAGCCCTTTTCGACTTTGATGGCCTCCACAATCGCTGGAAACAGGTCGGAAGCCGCTGCATTGATCATCTTGGCCAAAGTATTGGCTTCAGTTTCGGCGCGTCCTAGATTGCTGCGTGCTTCTTGCAAAGGTTGCCGCAACGTCGCTTCCTTTTGGCGCGCTGTCTCTACCGCTGCTTCTGAAGCAAATGTCGCCTCCTCAGCCTGAGCAAAAATCGCTTCCGCTTCTTCGACAAGTCTTTGCTTTTCAACCGGGTCAGCCAAGGTTGAAATTTGCGTCGCAACAGAATTTAGCTCCTGCTCGACATCACCTACTTGCCGCAAAAGACGGTCACGGCGCTCGGTTATTTCGCGCAGGTTGCGTTCAATCTGCGCCCTCTCCGCTGCAGCCTCAGCGCGCTCGGCAGTAATTTTTGCGAGCGCTGCTTCACTTTCCTTAAGCTTTGCTTCAGCACGTTCAAAATCGGCCCGCGTTTGCAGTTCACGCGTTCCAGCATTGGCATTTTCGTCGGTGAGCGACTGCTCTTCCGTGATGAGGCGCTCCAGCACGTCATCATTGTCGCTTATCATCTGCTCTTCACGAGCAATGTCAGCAGTGAATTGCTGTAGTCGCTTCTCAATTTCTGTCTGGCGGGCACGAATGCGCTCACCTTCCTCTTGTAATTGTGATCTGGCGATTGTCAGGCGCTGCAGTATAGCGGCCGCCTTTGCCTCTGCTTCACGCAGATCAGGGAGATGATGAGCGCCGATAGCCTGCTCTTTGGCAGCATTCATCTGGCGCTGCGCTTGTTCACCAACGCCGGATGTTGCGACGGCCAAAGCTGATTGCGCTTCGCCTTCCTGAGTTTTAGCGACAGACCATTTCAGGTGCAGCAAAATTGCTTCAGAACGTCTTATATCGGCTGAAAGGCTCTTGAAGCGGTTTGCTTGGCGCGATTGCCGCCTCAAGCTTTCAATCTGCGTCTCAAGCTCGCCAACAACATCTTCCAGACGCTCAAGGTTCTGCTCCGCAGCCCGCAAGCGCAATTCTGCTTCGTGACGACGCGTATGCAGGCCGGAAATGCCTGCGGCTTCTTCCAATAGCGCGCGCCGCGCCTGAGGCTTGGCTTGGATCAGTTCACCGATACGACCCTGCCCCACCATGGAGGGCGAACGCGCACCAGTCGACTGATCTGCGAACAGCAGTTGCACATCCTTGGCACGGGCATCCTTGCCGTTAATGCGATAGACAGATCCGGCCTCGCGCTCGATACGGCGTGAAACCTGTAGTTCGTCTGCATTATTGAAAGCCGAGGGTGCAGTACGGTCTTGATTATCGAGGAAAAGCGTTACTTCAGCTGTATTGCGCGAAGGCCTCGTCCCCGATCCCGAAAAAATGACATCATCCATGCCGGAGGCGCGCATATTCTTATATGAGCTTTCGCCCATAACCCAGCGCAGCGCCTCGACGAGATTGGATTTGCCGCAGCCATTGGGGCCGACAACACCGGTCAGCCCGCTTTCAATGACGAATTCGGCAGGCTCAACGAAAGACTTGAAACCCAGGAGGCGGAGTTTGGTAAAGCGCATCAGAGGCCCTTTCCAAAAACGATGCCCAGAATCGAAACGGCGGACGCAATTTCGCGCCCGCCGGAAATTTGATCGCGGGTATTAGAGCAGGCCGTCAATGATCGCTGACATTTCGTCAACCGATAGGGCTCCCGAATACTTGGCACCATTGATAAAAAAGGTTGGAGTTGAATCCACACCGAATTCTTTGGCACCGCGCTCACGCACAGCATTCACATCATCCAGAAGCTTTTGGTTCGTCAAGCAAGCTTTGAATGACTCCTGTGTAAAACCGGCCAATTTGGAGATTTGAAGCAGTGGTTCCTCGGCATTTGCTGCCGCAGCCCACTGTTCCTGCTGTTTGAACAACACTTCTACCATTGGATAGTAGCGATCTTCCGGTGCGCAACGTGCCAGCATAAAGGCTGCAGCAGCGCGCGGATCAAACGGAAATTCGCGCAGAATCAACTTGGCCTTGCCGGTATCAATGTACTTTTCCTTGATAGTCGGCAGAGTGGTGGTGGAGAAATGCGCGCAATGTGGGCAAGTCATCGAAGCATATTCGATGATTGTTACGGGCGCATCGGCCTTGCCGAGAACCATGTCCTTCAAACCGCTTGCTGCAACAAGCTTGGCCTCGTCTACCTTACCCGTCGAGGCTGGTACTTTTACGTCCTTGGGTGCCGCAGCTTCCTGCGCCCACGCGCCCGTACCCGCCGTTAAAGCAATGGCTGCTGTAGAAATAGCCGCAAGGCCCAGGATTTTTCTGCGATTCAACAATTCAGTCATCAGGGTCACCAGTCTCCGGCGTTGATCATGCATTACAAAGTATTGCAGCGTTAAAGCTCGATGGCAGTCTCTTTAAGGCAGCTTTACCATTCTGTCTTTGAATTTTTCGTGATGAGAATGCAATCCCGTCTCAACGTCTGTTCTTTTCAGCATGAATGCTTTGACCAAGTTTTTGCAGCGCTTCGCGGAGATTTTCATCCTCAATATTCTCCACCGAATGACTGATCTTGGCGCGCGTAGTAGCATCAACAGGAGGAAGCTCACGGGGCTTTACAATAGGCAGTGCCACAGGCTTTTGCTCAATTTTGATACGTCCGACTGCTGCAAAGCCGAGAAAGGCGTTGACGCGGCTGATAATCTCACCGGTTTCATGGCTCATCCGCATCGCCGTAAAACCCTGGCAAGCAATAATCAACGTTGCAGGCTGGAACGGATCATCCTCATGCGCCCTACGGGGCCAGAGCAGCTTTAGCGGGCGTGATTGTTGGCCGAGATCTGGTCCAACGACTTCTTCCCATGACTGCACGAGTTCTATGGTGATCCCGGCGCGCTTGCGAAGGACAGGATCAAGAATGCCTGCTGCAGGATCGGCAAGGGGCCGAAAACCCTTTTTGCTGCGATCATTAGTCATGAAAACAAGTCATATACGAATAATTCATCGGCCATTATAGCCGCGAAACCACTCAACGAACAATGGAAGGCCATCCTCAAGCGCCATGGTGGGCGCAAATCCAAGATCACGCGAGGCCAATTCAATGTCGGCATAGGTGCGGACCACGTCGGCAGCGGGCATCGATTCGAATTTCTTGATAGCTTCCCGGCCACAAGCCTGCTCGATGATTTCTATGAAGCGCATAAGCGCAACAGGCTTGTTATTACCCAAATTATAGATGGGCGCGGTTTCATTCGGGTGAGATAATATCCGGCGGACAGCGCCACATACACCATTGACGATATCATCAATGAACGTGAAGTCGCGCTCCATATTGCCGTGATTATAAACTTTGATCGGCTCTCCCCGCAAAATTGCGTCGGTAAAGAGCCATGGGGCCATGTCAGGTCGGCCATAGGGCCCATAGACCGTAAAGAAGCGCAGTCCGGTCGAATTTACATTGTGGACACGTTTATAGGAGTGAGCGAGAAGCTCCGCCGAGCGCTTGGTGGCCGCGTAGACAGAAACCGGTTGGTCAACGGGATCATTTTCAGCAAACGGTACCTTTTTGTTCGCGCCGTACACCGACGACGAACTGGCATAGACAATGGGCGGGCATTTGGTCATTTTGCGGGCTTGTTCAAAGATAGTCACCTGGCCCTGAACATTCGCATCGACGTAAACTGCCGGATTTTCAACCGAATAGCGCACCCCGGCCTGCGCAGCCAGATGTACTATGATATCCGCGTCAAGATCATGGGCTATCGCTGAAGCCAGCTCTTGCGGGTTGGCAATATTAGCCTGTACAAACCGATTACCCTGCCTGCCCTGTAGAACAGAAAGACGGGTCTCTTTGAGCGCAACAGGGTAATAATCATTGAGATTGTCGATCGCGAGAACGTCAAATCCCTCACTTACGAGACGGCTCGCCACGTGAAATCCGATAAACCCCGCCGCACCCGTTACAATTGCCTTCATTTAATAGATTTTCTCACTCAACTTGTTCGTTCGCCCAGGGCAATTTTATCGGTTTCCGCCAGTTCAGCTGTTTGCGAAACCGAGAGATAGACCGCTTCTCCCGCGATCCAGCAAAGCACTATCGTGAGATAAACGAACACCGCATCAGTTGCATCATGACCAAACATGATCCCGAATGTACCGGTAACCACATAACTGGTTACAAGCAGAAGTGAAATGGCAATTGCAATATCACGACCAGGTCCACGTTTTTTTCGAAAAGCGGCGATAAGTGGCGCAGCTAACAGCGCCAATACCCCTAACAGGCCTACAATTCCTCCATCGACAGCAGCGTTTAAAAAGCCATTGTGAACATGCGTAAACAACAGTTTTTTCCCTCCGGGCACATCCAGAGCGCTATTCACCTTCTCCATGCGATTTTGGGGGCCATAACCCATCAAGGGCGCTTGGAGAAAGGCTTTCATTCCCCCTTCCCATAAAAGCATACGGGCCTTTAAAGAGCTTATCTCGTTTGGCTTTTCATCGAGCAAGGAAATATCCGATTCCAGCGCGTGATAACGCTCTTTTACCTTCAGTCCGGCAATGGCAAGCACAGCGACAATAAGAATGGCCAAGACCACCTTGATCGATCTACTGACTACTGGGAGTTCCTGACCACGCAAATACCAGAACAGGATCACAAAATTGAACGGCATGACGAGCCACGCGGATCGGGTACCCGAAAGGAATGCGCACAGAAGTCCACATGCAAACCCCGCAACCGCTATTATACGCTCCGTTTTGCTCTCTGAATGCGCGTTTAAAAGCGAAATACTGCCAAACAATACGGTAAACAGTCCGAAGACAGCGGCATTACCTGCACCACCTTCCGCTCGAATGTCGAGAAAAACGGCCTGTATGATGCTGAAAACCAAAGACCCGATCATTCCGAGCCCGGCACCGGTGATCAAAAACGGGATCAAGCGCCCCGAGATGCTAACGCGAAGCCTCGGAATGACGAACCAGATTGCCAGGAAAGGTATCATCTTCAACAGGAACGTCTTGTCATCTGATGCATTGGGGTGCATGACGACTGACAATACGGTCGTCAAAACAAACAATGTCACGCATGACGCGACTATTTTGTCGGTGCGTGTGAGTTCAAATGGAAAGCGCTTCACGGCAAGTGAGATTAATGCCCAAGCGAACGCGCAGACCAATATTACTGAAGTTCCACTTGCGAGAAGTCCTGGAAAAAGCGCAAAAATAAAAGTGAAAATACGATTATTGCGATCAATCCCCACATAATGCCCCTTTGAAGGGATCAGTAGCGCCTTGGTCAACTGCTCTGGAAACATGACGGTTCCGAATATGACTGAAACTGGCACAATCAGCCAATTTATGAATAACGTATTTCTACCCTGTAACGCAGTTTGTGATTGATGCAACCCATAACGACAAAACTGGTAAAATGGTATGATGCCCACCACAGGATTTTGCCGTGGCGGATTTCCCCAAGTGAACGATCACAAGGGAAAATAGCAGATCCTTATCGCATCTGGCTGTCAGAAATCATGCTGCAACAGACAACTGTTGAAGCGGTAAAGCCATATTTCAACGCCTTTACAAAAAAATGGCCGACGGTTGCCCGTCTCGCCGCCGCCAGTCAGGACGATGTGCTAAGGGCTTGGGCTGGCCTCGGCTATTATTCCAGAGCACGCAATCTGAAAAAATGTGCCGACATCGTTTCCAATCTTTATGATGGCCGATTTCCAAGTGAAACTCCCGATCTGAAAGCTCTGCCGGGAATAGGTGATTATACTGCTGCGGCTATCGCATCCATTGCATTCGATAGGCCTGTGGCCGTTGTCGACGGAAACGTGGAACGTGTCATCACACGGCTTTACGCCATAACCACCCCTCTCCCTTCGGCCAAACCAGCAATACGAGCAAAGATGCAGGCGCTTACCCCGAGCGAACGACCGGGCGATTTTGCGCAAGCCATGATGGATCTCGGAGCAGGCATATGCACCCCAAAACGACCGGCATGCATTATTTGTCCTGTCAATGATAATTGCCAGGCACTGAAAACAGGAGAGCCGGAGCTCTTTCCGGTGAAAGCTCCTAAGAAGGATAAGCCTGTTCGCCTTGGAGCCGCGTTCGTCGCCATTTCTTCCGACAATGAAATCTATCTTCAAAGCCGAGCGGAAACAGGACTGCTGGGTGGCATGGCCCAAGTGCCAACAACGGCGTGGACGGCACGGATTGATGGAGATACCCGAATCGACACAGCGCCTTTTCCCGCGGACTGGACACCAACAGGTAAAATTACGCATGTTTTCACGCATTTCGAACTGCGTTTAAGCATCTACAAGGCTGATGGTATCGCGGCCCGTCCAGGTGTTGGCGGCTGGTGGGTGAAAGTCGAAAATCTTCATCAAGAGGCGTTGCCGACGGTCATGAAAAAGGCCATTGCTGCTGCCATCCCAGACGCTTTTACGAAAAGAAGGAAACCGGAATGACGCCCGTCAAGCATATCGTATTCGACATTGGTATGGTTCTCATCGGCTACGAGCCGGATGTCGCATTTCGCGAGCTAATTCCGGATGCAGCTGAGCGGAAATGGTTTCTCGAAAACGTCTGTACAAGTGCGTGGAATATTGAACAAGACCGCGGCAGAAAATGGCCCGAAGCCGAGGCCCTGTTGATCGCAGAATATCCTGACCATGAACACAATATTCGAGCGTTCAGGCAAAACTGGCACATGATGATCACTCATTCCATTGATGGCAGCGTTGAAATAATGCGCAAACTTATTGCCGATGGCCATGACGTTACAATGCTTACGAATTTTGCTTCGGACACATTGCGTGAGGCGTGGGAACGCTTTCCGTTTCTCACCGAAAGCCGCGGCGTTACGATTTCAGGTGATATTGGCCTCATCAAGCCTGATAGGGCCATTTACGATCACCACGTCAAAACATTTGGTGTCGATCCAGCTGCAACATTATTCATTGACGATAGCCCGAAGAACGTTGTTGGCGCGCAAGCGGCGGGCTGGCAGTCGATACAGTTTATCGACCCTGATACGTTGAGAACTGATCTTAACAAACTCGGCATTCAGGTCTGATTTTATCTCACCTTGGAACAAAACAAAACGCCCGAGGCCAAGCCTCGGGCGTTGGTGTATCGGAACGGCGCTGGAGATCACCGCCGATCAGATTCCTCAAGCTCCGGCGGAAAGCATCCCGCTACGAACCTGCTTGCGCAGTTCATCGATAGGCTTCAGCGAGCCTTCGTCCTCGTAGTGCCAGAAAGTCCAACCATTGCAGGCGTCGAATCCCTGCACTTTCGCACCCATGCGGTGGATAGACCCTGCATCGCCGCCTGTTGTGATAGTGCCATCAGCCCGAACAATGGCAGCATGACGTCCGCGTGCATCGCTCAAGATCGCGCCAGGCCTTAACATGCCGGACTCGACAATGCTCCCGAACGCGACCCGGGGCTCGGCACGCTTGCTTGTCATCACTGTCAGCTCGGCGCCTGCCAGCGGCTCCACAGAATCGATCCGAGCTGTCGCAGCATCGATATACTTTTGCTCACGCTCGATCCCGACGAAGTGCCGTCCGAGACGCTTTGCAACCGCGCCGGTTGTTCCAGAACCGAAGAACGGATCGAGAATGATATCACCGGGCTTCGATGACGCCATAAGTATCCTGGCAAGGAGGGCTTCAGGTTTCTGCGTCGGGTGAATTTTGTCGCCATTCTCATCTTTAAGACGCTCTCCCCCTGTGCAAATCGGGAAAAGCCAGTCCGATCGCATTTGCAGATCGTCATTGGCTGCCTTCATGGCCTCATAATTGAATGTGTAGCCTTTCGCCTTCTGATCACGCGATGCCCAAATCATGGTTTCATGGGCGTTCTGGAATCGGCGTCCACGAAAATTGGGCATCGGGTTGTTCTTGCGCCAGACTATATCGTTGAGCATCCAGAATCCGAGATCCTGCATGCTTGCGCCAACGCGGAAAATATTGTGGTAAGAGCCGATCACCCAAATCGTGCCATTAGGCTTCAAGACGCGGCGGCAGGCCAGTAACCAGGCTCTGGTGAACGCATCATAGGCCTGAAAACTCTCAAATTGATCCCAATGATCGTTGACAGCATCCACTTTGGATTGATCCGGTCGATGGAGATCACCTTCAAGCTGCAGATTGTAAGGCGGATCGGCGAAGATCACATCAATCGAATGATCGGGCAACCGGTTGAGGGCTGCAACGCAATCCCCCTTGAGAATCGTATCAAGCCAGGACGCTTGCGGTGCGGACTGGGGAAGTTCATTCACGCGACGGACAACAGACATGGGATACTCGATTACTGGAGACGCTTTACTGATCCTTATGGTTACCGCGTAGGGTAAATATCGCGTTAAGAGCAGGTAGATCATGAGTTGACCGAAGAGCTTTTCTTTGACGCATGGCCGATAAGGGTGTAGTCGATGCCCGTAATCCCCCCAATTGACCCGAGGCGTGCATTATTTGCCGCACACTATTCCGGACAGGTATTATTCAATGGAACCCCAACTCATAATCTTCGACTGCGATGGCGTGCTCGTTGATTCAGAATTCCTCGCTGCCGAAGTTGAATCTCAATTACTGACGCAATCGGGTTATCCGATTGACCCAGAGACAATCGCTGAACGTTTTGCGGGTCTGACATGGACCGATATACTGCTACAGGTCGAGAAAGAATCCGGCATTCCGATTTCAGCATCACTGATCGAAGAATCGGCCCGCCAGATGGACCATAAATTGCGCAATGAGTTGAACGTCATTGAGGGCGCAGAACAGATTATAGCCTCGCTGAAATACCCAAAGTGCATTGCTTCCAACTCGATCAGTTCGTCACTGAAAATGATGCTTGAGCAAAGTACGCTTTACGAGTTGTTTTCCCCTCACATTTTTTCCGCACGCGAAGTGGGGACACAAAAGCCAAAGCCAGCGCCGGATGTCTATCTGTTTGCCGCCAAGCAATTCAATGTGAATCCGGCAAATGCCATCGTGATAGAAGATTCCACGCATGGCGTGCACGCTGCACATACGGCTGGCATGCGCGTTATCGGCTTTACCGGTGGCTCGCACACCTATCCCGGCCACGCCGACAAGCTTACTGACGCCGGTGCCGAAACGGTTATCAGCCGTCACAGGGATTTGCCGGCCACCATCGAGGCCATGTCAATCTGGTCAGAAACTGTTTAAATGAAGAAAAAGCCGGCTACTGCCGGCTTTTTCTTACTTTTTTCTCGATTTTTTGGGCGCATCGCCTGATTCATCAAAACCGATAAAGACTTGAATATTTTGAGCCGAAGGTTTTGGGAAAGAAACGTTCGCATCGTTGAAAACAAATTGTGTTGCGGCACTACCGTCATTCGCTGGAACTGCCTGATGGTGCAGTTTCGAATAGAGAACTTCAGTACCCTGCACGACGGCGACACGGATCGGCACGTTCACAGTACTGGGCGAAAATTTCGGCCCGGGCACGATTTTACCAGCAATGGCAACATTCATCGTCATATTGCCGTCAACCGTGCTGCAGGATCGTGTCTCATTGGAGATTGAAGCTTGGTAAATCAGATTATCTGGAGTTTTTTCGGCTTTTCCGTAGTTCGTCAAAACGGATGTGCCCTCACGAATAGTAACTTGCGGGCAGAAAGCCAATAGTTCTGAAGCTTTGATACGCTCCTGGGCCTGGCCCAATGCCTGGGCTTTCGGACTATTGGGATCTTCCGTTTTTGAGCCACTCGTAGAACAGGCGCTCAGTCCCACAGCAAAGACCAAAGCACAAACTGGGGCGTAAAGTTGATAGAAAGGCTTGGAATTATGTGTTTTTGACTTCATGAACAGAACTTTCCCCAAAGAACGAAGCTTGACGAACCGACATGTTCTATACCAACGGTAAGCAAATAATGCGACGGGCTTCATCAGCTTTTTTACCAGCACGATATCGGCACTCTTAGACAAGGTACACAAGGCAAAAATATGAAATACATCAGTACCCGCGGCGAAGCCCCTAAACTTGCCTTTTCCGACGCGCTTCTGGCGGGTCTGGCACGCGATGGCGGTCTCTATCTTCCGGAGCATTTTCCACAGTTTTCCGCTGCAGAGCTTCGTTCGCTTCGTGGGAAAACCTATGCTGAGATCGCGATTCATGTCCTGACGCCCTTTATCGACGGCGATATTGATCAGTCTGATTTCGAGCGTATGGTACACGAAGCCTATGAAACATTTCGTCATGATGCGGTTTGTCCCATCGTTCAAACCGCGCATAATGAATTTGTTCTAGAGCTCTTTCACGGGCCCACCCTCGCCTTCAAAGACGTGGCGATGCAGTTGCTGGCCCGTCTGATGGATTACATACTGACACAGCGCAATGAGCGGGCCACCATAGTAGGAGCAACGTCCGGAGATACAGGCGGCGCAGCCATTGAGGCTTTTGCCAATCGCGACAGGACAGATATTTTCATCATGTTTCCGCACAACCGGGTTTCCCAGGTGCAGCAGCGACAGATGACGACATCCGGCGCCCCCAACGTGCATGCATTGGCAATCGAAGGAAATTTCGATGATTGTCAGTCGCTCGTCAAAGGCATGTTCAATGATTTGAACTTTCGCGACACCCTGTCATTATCAGGGGTCAATTCGATCAACTGGGCACGTATTATGCCCCAGATCGTCTATTATTTTACCTCGGCACTTTCCCTCGGCAGTCCTGATCGCAAAATATCCTTTACTGTCCCCACCGGGAATTTTGGTGATATTTTCGCTGGTTATGTGGCAAAACGCATGGGCCTGCCAATCGATCAGCTGGTCATCGCAACGAATGACAATGACATTCTGACCCGCACGATCGAAACGGGGAATTATGAAACGCGCGGCGTTCTTCATACGACATCGCCGTCCATGGACATTCAAGTGTCATCGAATTTCGAACGGCTGCTATTTGAAGCACACGGTCGGGACGCCGAGGCTGTCCTGCGCCTGATGAATAATCTGAAACAATCCGGCAGCTTCGTGATTGGGGAGCCCGCGCTGAGCAAGATACGCGAAGAATTTGGCGCTGGCCGGTCAACGGCAGCAGAAACAGCCGAAACAATCGGTCAAATGCTAAGGTCCACCGGTTATCTCATGGATCCGCATTCTGCCATCGGACTGAAGGTTTCCCGTGAGAAAATTCCAGCAGATCAGCAGAGCGTCGTTCTTGCGACAGCCCATCCCGCAAAATTTCCAGATGCTGTAAAAGATGCCAGCGGAGTAAATGCCGATCTTCCGGCGTGGCTCGGCGATCTGATGGAACGAAAAGAACAATATACGGTACTTCCCAACGACCTGAAAAATGTGAAAGAGTATATTAGCCAACATTCGCGTGCGTCACCTCATAAGCTTTAAACGGATTGAGCGGTGATGAACAAATACAAGGTGCTGCTGCGTATAGTGTGCTTCCAGTCCGGATGTACGGCGCAGCAGGGCGGCAAGTGAGGAGCATTGCATGGGCGTTGAAATCAGTCGCCTCTCCAACGGTTTGACGATTGCGACAGAGACAATGCCGCATGTGGAGAGTGTAGCACTTGGCATCTGGGTAAAAGCAGGGTCGAGAAGTGAGGCGAAGAACCAGCATGGCATGGCTCACCTCCTCGAACACATGGCATTTAAAGGGACCGAAAATCGCTCCGCGTGGAAAATTGCGGCCGATATTGAAGATGTTGGCGGCGAGATCAACGCAGCAACCAGTGTCGAGACGACATCATATTATGCTCGCGTTCTGCGCGATGACATGCCGCTGGCTATCGATATCCTCACCGACATCATGACAAGTTCCAAGTTTGATGCAGACGAACTTGAACGTGAAAAGAACGTCATTATGCAGGAAATCGGCGCTGCACATGACACGCCCGATGACGTTGTTTTTGACCGTTTTACCGAGGCATCCTTCAAAAATCAGACTATAGGCAGGACCATTCTCGGGACACCTGAGACCGTTCAATCTTTTTCCTCAGCCGATCTGCGCCAGTATATGGATGAGCAATACAGCGCCGAACGCATGGTCGTCGTTGCCGCAGGCGGCGTAAAGCACGACGAATTTGTGCGCGAAGTTGAAAAACGTCTCGGCTCATTCCGGGCAAAATCCACTGCGCCTGAGGCTGATCCAGCACATTATGTCGGCGGTGATTTCCGAGAAGAGCGGGAATTAATGGATGCTCAATTGGTCATTGGCTTTGAAGGTCGCGCTTATCACGTGCGTGACTTCTACGCTTCGCAATTGCTCTCCATGGTGCTTGGCGGGGGAATGTCTTCGCGGCTTTTCCAGGAGGTGCGGGAAAAACGCGGATTATGTTATTCCGTTTATGCTTTTCACTGGGGCTTTTCCGATACCGGCATTTTTGGCATTCATGCCGCAACTGGCCGAAGCAATCTTAAAAAGCTTGTTCCCGTCATTATCAACGAGCTACACGAAGCTGCACGCAATATCTCCCAGGAGGAATTGAATCGCGCCCGCGCACAGTATCGTGCGAGCCTGCTGATGTCGCATGAAAGTGCTGCCAGCAGGGCAGGACAAATCGCAAGGCAGATCATGCTTTACGGTGAACCTGTATCAACGGAAGCGCTGGTCGACCGGCTGTCCAAGATTACGGTTGAGCGGCTAACAGATCTTGCAGGCCGATTGTTTCTGGATACGACACCAACGATTGCCGCTGTTGGTCCAATTGGTTCATTAATGAAATTTGATGACGTTCGCAACGGTTTGACGTCAATATCGGCAAGCCCGCGAAAAATCGCTGTCTAAAGTGCGATGATCGCGCTGCCGTTCCTGAAAAGTGCACCCCCGCCCCTTCAGGGCGAGCGGCTGTATTTACGTCCACCTCAACTTTCGGACTATAAGGCCTGGGCAACGCTCCGCGCGCAAAGCCGTGATTTTCTGGTGCCTTGGGAGCCGCTCTGGGCTGTAGACGATTTGGAGCGAAATGCATTTCGCCACAGGATCAGGCATTATGACGAGGAAGCGGCTGCCGGAACGGCCTATCCCTTTTTCCTGTTTCGCAACACCGACTCGCGCCTTATTGGTGGCATTACCCTTGGCAATATTCGCCGCGGTGTGGGGCAGAATGGCATGATTGGCTATTGGGTTGGCGAGCCGTTTGCCGGTCAAGGCTATATGTATGAAGCTCTTCGGCTAATTATACCCTATGCTTTTACCAAGCTAAGGTTGCACCGGCTGGAAGCGGCCTGTATTCCAAGCAATGAAAGATCTATCCGGCTTCTCGAAAAAGCCGGATTTCAGAAGGAAGGACTGTTACGCTCCTACCTCAAAATCAATGGTATGTGGCAAAACCACCTGCTCTTCTCGCTTATTGAAGACGATCGGTGGCGGTAACCAAGCAAAGGTATTATCGGTGGCTTTATTGACTGGACATATGCTGAGAAGCTTGTTGCGCATGTGTGTCCTTATCGTTTCGTTGTTGGCTCTTCATGCGACCGCTCAAGCATTTGAAACCATCAAGATCACCAAGGAAAGCACTGCGCTTGACCTGTCAAAGGCGGTTGAAGTTTACAGAAATCAGGGCGAGACCTTTCAGGTTTCCACCGCGCCCGGCACCGATGGTATTGTTCGCCGCATCGAAGTGCCTGCAAATGACAAACGAGCGACCGGTGACTGGGCTGCATTCGCCCTGGCAAATCCGACCGACGAACAGATCGATCGCCTGATCGTTGTACCGCATTTCCGGCTTGTCGGCTCTGGTTTTATCTGGCCAGATTTAGGCTCCACCCGCATTACTTCCATCACGCCCAGCGAAGGTTTTGCGCTCGACCGGCAGGCAAGTGAAGACGCCGATATCTTTCTGATTACGCTTAACCCGGGCTCTGTCATCACCTTGGTTGCCGAATTGGCGTCTCCCAATCTGCCGCAGGTTTATGTGTGGGAGCCCAACGCTTACAAGGATACGGTCAATTCTTATACGTTGTATCGCGGGATCCTGTTGGGTATTGCTGGGCTACTTGCCCTGTTTCTCACCATTCTGTTTGTGGTGAAGGGAACTTCTCTTTTTCCGGCAACGGCTGCTTTGGCATGGGCCGTGCTGGCCTATATCTGCGTCGATTTTGGTTTCTGGAACAAGCTGATCGAGATAACTCCTGGCAACGAACAAGTCTGGCGCGCTGGAACGGAAGTTGCGCTTGCTGCAACATTGGTGATTTTTCTATTCACCTACCTAAATCTCAATCGGTGGCACGACAATTTCAGCTATGGCGCGTTAACGTGGATTCTGGGGTTGGGCATTGTCTCCGGTGTTGCCATCTTCGATCCTCCGATTGCTGCTGGTATCGCCCGCTTCTCGTTCGCATTAACGATTCTGTCTGGCACCTTGTTGATCGGGTTTTTCTCGTTCAGGAGCTATGATCGGGCGATCATGCTGATACCGACATGGATGCTGTTATTGGTCTGGTTGCTTGGAAGCTGGCTGACCGTATCTGGCATTCTGTCCAATGACATCATCCAGCCGGCCTTGGCTGGAGGATTGGTGCTTATCGTCCTGTTGATCGGTTTTACCGTCATGCAGCACGCATTTTCTGGGGGTGCATTGCAACAAGGCCTCTTCTCGGACGTAGAGCGGCAGGCCTTGGCCATTATCGGCTCTGGCGATATCGTCTGGGATTGGGATGTGCCGCGTGACCGCGTAGTGACCACCCCTGACCTTACAAACTTTCTTGGGGCGTCGGCCAGTTCACTTCACGGTGCCGTCCGCAACTGGCTACCAACTTTGCATGCGGATGACCGCGATCGTTTTCGCACTACACTTGATGTCATTCTTGAAAACCGGCGGGGCCGGATATCGCAGACCTTCCGCCTGCGCGCCAATGATGGCCATTATTATTGGTATTCATTGAAAGCACGGCCCGTGATTGGCTCTGACGGAGAGATTGTGCGTTGTGTCGGTACGCTAATTGATGTGACTGAGCAGAAGAAGGCGGAAGAACGCCTGCTTCATGATGCTGTTCACGATAATCTGACGGGACTGCCCAATCGCGAACTGTTTCTTGATCGCCTGGGTTCAGTTATCACCATGGCGCAGACAGAAAGCAAACTGCGTCCAACGATTTTTATCATCGACATTGATCGTTTCAAGCAGGTCAATGACGGCCTTGGCATGTCCGCAGGTGATACTTTCCTGCTCACAATATCGCGTCGTCTGCACCGGCTGTTGCGGCCGCAGGATACGCTGAGCCGCCTGTCGGCAGATCAGTTCGGCCTTATTCTGGTATCGGAAAGCGAGCCTGCGAAAATCGCCGCCTTTGCTGAGGCGATCAAACAGGCAATTCGTGCGCCCATCGCCTTCTCGAAACGCGAAATCGTACTCACCGCATCGCTTGGATTGATCACATGGACTAGCGGCACGTCGGCTTCGCCAGAAGACCTGGTCAAAGACGCCGAGCTTGCCATGTATCAGGCGAAAAGGTTTGGAGGGGACCGCATCGAGCCATTCCGCCCTGCTTTCCGTGCAGTCGGAAGTGACCGTCTTCAACTTGAATCTGATTTGCGCCGCGCGCTTGAGCGCCGCGAAATTCATATGGCTTATCAGCCGATCATACGCCTGGAAGACAATAGCATTGCCGGTTTTGAAGCCCTTATGCGCTGGGATCATCCCCGCCGCGGCTCTATACCGCCATCGGAGTTCATACCTATTGCCGAGAGTTCCGGCCTGATTGTCCAGCTTGGCCTGTTTGCAATGCACCGCGCTGCTGAAGATCTGGTGAACTGGCAACGCAATCTTGGTGCTAACCCGTTATTCGTATCGGTGAATATATCCAGCAGCCAACTGATCCGCCAGGATTTGATTGATGATGTGCGATCCGTATTGCTGCAAACACAGATCAGTCCAGCCAGCCTCAAGCTGGAATTGACCGAGTCTCTTATGATGGAGAACCCGGAGCGGTCCGCTTATGTGCTTTCGAGCATCAAAGCGATGGGCGTTGGCGTTTCGCTCGATGATTTCGGTACGGGATACTCCTCCCTGTCCTATCTGACATCTTTCCCGTTCGACATGATCAAGATTGACCGGTCTTTCCTGAAGGCGGAACAACCTCAAAAGGTTACGCTGCTGCGATCGATGATCAGCATGGCGCATGATTTGGGATTATCGGTGGTCACGGAAGGAATCGAGAACGAAAGCGATGCGCTGCAACTGCGTCAAATGGGATGTGAGTTTGCCCAGAGTTTCATGTTCAGCCCTCCGCTGACTTTGGATGTAGCAACTAAACTTCTACGCGATCAGTTCCAGCAATCCAAGGCATCCTAGTTTCCAAGGCAACTATGCGTGGCCCGCAACAGTTGCCAGCCTGGATGGATCAACACCCATATGACTGAGAATACGATCGTACTTGCGGTCCATATCGGTATCGAACAGCAATTCCTGTGGCGCTTGGCACGTTAGCCAGCCATTATTTGCTATCTCTGTTTCCAGCTGTCCGGATGCCCAGCCAGAATATCCGAGTGTCATCAGGGCTTTGCGGGGACCACGGCCCCCGGAAATAGCGCGCAGAATATCGATTGTCCCTGTCAGGCAAATCTCTTCGGCAACCGGCATTGTTGAATCTGTAAGATAGTCATCTGAATGCAGGACAAACCCACGCCTCATCTCAACAGGACCACCGCTGCGGACCAGGAAATCACGTGTTCTTTCTGGCATAACAATAGCCTGCTCTTCATCAAGCACACCCAGTTGAACCAGAATATCTGCAAACTCCATTTCCTGGGCGCGGTTGATAATCAGGCCCATCGCACCCTTTTCGGAGTGCGCACAGACATAAATCACCGACCGTGCAAAGCGGCTGTCATCCATCCCCGGCATTGCGAGAAGGAACTGCCCATTCAGAAATCCTGTATTTTTACTGGCGTCTCTGAAAATCTCCATAGCAGTAAAGGTATCAAGGAATTTGCAAATGACAACGGGCATGGATAACGAATCGTAACCATAGGCATAATTCCTTGCTAACGGAAAGCTCACGCAGAAATGATGAATTGAAGCTCAGACCCTTCTTGCCCGCGTCCCAAAGGCCTGTAATGGTTAGGCATGAAGATCAGAATATTTATTTTTCTAGCGGCGTTAGCCACTGCTTTTCAAGCTCATGCTGGAAGTTCGGAATGGACAAAAACACCCGGAGGTAGCGTCCGCCTGGTGATAGACAACCCTCCGCCCAATGCAAATGAGGTACGAGGCATCGTCCAAATCGACCTTGATCCAGGCTGGAAAACCTATTGGCGTGAACCGGGCGATGCGGGCGTGCCACCAGAGCTAAGTATCACTGGCAGCACAAATGTTAAAAGTGCTACGCTTGCCTTCCCAGCGCCACATCGCTTTGACGATGGAGGCACGCATTGGGCGGGTTATAAACAGCCGGTCTCGCTTCCCGTCACACTGACTTTGACGGAACCCAACCAGCCTGCACAACTGAAAGGCCATGCGTTCCTTGGTATTTGTGAGACAATCTGCATCCCCGTTATGGCAGAATTCGATATAGACATCGACAATTCGCCATCTGACGCTCTTTCGAGGACGTTGATAAGCACGGCTTTTGAACAATTACCCGCCAAAGCCACAACCAACTTCGGAGCGACCTCCGCATCCAGGAAGGGTGATGCTATTGAACTCGTCGTCAACTTACCTGCCGATGACCCGGATATCGACATTTTTGCTGCGGGAAACGGATCGGTAGCCTTTGGCATGGCCAAGCTTGAAAAACGTGACGGAAATCGCGCCGTATTTTCCGTGCCACTCACCTCCGGCAAGCAAGAGAAATCGATAATCCTGAACTATACATTGGTCCAAGGAAAGCAGGCCGCAGCTGGAACGATTGACGTTCAATAATAACTCGTAAAAACATGTCGGCAGCACTATGTCAGTTACGTCATACTATTTATCCAAGGAGCCAGTTCATGACGATCAAGGTGGGCGAACGTTTACCCGATGCAAAGTTCAAAACAAAATCTGACGAAGGTGTAAGCGAAATCAGCTCCGACGCGCTGTTCAAAGGTAAAAAAGTGGTGCTTTTTGCCGTACCCGGCGCATTCACTCCGACCTGCAGCATGAATCATCTGCCGGGCTATCTTGAGAACCGCGACGCCATTTTGGCAAAAGGCGTGGACTCAATCGTGGTCGTCGCAGTCAATGATCCTCACGTCATGGGCGCTTGGGCAAAAGCCACCAATGGTGAAGGCAAAATTCAGTATCTTTCTGACGGAAACGCAACCTTCACCAAGGACGTTGGACTGGAAATAGACCTCGGCGCGGGCAATATGGGCGTGCGATCGAAACGTTATTCCATGCTGATCGAAGATGGCGTTGTGAAACAACTCAATATTGAGGAATCGCCCGGTCAGGCGGTCACTTCGAGCGCCGCTACAATTCTCGAACAGCTCTGATAAAGTTCAGAATGGCAAGGATCGGTTATCCGATCCTTGCCATTTACTTCCGTTTGTAAGGCGCCATGCCGGCGCGGGCCAATTCGTCGGCCCGTTCGTTTTCCGGATGCCCCGCATGGCCTTTTACCCAATGCCAGACAACTTTATGGCGCTTGCGCGCTTCATCAAGGGCTTGCCAAAGTTCGGCGTTCTTCACCGGTTTTTTTGCAGCCGTTTTCCAGCCATTCCGTTTCCAGCCCTCGATCCATCCGGAAATACCATCGCGCACATAGACTGAGTCCGTATAGACATCGACTTGGCACGGTTCTTTCAGTGCATTAAGAGCCGAAATTGCGGCCATCAATTCCATGCGATTATTGGTGGTATCCGCCTCACCGCCAGAAAGTTCTTTTTCATTGCCGTTCCAGCGCAGTACAGCGCCCCAGCCCCCGGGACCGGGATTGCCTGAACAAGCGCCATCAGTGAAAGCTTGTATCTCCTTCACGCTTTTTGCCCCTCAAAGGCCAATCCGTATTCTTCAGGAGAGCTTATCTGGCGATGAAAGCGCATGCGACGCAAATATTCCCGCGGGTCTTTTTTGACTACGAAGCTTCCCTCAGGGGTATTCAGCCAATCATAGAGCCTTGTGAGCATAAAACGCAGTGCGGAACCCCGGGCCAAAACCGGCAGACTTGCCGCCTCTTCTTTCGACAAGGGACGGACAGCGTTGTAGCCGCGCAGCAATGCCGTGCCCTTGGTCAAGTTGAACGAATTGTCTTTTTCGAAACACCAGGCATTCAGACAAACAGCAACGTCGTAGGCGAGAAGGTCTGTGCAGGCGAAATAAAAGTCGATAATCCCCGATAACTTGCTGCCGAGAAAAAAGACGTTATCGGGAAACAAGTCTGCGTGAATGACGCCAGAAGGAAGATGGGAGGGCCAATTTTTTTCCAGAAACAACAAATCTTCTTCGGCTTCCTTCGCGAGACCTGCCTCGACTTGGTCTGCATCGGTTCTGGAATTATTCCATAACGGGCGCCAGCTTTCCACCGAGAGCGCATTCTTGCGGCGCATGGGGAAATCTTCACCAGCAAGATGCATTCGCGCCAGTGCCTCTCCAAGTGCCGCACAATGCTGCACTGTTGGCCTGCGCATCCACATGCCTTCCAGAAAAGTTACGATAGCGGCCGGACGACCTGCAAGTTCGCCGATGTTTGAGCCTGACTTCTGAACCACAGGCAAGGGACAGCTGATACCTTTACCGGCAAGATGCTCCATGAGGCCCAGAAAAAAAGGCAGATCACTACTGTCGACGCGTTTTTCGTATAGGGTCAGAATGAACGCAGCCTTGCTCGTGTGTAAAAGATAGTTTGAGTTTTCCACGCCTTCCGCAATACCTTTGTAGGAGAGCAGCTCCCCGATATCGTAGTTCTTTAAAAATTGTGCGAGTTCGATTTCGTTAATATCGGTATAGACGGCCATAGTCAGTGGGTCCCATTGACAAAAGCCATGTCGTGACTTGTTAATTCTACATCCCGCAGATCGCGCATAACGTGGAAATTCTCTGTTTCAACTGTGGTTTCCGCCAGTTCAATCGACACCGAATACCGTTCTGAAAATGACTGGATAATTTCGTCGACGATGATCTCGGGCGCTGATGCGCCAGCAGAAAGCCCGACGGTGGCAATTTTGCCCACGCTGTTCCAGTCAATATCGGCTGCCCGCTGAACCAGAAGCGACTGTTTGGCACCGGAGCGCTCAGCCACCTCGACCAACCGCTTGGAGTTGGAAGAATTCGGCGCCCCGACGATCAGGAACAAGTCACAGCCTGGGGCAGCAGCTTTTACCGCATCCTGACGATTGGTGGTGGCATAACAAATGGACTCGGCCGCCGGTGCGGTGAGTGCCGGAAAACGTTCCTGCAAAGTGGCAATTATCCCGGCTGTGTCATCCACAGATAAGGTGGTCTGCGTGACGAAACCAAGATTTTCTGGGTCCGCGGGCGTATAGTTTGCCGCATCTTCAATAGTTTCGATAAGTGTTACAGCTCCGTCCGGTAGCTGTCCCATGGTGCCGATCACCTCTGGATGACCGGAGTGGCCCACGAGGACCACATGACGCCCAAGACGCTGATGGCGCATCGCCTGTTTATGCACTTTGGAAACAAGAGGGCACGTGGCGTCAAGATAAAACAGGTTCTTGTTTTCAGCATCCGCTGGCACCGATTTTGGCACGCCATGAGCGGAAAACACGACTGGCTGGCCGCGGTGCTCTGCAGGAATCTCGTCCAGTTCTTCGACAAAAACTGCGCCCCGCGCCTGCAATCCTTCGACAACATAACGGTTGTGAACGATTTCATGACGGACATAAACTGGCGCACCATACTTCTTCAGCGCCAGAATAACGATCTGAATAGCCCGATCCACTCCGGCGCAAAATCCGCGCGGTCCGCAAAGACGGATTGTAAGTGGAGCTTTCTCAGTCATCATCATATCTCAGCCAAATTTGTTCTTCTTGGAATTGGGCGGCATTCAACGCGAAGTCAACCCCGAACTATTGGATTGAACCGGTTCCTCTTTTGGATGAGTGCGCCGCCAAACCGATATGCCTGCGATAGCGAGCAGAGTTGCGGCAAGTCCATACCAGGTAACTGCATATTGCAAATGACTGTTCGGCAAATCGATAATGGTTACGCCACCGATCGGCAGACCGCCCGGATTGGGCGTTTTATCTGCGTCAATGAAGAACGGAACTAGTTTGTCCGTCGGCACTCCAGACTGAGCCGCCATTACCGGCAAATCTTTCCAGTAGTAAATATTGGCCTTCAAATCATTATCAGGCACAATTGACGAAGGTTTGGCGTCAAGCGGATTGCGCGCCAGACCTTTAACCGCAACCGGTCCTTCTATGCTTGAGCCACGACTGCTGGGTTCTTTTTTGTCATAGGGAACAAACCCGCGATTGACGAAGATAATTCTGCCGTCGATCATCTGAAGCGGTGCATAAACATAAAAGCCTGACATTCCTGCAAATGTTGCGAAATAATGCCGTTCTTGCCCATGCAAAAATTGACCGGTCACAGTCACCGGTCGATAGTCAATATCGTGTTTTTCCGCCCACAAGCTTTCAATCTCAGTGAGCGAAGCCGGCGGTGTATGGGTACGCTGTTCTATTTCCGCCAGTAGATTTTCTTTCCACTGCAGACGCTCAACCTGCCATGTCCCCAGCGCAATGAGAATGAAAAAGACAATGGAACCGAGAATCAGCATGACCCAGGGAAAGCGCCGCCGCTCCATAATATTTGGACTAGTGTTCATTTGACGATGGAATATCCAGCTGGCCTTCTGCAGCCTTGTGCTTGTACTGAAGGGCGATCAATACACCCTTCATCCAGCGGAGCGCCGTCAAGCACAATAAAAGTGCCAGCGGTATCCACAGCAGAAAGTGTACCCATAGCGGCGGATCGACATTGACTTCCATCCACAGCGCCAGCCCGACAACGATAAAGCCGATGATCAGCATAACAAGAACTGCAGGACCGTCTCCGGAATCAATAAACGAGTAATCCAAGCCGCAACTTGTGCAGCGCTTGGCTGGAGTAATGAAGCCGTCGAATAGCTTCCCCTGCCCGCAACGAGGGCATTTGGCCTTCACTCCTGCGGCGAATGGATCGACAGGCGGATAAAGCGCAGAATCTTCATTCATCAAGTATCACTCAAGGGTAAATTTCGATTGGCGTTCCATCTTGGACAAGTGCCCAGATTTCATCCATCTCCGGATTAGTGACGGCTATGCACCCGTCTGTCCAGTCGATAAGTTGAAGCACCCATCCCCACCATCCGTAGCCGTTGACCGCACCGTGGATCATGATCGCACCACCCGGCGACACTCCCATCGACTTGGCTGCCGCTTTATCTCGCGCATTCGGGTAAGAAATATGGATTGACTTGTGCGCCATACTTTTCGGATTTCGCCAATCGAGAACGTATCGGCCTTCAGGCGTACGTTCATCGCCCTCCCATTGCTTATGGCCGACCGGCCGAGCGCCAAGTGCAATCTTGTACTCTTTAATGACCGAGCTTCCTGACAAGAGTTGCATCTTTCGCTGGGATTTTTCGACCCGCACGAGATCAACTTTCTCAGCCGCATCGGCCAATGTTCCGCTCACCAAAATGAGGCCCACCAGCACAATCAGCAGCGACACGTGTTTAGCGATCATCGAAAATCCATGCCGCAGCAATGTGCTCAAATAATGAGAGCGGCCGCATTTCTGCGACCGCTCTTTTAGCATCAATACTGCCAGTTTTTAATGTCCAGCAGCGATCGGCGCACCCCACGATGCCCAAACATAGATCGTGAAAAACAGGAACAACCAAACCACGTCAACGAAATGCCAATACCAAGCAGCAGCTTCAAAGCCGAAATGCTTGTCAGGCGTGAAATCGCCTCGGATAGACCGAAGTAGACAGATCGCCAGGAAGATCGTTCCGATGATGACGTGGAAACCATGGAAACCAGTCGCCATGAAGAAGGTGGCACCATAGATCGAATCTTTGAATGCAAATGGCGCATGAATGTATTCATATGCCTGAACAAACGAGAACAGAACGCCAAGGACAACGGTAAGAGCGAGACCCGTTATAAGACCTTTGCGATCATTGTGGATCAAAGCATGGTGTGCCCAGGTCACAGTCGTGCCGGACAGCAACAGAATAACCGTGTTGTAAAGTGGCAGATGCAGTGGATCGAGAACTTCAAGTCCCTTTGGCGGCCACACACCGCCCGTAAATGTCGTGCGAGCCACCTGCTCAACTTCACCCGGGTAAAGGCTGACATCAAAAAATGCCCAGAACCAAGCGGCAAAAAACATCACTTCTGAAGCGATGAACATGATCATGCCATAGCGCAAATGCAACGACACAACGCGGGTATGGTGTCCCTGTTTGCCTTCCTTGATCGTATCCGACCACCAGCCATACATTGTGTAGAGCACAATGACCAAGCCAATGGCGAAAAGCCAAGGTGTGGTCAGATTGGCTTTGAACAGGACAAACTCGCCGCCCTTATTGTATTGCATGAAGCCAATACCGCCGAGGGCAAGGATGAATGCGCCTACCGAGGCAAGGAACGGCCAAGGACTTGGATCGATAATATGATAATCGTGGTTCTTTTGGTGCGCTTCGGCCATGTTAACCCCCGCAAGGTCTGTTTATTGCACTAGACATCAACATCTCCTCAGAGCTGTCCCGATGTCGTTGTCTTGTTCACCTCTGCACTGGCCGCAACGGGCGCAGGCATTGGTATCGGAAAGAAAGTGTAGGATAGCGTAATTGTGTTGACGCCTTTGAGCTCCGGCGCATTTACAATTTCAGGATCGATAAAAAATACGACCGGCATTTCAAGATCTTCGCCCTGCTTCAAGACGGTGTCCGTAAAGCAGAAACATTCAACCTTGTTGAAATATGCGCCGGCAGCCATGGGCGTCACATTGAACAGCGCACGTCCCGAGGTCGGCTGCGATGCGACATTCCTGGCTTCATATTTAATCAGCTTGGTTTCACCGATTTTCAGCGACACGTCCCGCTGCATAGGCTTGAAATCCCATGGCAACCCGCCTGATGTATTGGCATCGAAACGCACCGTGATTGTCTTGTCGAGGATGGTGTCCGACATTTGCTCAACACGTTGTGTCGTACCGCCATAACCAGTAACCTGGCAGAACATTGCATATAATGGCACGGCAGCAAAAGCCATGCCGACCATCCCAAAGAAAAACGCCAGACAAGAAATCGCGATCGTCCGGTCTGAAACCTTACGTTTTGCCACTAGAACTTCTTTATCAGAGCCCGTTTCCATGCTCATCACATAGGCCTGTTCAGGATATTGGCACCAAGCTTGGCCCACGTACCAACATAAACGATAAGGACGAAAGCTGCGAGCGCAAGCGCAAGTGCGAGCGAGCGGCTGCGTCGAGCGCGCTTCTGCTTGTCACTTAATGTTATGCGGTCATCACTCATTTAAACACCCAGAACCAGAAGTGCTTTACGCACAAGTATCTCGCCGAGCAGGACGGCGTAGAGACTGAAGAGATAGAAGATGGAAAATGCGAACATTTTCTTTGCAGGCTTGATCATTGGCTCGCCGATTTCCGCGCGCCACACGGTCCAGGCGTAAACCAAAAACGCAAAGCCCATCGCAATCGAAAACACGCCATAAACGGGTCCAGCGAAACCCATAATCCAAGGCAGAACCGCCACCGGCGCAACCAGAATTGTATATAGCCAGATCTGAAACTTCGTTGAAGCTTCGCCCATGACATTGGGCATCATCGGGATTTTAGCTTTCTCGTAATCATCGGACATGAACAGCGACAGCGCCCAGAAATGGGGTGGCGTCCATAGAAAGATAATCAGAAAAAGAACAATGCTTTCCATGCTGACCGAACCAGTCACAGCAGCCCAGCCAATCATTGGCGGGAAAGCCCCTGCCGCGCCGCCAATAACGATGTTTTGCGGTGTAGAGCGCTTCAGCCACATCGTATAAACGACGGCGTAGAAGAAGATCGTGAAGGCCAGCAAGAACGCCGACAGCAAATTGACAAACAGACCGAGGGTCAAAACGGAGAAAATTGAAAGCAGCAGGCCGAAAGTCAGCGCTTCATCGCGGGAGAGCCGGCCAGCTGGTATTGGACGTTTGGCTGTGCGCTTCATCACCGCGTCAATATCGGCATCATACCACATATTGAGAGCGCCGGAGGCGCCAGCGCCAACAGCGATGCAAAGGATCGCAATGGCGGCAATTATCGGATTAATGTGGCCCGGCGCTGCCATCAAACCAACAAAACCCGTAAACACGACCAGCGACATGACGCGTGGTTTAAGAAGCGCAATATAGTCTGATGCACTGGCTTCAGAGAGGCCAATGTTTGCATCCAGTGTTGCGTGTTTCTCAATCAATGACATGCGCTCGATCTTACAAAAGTTCAGTTTCGTTCAGGAGATAACCGGACTGTATGAATCAGCCCGGTTATCATGATCATTTACTTAATACGTGGAAGCTGTTCCCACTGATGGAAAGGCGGAGGCGATGAAAGCTGCCATTCCAGAGTGGTTGCACCTACGCCCCATGGGTTCGCACCGGCTTCGCGCTTCTTGGCAAATGCTTCAAACACGCCAAAGAGGAAGATGAGAACGGCGACACCGGAAATGTATGAGCCGATGGACGATACTTCATTCCAACCCTGGAAAGCATCTGGATAGTCGATATAGCGACGTGGCATACCGGCAAGCCCAAGGAAATGCTGCGGGAAGAACACCAGATTCACACCAATGAAGGTGACCCAGAAATGCGTGTGGGCAATCGTGTGGTTATACATGTAGCCCGTCATCTTCGGGAACCAGTAGTACCAGCCAGCGAAGATACCAAACACAGCACCGAGCGACAGAACGTAGTGGAAGTGGGCAACAACGTAGTAGGTGTCGTGCATCGCACGGTCCAGGCCCGCATTGGCCAGCTGTACGCCTGTCACACCGCCGACGGTGAACAGGAAGATAAAGCCGATTGCCCAAACCATTGGTGGCTTGAATTCAATCGATCCACCCCACATGGTCGCAATCCATGAGAAAATCTTAACGCCAGTTGGAACAGCGATAACCATCGTTGCGAAAACGAAATAGCGCTGCGTGTCGAGCGAAAGACCGACCGTATACATATGGTGCGCCCATACGATAAATCCGACGACGCCGATGGCGACCATGGCATAGGCCATGCCGAGATAGCCAAAAATAGGCTTTCTCGAGAAGGTCGATATGATGTGGCTGACGATGCCGAAGGCTGGCAAAATCATGATGTACACTTCCGGATGACCGAAGAACCAGAAAAGATGCTGGAACAGAATCGGGTCACCGCCGCCTTCAGGCGCGAAGAATGTCGTGCCAAAATTGCGGTCCGTCAGCAGCATGGTGATACCACCAGCAAGAACCGGCAAAGCGAGCAGCAGCAGGAAGGCAGTAATCAACACCGACCATGCGAACAGCGGCATCTTGTGCAGTGTCATGCCCGGAGCGCGCATATTGAAGATCGTGGTGATAAAGTTGATCGCACCCAGAATGGACGAGGCGCCAGCAATATGGAGTGACAGGATTGCCAGATCCATCGCCGGACCAGGCTGACCTGTGGTCGAAAGCGGCGGATAGATCGTCCAGCCACCGCCTGTACCGTAACCACCGGCTGGACCGGGAACGAACAATGACAGAAGCAGAAGAATCAGAGCTGGCGGGAGCAGCCAGAACGAAATGTTGTTCATACGTGGAAATGCCATGTCTGGCGCACCGATCATGATCGGCACCATCCAGTTGGCAAAACCACCGATCAAGGCAGGCATAACCATGAAGAAAATCATGATAAGGCCGTGAGCTGTGGTGAACACAAGGTACATGTGCTTACCGGCATCGATTGCCGCATCACCCTCGTAGCCGTAGACCATGGCAGCAAGACCATGGAAAATCTGAATACCGGGCTCCTGGAGCTCGGCACGCATGGCAATCGAAAGCGCGCCACCGATTATACCCGCGATGATCGCGAAAATCAGATAAAGCGTTCCGATATCCTTATGGTTGGTCGAATTGACCCAACGAGTCCAACCACTGGGTTTGTGGTCGTGATGATCGTCGTGGGCTTCGTGAGCAGCTGAACCTGCCATGAGATAGCTCCCGTTCCTCAAATGCAAAGCGCAGCTGACTTAGTTGCCAGCCACATTGATATTCTTGCCATCATCGATTGATGCAGCGAGTGTCTTATAGGCTCCCGGCAAATCACTGCCAGCGGCCGCGTACCATGCGTTGTACTGCTGCTCCGATACGACACGGATCGCGATAGGCATGAAAGCATGATCTTTGCCGCAGATTTCCGAGCACTGGCCGTAATAGAGGCCTTCTTTGTCAGCCTTGAACCATGTCTCATTCATGCGACCCGGCACAGCGTCAATCTTGACGCCGAATGCAGGCATTGCGAAAGCATGAATGACGTCAGCGCCAGTCGCAAGGATGCGAACAGTCGTATTCACCGGAACGACCATTTCATTATCCACAGCCAAGAGCCGCGGATAGGCCTTGATGTCTGCCTTACCTGCAGTTGCGCGGTCGGCATCCTTGAGAATCAGCGAATCAAATGAAAGCGGCGCTTCATTGGCTTGGTATTCGTAGCCCCAGTACCACTGGTATCCCGTTGCCTTGATCGTCAGCTTGGGATCTTCAGGCGAATATTGCGCCGTCAGCAACTGGAATGATGGAATGGCAAGGAAAAGAAGAATAACGACAGGACCGACAGTCCAGACGATCTCAACAGCAGTATTGTGGCTCGTCTTTGACGGAACGGGATTGGCACTGGCGCGATAGCGGAACATCACCCAGGCCAGCAATATCATCACAAAAATCGTGATTGGAATGATAAACCACAGCGTATAGTGCTCAAACCAGACGATCTGCTCCATAATGCCGGATGCAGCTGGCTGGAATGTCATTTGCCATGGCTCTGGTTGCGCCGCGATGGCCGTACCGGCACTCAGGAAGCTACCCAGGACACCGGCCAGCTTGACAATATTCTTCTTCACCTAGAGATCTCCCGAATGAAGCATCAGTTCCATACGTTAATGCCGGACGTTCGAGGCCCGGTCGCATGTCGCGTTCAAACCACACATTAGCCTACATCGCAAGGAAGGCGAACGTGATCTCATGCGGCATTTTTGCGCGCAGCTTGTCATCGAAATGCGCCAACCTATGAAAGTTGCGATTTTTTAACGCTAGCTCACCATTTTCCGGGATAAGTATGAAGGAGGCCCACAATGCAGCCATTTTTGCATTACAACACAAGATTGGCTGTCATACCTTGGGGAGTGTTCGTGCAGCATTCTTTTCATCCGGTTCCCGGCGGTCTAACGTCTGGATGATTCGTTTTGGAGCCACCATGTCCATTTTAGCCCTTCGCAATATAGCTGCTGGTATTTTTGCCCTGTCCCTGACTGCCCTTTCCGGCAGCGCACTGGCAGCGCCGCAAAGCGGGACTGTCAAATCAACCCACGGTGCCTGGTCTATTCTTTGCGATACGCCGGCAGGCGCAAAATCAGAACAATGCGCGCTCATCCAGAACGTTGTCGCTGCAGATCGTCCCGAAATGGGTCTTTCCGTGGTGGTGCTGAAAACCGCCGACAACAAAGCAAAGATATTGCGCGTCCTTGCTCCGCTGGGCGTTCTCCTTCCGAATGGTCTTGGTCTTAATGTTGACGGCAAGGATATTGGCCGCGCTTATTTCGTGCGCTGCTTTGAAGATGGCTGTTACGCGGAAGTCATTTTGGAAGAACAGCTGGTTCAGACCCTCAAAACCGGCAAGGCTGCAACCTTCATCGTGTTCCAGACGCCTGAAGAGGGTATCGGCATTCCGGTGGAGCTCAACGGTTTCGGCGAAGGCTTCGACGCCCTCCCCTGATCTTTCCTTAAGATAGCGGTTGTCGCGCGCAGCCCGAAGGCTTACATCCGGTACACCCAAATGAAACCGGACCGGATATAATGAAAAGCCTGATCGATAGTTTCGATGCACCTCGCGAAAAAATTCTGGATACTGTCAAGCAGTCGCTGAAGGGCGCTGATGATGGCGAATTGTTCATCGAGTATCGCGAATCGGAAGGTCTCGTCTTCGACAATGGCCGGCTGAAGAACGGCTCTTTCAATCAGGATCAAGGTTTTGGGCTTCGCGCTGTGGCAGGTGATGCCGTGGGCTATGCTCATGCCGGTGAACTATCGCTGGGCGCGTTAAAACGCGCTGCCGATGCTGCCTCTGCGGTCACGACCGGCTATGCCGGCGCATATACGGCGGCGCCCCCCGGAACCAATAGCAGCCTGTACAGCGACGAAAACCCGCTTGGGTCACCCGGCTTTGAAGCCAAGGTGAAATTGCTGCAGGAAATCGACGCCTATCTGCGTGCCAAAGACCCCAAAGTTCGACAAGTCTCCGTGTCGCTGGCCGGATCATGGCAGCAAGTCGAGATTTTGCGGGCCGATGGCCATTTCGTTCGCGATGTTCGCCCGATGGTGCGCCTGAATGTTTCGGTTGTCGTGGGAAGTGGTGACCGGCAGGAAAGCGGCACTTATGGCGCTGGCGGACGCAAGGGGTTTGGCGAATTCATTGCCACCGATAAATGGCAATATGCTGCAGATGAAGCACTGCGTCAGGCGCTGGTCAACCTTGAAGCCATTCCAGCTCCAGCCGGTACGTTCGATATCGTTCTTTCAAGCGGATGGCCTGGCGTCATGCTGCACGAGGCCGTGGGTCACGGCCTCGAAGGTGATTTCAACCGAAAAAAGACATCTGCGTTTGCCGGTCTGCTTGGCCAGCAAGTGGCTTCCAAAGGCGTAACAGTGGTCGATGACGGTACGATTTCGGAACGCCGCGGCTCGCTTACCGTTGACGATGAAGGAATGCCGACAAACAAGACCGTGCTGATCGATGACGGTATTCTTGTCGGCTATATGCAGGATCGCCAGAATGCGCGGCTGATGGGCATGCAACCCACCGGCAATGGACGGCGCGAATCATATGCCCATGCGCCAATGCCCCGCATGACCAATACTTATATGCTTGGCGGCGATAAAACGCCTGAAGAGATTATCGCATCCGTGAAAAAAGGCATCTATGCGGTGTCGTTCGGTGGCGGGCAAGTTGATATAACGTCAGGCAAGTTCGTTTTCGGCTGTACCGAAGCCTATATGATCGAAAACGGAAAAATCGGCGCGCCTGTCAAAGGTGCAATGCTTATCGGTAATGGCCCTGACGCGATGCAGAGAATATCGATGGTCGGCAATGATTTGCAACTCGATACCGGTATCGGCAATTGTGGCAAAGGCGGTCAATGGGTGCCTGTTGGCGTAGGCCAGCCCCATTTGCGCATGGATCAGATGACCGTAGGCGGAACCTCGGTTTAATCTTCCCAATCGATTTTCAAAGAACGCGGGTGTGGCGATCCCTTGCCACGCCCGCTTTTGCGTCTGGCTATTGAGATGGTGGGAAAGACGGGCGGTCATTGAAGCGCGTCTTTGTAGTATGTAAAGCGATCCGAAGACCGCCCGTCCGGCGATTTTGCATTCTGTCCGTTCCGCTTGGGAGGCCTCGGCTACCCAAGGAGTGCCATTTGCAGCGCGCCATGCGTTAGCCTTGCGCCCCTTAAAGTGCTCGTCCAGCACACGCCGTTCCTAGTAACGGCAGGGGAACCCTTGGACAGAACGTCCCCGGATAGCGGGTCCGTAACCCGCCATCGGAGGCGCCCATCCTTCCCCAAACTTCGAACGGCTCCGGAAGCTGTTCCCCGCAGGAAGGACAGGAGCAGAATAGTTCAGTGCCAGAGCTGTTGGATAAGTTTGTCGAGATTATTTTTGGAAAGTCTGATTTGCACAAGCTAAGTGCGCGCCTTCGACAAGCTCAGGATGAGGGAGGTCGGTTGATTGCAGGGCGCCAACTCTTGCAACGCTAGCGAGTTGTCGCTGCAACCCACAAAACTTCCCTCATGGTGAGCTTGTCGAACCACGCATTACATCAATGCCTCCCTAGCGCGCTCTTGAGCTTGCCTGAGGGGCGAACCACAATCAACTCAAGTGCAGTCAATAAAGACTCTTATGGCCGGGCCGTTAAGCGAGTAACTCGCAACCTATTTCTTGCTAAGCAAAGCCACGGCTTCCACATGTGACGACCAGAGGAATTGATCAACCGGCACAACGCGATCAATCTTATATCCCCCCTTGACGAGAATGCTCAGATCCCGTGCCAAAGTAACCGGGTTACAGGAAACCGCAGCCACCTTTGAAACCGATGATTTGGCGATTTCGATTGCCTGTGCTTCGGCACCGGCGCGGGGCGGATCAAAAACGAGACCATTAAATGGTGCAAGTTCTCGCGCCAGAAACGGGCGACGGAACAAATCACGTCGCTCGACACTAACCGGCTTCAATCCCTGTACGAAACGGACACTGCGATCAATTGCTGCAACAGCGCCCTGATCGCTCTCTACCGCATGGACGGAAGACTTTTCCGCCATTCTAAAGGCGAAAGTGCCGGAACCACAAAATAGATCCAATGTCTTTTTCGACTTGGCAAGATGCCCGGCTACCAGATTGCACATGGCTTCTTCTGCTTCAGCGGTAGCTTGCAAAAACCCGCCCGGCGGCAAGAACACTGGCACTTTACCAAAATGGACAAGCGGCTTTCGCGGCTCGACAATGATCTCACCTTCAAAAGAGAGGCGCGCAAAATCCTTTTTGATGACCAGTGCCGTTAGTGCCTGCCGCTTTGCAGCATCGGGCGCGCCGCATCCGGAAGCGGTGATATCAAGGCCGGATGCTGTTGACGTCACAGTGAGCTTGAACGGCTTCATGCCCCCGCCCAAAACCGCAACGAGACCGCGCAGATCATCAAGGCGGGATACAATCTCTGGCACCGTGATCGGGCATTCAGCAATGTCGATCAATTCGTGGCTTTGATGTTTATTGAAGCCCAGCACGGCTCCCCGCTCACTGGTACGCACGGCAAATACCGTTCTGCGGCGCGTCTGTGGTGCGCAAGTGACGAGCGGTTCAAGTTTGAACAGCAGTCCCCTGCCGCCAAGTGCATCTTGGACCAGCGATCTTTTCCATTCCTGGTAAGCGCTATCCTGCCAGTGCTGCAATGTGCAGCCACCGCACTCTTCAAAATGCCGGCATGCGGGTGCAACCCGCTCCGGTGATGGTTCGATCAAGGCCATCATCGTGGCGCGACCGTTTTCCAAGGCTACGTTGGCAACCTCTCCCGGCAGGGAAAATGGCACATAGGCGCTGCCAGCGGCCGTGGCAGCAATGCCGTCGCCCCCGGCGCCCATCCGTTCGATTGTTACGCGCGTGCTCATTGATCTTGTCTTTTCAGTTTTTGCTTTTAATACCGGCCAGAAGAAATTCGCGGTTGCCATCGCCACCCTCTATGGGTGAAGGGCAAAGCCCCAATGCTTTCCAGCCCGGCAATTGATCCAACCAGTCTCTTAGATCATTTGCGACGCGAATCCCATCCTCTGGATTGCGCAAAATGCCGCCCTTGCCAATTGCATCGCGGCCAGCCTCAAATTGCGGCTTCACCAGCAGCACACAATGAGCGCCATTTTCGGCCAGATCGAGCGCAGGGGGCAAAGCCAGCTTTAGGGAAATAAAGCTTACATCCGAGACAACCAGATCAATATTCCGGCCCTCAAGATGATCACGCGCAAGAGCACGCGCATTGAGATTTTCAAGGTTAGTAACACGCGGATCAGAGGCGATGCGAGAATGAAGCTGGGCTGTTCCAACATCAATCGCAATCACATGCTGCGCGCCGCGCTCCAACAGGACCTGTGTGAAACCACCGGTTGAGGCACCTATGTCCAGAGCAGTTCCTGTTACAGCAATGGTGAAATGATCCAGTGCTGCAATAAGTTTCAATGCTGCACGGGAAACATAAGCACTTGCGGGATCATCGACTGCAATCACTACGGTTTCAGCCACCGCAGTGCCCGGCTTGGAAACGACAGAGCCATCAACCGTGACAGTACCGCGCATAATAGCGTCTCGTGCCCGCGACCGCGTGGTAAAGAGCCCGCGCTCCACCAGAAGTTGATCGAGGCGCATCAATTGAATTCAGGCACGGGCAGGCGCAACCATATGGTTACGTCCAAGTGCACCAAACACCGCTTCCACAATTCCAGCACTATCAAGACCGGCACGGGCATAAAGCACTTCGGGCTTGGCATGATCGAGGTAAATATCCGGAAGCGTCAATGTGCGAACGCGCAATCCCTGATCGAGAAGACCATCACGACTGAGGAAGTGGAGGACATGGGAGGCAAAACCGCCAATGGCACCCTCTTCAACTGTCACGAGCACTTCGTGTTCTCTGGCCAGACGACGGATCAGATCCTCATCCAGCGGTTTGGCAAACCGTGCATCGGCGACAGTCGTTGAAAGTCCCGCCGCATTGAGTTCATCGGCAGCCATCAAGCACTCGGCCAACCGCGTTCCAAAGGATAGAAGCGCAACTTTGCTTCCTTCACGGACAATGCGTCCCTTGCCGATCTCGAGAATGCTCCCTCGCTCTGGCAGGTCGATACCGATACCATCACCGCGTGGATAGCGGAACGAAATCGGGCCTTCATTATACTCAGCAGCGGTACGCACCATATGACGCAGTTCCGCCTCATCCGAGGCGGCCATAACGACAAAGCCGGGAAGCGCAGCGAGAAAGCCAGTATCGAAGGAACCGGCATGCGTAGCGCCGTCGGCCCCAACCAGACCTGCCCTGTCGATGGGAAAGCGTACCGGCAGATTTTGCAATGACACATCATGCACAACCTGATCATAGCCGCGCTGCAGGAAGGTTGAGTAAATCGCCGCGAAAGGCTTCAAACCCTCACTCGCCAAACCTGCCGCAAAAGTAACCGCATGCTGTTCGGCAATGCCCACATCAAATGTACGATCGGGAAACACTTCGCCAAACAGATCAAGACCTGTCCCACCGGGCATGGCTGCCGTGACAGCGACGACCCTGTCATCGTGGCGGGCTTCCTCAATCAGGCTGGTGGCAAAAATCTTGGTGTAGCTTGGCGCATTTGCCGGGGGCTTTGCCTGTGCGCCAGTAATAACGTCGAACTTGTTCACGCCGTGATATTTGTCAGCAGAAGCTTCCGCCGGGGCATAGCCCTTACCCTTCTGCGTCACCACGTGAATAAGGACAGGTCCGTCCATCGTGTCGCGCACATTTTTCAGTACCGGCAGCAGATGATCCAGATTGTGACCATCAATGGGGCCGACATAATAAAAGCCCAGCTCTTCAAACATTGTTCCGCCCGTCCAGAAGGCACGGGCATATTCTTCCGAGCGCCGGGCTTTCTCCTGCAGGAATTTTGGCAGTTTCTTTGCAAGCTGCTTGGCCGTTTCGCGGAAAGAACGATAGGCGCGGCCCGAAACAAGACGGGCAAGATAGGCACTCATCGCACCGGTTGGCGGAGCAATCGACATATCATTATCATTAAGGATAACGATAAGCCGTGCATCCAGCGCACCGGCATTGTTCATCGCTTCATAAGCCATACCGGCGGACATGGCGCCATCACCAATGACAGAAATAACATTGCGCTTTATGCCCGCAAGGTCACTGGCCACAGCCATGCCAAGGCCAGCCGAAATCGACGTGGAGGAATGCGCCGCGCCAAACGGGTCGTATTCGCTTTCGCTGCGCTTGGTGAAGCCGGAAAGCCCGCCCTCCTGCCGCAATGTGCGGATACGATCCCGCCGCCCGGTCAAAATCTTGTGCGGATAGGCCTGATGACCGACATCCCAGATGATGCGGTCATGCGGGGTATCGAAAACATGATGCAAGGCGACAGTCAGTTCAACAACGCCAAGACCTGCACCAAGATGCCCGCCTGTCGTCGACACAGCGTCGATCAGTTCTGTGCGAAGCTCCTGTGCCAATTGCGGAAGGTCGGATTCCGGCAAAGCACGCAGCTGTGAAGGAATGGTCACGCGATCCAATAATGGCGTTTCAGGCTTGTTGTTCACTCTATAAATTCCAGTTTTAGCGTCAGAAATCGACCGGATGCGAGCTGTTGTCCTAGAGCAAATCCCCAGAACCGGCAAGCAGCCGGATTTAACGAAGGCTCACGTCAATTTTCAGGCAAAGGAATGAACTCTTCTTCGTCGCCCGGCACGATATCGAAGCGGCCAGTGCGCCATTCCTCTTTCGCCTGCTCAATACGCTCTTTCGACGAAGAGACAAAATTCCACCAGATATAGCGCTTGGACGATAGGGTAGCGCCGCCAAACAGCATGAAATGTGCGCCTTGCGGAGCAGAAATGATAATCTCGTCACCCGGACGGAACGCCAGAAGCCGGTCTGCCGGAAAGATTTGCCCCGCAATTTCGACGGGTCCATCCAACGTGTATATGGCACGCTCCTCGGCCGCATTGGCAGGAATCTGGATATGCGCGCCCGGCTCTAGGCGAATATCGACATAAAGCGTTTCGGCATGCTGCTTAACGCCGGAACTTGCGCCATGAAACTGGCCCATGACGACGCGTGCGTCGAGCCCCGATTCTTGAAGCACGGGTAGTCGGCTCGCCTCGGTATTGGCAAAGGTGGGGTCAATTTCTTCCAGATGATCCGGGAGGGCGAGCCATGTCTGCAAACCCGATATAGGCAGCGGCTGCGTACGTAACTCTTCAGGGGACCGCTCGGAATGGACAATGCCCCGGCCCGCGGTCATCAAATTGACGTCGCCGGGCTTGATGACCATTTCCGTGCCAAGACTATCGCGGTGGCGAATATTGCCATCGAAAAGATAGGTAACTGTTGAAAGACCAATATGGGGATGCGGGCGCACATCCAGCGGATCCGTCGGACGAAGGATTGCCGGGCCCATGCGATCAAAGAAGATGAATGGGCCAACCAGCCGTCGCTTGGCGGTCGGCAATGCACGCCGAACTTCCAGGCCGCCAATGTCGCTTGTGCGGGGTATGATCAAGGTTTCGATTGAATCCACGGCGATGGCATCACCAGGTTCAGGATCGTTACCGGGGAAAAAGCTCATGGGAGGCAGCTCCAGACTGTTACAGTCCTAATCATAGCTGCTCATTTACAAGGTGAACAGCCTGCGCTGGTGTCACTCCGGATCGAGCGGCTCTGTACCCACCGGCTGACCGTCACGGCCAAGCTTGATCTTTTCCACCTTGTCTTCGGCGGATTTCAACAGGGCGTCGCAATGCTTCTTGAGCGCTTCACCGCGTTCGTAGATTCGAATTGACTGCTCCAACGGCACATCGCCGCGTTCCAGATCATCAACAATCTTTTCCAGCTGATCGAGCGCCTGCTCGAAACTCATGGCAGCGATATCGGAGTTGTTCGGTGTATCGGCCATTTATCATCCTTCCATCAAGCGTTTGATATGTGCGCCTGCGGAGAGCGACATACCCTTGAGGTCGTACCCGCCTTCCAGAAGACTGACAAGACGGTTTGATGCGTAGCTCCCAGCTCTTTCCATAAGCTTGCCGGTTGCCCAGTCAAAATCATCCTCATTCAGGTTTATTTCCGCAAGAGGATCGCGATGATGCGCATCAAACCCGGCGGAGACAATAATCAGCTCCGGCTGGAATGCGTCGAGCGACGGCAAAATACGTGTGTTGAACGCCTCGCGGAAATGTTCGCTGCCAGTGTCCGGATCAAGCGGCGCATTGACAATATTGCCGACGCCTGTTTCGCTTTTGGCTCCGGAGCCCGGATAAAGCGGCATCTGATGCGTTGAGCAATAAAGCACGGATGGGTCTTCCCAGAATATATCCTGTGTACCATTGCCATGATGCACGTCCCAATCAACGATCGCCACGCGCGCAATACCATGGGCCTTTTGCGCATGCCGGGCAGCGATAGCGGCATTGTTGAAGAGGCAGAACCCCATCGCCCTGTCACGTTCGGCATGATGGCCCGGGGGCCGTGACGCCACGAATACATTATCCGCCCTGCCGGAAAACACATCATCAACCGCAGCATTGGCCGCACCAATCGCTGTCAGCGCTGCTTCCCAGCTCTTTGGACTAACAGTCGTATCAGAATCGACACGAGTGAGCCCCTCTTGCGGTATCGTCATGCGAACGCGTTCCAGATAAGTTTCTGGATGGGCATAAAGAATGGTCGCTTCGTCGCCCATGGGCGCCTGAACGCGGTCCAACCCATCAAATGCGTGATCGTCCAATACTTTGCCAAGCGCGCGCAAACGATCCGGCCGTTCTGGGTGGCCTGCAGGCGTCAAGTGCTCAAGATAAATCGGATGAGTGTAAAGACGTGTGACCATAGGGCTTCCGGGTAAAGAAAAGGGGGCCATGCAAATCTGCACAGCCCCTTGCAGTTACACAAGCCCTACCTGGGATTTTATGTTTTATGCCTCACTCAAGGCATGAGCCAGATCGGCAATCAAATCATCAGGATGTTCGATACCTATGGACAATCGGATTGTCGAATCCAGAACACCGATGCGCTGGCGCACATCAATTGGCACGCCGGAATGGGTCATCGTCGCAGGGTGACTGGCGAGCGATTCCGTACCGCCAAGGCTGACGGCAAGCTTCAGTATCTGCAATGCATTGAGGAATTTGAAGGCTGCAGGTTGCCCGCCAAGAATATCAAACGAGAAAGTCGAGCCTGCACCTGTACATTGCGCGGCGAATGTTTTGCCCAGCGGCGATGACGGAGCATGATAAGGCAAATAGTGGATCTTCTCGACCTTTGGGTGGTCGCGCAAAAAGTCAGCTATCGCCAACGCGTTGGTGTTCGCCTTTTCCATGCGGATGCTGAGAGTTTCGAGCGAACGACCCAGCATCCAGCAGGAATGGGGATCAAGTTGCGTTCCAATGGCGCCACGCAGCGCCTTTACCTGCTTCATCACCGCTTTGGAGCCGAGGGCAGCGCCCGCAATGAGATCGGAGTGACCGCCGACATATTTGGTCAACGAGTAGAGCGAGATGTCTGCTCCGTGTTCGATTGGCCGTTGAAATACGGGACCAAGCAAAGTGTTGTCACAGGCGATGACAGGACGGTGGCCCTGCTTTTCGCCGATCGCTTCCGCAATACGGCGGATCATCGCGACATCAACCAGGCTGTTGGTTGGATTTGCAGGCGTCTCAATAAGAATGACCGAAACGCGGCCCTTTTTCATAGCCTCATCGGCGGCACTTTGAACAGATGCCTCATTAACACCATCGGCGAACCCTATGGCAGCGACGCCCATATTGAGAAATGTCTTGGCCAGCAGCGTTTCGGTTCCGCCATAGAGTGGCTGCGAATGCAAGATTGCATCGCCCGGTCGAACGAAAGCAAGCAATGTCGTGGCAATTGCTGACATACCCGACGAAAACAAGGCGCAGCTTTCGGTCCGCTCATAGACGGCAAGCCGATCCTCGACGATTTCGCTGTTTGGGTGATTGAAGCGGGAATAGACCAAACCAGCGCCGGTGCCCGCTGGCGGCTCGCGGCGACCGGAGACGAAATCGAAAAAATCGCGCCCCTCTTCTGCCGATTTAAAGACAAATGTGGAGGTGAGAAATACGGGCGGCTTAACCGCCCCTTCCGACAGTTCAGGATCGTAACCGTAATTCAGCATCAAGGTTTCCGGATGCAGTTCGTGGTTACCAATATGCGTCTTTGAAGGATGGGGTGCAGTCATAATGCTTTCCTCGCTAAGCGTGGCGTTTCGCAGCGAGGTTACAGCAAAGCCGGCGACTATTCCTTGCAAATATGCCGCCGGCTTCGCAATTGTAGAAAAGCAATCAAATAATATCGGTTTTGGTAATCTGGATGCCAAAACCCTCAAGACCCACGTAATGACGCTCACGTGACGCCAAAAGCCGGATCGATGTTATGCCCAGATCTTTCAATATCTGCGCACCAAGTCCGATTTGCCGCCACTCTTCGTCGCGCACACGGGCTTCGGCATGCGCTTCACGTTCTTGTAGCAAAGCACGGTTGCGGTCATCGTCTCGGCCGACACCCACAGAGCCCTCGCGCAGATAAACGATGACGCCACGCTTTTCTTCGGCGATACGATTCATAATGCTATCAAGTGTGTTGCGGGCGCCGAAAACGTCACTCAGCACATCTTCACGCTGCAGGCGCACTGGAACATCTTCGCCGTCACGAATGTCGCCATAAACAATAGCAGCGTGGTGCATCGGCTCCCACGGCAACGCATAAGTAATAGCTTTTGCGGTTCCCGCGCAGGTATCGATCTCATATTCGCCGATACGCTCGATCAGCGTTTCCTTGCGCTGGCGGTATGCAATGAGATCCGCCACGGTTACCTGCTGCAGATTATGCGCTTCGGCAAAACCTGAAACCTGCGGGCCGCGCATGACCGTTCCATCATCATTCACCAGTTCGCAAATGACTCCAACAGGCGGCAAGCCCGCCAGCTTACACAAATCCACTGCTGCTTCCGTATGACCGGACCGCATAAGAACACCACCTTCACGCGCAACCAGCGGGAAGATATGTCCGGGGCGCACAAAATCTACTGCACCGGCGTTGGGATTTGCCAGGTTGCGCGCTGTAAGCGTGCGATCTTCGGCCGAAATACCGGTGGTCGTACCGTGCTTATAGTCAACCGTAACTGTAAACGCAGTTGAATGCGGCGCGTCGTTATCGGCAACCATCGGCGCGAGGTTAAGCCGTTTTGCATGTTCACGCGTCATCGGCGTGCATACAATGCCTGATGTGTGGCGCACGATGAATGCCATTTTCTCTGGCGTACAGTGAACCGCCGCTACGATCAGATCGCCTTCGTTTTCGCGCCCATCATCATCCATGACGACAACGATTTCGCCACGTTCGAAGGCACGAAGTGCATCGACGACCCGTTTCTGATTATAGGCCATGGAGTAGTCCTTTGATTAGATGCGTCCGGTCTGGCCGCGATGTCTGAGATAGTGATCAGCGATAGCACAGGCAACCATTGCCTCGCCAATGGGAACTGCCCGGATGCCAACACAAGGATCATGTCTGCCCTTGGTCATGATATCCACCTGTTTTCCATCAGCATCAATGCTTTGACGAGGTGTCAAAATCGATGAAGTGGGTTTGACCGCAAAACGCGCCACAATGGGCGCACCACTGGAAATTCCGCCTAGAATGCCGCCCGCATGATTTGACAGAAAAATCGGGTTCCCATCATTGCCCATGCGCATTTCATCGGCATTTTCTTCGCCGGTCAGTGTCGCCGCGTGAAAGCCGTCGCCAATTTCAACGCCCTTAACCGCATTGATGGACATGAGATAGCTGGCAATGTCCTGATCCAGCTTGGCATAGATCGGAGCGCCAAGCCCTGCCGGTACATTCTCGGCAATCACTTCGATAACAGCCCCGATCGATGATCCGGCTTTGCGAATGCCGTCGAGATAATTGGCGAATGTATCCACCGATCCCGCATCGGGTGTGAAAAACGGATTGTTGTCGATTTCCGCCCAATCCCAGCGGCTGTGATCTATCGAATGCACACCCATTTTGACCAAGGCACCGCGAACGACAAGTCCGGGCACAACCTTGCGGGCAATTGCGCCGGCAGCAACACGAGCAGCCGTTTCGCGGGCAGATGAGCGCCCGCCACCGCGATAATCGCGGATGCCATATTTCACGTCATATGTATAATCGGCATGGCCGGGGCGGTATTGGCGGGCGATATCGCCATAATCCTTCGAACGCTGATCGGTATTTTCGATCATCATCGAGATCGGGGTTCCAGTCGAAACCAGAGTTACGCCGTCCTCTTGCAGCATAACACCGGAAAGCACGCGCACTTGATCGGGCTCTCGGCGCTGCGTAGTGTATTTTGATTGCCCAGGCTTGCGTTTATCCAGATAGGACTGGATCTCGGCTTCGGTAAAAGAGATGCCGGGAGGGCATCCATCCACAACGCAACCAAGCGCAATGCCATGGCTTTCGCCCCAGGTGGTAACACGGAAAAGATGACCAAACGTATTATGCGACATGAGCCTACCCGTCATTTTATCAGGGGGTTTTATGGACGTTTACACCTGTGGTCAAACCCGTCCCTCAAATTCCTTCATTCATCACGAAAAAAGCAATTGTTTTGCCACAAATGGACGTTCTAACTTGACTGATTACTCGGTCGATATTGTTTATAAAGGAAATCTCAGATGCGGTTCTTCGTTGCAGCATTTATGTTTGTCGCGTCCCTCTTTCCCGTTGGTGCATTGGCTGATGATGCGCAAGGCACAATAACAAAAATCGACGAGGACAATTCCACGATAACGCTTGATGATGGCAAGGTTTACAAGCTGCCTGGTGAATTCGATCTGAGCGTCATTGAACAAGGCATGAAGGTGACTGTGATGTTCGACGTTGTTAACAAGGAACGTTTCATCACCGATATCGAAGAAACCACCGAATAAGGACGGCAGTCCTACATCCAGGTAAGCTTGCCGTTTTCGAGCCGGAGAATGTGATCTTGCGTGATGGCAAGGTTTGCAGCGTCATGGCCATCAAGCCCTTCGATCATCTGAAATATCGTGCGCAGGCAGCCGCCATGGGTGACGCATACCGTCGGTCCCTTTACTTCAGATAGCCAGCTGGCAACACGCTTGCCAAGAATCGCATAACTTTCCGCGGTTTTTCCAGGTGGAACGAAGTTCCATTTGTCGCGGGCCCTTGCCGTTACGAGTTCCGGTGTCTTGGCAGCAATGTCTTCGATCATAAAGCCTTGCCAATCGCCGAAACTCACTTCCATAAGCCGTGGATCAGTGCGGTAATCAAGCGGATCAATGCCCATACGCGTTCGTATCCGCTCCATCGTCTCGCGCGTGCGCCGCAATGGGCTGGCAACAAAATCAAATCCCTCACCATCGCCGATGAGGGACTTCATCAAATCACCATTGCGGTCTGCCTGAGCCCGGCCGCGCGCATTGATATCGATGTTTTCCTGTCCCTGAATGCGTTCAGACACATTCCAGTCCGTCTCGCCGTGACGCGAGAAATAGATAATCGTGTCAGGCAAGTTCACTTTGAGATTAATCCTTGACGACTGATATGTCCGGGGCATCGACGGCCTTCATGCCTACGACATGATATCCGCTATCAGCATGATGTATCTCGCCTGTGACAGAGCGTGACAAATCCGAAAGGAAGTAAAGTCCAGCATCACCGACTTCCTCAATCGTAACGGTACGGCGCAATGGCGCATTATACTCGTTCCATTTGAGAATGTAGCGGAAGTCGCCGATACCGGAAGCGGCAAGCGTCTTGATCGGGCCTGCAGAAATCGCATTAACGCGAATATTATCCGGGCCAAGATCAACAGCCAGATATTTTACGCTTGCCTCAAGAGCAGCTTTCGCAACGCCCATAACGTTGTAATTCGGCATAACTTTTTCAGCGCCGTAATAGGTCAGCGTGAGAATGGAACCGCCATCCGTCATCAACTTTTCTGCCCGCTTGGCGACTGCTGTCAGCGAATAGACAGAGATCAGCATGGTCTTGGTGAAGTTTGCTTCAGACGTGTCAACGTAACGGCCGGTCAACTCGTCCTTGTCAGAAAAACCAATTGCGTGAACAAGAAAATCTATCTTGCCCCAGTGCTTTTCGAGAGCTTCGAAACATGCATCAATTGTTGAAGCATCCGAGACATCGCAGTGGCCGCACAAAAACGCATCCAGCTCCTGCGCGAGCGGCTCAACACGCTTTTTCAGCGCATCGCCCTGATAGGTGAACGCAAGTTCGGCGCCGGCATCATGCGCTGCCTTGGCGATGCCCCAGGCGATCGACCGATTATTGGCGACACCCATTATCAGGCCGCGTTTACCCTGCATCAAACCAGTTTTGGCGGTCATATACCAACCCTTCATGAGACTTATGATTGTGTGCGGTATCGCACAGCCCGCGCCGGGCTTCAAGCACACTGTCACCGTGGATTTGGTTTTTCAAACCTCCGATTGACGTAAAAATGCCTCTAACGCCGGATCTCCACCGTCAGGGAGCATGATCCGAACATGCGCGAAAAGATCGCCATGACCGTCAGGTTTTTTAGGCAACCCCTTGCCTTTCAGCCTTAAAACACGGTCAGAACTGGTCCAGGGCGCGATTTTCATTGCTACACGGCCACTTAAAGTCTCAACTTCCTGACGCGACCCAAGGGCAGCATCGCGCAAGCTTACAGGTAATTCCACATGCAAGTCGCGACCCTCAACTCGAAATTTTGCGTGCGGTTTAAAGCGGACTGTGACCAAAGCGTCACCAGATGTACCACCCGGAACGGCTTCGCCCTGCCCTTTGAGACGAATCGTTTGTCCGTTTTCCACCTGTGCAGGCAGTTTGATCGCCAGTCGCTTACCATTCGGAAACACAGCCTCGACTTTCTCAGCACCGGCAGCCTGCTCCAAAGTAATGTCGATTGTCGCCTGCAAATCAGCCCCTTTACGGGGACCGGCACGGCGTGGGCCGCCCATGCCAGCTGTCTCGCCGAACAGGCTACTTAAAATATCCTCGGCTCCGAAGCCGGATGTTCCACTGCGAAACTCGAAATTGCCGGGGCGTTGCCTGCCACCAAAGCCTGCAAACGGATCTCCGCCACCGCTTGAAAAGCCCTCGAAGCCTTGCGGAGCACGTTGTTTGCCTTCGCTATCAATTTCACCCCGATCAAACTGGCCGCGGCGCTCCTTGTCGCCGACAATTTCATAGGCCTGATTGATCTCCGAAAATTTTGCTTGCGCTTTGGGATCATCCTGATTTTGGTCAGGATGGTATTTCTTGGCGAGCTTGCGGAACGCCGATTTTATTTCGTCTGGTTTTGCCGTTTTGGCGACGCCCAGCACGGTATATGGATCGCGCATGTGAGTGCCCTTCCTCGCGACATGCGAACAGGTTGTCAGATTGCTTTTTGCCTATATGGGCTTAAATAGGAAGAAATTCCAGATTTTTAAACTCAAAAAAGAACATCAAAGTTCAAATTGCCCGCATTACATAGGGGCAAAGGACTTCAACGCCCACTGGCCGCCATTTTGCATGCAGGTCTCACCCTTGTAGAGCATTACACCATCAAATGATTCGCGCGATGTCTGGAATTCACGGCAAAGGCCGGTATCATCCTTTTTCTCGGCAATTGCCGTAATGGTGCCTTGGCTACCCGTTTCCGGGTTAGACCATGGCAAGGGTTTGCTGCCCCATTGGGTAAAATTGAGCGCCGAAACAATATTGCGTATCGTCGTCTGATCGGAAGAGCTCTTCGGGTCCACCTGCTGTGCAGAGGCGACAGAACCGGTTATGGTCGCCTTGTCGGGAACAGCTTTCTCGATACTGAAATCCTTCATGGCGCAACCGGAGAGCATGCAAACAAAAACACCGGCAGCGAACCCACTCAGGGCACCGAAACCTTGCTGTTTTTTTGCAACCAACTTCTTGCTATCAGATGATAGAAACGCCAAACACATACCTCTCTTTAACAAGGTCAATCCGAAATGACTATGGGACTATGGATTAAATGAAGTTAACAACCGATGACTTCACCGAAAAATCCGAACCATTCGCACTCTTCAATGAATGGCTTGGGGATGCGGTAAAAACCGAGCCAAACGATCCCAATGCCGTGGCGCTTGCAACAGTCGATAAGGATGGGTTGCCTAATGTCCGCATGGTTCTTCTCAAGGGCTTCGACACCCAAGGCTTTGTTTTTTATACCAATTTCCAAAGCCAGAAGGGCGTTGAAATCCTTGGCTCCATGAAGGCAGCCATGTGTTTTCATTGGAAAACCTTGCGGCGGCAGGTTCGCATTCGGGGACCGGTTGAGATCGTGAACGACGAAGAAGCCGACGCATATTATGCAACACGCCCACGCGGCAGCCGCATCGGTGCATGGGCTTCAAAACAGTCCCGCCCGCTTGAAAGCCGGTTTGCTTTGGAAAAAGCTGTCGCCGAATATACGGCTCGCCATGCGATTGGCGAAATTCCCCGTCCAAAATACTGGTCAGGCTTTCGTATTCGTCCAACTTCAATTGAGTTCTGGCACGACAGGCCCTTCCGGTTGCACGACCGCGTGGTGTTCAGCCGTGTAACGCCGGAAGGCGATTGGGGTAAAGAGCGGCTTTACCCATAAGCCTCAGGTCTTCTTGCGCGAGAAGAAATTGACCATGGCATTGCGGGCCTCGTCGGCCTGCAATCGCTCGCTGAAGTGCTTTGCTTCAAGCTGCATGCGTTCCACTACCGATTCCCTGGGCATGCGCAGAAGATCGCGGGTTATTCGCATTGCTTCCGGTGGCTTGGCAGCGATATCGGTTGCGGCTTTCAAAACAGTCGCTTCCAGATCGGCAGCCTCAACGACCTTGTAGATCAGTCCCGCATCCTTTGCTTCAGCCGCACTCCATCCATCACCATTGGCAAGAAAAGCAAATGCCCGCTGAGACCCCATTAGTGCCGGACCAAGAAGGCTTGATGCTGCCTCGGGAACAAGACCCAGATCAACGAATGGCGTCTTGAACAAAGATTGCGGCGTCGCAAACGTCAAATCGCAATGGAAATGGATCGTTGATCCTATGCCTATCGCCAGTCCATCGACACCCGCCAATAGCGGCTTTGTTGCATTGGCCAAGGCAATGAGAAAATCAAACACCTCAGTGCCCATCTGCCCCGACATGGCAAAAGCCATAAAATCCTGCAAGTCATTACCCGCAGAAAATGCACCGGGAGTACCAAGAAACACATTTGCCCGAATATCTGCATCGCCATCACCTTCTACCAAGGCTTTTGTCATGGCAGCGTACATGGCGCGGGTGAGCGCGTTTTTCTTTTCCGGCCGGTTGAACCGGATGATCTGGACAGCACCTTGCCGTTCGACCTGAATATGTTCTGACATGAGGCTTTCCTTAAAGGCTGAGAGCGGAGCGCGCGCCGAGCATACTGGCTGCGCCATTGAGGACACGGTCTTTCAAAGCGACGGTTTCATTGAGAAGGTTTTCCACAAAAAATCGCGCCAGTACCTTGTGACGATCATCGCCACCTGCCAGCGCACCTTTCGCCAGATAGGTCGCTCCTGCGGCCAAACCGAACAGGCGCAAATAGGGCGTTGCACCTGCAAGCGCCTCGCTGATCTGCTTATTTGCCAATGCCTCCTGCAACCATATGCTTGTAGCTTCCAAATCGTTCAATGCGGCCCGCAACCGGTCTGCCGTTCCTCCCAAAGTGGGATTGTTTGAAGCCGCAACTGCATCGGCAATGGTGCGAAGCTCGTCTATATAGCCCTTGATATGTTTGCCACCGCCAAGCGCGAGCTTTCGCTGCACAAGATCAATGGCTTGAATTCCATTTGTGCCTTCATAGATCGGCGCAATCCGCGCATCACGCAAAAACTGGGCCGCGCCAGTTTCTTCGATAAAGCCCATACCGCCATGAATCTGAATGCCGATCGACGCGACATCGACTCCGATATCAGTTGAGAAGGCCTTGGCTACTGGCGTGAGCAAATTTGCTCGGTCAGACCAATAGCGGGCTTCCTCAATGGTGCCCGTTTTTGCCATGTCCAAGGCAAAAGCGCAGGCGTAGGAGATAGAGCGGGCGGCGCCTGTGAGAGCCTTCATTGTCAGCAGATTGCGCTGCACGTCCGGATGCTCGATGATCGGGCTCATGCCTTCACCGCTCCAGCCGGGCGCGCGCATCTGGCGGCGATCCTCAGCATAGGTCAGCGCTTTCTGATAGGCAGCTTCGGCAACGGCAACGCCCTGAATTCCCACCGCAAGGCGGGCATTGTTCATCATCGTGAACATACAGGCAAGGCCACGATTTTCCTCGCCGATGAGCCAGCCAATGGCGCCGGCCTCGCGATCTTTCACAAAGCCATCGCCATAAATCATCGTGCAAGTGGGCGAGCCATGGATGCCCATCTTATGCTCAATGCTGCTGCAGAACACATCATTGCGCGCCCCAAGCGAGCCATCCTCGTTGACAAGATATTTGGGCACCAGAAACAGCGAAATGCCTTTGGTTCCGGCGGGAGCGTCGGGCAAGCGCGCCAAGACCAGATGGATAATATTGTCGGTAAGATCATGCTCGCCATAGGTGATGAAAATCTTGCTTCCCAAGATCCTATAGGTGCCGTCATCGGCGCGTTCAGCACGCGTGCGCAATGCACCCACATCGGAGCCCGCCTGTGGCTCGGTCAAATTCATCGTGCCCATCCATTCGCCGGAAACAAGCTTGGGAAGATAGGTCTGCTGCAATTCTTCGGTGGCGTGCGCTTCCAGCGCCTCGATCGCCCCCAGGGTCAGTGTCGGCCCGATGCCAAACGCCATCGACCCCGAGTTCCACATTTCAAATGTCGCAATAGCCAGCATCATGGGCAAAGCTTGGCCGCCGAACTCTTCCTTGCCGGTCAGGGCGTTCCATCCGCCGGAAACCCATTCCTGATAAACGTCCTTCCAACCGGGTGGCATGCTGATTTCAGCATCTTTGAGCGGAGTACCGTACTTGTCGCCGACCTGAAGCAAAGGTGCAACGCGTGTGCTTGCAAATTTTCCTGCCTCTTCAAGAATAGCATCCACCAGATCACCGGAGAGATCGCCGAAACGGCCCTGCTCCATTGCCGCGGCCAAGCCAGCGATGTCTTTTAAAGTGTGAGCGATATCCTCGACAGGCGCGCGGTACATATCACAGTCTCCTCATCGTGATGCGGGATGACATTGCAACTCCCAGGTACCGAAAGGCAAGAGGATTTTTACGTAAACGTAAGTATTTATCTCTGATGGACCGCTCTCCTATGGTTAACACCATGTTAACCCATTACGGCCACCATCCGTCTGGTATCTTGGAAACTCCGTTACGAGGCAATATATTGGCGACCCGGCGATCCATATTTGCTCTTGCGGCTGCCCTTCTGGGAATGTGCTTCAACGGCAGTGCGAGCGCTACTTCCGAGTTCACGACACCTTGGTCAAATAAAGCGCGTGCAATCGTACTTGATGGTTACGAGCAAAATTCATTTAATCTTGCAGAAATCGTCAAAGACCCACGTATAGCAGCCTTCATCCATAAAGGTTCCGATGGCCTGCCTGCAAACTACCATTGCAAACGAATCGACGATGAGATGCAACAGGAGCTATGCAGGCGCATATGGCGCAACTATGCGGTTTCGCGCGAACTTTATCAGACACGTCGCATGCTCGCCAAAACTCTTGGACTGAAATGGGGAGCATATCACCTTGGCCGTCCGGGCAATCCGATCGAACAAGCCAATCATTTTATTGATTATGCCGAACCAAGCGATGACGAGTTGATCGCAATCGACATTGAGGACAATGATCCCGAACGCTTCATGTCCTTACGAGACGCGCAGATTTTCGCCGAGCAGATCAAGCTGCGGACTGGTCGCTATCCAGTCCTCTATACCAATGGTACAACGGCCAAATATATTGCAGACCGGCGACTGGAATTACCCATCTTGTCGCGCCTGCAGCTATGGTATGCGCGCTATGAATCTGACATCGCTCCGCATTTTCCGAAAGGAAACTGGCAAGATTACGCTCTTTGGCAATTTACCTCCCAGAGTAATTGCACCGAGCAGCGTTGCCCCTATAGGCCAGCCGGAACCAATCGCGACATTGATGTAAACGTAGCTGATATGACTGTTGCCCAGCTAAAAAACGCCTGGCCTTTGGGCGATTTGGTTCGTGCTCTTCCGCCGGACAATCTGCCGACACCGGGGAATCGCCCCTACCCTGAGGACGATATTCTTATGGCAGCGGCAGAAGTCCCGCTGATTGACTACCGGGCTTTATGGGAATTGGCGCAATCCGCTATTACGACAGAAGGACTCATTGCCGGTGTTCATCAATTGCTCGCCCCTGCTCCGGATACGGGAATTGATGAAACCTTGACTGCTTCTGTTACCAAGCCGCAGAAAAGCACGAATATCAATGAGGCGATAAACCTTGCAGCTATCGCTCGTGGATTGAAACAGCCAACCCACAGCGCGAACTGGACGCCTCTGACGGCACCCAGCAGACATTGTATCGCTGCACGATAGGAAGACTAGCTACGTTCCCGTTCAATTGCCCGCCATCCAATATCGCGACGATAAAAACCTTCAGGCCAATCGATCTTTGAAGTGGCTTTGTAAGCTGCTTCTTGGGCGAGTTGCACAGTTTTACCGCTTGCCGTCACATTCAAGACGCGCCCGCCATTAGCTACCAGATCACCATCTTTCAAAGTGGTGCCTGCGTGGAAAACCTCAACCGCATCAGCCTCAGCCGCTGCCTCCACACCTTTGATGATGCTGCCCTTCTCCGGGGAGGTCGGGTAGCCCTTTGCTGCCATAACGACCGTCAACGCAGGGTCATCGCTCCAGCGTACGGACATCTGGTCCAGAGCACCATCGGCCGCCGCTTTAAGCAGCAACAGAAGATCATCTTTCAAGCGCAGCATCAGAACCTGCGTTTCCGGATCGCCGAAACGCGTATTATATTCAATGAGCTTCGGACCATCCTTGGTGATCATAAGCCCGGCAAAGAGAACGCCGCTGAACGGCGCGCCAATTTCAGCCATGCCGCGCATGGTCGGCTCGATTAGTTCGCGCATGGTGCGGTCAATGATTTCCTGGCTCATGACAGGTGCAGGCGAATAGGCTCCCATGCCACCGGTATTAACCCCCGTATCACCATCACCAACACGTTTGTGATCCTGTGCTGTCCCAAATGGTAGCGCGACTTTTCCGTCGCACAGGCAAAAGAAGCTGGCTTCTTCTCCATCGAGATATTCTTCGACGACGACCTCCGCACCGGCACCACCAAAGGCTCCCTCAAAACACGCGTCCACTGCATCCAACGCCTCCTGAATCTCGAAGGCTACGACGACGCCCTTGCCCGCTGCGAGCCCATCCGCCTTGACGACGATGGGAGCGCCCTGCTGTCTGACATATGCTTTTGCGGCATCGGCTTCAGAAAATCGCTGATAGGCACCTGTTGGAATATTGAAACGCGCACAGAGATCCTTGGTAAATCCCTTCGATCCCTCAAGCCGTGCCGCAGCTTTCGACGGTCCGAACACGGAAAATCCTTCAGCGCGCAAATCGTCTGCAATACCCGCTACCAAAGGTGCTTCCGGGCCGACAACCACGAAATCGATTGATTTGTCTTTGCAAAAGGCAATGATCTGCGCGTGATCCGAGGGATCAAGCTCCACACATGTTGCAACATTCGCAATGCCGGGATTGCCTGGAGCGCAATAGAGCTTTGTCAGGACGGGAGAAGCGGCCATTTTCCATGCCAGCGCATGCTCGCGACCGCCGGAACCTATCAGCAAGACGTTCATCGAAATTCCGCTCCTATAAAGAATTATTGCGGTGTCGGTATGGCTTAGACGCGCATGGGTCAAGCACGCAATAAGAATTTGCCCTGAAAATGCACATAGGGTGCTTGACTGTGCGGTTAACCGCTGCAAGGTCAAATCATGATTACAGAAAAAGATAATATTCAATCCCGGCACAGCCGTGGTCGTGTGTTCGATGCGCCATCGGGTCATTGGGTCTATCGCATTTTACCAAACTGGCTTTGGCCTTATGCACAACTTGCGCGCTGGGACCGACCAATCGGATGGTGGCTTCTCCTGTGGCCGTGCTGGTGGGCGACGGCACTTGCCGCAACAGCTGGCGCCAAGGTCGGCGAGCCATTATGGTCCGTTCTCCCCTCGCCCTACCACCTTATACTTTTTCTCATCGGGGCAATTGCCATGCGCGGGGCTGGCTGCACCTATAATGATCTTGCCGATGAGGATATCGACAACAAGGTGGCGCGGACACGTTCGCGTCCGCTGCCTTCCGGTCAGGTAACCAGAAAACAAGCCAAAATATTTCTGGTGCTACAGGCACTGGTTGGTTTTGCGGTGGTGGTTCAGCTAAACTTTTTTACCATCATTCTTGCAATCGGATCATTGGCGATTGTCGCCATCTATCCATTTATGAAACGCATAACCAACTGGCCGCAATTTGTGCTTGGATTGGCGTTTTCATGGGGCGCGCTGGTTGGTTGGTCAGCACATTTCGGCTCATTGGATTGGCCGGCAATCCTGCTTTATGCCGGATCGATCCTCTGGGTCATCGGCTATGATACGATCTACGCCCACCAGGACAAGGAAGATGATGCTCTGGTTGGCGTGCGCTCTACTGCGCGGCTGTTTGGCAGCCGCACGCGGGAAGCCCTCATGGTTCTTTATGGTGGGGCGCTAGCGCTTTTTCTCGGCGCTTTTGCAGTGGCTGAAGTTCCTATGCCCGCCGTCGCCGGTCTCCTGGCGGCAGGCGCGCATATGTACCGCCAGATCATGACACTCGACATTCACAATCCAGATGAATGCCTGCGGCTGTTTAAATCCAATACTATTGTCGGCTGGGTGATCTTTCTTGGTTTGGTCGCCGGCGGTCTGTGGACCGTGGTCAAACCCATGTTTTAAGAGCTGCAGGGTTATTTTGAACCCTGCGCAATAATCTCTTCGCCGCTTATAACCAGACGCAGGCCAAGATCGCCCATTTTGCGGCGGGCAAGAAAGCGCGGACGGCGGCGGCGCGGCTCACGGCCCTGCCGACGGGGTGTCGGAGCAGAAACAGCGACGGGGCCAATATTGTGGTCGAGCTGGCGAGCAACTCCATCTTCTTCCACCATCATCATCGGCAGCTTGAACATTGACGACCATGCGCGCCAATCGGCAGCAACATCGTTGAGGTCATGGGCGACAAGCAATGGGACTGAAAGATGCGGGTCCGTATGCATGAGTTCAAGCGTGACAGTGATATCGCCAAGCTCATCTTCCGTTGCGCGGGCCGTAACGCCGCGGAAGGCACATGGTGGAAGAGCAAGCGAAACGGGTAGATTGCTGGCTGGAAGAATCCGTTTCACCACAGCGCCCCGTTCATGCAGTGTGAAGGTGATGTCGCCGCGATCATCGCGTGTCGCATAAGTTACTGTCTGTGGCAGGTGGAATGGGTCAAGCCGGAATTCCCGACCCGCCCAAACCGGCTTTGCTCCGGCTTTGTTCATTTGACGCCTTCTGTCGATCCTGAGAGCCGGTTTTCCGGTCTTCTCTGATGTTTATTTCCCTGTAAGGACGGACCATTTTCTGGTCTCGTTGGGGACACAGTAGCGTCAACTTTCCCAATACCGCTTAACGAACTGGGTTAACTCTTTCTGATTAGATGGAATGGTTATCGAAACCCGACCTGCCCCAAGACTTTGGTAAGGAGCGTGAATAAAGGGTTGCGATTTCAGATGACCTTGCCGGGATTCATAACGCCTGCAGGGTCAAACGATTTCTTGATGCGGCGCATGAGATCGAGCGCAATGGGTGACTTGGTTTCAGACAATTCCTGTCGCTTTAACTGGCCGATGCCATGTTCCGCCGAGATCGACCCGTTATAGGCGCGGACGATATCGTGAACGCGCTTCGTTACCTCAGCCCAGCGATCAAGAAAGGCTTGTTTATCGGCGCCGACAGGCTGCGAAATATTATAGTGCAGATTGCCATCGCCCATATGGCCGAATGAAACAATACGGGCGCCAGGAATGAGATCGAGAACCGCTTGATCAGCTTCTTTGATGAAGTCCGGAATTCTGGCGACGGGTACGGAAATATCATGTTTGATCGAACCGCCTTCGGGTTTCTGCGCATGAGACATGGCCTCGCGCATATGCCAGAACGATTTTTCCTGCGCAGTACTCTCGGCGATGGTTGCATCATCCACCAGACCGGCCTCGAATGCTTCGGTCAGGATTGCTTCAATGGTTTCCCGCGCGTCTTCGGCGGAACGCGATGAAGAAATATCAAGCAGAACGTACCAGTTATGCGGCTCCTGCAGCGGATCACGTACACCTTCCGTGTGGGCAACCGAGAACTCCACACCTATCCGCGGCATCAACTCAAAGCCCGTCAAGGATGCGCCTGCGTGGCTCTGGGCCATGTTCAACAATTGCAAGGCATTATCGGGACTGGATAGCCCAACATAGGCAACGCCTTTGCCTTTCGGCAACGGAAACAGTTTCATGACCGCAGCAGTGATAACGCCAAGCGTTCCTTCAGCCCCTATGAAGAGGTCTTTCAGATCGTAGCCGGTATTGTCCTTCTTGACGGTACGCAAATCATTCAGAATTTCGCCGGTAGGCAAAACAACTTCAACACCGAGGCAGAGTTCCCGCGTGTTGCCATAGGCCAGAACTGCCGTACCACCAGCATTGGAAGAAAGGTTCCCTCCAACCTGACAAGAGCCTTCAGACCCGAGGGATAGCGGAAACAGCTTGCCCGCCTGGGCAGCGGCCTCCTGAAGTTTCTGCAATACAACCCCGGCTTCCACAATGGCCAGATTTCCAGCAGGATCAATGCTGCGGATTTTGTTCAACCGCGAAAGCGACAGGACAATTTGAGTTCCAGTACCATCTGGTATTTGCCCCCCCACAAGACCAGTATTCCCGCCTTGTGGGACGATGGCGGTTTCCGTTTCGGTCGCCAATTTGAGAATGGCCGAAACTTCATCGACATTTGAGGGGCGCAATACCAGCGAGGTCTTGCCGCCAAATTTATCCCGCGGCTCGATAAGGTATGGCTCAATGTCATTGGCACTGCGTAAAGCATAAGCTTCACCTACTATTGCTACAAAACGTTCAATCAAATTCTGCGTCAGCGTCATTTTATCTGTTCCATTTCGGCTACCGACAACGAGCGGGGCGCTGCGGCGCGAACAAGGCGGTCATTAATAGCCTCACCGAGGCCGTTGAAAGGTATGGGTTCGACGGCAATCATTGTGCAATCAACCGCGTCGAGGCGCTTCATGAAGTCGAAGAGGTTGGTTGCAGCCTCGTGCAGGCTGCCCGTCTCGCTGAGATTGAGAATGGCAGCGGCTTTTGAGTATCCATTTGCACGGTGCGGTCCAAAAGCAAGCAAAGCCTCGCCTGCCATTACGTCATGGACGTTCAACCTCATTGCGGCAGAGGGAGCATAATGGGAAGCCATCATCCCCGGTGCCTGAATTGCTGCGCGCTGATCTATGCGGCCAAGCTTCCGGCCAATCACAGCCTCAATCTCTTCAGCAGGGAGGCCGCCCGGGCGTAGCATCAGGATTGTATCACCATCAACTTTGACAATCGTCGACTCGAGTCCGACTTCTGACGGGCCTGCATCAAGGATCATCGCAATCTTTGACCCCAAATCGCCTTCTACAGACAAAGCATTGGTGCCGCTTATCTTTCCGGAAGTATTGGCGCTCGGTGCTGCAAGCGGTCGATCCAATGCCGCGATGATTTTTCCTGCCACGCCACGGGGCATACGCAGAGCAATAGTGTCGAGCCCGGCCGCTACCAGGGGATGGATTCCGCAGTCCGGTTTCAATGGAAGGACGAGGGTAAGTGGCCCCGGCCAGAAAGCATTGATCAATTGACGGGAAACCGGATCGATCTCTGCATAACGTTCGGCCATAGCAACATCCGAGACATGGCAGATCAGCGGATTGAAGTGCGGGCGGCCTTTGGCCTCAAAGATACCGGCAACTGCGCTTCCGTTCGTCGCATCGGCTGCAAGGCCGTATACGGTCTCCGTTGGGATAGCCACAAGCTTCCCCTGAGCCAACATATCGGCTGCAGCGAGGATCGCCTGTTCGTCCATACCCAAGATTGTAGCCAAGATAGCCTCCAGTGGTCGCCCTGCCTACACGAATGAGGTGGCGCGCTGCAAGTATTGGCTGATGAACAGCTCGAATGATGTCATGTCTAAAATTGAATCCATCGTGAGAAAGCTTTGGCAATGAATCCCAAATAGAGAACGCTGGAGCGTTTGTTTATATAGAGAATCCAGGATTGATCAGCCATGCTTCTACGCCAGTTCATTGCAGCGTCAGCCATCGCCCTGATAAGCGCCTCCGCTTTAGCAGATTCAATCATTGTCAGCGGAGAAACGGCCAAACCGAATTCGGTATCCTATATTGGTTATGACAGCTTCGATGCCAACGGCAATCCAGTCTGCACATCATGCCTTGAACAGACTGCGGAGGAAGCAGCACGCTTGAAAGCTTATGCGGAAAGACGTGCTCGTTCCCGGGAGTATATGGCGCGCATGCAAGGTAATGCGGCGCCGGCAAATCCCTTGCTTGCCGCGCAGGCATCGGAACCTATAGCCGCTGGCAAATCAATGCCTGCCCCCGACTTAGCAGAAGCACCGATGCGCGCAGGCGTGAATTAGGAAACGCCTAAGACAGTTGAGAACTGCTACCTATCTTCCTGTCATCCAACAATTTTCGAGAAATCAGCGACGGCATCCGTCGCCGCGCGGATACGCGAAAGCAATGCCAGACGATTTGCGCGAATATCGGCATTGTCGTCATTAACCAGTACTTTTTCAAAGAATGAATCAACTGGTTCACGCAAAGCACTAAGTGCGATCATCGCGCCGGAAAAGTCTTCTTTTTGAATCGCTTGCGCCGCTTGGCTCTCAGCTTGATTCACCGCGACGTATAGGTTCTTTTCCGCATCATCATTGAAAAGATCGGGGTTTACCATGTCTGAAATGGCTGTCCCCTTCTTCTCCTCGGCGCTCAAAATATTGGCGGCACGCTTGGTTCCGGCAACAAGATTTTTACCGTCTTCCGTGTTGAGGAAAACAACCAACGCCTCGACACGCCGTGCGATCAGCAAGAGATTATCCGCGTCTGGTTTAAGCACAGAATCAATCAGATCATGGCGCGCACCGAGGTCGCGCAGATGTACCTTGAGGCGGTCGTGAAAGAACGCCAAGAGATCAAGAAGGATGGGTTGTGACCGCTCCGAAAGCTGGCCGCGTATCCGCTTTTCAAAACCGGATATCGCGTTGGTGACATCTTCCTCACCATCCACATCACCCGAATTCTGGGCTGCCTGCGCTTCCTCGAAATGCTCGATCCGCTGCTCGATTTTCTCTTCGCGCAATTGAATGAAGGCGTCTTGGAAAATGGGCAAAAGTTCAATCTTCCAATCGCTTGAAAGCAGAAGCCTGATCACGCCGAGCGCCGCGCGCCGCAATGCGAACGGATCTTTCGAACCGGTTGGCTTTTCATCAATAGCCCAGAAGCCGACCAGCGTATCCAATTTGTCCGCCAGTGCAACAGCAACCGAAACCAGATCGCTTGGTACAAAATCGGATGGTCCTTGCGGTTTGTAATGCTCCTCAATGGCGGCAGCCACTGATGGGTGCTCATTCTGCAGAAGTGCATATTTCCGGCCCATGCCACCTTGCAACTCAGGAAACTCGCCAACGATTTCGGTTGTAAGATCGGCTTTAGCCAAAACCGATGCGCGGCTTGCCAAAACTGGATCGGCGCCTATCCGAATCGCAAGTGCGCGTGCAAGATTTTTAATCCGCGTGACGCGCTCGCCTTGTGTACCAAGCTTTGCGTGGAAAGTAACATTCAGCGCATCCAAACGTGCCATGCGTTGGTCCAATGGCTTGCTCAGATCAAGGTCAAACTTGATGGCAGCTGGCGCCAGCGTGTGCATATCTGGCAAATCATGCTGGTCGGTATTCCAGAAGTATAGCGCATCCGAGAGGCGTGCCCGCACGACCTTGCCATTGCCATGGGCAATCTCGCGACCGCCATCAGTCGCTTCGATATTGGAAACGAGGATGAACTTATTGGAAAGCTTGTCCGCTTCGCCCTGTTTACGTGTAACAAAGCATTTCTGATTGGTCTTGATGGTAAGGCGGATAACCTCAGGCGGAATTGCAAGAAACTCCTCCTCAAATTCGCCCATCAACACCACCGGCCATTCGACGAGGCCAGACACTTCTTCAAGAAGCGCCTCATCTTCAACAAGCTCAAGTCCCGATGCAAAAGCGATGTTCTGGGCGTCGGAAAGGATAATTTCCTTGCGGCGATCCGCATCGAGCACCACCTTCGCCTTTTCAAGCTTGGCAACATAGTCGTCAAAGCGGCGGACGGTGATCGGCTTGCCATCGCTCAGGAAGCGATGACCATAGGTTACATTGCCAGCTTTCAGACCATCGATCTCAAAATCGACGACAACCGGCTCCTCGGTTTCAGGTCCGAACGTGCAAACAATAGACTGTAGCGGACGAACCCAGCGCAAGCTTCCGGATTTGGAAGACGCCGCGCCCCATCGCATGGATTTTGGCCATGGGAATTCGCGGATAATCTTTGGCATCAGCTCCGCAATGATCTCTTCAGCGCCGCGCCCGGGTTTCGTCAGATGGGCGACATAAAAATCACCCTTCTTAGGGTCGGTGTGGACATGCGCTTCAGAAATATCATTCAAGCCTGCTGAACGCAGAAAGCCTGCAATTGCCTGCTCAGGCGCATTGACACTTGGGCCTTTCCGGTCTTCGTGCACATCCTTGGAACGTGCTGTAAGGCCACGTATATCGAGCGTAAGACGGCGCGGCGTCCAATAGTCTCCCGCTGCCTCATAGGTCAACCCGGCTTCGACCAAAGCGTCGGTAACCAGCTTCTTCAAATCGCCAGCAGCCTTGCGCTGCATACGTGCCGGAATTTCTTCCGAGCGGAGTTCGAGCAAAAGATCAGGCATTATACGGACTCACTCTTGAAATTCACGCCACCTGCTTCCGTGAGAAGGAAGGCCTCGCCGCATTGCCGGGCAAGATTGCGTACCCGCAATATATAGCTCTGACGTTCCGTTACCGAAATCACGCCACGCGCATCAAGAAGATTGAATGCGTGGGATGCCTTGATGCACTGATCATAGGCAGGCAGGACCATTTTATGCTGAGGGCTGTTATCGCCGTTTTTTGGAGCGCCAGCGCGCAATAGCGCTTCACATTCCGCTTCCGCATCTTCGAAATGACGGAGCAAGGTGCTTGTATTTGCATGTTCAAAATTATGCCGTGAATATTCCTGTTCGGCCTGTAGGAATACGTCGCCATAGGTGACTTTCTCGTCACCCTCAAGACCATTGAAATTGAGGTCGTAAACATTGTCCACGCCCTGCACATACATGGCAAGACGTTCCAGACCATAGGTCAATTCACCCGAAACCGGCGAGCATTCAATTCCGCAAACCTGCTGAAAATAGGTAAATTGCGACACTTCCATGCCGTCACACCAGCACTCCCAACCGAGACCCCAGGCACCCAATGTCGGACTTTCCCAGTCATCCTCGACGAAACGGATATCGTGCATCAAAGGATCAAGGCCGATAGCCCGCAGCGAGCCAAGATAAAGCTCCTGCAGATTGGGCGGCGATGGCTTCATGATCACCTGATACTGATAATAATGCTGCAACCGGTTTGGATTTTCGCCGTAACGACCATCTTTCGGGCGGCGTGAGGGCTGCACATAGGCAGCCTTCCACGGCTTTGGTCCAAGCGAACGCAAGGTCGTTGCGGGGTGGAATGTGCCAGCACCAACTTCCATGTCATAGGGCTGCAGGATTACACAGCCATGCTGCGCCCAATAATTGTGGAGCGTCAGGATAAGCCCCTGAAACGAGCGGGTCGGGTGCATATGATCTGGCAAGGGAGAAGTCACCGTGCGGCCTTTTCATTACTGGAAATAACAGAGAATGCGTGTTTCGTTTGGAGCATGATCTTGTCCGTAAAGTCATGCAACTTTTCGGGATCATGCTCTAAGACGTGCATACAGACCGGTCAAGTGGAACGAAGAAATCAGCCCTTCTTGTCGGGTGCTGGAGCCGGAGCTGGCGGCGTTGGTGGCTCAGGTACCTGAACGCCGTTCTTTGCCACACCGGGATTCTTTTCTTCTGGAAGTCCGTTTTTCAGCTTTTCCTCGATCTTGACCAGATCTTCAGGCTCAGGCTTGGAATCGCGCGCATGCGCCCATTGGAAAGTCGCCTCAAGCTTGCGGCCCGCACGCCAGTAAGCATCACCAAGGTGATCATTGATTGTAGCATCTTCGGCGCGCAGTTTTACTGCCTGCTCAAGCTGAGTGACGGCTTCATCGTAACGGCCCAAACGATAATAGGCCCAGCCCAATGAATCGACGATATAGCCGTCCTGTGGCCTTGCTGCTACGGCTTTCTTGATCAAATCCAGCCCCTGTTCGAGCTTGATATTCATATCAATCCACGAATATCCAAGATAGTTCAGGACCTGTGGCTGATCGGGGTAGAGTTCCAGCGCTTTCAGGAAATTCGGCTCCGCCTTGTCCCATTCCTTCAGGCGCTCATAGGAAATTCCACGCTGATAGAAGATCGTCCAGTCATTTCGGGTAGGCTGCTTTAAAACGGCAACGGCCTTGTCGTAGGTTTCAGCTGCCTGCTTGAAATTTTTATCCTGGGCGTAAATGCTGCCTATAGCCAGATATGTACGCATATCTTCCGGATTGCTTTCAAGCAAAACACCAAGATGCTTGATAGCTTCGTCATTCCGTTTCAGAACGGCGAGATTAATCGCAAGCTGCATTTCGGCATCGCGCCTATAGGCGGAATCCTTGGCAATTTTGCCAAAATACTCGATTGCTTTCTCCGGCTGTTCAAGCTTCGCACTCAGATCGCCCAGTTGATAAAGGGTAGCATCATGGTCCGGGCGAAGTGGCAGGGACATTTGCAGATATAATTTCGAAAAGGCTTCCGCGCCACCATTATCGATTGCTGTCGCAACGACATATAATACCTCGGATGCCCCCTGTTGCGGGGTCTCAATCAGAGGTTTGATCGTTTTTGCGCTCGCTATCTGCTTGGCAAATTCGACAAGAACCATGCGTCCCGACAGAACATCAATTGCTTCCTTGACCAGTGCTTCAGCGCCTGCCTTGTCACCATTGCGAATTTTGAACGAAGCATATGCCTCGACCAAGCGTTCATACGTGTCAGGAGCAGCAGCTATATTGGCCTTGTTGTCCAAGGCGCTTTGATAAAACTCTGCCGCCTTTTTCTTCTGACCCGCCATGTCCGCAATCAGCGCCGAACTATAGGCCTTGAAAAGCGTGAAGCCTTCCGGCCCCTTCAACTTGTCAATCATTGCCAAAGCCTCGTTGGGCTTGCCGGCACCGGCTTTGGCAAAAGCTGCAATCAGTCCAGTCACCATACGATCCAGATCAGACTGGAGCGACAGCATCATCAATGTTTCGACCTGGCGGTATTGTTTCTTGTTGAGAGCATCAATTCCAAGCGCCAGACGCGAGAAACGCTCTATTTCAGGCACAGCCTTCAACTCGGCAGCCAGCGGCAATGCTTCCTTGAACTGGCCGTTCGTCAAAAGAACAAGCAGGAGGCTTTGACGCAGCTCCGTATTTTTGGGATCATAGGTCAGTGCCTGCCGATAAAACGCTATGGCGCTATCAAAATCATTGTCGCGCTCTGCAGTCCGAGCTGAAAGAAAAGCGCCCGACAAGTTTCCGGTATTTATCACTGGCGTCTGTGTCGTGGTCGCTGCCGCCGGGATCGCACCGCCTATCATGGCAGCCAGTGTAGCTCCTACAATCGAGCCGAGCATTTTACTGCGCTGCATGACAAATCCCTCTTTACTGCCTAATTTGAAACGATACTGCGAATCCTCAAGGGAACCATGGCCTTTTTACGGTTTTCGCTCAAGTTTTCCTAAAGACTAGCACGGGGTTAGCTTGCACCCCTCATCTGACGGGCTTCAATTTACCCGGCTGATGCAGAAATCGATTACCTCCAGCAAGGCATCCTTCTGCGGCGAGTGGTCCAGCGGAGCCAACGCGTCACGTGCTATTCCGCCAAAGTGCCTTGCTCGCTGGATCGTGTCGCTCAATGCACCATAGCGGGTCATCAAGCCTTTGGCTTTTTCCAAGCCCTTGTCGTCATTAACGCCGTTTTCAAGCGCTTCCTTCCAGAATTGCCGCTCTTCCGAGCTGCCCCGACGATAGGTAAGGACGACTGGAAGCGTGATCTTGCCCTCACGGAAATCATCGCCGGTATTCTTGCCTAGATCTTTGGCATTGCCACCATAATCCAACGCGTCGTCGACAAGCTGAAAGGCAAGTCCGAGATTGAGGCCATATGAACGTAGCGCCTGCCGATCGGTCTTCGACGCAGCGGCAATTATCGGCCCCACTTCCGCAGCAGCAGAGAAGAGCGCCGCAGTCTTCGCTTTGATGACGGCAAGATATTCATCTTCCGTCGTTTCAAGGTTTTTTGCCGCCGAAAGCTGCATCACTTCGCCTTCAGCAATGACCGATGCAGAGGTAGCGAGCACATCCAGTGCTTCCAGCGAACCAACTTCCACCATCATTTTAAAGGCTTGACCAAGCAGGAAGTCGCCAACGAGAACGCTTGCCTGATTGCCCCAGATCATTCGCGCAGTACTTTTTCCACGGCGCAGATCGCTCTCATCCACCACGTCGTCGTGAAGCAGCGTAGCGGTATGCATGAATTCAACGCTGGTCGCCAGCTTCACATGGCCATCGCCCTCATAGCCGAACATGCGTGCGGCAGCCAGTGTGATCATCGGGCGCAAACGCTTGCCACCTGAGGAAATCAGGTGATTGGCAACGTCCGGGATCATTTCAACATCAGATCCTGCTTTAGACAAAATCAGTTCATTGACCCGCCCCATATCCGCCTTGGTCAAATCGACCAGGGGCTGAACCGACCCAGAACTGCTTTTCTTCTCTTCAAGACTGACAACAACGCCCAAAATGAAACTCCTACTGTCTTGGCCTTGCGCCTGATTCCGAGGACCAGATTTGATCTTCAGAAAGGATTGCGAGCCAAATCAAAATATCACTACGCCCGGTAAAATCTTGCAAGATGCGCGGCGCTGCAATGCGGCGACACCTTATTTTGACTGCCTATAACCCGCAAGCGGCGAATTGGCGCGCAGAATTGGTACAGGCCACAAATTCGTGATAAAGCCAGTGGCCCTTCTCCCCATCCCTTTCGAAACGGTAGTTCAGATGATCGAAATAATGCGCCTCAACGACCCTGTTCTGATTTCATTCGTCGAATCATTATTGAAAGATGCACAGATCAAATATTTTATCGCTGATGCCAATATGAGCGTACTTGAAGGGTCGCTTGGTGTTCTCGCCCGGCGCGTGATGGTCGATTCAGAATTTGAAAAAGAGGCGCGCCAGTTGCTGACAGACGCGGGAATCGAGCAGGAGCTTCGCGGCTAGTTCATGTCTGTTCTGGATATCCCTCATACGATCGACGCTTTCCATCGCGGTCGTTTCCGCCTCATTCAACCCTCTGCCAAAGGTCATCGCTCCGGCGTAGATGCCATGGTGCTGGCGAGCGTAGTGCCCAATGAATTCAGTGGTCGTATCGCAGATCTGGGTGCCGGTGCTGGGGCTGCTGGTCTTGCGGTTCTTTCCCGCTGCGGCAAAGCCAGTGCAACTCTTATCGAGCGATCCGAACTCATGGCGCAGTGCGCCCGCTTGTCTCTGGCTTTACCAGAGAACCACCTGTTCTCAGGCCGGTGCGATATTGTTCAGGCTGATGTAACAGCTATGGGCAAAACGCGCATGGCTGCCGGAATTCACGACAACTTTTTCGATTTTGCCATCATGAATCCGCCTTTCAACGAGGCAAAGGACCGCGCAACGCCGGATGCTTTGAAAGCGGAAGCTCATGTCATGACCGATGGTATGTTGGAAAAATGGATTAAAACCGCCGCTTCCATCGTCAAACCCGGCGGATCAATCGCCATTATCGCGCGGCCAGCGTCCATGCTTGACCTGCTGACAGCTTTGCAAAGGCGCTTTGGCGGGCTCATTATCGTTCCTGTCCAGCCCAGACCTCAAGAGGCCGCGATCAGGATCATCATCAAAGGGGTAAAGGGCAGCCGCGCGGGGCTTACCTTTCATCCTCCCTTGGTGATGCACCATGAAACCGGCAATGATTTCACCGAGCGCGCAATAGCGATCAATAACGGAGTCGCTTCGCTGTTTTAGACTTTGGGACCATTGTGATTTTCTCTGCACCGCTTACATGGTCTTGAGATGAGCACGTAAAGGAGACCCGCTTGGCTCGATTTATCCGGAAGTTAATGCCTCGCCGTTGGCGCCCAGACCATATCGAAATCCCAGTGGTACGCTTGCATGGCGCGATCATGGCGGGAAGCAGCCGCTTTCGTAATGACCTGTCGCTCAGTTCTACAGCCGGCATGCTTGAAGAAGCCTTTAGCGATAAAGATGCTCCAGCCGTTGCGATTTCGATCAATTCTCCCGGCGGCTCGCCTGTTCAGTCGCGACTGATCTATCGGCGTATTCGTGATCTGGCGGCGGAAAAGAACAAGAAGGTTCATGTTTTCGTTGAGGATGTCGCAGCCTCCGGCGGTTACATGATTGCAGTTGCGGGCGACGAGATCATCGCTGACCCCTCATCCATTGTCGGCTCGATCGGCGTTGTTTCGGCAAGTTTTGGCTTTACCGAATTGATCAAGAAAATTGGCGTCGAGCGGCGTGTTCATACCGCCGGTTCGAACAAGTCAACCCTCGACCCGTTCAAGCCGGAAAACAAGCAGGATATTGAGCATCTCAAAGCGCTGCAATTAGAGATTCACGAGACCTTTATCAATCTGGTAAAGGAACGGCGCGGTGAAAAGCTCAGTGACAATCCAGACCTGTTTACAGGGCTGTTCTGGACAGGGATACGCGGATTGGAACTTGGCCTGATTGACGGGTTGGGCGATATGCGATCACATTTGCAATCTCAATATGGCCCTAAGACCAAACTCAAACTTATAGCCCCGCCACGGGGATTGTTTGGTCGCAAACTCCCTTCTGCTGAAATCGGATTTGGTGGAATAGGGGCGGGTTTTGCCGAAGGCATTGTCAATGCTGCAGAAGAACGGGCGCTTTGGTCACGTTTTGGCCTTTAACCTTGTGTGTATTTTGGCAAGAGCGACGCACCGTGTTATGATTACGAAAATATCGGTGCCTGTCATTTTCGGGGTCTAGGACGATGCCACAACTCATCTTTTTTCTGCTTATCGGTATTGCCGCCTATTACGGCTATCGTTCGTTCAAACGCGAAGCCCAGCGTGTATCAAAGCGTGTTCGCGAAGCGGAAAAAGAAGTCCAGAACCGCTCTCAAGGCACTTTGGTTCAGGATCCGGAAACTGGTGAATACCGCTTGCGTAAAGACTGACCGAGATGCTCGACAGTCTTGATCAAGCGATCAGCATGATTGCGCCTGCCAAGATCAATCTGGCACTGCATATTACCGGCCAACGGAACGATGGATATCATCTCCTGGATACATTGGTGGTTTTTGCAGGTTATGGTGACCGGATAAGCATCGCACGCAGCAGCGCGGATTCATTTCGCATAACAGGACCTTATGGACATTCCTTACCTGCCGACGCTTCCAATCTTGTTTTAAAAGCCCGGGACAGGCTGCGTGCAGAATTTCCGGACCGGGCTTTTCCTGTTTCAATCGAACTGGAAAAACACTTGCCCATCGCCTCTGGTGTTGGCGGTGGCTCAAGCGATGCTGCTTCAACCTTGAAAGCGCTGGTCTCGCTCTGGAACATCAATATTGATCCTGTCGATCTCAATAATATTGGGTTGGCAATGGGCGCGGACCTGCCCATGTGCCTGCATGGAAGGCCCTTGATTGCCCGCGGTATCGGCGAAGAACTGGAGGCGGTCACAGCTATCCCGCGCCTGCCAATGGTTCTGGTCAACAATGGCGCCGCCGTGTCGACGCCACAGGTCTTTGGCGCCTTGAAAAAGCGAAACAATCCGGGATTGCCCAACTTGCCAAGGTTCGGCAGCGTGAACGATGTCTGCGCCTATCTTGAACAGACGGACAATCATTTGTATGCTGCCACGGTCGAACTGCTCCCCATTATTGGCGACACCATGGACGCGCTATATTCTACATCGCCGCGTCTGGCCCGAATGTCAGGTTCGGGCGCTACCTGCTTTGCGATTTATGACACCGATGAGGCCGCATCTGCTGCCGCATCTCTGATAAGCAATGCCTATCCATTGTGGTTTGTGGTCAAGACAGATAGCGGCGAAGGAGAAAACTGACCTTGGCCGACAATTCATCACGCGCTTTCGTTCCGGTCAAAATCGCTGTCCTTACGGTGTCAGACACACGCTCGCTTGATGATGATAAATCGGGCAAAACGCTTGCCGAGCGCATCACAGCGGCAGGCCATATATTGGCGGCCAGAGACATTGTGACAGACGATGTTACAAAAATTCGTGAGCGTGTCATTTCCTGGTCAAAGGATGACGAGATTGACGTCATCATCACCACCGGAGGCACGGGTTTCACTGGCCGCGACGTGACACCGGAAGCACTCGAGCCCATATTCGAAAAGCGGATGGACGGATTTTCTACCATTTTTCACAGGGTTTCCTATGACAAAATCGGCACGTCCACGATTCAGTCACGAGCAACGGGTGGAGTGTTAAACGCCACTTTCGTCTTTGTGCTGCCGGGATCTCCCGGCGCATGCAAGGATGCCTGGGATAATATTCTGCAATACCAGCTCGATTATCGTCACATGCCCTGTAATTTTGTCGAGATCATGCCTCGGCTCGATGAACATTTGAAACGCGGTGGTAAGAGCTAAGCTGCTGGAATGATTTCCGCGCGTAAACGTTTCATCGCCAAACCACGGGCCAGATCAGCCGCCTTCTTTTCCGGCTTCAATAAGGCCATTGCCTGCCGCTTGGAGATCAACAGGCCATCGGCAATGGGGCTGCGTTTTGAAAATAGCCTGTTAAACAGCGGCTTACGGTGAACATGGGAGCATGAGAAGCAGGCCGGGCCTTGTGAGCGCTCGACGTGAACAGCGACCGGCTCAATCCATCCATCGAGCAATCTTGCTCCGGGTTCCACCAGCAAAAACCATTCACTGCGTGCCCGCCGGAACCCATCAATCAATGTCTGGTCCTGCAGAAAGATACAGCCAGCGGCATCAGCCACGCGGTGGGTCTGATCCGACGATCCGTAATCGACAATAATCACGTCGCTGAGAAGCCCTTCGACGGCTCCACCGACCAGCCCGGCAAGGGTTCTGGCTAACAATTCGTCTGAATTATGGGTTTCAATCAGGACGGAAATCATACCTAGCCAATATATCAATGTGACTAGAATTTCCATCCATCCTTTTACCTAAATTGTTCTTGATTTGTTCTCATTATTTGATAGGAATAGATTCACGCTCGAAGGTGCCACCGAATCGGTACCACCCTGGCAGGGAGAATGCAGATGAACATTGTAGTGCAGGCGGATAAGGCTGCTTTCGGAAGCGGCCGAGCACAACATGCCAACGCATTGATTGAAGATGCTGGTTTGCGCATAGACAGCGAACGCAGACGCGGCCGGGGCGCGGGTATGAATCCCACTGGCCGTTTCGAGGCGGAAAGCCGCCATGTCTATGATGATGGTTGGGAAACAATTGAAGATCTACCGCCATTCAAGACAGAAGTACAACTTGAAAAACCCCGGACAATCATTACCCGCAACGACTCGCCGGACATAAGTTTCGACAGGTCAATCAACCCTTATCGCGGTTGCGAGCATGGTTGCATCTATTGCTTTGCCCGCCCGACACACAGCTATATGGGATTGTCCGCCGGACTTGATTTTGAATCAAAACTCTTTGCCAAGCCTGATGCAGCAAAGATGCTGGACAGGGAATTGTCCAAGCCAGGTTATACTGCAAAGACAATCGCCATCGGCACAAATACCGATCCCTATCAGCCCATCGAGAAGAAATGGCGCATTATGCGCGATATTCTTCAGGTTCTGGAGGCGCATCAACATCCCGTTGGAATCGTTACAAAATCCGCGTTGGTTATGCGGGATCAGGACATTCTGGCGCGCATGGCTGAGAAGGGCCTCGCCAAGGTTTGTCTTTCAGTGACGACCCTTGATGGAAAGCTGGCACGCACGATGGAGCCCCGGGCTTCAACGCCTACGCGCAGACTGCAAGCCCTGCGCAGTCTGTCCGATGCAGGCGTGCCGGTTGGTGTCATGGTGGCTCCCGTCATTCCCGGGTTGAACGATCATGAGATCGAACGGATTCTCGATAGTGCCCGTGCCATGGGTGCGCTGGAAGCTGGATATGTTCTGCTTCGTTTGCCGCTTGAGGTCAGCCCGCTTTTCAAGGAGTGGCTGCTTCGAAATTATCCCGATCGCTACCGGCATGTGCTTTCGCTTGTTCGTTCCATGCGTGATGGCAAGGATTATGATGCCGAATGGGGCAAGCGCATGCGGGGTGATGGCCCCTATGCCTGGCAGATCGGGCGGCGTTTTGAAATTGCTGCAAAGCGGCTCGGAATCAACATTAACAAGAGACGCCTGCGCACCGACCTGTTCGAGCCAACGCCCGGAAACGAGCAGTTATCCTTGTTTTAGACACGCTCTTCCATCAGGTGCGATCCCCATCCCCGCCTGATGGTTACCCTGGGTAGCTTTGCCCCATCTGCTACCCGGGGACTTGCAGAGAATCAGGACGGATGCGAGAGTCGCCGCAAGATGTCTCGATTACGTTCTGATTCTCTGCTGCTTTCCTTGCCCGCTGACAAGCCCGACTTTGCCAGTGAAAAGAAGCTCATGCGCTCCGGTGTCCAGTTTGTGGCCGGTATTGACGAGGCAGGCAGAGGGCCACTGGCAGGGCCAGTCGTTGCGGCAGCGGTCATTCTTGATCCAAAGAAAATTCCTGATGGTCTTGATGATTCAAAGCGTCTGACGGCAAAACGCCGTGAAGAACTGTTTGATATCATTACCAAAACCGCCTTAGCCTGCTCTATTTCCAGCATTTCGGCGCCAGCAATTGATGCGACTAATATCCTGAAGGCTTCGCTTGAAGCCATGCGCCGTGCGACACGCGGTCTTGCGATTATTCCTCACCATGCGCTGATTGATGGCCGGGACGTCGCTCCCGGGCTGCCCTGCCCTGCAACGGCGATGATCAAAGGAGATCAACGCTCCGTTTCCATTGCCGCGGCATCCATACTTGCCAAGGTAACGCGAGACAGAATGATGAGCCAGACTGGCAAATATTATCCTCTCTATGGACTGGAATCCCATGCGGGTTACGGAACTGAAATCCATCGCAACGCGATGGAGGCACACGGTCCTGTCGTCGGCTTGCACCGCTTCAGTTTCTCGCCTTTGAAAGAACGGCAAGCCTAGAGCAAGCTCTGTTTCCCTGCCGGAGGGATTCGCGGACAAGGTCGAGGGGTTCAGCAAGGCCGATGTTTATCCATAGGACGAGGGTGAAGCCCGATGGATAAAGCACGTTTCGCTCACACCAGAGCCGCAGAAATGCTCTAACTCCATCCCCTCACAATTCCCGATATAGATCGGGTTTTTACATGCCGGGGATCGCTTAGTTCAACCGCATGCAACTAAACTGCAATTTGTACTTGCAATTTTTCGGCAAAAATCCGTGTTTTTTTGGGAATTATTCTGATTTTTTCTCGATATTTCGCTCATCGTAACGAAATGTGGTTTGCATATCGAGCATTATGCTTCGCACAAAAAAAGCCGCTCAAAGGCGGCTTTACTAAAATTCGTTTGTATAATCTGCTTTTAGTTCAACCGGGATTTGACTTCCGAAAGCGATGTTTTGAAGAGATCGGCAGATGTTTTGGCATCCACCTTTTCCGACAAAATCTTGCTGGCAGCAGCAATTGCGATATCTACAGCCGAAGCGCGAACCTCGTTGACAGCCTCAACCTCTGCCTGAGCGATTTTCTGCTCGGCAAGCTTGTTGCGACGGGCAACATAATCCTCAGTTTTCTTCTTGGCTTCCTCAAGGAGACCATGTGCTTCACGCTGCGCTATGGCAACGATCTCACCAGCTTCCTTTTCGGCTTCCTTACGCTTGCGCTGATACTCAGCCAGCAGAGATTGCGCTTCTTCGCGCAGGCGGCGGGCTTCTTCAAGCTCGTCGCGAATCTTGTCTGCACGGGCGTCAAGGGATTTACCAACGACACCTGGAACCTTCAAGTAGACGATAAGCGCCAGGAAGATGATAAGGCCAACGAGGGCATAAAAGGTTGCATCCAATTCCATGACGTTTCTCCTTAGCCTCGCACTGCTTTGACAGCAGCGGAGATTGCGGGCTTGTCGACGGCACCGCCAAACAGCTTCTTGACGATTTCAGCGGCTGTATCTTCAGCGATGGAGCCGACTTCCTGCATAGCCTTGTTCTTGATCGTGGCAATGCTGGCTTCAGCGTCACTCAGCTTCTTTTCGAGAGCTGCGGAAATTTCGGCCTGTTCGGCGTCGGCTTTCGCCTTTGCCTGATCACGGGCTTCCTGCGCAATTGCGCCGGCTTTGTTCTTTGCGTCGGCGAGTTCCTGGGTATAGGCAGCCAGAGCCTCATCAGACTCCTGTTTCATCCGTGCCGCCTGATCTAGATCAGTAGCGATACGGTCACGCCTCGTTTCGATGATACCACCGATACGCGGGAGAACCACGCGGGACAGGAAAACATAGAAAACTGCAAATGTGATTGCCAACCAAAGAAGCTGTGAAGCGAAATGGTTGGAATCAAAGGGAGGGAACACGGCTTTGGCATGACCGGTTTCCGAATGCGTTCCCGCTGTCGGATCTGCCGGAGCATGTGCATCAGGCGTTGTTCCGGGCGCAACCGTTTCGGTATGGGCCGGTGCTTCGCTCTGAGCGACTATTGTATCTGTTGTGGATGCGGCATTAGCCGAAGACACGAACATGCGTTGTCCCCTTGATTGAACTTCAAATCATACTGGCTGCGTTGGTCCGAATAACGACCGGACGCAGCCAATATCGTAAGCTGTTATTATACAGCGAAGAGAAGCAGAAGAGCGATGAGCAACGAGAAGATGCCCAGAGCTTCAGTAACGGCGAAGCCGAATACCAGACGGCCGAACTGGCCATCAGCTGCTGATGGGTTGCGCAATGCACCGGAAAGATAGCTGCCGAAAATGTTGCCAAGGCCAAGAGCCGTACCGGCCATACCAAAACAAGCCAGACCTGCACCGATGTACTTTGCTGCTACGGGATCCATATTAAACTCCTTGAGGGTAGATCGTTAGAATAGATTTGCGTTAGGCGGACATCCGCCGGTGAACTTTTTAGTGACCGCCGGGATGAACTGCGTCGTTCAAATACATGCAGGTAAGCACGGTGAAGACGTAGGCCTGAAGGAAAGCCACCAGGAATTCCAGACCCGTCAATGCCACAGTCATGGCCAGCGGCAGAATTGCGCCGCCAATTCCCACTGCGCCGAATGCGCTGAGCGAAGCCACGAAGCCGGCAAACACCTTCAGCGTGATGTGGCCAGCAAGCATGTTGGCGAACAAACGAACCGAAAGGCTGATCGGACGGGAAAGGAAAGAGATAATTTCGATTGGAACAACGAGCAGCAAGAGCGGCCCGGGCACACCCGAGGGCACAAAGACCCCGAGGAACTTGAAACCGTGTTTGGCAAAGCCATAAACAAGGACTGTTCCGATGACCAGAACCGCAAGCGCAAAGGTCACGATGATCTGGCTGGTGATGGTGAAGAAGTATGGGAACATGCCAAGCATGTTGGCAACGAGCACGAACATGAAGAGCGAGAACACGAAGGGAAAGAACTTCATTCCCGCGCTGCCTGCCGATTCTCGCAATGTTGATGCGACGAATTCATAGGCCATCTCTGAAACCGACTGAAGACGGGTCGGGATAAGGCCACGGTTTGACGATGTAAGGTAAAGAAATGCCGAGGCAACGCCAACTGTGGCAACCATAAAGGCAGAGGAATTGGTGAAGGACAGATCAACGCCGCCCACATGCAAGGGAACCCATTGCGAAATGTGGAATTGATGAATCGGATCGTTGGACACTATTACCTCGTCTCTAATTCTGTTCTCACGAACGGTGCTCGATGAGCCCTATTCCGGTTTTTCATGGTCGGATTTCTTAGTGAAATCCAGCCCACTGTTTTCCGCCACACGTCCTGCAGAGCGCAGGATATTCAGCGTTCCAGCACAAAAGCCCAGCAGGAGCAGTATGATGAGCCCCCATGGCGATGTACCCAAAAATCGGTCAGCTAACCAGCCCAACCCCGCACCAACCAGAACGCCGGCGATAAATTCGCTCGACAATTTCATGGCCTGCGCGACACCGGAGGCGGTTTCCGTCCCCTTGTCTTGTGAACCGGCTTTACGGGCTGCACCCTTGGAAACAAGTTTTGCTTCCAGATTGCGGCGCCGAAGCTCCAGCTCTTCCGAAGTTAGTCCCCCGCCAGCACCCGCCGTGTCACCGACAGAACCTGACTTATCGGGATCGTTACCCGTTGCCAATGGCATGTCCTTTACACACTGAATGCGAGGCTTCATCCCCGCTTCGAAGTCGCGCGCAACATATTGTCCTGATCCTCGCTAGTCAAGGCGAAGAGTCACGACTCTCCAAGGTAATTTTTTTACTAGAATTCAATGCCTTAGGTAAATATGACTTTCCTGCTCATCACTGAGTGACAATTTTGCATGCGAATCTGGCGTTTGGCTGTGGATACAGATTGCGCAATTCAGCTAGTTAGGAGGTTCCATGGTTATAGTTTTTGAAGGGCTTCGAAGGCAATAACAGGGGGAACTCCCCATTAACCGGAACCAGAAGCGTCGTATCAAATACCTGATCAGTTTTGCGCGTCGCCTTCGGGCCCATCGGTGCAAACTATCGCTGCTCCAATGGTTCGGGGCCGCCAATTGCCTACGCCCCTACGATTTTGCGTACAAACCGCTGCTCGAGCACTTCTTTACCCCACTGCCCACCGGGCTCCTCTTCTACAAGAACAAAACCGTGCGCCTCGTATAGGCGCCGTGCGGCATCCAATCCCTTGAACGTCCAAAGCTGTATTTCGGAAAACCGTTGCTCAATGCAAAACGAGATCGCTTTATTCAGCAATTGCCTGCCAATGCCGGCGCCGCGATAACCATCCTCCATAATGAACCAGCGCAGATGAGCCACATTATTTCCGAGATCTTCGCCGTCAATCGCCACCGTACCGACGATTTTTTCCGCATCTACCGCTGCCCAAATCTGATTGACAGGCCGCTCCAATCGCCCGGAAAATTCTGCGATGCCAGTGGCAACCTTGCCTTCGAAAAAATGACCGAAACTATTTGTTCGAGCATAGTAACAGCCATGCATCTCGGCACACCGTCCAATAATACCCGGCTGATATCCACTTTGGATGGAGATTGCCGGCGACGATTGCGGCACCTTGCCTGCTCGCCGCTGTTCCAGCGCATCAGCATAGGCAGCAAGCCCATCCCGCACCTTTTCCTGCACAGCAGCGGAGTGACTACCCAGCGCAGAGGACACCACATCATCGGCAAAGGCATTGATCGCCGCGAGCGTATTATGCCCCTTGCTGGTCAAGGAAAGCACCTTGGACCTGGCGTCCTGCCCATTAGGCTGTTCAATCAGTTCGCCCGACAAAACAAGCTTGCGCACCATTCGGCTAACACTGGATTTTTCAAGGTCGAGTACAGCGCATAATTCGGCAGCGGTCAGCGTATCATTTCTGCCAATCTCGATGAGTGCATGAACGGAGGATGGAGCGAGATTCGTTCCCGCAAGGGTCGGGCGCATAAAACCTAACTCTCGAACAATGCGCCTAGAAGAATTCCGTATTTGAGCAGTGTCCGGGAGGATACTCATTGTGTGGCTCGTAAATATAGTTGCATCATACAACTATATGCCTAACCTGCGAGTTTGTAAATGGTATTGAAAGTGCAAAATGCGGCACGGGGATATTGATCCACGCAGTTTCAACCCTGCATTTCTTGCGGGTTGCACGATTTCAAAGAATAGATCGAGACGGGTCAAACACAGGAATTTGGGAGCAAAAGCGGAAGCACCGAACCAGCCAGTGCATCGGAGAAGATTGGCCTCTCCGACCTTGGAAAGGGCCTTGCTCTCAAAACTGGAGGTGAATCTATGTGGTACAAGCCATTTAGCTTCACGCTCATCATGAAAAGAACCCGGACAGGCTGGACGCTAACGTTACGGGTTCATTTTCATAAATGAGAAACGGAGGATGAGCGAAAGCTCATTCTCCACTCCAGAAACATTTATATCATTGTTTTGGCGATTTCCAAGCGGTCTAAATCCAGCCGCCGCCATAAGTGCGGTAGAAAATATGCTGCCCGATTTTATCGATGCGCTTCATTGTATGGGCCCAATTTGCCCGCACGTAGGTCGCATGATAATGCGTGGCCGAACCAATTTCGGGTAGGAATATACGGCCCGAAGTAACAGCCATGGCGATTTCCTGCGCGACTTTCCACTGCTTGGGTTCGGTTACATGCAGCTTGCGGCCTTCACAGGCAAACGAGAACTGGCAGCGATTGATCCAGTCATCATTCTGATAAACGACGTTACAGATTGTTTTCGGATAGGCAGGATTTCGCACGCGGTTGAGAATAACCTGCGCCACCGCAGCCTGGCCTTTTACACTCTCGCTTCTTGCCTCAAAATAAATGCCCGTTGCCAGGCATTTTTGCTCCGCAGCAGTGAAGACAATCGGAGGCAAGGGAGTAGCCAGCCAATCATGATCGCCTTTTCCAAGTTGCGGAATGAAGCGGCCTGCCTGCTTTGGTTCGGCAAGAATGGAATCAAACGGTGATGTTTTCGAATAATCGGGAGCAGCCGGAGCATAACCAAGGGCAAGCACATCGGGCTTGTCATTATTGATCAGGCTTGCCAGCATCGGAGCGTCCGGCTCGATTTTCTCAGGCGAGCGATTGTGAAACGCAAGAGCGATCTCGATTTCCTTGCCCGCGATTTTTGGCTTGGCAAAAGCCATATCGACTTCAATGCCATGCGTCGGTCGGATGATCATGCTTTGACGTTGCAATATCGATCCGGCGCTGAAAGCTTTTGGTGGCGCTTTCTTGCTGATCGAAACAATACGCCCCTGCTTTTCCGCCCGGTTGATACGTGCCTCGTCAGGAGTGGCGCCCAATGCCTTGCTCGAGCCATTGATGGCCACTGAGCCTATTCCCGGTGCATTGGCGCCGCTGGCGGGAATTGATCCGGTGGCTATCCTGTCCACAAAGGACATATTTGCCTTTTGTACGGAGCCTGCCGGAGATTTTTCCAAGTAAGACGACCAGCGCCCCTGCCCTGATTCGGACCCGGAAAGCAGGCTTGCCATATCCTGATAGGCAACCACTGTCGGAGACAACAAATATATCGCTGCACCAATAAGGGCTGGACCTAGATATTTGCGATTTGCCTGTTTTGAAAATGGCTGGCCTTTGCGGCGGGCACTGAAATCCCGCAAAACCTTATAGAAACGCACGCCGATACCCCACACTCACGACCGAACACTATGGTCATAAAAATGAAGCATTAACCTTGATGGAGAGTTAACGAAGGCCGCTGAAACGATGTGTTGTTAAAGTTTCCGTGGCTTGAGCAACTCCTCGTGCCACGGAAAACTACCAGCCTTAGCGCTTTTTCTTCGCCCGGCCCGCAAAGGGATTGTCCGATGTGCGCAATACAAGCCGGATAGGCACGCCATGAATATCAAAGGTTTCACGGATGCCATTGGCAAGGTAGCGGACATAGGAGGTGGGGAACGCGTCGGGACGCGAGCATGAAATGACAAAACCCGGCGGGCGTGTCTTGACCTGCGTTATATATTTGATCTTCAGGCGGCGACCCGCCACGGCGGGAGGCGGATGATGGGCAAGTACCCCTTCCAGCCAGCGATTGAGGCGACCGGTGGAAATACGGCGATTCCAGATTTCGTCAGTCGAGGCTACAGCGGCCATGAGCTTGTCGATACCCTGATTGCGCTCACCCGAGATCGGCACGGCGCGAATACCGCGAACCTGCGGCAAAAGTCGTTCGGTCTTCTCACGCAGATCGGCCAGAACCATCTGGCGATTTTCGACGAGATCCCACTTGTTGAAAGCGATGATCGGCGCGCGGCCCTCACGAATGATCAGATCGGCAATCTGCAAATCCTGCTTTTCAAAAGGAATGGTCGCGTCGAGGACGATAATGACGACCTCGGCGAAGCGAATGGCGCGCAGCGCATCGCCCACGGAAAGCTTTTCCAGCTTGCCCTGAACGCGCGACTTGCGGCGCAGACCTGCCGTGTCAAAAAGCTTGATCTTGCGGCCATTCCACTCCCAATCGACCGAGATGGAATCGCGCGTAATGCCAGCTTCCGGACCTGTCAGCAGACGGTCCTCGCCAAGCATCGTATTGACCAGCGTCGACTTGCCGGCATTTGGACGCCCGACAATGGCGATGCGCAGCGGCTTTGACGAATCATAGCTCGGAATGTCTTCGGCGTCCGGATCGTCAATATCATCACCGATCAGATCATCCATACCGCGCGGCGTAGCCGGGATGGTTACAGCGACGGAATCATCTGCATTGGCATCGACAGGCAGATACTCGTCCGGGAAGACCCGCTCTTCACCCATGGTCTCGACAATGGCGTCGCGCAGATCCGGAAAGCCCTGACCATGCTCGGCAGAAATCGGGCATGGTTCGCCAAGTCCGAGCTGATAACTGTCATACATGCCGGATTCGGCGCCGCGTGCTTCGGCTTTGTTGGCAACGAGAATAACCGGTTTGCCGGAACGGCGGACAAGATCGGCAAAGGTAACGTCTGTTGGCGTCACACCCGCTTTGGCATCGACAAGGAAAAGAATGAGATCGGCTTCACCAATGGCAAGCTCCGTCTGGGCGCGCATGCGGCCTTCGAGCGAATCGGATGCGACCTCTTCAAGACCCGCCGTATCGATGACATCGAATCTCAAATCGTAGAGCTTGGCCGCATTGACGCGGCGATCGCGGGTAACACCGGGGAGATCGTCGACGAGCGCGATTTTCCTACCGACCAAACGGTTGAACAGAGTGGACTTTCCGACATTCGGACGGCCGATAATTGCAAGGGTAAAGCTCATCGGCTTAATATTCCTAATTCTTAATTAGCCAGCGGCCGCAGCGGGCGTGGCGCCAGTGCTTTTAAGCATGTCCAGCATTGTATCAGCAAACTGACGTATATTGGCGGGAGCCGCCTGATCATCGGAAATCTGCTTGAAGAGTTTGGTTGCATCAGCACCGCGACCGGCTTTCCAGGCAGCAAGACCAAGGGCTTCGCGCGCTGAGTGGCGCATCGGGTTGCTATCCGACGACAGCGCTTCAACACGACCCGCCACGTCATCATAAGAACCCGTATCCACCAGAATGAGGGCGGCACGCAGCTTTGCCAGATCACGAATGGCCTGCGGCACGGATGTGTCTGCAGAAACCTTGTCGAAGGCAGCAACTGCACCGGCAAGATCACCCTTTTGCGCAATCACACCGGCGGCGCGCATGCGAGCCAACACCGGATAAGCGCCATAACCATCTTTTTCAAGCTGATCGAGGGTCTTCAGGGCTTCGTCATTCTTGCCATCACGGACAAGGTTAAGCGCTGCCAGGAATTGATCGCCGGACTTTGAAGCTTCTCTTTCAGTCCAGTATTCGTAAAAGGCAAAACCAGCGGTACCGATGACGATCGCGACAACGCCGCCTATTAGCAAAGTGCTATAGCGCGCCCAGAACGCCCGCATCTTATCGGAGCGCAGTTCCTCATTTACTTCACGGAAAAAGCCGTCGTCAGTCATGGTGCCTCATGAATAGTTATCGCGCGACGGCCATGGGCAGTCACGCAAGGAGTTCAGGGGGCTTTTAGTCGGAAACTGCGCGCGATGTAAGGGGCTTGCTTAAATTAGCCGTCACATTGGTGAAACACCGATCAAAAGAACGTGCAATTTCCAGATAAACAGGACGTAAAGCACAAGGCCAATGACAATGGCGATGACATCATTGGTCACGGGTCCGGGCGTAATGACTGCAGGGGCAAGCCCAGCGCGCGCCTGACGCTTGAGCGCGATACGATCAAACACCGCCCAGGCAAGAAAGGACAAAAACAGGATAAGCGAAGCAAGATCGCCATTGGCCAGAAGATGCGCGAGCGCCCAGGTCTTGATGGATATCAACATGGGGTGCTTCAGCGCGGGCTTGATACGGCCGGGCTTTGCAATGAAAACGCCAAGAAAGACGAAGGCAAACAGCATCAGCAGCAAGGTGATGTGTTTCATCCAGACCGGAGGTTCGTAGAGTATCGGTGCCTCCAGCCGGGCCATGCCAAAGCCCCAAACCAACAGGGCAAGGCCGACGACAGACACCAGAGAATAAAGGCCTTTCCATTTGCCTTCTCCCCACTGCTCCATCTTGGCAAGCCGCCAGCGCGGCGCGACAATGCGCACTGAATGTATTCCCAGAAAAATGATGATTCCGATAATCATGACCAGCATGGCTTGTCCCCTTTTGTAACGGCACTCTACAGGGTGATTAGAATGGTTCCAACGTAAAGCATTGCGGTGGATCGCCGCGTCCGATCATCGCCACAATTGACCTGTAGCGACAGTGCTCCCTGTGGAGCTGACCTGACATCATGCAAATTTTTACCCGGATCGTTGCCGCATCGGCAGCTTTTGCAATGGCTTCGCCTGCCTATGCTGATGGTGCGACCGGACTGCGCGGCTCTATTGGTGTAAAACCACAATATGTGCTGATCTCATTTGACAATGCCGGTAGCAATGCACTTTGGGACCGTGCATTTAATCTTGCGCAGCGTTCCAACGCCAAATTTACCTATTTTCTCTCCTGCGTCTTTCTGATCGATCATTCCGACCGCAAGAGCTATCAGGCGCCGGGCAAAGCTTCTGGCCGTTCCAATATTGGCTTTGCCTCTTCAAAAGAAGATATTGCAAAGCGTCTCGATAATATCTGGCGGGTGCGCAATGAAGGCCATGAGATTGGCAGCCATGCCTGCGGCCATTTCGATGGCAAGAACTGGACCAAGGCCGAATGGGAAAGTGAGCTTGTCACCTATCGACAGGTGTTGAGCGATGCCTGGGCTAAATATGGCAACTCTCCCGAGCCGGAAGGCTGGAAGAATTTCGTTGCAAAGGAAATTCGCGGCTTTCGCGCGCCCTATCTTTCAGAAAGCCCGGCCCTGATTGCTGCTTTGAAAGATCAGGGCTTCACCTTTGATGGCAGCGGCGTTTCCAAAGGTCCCGCTTTGCCGCTGCATGCGGGTGGACTTTACCAGTTTGGCCTACCGACAATCGCCGAAGGACCTCAGAACCGGCCCGTGATCGCCATGGATTATAATATGTTTGTGCGTCATTCCGGCGGCTTTGAACGTACAGACCACATGGGCGAGTTTGAGAATCGGGCCTATGAGGCATTTAAAGGCGCGTTTGAGCGGCAATATCAGGGCAAACGCATTCCTTTCCAGATCGGACTACATTTCACACTGATGAATGGCGATGCCTATTGGCGCGCGCTGGAGCGCTTTACTGCCGAGGTGTGTACGAAAGCCGACGTACGCTGCACGACCTATAGCGATTATCTGAAAGAAACCGGCGGCATGGAAGCTGCCTCCACGCCCGATCTGACACAGCCGCAAACCGGCGGCGGAATTTAACCGCCGGCCTTTCTAGGCAGCATCGAGAATCGTAATCAGTATTTTCTTGCCGAGCACAGCCAAGGCAGCCTCAAGCAAATATAATTTGGTTGGATGATCGGGATCAAGGATACGTCGCGCTTCGGTTTCAGCTTTGCCCAACGGCCGCGCAAGCTCGGACTTGGGCAGCCCTTCTGATTTGAATGCGATTATCACGCCTAGCTTCAAAGCGTCATGGACTTCAAAGGGAATATCGACAAGACCTTTCCGGCCTTTGTTGATGGCATTGGAATATCTCTATCATCAGCAAGATAGCCACGAAGCGCCAATCCGAGCGCTTCCACCGCATTGGCCTTTGCTTCGACCATAGTTTCCTCATGCGTTATTGTCTCAGGGACATCGGTAAATGTCACCAGAAAACCACCATTGGGATCTTGCTCGAAATGAGCACAGTAGGAATAATGCATCCAGTTTCCCGTCTAAACGATTTCCGGCTGCTTCTTTATTAATCGGACATAGCCAGGCGTAAGTTCGCTAAATTTTATCGTGGTAAATTTCTCGCCGATCCTGATGCGGTAATGCGATCCTTTTCCACGATTAACAGTGATCTCAAATTCATTCCGGAAAGTCTCGCAACCTCGGATACCTATGAGACCAAAGTAGGGGCAGCCTTAATGCCGCCCGCCAACTATCTCTCTTCTTGCGTCCGCAAGTAATGTTCATCGATCGCTGGTAGTGGTTCGTCGTATATGACCGATTCGAAGGCGCGAAGGCGTTTGTAAATCGAAATCAGTTCCACAATCGTAGGCCAAGCCGTCACTAGATATTGGAATGAATTGCTAACTTGGCTGAAGGCAGTCGAAATCTGCTGCCACAACCCCATCGTCAATTTCCCGGCCACAATACTCGGTATGAGAATGATGTCTAGGATAAGCCCGTCAGCCTGTCCATAGAAACTTCTGGCCACATTAAAATACGCATAGTGAAAATAGAGCCGGAAGTAGTTCTTCCGCACGTTTCGAAAGAGCTCCGCAAGCGTCAAAGGTTGAGCGCGTGTTTCGTCATCTTCGCCAAACACCAGTTCTTTGCGGTACGCGGCTTCAACACGTTGATTTTTGAACTCCAGCCCTGGAAGTCTGATCCCGACCACTGCAAGAAGCAATGTGCCAACGAGTGACCAAACAATCGATAGAACCACCAGAGAATAAGGGATTTGACCGATAATCGGCACTTCCGTGACGTAGCTTGAAAGATGCGCTAATAGCGGCATGAATGCGATCAGATTCATGACGGCCTGAATGAGACTGACACCAAGCGCTTCAACTGTTGTCGAAAAGCGCATCGTATCTTCCTGAACACGCTGCGACGCACCTTCGATATGCCGCAACTGGTTCCAGTGTTCGACGTAGAATTCGTTCATAGCCGTGCGCCAGCGGAATATGTAATGGCTGGTGAAATATGTAAAAACAACGCTCAGCCCTATTGCAAGGAACGCAATGCCCGCAAATAGCCAGTTTTGCCAATAGAACTCCGCAGCTGACACCGAGCCTGGCTGGCTGAACGCCTGTTGAAAGAGGTTCCAATAAGGCCCACGCCAGTCGTTAATGGCGAGACTTATTTGCACGGTGAAATACGTATTGAATATTATAAGAGCAGAGCCGAGAATGGACCATCTTTGCCAACGATGCGGAGCATACCACATCCAGAATGAAGCAAATACGGCGACAAAAGCAGCAAAATAAATGTAGAGCCATATATACGGCCTGGTGATGAACACGCCAACGCCAATCACCGGTGGTGCATCGGGTGCAGCTGGCGGCAGACCAAAATAAGCACCAAGCTGCTCGCCCGCAAAAATCCAGAACAAAACCGCAAACAACGCCCACAGGACAGCTGATGTGAAAAACAGCTTGGGCTTGGGAAAAAATGAAACGAACACCGTCGTGACCCTCGTAAAAATTATGCAAATCGCAGTGCTACGAGTTGCACAAGTTTTCCAGCACGAATAGGGCAAACCGTGAGTTGGCGTAATTAAATTACCGTAATGATGGGTGTTCTTGACAGCTATTGCGTGTTTGAAGAATGCACTTCGAATTCCGAAAGCTGTCCAGCGGCATTCGCGTTATGCGTGGTTCGACAAGCTCACCATGAGGAAAGTGGGTGGGTTGCAAGCTTATCATCAATGTTTCAGCTACATCGCAAATGCGACCTCCCTGCAATCACCTGCCCTCCTCATGGCGAGCTTGTCGAACCACGCAATATAGAAATGCAGTTTGGATCAGCCCGCCACTTTCCGACCCGCAGAAAATGCAAAGAATGAGCCAATCACCAGCCCCGCTGCTGCTAGCAGCGTGGATGAGGTGAAATTACCGCTGATATCGGCAAGATAACCGGCAATCAAAGGTCCAACGATCTGTCCGATACCAAAGGCCGCCGTTGTGATCGCCATCATCCGGCGTGGGGATTGCGGTACGAGCTGACGCCCTGCCTGAAACACGAAGGCGGTAATGACCATGATCGTGAGGCCTAACAGCAAGCCCCCGATAAGTGGGCCAATGGGAGATGGCAGGATGACGCTGCCTGCAACACCACCGGCCAGTGCAAGCAGGCTGAAAGCAAGGGATGTAAAGGGACCGGCGCGGCGCAGCACGGGGTTCCAGATCCAGACTGAGAATATGCCCGCAAAGCCGGTGCAAAGCCACACGAAAGCTTCTGTCGAGGCGCTGCCCTCATTGGCCCGGACAATGGCCATGATGAAGGTTGCGGTGATGACATAGCCAATGCCGAACAGCGCATAGGCTATATTGAGCTTGATGAATTCTGCCGTCCAGGCGATGGCCGGTTCCTTGATGTCCGCGCCGGTGCGCAGCGGTCCTTCGCGGATTAACAAGGCAACTGCGATCAAGCCAAGCGTGGAAAGGACTGCCGCGCCTACCCAATCGGCACGCCAGCCATAGCCGGTGAATGCGACCAGCGCCACTAGCATAGCTGACAAGGCGATACCGGTACCGACACCGCCAAAATGCAGAGCTTGCAGATCCAACCTGCCTGCAGCGCCGAGGTGACTGAATACAATCGTCGCGGCGAAAACCAGCATGAAAGCGCTGGCCATGCCTGCGAGAAAGCGGATGACAGAAAACAGCAGCACATTTTCCGTAAGGCTCATTGCCAGGCACAAGGCGGCGCTTGCGGCAAGCGAGCCAAGCATGACTTTGCGCTCAATGCCTGCCGCCCACGCGTAACCGGCAACAATCGCACCAACGAGATAGCCAAGGAAATTCGCCGAGGCGATGATGCCTGCATCACCGGCGGAAAGACCAAGATCACTCATCATGCCGGGTAGAATAGGCGTATAGACAAAACGACCGATACCCATGCCAATAGCCATAGCAACCAGCCCGCCGAGGGCGAAGCGAAGTGGAGATGCGGTGCCTGAATTCATGCGCGGACATTATCCCTGCTTGCCGCAGAGACAAGACAATTAATTTGATAGCTGCATCGACCCCGATTGATGGTTGCTGATAGCAACGAGTTGCCAGCACGAGCGCTTCGATATTTTTCGCTTGCAATACTTAGGATTTTACCTAAGTATTGCTCAATCGACATATGAGGACTCGCAGATCCATGCCCACCGCTACCGCACTGGCTGCTCCACCCGTTCCCGTTGATGCCGTTTTTCGCGCGCTGGCAGACCCGACGCGGCGGCAAGTGCTTGAACGGCTTGTCAACAGCCCGGCTTCGGTCAGCGAACTCGCCGAACCTTTCAACATGGCGTTGCCGTCCTTTGTCGAGCATTTGCGGGTGCTTGAAAGCAGTGGTTTGGTCAACTCGCAAAAAAAGGGACGCGTTCGAACCTATCGCATTCAAACCGAACCAATGAAACTTGCCGAGAATTGGCTGTCCAAGCAACGGACCCTGTGGGAACGCCGTCTCGATCAACTTGACGATTACATGCTTACACTCAAGGAGGAAAACACGTGACTTATGATTTGAAAGTTGATCCAAAGCTCGATCTCGTTCTGGAGCGGACTATCGATGTGCCGCGCGCGCTCGTATGGAAGTGCTGGACGATGCCGGAACATGTCAGCAAGTGGTTTACGCCGAAACCCTGGACCATTTCCGATTGTGAGATTGATCTGCGTCCGGGCGGGATTTTCCGCACGGTAATGAATGGTCCCAATGGAGAACAGTCGATCAATTATGGTTGCTATCTGGATATAGTGCCAAATGAACGTTTGATCTGGACCGACGCCCTGTTGCCTGGATACCGCCCTGCCGAAAATCCATTCCTGACCGCCGTTCTTCTGCTCAAGGACGAAGGAAGCGGCACGCGCTATACTGCCGTGGCGATTCACCGCGATCAAACCACGCGCGACCGGCACGAGGAAATGGGCTTTTATGACGGCTGGGGCACGGTGCTGGACCAGATGATCGAATATTCGAAGACCCTCTGATTTAGAAATGCCAAGGGGTGATTCAACGGATCGTCGCCTTTAGCGTCAGTCTTGTCGCTGGACGGATTGACCTTCGCCACGGCGTGCCTATATTCAACCTGCACGTTCTCAGGGCGGGGTGTAATTCCCCACCGGCGGTAGCAGGCAGAAATGCCTGAAGCCCGCGAGCGCTTCCAGCACCCGCTGGAAGGTCAGCAGATCCGGTCCAATTCCGGAGCCGACGGTATAGTCCGGATGAAAGAGAGCAAGCATTGGCAAGATCCCGCCACAGGTGGGGTCTGATCTGTGCGTGTTCGCCCAAAGGGATCATTGAAAAATGGCAAAACCCTGAAAGGCCTGATAAATGACTATTGTTTCCCATCCTTCTACTAAAATCGCCATCATCCGCGCACGCTGGCATGCGGATATTGTTGACCAGTGCGTCAACTCATTCGTTGAGCAATGGGCGGCACTTGGCGGTGATCGCTCCGATGTCGAAATCTTCGACGTTCCGGGCGCGCTCGAAATACCGCTCCATGCACAGACATTGATCTCAACCGGCAAATTCTCGGCCGTTCTCGGCACGGCTTTCGTGGTTGATGGCGGTATTTATCGCCATGATTTCGTTGCCGGAACCGTGCTGGATGCAATGATGCGCGTTCAACTCGACAGCGGCATTCCCGTACTATCCGCAGTTCTCACTCCCCATAATTTCCAGGAGTCGGCAGCCCATATCGCCTTCTTCAAGGATCATTTTGTCATCAAGGGTGTGGAAGCTGCCAATGCATGCTCGCAGATATTGCAGGCCCGCGCTAAGCTTGCGATGATTGACGCCTGACAAGGCAGAATATGCATCTGGGAGGATCGACGTGAAGACCAAGAAGATTATCAATGACGGCGCCAATGCTGTCGACGAAATGCTGGAAGGGGTGCTTGCCGCCCACTCCGCAAAGGTCTTTGCGCTCGATCATTCTCCCCGCTCAATTATTGCCCGGGACGGCCCCCGCCCCGGCAAGGTCGGCATGGTGATCGGCGGCGGCTCGGGACACGAGCCATCATTTCTCGGATTTGTCGGCAAGGGTCTTGCTGATGCCGCCGCTATCGGCAATGTCTTTGCCTCGCCGCCGCCTGACCCGATCATCGAATGCACCAAGGCAGTCAATGATGGCGCCGGGGTGCTTTACATGTATGGCAATTATGCTGGCGACGTGATGAATTTCGACATGGCGGCGGAAATGGTCGCCATGGAGGATATTGAAGTTCGTACCGTGCTGACGACCGATGATGTCGCCTCCGCTCCTGCCGATCAACGTGACAAACGACGCGGCGTTGCCGGCAACGTCTTCGTGTTCAAGGCTGCCGGAGCCGCTTGCGACAAGATGCTGCCGATTGATGAATGCGAGCGGATTGCCCGCAAGGCCAATGACCGCACTTTCACCTTTGGCGTGGCACTTTCGCCCTGCTCACTCCCCCAGACACTCAAACCGAATTTCACGCTTGGTGAAGATGAAATGGAAGTCGGCATGGGAATCCATGGCGAGCCTGGTATCTCCAAAGAAAAGCTGAAACCGGCTGATGCCATCACCGATGAATTGATGGACAAGATATTGGATGAAATGGCCGCACCGAAAGGGGACCGCGTGGCTGTGATTGTCAATTCGCTCGGCTCAACGCCTCTCATGGAATTATATATCATGATGCGGCAGGTGAAAAAACGGCTGGATCAGGCCGGGCTTGCGCTGCACTTGAGCCTTGTCGGCAATTATTGCACCTCGTTGGAGATGGCCGGCGCTTCGATTACCGTCATGCATCTGGACGCGGAATTGCAGGAGATGATCGATCATCCGTGCGATTGCGCCATGTTTCGGGCGGGCTGATCAATGAGCGAAATTACCGCTGCAAATCTGATTTCCATGTTTGCGGAAATCGCCAAGGCCATGGCTGAATCCAAGGCACATTTGTGCGAGCTTGATGGCGTTATTGGCGATGCCGATCACGGCATAGCCATGGATCTGGGCTTTTCGACAGTTGCAACCAATCTCGCGGCGCTGGATATTACCGCAGCCGATCCCACAACCGTATTCAACACAGCGGCCAAGTCGTTTCTCAACGCTGTCGGCGCTTCCTCCGGCCCGCTTTATGCGACAGCCTTCATGCGCGCTGGAGCAAGTGTTAAGGGCAAAACCGTACTAACTGCATCGGACTTTGCCGATGCCTTCATCGCCATGGCAAAGGGCTTTCAGGATCGCGGGAAAGCCGAAATTGGCGATAAGACCATGATCGATGCCTGGGTGCCTGCTGCCGAGGCGGTGGAGAGCGCAAAGACACAAGGGGCTTCATTGGCCGGGATATTGGATGCAGCAGGAAATGCTGCCGAGGCCGGAGCAGAAGCAACCAAGGCGATGATCGCTTCAAAGGGGCGCTCCGCCCGTCTTGGCGAGCGCGCCATTGGTCATATTGATCCGGGCGCCGCTTCAGCAGCCATACTCATCAGAGCCATGGGCAAGGGATTGGGTTAGTAAATTGCATTGGTAGAGTGCGTGGTTCGCCCTTCG
>UICE01000005.1 GCA_900471815.1 Hyphomicrobiales bacterium
ATGTGGGGAACCACGGGCCTCGGTTATAACGTAGCCAAAGCCAAGGAAATCCTGGGCAATGATGAGCCGCCGACATGGGATGCATTGTTCAAGCCGGAACTGGCCGCCAAGTTCAAGGATTGCGGCATTCATGTTCTCGATTCAGCAGCTGAAGTCATACCATCCGTTCTTGCCTATCTTGGTCTTGATCCTGACAGCAAGAACCCGGACGACCTGGCAAAGGCCGGCGAGTTGCTGGAAAAGACCCGCCCCAATATCCGCAAGTTCCATTCGTCAGAATATATCAATGGACTGGCCAACGGCGATATTTGCCTTGCGCTCGGCTATTCGGGCGATATTTTCCAGGCCCGCGACCGCGCAGCGGAAGCCAAGGCCGGTGTTGAAGTCGGCTATTCCATTCCGGGTGCTGCGCAAATGTGGTTCGACGTGCTGGCCATTCCTGCCGATGCGCCGCATGTGGCCGAAGCACACGAACTCATCAATTATCTGATGCGTCCGGATGTAGCCGCCAAGGCTTCCAACGTGGTCTTCTATGCCAATGGCAACAAGGCCTCGCAGGAATTCGTCAGCAAGGAAATCATGGATGATCCGGCGATTTATCCAACGCCTGAAGTTCTGTCGAAACTGTTTACCGTCACGCCCTACGATACCAAAATTCAGCGTGTGGTGACGCGCCTGTGGACCAAAGTCGTCACAGGCCAGTAAACAGCATAATCTCGGCACCCCGAAGGGTGTCGAGATTACTTTACTTCCATACCAATAATCTACGATAGATGTTCGTCTTACACAGAAATCAGATCCACGACCGCGAATGACTCGTCGCGTTCATAATTGTGAGCTTTTGACAGCGTACGACTTAATGCTCTCTATGTATTGACAAAATTAGTCTAATTTTGATTTATACTCATTCTATATTACAGGTATAGATGTATTTCTCATCAATTTCTAACGGCATAAACAATAACCGTATAGTTCTCGAATTTATATTTCTTATCATAGTTACTTATGTAACAATATTCGGTTTTTTTGAAACCTAATTGCAACAGCACAATACATACTTGGGGCATCCATTCGCGACGCTAGAAACCTGGTACTTACAATCGCCACAACCCGCCCCTGCCCCACACGAGATATATCATGATGATCCTCGGTACGATCCTTCTCGGCCAGAGTCGCACTACCTGCCACGAGATCCCAAAGCTAATTGTCCATTCTGCTCACAATGGATGCTTGCTCGGCGAACGACTTTCGTGAAGAAAAAAATCGCTATAATTGGCAATGGTCGAATTAGTAACGAAGCTGCGATGATCATTGATGATCATGACATATTGATTCGTTTCAACGATTGCCGCTCCTTGGTTGGTCACGCCGCCCGAACTGATGTGGTAGCAGTTTGCAACACGGGGCGACCGGCAAAAAAAATGCTCGCATCCCGAGAATGGCATAGTAATCCAGGTGTGGTAGAGGCTGCGGAAATCTGGAGTGTGCGTGACCCCACAAAAATGGCGCTACTGCGCCCGGCACTTGCGCTTTCGCACCCCGAGCTCAATGACTTTTGCGATGATTATACTGAGCGGTTCCGGGCCTTTTGTGACTCAACAGGAAAACGCCATAGAACAATCGTCAAAACCGTGCATGAAGCGGTCGTCAGTGCCTTAGCACAATATCGACCCGCGCCGTATGTCGTACCCAGCAGTGGTATGATTGTAATATTTTATGTGCTCGACAGATACCCTAACGCCCATCTGACCTTGGCCGGGTTTGACCACGAAGGCTGGGAACAGCACCCATTCGCGGTCGAAAAGCAGCTAGTAGATTCTTACTGTGCGATGGGACGTTTGCAACGACTTGTGAATCCAACGCTTGTTACTGACTAGAAGCATTACGGCTACAGCAGGAAACCTCAGCCGGATTTGGCCTGACTCTATTGCTACTGAAGCTGCGGAACGAGCACATGATTCAATTGTCTTTTTCAAAAGCAGCTGAAATACGAACCTGAACATCATCAGCAACGAAGGGAATAGACTTCACAATACCGAATTCACTACGCTTTACTACAGTTGTAGCCTCAAAACCAACTGTCAGCAGACCATTTACTGGATTGTGGCCCGCTCCAGTAAATGTCGCAGTTAACTCGATTGGTTTGGTTATTCCACGAAGTGTCAGTTCGCCAATGATTTTCGCCTTCCCGTATTCGCTAGGAACAACGGTTTTTGATCTAAATTGAGCAATGGGGTAGTGGCCAACATCAAAGAAAGCTTCTGTTTTTCAGGTATGCATCAATTGCCTTATTCGTTGACAACAGACTATCGACAGGAATTTCTACCACTACAGATGAGGCCGACAGATTGTCGGGGTACAGGCTGGCACTCCCCACAAGGTGTCCGATTAACCCGGAGTACATCGAAACACCCAGGTGGTTTACCCTGAAGTTTATCTGGCTATGGTCAGAATCGAGCTGATAGGTCGTAGGCAGTACACGGAAAGCTTCGGGCTTTCCTATCTCGGATATGGATAGTTCCTGGGCGCATAAAGGCGATAATAACGACGACAAAAAAATGCCAAGCATAATCCGTTTGTTACGCATGTAGTTCCTCTGCGAGGTCAACGGAAATTGGCCACTTTCGTAACTTCCCGTCTGTTCAATGACCGAGTAAATTCCAGTTTCCGGATCAATCCGCTTTTGGGCCTGCTAAATTGAAATCAGGTGTATCCCTACGGAATTGGATTATTCAGTTTGCAACGTTACAGTACGGTTATAGCAGTGGCATTTTAGTCTACATCTGTAATGTAGTTTTCTAACGGTGCTGGTTAATCATCTCGTGATGAAGTGAGCGATCCATCCAACTAGATCTGAGCTGTGGTTGCTTCGTACCAACGTACCGCCCGAGAAAAGCTGAGCCAGCGCCTAGTGATCTTACGCGTTATAATCTGTGCGCCCGGTACGCACTGCTGATTCAATTTGGAGGCGCCGCAACCCAATATCGGCCAGCATCCTGTCGTCCATCTCACGTAGATTTTTAATATCAAGATTTAGCCTTCGATAGCGCCGAAGCTGCAATAGATTTGTTAATAGTATAGAAATCGCCCGTTGAAGAACTATTCTGTAACTTACGTTTGACATTGTCAGATTTTTCATCTCGCGCCTTTCAATATTGATTTGATGGCCGGCAGTGAATTTTCTACTTTCTGCCTACCGTTTACGCAGCAGATGATGAGCTTTTATGCATACAGCTTAATTTCAGATCAGGTAAAATTGGCTACGTTGGTAACATAGTGCTGAACTTATCAGTCAGCTGGACAGGAAAGCCGACGAGCGCTGGGTCATAGTTTGTTACGAGGTCGATGAAAGTGGTTAGACATGGCCTGAACCGAGATAGTCAGCACCTAGACTCTTGGGTTCATGCGCCAGTTTTGCTGGTTCTGGGTGAATTTCGCCGGTCCCCCTGTTAGGCAGGGGAAACTTGGACGAATAGCACCAGCCTCTGCCAAGTTCGCTTAATTGCCGAGGGCAAATTAACACAAGCCCTCAACCTGAACATTGTCCATATGCACTATCGTAGTTAGATGTTTTTTGTTCGTCGGCCACAATTGCAACGGCGCCGATTTTGAAGCCTACCATCCAAAGGAAAAGGCCTGATCAGCCAAACCGCCATCACTTCAGCGGCAGAGGATGGCCACAATGCTTAAATACGCAGATCTATATTACCGAGATTGGCATTTTCTGTTGCGCCCATCCGACGGATTTTGCTCTCCAGAAACTGAAGTTGGATTAAGTTGGAGGCGGCATCGGCCGTTGTTGCCAAGGCCTCTCGATCCTCTGGCGTGAGAGTTTTTGGGTTATAGTCAATTACACAAATGGAGCCCAACGCAAAACCGTTTTGATCGCGCACCGGAGCACCTGCATAAAATCGGAAGTTGTACGGCTCATTGAGCGTAGGATTAGTCGCAAAACGATTCTCTACCGCTAAGTTTTCAAAAACAGTAAGTTCATTTGCCGAAAGCGTTTCATTGCAAAACGCCCAGTCGCGAGGAGTGCTTTGTCCTTCGAATCCTGTCCTAGACTTAAACCATTGTTCGTTTGACGTAAGCAGCGTAAACATTGCAATCGGAGATGCAGTTGCCTTAGCTGCGAGCCGAACAATGCTGTCGAATTCTCTACTCGATCCAGAATCTAAGAGTTTTGAATTTAGTACCGCGCGCAGACGTTCTGTTTCATTCCAAGGCACCGGAAAATTTCGGGTCGCCGAAGGCAATTGTGCACGCAAGAGGGTCCCAATGAGTTCGTCAGCGGTTGCCTTAACGTCTCCGTATCCTGAGATCTGTAGACGCCTAGTCTGGGAGCTGCGCGCTTGCATTATTAATTTTTTATTTACCGTTACGATTGTTACCGATTGAAACCTCCTGTCCCTGTGGAGTTTTTCAAGCAACTGATTGCGTTCGCCATCCTCCGGATCCTCTACCACAATTAACATGGGAAGGTTATCCGTAGTCCAATTAGCGGCCGTTGTAGGGGTCTCAGTCACGATGAGTTGAAGCCCAGACCCTTTCAATCCATGCTCAAGCCAGGCCTCTGATCGGCCGCGACCAGCGAGGATTACGGCAGTTGCTGTTAAGGGAAATTCATGACCTTCTTGCATTTCGGTTAAACGGAGAACGGACTGAAGTTTAATACGTCGGTGGCCTCCTGGAGTTTTCCAAGACTCTAGTTGGCCAGTCTCCACCCATAATTGAACTGTTCGTACTGAGACACCGAGCAACTGTGCTGCTTTCGCTGTGGTAAGTATTCTGTCCACTACGATAAACTCCGCCATAGTGATAAAATTATGAAATATGATAAAAACACAAAAATATGAGGAAAACAAGAAACTCACGACCCTCTTTGAGTTCCAAGCCATTGTTCAGTCATAGACCAAACATTTGAGCACCTAATCAAATCATAGCAAATTATCTAATTGTTGAGTCAGTTTGAAGTAAACGTCGTGGGGGACAAGAAGACAAAGTAATTCAAAGCGCCCGCAGCTGCGCCTGGTCCGCAGTAGACTGCTCGCATCCCTCTCAGAGATTCTGATTGCGGAGTGCTTGGCGCCAAAGCGCACTATATTACTTTTGTTTCTAAGCTAGAGCGGGTGAAGAACGGAGCCTTGAATATTGCTGTAAAACACGACCCAAGGTCCCTTCCATCCCATCATTTAATTCCTATCCAACGGACCCTTGATCTTGAAGGCATAAAACTGTGTTTTCTGACGAGGAGAGAAGTTATTATCTGCTCCAAGGATCAGAACGTCAGTGCCGTCCTTTGCCCTTCCGATTGCCAAAGCCTCAATATTGTCTGGTGTCAAGCCGAAGGCACGGAGATCTAACACTTGGCTCTTACGGACCGGAACAATTTTTTTATCATTCCGATCCAACGACGCAATTTTGGAAATGTCGGTAGCGCCCTCGATATCGATCATGAACAGCTTGACATTATTGCCGAAGCCTTGGGCAAAGCTGCGCTCGACGACGAGCATGTGTCGATCACTAAGAGCGATCATATCAGACATACCATTATCAGCAGCACCATTGGCCTGGATAGGAGCCTGCGGAATCGGAGAGACCGGATAGAGATACTGGGCTTTTGGCTCGCTGGTTGTAGCGTCGTAACGAATAATGCGCGTTAGGCTGCCCGTCGTAAGACTAGGAATTGGACCATCTTGGTAGAGTGCAGCTTCGACACCAACAAAAACATCACCAGAAGGCGATATCGCCAAACTCTCCAAAGCGAGATTGTCGCGCACACCTGTTGACCGGTTGGCGGAGGGGGCAAAACCGTCAGGCAGCTTAAATTCACGCAGGAAGCCGCCGTCTGGTGAAGCGACACGGACAAACGGGTCTTTGAGTGCTTTCTCATCACCTTCGCTGGACCAATAAAAACCATCATTCCCAATGCGGAAAGCTTCCGGATCAACCGCGCGGGTAACAAAGGCTTCGCCATCTCTGTCCAGGAGATCCACGTGCTTGATTACGGTAACATTTGTCAGGCGATCCGCACTGATATCAAGAGCGAGTTCATAGAAGCGAACCGGCCCTTTTTCGGCACGGTCGTCGCTGATCGCGATATAACGGTCTGTCAAATCATCATAATCAAGGCCGGAAAGGCCGCCAAACTCAACGCCGTTTTCCACCTTTCCGGTCGGGATGACGAATTCGCCAAGGTAAGTTAAAGAGATCCCCGCAGAACAATCGCCGTAGGGGCAAGGAGTTTCCATTACTGCGCCGATTTCGGTAGCGTGTACAACAGCGCCGGAAAGGAGTGTAAAGGCGAAAGTTGTAATAAAGCGTTTGATCATAAGGGGATATCCGAGAAAGTTTGAACCTATGGTCTGGCCGTTCAGCACTGATGTATTTGCATTGCAACCAATGGCAGCTGTATGGACAAGCGCTGGGGCAAGACTCGTGCATAGAACGGTGTAAACCGTGAGATGGAGCGGAGCGTTCGGGCGGCCACGCCAATACTATATCAAACTGGAATCATGGAGCGCGTCAGTACCAATTCATTATCGGATTGCTATCATTTTTGCGAATTATCAAATACCCGTACGAGAAATTGATCTGCTGTTGCATGCCCATGACTTTCCTTTGTGCCATTCGATTATTCTGACTGACATGAAGTTTGTCATCGTTTTACAACCTAATTCATTTCAGAATTTCGGGATCGCGTTTCAAATGAAGTAACTAATGTGGATTTGCACATTCGGCGAATTATCGCGGTTTAAAAACCGGGTCTCAAGCAGAGAATATGATGAATCTTTTGCCCACATTCTTCCAACACTATAAACTTCCTTGCTTGCAGAAGCATGAAGACTTTATCACTATATCGGCCCGGGCACTCGCTAAGAGGAGGCGTTGTTGTACAAGAGCTGCTTCCGATCCACGCCCGAGCTTTGAAAGGCAATCGTGATATCCCCGTAAGCTCCAAATATTATCAGGGTGCTGGAGCGCGCGCGGTAATATCGGGTCCAGGCCGAGGTCTTCCTTGTACACTTCGGCGGCCTCTTCAACTCTTCCCTGTTCGAGGAGCAGCGCCGCAAGTGCATGGCGGGTCGGTTGCATCCATCCCCAAGGCTCGTCATAGGGTAACTGGTCGTCCATGTCGACGGATTTTCGGAGATGTGAAAACGCGTTGTCAAAGTTGCCTTTTCTATATTCGATTTCGCCTAACATCATTTGGCGACCGACGGAGAGGATATCACGACACGTGTTATTGAAGAGCATACGGGTTTCCGGCACGTTGAGAAACGCCTTTTCAAAGCTAGCCGCATGAAACTCTGCCTGTTTTATGTTCCCAGAGGCTGCAAACGCTACCGCCTTGGCATAATGGATCATGGCTGCCGTAACACAGAACAAGTTGGCGTCTTCCGGCAGTCCCTGTGTGATAATTTCTGTCCATTTTCCGAACCGAATTAGTACATGCTGTTTGACCGAGACGAAGCCTTCGAGCCAATCTGCCATCGGTGGAGACTTTATCTCCAATAAATCCTTTGGGAGTGCCTCCACCAGTTCATCAGCGGTCTCGATCGCGGTACGGCACTGACCCAAGAACATCGCACTATATACCTTGAAGTGATAGTTGTGGCATCTGTACAGGGTGTAGAAATTATTGGCTCCTTCTCGTGCTAGGTACTTTCGATCAGCTATGATGGCTCTATGGTTGGATGTTACCGCACGTTCGTAAGAACCGCATAATAGATCGATATGGGTAGGCATATGAATAAGATGACCTGCATCCGGTACAAGCGATCTTAACGCATCTGCGGCTTTCAGAGCTCGCTCGGGTGTTGGCGACATCTCCATCAAATGAAGATACATGTGTAACAAACCTGGATGCTGATAGCCCTGAGCATGACGTAGGCCGCGTTCCAATACCTCCATAGCTTCAGCGGTACCGGCGCCTTCAGGGATTTTTCCCGTTCTCAGATCCCACATCTGCCAAGGAGTCAGATTCATAATTGACTCACTAAAAAGTGTGGCCACATCCAAATCATGCGGGAATAGCGTATAAACTTCCCGCATGGCATTGCAGTAATCCGCATTCCATTTGGCGAACTGGTCTAACGAGGGTACATCCCGCGCTTGGTATCGGCGATGAAGGGCAACCACAAGCGCCTTTTCCACATCAGACGCATGAACCTGTCGACGATCAGCTTCTTCCACATAATCGGACGCTTGGGCAAGTGAGCGCGCAGCATCTTCTGGATCAAATGAACTCCATGCTTTGTTGTAGTTGCAACCCAATGCGTAGGAAACTCCCCAATAGGCGAAAACACAATTATGGTCATGCTGAATCGCCCTCTTAAAGCAAGTAACGGCCTCATCATGGTTGAACGCGTAGCACCAGATAAGTCCAAGATCACACCATTTTTGTGCTTGGCTCGATGACGTTGAAACCGTCCTGCTATATCGTCCCAGATCATAGTAGTTGTTCATCCGCTATCCTTTTCAAAAGATCTCAATAGCACTAACTACCCCACAATAGATTTTGATCGGATTGTAGCAACCGAGTCCATCAAACTGACAAACGACGACAACACGGGCACAGGGAGTTTGCTGACTAGGAATGGTAACATCCTAAAAAAGCTACTGTCACGAAGACAGTAGCTGAGTTTGAAGGGAATACCTTCGGAGGGGAACGCCACCCGATGGAACGGGAGGACCATCGGGTGGCTGTTCATTTATGCCACCTCGATGGGAAGCCACAACACCAGAATGGTTACAGTCTCGATTTGTTGATGACGAATGTAACGTATATTCACCCTTGCATCATTTAGAGTGTGTGTCGGGTGGAACCAACTTGGTGTCTCAGCTGGATAGTGGAACTTGCGTCCACCTCGGTAGAAATGTGCTTTGCACACGCCATCGAACGATATAAAATTGTCATCAATTAAATCGTCAATATTCCGAAGGTTTCTAGCTGAGTTCAACAAGTGTGAGTTTCACATTGCCGAAGCCATTCAAATCAGTTCGGCCCCCTCTCCTTCGGACAGCAATAGCAATGGGCGGCACGGCCTACGGCACTGCTATTCAAGCTGGCTGTTGAGATTCGGCCCATCTCCCTTGTAGTCGTGATGGGTAACACTGTCGAAGCCATTCTCGGGAAGACGGCCGTGCTTGTCATAAAACGCATACTCGTCAGCACGATATTCAAAAAGAGATATGCCGTCAGGGGTATCGCGCTCGCCATGGCTGTACATGTAGTCATCGAGAAACTCGAACCGCTTATATCCTTTTTCGACGAGAACCCCCTCATTGTCCAGAGTGGCAAACAAATTCCTGATATCGTCACGGTTCTTGTCCATATTATTATTGTGTCGAACGTCTTCAACAATAAGGAACGGCGTGAGTGCCACCGCAAATGCGGCGCCTACCAAAAGAAAGGGCCCGGCGACAAGGCGGGCTATGTTTACACCAATCAAACCTGCAGCTTGTGCAGCCCCTCCCGCGAAGGTAAAGAGGCCTGATGCCACTGTAATAGCTCCATGTGCAATGCCCACCTCGTCGCCGACATCTACACTTCTCTTTATCTTAAGCCCACCAAGAACGACATCAGCTACACCGGTAACTACATTGGCCCCTGCCTCGACAACCCGAAGAAAAGCCGTAAACGCACGTGTATTTGGAGTGCTTCCCTTCACGAGGGGATATTCGGTGAAACCCTTTTCATAACCATTAATTACCATGCCTAACTGGTCATTATTGAGATTGAGCTTCTTCGCAAGCGCTTCCCGATCCATTTCCGGAGCGTCAGCGATTAGTTTTTCGAACTCATCCGCCAACTTGACCATTTCATCAGGCCCAAATTGTGCGCCGCCAATTGGTAGACCACTGCGGAATAGTTCCGGCAGAGTCTTATCCAAGCCCAACATCGTGTTGATTTTCGTGCCTCTTATCTTATCGTAGGCTCGTGAGCCAAGATTGACGAAATGCGAACTGACGCCAGCGAAGGAAATAAAATCTTTAGCAACAGATACCCGCTCCTCAGGGGTGTCCGCCAATGTGCCGCCCTTGCCAGCAAGTTGGTATATACCGGACACCAAGGAAATTAGGCCGCCCGTCGCCCCCAAGGATCCGGTGCTGTTCAAGTTGCTAGCCACCTGTAAAGCTACTCCGCGGCTACCCTCGTTCAAACCCTTATAGATTTCCTTGCTGAAAACTCGATCAATGTCAGCTTGAATTAAATTGCCTTTTTGTTGATAGACGTGCCCAAGTTCGTTCATTGCCCTACCAAACGTAGCAGCCGTCTGCTTATCCTTAAGTACTTCTTCAATGAAGCGATCGGTTTCTAAACCCCGTCGCAACATATCAATGCCACCCTTTTTTGCTGCGCCCAGAAGTGTCTTAATTACGTCTTGCGTCGCCGTTCCCATGTTTTCATCATCAATGAGGCTGGGGTCTGCTATCAGCCTGTCAAGTTCGATCGTCACACCGTCTGCCTGAACGGAACGGGCAAAGTCGGCAGCGAGCGATGGATCGAAGGTAGCTAAGGCGGAATAGGTTGCAGCAATATCCGCCTCAGCAATTCCACTTTGTCCGGATTGGCTAAGGCCGTTCAAATACCGTATATAATCTTCACTGAAGGCTACATCTTTTAGCTTGGAGAGTATTTCATCCTTGTTGGGAAGCAGGTTGACGGCTTCAGCCTGGTTCTTTTGGAAATCACTTTGAACGGCATCATTGGCGAATAGCTCCGCGAGTTTCGCATCGAGCTTTCCTTCGTCAACGATATCTCGGAAATCCTCCTTACTGCCTTTAGCGAGGTTTTGGCCCATTGAAATATCAAGGACAGTCATGTCAAGGCCACTCTCAAGCGCTCCTTTAGCCCGTATGGCGGCAAAGAGCTTGGCTCTTGGATCGTCTGCGTTGATCGATCCGTTATCTATACCCACCTTCCAGTCGGAGAGCAGATTTTTCCAGGTTAGCTCACCGACGGTAAGCTTCCTATCCTTATTGCTTGGATCGACTTGCGTTGTTTCCATTTTAGTGATGTCAAATTCACCTATGGTTGGCAGATTTGCTGTTTTGCGTGCCCCATCGATCAACTCGCCGTTGTATCGGCGGGATCCATCTTCTGCTGCAAAACGATCATAGAGATTTGGATCCGTTGGCTGGTAAATCATTATCTTGCGGACATTGCCATCAGTATCCACAACCTCTGCACGCATCAAGCCCGGGGCAAGTTCGCCGGGTGCGCCTGTTACGGCATTTTTAATTTGCGCATCAGTGTACGTCCCACCCTTTACGAGCTCGTACCCCTCAGTTTTACTTTGAGCTACTGCCTTGGCTGTCTTTGCCACAGTCACCATTGTGTCGAAAACTTCAGCGGCCGCACTATTTTTTATGTTGCCGTAATTTGTTTTTATAACACCTAGTGCCATTCTAAATCTCCTTGATTGGTAAAGATGAATTTAGTTCGCGTAGAGCATGTAACTGGCTACTCGTGCTGGTTTGTATGTCGTTCCCAGGTGGTCCGACCCGAAATGGCAACCGTAAATTAGGCTTGCTGGCTATTAACTGCAGGCCAATCATTCTCTACAGAGGGCTGTTTTACTTTGTGTTTTACGCCAACCTCTTTTTGGTGAGCTCCCGCAAAATGATCCGACGGATCACTTAAGTATAAGTGCAAGCGACCTAAGCACGTGATTGTTACGGCAATCTTTTGATTCGGCATTGTTCTGTTACAAAAGTAACGCTCTGAATTTTCGATCCGTAGCACGATCGTCAAATAACATGCTGCTCTTCTTGCCGACGGACTTTGCAGGTAATTCACTAAGTTATAGTGTTTGCCCTGCGGCATGTTTCACTAAACCAAAAGGCTATGGATAATTGTGATATCAATTATCGCCCGCCCAGTCTGGTGGAGTGGGCAAAGCGGAAAAAGATTGATCCGGCACATATGTGTCGTTCCATTTTAGCGAACTCACCAACCGTTGCCGCTCCGTGATCTGGCTGAGTCAGAGCGGCCGCTCCGCTAGACACTGCCGATGGTCTCTATTTTGCCGCAACACTCCGCGCGTCAAGCACTGAATAAGCCCTTGGAGCAGCCTTACATGTTTGCGGTGAATATTGCTTTTGCAATGCCGATGACGAAGCTTTGGGAGCACACGGACTCGCTCCGCACATTGTTACACAAGCAACCGAAAACGCAGGTTTTGACATTGCTGTGAAATCTTAGCTGCCTATTGAAAGGTCAATAGAGGAGTAATCACATTGCACATTGGACAAACCACACTGGACTTTACTCTCGTAAGCCCCGTACCCCGGTGATCGTCTCGTCGCAAATGACCGGCGATCAGGTCGAGACGAGGTATCCTCAAGCGATTGATTCGAAAAGGCCGTGTCTCCGCTACGTCAACCTTCAACCCTGACAAATCCGACCCGATATTTAATGCAGGAGATCAGCCCTTGGCGAAGCACGTTGCCACACTGGCATGCACGCACCATCCTTTTTACTTCAAGGCGACAACCGCACTCCCTGATCAGCAGATGCCTCAGGCAGCGGAATGGAAGCATAAGGTGGAAGCCTATCGCGATACATTGGCGCGCGCACAGCCAGACATCTTGGTAATGATCGGTTCGGACCATTTCCATCAGATCTTTCTGGACAACTGCCCGCAATTCCTGATCGGCAAGGCTCCCCTTTACGATGCCACTTTTTACAATGAGATGCGTGAATTCGGAATTCCGAAGTACACCCTTCAAGGCGACGAAGACATGTCGCGCTTTCTGCACCAGTCCTTGATGGACCAAAACTTTGATTTTGCCTTCTCGAACGAACTAAAGGTCGACCACTCGATCGTATGTCCGATCATCACTGTGCGCCCGCAGAATGATCTGCCCATTGTACCGATCTACACCAACATATTCGCCCCGCCGCTGCACTCTCCAAGGCGTTTCTATGATCTGGGGTGCGCGATCCGCCGGGCGATCGCGGACTATCCTTCGTCTAAGAGGGTAGCCGTAATCGGTACTGGCCATCTTTCTCTCGAGTTGGGCGGGCCCCGGCAGTTCATGGAAACTGGACCCGATCCGGTTTTCGATCGCCAGGCAATCGAATGGCTCCGATCGGGTAATGTGGAAGCTATTCTTGAAAACGTCACCCATCCAAGCATGGAAAAAAGCGGTAATGCCACACACGGCTTCTTGAATTTCATTCTTATGCTCGGGGTAGCTGGTTCGGAAGGCGCCGACTATGTCGATAGCCTCGATCTATTCCATACGATGGAGGCGTACTTTACCTGGTATCCGAAGGAGCGAGCGGCATGAGCAAATACTACGTCAACAAGTTCCTCTTTACGGTCGATCGGGACCCGCAACTGCTGAAGCGGTATATTGAGGATCCACGCAACCTCGTTGCAAACTGGGAACAGTCCATCGGCCCCAAATTGCTTGGGAATGAGGTGGAGGCAACGGTCGTCCACGCGTTGACGAAAGCGGAGCGGCAGGCTCTGGTCGACCATGACTTTGTGGCGCTGTTCGAGATGGGCGCACACTTCTTTCTCAACCTCACCCTTTTTGTCGGTATTTATGACGAGCCTTACATGACAAGGTATGGGCCTCTCTCATTCCACAGAGAGTTTGCATCCAAGTTGCAGCATTGGCGCTCGCTCGATTACCCTTCCATCACGACGTAAACCCGCGATTTGTGCAGAGAAGGGCCGCGCCAACTAACTGCGGTTCTCAGGACGGCGCGTTCGGATCACAACCACTTTTGTACTGCTACACCGATCGAACTTTACGATAAGCGCTCCTCGAACCGAACTTTGTTGAGGACGCGTACACTTCCCAAGGAATAGTCGCTGCCACTCTCGTGGAACTCAGCAGTCTTGTCCCCCGTACATCCTTATTGGCTACACAGGAGCAACCTTATGCATATGAAGAACCGTATTGTTGATGGACAATTTGAAGTAGCCGATTGGAGACGCCACCTTCATCAGAATCCCGAGCTTCTTTATGATGTGCATAACACCGCGAGGTTCGTCGCGGAAAAACTTAGCGCCTTCGGCTGTGACATGATCGAGACTGGTATCGGCAAGACAGGTGTGGTTGCGGTCATCAAGGGCACGCTCGGAGACGGACCCGTTGTGGGATTGCGTGCCGATATGGATGCCTTGCCCATCGTGGAGAGTAGTGGCAAACCGTGGACGTCCAAGATGATCGGACGGTCGCATTCATGCGGACATGATGGCCACATGGCGATGCTGCTTGGTGCCGCGCGATATCTTGCTGAAACGCGAAATTTTAGAGGTTCCGTGGTCTTGATTTTTCAGCCAGCGGAAGAGGGTGGGGCCGGCGCACTTGCCATGATCGAAGACGGCTTGATGGAGAAATTCATGATCGAGCAGGTTTATGGTATGCATAATGAGCCTAAACTGCCAATTGGCCACTTTGCGATCAGGAAAGGCGCTATTCTTGCGGCGGCCGATACTTTTAAAATTACAATACAGGGACGTGGTAGCCACGCAGGCCTGCCCCATCTTTCGATCGATCCCGTGGTCGTGGCCTCGCATGTCGTCGTAGCGCTGCAATCCATAGTCTCTCGCGAGACAGACCCCTTGCAAGCCGTCGTGATCACCATCGCCTCCATTAACGGCGGCGATGCAAACAACGTCATTCCAAGCACAGTCAGGTTGACCGGGACAGTCCGGACGCTACGGACCGACTTGCGCGATTTTGCAGAGCAACGGCTCGGAGAGGTTGCCCGGTCAATCGCCAATGCTCATGGTGCAAAGGCGGATGTTTCCTATAATCGCGGCTATCCTGCTACCGTCAATCATGGGAATGAGACTGATCTGGCAGCCCAAGTTGCGACATCGATTGTTGGCCCGGCGGCGGTTTCCATCGGGGTTGATCCGCGTATGGCTGCCGAAGATTTTTCCTACATGCTAGAGGCGCGGCCAGGTGCCTTCATAATTATTGGAAACGGCGACACGGCGGGTCTGCATAACTCTGACTACGATTTCAATGACGACGCCATCCCCTACGGCATCAGCTACTGGGTTGCTCTGGCCGAAACCGCTCTTGCTGCGTGAGAGCAGTTATGAAACGACGCGGGGGCGAAATTGCGCAAATGCCAAGCCTTGCATTCCTAAATCGGGTTTGCAATCGGTCTATGTTGTCTCAAGGCAAATTCAAAGGATGAAGCGCGACTTGCGATAGATAACAATGGTTTAACACGCGATCTCTTACCCCTATTTTTCGAAGCAGGCCATTGACACGGCAGACACTCAGCAGTTCGCCGGTACTAAGAATCTGCTGAAGGTTGTGGAGCAGGAAGCTGACTGGCGATACGATTATGCAGGAGCTAAGAGCAAGATGTATTGGCATTACATTGCCCAGAAAAGGCGGATCCAGACGTCTTCACCGAAAGCTTCAACGAACGGCTGCGCGACGAGCTATTGAACGAGACGCTCTTCTCGTCATTGCCACAGGCTCGATCAGCGCTTTCAAACTGGCATATGGATTACAATGATCACCGGCTCCACTCGCGTATCAGCTGAATGACACGGGCCGAATTCGATCAGACTGTCAACTCGCGACGTTATGCGGTGCTGCGCAGCCAAACGCTCCGCACCGCAACCCACCGTTACCGCCCCAATACCGCAATCAAAAACTGCTAGAGCGAACTCAAAACTGGATAAAACTTGGGGCAAAATTATCGTGAAGCCGCTGAATAACCGACGTCGTTCTCAGGTTCTTTCAAATGTAACGCGAATGCTCCGTTTGGAAACATTCGTTCAATTAAACAGAGCTACGTTATAGCATCGTCGGTTACGACGGCAGGGCGAAGAGCATTGAGGAGGGCTTCTTAGTTCTTCGCCCGACTTCCTTCACGTTGTTGGATCAAGGTGGCTCCCTCCTCCGTCACTATTAAAGTGAGGGCATTATGGTCACGGCCGAACGAACGGGGTTGACGACGTAGTTCTCATCAACCTGCGTCGTGGTCATCGCGCGGCCTCGATTTGGAGGAAGCTCAGTTTCGAATCTTCGCTATTTGGTACATTCCTTCTCGCCCAGACAATGCGTTCAGACGATCCGTTCCATGGTCAGGGGAAACGTCCCGCGCACAAGCAACGGCTTGAAATCGTCGAAGCGGCCGAGCCGGATCAGTCCACCGGAATAGCTGTAGCCGGCGTAGAACATCGCGAGATTGCCCCACGGCGAGAAGTGCAAAGGTCGCCTGGCGCCTCGTTGCCGAATGGACCACTAGCGTTCTCCGTCAGCTTACGGGGGAGATAAGCGATCTTCTCGTTGCCGGCATAATTTTCGGTGGTCAGTTCTAGGGGTAGCATGGATGCGAAATCGCGCGCCGACGGGTTGTCGTAAATCGTTGCTGTGAGGCTATGACCGTTGAACATCATTCGAATTTTCATGTCGGTTGGCTTCTGACTTGCCGGATCGTTTTTTTGTTGGGTGAACGCCGGCCAGGGCATGGTGGCGGTGACCAGTATCGCTCCAAGGATAGAGCGGCGGAGCGGAGAAAAACCGGGCGCAGACAAGATTTGGCTAACTGACATTGCGGCTGCATCGCCAAACTGGCTTTGTCTTTTCTGACGCAAGACAGGCAGCGTGGTTGGCCTACCGAAAACTGCGATGGCAGAGCAGACGCCGGCGAATTGTAAAATTACTCCGATTGCCTCGCCCAGAGATGGAAATCGGCTCTCAAACATGAATCCGTAGCCAAGCCCGAAAATTGTTTCGGCAACGATGAGCTGGGCGGAGAGTGCCAGCGGCAAGCGACGGGACGCAACTACCCAACACCACGTCGCGAACCAGGAGCCGGCCAGCCCCATCAAGAGCGCCCATACGACAAAGCGGAAAGTTTCCGAAGGAGATGCCGTGCCTGCCAGATCGAAAGATGCCAACGGTAGCAGGACCAGACTTCCGATCGCTGCACCGATACCTTGTATCCCTGTCCATTGCAGACCATCCGGCGCATCGACTGAGCGCATCACCGCTGCATTAGCGAGCCCGTAGGCACACCAGATCAAGAGAGCCACCAAACTGGCAAGAATACCAAGTAGAATCGAAGCAGTATCGGCAGCGTTTGCCGCGCTGATTGCCGCGAAGTTGACGATCGCCAGGCCGATTGCAATCAACACCAGAGGCAAAGCAAGTGACTGCCAAGGTGCTGTACGGTCCCGGAAATTCGCGATGATCGCCAGAAACACCGGCATTGTGCCGATGATGACCGGCGGGATTGCTGCCCCTGCAAGTTGGACGGCAAAGGCGGCGCTGACGAAGTAACCGACATATCCCGCCCCGCCGAGCAGCAACCCGATCAGGAGCCGTGAGCGGGCAATGCCAATGGGCCGGAAACGTCGATCGGCCATCAGAAGAAGGCAGGCCAAGCCGAAGATACCATAGCGGGTGATGGTCAAATCCCATGCCGTGAATGGTGCGATGGCGCGTGGAGCGACGAAGGTCAGGCCCCATAACGCACACGTGGTCAGGCCAGCGATGATCCCAAGCAGCATGATTTTCTCCTGTTGGAGTCATCATGCAATGCAATCCGACCGATTTATATGGAATGGTGGGGGCAATTCGCGTAGATTGCTTTTCATGTCGAAGGCAAAAACACCCCAGAACCTTCAAACCGGAAAATCAACGCTCGACGAGACTGACGCGCGTATTCTTGCCGCGCTCGATTCTGATGCCCGCCTGTCGATGAGCGAGCTTGCCCGCCTCGTGGGCATGTCCGCGCCGAGCGTGTCGGAGCGGGTTCGCCGGCTGGAAGTTGCCGGCGTTATCAGAGGCTTCAGTGTCGATATCGATACACGCGCGATCGGCTACCAGATAAGGGCCATGGTGAGAATCCGGCCCCTGCCCGGCAAGCTGCATCTGGTCGAACGGCTGATTCAGGAACGACCGGAATTCATCGAGTGTGACAAGATCACCGGTGACGATCCCTTCCTTGCCCGCCTGGTTGTCCATTCGATCGAACAGATGGACGACGTTCTTGAGGCTCTTTCCGAACATGCCGTTACCAGCACGGCCGTCATCAAAGGGACTTCCGTCAAACGGCGCCTGCCGCCCCTATAGCAAAGTCATGATTTCCGTCACACTGATCCAACGACCGCTTTCGATGGCCAGTAAAAATACGACACCTTCGGAGAGAGTGGTAGACTGTCGGACATCAGCGGCCTACGAAATAGTGGCTACCTGCTCCCGCGGGCAAAAACGGGCAACTTCCCTGGCGCTGAGGCTGAACGGATAAGTGGAATGCTCCGACTGGCGTCCAGCCACATAGCTAGCGTCACAAGCCGAGAAATCCTCCCTGCAAATCCGCGTGGCAATACGCTGGACAAGTTCTCGCCGGTTTGCTGCCGGTAGATTGTTCCGAGAACATTGAAGTCACAATTGTTGTACCACGAGCGGCGTTGCTCTCAATGCCCAGACGTTTAAGCGTCTTTTCTAGTCAATTGGATGGCCAATATGTCTTGCGCCGTGACAGGGGTAGACACGATGCTGTAGTGTTCGGGTGAAACTAACACCATCGTGCGGGAGCGGCAATGAAGCGCCGTCTTGCAGCCATATTGATCGCAGACGTCGTTGGCTACAGCCGGTTGAGCCAGATTGACGAAGAAGGCACGCGCGCGCGTTTCCAACTCGACATGACGGATATATTCGATCCATCCATCACTCACTATCGGGGCAGATTGGTGAAGACCTTGGGTGACGGCCTCCTGATTGAGTTTCAAAGCGTGGTTGATGCTTTGCGTTGCGCAGTGGATATCCAGAAGAAGAAAGCCGAGCGCAACTCCGGTGCGTCGCCGGAGCAACAGTTGGTGTTCCGCATTGGCATCAATCTTGGCGACATCATTGTTGAAGGCGATGATATACAGGGCGATGGTGTAAACCTTGCGGACAGGATTCAGAGTTTGGCAGAGCCCGGCGGCATTGCCATCTCCGGTTCTGCTTATGACCAGGTGAAATCAAAACTCGCATTGGGTTACATTTCCTTAGGCGAGCGGATGGTGAAGAATATCGCCGATCCCATTCGGGTCTATCGTGTTGTCGCTGACCCGGCGGCGGCCAAGATGAGCGCCAAGAAAGTTCAGCCACCACGCCGTTGGCCGCCCCGTACAATCCTTGCTTTGATCGTGTTCGTTCTATTGGCAGGTGCGGGAATTTGGTGGCAGACAGGCGCAATTTTCCTGCCGACATCGTCTGGGCGCTTTGCCTATCCTTTACCAGAAAAGCCGTCGGTAGCGGTGCTACCCTTTATTAATGTGAGCGGCGCGACGGAACATGACCATCTCGCAGCCGGTCTAACCGATGATCTCATTACCGAACTTTCCAAAGTATCCGGCCTTTTTGTAATTGCCCGCCATTCCGTTTTTGCAGTACGAAATAAGGAGGCATCGGTTCAGGACGTTGCAGCAGAGCTGGGCGTGCATTATGTGCTTGAAGGAACGTTGCAACGAGCCGATACGCGTCTGCGGATCAACGTGAAATTGATAGACGCACTAACGGGATTATCCCTCTGGGCTGAGCGGTATGACCGGCAGTATATGGATTTGTTTGCGGTCCAAGATGATGTAATTGGCAAGATCATCTCTGCGCTTGAGGTCAAGCTCAGCAAGGGTGAACGCGAGCAGCTGGCACGTATCCCCACGGATAATCTGGAGGCCTATGATTATTTCTTGAGGGCTGAGCAGGAAGGTTTTTTCTACGGCGACGTTCAGTCCTTTCGTCAAACCTTGGCATACTACCAAAAGGCAATTGATCTTGATCCAGCCTTCGCCAATGCTCATGCGGGTATTGCCCGCGTCGCCGTTGATGTATGGCGTAACGACTATAATTACTTATGGTCAGCAGCTGTTGCGCGCAAGGTAGCCTATGACGCGGCAGGACAAGCCTTGAAGATTGATCCCAACAATGCGCGTGCTCAAACGGTCCTCGCCCTGCTGCAACTGGTAGACGGCCGCGCCGTGGAAGCGAAGGATTCCGCTTACAGAGCAGTCGCGGCCCAACCGAACGACGCGGAGATCGTTGCAAATCTTGCTTTGATCCTGGCGTACTTTGGCGATTCAAAGCAGGCGATCATTGAGATTGACAAGGCATTGCGGCTAAATCCAACACCGCCACCAAACTTGCAGCTGCTGGCTGGCATAGTCTTCTACACCACACGGGAAAATGCACGCGCGATACCACTGATAGAAGCAGCACGATCCGCCCTTCCAAATGTCGAGCCCGCTCGGGAATATCTGGCAGCGGCCTTTGCCTATGCAAACGAAAAACAGCAAGCTGAGCAAGAAGCAAAGCAATTGCTGGCAATCTTTCCCGATAGCAATTTGACCTACTACACCTATCTATATGATTATTGGCGTGACAGCGATCTACGCTACCACCTGTCAGGCCTCAGGGCAGCTGGCATTCCGCAATGGCCTTTCGATTTTCAAGGGAATCCTGCCGATCAAATCCGTGGAGCAGAACTACGCGAGCTGATGAACAACAAAACCTGGACCGGAAAGCACAGGAACGGGACTGAATTTATCCAATATTTTGACAAGAGTGGAAGCACTGCCTATCGCAGCGCCAACACGAACATTACGGGCACCGCGGAAATCCGGGATGATCGCCTCTGCGAACAATTTACCGGGTATTTTCTCGATCGCATGGTTTGCGGCTATGTCTACCGCAACACCTCAAAAGAGTGGGAACGAGACAAGCCTTTTATCCATGTCACCCCGCGAGCGGTAATGTCGTTCTCGGTTACACCCTGACTGACGGGCGTTCGGTCGTGACTAGTTTGGCGGTGCTTCGCGCCAGTTTTTCCCGGTTTTTTCCGAAGCCAGCATGTGTTCAACTTCGGACCAACGCTTTTTCGAGTCAACTAGTTTGGTAGGGATTTTCTCAAACCCATCAGCCGCTCCCGGATCGTAACTGAGATAAAGTTTGCCTTCGATGATGCGCCAGGCTTTGGGGTCAATGTTTGTAGTAACGGTTCCAAATGATACACCGTCAGCGCAATACCCCCCATATTGAGGGGCATATTTGGTGGGCTCGGCGATGAAAAGATCGCGATTTTCCGCACTGGTGAATTGCCAGTTGGCTCCAAGCCATCGATAGGAATACTCCGGCGTTCCCTGCATTGCCTTGTTTTGAGTGAAGTATGCGACTGGATCGTATCCCTTGATCGCCACATCTCCGAAATAGCCTGTATTGATAGGCTCACCTGCGCCAACCACCTGCGACAATGACACCAGTGCGGACGCCGCTCCCAGGATCACTGCGGCCCAGACGCCCCATTTGTGTTTATAACCAATCATAATGAATCCTCCCCTATCGGGCGGCACCTGTCGTGAAAGATCATTTTCGCTTCAGGCACTCGTTATAGAGCGGTTCTCCGACGATGTCGGCCGCCTGGCACACCGCCCCAGCTTTAAGCAGCAGGTCTGCTGCTTCCCAATGCGACCGCCAACCGGCTTGGGTAACCGGCGTATAGCCGTTGCGTTCCTTCGCCTCGATATCGGCCTTGTTGGCAAGCAGGAACGCTACAACCTCCGCGTGTCCTTCTTCAGCCGCGGCGTGCAATGGTGACATATGGTAGAAATTCTTATCGTCATTCACCGGAGCTTTTTTCGACACAAGCAATTTTACGACGTCGAGGTTTCCCGCATATGCGGCAGCATGCAACGCCGTCAGTCCTCCCTTGTTGCGACTTTCGACGCTGACACCATTATCAAGAAGAAAAGCAACAATGTCTTCGTGTCCCGCCAGCGATGCGATCAACAGCGCCGGTTCACCCGAGCTATCAAAATCGGTTGGGTTCGTTCCTTGGTCCAGAAGCTGCCTCGCAAGCTTCAAATCCCCATTCTTGGCCGCGTCGTGCAGTGGGCCAGCAACGGCGGACGAAGCACCAATGACAACCAGCATTAAGGGCAAGAAAACATTCACCGCACAATCTCACTTTCGCTGCGGTTCTTCGTTCAATAGCGAAATACATTATCACAGGGCCAATTGCCCCACAATCACAGCAATTTAAGATATCTGATTAAACATCCAACTACTTTTGTTTACCTGAACACCATGTGCGAGGGAGCGTACCACCAAAACAGAAGTCCGATGCAAATTTTGGCAAGACATCCCAATTGCTTGGCGGACCGAGTGGCCGCGCGAAGCGCATTGCTTCTGAGTACAGCGCTAGCAGCGAGGGTGCGTCCAGTTCGCACCGCAAGCAACATTGAGCAGAGTGCAACCGCCATAGGACCACACCAGGTGATGGCCACCTTCTGGTTCACGGCCGCCTGTCGAAGTTAGAGATTGGCCAATGTCTGTTGCTGAAAGCTGCCAAGTTTCCTCGCGCATTATGAACCGGGGCTGCGCCGGGTTGAGACCGCGCCGTCGGCCAGTCGACTACGGTGTAACAAATGTAAGGAACGTAAAATCTGGACATTGGATGGGGCCTGATAGCCGTTGTATTGTCCCTATAACGAGCTTTTCCAATATGGGCCGGAGGCCTGATCCAATTCCCCAAAAAGCCACTTTACTGGTTTGCCCTCAATGAAGAGCAGCCGTTGCAGGTTCTCGACAAAGCTCACTCCGCAGCGTTGTACAATTTCCAAAGCCGAGATTGCTTCATCCCGCAAGCTGCATGGCTTCGACAGCAACCGGCAATGTCACCTCGCTCTAGACGCTCCACGACGATCCTCAGTGTAGTCTAAGACTTGATAGCGTCGATACCCTGAAAAAACGCGTCGGCAAGGGTCCGATCGTACTTGTCCAGCAGTTGCTCGAAGATGTCGCGATTGCTGGCCATTAGAACTTCTCGCGGGCTGAAAGACGTTTAAGCATGGTATTCTACTTCCATTGTCATGGCCCAGAAGGTATTAGCCACGCATGTCCAGCCAATTATCATCGCTAGAAAACGCCACCAAATACCTCACGCCTGCCGACAGAGATCAGTTCTTTAAAATCAAACGTGAGATGGAAAAGTCCGGTGCTTCAAAGAAGACCATCGAAGAGCGTTTGCACGCCTTTATGTGGGAAGTAGTTGAGTCTGACGCTGAAGACGAAGAGGACGAATAGCTAACAGAGTGTGCGGCCTGAATGGCGCTTGAGCATGTTTGGCCTGCCCCGCTCAACGATACTTTGGATTTATTAATTGGATCACATTCCTATGAAGGAAATAAATACTGGATGGATAAAATGTTATTTGTGGAAACGCCAGACGTTACTTCGATTCAAAGTACTCCCGTCCGCACAATCGACGCCAATCCCCAGTTGCACTCGTGGTTTTCCGGAACTCCTTAACAAAAGAGATAGCCTTGGCGCGCCTGTACAAGAATATCAGCGATGATAAACCCTTCCTTTGAAAATGCCGATAATAAGCTGATTTTCAAGATTTCGAATGTAGCGCANNTGTCGACCATGTCATCGACGAGGTTGACTCTGAATCCAGCATCGATCTCCTTGTCACCAGTATGAAAACTGAAATCGAGTCCAGTCGATCTGAAGTTCCAACTGGCGCTACTAGATTAGGCCAACCGAGGAAACCTACAATGAAGATTAACAAGGTCATTGAGACATTTGGAAACGGGCCGCATAGGTGATAATCGTTGATCTTCGCCTCGAAAAACAGTCGACGCCCTGATATTGCGGGTGATCTTAACGACGGGGATCAGACTTCCATGAAAATCGCCCGGTTTCTGGCAAAGCAAATGCAGCGACTTCATGAGGCCGGCATCAGCGTTTATAAGAGTTTGCAACAGAACCCGCTTTTCTGCCGCGCCACTTCAAGGAGCGTAAAGAGATGACGAAACCTGATGCGGTTCTCGATCATGGCGCTACCACGCCTGGCAAAAACATGGCAAACGGTTCTTCCACCGTGCGCTTGAGATAGGCGGAATCCTACACTCGTATCAGCGAAATTATTGATTGCGCCCTGCCAGCTTCAAGCGATGCTCTCCTGTCTGCCAGATTTTCCCGGTCAATGGCGAGATCAGTTCTGGAAGCATAATCACCATTAGAAGACCTGTCCCGATAACGTGGAATCTGGATTTGCGTCTCCTGTCGGATATGGGACCCGGTTGGTCGACTCAGACCCGTGCTGGCATAGTTCTGCTTGGCAGTCTGATTTGCCCGGTCGGTGGCGAGATCAGTTTGGGAGGCATAGTCACTATCCAGTCCGCTGTCCCGATCACGCGAGATCTGGTTTTACATCTCCTGTCCGACATAGGTCCCGGTTGGCCGACTCAAACCCCTACTAGTATAATTCTGTGTGGCGGTCTGATTTGCACGGTTTTCCCGCTCAACCTGCGCTGCTTCACTGCGTATACCCGTCGGTGAGATACCCGTTACAGACGTCGGCGAGCGCGTCGGAGTCAGCGAAGTGTAGTGTAAAAGTAGGTGACGGCGAAGTTGAACATTCACGCATCCTGTCAGTGCGGCCAAGTAATCCTTGAAGGCGATGGCAAGCCGATTGATCGCGCCTCGCAGTGTGTTGGGATATGGCTGACAAGCCAAAGACATTGACCGTCATCTTACCCCATCTGGATACGATTTAAGTTCAGCGGAGCTAGGCTAGGCGGACAAATCGAATAGCGCCGATTAGCCCCGATGCGAAACCAATCAATGACTTAGCTGGAGCGCTGCCACACTCTGCATCGAAAGTTTGTCTACCGCGTTGTAGTAGATAGGGCTAGCAATTCTGCTTGGGCTCTAATTTCAGGCTGAACAGATGCTTCGGTTATGACGTGGAGAAATAAAGTATGCAGATTCCAAAAGGTGCAACAGTCGCGGTGGCGGATGGCGAGAAGTTTAATCTCTTTCAAAATATAAGCGACGACGCCGACCTCAAGCTGAAAGCGCTTCCTTATGCAGATGTTGATACCGATAGCAACAACGCCAGTGGTGGACGTAAAAGCAGTTCGGCGAACCCTGACCAAGGGCAGGCTGACGAGGATAATTTTGTGGGCGGTATCGCCGACGTTCTCAATCAACGAGTCCTAAAGGGTAAGATCACCGGACTCGTCGTGATAGCAGCCCCAAAAGCGTTGGGAGAACTTCGTAAGCATTACCATAAGGAACTTGAGACGATCCTGATTGGCGAGATTGCAAAAGATTTAACTGGTCATTCCATCCAAGACATTGAGAAATTGATTACTGCTGCTTGACCAATTAATACAATCCACTGGAGCAACAGCCCAGTGGGTTCATTCTTATCAATATCACTCACCCCGTTGGATACGGCAATCCGTGCACCGACGACGCCTCACGCAAACTTCGAGAGCAATTGAAAACAGAAGTTGCAGAACCTGGGCAGTTATATGACCTGATTGCATCCATGCTATGCGAGTTCTCAATCTCAACTGAGCGCGAAGACACGGTCTACCGTCACATCCCACCATTTATCACCCACACAGTTGAGGAAATCGGTGAATTGCCATCGACGAGTAGAGTGCCCCGTAGCCAAGACTTGGTAAGGGAAATGATACTGGCCTCAAAAGTTGAGTCTGTACATCTGACAATCCAGCGACGGAGCTTGATAAAGGTGGATTACTCGAGCGACATTTGCTCAAGACAAGTTACGGCGGAGCTTAGCCGCGGAAGTTGGCTGATAACGAATTACATCTCAAATTGTGACTAACTGGCTAATTTTGCAGCTCTGGGTTTCAGGGCACTACTGCACGGAGTGGTTTGCTTTGAGCATAAGGATGAAGGAAAGGTCTGATCGTGGCAAAACCAATAGGATATCAAGGTAACGGCCCTATTAAAGAGGGCCACGGCGCACGAGTGATCAAATTTCTAAAGACTAGGCAGGGGCAACCCACAATCGTCCACATGGCAGACGGCAGTAAAATTATCGTGTACGACTTCGCGTGAGGACGAGATGGCGGTGATTGGTGGGAGCATGCGACGACCAACATCTTCGAAGAATCCACCATCAATTTCTGGTCATGTATCAAACCGGCGCATGCCACTGACGGACCATAGAGAAGAGCGCGTCCGAGAGAATGGTTTTCGTTGGTGCCGCATAAAACCAGTTATTTACATCCCTGTTGATTGGAAGATCGGCTTTTTGTGTTATCGTTAAAAAAGGATAACGACCAACTCAAGCCAGCACCAGTAGCGTGCACAGCCAGATGCGGGATATCAAAATGATCACTTTCAAGCTGAACGGTCAGGAAAGAACTTTCGACGGAGATCCCGATACTCCGTTGCTCTGGGTCCTGCGCGATTTCGAAAAACTTACCGGCACCAAATATGGTTGCGGCATAGCCCAGTGCGGCGCCTGCACCGTTCATCTGGACGGCACGACGCGCCGCAGTTGCATTACGCCGATTGCAACTGTTGAGGGATCGGAGGTTGTTACCATCGAGGGCATCGAAGGCAAGGAGGCTGAAGCCATTCAGAAAGCTTGGGTCGCGATCGACGTGCCGCAATGCGGCTATTGCCAGTCCGGGCAGATCATGTCTGCCGTGTCGCTGCTGCAGATGACGCCAAAGCCGACTGACGATGATATCGACGGGGCGATGGTGGGCAATATCTGCCGCTGCGCCACCTACCACCGCATCCGGCAGGCGATTCACAATGCTGCCGATACGATGGAGGGTTGAGCCATGACCTTGCACACGATCACAAGCACACGCCGCTCGTTTCTGGCAAGCGCTGGCCTTGTCATAGGTTTCACCCTCGCGCCCAGAATGTTCTCGGCGGGGGCGTCGCAAGGTGTCCAGGCGGGCGGCGACAGCGCATTGTCGCCGATGAATGCCTTCGTAAAGATCGGCGCCGATGACACGGTGACGGTTTTGTCCAAACATATCGAATTTGGTCAGGGCCCATTTACCGGCCTTGCCACCATCGTGGCGGAAGAGCTTGACGCCGACTGGAGCCAGATGCGGGCCGTTCACTCCCCAGCGGATGACAAGGTCTATGCCAATCTCATGTTTGGCTTGCAGGGCACTGGCGGCTCCACATCGATTGCCAATTCCTACGAGCAGCTTCGCAAGGCCGGCGCCACGGCACGGGCCATGCTGGTCGCTGCCGCCGCAGAGGAGTGGAAGGTCCCGGCCAGCGAGATCACGGTCGAGAAAGGCCGCATCAAACATGCGGCGTCGTCTAAGGAAAGCGGTTTTGGCGCATTCGCCGGCAAAGCCGCGGCCCACACGCCGCCTGCCGAACCCAAGCTGAAGGATCCCAAGGATTTCGTCCTCATCGGACAGGAGCTTCCGAAGCTCGATACGGTCAGCAAGACCAATGGCAAGGCCGTTTTCACGCTCGATGTGAGCGCGGACAATATACTGTATGCAACGGTCGCCCATCCGGAACATTTCGGAGCAACAGTAAAATCCTTTGACGATGCGGAAGCCCGGAAAGTGCAGGGAGTCGTTGACATCAAACAGATCCCTCAGGGTGTCGCCGTCTATGCGGAAAACACCTTTGCAGCACTCAAGGGCCGTGCGGCGCTCACAATCGAATGGGACCTTGCCAAGGCAGAGACCCGCTCAAGCGAGCAGCTTACGGCGGATTATGAAAAACTCTTCGCCGAGAAGGGTCTTCAGGCGACCAATAATGGCGATGTCGACAAGGCCTTCACCGGCCAGGGCGTGCAGAGTCTGGAAGCCGTGCTTGCATTCCCCTTCCTCGCCCATGCCCCGATGGAACCGCTCGACGCCGTTTTCATCAGGGCTGCCGACGGCTCTCTCGATATCTATACCGGCGCGCAATTCCCGGGAATGGACAAAAGCACAGCTGCCAAGGTTCTCGGGCTGGACCCGGAAAAAGTACGGGTGAACACCCAGATTACCGGCGGCAGTTTCGGTCGGAAAGCCCAGTTCGGCTCGCCCTATATGCAGGAAGCTGCGGCGGTTTTCGCAGCCACCGACGGCAGCCGCCCCCTCAAGCACATGTGGACGCGCGAAGACGACATTCGCGGCGGTTATTACCGGCCCATGTATGTCCACAAGATGCGCGGCGCAATGGATGCTGACGGCAAGATCGTCGGCTGGGATCAGACCATCGTCGGTCAATCCATCATGGCCAAGGCTGATCTCGACGAGACTTCGGTCGAAGGGGCTTCCAACCTGCCCTATGACATACCCAATTTGCGTGTCATGTCGCATAACACCACGCTTGTGGTGCCACCGCTCTGGTGGCGCTCGGTCGGCCATACCCATACGGGATTCGCCGTTGAAACATTCGTTGACGAACTGCTCGAAAAGGTGGGCAAAGACCCCGTCGAAGGGCGCTTGGCCCTCCTGACCAAGGAGCCCCGGCATATGGCGACATTGAAGAAGGTTGCCGAGATGGCCGCCTGGGGTTCCCCTGCCCCGGAAGGATGCCAGCGCGGTGTTGCCGTCGTCAAGAGCTTCGGCAGCTATGTGGCCCAAATCGTCGAAGTGTCGATCGGCGAAGATGGTTCTCCCCGGGTGCATAAAGTGTGGTGCGCCGTCGATTGCGGTATCGCGATCAATCCCAATGTCATCAAGGCCCAGATGGAGGGCGGCATTGGATACGGCCTTGGCGCTGTCCTGTTCGATGCCATAACGCTTGCTCAGGGCGGAAAGATCATCCAGTCGAACTTTCACGACTATCGCTCGTTGCGCATCAATGAGATGCCGGTTGTCGACGTCGCGATCATCCCATCAGCCGAACCGCCGACCGGTGTCGGCGAGCCCGGTGTTCCGCCTGTGGGTCCGGCGGTCGCCAATGCCTGGCGGCGGTTGACCAATAGCCCGGTACGGCGTTTGCCGATCGTCAATGTTCTTTCCGCTTAAGGGGACGCAGGATGATACGAAACATTACGTTCACCTCGATATCCGTGTGCCTTGTCCTCAATGCGGTCATCGCTGTTTCCAACATTTCGTTCGCGCAGGACAAGGTTGTTCCTGTGTCTGCCGATTTGAAACCGGCATCCACCTTTCAATCGATCTCCAACGAAAAACAGCGCTCGGTTGCGCTTTTCGAAGAGGCCGGCAAGGTCATCCAGCACCCCCGCTGCGTCAATTGCCACCCGGCAACCGACAGGCCGCTGCAGAACATCTCCATGCATCCGCATCAGCCTCCGGTTACCCGCGGTGAAGGAGGTATGGGTGTTCCGGGAATGATGTGCACCACCTGCCATAGCTCGGAGAATGTTACGGTCATCGGGCAAGCGGAAACACTTAAAAGCATCCCCGGCAATCCAAACTGGCATCTGGCGCCGATCGAAATGGCCTGGGAAGGCAAGTCTTTGGGCGCCATCTGCACGCAGATAAAAGATCCGCAGCGCAATGGCGGCAAATCGCTCGACGAAATCGTCGAACATATGGCCCATGACGATCTGGTCGGCTGGGGCTGGAAGCCTGGCGAAGGCCGTGAACCGGTCCCGGGAACTCAGGAAGCATTCGGAGAATTGATTAAGGCATGGGTCCAGACCGGCGCAGCGTGTCCGCTGTAATATCCAATTGCGAGGAGGGATTTGCGTTTTGCAGCCGATTCATCAGACAGTGGCTTAAAGTTCTGGCGAAGCAGCACCGTCGCAAGGTGCTTAAACGGCCGTCCGTAATGATGCTGTTTTGTGGCTATGTTTCAGCGGTTGTACGAAACTGCAATTGCTGCAGAAGCGGTCGCAGTCATTGCTAATGGTTTTGATCGCTATTTGCGCCCAGGGGAAAGTCTCCATTTTTCGACATCGGCTTCCTTGCGGAGGTAGGGAGCTGGTCTCAATTTATCAGATGCTGACGAGCAATCATCTGGAACATACCACTTATGGCCCAGTTTGGCTGGCCTCTCCATCAAGCAACCCGCCCGCTGCAATGATTGCTTCCGGTGTGTCTACGTCGTGGATGGCTGCATTTCCGATCTCCACCTCAATTACATCAGGCTCGAAGGCATCCAATATTTGTCGGGCGCCGAAATCGCCTTTCAATGTGGTCAGCCTTTCGTAGAACGTTGAGGGCAGGATGATCGGGTGACCTGGCACCCTTCCCGATACAGCCCGAACAATGAAGTTGCCCTTGTTCTCTCGAAATATCGTGATCAGTCTATTCAAATGTTCAGTTTCCACTTTCGGCATATCGGCAAGCAAGACTATTGCGCCGGCGGCGGAACTTACGTGTTCTTCGGAAATTCCAGCCGCAATAGAGCTGGCTATACCTACCGAAAAGTCCGGGTTATGGACAACATGGGCGCCCATGCCATCAATGCAACTCTCTATATCTTCCCGCTTATAGCCTGTGACAATCGTAACGGACGACGACATGCTTGCCATTGCGATTGCAACCGTTCGTTTAATTAGCGGGGTGCCATCAAACTTTGCCAGCAATTTATGACTATGATTGCGCATTCTGGTTGCCTGACCGGCTGCCAGTATAACTGCCGCGATGGTAATCTCGGGTAACTCCATAGCTCAGTGTACCTGAAAAAATCTCCGCATTGAATGGAATTGAACGCACGACCTACGACTGTGTGTAAAAGGGGAAGTTGTCAGCAATCCTTTCTTGAAAATGCCGATAATATGCGATTTTCGACCGTTTTTGATCGGTTCCTCAAAGTCTACAATGGCCTTAAAGTTCGCATGCGGCCAAGTATCTTACGCCAGCGATGCCTGGCAGCGCCGCACGTGCAAATTTCTTGATCTAACTTTTACGGAGCAGTTTGGCGGGGCATTTGAGTTTTTATCTGTGATTGTTCATCGCTGTGACGGATCTTGATTGGACCACCCGTCAGGCACCGTTAACCCTGTGCTAGGGTTTGCCGCACCTTGGGAGGGGATGATGAATGCAAATAGAATGCCACAATCTATGATCTTAAAGAGCTCAAGAGTTCGTTCGTCAGATATCAGAGCGAATTCTAGCAAGGGTATCTTCGGTGAGGTCAAAATTCGTATGGAAAGCACGGGCCACAACTGTCTATATGGCAACGCAACGAAACAATGATGCCCGGCCATTTTGCTAGTATAAGGAATTTGCTTCCCCATCAGGACCAACAGGAATGGGCATCCAATGGGTAATTTTACCATGCCCTTTCGAGCCCATAAGGAGCTCCTCACCCAACTTTTGATTGTCGTACATAGGTATCACCCATATATCGCAAAATATTGAATCTGTTGCGCGGAATCCTGTGCCATCATCACGCATGATCCAGAGATCGACGGCAGTTCCATCAGTCGGCGCCGTCTCGATGGGTCTCCATTCGGTCATATCTCCATCCTTCGCTCCTGTGCAGTGCCCTAAAATTTCCGACGGAACAGAATCTCGCCTTTGCCCAAGACCGCATTGTCGCCGCCATATCTGCCCGGTCTATCCCCCAGCAATGGCCGGTTCATAATTTTCTCACGCATGAGAAATCGGTCAAATAGGCTGGAGAAGGCGATATCCGGTTCTCCGCATGGCACGAAGGTTGGCGAAAGTTCGGTGGGGTGGCGGTCAAACAGAATCGAGCCACGTTTCATCAAATAGCCGGGAACAGCCCCAACACGTCCGGCAATGGCAATTGTTCCGGCAATCATGCGGTATCCAGCATAGCCACCGCAGCCTTTACCTATTGCGATGATACCGCGCCGCAGACGGTCACCCGCATAATCCGACGCCTTGCCGCGTACGATCAGCAATCCGCCACTCATTCCGACCATTTCGCCTGCAAGTGGCCCACCCAGATAGCTTCCCGTATTGCCCTTGATCTCTATGCGACCATCAATCATGCCTGAACCTGCATGATCGTCGGCACTACCTTGGATAGTCAGGGAGCCTCCCGACATTTTCCTGCCTGCCTCCCTGCCGACATCGCCATCCACACGAATCGATCCTGCTGTCAGCCCGGCACCAACTCTATCGAAACGTTTGGTACTCCCTTCAAAAACGATCGAATGTAAATCGGTGCCTGAAACATTGAATACATCGCCGACCATTACCGGGTGAGAACTGGTTCCAATTCGCAGCTTCGCAATTTGAACCTGAGAGAGTCCGGCAAGCCTCGAAGGTGTCAGCGGTGAAAGGTCAAGGCGCTCTTCCGGCTCGGAGAGAATTGCGAAGGTAAGCGCTTTCATGGGAGCAAATCCTTCAGATGATAATGAAATTTCCCAAGCTTGCCGCCGTAATTTCCCGCACTGATCCGCAGAGCGCCCTTTTTCGGGCCAAGCGAAATGGCGGCTTTTATGCCGGCCCGCATGGCGGCCGCAACAGTCTCCTCTGTTTCACCATCGATAACGACTTCCAGAACCGAATTGATCTCAGGCGTAAGTGCACTGTCGACTACACCGCGCAATGTCGGGGCGAAGGCTTCGTTGGTCGAAGCCATCACACCCTTATATTTAGCGCCAATCTTGGAGCCCGATCGGACAACGCCGCCTGGAAATGGCATGATCGCCCCGGGGATTCTCGCGATGGCTGCCACGGCATGCTCGGCCGCATTCAGCGCCTTGTCGCTGTCGGCAGCGAGAAACAGCAAATTGCCCCCCCCGACTGCAAGCTTACTGAGACCTGTGGTGGCTTCGCAGAGAAACTCTCCATCCATGACGGGAACACGCCAATAGTGTTTTCCGCCGAATTTCTTCGATATCTGCCAACCGTCGCCGAAATACCGCAACGCATTGCCGAGATTGAGGGACGCCGTGCCTTCAAGGTCGGCGAAACAGGCGCTGCCAGGCGAGGTCAGCACGCATTGGCCGAGACGGTTTTTCAACTGTTTTTGCAATTCATCCGTACCCATGGCGAAAATCATCACCCGGCAGCCGGGGCGGCCGTCAGGCGTTTGCGACGCTGGCAACTCCACATCGATCGCTGCCTCGCAACCGCACCCGATTACCGAAGTTGCAAAGCCGGTCATGGTGATGGCCGCCTGCCGTGCCCATTTCAGCGAGGGCGCGGTAATGATGATGGCGGTCGCACGCATGCCAAAGGCTTCGGCAAATGTATCGTCTATCAGAACACCATTGCGGATCAGCTGTTGCATGGAACCTCTCCGAATGGTTCGTCCCTCTGGATGGAGGAGTCAGGGAAAGTGAACCAATCAAGCGGCAGGCCATAGCGCTCCTCGTGGTATGCCTTCATGCGTTTCACGATTGCCTTATCGGCCGGGGGATTGAGCCGCAGAGTCTTGCCCCAACGATAATTGGTTACTTTTCCGTTCTTGACCACAAGGTCGCCGTTCTTGAACACCAGTGCTGCTTCCCGGAACATTTTGGCCACGTCCCTGCCCTTGCGGTAGACGGCGATATCTGCAATCGCGCCGGCGCCGAGATGACCTCGATCTTTCAGGCCCAGCAGTTTGGCTGGTGCAGCGCGTGTCATTATGGCAATCTCATCAAATGTGTATTCCCGCCGGATTGATGCGAGTGTCGTTAATTCCAGCGCGCTTGCATTCAGCTTGGCGGATTGCTCATCACGGGCTGCACTGCTCATCAGTAGCTCGAACAATTCCGGATACGCTGTGAAGGGAGCACCGTTTGGATGGTCCGTGGTAAAGAATACCCGCCAAGGGTCATTGATCAGCAGAAAAAGTTCAAGACCGATGGCCCATTGCAATGAGCCATAATAATCCTGCTTATAGCGATAGGGAACAATTCCACCACCGCCATTGCCATCCCCATCGAAAATGACGAACTTCTTCGGGCTCGCATTGCCTATGGCTGAAAACTGCCGCATGACATCGGACGATATGGTGACGGTCTGCCCGAACATGACCTGACCAATGTCAATTGTCACGTCGCGATTGCCATTGACGGCCGCGGCCAGGCGTGACGCTTCCGATGAAAATTTCCGCTTCCCTTCGGTCCCGTAGCTGTAGAACTGCAAATGGGCCAGATGAAGCGGTACGCCTTCACTGGCTTCGATGGTCGCCGCAGCCGTATCGGCACTCCCCGCAATGCCCAAATTATTGGCGTGCACATGCAGTGGATGGGGAATGCCCAGACGCGTTACCGAAGCTTGAAGCGATTTGACGATCTTGCGTGAAGTCACACCATATTCGGGGACCTCATCGTCCAGGGAAAACGATCTAACATTCTCCTTGAAGGCCGCTGCTGCCCCAGCATTTATGACCTTTACCCCTAGAGCGCGGCTGGAGCCGACAATCCAGGCCACATAATCATCCAGCATTGCTGACGATGTGTTGTCCCGGAGCAGTGAAAGACTGAAATCATCATTTCCGAGTATTGCCAGTGTTGCCTTGTCTATGATGGGAATATCGGCGAGCTCAAGATGCGTATGCAGCGCTGAAGAAGGTGCCATTGCAGGCTCAACGACCGTCGTAAATCCCATCTGCGCATAAAGGCATCCAGTTCGAAACGTCGACCATCCGGCATTGGAAAGCGGCGTAGCTGCCGGCCGCCTCTGGTGTGCGGCGTGATGCTCTGGCAAAAGCAGCCGGGCAGTATTCACATTGCCGCCACCGATATGCGAATGAATGTCTATGGCTCCCGCCATGACAATGCACTGCGAGACATCATGCGTTTGATCTGCAGTTTCACCCTGTGGCGCATTGATCAACAGCCCGTCCCTGATCCAGATATCCCGTGTACGGGTTTTTCCGTTTACGGGATCGATAACTTCCCCACCTGCCAGTTTAATCAGCATACAAGAGCCTTTCGTCCTGGCAGAGCCACAGCCAATTGTCTGACAACACTGGACAGGCTGGGCAATTGCGACGGCTCAGCGGCTTGCACCGCGCGGAACGTGCCGGTCTTGCTGGAATAACAAACTCCGTCATGATCGAGCCCGGCCTGGCCAACAGCGATTGTCACCGCGGTCCCCTGCACCGGGACCGCCGTTCTCTCCAATGCAATCAAACACAATCGCGTGCCCTTGGAAGGCGGCTGGCCGCCTCTCGTGGACATCCAGACATGAAGATCGGGCTCCTTGTCCCGGATCATGCGCTGAATGTCCCATCTTACTGGGTCATAGCTTGGGAGGCTATCGGTGAATCCTGTTCTGGGTGGAAATCCCGTCATCCATAATGATGTCAACGCCATTCCCCAGGCAGCTTCATCAGCGGGCAGAAACACACTGCCGGCACGGCCCTTCTTGTTCAGGTCCGCAACCATTTCCTGCAGCATGATCAGGTCAGGCATCTGCCCGGATGCACCGGAGAAAACGAAAACCGGGAACCGGGCCGCCGAAAGGCTTTTCAGCAGCCGATCAATGTTCGTCAAGGAGGAGAGTGTCTGCCGTCCCTGCAGGGTCGCGCGCACAACAGCAAGGACATTACCCAGAGAAAGGTCGTCTCCGCCGACCCGCACTGCCCTCACCGCCAGTTTCGGGGCGCCGGAATATTCACTGCCGCGAATGTGAAACCAGCTGCGTTTTTTGAGTTTATCCGAACGGGGTTGCGTACTTGCCCAGTCCAGCAAAAGTCCGCCATGGTGCGGAGGAATATCGCCCACGAGCACGATAACGTCCGAACGGTTACGTGCTTCACCCGCCGTGGTAAACATGCCACCATGATCGGTGAACAGAGCAACTTCCCTTGACAGGGTCTGACCCAGAGGATGGTCATAAGGAGCGCCGACACGCTCGGCCAGCGCAATGGCGCTGCGTGTGCCGTGTACATCAGCATCAATGGTAAAAACCGGACAGCGGCTGGCTTTCAGGAGGCCGCTAGCCTTCCGAACAGCATCCATCAATGATACCGGCTGGCTGCCAATCCATGCAACCGACATGTTCCGCTACTTTCTGGTGCCTGGCTAAAACCTTATCTGGTTTTTTGCGAATGTGAACCCTGCCTGTACAGAAAATCTGCGAATTAGTCGTACTTGACATAGGCAAAGCGCTGATCGGCAGGAGGCGTGCCTTCAAGGGCTCCCCCTTCTTTGCCTGGTTGCCATTGCACAACCGCCTCGATCTTCATCGCAAGTTCAAAATCCTTGTCGGTGATGCCCTTGGCCTCGTGATTTTGCAAAAGTACTTCAACCCAGGCATAGGATGCCTTCAGATCGGGGTGATGCCAGGCGGCTTCTGCAAGATGACCAACTGTATTGATCACCATGAGCGTGGATTTCCAGCTATGAGTCTTATACTTTCTGCGTATCCAACCATTCTCGTAACGCCAACGCGGCAGATCCCTTGCAAGACGCGCCATAATCTCGCTTTCGGAATAAACTGTTTCCTTGGGGCCTAAACTGTCTGTTTCTTTCGTCATCGTCGATCCTCCCGATTGTTCGTTCAACACACTTGCACCTTGTTGGAAAGACGATATCATATATTGTAGGGCCCGATTTTGAGATTGTGTAAATTAAGCAAATGTCGGAATCCGTCACGATCAAAGTCCCTGCCCGTCTTCATCTCGGCTTCCTCGATATTCCGCGCGCGAGCGGTGACCGCTTTGGCAGTGTTGGCTTGCCTATAGAGGATATCGCCACCGTTGTGACCATTGCGCGGGCGTCAAAGCCGGAAATTCACGGTGCCGAGGCAATCCGGGTGGCACAGCACATGACAACATTTTGCAATCATCTTGGCATAGCGGCTCATCATCATGTAATAGTCCATCGTACCATCCCCAGTCATATCGGATTGGGGTCTGGCACCCAAATTGCGCTTGCCATTTCGGCTGCACTGCGGACGTTGCACCATTTCGAACCCGATATCGTGAACGATGCAATACTGCTCGGGCGCGGTTCACGTTCGGGAATAGGAATTGCAGCTTTCAATGAAGGGGGCGTCATCATCGACGCAGGCAGGGGACATGGAAGCGCAGCGCCAACAGTCATCTCCCGCATTGCCTTCCCCGAAACATGGCGGGTCATTCTCGTATTCGACACCTCGGCGCAGGGTATTCACGGCCAGGAGGAAATCGAAGCATTCAAGGCGCTCCCTCCGTTTCCCGTCGAGATATCAGCTTTGATCTGTCGCCATGTCGTCATGAGCTTAATGCCCGCGCTGATGGAAAGGAACCTTCCACTTTTCGGACAGGCCGTTCAGGCCATTCAGGATGAAATCGGAAGATATTTCGCTCCTGCGCAGGGTGGCATCTTTACCAGCAGAAGTGTTGAAGCCACAATTCACCGGCTGGCACAGGCTGGTGCAACTGGGATTGGTCAAAGCTCGTGGGGGCCGACAGGTTTTGCCTTTGCCGCTTCGCAGAAGCAAGCAGAGCATATCGTAAACAGCATCACTCCCGACGCCGGGGCAAAAATCCAGATCGTGGCGGGCAGAAATGCGGGCGCCGAGATAACCCATACCCTCTTGAACCTCGCCAGAGCCTAAGATGTAAACTGACCCTGAACCATGGGCACCACCATTGTTAAGGAACGGAAAATTGAGCCGCAAAACCATCCTCCACATGCTGACACCTCTCCGGCAAATGAGCCCATTTGACGTCAATATGGCGCTCGACGCAGGTTATGACTCGGTGATGGCCTATACCGATGTTACTCTTGCTGATGTAGGAAATCTTGTTCAGGACGCTATCTTCTCCCGTCCTCCCGATGCCGGCGTCGCGACAGGCATATTTTTAGCCGGCAAAGATGCGCCGGTGGCGCTCGACATGCTCAACGCGGCAAGAAAAGCAATGGTTCCGCCCTTTGCCATCTCGGTGTTTGCCGATCCAGCTGGGTCCTTTACCACCGCAGCAGCTATGGTTGCCAAGGTTGAAAAAGCGCTCGCGAAATATCATGACCGCAAATTAAAAGACACAAGAATTGCGATCTTTGGTGCAACTGGTGTTGTCGGATACTGTACAGCCGTTATCGCGGCGGAACACGGTGCAAAGGTCACGATCGTTGGGCACGATGGAATGGAACGCGTGAAGACGCTCGCCGCCTCCATGAAAGCCAGGTTCAATGTCACAGTGGATCCAGTCGACGGTTCGACGGAGCCCCATAAGAAATCAATCCTGCAGGAGGCGCAAGTCGTCTTGGCGGCGGCAAAGGCTGGTGTGCAAGTCCTATCAATGACGCAGTTGAAGGCAGCAACTGCGCTTCTTGTGGCGGCAGATGTAAATGCTGTCCCTCCGGCAGGCATTGAAGGCCTGAAGGTCAACGCAAATGGCGAACCACTCAATGCGACCAATGCCGTCGGCATTGGTGCACTCTCGATCGGCAACATCAAATACAAGACTCAAGCTGGTTTGTTCGAACAGATGATCAAGGCGAAGAAACCTGTCATCTATGATTTCCGGGATGCGTTCACCCTTGCTCGCAATCTTGCCAAATAGCGCGGTTCTGATTGCCGCTGTTTCGGGACGTGCTCTGGCTGCAGCAGCGCGGCGAGCGGGGCTGCGCCCTTTGGTGGCCGATCTCTTCAACGACAGCGATACTCTGGCTCTTGCCGAGCGGGCGATCAAGCTTTCTGGAAGCCTGCAGGATGGAATCGGAGAAGTGGCGCTTCTTGAAGCGTTGAAAGAACTGGCGGGCGACGAAATGCCGGTTGCACTCATCTACGGTTCCGGATTCGAGGCTAACCCGGACGTGATCGATGCGATATCGCGCAAATTTGCCGTTGCCGGAAACAGTGCGCAGACCATCCGAGCGGTAAAAGATCCGGTCAATCTGCAACGGTTATGCCGCCAAATCGGCATTCCGCATCCGGCAATTGCTTTTGAAGCTCCCAACGATCTGAAAAATTGGCTGGTAAAGCGCTCAGGCGCCGCAGGCGGCTCTCATGTCAGGCAGGCGCGCGACTGCTCCATCGGTCGGCAGCATTACTATCAGCGATTTATATCCGGCAGAAGCCTTTCGGCATTGTTTCTGGCTGATCGCAAAAGAGCCAACATGATCGGGTTCAGTCGCCAATGGGTCTCTCCAACCAGTCAAACTCCCTTCCGGTATGGTGGGGCGGTCCGGCTCGGCCGTTACGACAGAAAAAAAGCGGCGCTGATTGAAACCTGGCTCAATGCCCTGGTTGAGATAACCGGTCTCGTTGGATTGTGCAGCGCCGACTTCATCGATGATCGGGATTTGCATCTCATTGAAATCAATCCGCGCCCGGGAGCAACGCTTGACATTTTCGACTGTGAAGAGACGCCGCTCCTTTTGGAGCATATGCGCGCGACGATTGGATCGGACATTCAGATTCCGTCCTATGCAGGTTCCAGTGCATCGGGGATCGCCTATGCCGACAAGGCGTTAGGCTCGTTTCCCGATGTCAACTGGCCAATTTTCACGGCCGATCATCAGATATCGGGGACAGCACTGCAGGCGGGCGATCCCATTTGTACAGTCTTTGCCACGGCTCCCTCCGCTTCTGCAGCGATGAAAGCCGTGAAGGACCGCATCAAACAGATCGCGGTTAACTGGAGGGAGGAATATTGATGAAAAATGGCCATGCCTATTTGAATCACAGCGCGCAACAGCTGACCATCAGGATGATTGAGGACGCTGCTGCGCTGGGTATTTTACATAGCCGCGGCAGTCTCGGCGAGCAGCTGATAGATGCGGGGGCAAACTGCCAAGGTGGCATTGAGGCCGGATTGCGTATTATCGAAATCTGTTTGGGCGGGCTCGGCACGGTATCAACGGTGATGAACAATGACCCGTGGCCCTACGCCCTTACAGTGCGCTCGTCACAACCCGTCCTTGCATGCCTTGCGAGCCAGTATGCGGGGTGGAATCTCTCGCATGAAGAATATTTCGCCATGGGTTCTGGTCCGGCGCGTGCACTGGCGCGTGTCGAGCCACTATTCCAGGAAATCGATTATCGCGAACCCGATGCAAAAGCTTCGGTTGTCATCCTGGAGACGGCAAAACCCCCACCCCCTGCTGTTGTCGACAAGGTTTCCAAGGCAACGGGCATTGCCCCCGATGGGCTGACGTTCATCTATGCTCCAACGCAAAGCCTTACGGGGGCCGTGCAGATCGTTGGCCGTGTGCTCGAAGTTGCCATGCACAAAGCGCATGATCTGGGGTTTGCCTTGAATGATATTGTCGACGGTATTGGTACAGCCCCCATTCCCGCCCCGCATCCGGATTTCCTAACGGCCATGGGTAGGACGAATGATGCGATCATCTATGGCGGAACCGTGCAATTGTTCGTAAAGGGCGATGCGAACGCTGCCCGTCAACTGGCCGAACAGCTGCCCAGCCATACCTCGCACGATCACGGCGAGCCGTTCGCCGATACATTCAAGAAGTTCAAAGGAGACTTTTATGCCATAGACCCGCGTCTTTTCAGTCCTGCCCGGGTCATTGTCACGGCGATTGAAACGGGCGATACCTTCCGTAACGGCAGCATCCACCAAAAAATGCTCGAGCGGTCACTGGGTTAGGCAGAAGATCATGGCAGAAACGATACTCATTCTTTCCGACCGGATCGACCGGCAGGTCAGGGAACTCCGGACGGCACTGCGTAAGCGTGGCGTGACCGTTTTGACCTATCCGCTTTCGGATATCGGCTTTGATAGCCGCTACCCCTCCGGCATTGCGATCCCTGGCATGAATGGCGTTCTGCCGGATGCTTCTATTGTGCGTTCGATTTCTTCAGGAACATTTGAAGCAATCACCCGCAGGCTTGGCATTTTGCATGCGCTCGCTCATCTCGGCGTGCCCGTGTGGAATTCGGCAAAAGCCGTCGAGCGATGCGTCGACAAATCCACGACCACATTCTTTCTCACACAGGCTGGCTTGCCAACTCCTGAAACCTTTGCCGTGGAAAGCCTCGCCAATGCCAGGGCCGTGGCAGTGCGCGAGCTGACCAAGGGACCACTGGTGCTCAAACCGCTTTTCGGCTCGCAGGGGCGCGGTATCCGGCTTATTCAAAACATTGACGATCTGCCCGATCCGGAAGAAATTGACGATGTCTATTATCTGCAGCGTTTCGTGGCACGATCGGGTGCACCTTACTGCGATTACCGGGTTTTCACTTGTGCCGGCAAGGTGCTCGGCATGATGGAACGCCGCGCCGAAGGCTGGATAACCAATATCGCCAAGGGTGGCAAAGGACAGACTGTCGTCGGGCCATTGCGGGCGGAGTTGGAAAAGCTGGCTCTTGCCGCCTCTGCCGCCATCGGGACCGACTTTGCCGGAGTTGACATTATTCCGGCATCGGATGGCAGGCTTCTTATTCTCGAGGTGAACAGCATGCCCGCCTGGACAGGATTGCAGTCTGTCGTTCCTATACGGATCGCGGAAAGCATTGCGGATGCACTTGTCTCCATGATTGCGCCAGGTTTATCCGAAAGACCTGCGGCGTGACTTTGACGAGGCAACAGGTCAGGCGAGCCTACATCTATGCGTGCTATCAGGAAATCGAGGCTCTGAAGCCAGGTAATGTGCATCGTTTTGCCGATGGCCACCGTATGACTGCCCAGCAATTCCTGGCCAGTGCACAAGTGTCTGCAGCCCCGATATCCAATCGCGCCCTTTCCGTTGGAAAGCGGATTCTGGATGCCGTCAAGGCGACGTCGCTCAAGGTCGGTACGAACACCAATCTTGGAATTCTTCTCCTTTGTGCGCCTTTGGCGAAAACTGCTGAAATGTCGGCAGGCGACCTTGAATTCGGGATAAAGGCGACCCTTCAAAACCTGGATACAGACGACGCCAACGATATATTTGCCGCCATTGTGCATGCGCGCCCCGGCGGGCTTGGTTCAGCGCCCGAACATGATGTCAACGATGCGCCCGACGTATCACTGCTGGAAGCAATGGGAGCTGCTGCGGACCGCGACATGATCGCTCGGCAGTATGTGACCGGTTTTTCCGACATTCTTGATGGAGGGCTTCAGGCACATATGGCTGCAATGGACTGCGGTGAGCAGGACATGTGGCCGACCGTTTTCGTCTACCTTCATTTCCTTTCAAACTTTGTGGACAGTCACATCGTTCGCAAGCACAGTGTCGCAATCGCTGAACAGACAAGAAATGAAGCGCGGCAAATCCTGGATAAAGTACGGAGCATTCGAGATGGCAGGGAACGTGAAAAACTGCTCCTTTCCTTTGATGCCAGGCTAAAGGCTGCAAACGTCAATCCTGGAACATCGGCAGACCTGACCGTGGCATGCCTTTTTGCATTCAAACTCAACTGGCTCTTGCATAATGGCCATGTTAATGCTTGAATTTAAGCAGCGGATTTCATCTGCTGCTATCTGGCCAACCGACCCCATCCAAGGGTGCTGTGAACAAGGATAGCTGTCCATCGAGAGTCGTGTCTCGAGTGTACGGCGTCTGTGGACATACCTTTTGGAAACGGTTTAGGGAGGAATTTGGCCGTGGCAAAAATCAATAAAGTTATGGTTGGCGAATCGCTGATTGGCGATGGGAATGAAGTTGCGCATATCGATCTGTTGATCGGGCCGCGTGGCAGCGCAGTTGAAACAGCATTCTGCAATGCTCTGACCAACAACAAGGACGGGTTTACGTCTCTTCTTGCGGTCATAGCGCCTAATATGGCCTGCAAACCGAACACGATCCTGTTCAACAAGGTGACCATCAAAGGAGCAAAGCAGGCTGTCCAGATGTTCGGTCCCGCACAGCATGCTGTGGCGAAGGCTGTTCAGGACAGTGTTGCCGATGGAACAATCCCGGCTGACGAAGCCGATGATGTCTTTATCTGCGTTGGCGTCTTCATTCACTGGGAAGCAGAGGATGATGCCAAAATCCAGGACTTTAACTATCGCGCGACCAAGGAAGCCATCGAAAGGGCGGTGACCGGCAAGCCTACAGCGGCGGAAGCAACTGCAGCCCGCGATTCAGTCAAGCATCCATTCAGCGCTTAGACACGAGACAACCCCGCACAGAGTTCGCCCTCTGTCGAAACCGATGGCCTGTTGCGCCGGTTGGCAAAACGTCTGGGTTTTTGAACTGAAGATTGGGGGGAAATGGCAATTTCTTCCCAATCCTTGTCTGACTATAATCACTGGAGGAGACCGGCAATCGCCTGCCGGTTCAATGTTCCATCGTGCAGAGATGTCGCTACGAGCGCGCCGGAAATGCCGATCTCCTCCAGGCGCTCGAGATCGTGGATATTTCGGATACCACCTGCAGCCATTACAATGCGCCCGTCGGCTCGTTGTTTGATTGCTTTTAGCCGGTCGAAATCCGGCCCGATACCGGCTCCAATGCGCCGAAGGGTCATAACGATAATGCGCTCGGGCCAGTCTGAATTGCTTTCAAGAATGGATGAAGGTCCGATAAACTCATCACCGCGAAAATCCAGCGACAGAACCAATTGTGCGTGGTTGCGCAAAGCTCGAAGCAGGGATGCATCTTGCTGAGATTCAGACCCAAGAACGGGGCAGATACCCCTCTTGGCCAAAATTGTCTCAAATTGATGCAACTGCGAAAAACCGGCATCGAGCCATATTTTGTAGCTGTCGAGGAGAGGCTCAATCCTGGCCAAGACGGTCTCTGTTGAGTCACGGTGCAAAATTGCGTCGAGGTCGGCAATATAAAATGCTTCGAATGGATAGACTGTCCGCAAGCCGTTGGCGACATCCGGCAGCCGGGCCGTTTGACTCAAGGGTGTCTCAATCGGGCGATAGCATTCGCGCTCACCCATGCGAGCACGAACAACAAACCCATCTTTAATGTCGAGTACCGGAATGATATGCACGTTAAGAATCCAAGGAACAGTCTGTCCATGAAATCCCGATTTGCCAACGAAAGAAAGCCCCTGATCAATGGTTGGGATATTGGCGGTGCGCATCTCAAGATGGCGCGGTGCGAAAACGGCATGATCGTTTCGGCTGAAATTTTCAAAACACCTCTGTGGCTGGGATTGGATCAAACGCGCAATGCCCTGCGTGCAATCCAACCTGTACCGCAAAAAGATGTGTTCAACATCTTTACTATGACTGGTGAACTTTCCGATACGTTCGCTTCGCGGGATGCGGGCATCGCAGCCTTGCTTGATTTTATCGAAGAAGAGTTTGGTAGCAAAAACACACTGATTTACGCTGGCCGCGCGAACTTCTGCACAATCAGCGCCGCGCGCAAACTGGGCGGCGACATTGCTTCAGCCAACTGGCACGCCACATCCTCGCTCACCGCAAAGTTGGCCGGTAATGGCCTGTTTGTTGATATGGGCTCAACGACAACGGATATTCTGGCATTTAAAAATTCTGAACTGGCCAATATTGGCTATACGGATGCCGAGAGACTGCTCAGCGGCGAGCTGGTCTATACTGGATTTTCCCGTTCGGCACTCATCGGCATAGCAGCGCTGGTTCCCGTGCGCGGTGCCATGACACCCCTGATGAATGAATATTTCGCCAACACCGCCGACATTGGCCGCATTCTGGGCACTCTTGAAGAGACGGATGACAAATATCCGTCCGCCGATCGTCGACCGAAAACCCTGGCGGACTCCATGGAGCGCATAGCCAGAATGGTTGGACGGGATCGAAGCGATCTCGATGATCAAGAATGGATGGAGATTGCACGTTGGTTCAGCGAGCACCAGCTACGCATGATCCACGACGGTGCTTTTCGTGTTGCACAAATACTTGGACCTGATGGCTCCGCCCCCGTGGTGGGTGCAGGGATCGGCCGTCCGCAGGTCGCTGCATTGGCCAAGCGATTAAACCGGCCCTATCTTGATTTTGGTACATTGATACCGGCGAGCGACAATGTCCGTGAGGCCGCTGCCAAAGCGGCGCCGGCCGCGGCAGTCGCCGTTCTCGGCTCAATTCATCTGCAATCGTGACCCCACCTTGCCATTAACTTGCCGGTTGCTGATCCGTGACTTTTTGCATGAGCCATGACCATGCCTCAAGCTCGTCCGGACCCGCGGTTTTTTCGATAGCGATTTTCAGATAGTCTATCTCTGCGGCAACCTTTTCGGGCGGTAGCATTTGCAGGCGGCTGACCAGAATGGCAAGCTCCAGAACCGCCGCCTTGGCACGGTTCAGCCCCGTATAGGGAGCATGTATCGCCTCTGATATAACCTTGCAGATATGCCGGGGCCGCAATTCATCATTTTCAACGGAAACCACTTCGAGGACAGAGTGGCTAAGGGCTGACTTAAGTCTGGGAACGGGACAATCATCTACCGGGACCGTCGGCCAGTCTTTGCGGCCGGTAAGACAACCGGCGAAAATTCTCATGTCATCGGTGTAATTGGCTATGGCAAAAGGCACGGCCGCTAAGTTTTCCAGGGTTTTTGAGGGCCGGAACGGTGCTATTATCCAGCCTTGACCATGCTGGATAATGCCCAGCGGCGCAATGTGGATAACGCCGTCGCCGCTCATGGTTGTGACGATTGTTTCCCTGATATAGGTCAAGTCGTCTTATCCTTTTTTCCACGAAGCGTATGTCCCGCTTCCGCCAGCCTGAGGCGATCTTTTGGTCTGCCCGGTGTGCCGACACCCCATTCAAGTGGTTCGTCCTGACTATAGCGCTTGCCAAGTTTCCATGCGATCTCGGCCTTTGTTAATTCCGCTCCCAGATAAAACGCATGCGCGCCATCTGTCTCAACGCCCAGAGCGGGGAAAAACTCGAATGCATCTTGTTCCACGCTGTGCCCCTTGGAATTGAACACATGCACACCATCAGGCGCCGTCATGATCCGGAAATTGGCATCGCGCACATCAGCAGCCAGGGTGGCAATATCCTGTACACTGCTGGGATAGGGTTTGCGGTCATGCACCTGCAGCAGCCCGGCATCATAACCGCGAGGCAGGGAATGATCCTGTTTGGCCGCGAACATAATACGACGGGCGCGATCATGCTCCTCGACGGTACGGACGGTATGCGGGCTGACATTGACCACCAGTACATTGCCGATCAAAAGCTCCGAACAAATTCCTGCAAGCAGAGCGGTGACACCGGATGAATCGGCATCGGTAAGTTCGGTAAGATTGCCTGTACCCATCATCATCGGAATGGTGGGCCAGCGGCGGCGGGCCTCCAAAAACCGCCCGATCGACTGGCTGAAACCGAAGTGAATTGGGTCCAGCACGGGATCGGCAATGAAGCTGATCTTTGCGGCTTGCGCAGCCGTGATTGCCCTGCCAAGAGAGTCAAGATCGCCGGCATCGGCGGGAATGAGAACCGGCGTAACCGGATATCTGGTGGCCAGTTGCAGGGTATGTTCGGTCAAGCTGAGAATAAAATCAGCACCGGCCGCCGCGCCCGTCTCCAATTCTTCAACATTGGCTGAATCAATACTGACGGACAGCCCTTTTTTCTTCAGGCTGCGCACGGCACCTGCAAGATGCGGAAAGGGTGTTTCAGGCAGGCAGCCCAGATCAATCACATCGGCACCGGCATCGGCCAACTGCATTGCACGCCGCATAAGTTCATCCAGGGAAAGCGATGATGCATCGACTATTTCAGCAAATATCCGCATGTCGTGGCCGGATAAATCCACCGGTTTTCCTGCCCGCCCGAGAAAGGCCGGCAGATCGGCGACTTCATCGGGACCGCGCATGAACGCGATGCCGTAGTGCTGGCTCAAACTGTCAAGCTTGCCGCGATAGCGGCCCGGAAGAATGATGCGATCGGCTTTGATCGGCATTTTCAGGCGCCGCACGATGATATCTTCGGTCATCAGGGCGGCAACCTTGACCCCTATATCTACGATCTCATAAGTGAAGGCAGACGTATCAATGCCCGCAAGAATGCGCCCCAGTCGTGCATGAGCCAGATGACCGGTAATGAAAATCAGGTGTTCACTCATCACCACCAAGCTCGTTTTGACGGCGTTCAATCACCTCCACCAGCTCAGCCAGGGATTCCACAACAAGCGTCCGTTCGTAGTGCTTGAGTTTTTCCGTATTCTCAAGATCAATGGGTCTGGGATAAACCTTTACCATGCCGCCGGGGGCCATCGTTTCAAGTTCCGGCGCAGTATCACAGGCGAAAACGATACTTGGTATCCGGCATTTTCCCGCTTGCGCGTATACGTTGGTCGGCAGCGAATCCGATATGCCGGCCACGCATTTTGCCACAGTGTTCGAGGTAGCCGGGGCAATGACCGCCGTATGATACACACCCGAATAAAAGCCGCCGACGGGCACGGAACTTGCAGTCTTGTCGAGGAGAACGCGCGTCGTGGCGGGAAAGTCCAGTTCAAGTTTATACATGCGCAACACTTCATTGGCCGCCTTTGAGACAAAGACATCGCAATGTTTGAGGGTGCGGATCAGTTCGAAACTCTCGATAAAGAAATGTCCCGAGCCTGTCAGCGCCCAGGCCCAGCGCGGTGTATGCAATCGGGTCATCGCAGGCTCATCGCTTCAGTTTGTCTGTCCTGCAGGATGAAACTGCCCGGTATCTTCGTCAACGGCAAATCGAGCCAATTCAGGATTTGCGGGCCGGCAATATGAACGCGGATATCGCCGGTGAGCATGGCCGTCAACATGCCATCGACAATACCGGCCGCCGCAAGCTCCTCGAGCGTTGAAAAATGCTGATACTCATCCGTCTGCTTGATGAGAAGCATATCGTCAGCCCTCAAGAGGCCAGCCAGCCAGGCAGATAGACTATCCGAGGTGATATCCCACGAACAGGGAATATCAGCAGCGCCGATCGTCATCGTCGAGGGAAGCCACACCGGCGTGTGCCCCATATAGAGGAATGCCTCGATTTCGTGAACTGTGCGCGCCATACGCAGGCTGGGATGACGTTCCGCGATGGCAATACCAAATTGGTCCATGGCAAGGATCGCCATGGCATGGGCCGCCTGATCGGAGTAATCGAGCCGGCGCTGCGATATCCGCACCTGGTCGGCAAATGGTCCGCCACCTGGCACGATAACAACCGGAAATGCCGCATTTACGATGGCATCGATCCAATGTTGCATCTGCGTTTCGCCGGCCGTGCTCCCTCCAAGTTTCACGATGGCAGGTTTCATGGCGATATGTGCCCGATCTGGACAGGAGCGCCCCTCGGTTTGACCAACGAGGCTTTAATCTCATTTTTGCGCTCGATTTCCACGCCGACGCCCCCGGCGCCCAGTTCAAGTTTTTCCGCACGCACCGTGACCTGGGTAACCCGCGGATTTTCAAGAATGAAGGAAGCGATCTGCTCTGCAAGCGTTTCCACCAATTCTACATGTCCACGCGCCACAATAGCGCGAATGCCGTCCATGATCAGGTCGTAGGATACAACATGACGCATATCTTCGGGGCTGCGAGTTACACGCAAAACATCAGCCGTAACATCAAAACTGACATTTTGGGATTTCCCGTGCTCGAAGCTGTATGCCCCGATCTGCACAGGCAGGACAAAGGCACGAACGAATATCTTGTCGGTGCCAAGTCCAGCCTGTGCGGGATCGGGATAATATCCCCGAGCAGCCAGCAGCTTATAGTCGACCCTTGCCGGCGGCCCGTTCTCCTGCACGGCGGGAATGAGCCCGCGTATTTTTATTGCGGCACCAAGATCGATGGCCGCAGTGCGGTCACGTCCCGAACACAGCGCGCCGCGAAAACCGAGATAGTCCGGACTATAAGCCAGAAGCCTGGGAACGTCCGGAGCTTCTAGCGATCCCGCCACTCCGACCATCAATCCGCGCGCCTGGCCTTCCTTGATAAAATTGCCGATCTGGTCGGGCGCCATATGAGCGAGCAAACGTCCCTTGGACTTGTCTGCGGTGTCAATCATTACACCGTGGAAGCCATTTGCCTTTAGCCGGTCAAACAGGTCACTGCCATATTTGTCCTTGTAGTCGGCAAACAATACGCCGATCAATTTATTGTGTGCAGCAACAGACCTCAGTGCCTCCATGCAACGACTCAAATTCGGAGACGGAAAAAAGCCGATCTTGATATAGTCGGCACCCGTGGCAGCAAAACGCTCGGCCGTCGCCCTGATGATTTCAGGGTCCATCGGAAGGTCGCCGCAGGCGGCGCTCACTGCGCATCTCCCACTAACAAAATCAATAATTTCCAATACTTTGGCGGGATCAACGGCACCAAGCGCCCCATTTGCCGGATCCTTCAGGTCGATGATATCCGCCCCGCTCTGGAAGACGAGTTCGGCTTCCTCGCGGTTCTGAACACTGGCCAACATTCTTGCCATTACAGCACACCCCGGGCACGACGAAATCCGTTTGTTTCGAAAGAAAAGCTGACACCAAGGGTTGAGATTATAGCGGGGTTGTTTACAACCATTTTTGGGCACCTCTGTTCTTGATCAACCCGCCATCGCATGAATGGCGGCATGTATGAATGGTATGGTTATGAAGAGTACGGTGCCAATCACTCTCACGTTTTTATTCGCCTTTTTTTTGCTGTTCGTCAACGTCTGTGAGCCATACGCTCAAAGTTCCTTGACAAACAAGGCAGCAAAGCCCGTCGTGGAAACCCGGATTGGCTATCTGCGCGCTTATGAGCCGCAACTGGCGCTTTCGGTCTTGAATGTTCCACCCCGTGACGAAGGGGTTGCTGGTGCGAATGTCGCTGTCAACGACAACAACACGACGGGGAAATTTCTTGGCCAAAGCTTTGTGCTGGACGTCTTGGAAACAAAGTTCGATGCCGATGTGGTCCCCGCATTCAGGCAGATGGTGAGCCGGGGTGACCGTTTCATCCTGACCGACATTTCCGCAAAGCAACTATTGTCCGTTGCGGACATTGCAAAAGAAGCGGGTGTCGTCCTGTTCAATGTTGGCGCAACGGACGATATCCTGCGGGAGGAGGAATGCCGCGCCGATATTTTTCACACAGCGCCCACACGGACAATGTTGGCTGATGGACTGGCGCAATATCTGGTGTGGAAACAATGGCGCAAATGGGTTCTGCTTTATGGCTCCCATGAACGGGACGGGCTTTATGCGCAAGCAGTACGACGGGCAGCCACACGATTTGGCGCAACCATCGTTGAAGAGCGCATATACGAAGATAAGGGGACTGCCCGCAGAACCGACAGTGGTATCGTGCAGGTGCAAAAGCAGATGCCAGTCTTCACCCAGAACCTACCGGAGCATGATGTTGTCATCGTCGCAGACGAAAGCGAAGTTTTCGGCAGCTATGTTCCCTATCGCACATGGACACCCCGACCCGTCGCCGGAACGGCCGGTCTGATCGCGTCCAGCTGGCATCCGGCCAGCGAACAATGGGGCGGAACCCAGATCCAGAACCGCTTCAACAAAACGATCGGCCGCCGGATGCTTTCCAAAGACATGCAGGCCTGGACCGCTGTACGCATTCTTGGCGAGGCAACAACGCGCGTCAAATCCAACGATCCAAAACAGGTTGAGGATTATCTTAAATCGCAGGATTTTTCGATTGCAGCCTTCAAGGGACAAAAACTCAGCTTCCGCGACTGGAACTGGCAGCTGAGGCAGCCAATCCTGATTGGCGACGCTGACGGAGTTGTCTCGACATCGCCGCAGGAAGGGTTTCTGCATCAGTTTTCGGAACTCGACACGCTGGGAGTGGATCGGCCTGAGACAAAGTGCCGGCTTTGATCACAACGCAATTTCAAGGGGAGAACAAAATGCACCGACACATGTGCCTGCTTGCTGCGGCCGCAGCAGCAATGCCGTTTCTTATACAGCCCGCCTGGGCAAACATGGTCTACGTGTCTAACGAAAAGGACAATACGGTCACCGTCGTTGACTCCAAAACCATGGAGGTGGTCAAGACGATCAATGTCGGACAAAGGCCGCGCGGCATTACAATTTCTCACGACGGAAAACTCATTTACGTGTGTGCCAGCGACGACGATACAGTCGAGATCATAGATGCTGCCACCAACGAGATTGTTGGTTCTTTGCCGTCAGGGCCGGATCCTGAACTTTTCGTCCTGTCGCCAGATGGCAAGACGCTTTACGTTGCCAATGAGGATGACAATCTGGTGACCGCGATCGACATTGAAGGAAAAACCGTCATCGCCGAGATCCCGGTGGGGGTGGAACCTGAAGGAATGGGCGTTAGTCCCGACGGAAAAACCATTGTCAACACCTCTGAAACCACCAACATGGCTCATTTCATCGATACCTCGACGCATGAAATCACCGATAATGTCCTGGTGGATTCCCGCCCGCGCTTTGCCGAATTCAAACCGGACGGATCTGAGGTCTGGGTCTCGGCGGAAATCGGCGGCACCGTCTCCGTGATCGATAACAACACGCGTGAAGTCAAACACAAGATCACCTTTGAAGTGCAGGGCCTGCGCTCCGAGCAAATCCAGCCCGTAGGCATACGCATCACCGCGGATGGCAAGAAAGCCTATGTGGCACTGGGCCCTGCCAATCGTGTTGCCGTGATCAACACGCAAACCTACGAGGTGGAAAAATATGTACTGGTTGGCCAGCGTGTATGGCAGCTCGCCTTCCTGCCTGATGGCAAAACGATCATCAGCACAAATGGCCTATCGAATGACATTACCTTCATCGACACTGCGACCGACGAAGCGATCAAATCCGTCACGGTCGGACAATTGCCGTGGGGCGTTGCCGTATCGCCGAACTGACATGAGCTTTCAAGGGAGGATAGACAAATGACCAACTACAAGACACTGGCATTGGCGGCACTTTTTGGTGTTCTGATTGCTCAATCGCCGGCATTCGCACAGGCCGATGACGATGATGACGATGACGCACAGGCTGCCCCGAAGACGGAGACGCAGGCCAAGGCGCCGGCCGTGACCCGCGCCAGCAAAAACGTGCCGGAGCTCATCCTTGGCTCAAAAGATGATGAGTTTACCGTAAACCAGAAGGATTTCGAGCTGGTGGCAGGACAGGGATACCGTTGGAAGATCACGTCCGCGGCAGGGTTGGAATATAAGTTTGCAACCGATCTGTTCAGGAATGTCTGGATGAACCAGATCGTCATCAATGATCTTGAAGTCCATATGAACGGCGCCCCGGCCTGGCTGGAATTTGATGCGCCCGGCACCATCAATGTCCAGTTTACCGCCGTGCGTCCGGGCAAGTATACATGGTCGGTGCCCGACCTTGCTGACAAAGGCATGAAGGGTACAATAACTATCAAATAGCAGCCGTGACAGGCAATTGCACACGACCAGGGGGAATTTTGATGGTTACGAATGCCGGACTGAAAGACATTCCCGGCACACCCTTGCCTGAAACCGATGTCCCGGCGCTCGAGCTGGTTTCGGTGAGTTATTCCTATGGTAAACGCCAGGCGCTTGACGATGTCACGTTTTCGATAGCGCCTGGTACTTTTGCCGTGCTTTTGGGATTGAACGGCGCCGGCAAGACCACACTTTTCTCCCTTATCAGCCACCTTTACGCAACGCGTCATGGCCACATCCACGTGTTCGGCCACGACATAGACCGCAGACCCGGCAATGCATTACGGCGCTTGGGTATTGTGTTTCAGGCGCGCACGCTTGATCTTGATCTTTCCATATACCAGAACCTGTCTTACCACGCTTCGCTTCATGGCATAGGAAAGCGGGATGCAGACCGGCGCATCCACGAGTTCATGCAGTCCATCGATATGAGCGACAGGCTGCATGAAAAGACCCGCAGTCTTTCGGGCGGGCAGATAAGGCGAGTGGAAATCATTCGTGCATTGATCCACCGACCCTCCCTGCTTCTCCTCGATGAAGCAACAGTGGGCCTGGATATCAAATCCCGCGCAACGATCCTTGCCGACATTCGCAAGCTCGTCCAGGAAAAGAACATAAGCGTGCTGTGGGCTACGCATCTCATCGATGAGGTTGGCCACGCCGATCAGATCATCGTTCTCAACCAGGGCAGGCTCGTCGCGAACGGACCGGTGGGCGAAGTGGTAAAGGATGCGGGAGCGCAGACGATCAATGAGGCCTTTTCCCGGCTGACGGGCGTTCTGGCGCTCGATACGGGGAGGCAATTTTGAGTCAGGCCACAGCAGGCAATGTTCCGCACAGTCGTTTTGCCACCGTGCAATATCTAACATGCCTGAAAGGCATTCTTGTCCGCGAGGGCTTGCGCTATCTCAATCAGCGCGAGCGATTTGTTTCCTCTCTGGTGCGGCCCTTGTTGTGGTTGTTCATATTTGCGGCCGGGTTTCGTCAGGTGCTGGGTGTCTCAATCATCCCACCCTATCAGACCTACGTACTTTATGAGGTTTATATCACACCGGGATTATGCGGGATGATCCTGTTGTTCAGCGGAATGCAGTCATCGCTGTCCATGGTTTATGACCGTGAAATGGGCAATATGCGTACCCTGCTCGTCAGCCCGTTTCCGCGCTGGTTCCTTCTGGTTTCCAAATTGCTTGCTGGCGTCGCGGTTTCAATCATCCAGGTTTACGCTTTCCTTTTTGTGGCCTGGCTGTGGGATGTGAAAGCGCCGGTACAGGGTTACTTTCTGATCTTGCCTGCCTTGTTCCTCTCGGGAATGATGCTGGGTGCTCTCGGCATGCTGCTTTCCTCCCTGGTCAAGCAGTTGGAAAACTTTGCGGGCATCATGAATTTCGTGATCTTCCCGATGTATTTCGCTTCATCCGCACTTTACCCGCTCTGGCGCGTACAGGAATCGAGCCCCCTTCTTTACAAGATATGCCTGCTTAACCCTTTCTCCTACGCTGTAGAATTAATCCGCTTTGCATTTTACGGGCAGATTGAATGGCTGTCTCTGGCTGTCGTTTGCAGTTTTATAGTTCTCTTCATCGCTGGTGCAATTATTGCCTACGACCCCTCAAGAGGCATTGTTGTCAAAAAACAAGAAGGAGGCAACACATGACCCGGACTGCCTTGGGAGCCATGATCGTCCTGTGCGCCAGTGCGGCGTCCATATTTCCAGCTTTTGCTGCAGCCAATAACGATCCAAGCTGGCCCTGCATTCAACGCAAGGTTCCGGCTCTTTCGATTGGTCAGGTCTGGGATGGTCCGGATATCCCCGAAGCGGCGGCAAAATGGAATACAGATTCGCAAATCCAGGAACTGGTCAGCGAGCTTGCAGCACGGCGTTTACCGCTCGAGGATGCGCAGAAACGGATCACTGAACTTGCCGACAGTCTCCCGCAGGAGGAGGTCAACAGCAAGATGTTTCTGCTGTTCCGGGGATTGTTCGATACGCTTAACGGTGAGCGCGTCCAAGTTATGGCGGGGATTTCCCGTTATGCGGCAAAGCAGAGGGATATGGCGGTTGATCTGCGCCGGGAAGCCTCCAAGGTTGATGCGCTGCGCGCCAAGCCCGGTACGGACCCAGAAGAACTTGATCGACTCGATCAACGATTGACATGGGAAACACGCATCTATGACGAGCGGGTGCATTCGCTGACTTATGTCTGCGAAGTGCCCATCATCATCGAACAGCGTCTTTATGGACTATCGAAGACGATTACCCGAGCCTTGATCAGACCATAGGCTCACTCATACGCCCTATTCGGCGATAGGCAAATGTGCCGTCATATGATTTCTTACCGGTCGCCTGGTCGATCAACGCTCCCATCCGATCATGGAACGGCGACTTGATGCATGCGGGATCGCTCGCAGCAGCATCACCGGCAATGGCCATAGCCTGGCAGCGGCACCCTCCCCAATCGATCTCCTTGCGCTCACAGCTTCTGCAGGGTTCCTGCATCCAGTCTGTACCGCGAAACGCTTTGAACGCTGCAGAATCGTGCCATATCTCACTCAATGTCCTGTCTCCAAAACGCTCGAACTGCAAGGTCTTGATTGTAGCGGCAGCATGGCATGGCAAGACGGTTCCATCCGGAGCAACCATGAAAGCATCCCGTGCCCAGCCGCCCATGCAGGGTTTGGGGTAGATGGCGAAGTAATCGGGTGTGACAAAATCAATGGTCATTATGCCACGCAACCGCTCTTGTGCTTCTTCAACGATCTGCACCTGGCGCTCTACCGCAGCCCGCTGCGGCATGAGAGCATCGCGATTAAGGAGCGCCCAGCCTGCATATTGCACATTGGCGATCTCCAGCCGTTCGGCTCCAAGATCAAGCGCAAGATCAATAAAATCCGGTACCTCGTTCATGTTGTGACGGTGGATGGGGGCGTTTATTGTCAACGGCAACCCTGTTGCCCTTACGCGCCGGGCAGTTTCAATTTTCTTCTCATGAGCCCCGCGAGCGTTTCCGATTTTCTCCGTCGTGGTGGCAAACGCGCCCTGGAAGCTGAGCTGTATATGATCGAGCCCGGCTTCGGCCAGCGCCTCAATGCGCCCTTCGGAGATTCCAACACCGGCGGTAATGAGGTTGGTGTATACACCCCGCCGGGCAAGGCAACGGACAAGTTCCACAAGATCGGTCCGCAATGTCGGCTCCCCGCCCGAAAGGTGCACCTGCAGCACACCGAGATCCGCAGCCTGCTCGAAGAGGGAAATCCAGCCGCCGGTATCCATTTCGCGGTTGGCCTTGAGAAGCTCAACAGGATTGGAGCAATATGCACATTGCAACGGACACCGATGGGTAAGCTCTGCCAGCATACCTATGGGGGGAAGTACAGGTTCCATTACAACTCCACCAAAAATTTGTCGGACCATTCCTGCAGGAAGCCCGTTACATCCAAAGTGATCTCTGTTTCATCCGCTCCATATTGGTCTGCAAGGATGGCAATCATTTGCGTAACCTCATTGCGCCCGTTGCAAAGCCGCAAAATGTCAAGGCTGACTTCGTTGGGCCAGAATATCCGTTCTGGTGACAGCAAAGCCCATGCACCGCGCACCTTATCATACTGCAGCCTCGCATGCTTTTTCAGGGCTGGACGCGACTGCGGTGATACGATCGCACGGATGCGGGTCTCACTCATGATACCTCCGGAACGAAAGCGCCGGGGGGAATATTGCCCTTTTGTCCGTAGGCATGGGACAGGGCATCAAGCATGGCCCATAATACATCACACTTGAATACAAGAGCATTGATCACTGCCTGCTGCTTTTCGGGAGTATTGGCATGCTCCATCACGTAAGCCAGCGCGAAATCCGAATCGCGGGAGGCGAGCGCCGGACGCTTGTCGAAATAGGCCAGGATGTCCTTTGTTATATAGTCATACTTTGCCAGCATTGCGGGCACGCGTTCGGTTATGATGACGGGTGAAAACAATTCGGTGAGCGATGAGGCGACCGCCTCCAGCATCGTTTTGTTGCTGCAGTAGGAAAGATATGCGCCAACGGCAAATCGTGTAGCCGGCAAAACTTTCCTCTCACTCTTGACCATGTCTGCATCCAGGCCCAGTCCCGTTGCCAGCTTGAGCCAGCGCGCAATTCCGCCATTCCAACCGTCATCACCGTCATGATCTTCGATACGCTTGCGCCATTGCGCCCGGAATTCCGGGTCTTCGGAGCGCATGAGGATTGCTGCATCCTTGCGCGGAATAACCGACTGATAGGAGTAACGGTTGAGCGCCCACGCCTGCATCTGCCCCTTGGTGAGGACCCCGCTTGTCATCTGATGGTGAAACGGGTGCTTGTTGTGATAACGGGCAGCGCCAACCTCCCGGAGAACGGCTTCCAGTTCGCGGGGTGACAAGCCATTGCGTGCCGCATCATCAAATTCGCTCAAAGCCGGATCTCCATACCGTCGAATGCAACCTTCCAACCGGCCCGCACCACAGCAGCATGTTCGGGCGAAGTGGCATCCAGAATCGGGTTTGTATTGTTGATGTGCACATATATCCGCTTCCTGATCCCAAGCGCACCGATCGCAGCCATGGAACCATCGTCTCCAGCGATGTGGATATGCCCCATACGTGCTCCGGTTTTTACACCGACACCTGCACGGATCATCTCGTCATCCGTAAAGACCGTTCCATCGAACAACAGACATTGCGCATTGGTCAGCCTCGCTTTCAGACACTCTTCTATGCGGGCACAGCCGGGAATGTAAAACGCCGCAGCACCGTCGGGCGATGAGATCTTCAGACCGACCGCGTCGCCGTCCTGTGTGCCGAAATTATTGTCGCCCAATGCCGGATCTTCAAGAAACAATGCTACTTTCCCGGGCACCGGAAAGGTCTCGACAGTGATTCCCGTCGTCATTGCATCAGTGCCGACAATCGTTGTTTGCCTGTTCAGGACAAGCTCCCGCCGTTCCACTATCGACCGGTCAAGAACTTTGAAAATCGAATTACTGTCGAGAACATCAAGAACACGGCGCGAAGCATAAAGCACAAACGGCTCACGCTCGCGCATGCTCAGCAGCCCGGCAATATGATCGACATCAGCATTTGTCAGTACGACAGCCCTGATGGGTGTCGAGCGCAGCGGGCCGTCAGGCTTGGGTTGCAGTTCCGGCGTTGCAGCAATTTGCTGGCGAATATCCGGAGAAGCATTAAACAAGATCCAATCATTCCCGTTCGCACTTGCGGCAAGACTCGATTGGGTCCGGGCGCGAACATTGGCTTGGCCATTCCATGCAGCACGGCTCAATCGGTAATTGCAATTCCATTGGGGAAAACCGCCACCTGCTGCGGAACCAATGATCTTTAATCGCATCAGGCTGTATTTCCTCATTGCCGGAATTTATCCGGCCTTGCATTCAATCAGAAGTCGTCGCCCCGCGCGAGCATCTTGCGCGGGGCGGCCGGCTGCTACTTCTTTGCCTTTAATTCTGCGGGCAAATAGCGTGTCAATTCCATGCCGGCAGCAACCTGGCACATTTCAGGTTTTTTCCATGTCTTCTTCATGCTTTCCTCCTTCTATACAAAGACCAAAGATTGATCTTTCTCCGTTACCATACGCCTTCTTGGCGCAGGATTGAAATTAATAGGGTTCATTTTTCCGTGTCGGCTGCTTTGCAGCAACCCAGCCATCCGTACCCAACGGATACCAGAGAACCGCCTCATATCCCCACTCCATCGCCCGCTTGGCTGCATTCCATGACATCCAGCAATTCTCCATGCAGTAAAACAAGATCTTTCGCCGCTTGTCGTCTCCAAGCCGGGACATCAGCCCCTTACGGAAATAGGCTTCAGTCTCGCTGTTAATCACGCCATAACCCACATTCGCGAGCCAGATGCTGCCGGGAATATCCTCCCTTACCTTTTCCCTCCACACCGTACCCTGCGGCAGAGATGCCGGCTTTGGATCGTGGGGCAGTACATCGACAAAGACAGCTGCTTTGCTCTTCCACAATGCGATGGCCTCCTCAGTCGTGACAACCTGCGCACCCTTCAATGTTGCAGGCACTGGTGCCTTATAGTTTTCCAGCCTGTAGCCTGCGGGCTCGGAAACGGTATCGCCCGCAAGGGCAGCCGTTGGAGACAACCCCAACAAAACCGCCCAAAAACCGAACCATGTCCACACCGGATTTTGCCCTCCTGACAAATGGTGGTTATTGCGTAATTGGCCTGTCTTTTTCATCGATCAGCGGCACCTGGAAATCCAATAATATCTTGTTGATCTCCTGCTGGTTTTCCCTGATCACCTTATTCAAGGTGCGTTTCCACTCCTGATCGGAAGGACGAACGCCCATGGTAATGCGATATGCCATATGCCGTGATTTCTCCTTCACCAAGGGGATCACCACCAGATCAGGATCAATTTCCTTTGCATAGTAACCCGCCATCGGACCCCACAGCACTGCGGCCTCAATCGAGCCTTTTTTCAAGTCCTTGATCATCGTCTCCGCCATTGACGGCGCCAGACGCGTATCGACCATAAGCGGATAAGGGTGCACATTGCGCATGTAACCAGCCTTGGCAAGATTGGCTGCCGGGGGTGTGCCGGCAACAACGCCAATCCTCCTGCCGGCAAGCTTCTGGTCTTCAATGGTTTCCACACCATCAAGACCGGTATTTTTCTTGTAGATCAGCACATAAGTCGATCGGTAATAAGCATTGGTGTTCTGCACCAGCTCATCACCTTGAGCGTAACCGATGATGATGTCGCAACGATTGGCACGCAGCGTATTTCTGACAAAACCGGTTGCCATCGGGTACCATGTATAGGCAACTGATTTCCGCCCGGTCTTGGCTGCAATGAGCTCAGCAAGTTTATTCTCGAAACCTTTGCCTTTATCGTCGGAAAATGGCAGGTTTGAAGGATCAGAACAAACCCGCAAAACATCGGGGTCCACCAGTTCACCTGCCGAACCGAGGCCGGATTCTTGGGCAGACGCATTGAAGGACAGGCCGATCGCTGCACATGTAGCGAAAGCCATAACGATTTTTGCAATTTGTGCCCGGTTCATCAGCATTCTAACCACCCATACAGGAGGTTTCGGCCTCTTTTGCGGCCTCCGGCTTATCTTCTTTCTTTGCCGGACGGCCGCGCGGGAGATCGCCGACTGCGCGTGCGCGCAAATAGACATAAAGATCATCCATATAGCAGTAGACGTTCTTGTTCTCGCCGAATGCGGGCATGACTTTTTCGTTCCCGGCGCTCAGGTTCTTTCGGCCCTCCGCCACGATCGACAGAAAATCGGCATAGGTCATTGTTTTCAGAGAATTTGCCAGGGCGGGAGCGAAAGAGGAGCCTGCGCCATCTGCACCATGGCACACGTTGCATTCGGAATTGAAGCGACGATATCCACTATAGGTGTACCAATCGACCGTTCCGTCTTCCTGTATCTTGAATGTAGGGTTTCCTTCCTTGTCGGCATATTTACCATTGTCCTGTGAGGCGACCGCAGCGGCGGCTTTGTCGTCGGCATGGGTACTGACCAAGCTTGCCAAGAGAGCAAAGCTGGCAGTTACGGCAAGAATCGTTAATCGGATCGGCATCAAGAAACCTCTCATTGCAACCTCGCCAGCGCTCTGGGAAGCCCGGTCAGCAGTTGCGATTGATCATTTGTTTGTCGGAGCCGCAAAGAACCCGGCCGGCATGGCCGGGTTCTTCTTTAGCGACCGCCTCAACGTGGCTAACGGTATACAAGTCCGTCCTTGTCACTCAGGAACGGCAAAGACCGTCAATTGGCCACCAAGAGCCGTATAGTCCGAGAGGCCGGCATATCCACCGACAGCGCCCAGACCATCCGTGCCCTTGGTCAGACCGGCAGCAAGGCCGATACCTGCCCAACCGCCAACGCCTGACAGAACGGCAACATATTGTTTGCCCTTATGTTCGTAGGTGGTGACATTGCCGATAATGCCGGAGGGTGTTTTGAACTTGTAGAGTTCTTTGCCGTCCTTATCGACCGCCTTGAGGTAGCCCTCGAGCGTTCCGTAAAAGACCACGTCGCCATCAGTTGCTAGTGCACCGGACCAAACCGAGAACTGTTCGGATTTAGACCAGACGATCTCGCCCTTTGCAGCATCCCAGGCAATAAAGTTACCCATGCCACCATGGCTGTTGGGAGCCGGGTACATGGAAAGCGTCGCACCTATATAAGGTTGACCGGCAGTGTAACTGACTTTGTAGGGCTCATAGTCCATGCAGACATGATTTGTCGGCACGTAGAAGAGTTTGGTCTTTGGCGAATACGATGCTGGCTGCTGATCCTTTGTGCCAAGAGCCGCAGGACAGATGCCGGTTGTATTGACATCTTCACCCTGGGCCTGTGTCGAATACTTGTCGACAACCTTCGGACGGCCATAGGTCTTGCTGTCCTTGTCCATGTCGACTTCAGTAGCCCAGTTGACCGCCGGATCGTATTTTTTAGCGACGAGAAGCTCGCCGTTGGCACGATCCATCGTGTAAGCAAAGCCATTTCTGTCAAAATGTACGAGGACATCACGTGGCTTTCCGTCTACCTCGATTCCGTCAGCAAGGATCATTTCATTGACGCCATCATAATCCCACTCATCATGTGGGGTCATCTGATAAAGCCATTTGGCCATGCCGGTGTCGGCATCACGAGCCATGATTGTCATTGACCACCGATTGTCGCCGGGCCGCTGACTTGGATTCCATGTCGACGGATTGCCAGTACCATAATAGATGAGATTCAGCTTGGGATCGTATGAATACCAACCCCAAGTTGTACCGCCACCGACTTTCCACTGATCGCCTTCCCAGGTGTTCGTACCAGAATCGGCACCCACAGGTTTGCCAAGTTGGGTTGTCTTTTCGGGATCGATCAGTGTTTCTTTGTCCGATCCCATTGACCAAGCCCGCCAAGCCTGCTTGCCATCCTTGATGTTGTAGGCAGTGAGCGCTCCACGCACACCGAATTCGCCGCCGGATATGCCAACAATCACTTTGTCCTTCACCACCATTGGTGCGGACGTTCCGGATTCGCCTTTGCTACCGTCCGCAGCTTCGCCATTCTTCACCGACCAGGCGACTTCACCTGTCTTGGCATCAAGTGCAACGAGCGTTGTATCGGCCTGATACAGGAATATCTTGCCATCGCCGTATGCGACGCCGCGATTGACCGTATCGCAGCACATGATCGGAATAACATTGGAATCCTGTTTGGGCTCATATTTCCAAAGGATCTTACCATCATTGTTTAAATCAAGTGCAAAGACCGTATTCGGGTAAGGCGCGTGCACATACATCACGTCGCCGATAATGAGCGGACCACCTTCATGGCCACGCAGCACGCCCGTTGAAAATGTCCAGGCAACCTGGAGGTTCTTGACATTATCCTTGGTAATCTGGTTGAGTTTTGAGTAACGAGTATTGGCATAGTCGCCAGTCTGGATGGCCCAGTTCTTGGAATCCGAGATCAAGCCTTGAAGATCGTCATTGGCCAGAGCTCCACCCGCCAACGAGAACGTCATGGCTGTCGTAGCCAATGCAATTCCTATTAAATTTCTGTGTACACGCATTTAGTCCTCCCAAAGTTCACATTTATGAACTATCGGCGAAAACCGAGTAAACATACGGGTCCGCACCACTAGCTCAGGCAAATGGGGAAGTATTTCCGGCAGCGTGTCACGACAAAGCCAGGCGCGCAGAGGGCACCGTTACTGCCCACCTCGCTTGGCCTACGAAGACTGTCACCACTCCCTTGACGGCAACGTCCTTGAAGCCGGAAACAAGATGACGATAGGAGAAAGAATTTCATTAGGCAAGCATGATTATCGAATTTATATTTGCTGCATTGCAATATAATTCTTCCGCATTGCATAAGAAAACGGAAGATTTCTGATTTATTCTAAATATTTGACCCATAGCGAACTTTGATACTTTCATCTAAATTATATTTTCGTCCATATATTCTCTTTTATTAACAGCCTGGAAAATGTATATTTAGCATTGCCGAATGCTGGAGTATGAAAATGCCTGGAGTGAAAACCATCAAGCCGATTTTGTTAGCAAGCGCAGCAATCGCATTTCCAATGCTGGCACATGCTGCGTCAGATTATCCGACGCCGGCGGTTGCAGAGTATGTTTACGGTTGCATGAAAGCGAACGGAGAAAATCGTGACACCCTTCAGCGATGCTCCTGTTCAATCGATGTTATCGCCTCGGTTGTGACCTATGAGCGCTATGAAGCAGCAGAAACTTATAAGCAAATGGGGCTGGTTCCGGGTGAGAACGGTGTTCTTTTTCGCGAAAGCGCACCGGCAAAAGCTGCTATCAGCGAACTCAAGCGGGCTCAGGCAGAGGCAGACATCCGCTGCTTTTAAAGTTTACGGCTCAAAGGCTTGAGGATTCGAGCGGCCATTCATCCTGGAATTTTTTGCCTTCGGTATCCAGGGCCTCAGCCTTGAGCTCCTCTCCGGTCCTCGCGTCGAAGGCGAACCGAAAATTGGGATCTTCTGAGATCGATATACCACCTTGCATCGACAGGATCAGCTGATTGCCCTGGGAGACGGTGAGCCCCTGGATAAAATGGGCCGGGATATAATATCGTGTCAACTGATCCATCTGTAACCCGGAATTGTTCGGATGGCGGATCATCAGCTGCATCTCCGTGGCCCGGGTCAAGGGCTCCAAGCCAGGCGCCTTGGAGGGAAACACCCGCAGCTTCATTTTACCGAGCGATGCCATTGCTTCGTCCTGATTCTTCATCGCGGGTGCCGAGCACCCCCCGGAAGCCTTCACAAAGACTTCCGTCATGTGCAGCTTATCATCTTCCGTTTCAGCAATAGCCCGCACATAGGAATAGGCATTAACCCGCAGGCGCGTTGCCAGATGGGTGACGCCAGCGTTCTGCCCGAAGGTAAAGACCGCGGCGACAGGCGCCGGGTTCTCGTCGACGATCAAGGTCACGGTCTTGATGCGTCCCGTCTTGCTGTCTGTCTTGAAGTGCATATCGACAGGAACGACAGCTGCGTCTTCGGCGCGCTTGGGCGCTTCAATTCTGACGATCCCCTCGCCCTGTTCTATTGGCCGGCTCCCGAAAACATCGCTCTTCAGGCTCTTCCACGTTGCCGCCTCTGGCGCGCTGGCATTCTGGCTTTCCGCTGTTGCCGGACTGATGGCCCAAAGCAATCCCGCCGCGATCACAGCAGCACAACCCTTGGTTCGCTTCATATTCCAAGTCATGTTCGCCTCCACCAAATTTCGTTGGCGGTGCCCGGCCAGTCGTTATCATACCACTTGGCACGATGGTCTGGCAAACACCAACAAGCAGCTACTCCCACTCAAGTTCGGCATAGGCAGCAGTTGCATTGCGCTCATTGTACTGGTTGAAAAGATGCCATTTGTCGCGTTCACTTTGGGCGGCGGTCCGGTTTGCATCCGTCATGGAGCGGCCATCGGCAAGCGCCATGCGAATGTCCCTGGCGAGCGCGTCGAAATAACGACTTTCATCGTCGAGTGCCTGTGGCCACGGTGCCGGAACAGTCCCGTGCCCGGGAACGGCCAATTCGGCATGAATCTCCCTTAAATCCTTCAGCTGCCTGATCCAGCCAAGCAGCGACCCGTCAATTGTGGGGATATGCTGCGTAAAGCACAGGTCGCCAGTGAACAGAATCCGTGTCTGTTGATCGAATACAGACAGATCATTGTCGGTATGTGCCGGTTTCCAAGCTCTCAACATCACCTTGCGGTTGCCCAGGTCCAGCTCTTGCTCGCCGGCAACGGTTATCGCAGGCGGAATTATTCTGATGCTGGACATGAGTTCGGGACCGAGGATCGCACGATAACTTTGCAAATAATAATCGCCGCGATTGGCCAATGCCCGTCTCAGATTGTGGTGGCCCACTATAACGGCTCCCGTGCCTTCAAAGGCCGAGTTTCCAAAAATGTGGTCGGGATGCATATGAGTGTTGATGAGATACCGAATCGGCTTGTCCGTTTTGGCTCGAATTGCCGCCACGAGCCTTCTGCCCTCTGCCGCACTGCCGCCACTGTCGATAGCGGCAACGCCCTCATTGCCGATGATGAAGCCAATGTTGCATATTTCGCCTTCATTGGCGGTACTCATCATCTCCGGCGCTCCGGTGAATGCGAAGATGCCTTTCGCTATTTCCTTGACGGGAAGCGCTTCGGTTCCGGCCGGCTCTGCGCTGGCAAACCGTGCATGGGGCATACAGCAGCCGGCAAGCAGCAATCCGGTGCCCAAAAAGGTACGTCGCGAAGGTCCGGCCATGTCAGGCTCCTCCATCCGGAAATCTGTCGAGGAATGATCTGAGAATATCCCGCTTTGCCTGTTCGGTTCTGCTCTGGCGGGGCAATTTGATGTCGAAGGTTCCGATAACATGTGCAGGACGATGCGACAGAACGATAATCCGATCGGACAACAGGATGGCTTCCCTGATATTGTGCGTGACCATGAGTGCTGTTGTCGGTCGCTCCGCCCATACGCCCATCAGCAGGTGACGAAGCTGCTGAGCCGTGGGTTCGTCTAGAGAAACAAAAGGCTCATCGAGCACCAGAATATCAGGTTCAATGGCCAGAGCCCGCGCAATTGCCGCTCTGCGTGCCAGCCCGAGCGAAAGCTCCCCCGGGTAGAACGTTCTCATCCGGGACAAGCCCAATGTGCTTAAAAGCGCATCGAGATTCGTGTCCTTGAGGTGATCCGGCAGCGCGAGACGGACATTTTGCTCAACGGAGCGCCATGGAAGCAGGAGCGGCTCCTGAAATACCGCTCCGATGCGGGGATGCGCCAGCCCGGAGAGCTGCATTGTACCGCGATAATCGGTGTCGAGCCCCAGCAATATGCGCAGTGTCGTCGTCTTGCCGCATCCGGACGGCCCCACAATGCAAGCAAACTCGTTCTGCGCCACCTCAAAATGCAAATTCTGAAGCACGGTGATAGCTTCGCCATTCGATGACCGGAACGACTTCTCTTCTATGTCGACCTTAAGCTTCGTGGCGGCGCCAACGTGTGGATGTTTGTTCAAGAGGCTGCACCAATACAAGTTCAATCAATAGCATCACCGCAACGAATGCCAAAGTGTAGGCAAGGATTGCAGCGACATCGAAGAGTTGGAAAAACAGATTGATCTGGAAGCCGACACCGTTGGCTCTGCCCAGCAGCTCCACGACAAGCACTATTTTCCAGATGAGGGAAATACCGGATCTGGACGCCGCGGCTATAAAGGGCTGCAATTGCGGCAGCAGGATATGACGCAGCCGGTCCATTCGGCCAAAGCGGTAAATTTTCGCCATCTCGCCATAGCGCTCATCCAAAGCCCGTGCGCCCTCGCGCATTGTGACAACAACATTGGGAATCTTGTTAAGCGCAACTGCTCCGATAGCCGCTGCCTCGTTGAGGCCAAACCAGATATAGGCGAGCACAATGATCACCAGAGCGGGTATGTTCAGGAACAGTATAACCCAGGGATTGAAAAACCGGTCAGCACCTCTGTGCCTTCCGAGCGCAACGCCGATAGCAGAGCCAATCAGCATCGCCAGAAAGAACGAGGCTGCGACCCGCCAAAGCGTCATGCCCAGATGATAGCCCATGTCGCCGCTGGCTGTCTCACGCAGGAAAGCCTGCAAGACGAGAAGAGGCGCGGGAAGGGACCGGCTTGGCCAAAGCGAAGCTCCGATGTGCCATGCGACGAGCAAAACTGCAAAGGAAATGCATCCCATCGTGACCGACGACCAATGATGTCGTGAACCTCCGCCTTTCCCTGTCTGGAAGTTGGAGATCAGGGCCGGGTCCGTCACTGCGTCCTCCAAAACGTTCCGGGAGCCAATGTTTTGCCAGGTCCGACCAGTCGCTCACCTCCAAGTTCGGCAAGAATTGCATAGAGTTTTGCGGCATCCTCCTCTTCTTCTTCGACGGAACGGCGGGGAATGCCTTCGCGATAGCGGTCTCGCAGCACCTGCAGCTCGCGCCCCTCCGCCTTGATGACTGGAGAGAGCCGCTGCCATTCTTCATCGGAACTGGCGAGCAGTTTCTTCGCATCACGGCTGGCTTTGAGAAAAGCTTCAATAAGCTCAGGGTGGTCACGGGCCCATTTCTCGCGGAATATAAATCCGATCGCCGAGACGGCACCTGTGGCGCCCAGATTTCTTGCAGCATCGCTAGTGCTGATCAGGCGATGAAAGCCCCGCGCTTCGAGCCGTGCACAAAAGTTCCAGAAATTTAAAATGGCATCCAGTTCGCCCTGTTCCGCCTTTTCCGCAAGCAATGGTGGTGCGCCGAAAACAATCTCGTTTTGTGCAGGCAGATCAAGCGCTTGTTTTTTTGCAAGCGCTTGTATGAGCAGCCAGCTCTTATCGAGCGGACCGCCGGCAACACCAATCTTCTTGCCGTTCAGATCGGCAAGTTTTTTTATGGGCGAGCCATCGCGTACCATCAAAGCTCCAACAGAGCTGGAATACGCTGCAAAGCTTATGTCCTCGCCGGATGTGCGTTGACGTGACACCCACAGCCAATCGGCAACGATGATATCGACATCACCGGCCATCATTGCCACATTGGTAGCATCTTCGCTGGCAAAAAAACGCACATCAAGATCAATATTGTACTTGTTGTCGATCCCATGATGCCTGATGGTGTCCAGCTCCCAGTTCACAGTCCCGAACCGCAATACGCCCACGCGAACCTTCTCAACGGCTTCAGCTATTTGACTGAAGAACAGGCCAAGCAGCAACGCCAGCAGGAAGGTGGCACAGCCCAGTCGTCGATATGATCTCACAATGTCCTCCCAGACCGATTTGCCGTCCCGCCGTCTACAATCCTATAACGTCGTCTCGCCGGTGGGATATACGCATTTCCATCGGACAACACGAAGCTTGGGATGCTCCTCACTCCATTTAGCAATTTCGGTAGGTGCCAAAAACAGGCAATTGGTGATCCCGCCCCTGTCTTCAAAATGCAGTCGCTCTTCCCGGCAGCTTGACGGGTCCGACACGAGGCAAATGGTTAAAACGAGATCGATAACGTCCATTCAGCACCCTCAATCCTACCCTTGCCCGCAAACGTCCCAATAAGGGGCAATGCAAAGCAAGATGACAGCCGGAATTCTCAAGGTGCCCGATGAGAAATATCTAGGCCAAGTTACGGTTCCTGCAAGCCGGCGTCAATCATGCAGCCACATAAAACCTGGAATGTGAGATTGCGGCGTTATTACCTGCCCGAGGCGATTGACTTATGCCAAGCCACAGGTAACGTTTTGGAATGGCTGGGGTCAATTGGGCCAGCTGAAAATGGTGGTGACAGTGCATGGAAACTGGCACCAGTACTCGTCTAAGGGCACCCTTGGCGAATATGAGGAAATGCCATGCGATATCTTGTTATGCTGACAGCTATGTCAGCTACTATTGTTTATGCTGGAGGAGCCACGGCTCAGGAGGGGGATGCAACAGCCGGAGCAACGGTTTTCAAAAAATGTACGGCCTGTCACGTAGCCGACAGCGACAAGAACAAGGTCGGACCTTCGCTGAACGGCCTGTTTGGAAGGACAGCAGGCACACATCCTGGCTTTAATTATTCGCCAGCGATGAAGGCTGCAGGCGCTGCGGGTCTGGTATGGGATAGTGCCAGCTTACGCGAATATCTGCATGATCCCAAGGCGAAGGTCAAAGGCACCAAAATGGCCTTTGCGGGTCTCAAGGATGAAACCGACATTACAAATCTTGAGGCATATCTCAAACAATATTCCAAATAAGCCGCCGGTCCTCGATACCGGCGGCATTTCCACCACCCGAGTCTTACATGCTCCAATGGACGTAAAGGCTCGGGTGTATTTTATTTATCACGCCATTTGATGGAGCAACCAACCGAGGCGAATTGTTCGCGCGGCCCGGACCCCGTTTCGGCAATTTCCACCATTGCCTCAAACAGGTCACGGCGCAGATTGGCACTGGCTTCCTGTTTACGCGATCCATCCAGGCGCCCGCGATATTGCAGTTTTCCTGCCGCGTTGAATCCAAAAAAATCGGGCGTGCAGACTGCATTGTAGAGACGCGCAATACTTTGATCCGCATCATGCAAATAAGGAAAAGGCAGGCCATTCTTTCGACTGAATGTGCACATTCCTTCATAGGAGTCGGATGGGTAGGCGATGGGGTCATTGGCGTTGATGGCAACGAACCCGATGCCAAGCTGTTTCAGATCGCGGGCATCGCGGACAATGCGCTGAATGACCGCCTTCACATAAGGACAATGATTGCAGATGAATGCAACGACCAGGCCTGTGTTTTTCGCCTGTGACAGGATCGAATACCGCCTTCCGTCCACACCAAGGAGTGTTGCATCCACGGCCTGCCAGCCAAAATCGCATAGAGGTGCTATTGCAGCCATATTTTTCTCCGTTCAGGCAGCCCGGTGTTGAATTGCCTGTTTGGCAGCCTCGCGAATGGCGGAAATGTTACTCGCATAGACAAGCTTTCCGCCGGCCGTGAAGATTGCCGAACCTGCTACAAGGACATTTGCGCCCGCAGCAGTGACAAGGGGCGCTGTCAGCGGCGTAACACCGCCGTCGATTTCAATCCGGATCGGCCGTTTGCCGATGAGCGCCTTCAAACGTTTGATCTTTTCAACGACCGCCGGAATAAACGCCTGTCCCCCAAAACCGGGATTGACCGTCATCAGCAGCACCAGGTCCAGCCGGTCCAGCACATACTCGATAGCGCTCTCGGGCGTAGAGGGATTGAGAGACACACCAGCCTTTTTCCCAAGGCCGCGAATGGCCTGCAGGGAACGGTCAAGGTGCGGCCCAGCTTCGGCATGGACAGTTATAAAATCGCAACCGGCATCGGCAAAGGCAGCCAGATAGTTGTCGGCCGGTGCAATCATGAGGTGACAGTCGAATATGGCCTTGGTCCTGTTGCGGATGGATTTTATGACCTGCGGACCGAAGGTGATGTTCGGCACGAAATGCCCGTCCATGACATCAAGATGCACCCAGTCCGCGCCGGCAGCCATCACGTCTTCCACCTCTTCGCCAAGACGGGAAAAATCCGCTGACAGGACAGATGGTGCAATTAATACCTCGTGGCTCATGGCACTTTTTCCTTCCCGGTTGATCGAGCAAAAACACGACTGCCCCTGATATCTTCTGCCGTAATTGTGGACAGGGCCGTTGAATCCGTTGGACCGTTCGATGCCTCGAACAACCGATTGGCATGTCTCAGGCGCGCCCTGTCTAGTGCATTGCGGATCGAGCGGGCATTGGCAAAATGTGGCTGCCGTCGGCGGTGTTCGATATAATCGGCCATGATCGTGCGGCCTGGCTCATCAAAATTATAGTTCTGCCTGGTCAGCATGGTTTCAGCAATCCTGAGCAGCTCATCGGAACTGTAGTCGGGAAAGTCGATGTGATGGGCTATGCGCGAGCGGAACCCCGGATTGCTCTCAAAAAACTTATCCATGCGGTCGCCATAGCCCGCGAGAATAACGACGAGATCGTCACGCTGGTTTTCCATGACTTGCAGCAGAATCTCGATGGCCTCCTGCCCATAATCCCGCTCGTTCTCCTGCCTGTGCAGATAATAGGCCTCGTCTATGAACAGGACACCGCCCATGGCTTTCTTGAGTATCTCCTTGGTTTTAGGTGCGGTATGACCGATATACTGGCCAACCAAATCATCACGGGTGACCGACACGAGATGCCCTTTGCGAATATACCCCAGACGGTGCAGAAGGTTTGCCATACGCAGCGCCACAGTCGTCTTGCCAGTGCCCGGATTGCCACTGAAACTCATGTGCAGCGTCGGCGTCTCGTGCGCAAGTCCGAGGCTGCGGCGCGCGCGTTCCACCAACAGCAAGGCCGCCGTTTCCCGTATGCGCTGCTTCACCGGTTTCAAGCCGATCAATTCGCGATCAAGTTCGTCAAGCACTTCCTTGACCCCGGACTCAACATATTGCGCGCGCAGGTCGACCGCTCCAGAGGCCCCGCTCGCGGTGTCGGCGGACAGCGTCATGGTTGCATCAGCCATAGCGCTGCCCAGCCGGTCTGTCGGTTGCATAAGCGCTGGTCGTGTAGCGAACCACGCGGCCTTCTCCTTCCTGACGGGCCAAGTGAAAGCCAGGTTCTTCGGCAGGTCGGTTGACAAGGAATGAAAGCTTCACCGATTCCCATCCATGGGAATTATCGAATGCCACCAACCGAATATACCTGTCGCCATAGACCTTACGGCATTCCCGCAATTCCATCATCAATGCTGCAGCGTCCGGATTGTCGAACATGGGATGCGCCCACATGTCCCAATAGGTATTGCGGGGATGTGGGTCGTCCGTAAATTCGAGACTTACCGCCCAGCCATTGTCGATGCAATACTGTACCTGCCTGGTAATCTGATCGTCCGTGAGATCGGGCAGGAATGAAAATGCTCCTTGAGTGATCCGCATCTGTGTTCTCCTATTCGGCTGCTGTTGCGGTTGGAACGAAGTCCGGGGAATCGGTCGAGGTGTAATTGAAGGACACGTCCTTCCAGACCTCGAGCGCCTGTTGCAGCGGCTGGCAGTTGCGCGCCGCCATCCGCAAAATATCAGGACCTTCGCGCAGGATATCGCGTCCTTCATTGCGGGCGAGCACCATGCATTCGAGCGCGACCCGATTGGCAGTTGCCCCGGCAGCGATGCCGAGCGGATGACCGATGGTGCCTCCGCCGAACTGCAGAACGACATCCTCGCCCAGAAGATCGAGGAGTTGGTGCATCTGGCCCGCATGTATCCCGCCCGAAGCCACGGGCATCATCTTGTTAAGTGAAGCCCAGTGCTGGTCGAAGAAGACACCGTTCTCCAATTGCATAGGATTGAAGTCCTCGCGGCAGATATCGTAGTATCCGCGTGTGGTTGCCGGGTCGCCTTCAAGCTTGCCGACGACTGTTCCGGCATGGATGTGATCGACACCCGCTAGCCGCATCCACTTGGCAATCACGCGGAAGGAAACGCCGTGCGACTTTTGCCTTGTATAGGTCGAATGGCCAGCGCGGTGCAGATGCAGAATCATATCATTGCGCCGTGCCCATTTCGCCATGGACTGGATGGCCGTGTAGCCGATCACGAGATCAATCATGACGATATTCGAACCCAGCTCCTTGGCAAAATCGGCTCGTTCATACATATCCTCCATGGTTGCAGCGGTGACATTGAGGTAGCTGCCCTTGATCTCGCCCGTTGTAGCCTGAGCCTTGTTGACCGCTTCCATGCAATAGAGGAAGCGCTCGCGCCAATGCATGAATGGTTGCGAATTGATGTTCTCGTCGTCCTTGGTGAAATCCAGCCCGCCTTTAAGCGCCTCGTAGACCACACGGCCATAATTGCGGCCGGAAAGACCAAGCTTTGGCTTGACCGTTGCGCCAAGCAATGGACGTCCGAACTTGTCGAGACGCTCGCGCTCGACGACGATTCCCGTTGGCGGTCCCTGGAATGTTTTGACATAGGCGACCGGCAGCCGCATGTCTTCGAGGCGCAGCGCCTTAAGTGGCTTAAACCCGAAAACATTGCCAATGATGGATGCTGTCAGGTTCGAAATCGACCCCGGTTCGAACAGGTCCAAATCATAGGCAATATACGCGAAATACTGACCTTCTCCATTGGGGACAGGATCGACGCGATAAGCCTTGGCGCGGTATTTTTCCGTCGCCGTCAGCCGGTCCGTCCAAACCACTGTCCAGGTGGCGGTGGAAGATTCCCCAGCAACAGCGGCCGCAGCTTCTATCGGATCTACCCCGTCCTGTGGGGTAATGCGAAAGAGTGCGATTATGTCCGTATCCTTCGGCTCATAATCGGGCTCCCAGTAGCCCATCTTCTTGTATTCCATAACGCCCGACCTGTAGCGCTCTTTCCCGGTGACCGTTTCCGAATTGCTCGACATGATGTGGTCCTTTCCTTGAATATTTTTGCTTTATGCAGCTCTGGCGGAAGCGATTTGGGGATCGAGCAGGCCCGCTGCATAACGTCTGGCCATTTCGTCAAGCTCAGTCACCTTGATTTTCGATGCGTGGCCCGCCGTTCCGAACCGTTCGAAACGGTCGCGGCAAAGATCGCGCATGGCATCCATGGCGGGTTTGAGAAATTTGCGCGGATCGAACTCGGATGGGCTTTCCGTGGCGATCCTGCGGAACTGCCCGCTCATTGCCATTCGGCAGTCCGTGTCTATATTGACCTTACGCACGCCGTGCTTGATGCCCCGTTCGATCTCCTCGACCGGTACTCCATAGGTTTGCGGCATTTCTCCGCCGAAGCGGTTGATGACGTCCTGCAGGGATTGAGGCACGGAGGACGAGCCGTGCATGACAAGATGCGTGTTGGGGAGTTTCCGGTGAATCTGCTCGATAACATCCATTGCTAGGATGTCGCCATCCGGAGCCCGTGTAAACTTGTAGGCGCCGTGCGACGTGCCACAGGCGATGGCCAGCGCATCAACCTTGGTGCGCAGTACGAAATCGACGGCCTGATCCGGATCGGTCAGAAGCTGGCTGTGGCTGAGCACACCTGTTGCACCATGCCCATCCTCGGCTTCGGCTTCACCGCTCTCCAGCGAACCGAGCACGCCAAGCTCACCCTCGACGGAAACCCCCAGCCAGTGAGCGATTGCGGTGACGCGTCGGGTGATACCCACATTGTACTCATAGGAGGCAGGCGTTGCAGCATCTGCTTCAAGCGACCCGTCCATCATTACGGAAGTGAAACCATGGCGGATTGCCGTCATGCATGTGGCTTCATCATTGCCGTGATCCTGATGCAAGCAGATGGGAATGTCGGGGTACAGCTCCACAAGCGCGTCGATCATCCGGGCCAGCATCACATCCTTCGCATAGGACCGTGCGCCGCGAGATGCTTGAAGGATGACAGGCGCCTTGCAGGCCGCAGCGGCTTCCATGACGGCAAGCCCCTGCTCCATATTGTTTATGTTGAAGGCAGGGACGCCGTAGCCATGTTCGGCAGCATGATCAAGCAATTGTCGCAAGGTAATTCGGGCCATAGTCGATACTCCTCCTAGCTTATGAGCTTGCGTGTGGTGGCAATGATGCTCTCCGGTGTGATGCCGAAATGCCTGTAGAGATCGGAGGCAGGGGCGCTGGCACCAAAGCCCTGCATACCGATGAATGCACCCTTTTCACCGATCCACCGGTCCCAGCCCAATCTGGCTGCCGCTTCGATGGCGATGCGCGGAGCTGCGGCAAGGACAGACCGGCGATAGGCCGGGGTCTGCATCTCAAATAATTCCCATGAAGGCATTGAAACGACTGCGGCAGGGATTTGGTACTGGCCCCACAGCATGTCGGCGGCGGTGCAGGCAATCTCTACTTCCGAGCCGCTTGCAAGAAGCGTGATGGCGCGCGGCTCCGCCGGCTCCCGCAGGACATAGGCACCGCGGCTCGAACGGATTTCCGTGCTGTCGGCCTGGCGGAGCATCGACAGGTTTTGGCGGGAGAGGACGATAACACTGGGACGGTCCTTGTGTCGAAGTGCAAGTTCCCAGCACTCGGCCGTTTCGATAATGTCGGCCGGGCGGAAGACATTCAGGCCCGGCGTGGCCCTCAGCATTGCCAGATGTTCGATCGGCTGATGGGTCGGCCCATCCTCACCAAGACCTATTGAGTCGTGCGTCATGACATAAATGACCTGCTGACCCATCAATGCCGAGAGGCGCATAGCGCCGCGCGCATAGTCTGAAAATGCAAGGAACGTACCGCCATAGGGAACAAACCCGCCATGCAGTGCCAGACCATTCATGGCGGCTGCCATTCCATGTTCGCGAATGCCGTAATGAATATAGCGTCCGGAAAAATCATTCGCCGAAATGTGCTTCATGCCAGGTGTAATCGTCAGATTCGAATGGGTTAGGTCGGCAGAACCGCCTATGGTCAGATCGGTGGCATTATTGATGATGCCCAGAACCATTTCAGACGCTTTGCGGGTGGCAACTTTGGTGGCTTTTTCCAGATGCAGGCGACGAAAAGCCCGCAAATCCTTGAAAACCGTTTCAGGTATTTCTTTCTTCACCGCTTGCCTAAGCTCATCGCCAAAGGGCGACGCCGCTGTTTTCACACACCACTGACGCCGTTCATCAGCGCCCCTGCGTGCGACTTCGCGCCATGCTTCCAGTATGTCTTCAGGGACATGGAAAGGCGCATGCGCCCAGCCCATGGCCTGGCGTGCTGCTGCGATTTCCGCCTCTCCTAATGGAGCACCATGGGTTTTTTCGGTTCCCTGCAGATTTGGCGCCCCTTTGCCGATCAGCGTGCGGCAGGAAATCAGCGATGGCTGCCTGGAAAGCTTCGCCTGTGCAATCGCCTGCGCGATCGCTTCATGATCGTGGCCGTCTATGTCTTGTACGTAAAATCCTGCAGCCCTGAACCGCGCAAGTTGATCCAAAGATGTCGATAATGATGTCGGCCCGTCGATTGAAATGGAGTTGTTGTCCCAAAACACGATCAGCTTTGACAGTTTCAGATGACCGGCGAGATCTATCGCCTCGTGACTGATGCCTTCCTGCAGGCACCCGTCTCCGGCAATTACATAGGTATGGTGATCAACGATATCCTCACCGAAACGTACCGCGAGCATACGCTCGGCCAGCGCCATCCCCACGGCAGTAGCAATACCCTGACCCAGCGGGCCTGTTGTTAGCTCGATACCTTGCGCATGGCCATACTCCGGGTGTCCTGCCGTCTTTGCGCCAAGTTGGCGAAATCGCTGCAATTCCTCTATGGGCATATCCGGATATCCGATGAGATAATGCAAGGCGTATTGCAGCATCGAGCCATGCCCAGCTGACAGGACAAACCGATCACGATCCGGCCATAGCGGATGCAGAGGGTCGAGTTTGATGAAGCGGTTGAACAGAACCGTGGCCACATCGGCCATGCCCATCGGCATGCCAGGATGGCCAGAATTGGCTTTTTGCACACTGTCCATGACCAAAGCGCGGATTGCGTTGGTCATATCCCGTTCACGGACATTGGCAGCTTCACGATTTTCTTGCCTCAAAGTATAGGTACTCATCGGTGTCTCCCTCACGATGCCCGGTTTTTACGTTCGATCAATTGCATGATCAGCGGTGTCAGGATGAGTTGCATGGCCAGATCAAGTTTGTTGCCGGGGACGACAATTGAATTGGCCCTCGACATGAAAGAATTATTGATCATCGAAAGCAGATAGGGGAAATCGATACCCCGCGGTTTGGCAAAGCGGATAACGAGCATCGATTCATCGGGCGTGGGTATCCACCGCGCAATGAACGGGTTCGATGTATCGACAATCGGAACCCGCTGGAAATTGATGTCAGTCAGGGTAAACTGTGGAGTAATGTACCGGACATAATCGGGCATGCGCCGCAGGATGACATCCATGACCGCTTCCGTGGAATAACCGCGGGTGGCGCGGTCCCGATGGATCTTCTGGATCCATTCAAGATTGATGACGGGAACAACTCCAATCTTCAGATCCGCATGCCGGGCCAAATTAATGCCTTCGGTTACCGCGCAACCGTGCAGCCCTTCATAGAAAAGCAGATCGCTGGGATCGAAGCCGCGCCATTCGGTAAAGGTTCCTGCCGGTGTGCCATAGAGCTCTGCTTCCGCATCGTCATGGATGTAGGTGCGGGTTTTGCCGGTTCCCTTGCGACCATATTCTTCGAATGTCTCATCGAGTTTTTGCAGTTCATTGGCATCGGCATTGAAATGCGTGAAGTTTGGATTACCCTTCTTTTCCTCTTCCGCGACCTTGGCCTTCATCGCGTTGCGGTCGTACTTGTGGAAGGCATCGCCTTCGATGAAAGCGGCCTCAATGTTCTCACGGCGGAATATCTGCTCAAAAATCCGCTTGACGGAGGTGGTTCCGGCACCTGACGATCCGGTAATTGAGATGATGGGATGCTTTGCAGACATGTTTCCTCCTCAGACCCGGAAAAGGCCGCGCTTGCTGAACAGCGGCGCGCGTTCGCCGATATTGCTGGGTTCCGAATGATATCGACTGATGCGGGCCACTTCTCTGGATGAGCCGAAGACAAAGGGGACGCGTTGATGCATGGATTTGGGGATCAGATCGAGAATGCGTGTCGCCGTATCGGTTGCCGATCCACCGGCTTGTTCAACCAGAAAGGCGATGGGATTGGCCTCATAAATCAGCCTGATGCGGCCTTCCCCGTAGCCTTTGCGATTGTCGCCGGGATAAAGGAAGACGCCGCTGCGCATGAGAATGCGATAGGTTTCAGCGACCAGCGATGCAATCCAGCGCATGTTGAAATCTCTTTCGCGCGGACCTTCCGTTCCCTTGAGACAATCGTCAATATAGAGCCGCACAGCTTCATTCCAATAACGATAGTTGGCGGCATTGATCGCAAATTCATGCGACCTGTCGGCAATGACAACACTGTCATAAGCCTGGACAAAAGTACCCAGGCGCGAGGAGAATACGAAGATGTGCGTCCCGCTTCCCAGTGTCAGAACCAGTGCGAGCTGCGGCCCGTAAATGAAGAAACCGGCAGCGAGCTGACGTTCGCCCTTCTGGAAGAACGAAGCGCCAGGCTCGCTGTCGGGCTGGCCAACCACCGGGAGGATGGAAAAGATAGTCCCTATCGAGATATTGGTATCGATATTGGAAGACCCGTCGAGCGGATCAATGGCAAGTGCCAGAGGCGCGTCGGGATCGAGCAGTGCGGGATGGGCTAACTCTTCCGAGCCATAAAGGGCAATCGGCGCCTGCCGCATGGACTCCAAAAACATGTCATCGGCAAGAATATCGAGCGCCCTTTGAGCATCGCCATCGGCATTCTTGCTGCCACTATTGTGTGAAAACGCCTTGCCAAGCACGCCTTGATTGATCGTATTTCTTATTTCCACAGCAGTTATCGCCAAACGGCGAACCACTTTGGAAACCGCAGTGTTAACGGTGTCGTCTCCACCGGCAAAGGTTGCGAGAAAGGCCTCCAGTGTCGCTGTCATGATATTCCTCCCCGGCCTGATCATCGTGTTGTCAGGCTTGGGCTATCGAAACAGGAAAACATCGCTAAGTAAAATTTATTATATTTACTATCTCAGTAAAATAAATTAAGTATAGGGATGCGCAACCTGACTTTGAAGCAACTGCGGGCCATCCAGGCAATCAGGCGACACGGCACAATAGCCGGTGCAGCGAACGCACTTGGCCTGACGCCCCCTGCGGTGACGATTCAGCTCAAGCTTGTTGAGGAAGAATCGGCACTTATTTTGTTTGACCGGACCAATGACGGGCTTCGCCCGACGCTGGCCGGACTAGTCTTTCTTGACGCAGCGCAGATGCTCGAAGAGCGTCTACGACTGCTTGAGGACGAAATCGATGCAATCAAGGGCCTGCGCGTTGGCAGCCTGATACTGGGTGTGGTTTCAACTGCGAAATATTTCGCACCACAGTTGATGGCGATTTTTCGCAAACAGCATCCGGATATCGCCATAAAACTGGCCATCGGCAATCGCGCCGAGACGATTGCCGCCCTTAAAAGCCATGCGGTCGACATGGCCCTGATGGGGCGCCCGCCCAAGGATATTCCGCTTCGCTCAACCGTGTTCGGGGATCATCCGCTCGTTATGATCGCCGCACCGGATCATCCGCTTGCCAAATTTCGCGATATCACCAAGGAGCGTATCGCCCAGGAGCACTTTCTCGTGCGTGAACCGGGATCCGGAACACGGATATCTTTGGAAATTTTCTTAAGTGAACTGCCCGGTCGGCTGGACGATCTTGGCACTGAGATGTCATCCAATGAAACAATCAAGCAGGCTGTAATGGCGGGATTGGGTATTGGCTTCATCTCGGCGCACACGATTGCACTCGAACTGGAATTCGGCAAGCTGGCAATCCTTGACGTCATTGGCATGCCCATACGCCGCCAATGGTTTTCAGTTGTTAGAACGGACCGTACATTGTCGCCCGCCATGAAAGCTTTTCAAGACTTTCTGACCCGCAAAGGCGCTCAATTTCTCCCATCGATCGACCGGCTTTATCCTGCTTCGAGTGCTCTTAGACCATCCTTAGAATGACCTTTCAGTCCTAGCTGCCGTAACGGATGGTGGAACGGGTTCAGCAAGGTGTCTGCATCCTGCGATGGTGCCCCGGCTTATCCGGGTATCAAAGTTTTGCAAGACTCATTTGGTTTAAACATAGCGACGGAGGCAAGGTACGTGCAGGGAACCAGGTCTCATTCGGAAGTTGTCAGGAAACGTTCCTTTGGAAATGCCGATAATAGACGAATTTAAGGCATTTTCGATTGTAGCGAAGATGTCTACAATACCCTTTAAAGTATTGTATTAAAAGATTATGCACTGATCGAGTTATTCTGAATAGCGGACTGCATGATATAACGTCTGACGCAACTCGCGAGCTATCTCAGCACTTTTGTACAAACTGCCCAAGCATATTGAAGGTTCAAGTATCTAAGCACACGTGCTGATGCGATAATGGCTTTGCGCCCGCATTCCGGCCATTTCAATCAGGATCGCTTGTTACGCAAAGCTGTCGTTTAATAGCTATAACGAAGTCCATTTGCGGTGGTGGAATACCGACTATCCACTTTCATTGCGTCTATTTTGCAAAATAAGCCATCCGCACCCTACTCTGAAAGGTTAGATTGCTAGGTTCAATATTGGGCGCGCCCAAGTCACCTTCATCGTTGGCAGTTTAGTTCCAACGATCGTGGCACCCATCCTTTGGTAGAACCCGACAGAAGGTGGGTGGGAGACAATCTTAATTGAAGGAACACCACGTCGCTTTGCCTCAGCTACCATGTGTTGAAAAAGCTTCGCACCTATTCCCGTTCGTTGAGCGTGATCGGCAACAAACATGAGGTCCAATTCCGGTTCGTCGGTTAGCGTTAGGCTGTAGAAGCCCGCTATAGCGTCCTGAAGGACGGCGACGTAGAAAACTTCTGCGTCTAGCTGGGCGGGCGTGATGGCATAGCCGTCCAGAATGCTGGCGTAGTTGCCTTCATAGGCACTCGATTGATGCATCAACTGGGTGAGCGCCTTTGCATCACCGTGTTTGGCAGGTCTGATCTTGAGCAACGTACACCTCCTGAATCTGGCTCATGCAGAATTCCATGTCGGCTTTTAATAGCACCACGCACTAATTGCGACGTCTGTTTGAGGTATTGGGTGCGGGGCGGCAACGTATCCCATTTCTGTTAGCTAGATCGCACACTTTGCTGAAGTCCATGTCGAGCCGTCGACCGAACGTGTCCGGATGAAATGTGTTGTCAGTGTCGCTGATTGCGGGCGCGTCATGAACCGCCGCACGGCGGAAAGCCAGGTTAGGGGCGGCGTGGTTTGGGGCATCGGCGCTGCCTTGCGAGAGGCCGGTGAAACTGACCCACGATACGGCGGGGTTCCGAACAACGACCTCGCCGTATACTTCGTGCCGGTCAACGCGGACATTGGCGCAATCGATGTCGATTTCATAGACGAGCCGGATACCAAGCTCAATATATCGGTCGTAAAGGGACTTGGTAAAGTGGCTATGGTTGGTGCGACTGCAGCCATCGTCAACGCGGTTTATAACGCGACCGGTAAACGTATCCGGCACCTGTTAATTCGCATTGATGATCTGCGTTAATTCCGCTCGTCAACATTAGCTGCAGCATGGATAGGCTGCGGAAATCAGATCGTGGGAGAGGCCCTCAAAGCACTCGCGACTATTCGCTGACGCTCCATTTGTAGTTCCTCATATAATCGAGAAACGCCCGCATGGCCGCGCTTGGAAGGCGGCGATTAGGGTAATACAAGAACCAGCTTGGTAAGGCAGGGCGCCAGTCAATAAGGAGCTCAACCAACTGACCGTTGTCAATATGAGGTTTCGCATAGTGGTCCAGAACATGAGCGATACCTTTGCCTGCCAACGCCGCCTGAAGCTCATTGTGCGCCGAGCTAAGTGTCAGGCGTCCCTCCGGTGTGACATTGAGCTCTTCCCTTCCGTTGACAAACTGCCATGTCATAAGCGTGCCGCCAGGGAACCTTCGCCTGATGCAATCGTGATTTACGAGATCGTGCGGCGTTGCAGGCCTGCCTTGCCTTTCGATGTAAGCCGGTGACGCGACGATGGCATATCTTAGCGAGGTTCCCAACGGGAGCGCGATCATGTCCTGTGCCAACTGATTTCCGAACCTCACTCCTGCATCGAAACCCTGTCCAACGATGTCGATTACGGCAGCGTCACTGATAATCTCTATCTTTACCTCGCCATATGTTTCCATGAAGTCGAACACAAGGCGACACAGAAGATGATCAACAGCAGGGGCTGGGGCGTTGATTCGCAAAGTTCCTGAAGGAGTGTCCCTCAGTTCGTCAACCTCGGCAATTGCAAGTCTGATGTCTGTGAGAGCTGGAGTGAGGCGGTCCAGGAGACGTTGTCCAGCCTCAGTGGGATATACACTCCTTGTGGTTCGATTGAGCAAACGGATACCGAGCGTCTCTTCCAGAGCGTTGATTGTTTGGCTCAATGCGGACGAAGAAACACCGCGCTCAAGCGCCGCAGGGCGAAAACCACCGCAGCGTACGATCGCTACGAAAACATCGAAGCTATCGAGACGAAGTGCTGTCATTGCGAAGCCTACCTTATCAACCCGATCTGATTTACGTTACTTATCAGCGCGAAGTGCAGATGTCATGATGAATTCTCGACGGCTCCGACGCGCCTTCTGCATCAATGGTAATTTGAAAGGAATCCCAGTGAACGCGTTCACTCTTAATAGGCGGGCTATCATGCTCTCTGCGGTTGTTGGCGCATCGAGCACATTTGTCTCAGGCATGGCCGGCAGCGGGATTGCAAATACCCAGTCCAGTTCGTCCCTTGGTGGCAATGTCGGTCACTATCGTTTTCGGGTCGGCCAGATCAGTGCGACGGTCTTGAGCGATGGCGTTATCGGTGGTCCACCACGTGTCTATGCAAATGATGCACCGGAAGCGGAGCTTCAGGAGGTGCTGCGACGTGCATTCCTGCCAAATGACCACATGACGCTAAACCTCAATACCCTCCTCATTGAAACCGGAGGTCGGCGGATCCTCATCGAGGCCGGTGCGGGCGGAACGATGGGTCCAAATGCTGGCCGGATATTCGAAAATCTGGCTGCGATTGATCTCACCGCCGCAGACATTGATACGGTGGTGATCTCGCACACCCATCCAGACCATGTCGGCAATTTGCGAACCGCAGATGGCGGGAAGGCTTTCCCTCGCGCCACAGTTTTCCTGCCAAAGGCGGACTGGGAATTTTTCGTTCGCAACGATCCGGATCTTTCCTATATGCCCGTGCCGGAGGATTTTCGTGTGCGCTTCGGTGCAGCAATCAAGAGCAGCCTCGAACCCGTCACGAAGGATGTTGAATTGTACGAGGCTGGCGCCGAGATCGTGCCGGGCCTGACAACGATCGTTGCATCCGGCCACACGCCCGGCATGGCGACCTTCCTCGTCCATTCCGGAAATGATCAACTGTTGCTGACAGCGGACCTTGCCTATCACCCCGTCGTCAATATCGACAATCCCTGGCTGCCGGGCCCTGATCGCGACAAGGAGACTGCCCTTGCTTCTCGCCGCCGCATCTTCGACATGGCCGCCGCTGATCGCATCCCGGTGCTTGGTTTCCACTATCCGTTTCCCGGCCTTGGCCGAATGCTCAAGACCGATGGTGGCTATGCCTGGGTCCCAGCCGGCTGGCAGTTTTGAAACCGACAACAGCAAAAGAGGAGAAATTTATGGATCAGTCTAAAATCAACCGCCGCGGTTTTCTCGGAACGGTCGGCGCGGCCGCAACTGGACTGGCATTAGCCGTTCCTGCGACCGTGCATGCTCAGGATACGAACTCAAAGTCGACAGGGTCCGGATCGAACCCGGATGTTCTGACCCGTGCGTTGCCGCGCACCGGTGAAAAGGTCACAGTCCTTGGTCTAGGCACGTTTTTGACCTTCGACAAGATGCCGGGTCATCGTCGCGATGACCTTCGGCAGGTCTTCAATCGATACGTAGCTGCTGGCGGTCGCGTGGTGGACACCTCCCCGCTTTACGGCTCGGCTGAAGTCAGTGTTGGACAGTTCATGGGGGAATTTCCCGGATCGGACGAACTCTTTCTTGCCAACAAGGTGTGGTCGACGGGAGAATATCTCGGCGATGAAAGCCACGCGCAGGAGAGCTTCCGGCAGTCGCGACTGCGCACCTGGCGAGACACGATCAACCTGATGCAGTGCCACAGCATCACCAATGCGCCTGTCGTCATCCCGCTGATGAAGGCATGGAAACAGGAAGGTCTGATACACCATGTCGGCGTGACCCATCATGAGTCCGCGGCGCAAGATCAACTCACGGTAATCGTAGAACGTGGCGATGTCGACTTTGTGCAAACGAACTATTCGATCTTCAACCGCGACGCCGAGCGACGTTTGCTTCCCGCCGCAGCCGACAAGGGCGTCGGCGTACTGATTAATCTTCCACTCGAAAAGGCGCGGCTGATGAAAGTGGTGGAAGGACGTGCTCTTCCGGACTTCGCGCAGGAATTCGGCGCAACGACCTGGGCTCAGTTCTTCCTGAAGTGGGTCATGGCTCATCCCGCCGTGACAAGCGTCCTGTGCGGGACGTCAAATCCTGATCATATGAGCGACAATGTTCAGGCGATGACAGGTCCGCTTCCGGACGAAAGTATGCGCAGACGAATGGTCTCGCATATGGAAACGATCCCCGCCTTCGCCTCCATCGCCAGCATGCCGTGGTACCCGGGCAAGGAGAAGATGTACTCCGGCCTTATCCGAGAGGCGCAGGCAAACGCTGCAGAGCGCCTAAAGTAACGCGAGGTCAACCGCTGCACGCATCAGGCTTTCTAAAGACCGGAGAATATCATGCGCTCGACCCGACGCTCTCTTCTGACAGCATTTTTGTCGCTACCACTCCTTGAGGCTGCCAGCAGGAGCGCATTCGCGCAAGTCGCGCCGGAACTGCCCCTTACCCGTGCATGCGACGATGGGGATCGCCTCACCCTTGAACGCGAAGCAGGCCCATTCTTCAAGCCGAACACGCCGCTCAATCGAGATCTCTTCCCCGGTTCGCCCGGCGGGGAGCGGATAACCGTGGCGGGGTTTGTCGTCGACAATCGCTGCCATCCACTTCCCGGCAGTCTTGTTGAGATTTGGCATGCGGACGAAAACGGCGAATACGACCAGTATGGGTTTCGATTGCGCGGACACCAGTTTGCCGACGCCCAAGGGCGCTGGTGGTTCCACACAATTATGCCAGCGCTTTATCCAGGCCGAACACGTCATTTCCATTTCAAGGTTCAGCGTCCAGGCGGAAGCGTTTTGACAACCCAGCTTTACTTTCCTGGAGAACCACGAAACGCCGGAGATAGGATTTTCCCACGACTCTCTGCTTCTGGACATGCTGAATACCGGAGATGGCTTTTTTGGGCGCTTCGACTTCGTCGTCTAGATCGACCCTACGGCGGCTCAAGCGCCATGCACGTCAGGCGACTAGGACTCAAGATCGATCCGTTCAATCGGCCTGTTTGTACTTAGACGCTAAAACGGCGTCCTGAGTTGTGCGGAAGCAAAATACGTAAGGAATGTACAACCGGCCCCAGCATCCATTGTCCGCCGGCCAAAGGCCTTCCTGTTCGATGAACCTTTGTCGAACCTCGATACAGCCCTTCGAGTTGAGATGCGGCTGGAAATCGCCAAGCTACATCGCCGCATGAAGGCAACGACCGTTTATGTCACGCACGATCAGGTGGAAGCGATGACCCTGGCTGACCGGATTGTCGTGATGAACGCTGGTCACGTCGAGCAGATCGGTCACCCGCTCGATCTTTACCGGCAACCGGCAAGCCTTTTCGTTGCGCGGTTCATTGGCAGCCCGACGATGAATACGTTGCACTGCAGCGTTGTGTCATCCGACAGTACCTAACTGATTGTACAGTTGCCTGAAGGTAGGGCGGCAATCGATATCCATGACGGATCACTCAAGATGGCAGGAACGTTCACTTTAGGCGTTCGTCCGGAAGATTTGGTGGTTTGCGACGCCGACCAGGCATGGTTTAGCGGCGAGTTGGCGGCAGTTGAGCGGCTGGGCAGCCAAGCTTTCGGTTGTCTCGACGCTGGCACAGAGAAACTCATCACCGTTGAATTCCCAAGAGCAGCGGAGATTAAGGTAGGACAAAGGATTTCGGTCAGGGGCGACAGTGACGGTGCCCATCTTTTCGAAAGCGCAAACGGACGGCGGGTCAATTGAACAGCGGACGAGACATCTAACCACGCCCTGGCTTGCGTCATGTTCGTGGTGGTTTGTGCGTGCCGAATTTTCCATAATGGCAGGATCGCATTTGGTCCGGCTTTCAATCGCACGCTTACGAACTTGAGTCGAAAATCGTCAATTTTCTGCGTGTAGTGATCGATCCAAGCCTGTGGGAACGGGAGCAATGTTTGCTTCAGGGCCCTTCGCCCGGCTCGGCGGGGGAACGACCGTGCCGGGCTTTCGAAACCGAGGTGCGCTGCAAGCTTTGATACAGGCTCGCTTAGAAGACGGCGCAGACCGTGGCATGTCGACCTTCATGACCGAGATCGAGGTGCCTTCGGCCGAAAAGACCAACATCTCGAACGCCAATTTAGCGAAATTGGGGTTCGTACCTGTCTATAACCGCAGCAACTTCATTCTATGAGGTACTTGCTGTTCAGGGGCCGACATCTCCCACTGACCACGTAAGTTCGGGCGGGCTCCTAATGCCACCAACGTTTGATGGCACCTCGCCTTGAACGGATTTGAACCAGTGCCTCTGTGCCGAGACAGAGTTGTTCCCAGCCTAGGCCAGCAGAGATACGTGGGCATGGCGGCCTGGTGCCGCCGTGCCCGTATTTGGTAGCTAAAGGCCACTAAGCCTCAATGAATGCCAACAGGTCTGAATTGATCGCGTCTGCATGTGTGGTCAGCATCCCGTGCGGGAAGCCCCTGTAGATTTTCAGGGTGCTGTTCTTGAGGAGCTTGGCCTGAAGCTCCACGGCGTCCTTGTAGGGCACGATCTGGTCATCATCGCCCTGCGTGACCAGAGTGGGGACAGTTATGACCTTGAGGTCTTCGGTCTGGTCGGTCTCCGAGAAAGCCTTGATGCCATCATAATGGGCTTTTGCGCTGCCCATCATGCCCTGGCGCCACCAATTGTTGATCACGCCCTGCGAGACCTTCGCGCCTTCGCGGTTGAAGCCGTAGAATGGGCCCGACGCAACGTCGAGGAAGAATTGCGCGCGATTGGCTGCGAGAGCGTTACGGAAACCATCGAACACTTCGATCGGTGTACCATCAGGATTGCCTGCGGTCTTGACCATCAGCGGCGGAACGGCGCTGACAAGAATGGCCTTGGCGACGCGGCCCTGCTGCTGACCGTACTTTGCGACATAGCGAGCGACTTCGCCACCGCCGGTCGAGTGGCCGATATGCACGGCATTGCGCAGATCAAGATGTTCGAAGACGGCAGCCGCATCGGCGGCATAGTGATCCATGTCGTGACCTTCGTTGACCTGGGCTGAGCGGCCGTGGCCACGGCGGTCATGCGCAACGACCCGGTAGCCTTTGCTGATGAAGAACAGCATCTGAGCGTCCCAGTCGTCGGACGACAACGGCCAGCCGTGGTGGAACACGATCGGCTGAGCGTCCTTAGGACCCCAATCCTTGAAGAAGATTTCAACACCGTCCTTGGTGGTTACGAAACTGGTGGTCATTGGTTCAATTCCTTCTGGGTTATGGGAGGTTTGCTTATTAGAAGCCAAGGCCGGCTTGGCCAAAGCCAGGGAGATCGTGGCGCCGGTCAGCAAAACCTGCCGGCGGGAAAGAGAAAATTCGCTGTCATGAGATGTCTCCAAGATTTCGAGCCGGCCAAATCCATATCGGCCGGCATCGCCGTTGACGGCCGATATGCTTACTCGGCGCCGCGGGTGCTTTCGAACAGGAACCAGGCGCGGCGCTCGGCCTCATCGACCCAGTTTTCAATCAGGCTGGCGGTTGCAATGTCGCCATGTTCATCGCAGAGATTGTGAGTTTGCTTCATCAGCGAAACCAGCGTGAGGTTATCGTCGCGCAGTTCGGCCAGCATATCGGCCGGGGTCACGAAATCAGCATCGTTGTCGAGCAGACGCTTCGTTTTGGAGATATGGCCGATCGAACGGATGGTCGTGCCGCCGATCTTGCGAGCCCGCTCGGCGACGTCATCCGTCATCGCGAAAATCTGCTCGCCCTGTTCATCCAGCATCAGGTGGTAATCGCGGAAATGTGGTCCACTCATGTGCCAGTGGAAATTCTTGGTCTTCAGGTAAAGCACGAAGACATCGGCCAGAAGGGCTGTCAATGCGCCGGCGATATCGGTTGTGGCATTAGTGCCAAGGGCGGTCGGCGTTGCGAGCGGCGACTTGCGGTGTTTTTCAGCGAGGGTGCGGTCCATGATGGTCTCCATTGGGGTTATGCGAGTTGATGGAAACTTTTTAGACGAGGCAGCTACCCCGCAATATCCAATGCTTGGTTAGTCGAACCCACACCTTGGTATAGTTTCGCATCTCTCTCACTGAAGGTAGGTATTGGTCTTCGGTCCTCCTGAGAAGGCGTGCTGGGCTTCAGCCCTGGAAGTTGGGTGCCCCCTCTCCCGAACCTTGGATTCGCAATCCGGTAAGGCCATCCCGGTCACCCTGGGGTGGCCTTTCCTTCTTTGGCGGCCAGCGAATTAAGTTTGCATGGGAATAGCCAACTTTGGATTTGCGTTTTTATGGCCGGGATGGCTTGATGGGCAATCGGCATCCATCTGGAAAATCGGCACATTGCGCGCGTTTGTTCTTGTGAACCCAAAACAACGTCTGGCACCCTATGAGATCGGGGTCCTGTCATTCGCTTTTATACTCGCGGCCACCCTTTTTTATCTCGATACATTCACGGACATTCAAAGCGCACTCGCTACTCTCTATGTGATCGCCCTGCTGTTGTCGGCGGAAACGCTGACGGAAAAAGGGACGATGCTCCTGGCGGGCGTCTGCATCGGCCTTTCAGCGATTTCCTACATCGCAGGCCATGGACTGCACGGCGACCTGGCCGCTGCGCTTCGCCTGACGGTGGCTATCGCCGCAATGGTCATCACCTGCCTGTTAATCATTCGAAACCAGCGTGCGCGTCTTGCCTTGATAAAATTCAACGCAGACCTGCAAAGCAGCGAGGAACGGTATCGAACAATCTTCGAACAGAGCCGCGTTGCCCTCTGGGAGCGTGACTACTCTCAAGTGCGGGCGCTGCTTATGAAGCTCCGTGAAAACGGCGTCTCTGATCTGCGGACACACGCTCGAGACAATCCCGGTTTCATCGCAGATTGCATCGCTCGCATCCCTACAGTCGCCGCCAACGCCGCCGCCCTTGAACTCCTCGGCCACGTCGACGCGCGAAATATCAGCTCGATGCGTCGCTATATTGCGCAGGACGATACAACGTTTCTCGAACTGATGGTGGCAATATTCAATCAAGAGAGTTCTTTTGAAGGAAAAGGCTCCATCATCACTAGCGACGGAACAACCAGGTTGGTTTTGTTGACGGTCGGGTTTCCAGAAGACGTCGTTAACTTCAAACGGGTCATCGTTGGCATGTTCGATATCACCGAGCGCGAGATGGCGCAAAAGGCGTTATTCGAAGCCCAGGCGGAACTCGCGCTTGCGTCGCGAGCAGCCACCGTTGGCGCGCTATCGGCATCGCTGGCGCACGAACTCAACCAGCCACTCGGTGCAATTGTCGTCAATGCACAAACCCTTCAGCGCTGGCTAGACCGTGACCCGCCGGATCTAGCGGCGGTCACCCGGTCGGCCGAACGCATCGTGCGCGACAGCCAGCGTGCTAGCGACATCATCCAAAGTACCCGGTCGATGTTGAGTGAGCACACGCCCGTCCTCGAGACGATTTCGCTGGCCGATCTTGTCAGTGAGACAGAAGCATTGATGGAGAGCGAGCTTTCGAGAAACAGGATTACATTCGAGATGAGCGAGGCTTCCGGCATCACCAGCGTCCGTGCTGTCCGCATCGAGCTGCAGCAGGTGTTGATCAACCTAATCACCAACGCCATTCAGGCCATGGCCGCTACGCCGGAAGATCTTCGGCGAATCTCGGTATCGATCAACCCGGCAGATGGCCGCGCTGTCCGGGTCTGTGTCTGGGACAGCGGGCCAGGTCTCAGCGCAAACATTCTCGAAAAGCTGTTCAAACCGTTTTGCACCACCAAGAAGACCGGTCTCGGGATGGGCCTTGCCATCTGCCGCAGCATGCTCGAAGCCCGTGGTGGCTCCCTCACCGCCAGTAATCATACGGATGGCGGCGCGTTGTTCGAAATGATCGTACCAATGGAGGCTATCCATGAATGATGCCAGAAAGCTCGTCAAAACCACGAGCAACGACACGCCTGTCGTTTACGTCGTGGATGACGATCCCTCGATCCGCGAGGCTCTGGTCGATCTCTTCCTGTCGGTCCGAACGGAGGCGCAGGCATTTGAAAGCGCTCAGGACCTACTGGACAAGGCCGACCTCAAGCGACCGGGATGCATTTTGCTCGACGTGAGGCTGCCCGGCGCCAATGGTCTCGACTTCCAGCTTCATCTGGAAAAACTTGGCAATCAGATGCCGATCATCTTCATGACCGGCCATGGCGATATACCTATGACCGTGCGGGCGATGAAAGCCGGCGCGGTGGATTTCCTGGCTAAACCGTTCCGGGATCAGGATATCCTTGATGCTGTCACTGTGGCGTTTGGGAAAGACCGGGACGTGCGCCTCCAATCTGCGGCCAATGGCGCCGTTTCTGAGCTCGCGAAGACACTGACCCGTCGCGAACACGAGGTCATGGCAGCGGTCGTCCAAGGCTTGATGAACAAGCAGATCGCCTTCAAACTAGGCATCAGCGAGATCACCGTCAAATTACATCGCGGCAATGTCATGCGCAAGATGGAGGCACGCTCGGTCGCGGATCTTGTTCGTAAAGCCGAGCTACTTGGTCTGTAAGTGGCAAAACCTAGACCCTTGTATGGTACAAGAGCCGGTCTCGAAGGCGCATATTCCGGACTGTTGATCCAACACGGGAAGGCCAGAAAAATTGTACAAAACACCAGTCATAGCCATCGTCGACGATGATCGGTCGATCCGCGAAGCGCTTGACGATCTCGTTTTGTCCTGCGGCTACGAGAGCCGACTGTTCACGTCCGCAGAAGAGTATCTTGCTGCGCAGGATCGCGCATCAATCGACTGCATGCTCGTAGATGTCAAAATGCCCGGTCTCACTGGGCTCGAGCTCCAGGCTGTGCTTAACAAAGAAAATACACTAAAGCCGCCGATGATCTTCATGACGTCCTATAGCGACAAAAAAACAAGGGTGGCGGCAATGAATGGCGGCGCTTTTGCCTTTCTCGGCAAGCCCGTAAATTTTAGCCAATTGGTCCATTGTCTCGAACAGGCACTGAAGTCCTGATCCACCCCAACGAGGAGTAAATCCATGTCGCACGTTTGTTCTCACACATCGACGATCCGAACGGTTCGGCCCAGAACGCTCGGCTGCGAGGAATGCCTTGAAACCGGACAGGCTTGGTTTCATCTTAGGCTCTGCCGCGCGTGTGGCCATGTCGGCTGCTGCGACCAATCTCCCGGCCGCCATGCCACAGCGCATTTTCATGCCACACAGCATCCTATCATTGAAGGTTATGATCCACCCGAGGGCTGGGGCTGGTGTTTCGTCGACGAGACCATGGTCGAGCTGCCGGACCAGACTCCGCAGCGTGGCCCCATACCTCGCTATTACTAGACCATCGGATCGGCAACGCATTTTCCCACCGTTTCAAGCCAGGAGCAAAATTGATGGCGGATCTCAGCGCAAGACAGCACCAGATGTTTCCGGAGCTGAGCCCTCGTCAGGTCGAGGCGGCCAAACGTTTTGCCAGTGGCGGGCCGCAGCATTTTGGACCTGGGGAATTTATTTACAAGGTGGGCGATCACGCGGCACCTGCCTGGCTGGTGCTTGAGGGCTCTATGGATGTCTTTCGCCATGAAGGCCTGTCGCATGAGGCGCCCGTCACCACGCACGGCGTCGGCCAATTGTCGGGCGAGGTCAATCAACTATCGGGCCGCCCGACATTGGCGGGCGCACGGGCCGGCTTGGACGGCTGCACCGCGATTGCGTTTGACGCAGCTCATCTTCACGCCCTGGTGATTGGCTCGGCAGATGTCGGTGAGATTATCATGCGCGCTTTTATCCTGCGCCGTGTCGGTCTGATCGATTCCGGCGCGGGCTCGGTTCTGATTGGTGCTCCCGGGGATTCCGCACTTTCACGATTGCAGGGATTTCTCGCCCGCAGTGCCTTTCCCTACATCGTGCTCGATTCTTCCGCCGAAGGCGAAGGCCGTGCTCTGATCGAACGCTTGGGCATCATCGCATCCGAATTGCCGCTTATGGTTTGCCCCAATGGCACCGTGCTGAAAAACCCGACCGATGCGGAAGCCGCAGCGTGCCTTGGCATGACGCCTGAACTCTCACCCGGAAAACTCTATGACGTCGCCGTTGTTGGTGCCGGACCCGCTGGCCTTGCTACCGCGGTTTACGCGGCCTCGGAAGGGCTTGACGTCATCGTCATCGATGAACGTTCGGTCGGCGGACAAGCAGGCGCTTCCTCACGCATTGAAAACTATCTCGGCTTCCCGACTGGAATATCCGGTCAGGCTCTGGCCGGCCGCGCTTATAACCAGGCGCTCAAATTTGGCGCCGAAATGATCTTGCCTGTCGCGGTCGATAGTCTGGTCGCGCCTGAGCGCGATGCCGGTGTGTTGACGTTGGAGCTCGCAGGCGAAAAGGCAGTGACGTCGCGAACGATCGTTATTGCCTCCGGCGCTCACTACCGTCGTCCGGATATCGCCAACATAGAAAGCTTCGAGGGCAATGGCGTCTCCTATTGGGCATCTCCAATAGAAGCCAAACTCTGCGCGGGCGAAGAAATTGCCTTGGTCGGCGGCGGCAATTCGGCTGGCCAGGCCATCGCTTTTCTTGCGCCTCAGGTCAAGAAATTGCATCTCGTCGTCCGGCACCCGCTCGAAGAGACGATGTCGCAATATCTGATCGACCGCATCAAGGCTTTCCCCAATGTCGAACTGCACATGCACTGTGAAGTGGATGCGATAGAAGGTGATCCCGCCGGCGGACTGAAATCCGCCACCCTGCGCAATCGAGTGGATGGAAGCGAACGGCAGCTTTTACTTCATCATCTTTTTCTCTTCATCGGAGCTGATCCAAATGCAAGTTGGATCAGCGACCGCGTCCATACCGATGAGAAAGGCTTTATCGTTACCGGCCAAGCCTTCGATGCGCTTTGCGGCTTTTCCCGCAAGCCCCTACCGCTGGAAACCAGCCTGCCGAATGTCTTCGCCATCGGCGATGTCAGAGCCGGATCAACCAAACGGGTCGCCTCCGCAGTTGGGGAAGGTGCCGCCGTCGTTTCCCAGATCCACGCTGCGCTCATTCTGATGAAAACTCCGCACTGAGGCATCCAAATGTACTAAATGAAACGACCCGCCGGCAAATACCGGCGGGTCGTTTCATGAGGTAGGGATAGACAGCTGCAAGTGCTCAAATTGCCGACGCACCGAGCTGGCGACCGTAGGCAACAACTTCCCTGCCAACCACGCTGCGCTCGGCCTCGAACCGCTGTAGGGCGATAGGAAGGTCAGTCTCGGATGCGAGGCAGTTGCTCAACGCCATGACATCGCCGGCTGCTTTCGACACGCCCATCGCGGTGTGGGGCCGCGCGACGAAGGCGGCGTCACCGACTAGCACGATAGACCGGCCAATCATGCGGGGCGCCTCGTAGTCGAAAATGCCGTGGATTGATGGGCTGGGTTCTGCTTCGACCGCCAGTGCAAATTGCGGCGGAAGCACTTCACACGCATCCGCACGCAAGGCCGTTAGGCGATCGTCCGACAGATCGCCGCGTGGCAGCGAAAACGCATGAGAGCGGTCGTCGCGATCGGTAAATGTGGCGGCAAGGTCGCTTTGCGGTACTTTGCGATACCAGACCCAGTTGTAACGCCGGCTGCCACGGTTCATCTCGCCCTTCGATCCCGGCACCAGATAGCCGAGCATATGGACGCCAGGCCGGACATGGAAGGAAAACCGATCGAGTAGCACTAAGGCGGCTGTCGGAAGGCTCGCTTCCGGGATCAGCCCGCGCCACGCGACGTAGCCGGAATAACGGTTTTCATTGTTGTTCGGATTGAGGGCGGGGCGCACCACAGAGCCAAGACCATCGGCGCCGATCGCCAGATCGGTAGCCTCCCGCGTCCCATCTTCGAAGACCAGTTCGGCACCGCTCCCGCCGTCCAGCACATCGATGACGCCCCGTCCCAGATGGTAGGTTTCCGGTGCGATACGGGCGGCCACGGTTTCGAACAGCACATCCCAGGAGATCTGCGTCTGCGGCATCCTGACGGTTTGCGCAATGCTTCCGTCATGATTGAGATAGATGCGCTCCTTTGCCACCACGCCAACCCGCGCGACATGCTCGCATCCGATCAGCCTGAGAATGTGCAGCAGGTCGCTCTGGCCGACCAGACCCGCACCCCGCCCGGCGAGACCGTTTTTCGAACGCTCGTAGATGCGAACATCGTGGCCGGCCTGCTGTAGCATGATGCCGGCGAAGAGACCGGCGAGCGAGCCGCCGACGATCCTAATCCGAAATTGTTTCATATCCACGACCTCACTTCCCGACCATTGTTGCTGCGTGACCGCGCGGGTGAACCAGCTTGACCGCGAAGGCTGCGACCCCGAGAGCCGCGCCAAGCAGGCTAACGAGGTGCCAGCCGCCCTCGCCCCATGCAAACGTTGCCATCGCCGAACCCGCAGCACCACCGAGGAACATACCCGTCATGAAAACGGTGTTGAGGCGGCTGCGCGCATCGGCATCGAGCGCGTAGATGATGTGCTGGTTGGAAATCAGCGCACTCTGTATCCCGAAATCGAGAACCACGACGCCGATGATCAGCGAAACGATCGAGGCCCAGACGCCAAAGATGAGCCATGCCGCGATCGTCAGGCCAGCACCGATCCAGACCACGAAATGAGGACCGCGTTTGTCGGCAACCCGGCCTGCCAGCGGCGCTGCGAATATGCCGACTGCACCGACGATACCAAAGAGGCCCGCCACGTCGGATCCAAGTTCGAACTTCGGCCCTGCGAGATAGAGCGCCAGAATGGTCCAGAATGCTGTGAACGAGGCAAACAGGAAGCCTGAATGGTAGTTGCGGCCCTGAGTGCAGGATGGCGTTTCCAGAGGTGGCCAAGTGATTGGAGCGCCCGATGATACCGCAGGAGCGAAGTCGGGCGGTGATGTGGAAGGACCGCGAACATGAGGCCGGCGGCAACCAGCGCCAGTGGCACACCAATCCAGAACATTTCCCGCCAGCCCGCGTGTTCGCCGACGAAACCCGATAAAGTACGGCTGAACAATATGCCCGACAACACGCCAGCCATGACAGTACCGATGGTTGCGCCACGCTTTTCCGGTGCTGCCAGCGATGCGGCGAAGGGGACGATCTGTTGTGCGACCGTCGAACAGGCTCCGACGATGACCGAGGCTGCGACCAGCATCCAGGCAGACGGCGCCAATGCCGCAAGTCCCAGTGCTGCTGCCAGCATCACGAACTGGCCGATAATCATTTTGCGCCGGTTGACCAGATCGCCGAGCGGTAACAGCAGGAACAAACCAAGCGCATAGCCGAGCTGCGTGGCTGTGGGCACCATCCCGGTAATGGATTGGCCGCCGAACTCACTCTCGATGATGCCGAGCATTGGTTGATTATAATAAATGTTGGCAACGGCAATGCCGCCGGCGACGGCCATCGCCAGCAGCGCGACCTGCCCAATTCCGCCACTACGAGCATCCAGCGCCATCCCGGCCTGGATCGGTCCTGTCTTTTCCATGATCCTGCTCCATTTCCAATCGTGATCTGGCCACAAGCTATGCCGGATGGCGTTGCAGGCACATTCAATGGAGGTCTACCCACACCTATACATCGGTCTAGGTTCGCATCGATGCGTTGAATGTTAGATTGGTCGAAACGTGATTGCAGGGAGACATCAATGAGTAAGAAGCGGCCGGACGGGATCGAAAACTACACCGCACCTGCAGGTGGCTGGGGCGCACTCAAGGCCGTTGCCAAAACGCTTGTACACCAGCAGATCATTGCCGAAGGTGCGGCTACCCTGTTGAAGGCCAACCAACCAGGAGGTTTTGATTGTCCCGGTTGCGCCTGGCCAGATCCCAAACACACAAGCTCTTTTGAGTTTTGCGAGAATGGCGCCAAGGCGATCACCTGGGAATCGACAGCCAAGCGCGTCGGTCCCGCATTCTTTGCCTCTCATTCGGTGACGGATCTCTGGGACTGGAGTGATCATGAGCTTGAAGATCAGGGGCGTCTGACGCATCCGCTGATCTACGACCATGGCAGTGACTGCTATATTGCGATCGAATGGGAGGACGCATTCACTCGCATCGCTGCCGGACTGAACAGTTTGCCCAATCCCGATATGGCCGAGTTCTATACCTCCGGTCGCACATCGAACGAGGCGGCATTTCTGTTTCAGCTGTTCGTGCGGGCCTATGGCACCAATAATTTCCCCGACTGTTCAAACATGTGTCATGAGGCAACCAGCGTTGGCCTGCCACTGTCCATCGGCGTTGGCAAGGGAACGGTGACGCTTGAGGATTTCAACAACGCCGACGCAATCTTCTCGTTCGGCCATAATCCTGGCACCAACCATCCGCGCATGATGACGACGCTGCACGAGGCTTCGCGCCGTGGCGTGCCCATCGTGGTCTTTAATCCGCTGAAAGAGCGAGCGCTGGAGCATTTTGCCGCGCCGCAGGACCCGATCGAGATGACCACCCTGTCATCGACACCGATCGCGTCGGCCTATCACCAGGTCCGCACCGGCGGCGATCTCGCGGCCCTCAAGGGCCTGATGAAGCGCATCTTCGAGCGAGACGCGGTCGATATCACGTCCGGTGGAGCCGGCGTGCTCGATCGCGAGTTCATCGCCACCCATACGACCGGCCTCGATGCGCTGAAAGCCGATGTCGAGCAGACCGAATGGTCTGAGATCATTGAAAAATCGGGCCTGACGTTCGAAGCGCTGGACAGCGCCGTCGATGTCTACCTCAAGGCCAAGAACGTCATCCTCTGTTACGGCATGGGCATCACGCAGCATGCCAATGGCACGGCCAATGTGCAGCAACTCGCAAACTTCCTGCTGCTCCGCGGCAATATCGGCCGGCCGGGCGCCGGCATTTGCCCTTTACGTGGCCATTCCAACGTTCAGGGCGACCGGACGGTCGGCATCACTGAAATCCCCAACGCGGCTCTCCTGGATGGCATGGAGAGAGCGTTTGGTTTCCATCCGCCTGCTGAAAAGGGCCACAACGCCGTGGAAGCGATCGAAGCCATTATCAACGGCAGGTCGAGAGCACTTGTCTGCCTTGGCGGTAATCTCGCTGTCGCCATGTCGGATACTGAAGCGACGTTCGCCGGCATGCGAAAGCTCGATCTGGCCGTCCATCTCGCGACAAAGCTCAATCGCTCGCACCTCCTCCTGGCAAAGACGTCGATCATCCTTCCGGTACTGGGTCGCACCGATCTGGACATTCAGGCGTCAGGACGCCAGTCAGTCACGGTGGAGGATTCCATGTCTATGGTGCATGCGTCGCGGGGCTTTTTGAAACCGCCAAGCGACCAATTGCGCTCGGAACCCTGGATCGTTGCCGGCATGGCCAAGGCGACACTTGGTGACAGGTACGGCATCGATTGGGAGGGGATGGCGGGTGACTATGACCTCATCCGCGACAAGATCGAGATCGTCTTTCCAGATTTCGAAGATTTCAATAGCCGCGTGCAAACGCCTGGTGGCTTCCGCCTCACGGTCCCAGCAGCGGAGCGCGTCTGGCATACGTCGTCCGGCAAGGCCAATTTTCTCGTCGCGCCTGGTCTCGATGAGGACGCCCGCTTGCGTGACCCCGATGCTCTCGTGCTGACCACATTGCGCAGCCATGACCAGTACAATACCACCATATACGGCCTGGACGACCGTTACCGTGGAGTCTTCGGTCGTCGCGATGTCATCTTCATGAACAGCAAGGACCTGGAAACGCGCGGCCTTGCCGACGGCGACCTGATTGACATCGAAGCGATTTCCGAAAGTGCTGCCAAAATCGTCACTGGGTTTACCGCAGTTGCCTATGACATTCCGCCGGGCTCAGTGGCAGGATATTACCCCGAAATGAACCAGGTCGTTGCGCTGGCCGACTACGACAGGAAATCCGGGACGCCGGCCTACAAGGGTGTTCCAGTCAGGATCTGCGGATGCCGATGAGACCGGATTAGGCCAGCGCTGGCGAGTTCATGATTGCCGGATATGATTCGTCGAAACGCTGGTCTTGAATGGAACTGAACCGCAGACCTATAGATTACTGCTGCGTACAAACAGGAAAGTGATCAGGAACCCTTCGTTTGAAAATGCCGATAATAAACAAATTTCGAGCATTTTTGATTGTAGCTTAAAAGTCTACAATCCACCTCGGTGCTTCATTTCATACCGATAGGGAGCCAAACAAACGACTGCTTCGCGCCTTCATTTCAGCCATTGGCGACGCACTTGTTATCCCAAAACCGGTCGTTCAGCAAAGTCACTGTAAATGTCGGTGATAGAAGTGGAAAGTGGACCGTCTGCGTTTGCTTGCTAATTTGCAGAAACTGTCGTTCGGCAAAGGGCTCAATGTGGCCACCAAGTCCTGAGCCCTGGGTATGATATAGCTGTGACGATAAGATAGAGAGAATAACGGGACAGGACGAATTGATTCTCCAAGTCCCTTTAGACATGTCATGCCGGGAACAGGTTGAAATGAGAATCATGAGTCTAAATGGCTGGGGCGGTAAACTGCATGAGCCGTTGATATCGTATCTTCAGTCCGACCAGCCTGACGTCCTTTGCCTGCAAGAGGTGGTTCATAGCCCGGAGACCGAGAAAGATTGGCTCACCTATCGGGATGAGGACCACATCTTGCCTCAACGCGCGAATTTCTTCCGCGAGGTTGCTGCGGCTTTGCCCGATCATGCGGCCCTATTTTGTCCGGCAGCGCAAGGTGTGCTCTGGGATGGCGAGAAGGCGGTTCCCTCGCAATGGGGACTGGCCACGTTCGTTCATCGTTCTCTGCCGATCACGGCGCAAGCACAAGGGTTCGTGCATAAGTCGTTTTCTCCTCACGGATATGGCGATCACCCAAGGTCGCGGTGCGCCCATGCGATCCGCATCTATGACTACACAAGGGAACGGGCGATATGTATCGGACACATGCATGGACTGCGCGATCTCGGCGGAAAAATGGATACTCCCGAAAGACGTGTCCAAGCCGAAAGGCTCGCGGACCTGATGAAGCAAGTCGCGGAGCCGGACGATCCGCTAATCGTGTGCGGGGATTTTAACATTAAGCCGGGAAGCGAGACGTTCGCCGTGCTGGCCCAAATCGGTCTGATGGACCTTGTCACGACCGGAGGGTTCGAAGGAACGCGAAGCTCGTACTATAGGAAACCAGGCAAGTTTGCCGACTACATGCTTGTGAATCAGCACGTCTCTATTAAGCATTTCACGGTGGTGACCGAACCAGAGGTGTCAGACCACTGCCCGCTTGTTCTTGAGATCTGACGATGTCGAGGGTCCACTCACTGTAAAATCAGAACCTAGCTGTTACGAACATGGATCGTTGTTTCACCCTCAATGTCTGCAGCCAGATCAAGACAACCGGACTAGTCGCCCTTCGCGTAATCTCCGAAGTTCTCGACCGACGTCCGGCCAACCGACATAGTCCCGGCGATGGTGGGACGTATAAAGATCCCCATATTAATCTGCTTCTACGTTTAAGACGTAGTTTCCACCAATGCACTTTGCGCCCAAGTATCGCAGTAATCTAAGTGGATTGACGATGCCATTTTGGATGCCGGAAGCTACCAGTCCGCAACCGCCCCATCTCAGTCCTCCCAAGGCGCTAGCTCAGTGATTGCTCAGGAGCTGCAAGACTGGGGGGCATCATGCGAACCTGGCTGAACTAACAAGTACCAGAGATAAGCTCCGACATGCGTGGACTCATGAAAAGTTAAGTTTGGTTTCTCCCGCCTTGAACGGAATCAAACCATCGGCCTTCGAAGCTTGTCTCCTAAGCCATTCATAATCATCGATACTCAGAAATGCCACCTAACGGCTACGCCGAACAACTGAGCCGGACAATCAGATGCTTAATACTCTGCTGGCATAGCATATACTTCTGCAGCCGGATCCGCGAGGAATGAGCGCACCGTCGGTGGTAGGTGGCGCGACGTTAATGGCAAAGGGCCACAGCGCGCAAGAAGTTCGCGTAAGTCTGGCTCGACGCCCACATAGCGCCAGATCATCCGTGAGGCATAAGGGAGGTTTTCCCTTCGCCAGGAAATTCCCATTGTTGTTCCGCGCAAATAGACGCGCTGGTACTGATCGAAGGGCAGGAGGATCGTCTGAGACAACATGGAGTTCGGGCCGACGACACGCTCCGCAATGAAGATCCGGTTCCGATAGAAGGCCGCCAAGCCCACATATTTCGAAAACTGCTGGATGCCGTTTCCAGGGTCCCGCAGACGTTCCATTGACTTGACATGTACCAGCCCCCTCTGCTCGATAAGGCGGCTGCACGAGCAGACGACCATTCCAGGCCAAGACGGCGAGCGATGATAGGTCTGAAAATAGCCGATATGGCGCCGCAGCGCCGTCAGATTTCCGGGGAACCCCTTTAATAGCTCTGAATTTTCATCGAGGCCGAGGGTCGGTTTCCGAAGGCGCTCGCGAAAATGCTTGGGAGCGAGACCAAAGTCGGCTGTGTCGAGATCGAAATAGTTGGCGATACGCGCGAGATTATGGGCAGACGGTCTCGTCTGGCCGTTAATGTATCGATTGAATTGTTGCCGGTTGATATTTATCGCACGGCACAGTTGCGAAATGGAACGCTGTGTTGCACAGGCAATTTTGAGGTTCTCGACCAGATAAGGCATCAGCCACTCCATTTCAGAAAGCCCAGCGTAAACTTGCTTAAAGATGCGTCAAGTCGCGAAATTGCGTGAGCCGACCCGACCTCTACATTCCCCGCTACAAAATAGAAAACGAGGGAACTGCGATGACGCATTCAAAGGATCAATCTTCACAGCTGAAAATCGGCCGCCGCCACTTCCTCGGCGGTGCCGTCGCGCTTGGCGCTTTACCGAGCCTTGCCTCGGGGCTGCTGCTGCCGCGTGATGCCCGCGCCCAGGAAATGAAACGCGGCGGCCATCTGAAGCTCGGTCTCAAGGGTGGCGCTAGCAGCGATGCGCTCGACCCGGCAACATACAGCGCCTCAGTATTGTTCGTCATCGGCCGCCTGTGGGGCGATACGCTCGTCGAGTCCGATCCCAAGACAGGCGCACCCGTGCCGTCGCTGGCTTCTTCCTGGACGCCGTCAGCGGATGCATCTGTCTGGACCTTCAAGATCAGGAACGATGTGCAGTTCCACGACGGCAGCAAGATGACCGTCGCCGATATCGTCGCGACACTGAAACGGCATGCGGACAAAAATTCGCAGTCGGGGGCTCTCGGTCTGCTAACTTCGATCGCGGGTATTGAAGAAAAAGCGGGCGATCTTGTGCTGACACTTTCAGAAGGCAATGCGGATCTCCCGCTCCTTCTCACCGATTACCACCTTATCATCCAGCCGAAAGGGGGGATCGACAAGCCTGCGGCCGCCATCGGCACCGGCCCTTATATTCTGAAAACTTTCCAACCCGGTGTTCGCGCAACCTTCGAGAAGAACTCCAAGGATTGGCACTCTGAGCGCGGCTTTGTGGACAGCGTCGAAATACTCGTCATCAACGACAACACCGCCCGTATTACAGCGCTTGCCTCCGGCCAGGTCCATTTCGTCAACACTATTGACCCGAAAACGGTCCCGATGCTGCAGCGCGCACCCAATGTCGAAATTGTCCGAAATGCCGGCAAGGGCTTCTACTGCTTTTTGATGCATTGCGATACGGCGCCTTTTGATAACAATGATTTGCGGCTTGCGTTGAAATATGCCATCGATCGCCAGTCGATCCTGGATAAAATTCTAGGCGGCTATGGATCAATTGGTAACGACTATCCGGTCAATTCCAACTACGCCCTCGCGCCTACCGATATCGAGCAGCGCCCATATGATCCAGACAAGGCCGCCTTCCACTTCAAAAAATCGGGGCTCGACCGTCCGGTTCAATTGCTCACCTCCGACGCAGCCTTTCCTGGCGCCGTGGATGCGGCGAGCCTTTTCCAGCAAAGCGCGCGCAAGGCCGGCATTACGATCGACGTCAAGCGTGAACCGGAAGACGGCTACTGGTCAAGTGTCTGGAACAAGCAGCCTTTCTGCGCATCCTTCTGGGGTGGCCGCCCGACCCAGGATTCGCGCTACTCCACCTCCTATCTGTCGAGCGCCGATTGGAACGATACGCGTTTCAAGCACCCTGACTTCGACAAATTGGTACTGCAGGCCCGGTCTGAGCTCGATGAAGCCAAGCGCAAGGTGCTTTATCGACAGCTGGCTCTGATGGTGCGGGACGATGGCGGTCTGATCCTGCCCGTTTTTAACGACTACATCATGGCCTCTTCGAAAACGCTAAAGGGATATGTCGATGATATCGGCAATGATATGTCCAATGGCTATATCGGCAGCCGTGTGTGGTTCAACACCTAAACCTTTTCGGGAATATGTGATCATGACCGAGCGCAGTTTCACCACCATCGAAAATCAGTGGATCACCCTGAAGGACGGGACGCGGCTTGCCGCACGCATCTGGATGCCGCACGGTGCGGAGAGCGACCCCGTGCCTGCGGTTTTCGAGTTTCTGCCCTACCGCAAGCGCGATGGAACGAGCCCGCGTGATGAATCCACCTATCCGGTCTTTGCCGCTGCTGGCATTGCTGGCGTTCGCGTTGATATACGAGGCTCCGGCGAATCCAGCGGCGTCATCGATGGAGAATATACCGAGCTCGAGCTCGCCAATGCCCGCGAGCTGATCGGCTGGATCGCCGCACAGCCTTGGTCGAACGGTTCTGTTGGCATGATGGGCATTTCCTGGGGCGGCTTCAACTGCCTGCAGGTCGCGGCTCTGAAGCCCCCGGCGCTGAAGGCAGTGATATCGATCGCCTCTACGGTCGACCGCTATAATGACGACATCCACTACAAGAACGGCTGCCACCTCTCCGCCCAGCTTTCCTGGGCGGCAACCATGCTCGGCTACCAATCGCGTTCACCAGATCCGGCAATCGTCGGTGACGACTGGCGAGATATGTGGCTGCAGCGACTGAAGCAGGAACCCTTCTTCATGGAGGAATGGCTGGAGCATCAGAGCCGCGATGATTATTGGCGGCATGGTTCGATTTGCGAGAATTTCGCCGAATTCGACGTGCCGGCCATGGTCATTGCCGGCTGGGCAGACGGCTATCGCAACACGCCGCTGAAGGCGGTCGAAGGTCTCGGCGACAAGGCGAAAGCGCTCATTGGCCCATGGGTTCACAAATATCCGCATTTGGCCTGGCCAAAGCCACGCGCCGATTTCCATGGTGAGGCCATCGCCTGGTGGAACCGTTGGCTGCGCGGCGAAGAAAACGGTGCGGAAAACCTGCCGTCGGTGCGCGCCTATATTCTCGATGCCATCAAACCTGCAACACGACGCGATTTCGATCCTGGCTTCTGGATCGCAAAACGAAAATGGCAGCAGCCTGACTTGCAGTGCTTCTATGTCGAGCAGTTCGGCACCTTGACGGAGGGCATGCCGATCCCGCACGCGCCGGAGCACCCAGTCTATCTGCGCTCGCCGCTCGACACGGGCACCGCCTCGGGCGAGTGGTTTACACTGAAGCCGGATGCAGAACTGGCGATCGATCAGCGCGTCGACGAAGCTGGATCGCTGACCTTTCAGACCGCGCCGCTGACCGAAGATCATGATTATCTCGGCCGTCCGCTCGTGACGCTGGCGCTCAGATGCGATACGGAAACCACCAATCTCTGCGCAAGACTTGTCGATATCCATCCGGATGGTACGGCAACCCGCGTCACTTTCGGCCTGCTCAACCTCGCCCATCGCAACGGCAATGTCACGCCCGAACCTATGAGCAAGGGTGAACGCACGACTGTGAACCTGGTTCTTGATGCCTGCGGCTACCGTTTCCGCAAGGGGCACCGCCTTCGTCTGTCACTGTCGACTGCCTATTGGCCTATGGTTCTGCCACCTCCCCAAGATCCGGGTCTGACGATCGACATTACCTCTATCTGTCTTGGCCTGCCCCTGCTTGGGGCGCATGAGCTCATCGACGTGAAACAGCCTGACAATCCCGATCCACTACCGAAATATATTGAGCAATCGCCGTCGTTAACGAAGCGGCAGGTGGTACGCGATCTCTCAGCCGGCATTACCCGTTATGAAATCCAAGAGGATACCGGCCTTTTCGAGCATCCTGTCACTGGCCTGTCTACGCGGCAGCTGCGTGAGGAAACCTGGTCGATCGCGCCGGATGACCCGCTGTCGATGTCCGGCATCTCGACCTGGACCTGCGACATGCAGCGCCCCGGTTGGTTCGTTCGGACGGTCGCAACCTCATCCATAGCCTGCACGGAAAAGGATTGGATCATCAGCGCCTCGGTCATTGCCTATGAAGGCGAAACGGAGATCTTCCAGAAGATGTTCGAGGAGAAGCGTATCGCGCGAGATCTGATGTAGGTCAGCGCGAACCGAGCGATGAGATAGCAATTTCTCCCCAAGCACAACTCAGCTGGTTGAACGATGCATTTTGCAAAGCAATCGCTTCGGCGACGTTTCAAGCCCTACCGACAATCTCGTTGTCGATAGTATGGCGACAGTCAATTGAGAGCGGTGGCATGGCCTGTGTTTGACATCGCCATCAACTATCTGTTCCTCTATCCGACCAAGATTGGACTGATCTCATAGCGCTGGCCCACGCAGCAATATAGCGATATCGACAATCAGCTCCAAACTTGGGCACAAGACTTCGTCTCCAGCACCCCAACGGACACCCTGCCCCTTCGTAAGGACGTCAGACTTGGGATTACATCATCGATCTGCAGAGCGCACGCCTTTCAGACAATGGAGGTCAACGCGACTGACTTGGCTTACGCTTTTAGCGTTTAGGGTTCAAATCACCCGCCGACCCGCGATCTTGATTAGAGTCGAACCCTCGACCTACAGATTACTGTTGCGTATAAATAGGGAAGCTGTCAGCAACCCTTCCTTTGAAAATGCCGATAATAGGCGATTTTTCACCGATTTCGATTGTAGCGCAGATGTCTACAATGCCCATTAAAGTCTTGTATTGAAATGACTATCCAATGACTGCGTTGTATCGAGCGGTGGAGCGCGTTCCCAGCAAATTTTGCGTAGTTCGCATGAAATCCCAGCATCTTTTTGGATGCCGATGCCCTCTGCCAATCTGGATCGTACTTCTATGCCCCCACCTTGGGAAGGCGAGGACACCAAGCACCTCGACGGTTCAGGAATTTAAGCACGCGCGTCGATGCGATGGCTGCTTTGCACGCCCATGCACGAACCCGCTTCGCGGGAGGGCGAGCGCAGTGAGGTTGGCGTGATTATCTGAAGTTCTAGGCACGCCGTTGGTATTGCCTGACGATGGAGTTCCTTTCAACAAGAGGAACTCTCCATGGCCAGCTTCTCCAACGATGCCCCGATCACACCGCTTCGCCAGCGCATGCGAGAAGATATGGTGATGCGGGGTCTGGGATCCCATACGCAGCAGGACTACATTCGTCATGTCCGGCGCTTCGCCACGTTTCTTGGGCGCACGCCTGACACCGCAATGGTCGAAGACATACGGCGCTTCCAGTTGTATCAGCATGAGAACGGTGTGGGTCCGGCGACGATCAACAGCACGGTTTCGGCGTTGCGCTTTCTGTTCACGGTGACGCTGAAGCGGCGGGATCTGGCGCGAGCGCTGGTGATAACCCGCAATCCGCGCAAGTTACCTTCGCTGTTCAAACCTAAACCACCCCTCCTGCGTGCCGCGTGAACCCCAGAGAGTTACCGGTCTCGCCGCTTTCATCCTGAAAATAGAATTCCGGCTTAGGAAACAAATTAGCAAATCATTTCTTCTTGGATGTGGGCCACCAATTTATTGTTCGTCTCCACTAACGCCGCGACGTATGGAATATGCGGTCAACTCACAAGGATAATGCCGATGGTCACGTTTCGGTCCCTCGTATTGGGTCTCACCGCTGTTGCTCTATCTCTCTCGCCCGCTACATCCAACGCGGCGGAAATTTCGGAGTTACGCATAGACTGGGCCACCTACAATCCAGTTGGCCTGCTGCTCAAAAAACAAGGGATTCTTGAGAAGGAATTCGAGAAGGACGGGATTACTATCCGCTGGGTGCAATCTGCTGGCTCGAACAAGGCTCTGGAGTTTTTGAACTCCGGTTCCATTGATTTCGGATCAACTGCCGGTGCGGCTGCACTTCTCGGCCGGATCAATGGCAATCCGATAAAGTCGGTTTATGTCTATTCGCGCCCGGAGTGGACCGCGCTTGTCACACGCCCCGATACGGGTATCGATGACATCTCTGACCTTAAAGGCAAGCGCATCGCCGTGACACGGGGCACAGACCCCCATATTTTTCTCGAACGCGCCTTGGCTGACTCGGGTCTGACTGAAAAGGACGTTACGCTTGTTCTTCTTCAGCATGCCGATGGTAAGCTGGCACTGCAGCGTGGCGATGTGGATGCGTGGGCCGGACTTGATCCGCTCATGGCCGCAGCAGAGGTGGAAGATGGCGCCAGACTTTTCTACCGCAAACCTGAAAATAACACCTGGGGCGTTCTTAACACCAGCGAAACTTTCTCCCTCGAGCATCCGGCGATCGTTAATCGTGTGATCGCGGCCTATGAGAAAGCCCGGGCCGAGGCGATTGCTCATCCAGAAGAATTGAGGGACGTGCTGATCGAAGCTACCAAGTTGCCGGAAAGCGTTATCGCCAAACAGATAGAACGGACCGACATCAGCCGCTCACGCATCGGTGCTGAGCAAGCGGAAACAATTATCTCTGCCGGTCTTGCCCTACAAAAAGCTGGCATTATCGCCTCCGACGTCGATGTAAAGGCAATCGCTGGCAAACTGATCGATATCAGTTTCGCACCGACAAACCAGTAACGACAAGACGGGTTCATGAGCGCAACAGAAATTAGCTTGACGCAGGCCCTGAACCCGCAGCGTGGCAGGACACCCATTACCAAACCCCGTTCGAACTCTATTTGGCTTGGTATTCTTCTTCCACTTTTTGCAGCGCTCCTGTGGGAGGCGAGCGTACAAACGGGATTCATGGTTGGACGGCTGATGCCGCCCCCTTCGCATATTATCAAGACCCTTTGGAATCTCTGGCAAAGCGGCGAACTCACTACGCATGTTATCGCAACGACGTTACGCGTTTTTGCAGGTTTTGCGCTGGGCGCGGTTATCGGAACTTTGTTTGGAGCACTGACTGGTTATTCAATGCTCATGCGCCGACTTCTCGATCCCGCTTTACAAGCACTGCGTGCCATTCCCTCCATTGCCTGGGTGCCGTTGTTCATTTTGTGGCTTGGGATTTTTGAAGCATCAAAGATCGCGCTTATTGCCGTCGGCGTATTCTTTCCGGTTTATCTTGGCGTTAGCGGTGCGGTACAGTCAGTTGATCGCAAGATTGTCGAGGTTGGACGCATTTTTCGATTAAGCGGCTTTGAATTGATCCGGCGCATTCTTCTACCTGCAGTGCTACCAAGCTATGTGATCGCACTACGTTCCGGTCTTGGACTTGGCTGGATGTTTGTTGTGGCCGCCGAGTTCATGGGTGCTTCGGAAGGGCTGGGCTATCTGCTAGTGGACGGCCAGCAACTCGGCAAGCCCGATCAAATTCTCGCTGCGATTATCACTTTCGCCGTTATCGGTAAATTGTCGGACAGCCTGCTTGCGGCAATCACGGCGCCCTACCTGCATTGGGAAGATCGCTTCGGTCGGGATACTTAGGACATGCTTCAGGTCAGCGCCATCGGCAAGGTCTATCAAAACGGTACTCAAGCGCTTGAGGATGTGACGCTCACAATTGATGACGGTGAAATTCTCGGCATCGTGGGCGGCTCGGGTTGTGGCAAAAGCACGTTGTTGCGCCTGCTTTCCGGCCTCGACCATGCAACGACTGGAGCGGTCAGCGTAGACGGTGTAACGATTACTGAACCGCATCCCTACATCGGCCTGGTATTCCAGGAACCGCGACTGCTCCCCTGGTTGAGTATTTCCGACAATGTCGGGTTTGGACTCATTGAGCCGGACACCGTTCTGAAAAAGCGGAGGATTGGAGAAGCCCTCGAAAAGGTAGGGCTTTCCCGTTACGGTACGAGCAGCCCCAAGGAATTGTCAGGCGGTCAAACCCAACGAGTGGCTCTTGCCCGTGCACTGATAACACGCCCGCGCGTCCTTCTGCTTGACGAACCGTTCTCAGCGCTTGATGCCTTCACCCGCGTCGAGCTGCAGGACCATCTTCTCGATCTATGGAACGAAACCCGTCCAACGCTTGTGCTCGTCACCCATGACATTGAGGAAGCCTTGTTTCTCGCAGATCGCGTTGTCGTCATGCGACAACATCCCGGTCGCATCGCTGAGACGTTTGAAATTAACTTGCCGCGCCGACGCGACCGCACCTCACCCGAATTCGAGACAATGAAGCGTGAAATTCTCCGCTCACTCAACACCACCCTAACTTTGCACAAGATTGCTTGAACCGATAGGATTGACGATGACCATCACTGTTTCAGACAAAATCAAGGTTCTGTGGTTTCTGCCCACGCATGGCGACAGCCGATATCTCGGCACATCGGAGGGCGGAAGAGCGGTTGATCTTCCTTATCTGCAACAGGTGGCGCAGGCGACCGATACACTCGGCTACTATGGTGTGCTACTGCCAACCGGTCGCAGCTGTGAAGATAGCTGGGTCGTAGCCTCCGCATTGGCTCCGTTGACGAAGCAGTTACGCTTTCTCGTGGCCGTGCGCCCTGGTCTGCAATCACCCACTTTGGCTGCCCGCATGACGGCAACGTTGGATCGCATATCGGACGGCCGCCTGCTGATCAATGTCGTCACCGGAGGCGACCCGGTTGAGAACAAAGGCGATGGCATTTTCCTTTCTCACGACGAACGCTACGAAGTTACCCGCGAATTCCTTGATATTTACAAGGCCGTTTTGCGCGGTGAGACGGTGGAGTTTACGGGAAAACACTTCAAAATTGAGGACGGAAGGTTGCTGTTTCCTCCGCACCAGACGCCGCATCCACCACTCTATTTTGGAGGTTCTTCGGAAGCTGCCAATGCCGTTGCCGCTGAACAAATCGATAAATATCTCACATGGGGCGAACCACCGGCGGCGGTGGCAGAAAAGATCAACAGCGTCAATGCGCTGGCAGAAAAGGCCGGGCGCAAGGTCAGCTTCGGCATTCGCTTGCATGTGATTGTGCGTGACACCAACGAAGAGGCTTGGGCAGCGGCAGACAAACTCATCAGCAAGCTGGACGATGACACCATTGCTGCAGCACAGAAGGTGTTTGCCCGGATGGATTCCGTCGGTCAATCGCGAATGAGCCAGTTGCATGGCGGTCGCCGCGATCAGCTGGAAGTCAGTCCCAATCTTTGGGCTGGCGTTGGTCTTGTCCGCGGCGGCGCAGGCACCGCACTTGTCGGCGATGCCGCAACGGTTGCCGAGCGTATGGACGAGTACCGGCGCATTGGCATCGATACATTTATCCTCTCGGGCTACCCGCATCTGGAAGAAGCATATCGTTTTGGTGAACTCGTATTGCCAAACCTGCCGCTTGATCATGCGATCCGGACAAGTGCAACGTCGGTCAATATGGGTCCGTTTGGTGAAACGGTTGCCGGGGATCATCGTCCGCCTACGCTTCGGGCAAGCCAATCGTGACGCCTGTCGTCGCGATCATCGGCGGTGGCTTCTCCGGAACCACCATTGCCTATCATCTGGCGCAGCAGACTTCCCAAGACGCGATTGAAATTATCGTTATAGAGCCACGCGAAAAACTGGGCGGCGGCCTCGCCTACTCCAGCCACGATCCAGCGCACCGGATCAACGTTCCTGCCGCCAAAATGACCATGGTGTCGGCGGATCCGGGTCATTTTAAGCGATGGCTAGCTCATGATACCGTCAGTGTTGAAGACAGCCTTGCCCGGACTGCCAAGGGTGATGATTTTCCGCAACGATCTGTGTTCGGACGATATGTCCATGACCATATCCAGCCCTTCATTAAAATCAGTCAGGTCCAACACATCAGGGCCAAGGCATTGGGGATCATCCCCGCAGGCGTGCGCTATGCTATTGTTCTTGGCGACGGGAACATTCTCAACGCCGATATCATTGTCATTGCAACGACGCATCCCCTGCCGTCCGTGCCAATTGCTTTGCAACATCTCATAGCAGCACCACGCTTTGTGGCCGATCCCTATGCTCCAGATGCGTTGAACGACATCCAACGCAATCATTCAGTTCTGGTTGTCGGCACGGGCCTTACTGCAGCGGATATCATTGCCTCGCTCGACAAGCGTGGACATTGCGGCCCGATCACTGCCCTGTCACGGCATGGCTATCGGTCGCGCGGGCATGCGCCTACGCCGGCTGATGCCTATGGTACTTTCGGCAACGACGTCACTGCGCGTTCACTTGTGCGGAGAGTTAGACAGACATTGGAGGAAGCGAACAATGATGGATGGAGTTGGCACACTGTTGTCGATGCCTTGCGCGATCAAGCTCCGTCCATTTGGGACGCTTTGCCAATAGCGGAACGGCGGCGGGTGGTAAGGCATCTACGATCATTGTGGGATGTTCACCGCTTCCGGATTGCACCACAGGTGGAGGCGGTTTTGGAACGCCGTTTACAGGAGGGCAGTCTATCTATTATTCCCGCTTCGCTGCGTTCCGCTACTATCGAAAACAACAGTTATAATGTCAGCTACAAACGAAGGTTCCGCGCCCACACGGCGTCGGAAAATTTCGACGCTGTTGTGATCACGACCGGTCCTGCCCACACGGCGATCGCGCGGGAGAGTCCGTTGATTGCATCACTCCTTCAACAAGGGCTACTTGCCACGGACCCCATCGGTTTGGGTTTACACACAGCCAAAACAGGCCATGCTATTACTCTTGAAGGCACGATTGCTGAAACTATTTATATCGGCGGTCCATTGGCACGAGGCACGTTTGGTGAATTGATGGGCGTGCCGGAAGTAACCCGCTATGCCGAGTTTATTGCAGAAGCAATCACGAAGCATGTTGCTCAGACCCTTGCGTTGTGAGACAGGCCGGTCTGAAAACCCGCCTGCTCTCATTGCGGCGCCCAAATCGTCAACATTGCTCGGCCGCTAGTATATATTCGCCTCAGCTCCAGGCATGCAGTGGAGGCTTCTCCCCGTTGAGAAAATACCTGCCAAGAATTGCATATTTCCAACGGACGGGATCATGCAATGTATGAGTGCGCGCATTGCGCCAGTGCCGATCCAGATTGTGTTCTGCAAGCGTCGAACGTGTACCTGCCAGCTCAAACAGCTTGTTGGTTGCAGCAATGGCGATCTCGGTGGACAGAACTTTCGCCTCTGCCGTGGCGATCTGGGCTTCCGCGACGGTTTCAGCATCGGGGTTTGCAATGGCCCGATCTATAGCGTAACCCGCTTTTTCCAGAAGCGCCTGAGCTGCATGCAAACGCAAGGTAAGATCACCGATCGCTTGAATGGTGTAAGGATCGTCCCATGCGTGCTCGACACCGCTGTCTACCCAGGCCCGGCTTTTCGTGCGCACGAAATTGATTGTTTCATCAATCGCCGCCTGTGCGATGCCCGTATCAACCGCCACTTGAATGATCTGGAAAATTGCTCCGTCGGCTGTTGGCGTGTCATACCCTTTGTAGCCCGGCACAAGGTGCGTCTTCGGCACTTTGACATTGTTGAGAATGACGGTCCCCGACAGGGTCGTACGCTGACCAAAACTTGTCCAATCATCAATAACGGTCAAGCCCGGAGCACCGCGTTCGGCAATTGCGTACCAGGCGCGCCCCAGATCATCGAGTGCCACAATCGGCACGAGATGGGCAAGCAACGCCCCGACGAATAGAACTTCTGACCGTTGACGAGGACATAGTCGCCATGATCGGTAAAACGGGTCTCAAAATCAGCCGCGCGTTTTGATCCGAACTCCGAAAAGGCATTGCCGAAACGCGTGCCTTTAAGCACTTCGGCAAACAGGAGTTCTTGCTGTTCTTCATCTGACACCGTGCGAATTGCAGCAACAACACCAAGATGGTTCTGCGCGATCTGGCCGATAGAGGAGTCGGCAGCCGAGATAATTTCGATCACTTTTGCCAGGGTTGCATAGGAAACCTCGGGACCACCGAATTTTTTGGGAACATTGATCGACCAGAGACCGCTCTGGGAAAATGCATCGAGCTCGACAATCGGCCAGATCCGCTCACGGTCGCGCTGCGCTGATCCTGTCACGAACGTTGCCGCCAAAGTCTTTGCAACAGCAATCGCCTCCGCATCGCTGCTAATGATGTGGGCGGGTTCGGCCACTCGAGGGAACGGCGGGATCGCCTCAGATGCATTGTCAATGTTCACTTTTGAAATGGTCATTGCGGTATCTCCTCATTAAGGGGTTCAGGCCCCAACTGCGGTCAACGAGTGGGTTGGTGCGGAAGGCACGGTCTTTTGACCGAGGTAAAAATTCGTCACATTGCTGCCGTTGCGCAGCTCTTCGGCAGAACCGCTCAAGACAGCAGTCCCATTTACAAGGATCAGGGCCCGATGCGCATATTTGAGCGCAACCGTGGAATTTTGCTCTGCAACCAAGATTGCAAGCCCGGTATCGCGATTGAGCTTGCGCAGGATCTCGAAAATGTCCCTGACAATAAGTGGTGCGAGGCCCATCGAGGGCTCATCAAGCACGAGCAGCCGTGGCCGCGACATCAACGCCCTGCCGATGGCAGTCATTTGCTGCTCTCCGCCGGAGGTCAGGCCAGCCAGTGTCCGACGCTTTTCCTTCAGACGCGGAAACTGGACATAGATTTTTTCCAGATCGCTGGAGATTTCCGATCGGCGTGCGCTGCGGCCAATACCGCCTGTGATGAGATTTTCCTCTACAGTCAAATTGCGAAAACAGTGGCGCCCCTCCAATACCTGAACCAGACCAGACCGGACGAGATCAGCTGGCGCTGTGGTGGAAACGTCACGTCCGTCAAAGTGGATGGATCCGGCGGAAATCTGGCCCCGCTCCGCCGGAAGCAGATTGGACAAGGCTTTAAGCGTCGTCGTCTTGCCTGCACCATTGGCTCCCAGCAGCGCAACGATTTCGCCGCGCTCGACCGTCAGGCTCACACCCTGCAATGCCGTGATGGCATGGTTGTAAGTGGCACGCACGTCATCCACCACAAGCAATAGATCATTATCAGCCATAGGTTTGCCTCCCGTATTTGGGCAGAACGCCGATAGACGGACCCAGACGAGCGATGAATGGCATCGTCCGGGTCCTTGATATCAGTTGGTTGCAGTTACTTGGTCTTCCGACGTGCGCAGCTTGATGCCTTTTTCTTTGGCATAAGCTTCTGCCGATTTCTCGATAATGGGCCGGAGCAGCGCCCAATCCGGGGCAATCCAATCCGAGACGACATTCCATTTCTTGCCATCCCATTGCTGGAAGGTGACGTAGCCATTGCCCTCGTGGTTGTCCCAGGTCACGTTAATTGAATGGAACAGATCCTTGGCTCCCAGTGCTTCAACGCGAGCAGGATCAAGTTGCAGATGTTCGAAGCCCCAGCGGACCTCATCGCCCGTCAGCGTCCGTTTGCCGAATTTTTCCTGCGCTATACGGATAGCTTCGACGTTAAGGATACCGTTGACGATGCCAAGATTATGGTAGACGGAACCAATGCGGCTTTTGTCCTCCAGATTACCCTTGCCATTGTCGTAGAGGGTCTTAATGATTTCCTTGACCACGGGATATTCAGCGCCGGACGCCTGTGTGGTGATAGCAGTATAGCCCTTCGCCGCATCACCAGCGGGAATGGCATCCTCTTCCGAATTGGACCAGACATTGCCGACAATATGATCAACCGGAAAGCCGACCTTGGCTGCGCTTTTCAAGGCAACGGGGTTCATAACACCCCAGCCACGCAGGACGACATAATCCGGCTTCGCCCGGCGTATTGTCAGCCATTGTGCCTGCTGTTCATTACCTGGATGCGGAACTTCTATCTGCTGCAGTTCAAAGCCGTATTTCTTGGCCAAAAGCTCATAGATCGGAATGGTTTCCTTGCCATAAGGCGATCCGTGATAGAGCACTGCGATTTTCTTGCCCTTGAGACTATCCAGGCCGCCTTCCTTGGAGGCAATGTAGTTCACGATGCCGGATGTCTCGCTGTAGGGGTTGAGCAGCAGCGGAAACACATAGGGGAAGACGCGTCCATCTGTTGAATCAGTACGACCATGATTGATGGTCACCAAGGGCACTTTGTCCTGGGTAATCCGATCTATCATCGCGTAGGCGATGCCCACGGACAACGGATTCCACGCAGCAACACCGGGGTTGTTTTTCAGGCGTTCATAAACTTCGACACCGCGCTCCACCTCATACTGCGTCTCACCTTCGGACCAAGTAAGTTTGACGCCGTTCACGCCTCCATCTCGGGTATTGATCAGATTAAGATAGTCGATGAACCCACCGAAAAAGCCGGTCCCGCCAGCCGCATAAGGTCCGACACGGTAACTTTGCAGCGGAAAATACTGCTCGTCCGCATGGGCTGCAGGGACGGCGACAGACAGGACAAGGGACGCAGCGACCGCAGCTCGTTTGAGTTTGTTGAATATGCGCATTTCTGAATATACTCCTCTCGCTGACCGGTGAGATTCCGATCGAATGTTGGTTGCAGGTGAGATTTCATTGCAGGAAGCGAAGGTTCCCCGGATGCATCAACGCTTTTTCAAGCGAGCGATCGTTCGTTTTCGGATTCTGTCCCAGAGCGACACCAAACCGTCCGGCTCCAGAATGAGAAACAGGATAATCAGTACTCCCAGAACGATGCGCTGGCTCATTTCCAGCACACCGGAGTTGAAGAGGTCTCCAAGCAGGAAGGATCCAAGTCGTGACAAGATCAGCGGTGAGACAACGAGGAGGGCCGCCCCAAAAAATGCACCGCGAATGGATGCGAGCCCGCCAATGATAATGATGAAGAGTATCTGGAATGACCGATCAAGGTTGAAGCCCGCCGGCTCCACGGTCCTTAAGTATGTGAAGGCCCAGAGCACCCCGGCAACGCCGATAATGAATGACGAAATCGCAAACGCCACGAGCTTGGTTTTTAACACGGGCACGCCGATAATCCGCGCAGCTGCTTCATTATCGCGCACCGCGATAAAATTGCGCCCTGTCTGCGACGAGACCAGCCGATAAGCAAATAACGTCAGAAGCGTCACGACCGTCAAAGAAAAGAGATAGCGGCGGACGGCACCGTTGAATGCAACACCAGCTACGGAAAGTAGTGGCGCATCGATAACGCCGGAAGCGGAGTTATCGGAAAACCAGTTGAACTTGGTTAGCGCCCATTGCACGAAAAACTGTGCAGCCAAAGTGGAAACCGCCAGATAAAAACCTTTGAGACGAAGGCTCGGCAGACCAAAGACAATGCCGATCGCCGCTGCTGCAAAACCCGCAAGAACAATGCAGCCAATCAGCGGCAAGCCCTCGACGCGCAGATTGAAATTGTACGCCGCAAAGGCACCCACTGCAAGAAAAGCTGCGCTGCCAAGAGACACTTGCCCGGCGTATCCGGTCAGGATGTTGAGCCCCACACCAGCAAGGCTGAGCGCAAGAAAGGGCAGAAGAATTGCCTCGAAAAGATAGTTTGTACCGATGATGGGAATGATGAGATAGGCACAACCCAACAGGAGAACAGGATAAAGCCAATGCAACATGCGAAGAGGTGCTGAGACTTCGAGGGTGGCAACAGGCATCCTTAAACCCTTTCCACCAGCTTTTGCCCGAAAATTCCGGAAGGGCGTATCAGGAGAAAAGCCAGGGCAACCACATAAGCAAACCAGCTTTCGATGCCGCCGCCGAAATATTCGCCGATATAGACCTCCGCAAGCTTTTCTGACGCTCCAATGATAAGTCCACCAACGATAGCTCCAGGGACGGAGTCGAATCCGCCCAGGACGAGTACTGGAAGCGCCTTCAGAACAACTAGCGATAACGAGAACTGCACCCCCAGCCGCGCGCCCCACAGCAGTCCGGCGACAAGAGCGACGAGGCCGGCAACAGCCCAGACGGTTGCCCATATCCGTGGCAAACGCAGTCCGACGGCAAGCGCCGCAAACTGATCATCTGCCACTGCGCGGAACGCGAGACCGACACGGGCATAGCGAAAGAAGATCGACAAGGACAACACCAGGGCCGCGGCAACTGCCGCCGCAAAGAAATCGAACTGGCTAATGAAGATGCCGCCGACTTCAAAAGGAACATCGTCAATGCCAAGATTGAGACCATGGACCTGTGTGCCCCATAGTAACTGCGCCGCACCTTCGAGAACGTAGGATAGACCCAGAGTTGCCATGAACAAAGTCATAGGCGGCCTGTTCGTCAACGGTCTGAGCACAACGCGCTCGATGGCAATACCGATGGCGACCATTACGGCAAAAGTGATGATCAGTGCCAGAGCGAATGGCACGCCTCGTTCAACCAAGCTGACAAAAGTCAAAGCAGCAAAGAGCAACATCGCTCCCTGCGCAAAATTCAAGACGCCTGACGTCTTGTAAATCAGCACAAAGCCAATCGCGACAAGCGAGTACATGACGCCGGAAAGCAGGCCTCCGATCAAGACTTCAAGAAAGAACTGCCAGTCGAACCCGGACATCAGATTCCCTCGCCACCAATATTCTCTGCCGCAATGCCGAGATAGGCATCAATTACCCTTTGATCAGAGCCGATTTCTTCCGGTGTTCCATCGGCGATTTTCCGGCCGTAATCGAGGACAGCGATGTTGTCGGAGAGTTCCATGACGACGCCAATATCGTGTTCGATCAGAACAATAGTCGTACCGTGCTCACGGTTGGCAGCCCGAACAAACTCTGTCATTTCGGCTTTTTCGGGCTCAGTCATTCCCGCCATCGGCTCGTCAAGCAAAAGGATTGCCGGCTCGGCGACAAGTGCACGGGCGAGCTCAACACGCTTCTGCAAGCCATAGGGCAAGCTGCCTGCGAGACGGTGGCTAACATGGGTCAGATTGAGGAAATTCAGAACCTTGGTCGCCCGGCCGTGTACATCCGCCTCTTCGCTTCGCGACCGGCCAACACCCAATACCTGTCCAAGAAACGTCGACCTGACTTTATATGCCCGCCCCGAGATTACATTGTCGACGACGCTCAAACCTTTGAACAAAGCCAGGTTCTGGAATGTCCGGGCAATTCCCAGATGAGCCAGTTTTTGCGTGGGCACGCTGGTAAAACGATTAGCGGCCATCCTGACACGGCCATGATCTGGCCTGTAAACACCGCTGATAATATTAATGAGCGAGCTCTTGCCCGCGCCATTGGGTCCAATAATAGCTTTTATTTCTCCCCGGCGCACAGCCAGATCAATATTCTCCAGAGCAACCACACCGCCAAAGGATAGGCTCACACCCTCGAGCCCGAGAGCGATGTCGGCTGCGGCATATGCCTCTTCGCCAGGGCCGTCCAATTCCCAGCGCTCTGCCGCGACATCGGCAGGGAAATACGCGGTGGCTGGCCCTCCCAGTACGCGGTTCATCGAATTCATCAGACTTCTCCAGCAATATCTCGTTCGACAGAACGGCAGGCATAAGATCTTGTTCACAGACCAGATCATACCGGTCGGCGTTTCACGTCTATCAAAGACCAGTCAGGTGTTTCGGGTTGCTACTCGGCAGCGACCGCCGTAGCCAATCTTTCTTCTTCTTCCAGTTCACGCACCAGTGGAATGACATGCTTGCCAAAGAACTCGACTTCCTCCTGGAAATGTAGGAAGCCAAGCAGAATGAGATCTGCTCCAGCCTCCTTCAACGCGATGATACGCTCGGCAATTTGCACTGGTGTTCCAATGAGATTGCTACGGAACCCGTCATTATATTGAACAAGGTCTTCCAATGACGATTTCGCCCAATTGCCTTCGCCTTCCGGTGAGGCCTTTCCAGCATTCTTTACCTGATCTGCAAACCCCTGCACCGCTTCAGGATTGGCCTTGGCGATGATCTCATCAAGGACGGCGCGCGCCTCTTCTTCGGTTTCGCGCGCAATAGCAAAAGCGTTCACGCCAATCTTGACCGAATGACCATTGGCAGTTGCTTTCGCGCGGATGTCATCCACCTGTTTGCGTATTTCCTCCGGCGTGTTGCCATTGGTGAAGTACCAGTCGGAAACCCGTGCTGCCATATCGCGCGCGGCGCGGGAAGAACCTCCCTGAAAGATTTCAGGCTGCGGATCAACCGGCTTTGGCTTCATCGTGTAGTCATTGAAGCGGTAGAAATCGCCCTTGAAGGTAAAGTTGTCCTCGGTCCAGATACCGCGCAGTGAGCGGATAAATTCTTCCGACCGGCGATAGCGTTCATCATGATCAAGCCAATGTTCGCCGATAGCGGCAAACTCACCACGAAACCAGCCACTGACGACATTCACGGCAACGCGGCCATTGGTCAGATGACTGATGGTAGCAATCTGTTTGGCCGCCAGCGCGGGATTCCAAGGTCCGGGCAACAGCGCTGCAATCACTTTCAGCTTGGTCGTAGCAGCGAGAAGCGCATGACTGAACGACACGGACTCATGCTGGTTGTCAGCGCCATAGCCCGCCGTAAAACGAATCTGGCTCAATGCGTATTCAAAGCCATTGGCCTCCGCGATCTGCGCCAACTTACGATTGTAATCGATATCCCAGCCTGTTCGCTGCTCGATGTTGCTGATGACAAGCCCGCCCGAAACATTGGGTACCCAATAAGCGAATTTGACTGGTTCGTTTTGCTTCAGTGACATGAGTTCATAGCTCCAAAATAAAATTGCCTATACGGTTTCGGGGTGATGGCTCGTTTGAGCGTTGCGCCCCCCAGCGTCGGTATTCGGGATGAGTTGGATGAGTTCGGCCACAGCGCGCTCAATGCGTTGTGTTACAGCTGCACTTGTCAGTGCATGCCCGGTAAAATCACTCTCGGTTGCGTAAATTGCAGTTGGAACGGTCAGAGCGTTAAAGAATCCAAACAGCGGCCGCAACTGATGCTCCGTCATCAGTCCGTGCAAAGGCGTACCGCCGGTCGCGGCAAGAACGACCCTTTTTCCACTCAATGCACGAAAGTCAACAAGATCGAACAGATGCTTGAGCGCTCCGGTATAGGACGCCCTGTAGACCGGAGAACCAACAACCAGAATGTCCGCGGCTTCCACCGCATCGACGATAGCTCTGCCCGCGTGATCCAATTGATCGGCTCGCAGCGCCCGAAACAAGATCGGCGCCGCATCTACCAGTTCAATCACACGACCTTCCACAGAGAAGTGCTGTTCGATGGCCGCAACAACGGACCTGACAACCGACGCCGTGCGCGATGGCTGTTTGACATTGCCTGATAGGCCGAGAATTTTTATGCTTCCCACGCGACGCTTTCCTCTTACCGACTGTGAGCAAGTCTAAGAGGATCAATTGCCTTTCGTAAAAGAAACTCATTCTAAAATCGATGCAGAGAACGAAACTGCCGGTGCGTTTATCTACACATAGTGAGCCAAACGGAATGGCTGGTTGAAGTAAAGGTCATTGGCGAAGACGCGGTAGATGCCAGTGAAGTGCCACCATAGACAGCGGTCATCTAATAGTCTCGACCGGTCTGCTTAAGGCTTGCAAATGTGTCTGGCGCTGGGGAAGCTTGCCGCGGCTGGCTACTTCAAGAAATTACCGTCCGTTTTCCGGGACGCATTGAAGGAGCCACGACATTCAGCTCAGCAACTGAGTTGGCAGCGACGCTTCGCCGGGCCGGTGCTGCCCATGGCGAACACGAAAAGCGGACGGGAGGTGAATACGATGTCAATTGGCCTGACTGGTATGCTGAATACATCGTACAAGAACAGGCCGGGGGGACGCTCCCTCTGTGGCGTGGCCGTAACTGCTTTGAGGGCGAATTTGACCCAATACGTCTCGCCGACAAACATTGTTTGGCCGTCCAGATCGAGCAGGGTATCAAGACTCGTATCACGCGCACTTATGCCACCCTGTCATCATTTAGTGATAACCGTAGCAAGTTCAATATCTCATGGCATTCCTTAGGAGGCATTATGCTCAAGCAGTTGTACCCGCAAAGTTAGAATGCATCTGTTTCTGCAAGGTTGGAATGTCACACTCCCAGGGTCTGGGATTGATTGCGATTAGCAAAAGTACACAGTCCGCGATCGGCTCTATCTCGGTCATTCAATGGCACTGGTCAGCAATCACTAGCACCGCAAACTTGTTTAGCTCAACTATCAAGGAGCAGATCGATGGCTCATTGGAAAGCTAACTTTTAATCCCACCGTCTTGAAGGGATCTGGACTGAAAGCCATCGTCTGAGCACGCAGACAGGCCTCCTCCAGACACCAGGTTTAATATTGTGCTAGATATCGCTCTGTCAGCCGCGCCCACATTGCTGCGCCGACGGTAAGGCTTTCATCCGCGAAATCATATTTGTCGCTATGCAAAATTGGCGAATTCACGCCATTGCCAAGACGCAGGAAGCTTCCCGGCTTATGTTGCAGAAAATGTGAGAAGTCCTCACTGCCCGGAATAAGAGGGCAGATTGAAACCTTATCCGCGCCAACCAATTCCTCGGCCACGGTCCGCGCAAATCCGGTTTCCGTTTCCGAATTCACGACAACCGGGTTGCCCCGCGTATAATTGATATCCGTCTTCGCTCCAAATCCATCGGCGACGGCACTTGCCAGTTTGGTGATGCGCGCCTCCAGAAGGTCACGGATTTTCGGATCAAAAGATCTTACGGTGATAAGCAATCTTGCGCTTTCGGGAATGACATTTGCCACCTCCCCGCCATGTATCGCTCCGACCGTTACAACCGCTGTTTGCGTGGGATCAATATTGCGGGAAACGACCGATTGGAGAGCAACCACAATATTGCAGGCAATCACGACCGGATCAATTGTCAGATGAGGGCGCGAGGCGTGACCGCCTTTGCCGTGAACCTTTATCTCGACAGTATCGGCTGCCGCCATAAGCGGACCTGAGCGCATCAACCATGTCCCTTCCGGTGCGCCCGGATGATTGTGCAGGCCAAAAATCGCGTCAAAGGGGAACCGTTCAAAAAGACCATCGGCGATCATTGCCTGCGCACCACTCCATCCTCCTGCCTCTTCGGCAGGTTGGAAGATGAGGTTCACTGTTCCGCTGAAACAGCGTGTCCGCGCGAGATATTCGGCTGCTCCCAGCAATACTGTCGTATGGCCATCGTGACCGCAGGCATGCATCTTTCCCGTAAACTTGCTGGCATATGGCTGATTGGTTTGCTCTTCGATCGGCAAAGCATCCATATCCGCCCGAATGGCAATGCTCTTGGTTCCGGCGCCTACGGTCAGACGGGCGACCACGCCATGACCGCCGACATTGCGGGTGACCTCATATCCCCAAGCCTCAAGCTTTTCTGCAACGAAACGCGCAGTTTCGGTCTCCTCGAACGAAAGCTCAGGGTTGGCGTGAAGGTGATGCCGGATCCGGGTCAGTTCGCTTTTCATCGAGTCAAAATCGGCAAGGCGAGCAAAGTCATTATCAGGTGTCATGATCATTCCGGTGATTTGGAGATAAAACCACCCTGGAACGGGTGGCGCTTTTTCGATGCGGATAGGCTAAATGAAGCGCGAAAGGAAGCTTCTTGTTCTCGGGTGCTGAGGATTACCAAGAACATCTTCCGGCTTTCCGTGCTCAACCACTTTGCCATCATCCATGAACACGACGCGATCAGCCGCTTCGCGGGCAAACCCGATCTCGTGGGTCACAACGATCATTGTCAGCCCCTGGTCTGCCAAATCGCGCATGGTCGCCAGCACTTCACCGACAAGTTCCGGATCGAGTGCAGATGTCGGCTCATCAAAGAGCATCAACTTTGGTTTGATTGCCAGCGCACGGGCGATAGCTACGCGCTGTTGCTGTCCGCCAGACAATTGCCGCGGATAGCTGTCTGCCTTTTCCGAAAGGCCAACCCGCTTTAAAAGTTTTCGCGCGTTTTCAGCCGCTTCTTTGCGGCTCTCACCATGAATACCAACAGGTGCCTCCATAATGTTCTGTAAGGCTGTCATGTGCGGATAGAGGTTGAACTGTTGGAAAACCATGCCGATCTTGCGTCTTTGCAGGGCGATGGAATAATTTGACAACCGTTGCAGCCGGTCCTTGTGGAGCTTATACCCTATCTGCTCGCCATCCACTTCAATCGACCCCCGATTGATTGATTCCAGATGGTTGATGCAGCGCAGAAAGGTGGATTTACCTGAGCCCGAAGGCCCGAGAACGACCACCACTTCACCCGGCGCAACATCAAGGTCAATGCCTTTGAGAACTTCCAGTTGCTCATAAGATTTGTGCACATTTCGCGCTCTAACAAGCGGAGCTGTATCGACGATTGCGTTCATTGTGCCATCTCCTGCTGCGCCACGTTACGGGAAGGCACGGCTGTCGCCGCTGGAGCGTCGTCCCGCGCCGCCTTACCGGCTCCCGATTGGCGGTCGCCACGGCTGTAATAGCGTTCGATATAACTCTGCCCGATATTCAAGACCGACGTGATGAGAAGATACCAGATGACAGCAACAAGCAGCATTGGAACAACTTCAAAGGTACGGTTGTAAATTGACTGAACGGAATAAAGCAGATCCGCCATCGCAATAACGCTGACAAGCGACGTTGCCTTGATCATGCTGATCAGCTGGTTGCCGGTCGGCGGAACGATTGAACGCATAGCCTGAGGTATGATGATGCGACGGAGCGCGCGGGCACGCGTCATGCCGAAGGACTCCGCAGTTTCAAATTGTCCCCGGTCGACCGATAGAAGGCCGCCGCGAATAATTTCGGCCATATAAGCCGCTTCATTCAGGGCAAGTCCTGCGATCGCAGCAGTCATCGGGCTGATTACCGAATTGGTATCCCAGCTCATGAAGGTGGGTCCGAACGGAATGCCGATCGATATTGTGGGAAACAGTGTGGAGAGATTGTACCAGAAAATCAGCTGCACAAGCAGCGGTGTTCCTCGAAAGAACCAGATGAAAAGCGAGGCCAATGACTTGGCCAGCCCGTCCTTCGACATTCTTGCAACAGCAAGGAGCAAGCCGACGGCGATGCCGATCACCATCGCGACAACCGTCAGGCCGAGCGAGACGTAAAGCCCGCTTATCACGGTCGGATCGAAAAAATATTCCGCAACGACCGGCCATCCGAAATTCTCGTTCATGGCGACCGACCATGCGCAATAGGCTGCAACTGCCAGGGTCAGAAGCCAGGCGGCAAAGCGCCCTTTTGGAAACGGAACGTGGGCCTCGGCAACGTCCTTTCCGATGCCGCCGCCGGGCGGCATCAATCCTTCATCAACTCTGCTCATTTCGGCAATGTCCCGCCAAGATTTATACCAGGCTCCTTGAGCATATTGTTCTCAAGGCCCCATTTTTTCATGATCGCTGCATAGGTGCCGTTGTCCATAAGCACTTTTATAGCATCACGCAGAACTGGCCCGAGCGGCGAGCCTTTCGGCACAACCGCGCCTTGGTAGAGGTTCTCAAAACCGTTTTTTTGACCAACCCCGGTCAATTCAAGCTGACCATTGGCTTGGGTAACGAAATAGGTAAGCGGTGCTTGCGACGAGAAGAAGGCGTCGGAACGCTTCGAACGCACTGCTAAAATGGAACTTGGTTGGTCGGTAAACGACTGAACCTCAATCGGCTCCTTGCCATCCGTTTTGCATTTCTCAGCCTGAACCTTGATCACCTTTTCAGCCGAACCACCCGCCATCACAGCAATGCGCTGCCCGCACGCGGAATCTAGCGAAGTTATCGCTTTCGGATTGCCCTTCTGCACGGCGAAAACCACAAATTCCTGAACCCAGTCGACAAAATCATTGGCCTCTTCCCGCGACTTGAAATCACCGACCGGGCCGAACGCGAACTGATAACGACCCGAATTGACACCGGCGAGGAGAGCCGGCAGGCCACCAACGGTTGCGTGTTCGATCTTGACGCCAAGTATCTGACCCAGCGCATCCGTCAGGTCCGCGCTTGCGCCGCTCATTTCAGTACCCGTTACAATCTCGTAGGGAGGAAACGATCCATTGTTAACGGTTATCATTTTTCCAGCCGAGCGAATATTTTCGGGCAGTTTGGCGTGGAGCTCGTCATTTAGCGGAAGCTTGGTGGCATTTTCTTGCGCCAAAGCAGAGCCGCAGATCATTACACTCGCCAGTGCGAGACAGGCTAAATTTTTATGCAACATGTTCATTCCCCTTTGTATTCATTTTCATTTTTGCAATAGCAATGCTGGTATCACTGCCATCAGTATCGAGCGGAAAAATTACCTCCGGCAAAAGTCGCTGCGGGAGAATCCCTTGGGTATAAAGTTCGTCGACAAAGCCGTTTATCATCGCGTGATTTTCGGCAAAGCCGCTCGCATCCCATCCGGTCGGCAGATCGGAGGAGCTCCGGAGAAGCTCATCGAACATCCATGGCGTTGTCTCGGCATATTTACGACGCTTGCTCAGCCAGACACGTTGGGATTCATCGATTAGGTTACTAAGCTCGGCGATGATCCATGGATGCTCAGCCACGATATCTGCTTTGATGCCGATAAGGTGCATGCCGGGCACATAGCCTACCTCGCCGAAATAACGGCGTTCAGCGCCACGAAAATCAGCAAGCACCTGCCGAAACGGGGAACTATCAGAAAAAAAGCCATCCGGCATAAAGGGCGTGAAGATCGCATCGAGTTCGCCGTCCACCAGCAGGTCGACCATGGGTTTTTCGCCGGGTGTAGCCTCAATCCTTCCGGGGCGGCCAAAGCCATCGAGACGATCGGTAATTGGATGAGCCGCTGTCAGCCTGCCCGCGTACCACATCGCATCTTCAACACCTACGCCTTCCCTGCGAAGTGCTGCCCGCGTCCATGTATTGCCGGAGTCACGCCAGCCGGTGACGCCGATACGTTTACCGGCAAGATCAGCCAGTTTCCAAATTGAACTGTTTTTAGTCGTGATGATGCAGCGGTGCCGGAAACCTCGCATGATGAAATTCGGAATGCCGACTATGCTCTTATCGCCCTCAAAGCATAGTTGAGTATAACGGCTGAAAGACACTTCGGCAGCGTCATAGGCATCGCTCTTTCCCACGTGAGGGATCAATGTGCCGACACGATCAACCTTGATTTCCAGTCTTGGTGAGGTCACGTCCCCAAGAACTAGAGGGGTCATATAATCCCAATCCCGGAGAGCAAGACGGAGGGTAATCGGCATAGACAGTCACTCACAAATTATTCTTATCCACCTCACGTTAAATGTTCAAATTCAGGTGATCAAATGTTATTACGTTATTGAACATTTAAAAATGGGTGATGAAATGAATGAAGCGCGGGACGCCGACTGGTTTGCTCAAAAGCTGAAAGACCGGACAATTCGCGGTATTGCAATAGAAACCAGCGCATTAATCCGTGGGGGTGCATTGCCCGTGGGAACCAAGCTCCCGGCCATCCGCGATCTTGCTTTTGCGCTCGGAATTAGCCCTGCAACCATTTCGCATGCATGGCATGAGTTACGTCGGCAAAAGATTATCAGCGGGCGAGGCCGCAATGGGACATGGGTCAGCGGTGACCGTTTTATGGCGCAGCCGGCGCGTCTGGCGAGTGTTGGCAATTACGGAAAGGGCGCGTTGGATCTCACTGCCGCCGTGCCGGATGTCACGCTGCTGCCCCAACTTGCCCAGGCCATGGCTTATGGTGCTTCGGCTGAAAATCTTAATAGCTATGAGCGCAGCCGCATCCTTCCCGAACTGGAAATCGAAGCAAGAAAGACCTGGCCCTATGAGCCGGAAGCCTTCCTTGCAACAAATGGTGGCTACAATGCTGTTTATACACTGATACACGCTCTGGTCCTTCCGGGCGCCAGCGTAGCGGTAGAAGACCCCACCGGGATGCGCTTGCTGGATATTCTGGAAGATCGCGGTGTGCGTATCATTCCCGTGACGTGCGATAATGAGGGCCCAACACCTTCATCGCTGGAGGAAGCGCTGAAATTTCGGCCCGTCGCCTTCCTGTTTCAGCCACGTGTTCATTCCGTCACAGGCCAAAGCGTCAGTCCGCAGCGCATGGAGCGCTTGGCCGAGATTTTGCGTGAGACGGATACATTGATTGTTGAAGACGATGGCGTTGCCGATATTAGCGAGTCCCCGAGGCATTCGCTTGGCCGTTTTTATCCCGACCGGGTCATCCACATTTTGTCTTATTCAAAAACGCATGGCCCTGATCTGCGCCTGGCTGTGCTTTCAAGTTCGCGGGCGATCGTTGAACAGATACAGTCTTATCGCAGCTTTAGCGCAGGCTGGACAAGCCGTATCCTGCAGGCAGCCGCGGCTTGGCTGCTGCGCGATGAAGCAACACACGAAACATTGCGCCAGGCGCGGGCAATCTACCAGACAAGACGCGGCAACCTTGTTGCGGCATTGCGGGAAAGAAATGTCAAAGCAGCTTCTGGCGGAGGCTTATGCGCCTGGGTTTGCGTTTCGTCCGAGCCCTTTGCCATGGTGACAATGGCGGCGCGCGGCATAGCTGTTCATCCCGGAGCCAAATTTTCAATTCTCCCCAGCAGCCACCTGCGGGTGGCTACGGCCACTTTGTCAAATCGCTGCAAGGAGGTGGCCGATGCCATTGCTCTGGCGGCAGTGCATCGTTGAATAATTTCACGTTTTCGTTTGCAAGGGGCAGGCCAAAGTAGATACGCCGTGATTGAAGTTGAATCCACTACCTACAGTTTTCTGCTGCGTACAAACAGGGAAGTTGTGAGAAAACGTTCCTTTGAAAATGCCGATAAGAGGCCAATTTTTCCTATTTCGATTGTAGCGTCGATGTCTACAATTCCCATTAAAGTTTGTAACGAAATGATTATCCACTGACCGCTTTGTACTGAGAGGGCGACTGTGTTCCGGAAAGTTTGGCGCAAATTCGCGTGGTATATAAGCATTTTTGTGCAAACTGTCTAAGCATATTGAGGCTCAAGAACCTAGGCACGTGTGCTGATGCGACGACTGCTTCGCGCCTTCGTCTCGTCATAGGGTCCACTCTAACGGCATCTCCAATGAGGACATGGAGCGGTCTGAGGTGGCTGCATGTTTGTATCAACAGCGGTCCTTCCGCGTGAGAATGGAGGCGGGAACAGAATCCGCCGCCATTTCATTGACGTCACCTGCATGGGAAGCTTAGATATCAGAGAGAACAGTCAGATCACCCATCCGCCAGACATTGTCGACCGTGTTGCGGGTGATGACCCAGACGTCGCCGCTTCTAGCCAGCTCGACGTCGTAGCGGTTCTTCATGAGGTAATAACGCGAGGGATCGCTGCGAGGAACGTGCTGGGCTTCCACGAGCACGTCCATGCGTGCCGTGTCACCATTGATGGTCACACGTGGATTGCTGACGGAGTGGGTGGTGTCCAGTGTACCAAGCGACGTCAACAGGGCCGTGACAATGAAATCCCCGCCTTCAATGACTGGATATTCGAACCCGGCCTTGGCGGCGGCCGGTCGGAAGTCCGAGATCGCGTTTTCTGCGAGCGACGACGAGAGAAGCTCCTTGTCTCGGAGGTCGATACCTGCTGCGAAGCGATACGCAGTCGCCGCCGGCCACGTGGGGCGCCCCGAGGATGCGCCGCACCTCAGCGCCCTTGTCAGGTTTATCGCGCTGCTGCAGCCGGTCGCCCTTAACGACGACGAAACCTGGTCGGCCTATGCTACCTTTGCCAACCTGCCACTTCATGAGATTAAGCGGCTGCTTGACGCCTTGGCGCGTGCCGGCGTGCTGTTCCGGCGCGGCCAAACCTATCGTCTGTCACCCGACGTTCTTGCAGACTATCTGATTGAAGATCGCTGCGTGGCTTTCGACGGCAGTTCGACCGGCTATGCTGAGCAGGTCTTCGACATCATTGATGACCGACTGAAGGGTCAGCTGCTGATCAACCTCGCGCGTCTCGACTGGCGTCGCAAGAATGGCGACGTGGGAGAGAGCCGCCTGCTGGACGGGGTATGGGCGAAGCTGAACCCCTCGAATGAGCCATGGGACCCACAACTCGATGCAGTTGCCGACATCGCATTTTACCAGCCTCGGCGTTGCCTGGACTTCGTCGAGAGGAAAGTCGCCGAAGACAACATCACGCCCAAGCTGGCAAGAATCTGCAAGTATGCCGCCTACAACCTAGATCACCTTGAGCGTGCCCTGGAGCTGTTGTGGGAACTTGGCCGGGATGACACTACGCTTCAGAACTCGAACACCGAACATGCCATCCGTATCTTAAAGGAACTGACGGAGCCCGAGCCCAAGAAGCCGCTGGCCTACATTGAGGGCGTGGTCGATTTTGGGCTGCAGCTTGCAAAGGAGAAGGATGCTTGGTCCCATCACGCCAACCCGCTCGATTTCCTGTCGGGCGTGCTTTGCACGGAAGGCCACGAGACGGAGCCGGACAGACGGCAGTTGATTTTTCGCCCCTTCTTCATCAATCCCGAAGGAATTCGCCCGTTACGGGAACGCGTGCTGGCGCTGATTTTTTTCTTCTCACCAACACAGACCCGGCAGTCGGGGCGAAGGCCGCCCAGGCGCTTCAGATCGCCATAAGATTTCCCATGGGCATGATGGGTGCTGACCCTGGCCCAATGAACCGCAAGCAGTGGACGGCGCAATTCGCCGAGACCATGCGGCAGTTGCTTGCGTTGGTTAGGGCCAATCCCCTTCATTCCGCGGTTCAGCTTGAGCTTGAGCGGGCGTTGGCGTGGCAGGCGGGGCATGGCCCGGCAGAGCTGTCAAAACTGGCGCACGAGATTATTGATGCCTTCTCCATGACGCTTGAGGCGAGAACGGATCGCGCTCTCGCGGATGGCTACGGCATGCATGCGCGGCTCGTGTCGCGGGCAGATGGGGAAGCCACGTGGAAGTCCTCCCTTGATACCCTCACGCTTGAGCTGATCGACAAATTTCCTGACAAAGGGGAACTGGTCGCCTTTGTGGGGGCCCGGTTGCGCGACCTCAGCCGGGGATCGCGACTGGATAACGGAAGCGCCTATGTCCTTGTCGACAAGCTGCTGGCCGCTGACACGGAGCTCTGCCGCACGATCATTGCCGAAGCGGAGAAAGACCCGGAAGGTATGATCGCAAACTACGCCGCCGTGGCCCTCAGTTACCTGTTTGGTGCTGACGCGACAGCCTTTCGCGAGGTCGTAGCCCGCTTTGCAGACTCGTCCCCAGAGCCGCTCCAAGCTATCGCTGCGAACGCGGTGGGCTTTCGCGTGTATGACCAGCAAAACACCGAACCTAGTGATATCGCCATCGTACGGCAACTGCTGGCGCACAACAGCGAAAACATCACGCTGAGAGCTTTGAGGGCTATACGGCAACTCGCCAAAAATAACCCCGAAGCAGCCAAGGACCTCATTCTGGACCTGAACATAACGTCCGAACGCATGGCGGATGATGTTGCGGTGCTGTTCGCGTTCCAGAACGAAATCCCGCTGGACCTTCTCTCAGATGATGAACTTGGCCGCCTGTTGGACAAGTTTGCCGACCTGCCTAAACTCGAAGGGCACTGGGTACAGATCCTTTTCACCGCGCTCAGCCGCAGGATTCCACACCGGGTGCTGAGGTTCTTTATCGCCCGTCTTGAGGCCGCAGCTGGCCACCGAGAGGATGATGAGGTCTTCAGGGCGGTCAATCACGGTCCATGGCTGCAAAGCCGTCTGGCGTTCAGGCAGACGCCATATACACGCGACCTCATCATGGAATTCACGAACTGGTGGAGGGGTGCCAGCAACGACGTGTGGTTGCTGGACTATAGCGCGCGGACGGCGTTTGAGGCCATGTTTGCCCCCTTCGATGACGAGCTTGTTTCGATCCTCGACGAGTGGTTGGAGACGGCTCAACTGGACGACTTCAAATATATCGCTGCGATTCTGCGGGAAGCCGACAGCTCCTTCATCTTCCGTTACCCGGCCTTCTTGCTCCGGCTTTTCGAGCAGGCGCGGCAGTTCGGTGTAAAAACGAAGAAAATGGTGTTGACGGAACTGTTCTGCTCGGCGATTGCCGGGCCGCGCAGCGGGACAGCAGGTGAGCCGTTCCCCCAGGATCTTAACATGAAGAAAGCGGCGGAAGAGGCCTTGGTCAAGTGTCCGCCGAATTCGCCGCTGCGCCAGCTTTATGAGCAGGTCATCAGGCACGCCGATGCCGAGATACGGCGTCAGAGCGAATGGGAGGACGACTAGGCGTGGCACGCGTACCCCGCCCCGGCAAGCACTGCAGTCTGCGCTTCGGCGGTGGCGAAAAGCTTGTCATCCAAGCGGACGGGGCCCTAGCTGTTGGTGCGTTGGTAGCGATCGTCGCCCTGATTTTTGTGTTTAGCGGAGGCACCGAATTGCTGCTGTGGCTCAACGGCAGTTCGTCGTAATAAAGCGGAACCGCGCGTGACCGTCTCGATTTGCTGCTTCTCTTCAGCCGTCTCGGGCGGCTGATACGCTGGTTTCTAATGATGGGCGCTATTATGGCAGAACACGATCCTCGCGCAATTCTTTCGGCATTCGCCGAAGCTCTTGCAGACCTCCTACAAGATGCCGATCTTGTGCGAGCGGGGCCGGAGGAAATCTCCATCACCACTGAACTCGCGATGAAGATAGACCGTTACTTTACCGGTTGGCGGGCCAGTCCGGAATGGACACGGCGCGAGGCGGAAGAGAAAAAGATTGCCTGGAATGACGAAGCCGGCGCGCTAAGACTTAAGAAAATCCGACCCGACATTATCGTACATCATATGCACAAGCAGGACGAAAACTTGCTGGTGGTGGAAGCCAAACGGGTTCAGAATACGTCATTCGAGGACGATATCCGCAAGCTCACCCTCATGACGCTCGAACACAGCGTCCATCCCGAATATCACTATGGCCACGTCGTTGGTGTCCAGCTGGTGATAGACCTGCCGAACAGGTTTGTCGCCCGGCATGACGTTTACCGATTGGGTTCCATTAACGCCGAGTTGACAACATGGTTCGCCACCGCTCTCGCTGCGGCTATTCAGCGTAGGACCCCCGCTTAAGAGATGGCAAGGGGGACAATGGCGAGTGTGTTATTCCAACCGTGCCGCGACGGAAGCAGATACGTCCCAGCGAAGAGGAGTAGAATATGGCTCCCCTTACATTCAGCGCGCAGGGCTTCGTTTTTCAAGACGGTATGAATATCCTACTCAAAAGCTACTCGGCGGCTCAGGATGCCTTGAATGAGGTTATAGACCGGCAGCGTGATGACGCGTTTGCATACCAGCAAGAACTCGAAATGGGCGGCAATGGATCGGCGAGCGCGACGAAGACGGCGCGGTTATTTGGGACCAAGAGCAGATCCTCTCTCATCGCGTAGAGGAAGCCGAAGGAGCGTCTGCCGCACTCCGGAAGGCGTTCGTCATCAGCTTCTACCATCGTTGGGAGCTGTCGGCGCTCAAGTGGGTCGGGAAGGATCGATTGGATCACCTCGAGCTTGAGGCGGAAGTTAAAGCGTTGGGGTACCCCATCGACCCTGCGCTCAATGATGTGCGGCTGTTGGTCAACACCTTGAAGCACGACAACTCGAAGTGGGGCTTGCAGTTGTGAGAACGACGTCAAGGCGCATTCTTCACCGGCTTCACTCCCGACGCGAAGAACATCAGCTGGTACGATAGCATCCGGCTCAAAACGATGATGTTGAGATGATCTGGAATATCGTCGCGTCGTCAGGTCCGACAATAAAGACGGTACGGTCCAGCGAGCCCAATCCATAAGCTTTGCATTTGCCGTCCCGGACGAACGGCAGCAATCACGCTTGGACCAGCCGAAAGCCGCCAGTCCACTCCCGGCCCCATCTCGGTCAGTCAAGGGCACTAGCTCCGTGATTGTTTAAGGGAAGGTGCATAATGCGTATTTGGCTAAGCTAACGGTGCCAGTGATTAGCTCGAACTAATGACTGATGGCTCATGAGAAAGCTAATTTTGACTTCCCTTCGCCTTGAAGGGAAATGAAACGCAGGCCCACTCAATGCGGATACTTGGACTTTAGCTTCAACTTCGAACTTATGAACGCTAAGCGAAACAGTTGGGCGCTATGCGATTAGCTGGTATTGCGGGAAAGTTTTCCCAAATAGAGGGCAGTTTCATAGTTGGGATCGCGATTTTTGCGTCATGTGTTTGCAGCGATGGTATCATGCAGTGTGGCTATAGCGTCCAGCGAAACCCGCCTGATAAAAATTGCATCAATAGTTTCGACTTTATTGCGTCAAACGGCGTAATGGAAAGGGCGGCTGAAGCCGCCCTTTCCATTATTATTTACCCCGCCCCTGGCCGATTGATCGTCAGGAAGTGACGAACAACGGGTTTGTCCGGACCAATATGGTAGGTCAGAACCTTTCCCTGCAGGTCGGCATCAGCGTTGGAAACCCGCTTGTGCTGGCGAAGGTGTTCGGCCCAGGATTCTACCATGAACCACTCGACGATCTTTTCCGGATCTGCGGAGTCTTCGGTTACACCCCACCCATAGGCACCATCGCGGCGGCGTTCGTTAGAAAGGTGATCGATAGCACGCAGGAAGGCAGAACGATGCTCTTTCGTTACCTTGTACTCGATGAGGATCAGGACAGGACCACGGTCATGGGCAACAGGCTCGGCGACCAGTGGTTCGGGCCAGTGGTTGGACGGCACCATGTTGGCGTCACCAGCCGGGAGTTTTACGCGGTGCATGATGAGCCCCGCGACGAGCAAGCCGGTTGCACCGACAAGCAATGTCATCTGAATGCCAACGGCCTCGCCCACAGCACCCCAGCCGAGACTGCCTGCCGTCATGGCTCCGTTGAATACGGTCAGATAGACAGCAAGGCCGCGTCCACGCACCCAGTTGGGAAGAACAGCCTGGGCTGCTCCATTAAGGGTCGTCAGGGCGGTGATCCAAGCACCACCGAGGAACAGGAGAGCGATAATGGCGACGATCTTCGTCGGGGCGAGAGAAAGGACACCCATGACGACTGCGGTGATCAGCGCAGCGCCAAGAAGCAGACCATCCGAGCTCAGGCGTTCGCGCAGCTTCGGCATGACCAGGGCACCGCCGATCGCACCGGCACCGACCGCACCAAGCAGAATACCGTAGAAGCTGGCGTCGCCACCCAGCAATTGGCGGGCGACGAGAGGAAGAAGAGCCCAGATTGCACTGGCAAAAGCAAAGAAGATTGCTGCTCTCAGAAGGATTACATGTAGCAGTCGGCTGGACCGGGTGTAGCGAAGCCCGGCTCGGAATGCGCCGAAGAAGTTTTCCTGCAACGCATCGTTGCCATTCTTGGGCCGCGGCCACCAGACAAGGGCAGCGATCACGACGATATAACTTGCGACGTCTGCGCCATAGGTAATACCCGCACCGAAGGCTGCGAGGAGCAGGCCGCCGGCGGCAGGGCCAATCGAACGAGCAATATTGATGCCGAGTGAGTTGAGCGCCACTGCGCTTTTCACGTCCTCATGCTTTACCAGTTCCGGCACAATCGCCTGCCAGGTTGGCCCCATCAGCGCGGCGCCGATGCCGCCGAGAAAGGTGAGGCCGATCAGTGCGCTGACGGAAAGCATTCCTGTCTGCGATAGAACCATCAGCGAGATACTCACGGAGGCCAGCAGGACCTGGACCGCGATCAGGAATTTGCGGCGATCGAGAATGTCTGTGAGAACGCCCGCAGGAATCGCCAGAAGAAAGATTGGCAGTGTTCCGGCCGCCTGAACCATGGCGACCGCGGCAGGCGATGCCGAGAGATCCGTCATCAGCCAGGAGCTGGCGACATCGCGCATGAAGCTTCCGGTATTGCCGAGAACCGTTGCAATCCACAGGACCGCGAAGACGGGCTGTGCGAGAGGAGCAAAGGTGCCCCCGGATGTTTTCGTGGTGCTCATTTGCCCGCTCCCTTTGCAAGGTCGACCGCTGCAACGAAAATGAATGCACCAGCCAGACCGATGTGTTCGAAGAAGGCGTTGGTTGCCATCATACGGTCCATGCCGGGCGCCATTTCCCAGAAACGAAGAGCGATGAGCGTTGCGAGAAGCGTAAAGCCTGCAAGCGCGAGTGCGCCTGCCCAGCGCAGGAAGCCCGAGACCACCATGGCGGAGGCCGTCAACTCAAACACAATAACGGCGACTGCAAAGAGAACGGCAGGATGAAGACCAAAATGATTCATCTCGGCAAGGGCGCCATTGAAGTCAAAGAGCTTGGTGAGTGGGCCCTGGATATAGGCGGCACAAAGAGCAAGCAGCGAAGCCATTCTCGTAATGGGAGAGCGGACGACACGTGCCAGACCGCTTGAGGCTGAATTCGATACAGAGGATTGGTGGGTCATATTCTGCTCCTTTATGGTCGCTGACGTGATCGAGCGGCCGCGTTTGACGGAGCGATATTGGCCGGTGATCGCTCTGGCAACAATTGCAGCAATAGTTTCGATTTAATTGCCAATATTGCAATTATGGGATCGGGATCGCTTGGGCGAACAGAGGCCGCCCAAGCGAGGACAGGATCAGACTGCCCAGCAAGAGCAGCCAAGAGCGCCGAAGAAACCCTTGAGGTCGGCGATCGGCAGTTTCGAGGTCCAGGCTCCCGCATGGTCGTGACCATGCACGCCGCAATCGCTGGCGCAGCCACAGGTTGAGATCGCCGTGCGCCGTAGAGATCGCGCGCCAGCACCTTCCGGCTCGCCCCATGCAGCATACCCACCGAACTTGCGCACCGGTGACCAGTCCGGCATCGCCGGCGGCACGTCATTCTCGTCGAGCGTTTTGAAGTCACCCGCGCCATAGACGATCTTGCCGCCGACCATGGTCAGCTCCGATATCAGGAACGAGATCTCGTCCTCGGCGCAGGAGAAGAAGTCCTTATCGGGAACGACAAGGTCAGCGAACTGGCCTTTCTCGATGCGACCTTTCTTGCCTTCTTCGTTCGAAAACCAAGTGACTTTTTCAGTCCACATGCGCAGAGCCGTCTCGCGATCAAGGCAGTTGGCACGCGGGTAGAGCTGCATGCCGCCAACCGTCTTGCCCGTGACCATCCATGAGAGCGACACCCACGGATTATAGGAAGCGACGCGGGTGGCGTCCGTGCCGGCGGAAACGTTGACGCCCTTGTCCAGCATCTTGCGGATCGGTGGGGTGGCTTCGGCCACGCCGTGTCCGTAACGCTCGGCGAAATACTCGCCCTGATAGGCCATGCGATGCTGGGTGGCGATGCCACCGCCAAGCGCTGCGATACGGTCGATAGAGCGATCCGAAATCGTCTCCGCATGGTCAAAGAACCAGTTCAGGCCTTCCAGCGGTATATCCTTGTTGACCTTTTCAAAGACATCCAGCGCACGGGTGATCGTCTCGTCATAGGTAGCGTGCAGGCGCCATGGCCAACGGTTTTCTGCCAGAACCCGCACCACCTCTTCCAACTCGCCCTCCATTTCCGGGGCCATTTCCGGCCTCGGTTGGCGGAAGTCCTCGAAATCGGCTGCGGAAAAGACCAGCATTTCGCCCGCGCCATTGTGGCGGAAGTAATCATTTCCCTGCTTGTATTTGACCGAAGACGTCCATTTGAGAAAGTCCTCTTTCTCTTCCTTTGGCTTTTGCGTGAAGAGATTGTAGGCGAGACGAACCGTCATCTGGTTTTCGTCGGAGAGTTTCTGGATCACCTCATAATCATCAGGATAATTCTGGAAGCCACCACCTGCATCGATGACACCGGTCACACCAAGCCTGTTCAGCTCGCGCATGAAGTGGCGGGTGGAATTGACTTGATAATCGAGAGGCAGCTTCGGACCCTTGGCGAGCGTCGAATAGAGGATGCCGGCGTTCGGCTTGGCGAGCAGCAGGCCGGTCGGATTGCCATTGGCATCGCGAGTGATTTCGCCACCAGGCGGGTTCGGCGTGTCGCGGGTGTAGCCAACGGCACGCAGGGCCGCGCCGTTGAGGAGCGCTCGGTCATAAAGGTGCAGGAGGAACACTGGGGTATCTGGCGCGACCGTATTGATTTCCTCAATGGTCGGCAGACGCTTCTCCGCAAACTGGTGTTCAGTGAAGCCGCCGACGACACGCACCCATTGCGGGGCGGGCGTAACCGCCACCTGCCGTTTCAGCATGTCCATCGCATCGGCCAGCGAGCGAACGCCATCCCACCGTAGTTCCATGTTGAAGTTTAACCCGCCGCGCACGACATGAGTATGATTGTCGATCAAGCCAGGCAGGACGCGCTTGCCCTTCAGGTTCACGATCTTCGTATCCGGACCTTCGAGTGCCAAGATCTCGGCATCGGTGGCGACTTCCATGAACAGACCGTCCTTGATGGCCACCGCTGTCGCGCTCGGATTGGTACGGTCAAGGGTCGTGAAGCGACCGTTATGGAGGATCAGGTCGGGATGCATGGTGTCTACTCCGGTTTTTTTGGGATCGGCAGCATTGGCCGTTGAGAAGAGGCTCGAGAACGCCAGGCTCGACGCCCCTCCGAGAAAGGTCCGACGCGTCGTCATCAGCTCTCCTCCTCTACCCGGGGTTCTGCGTTGTGGGCAACATCATGACGGGCCCCACCCTTGGGGAGGTGCCCAAACATATGCGGCTTGACCTGATTGAGCCAAGAGACCGCAGCAGGCTCCTTACTCCAGAGCGTCTTCGCCAGCGGGACGATCTGTTCGCCGACGAGGATGCCAAGTAGTCCGACAAGCGCGATCACCGGCGGAGCCGGAGAGCGTACGTTGAGAAGGCTGTAGACGATGCCGACCAGAAGACCGGCGCCAAGAGATAGAAGATAGATTTTCATGAGAGTCACCCTCGTTAAAACGGACAACCGCTCCGATGATCACCGGAGCGGTCGATTTGGCTTACTTCGCGGGGTTCGGGCCGATGCGGTTGCCATGGCCAACGCGTTCGGCACCACCATGGACGTGCGTGATCGCGTAATCGATTCCCATGCCGTAAGCGCCGGAATGCTCTTTCACCAGTGTGGTGACCGCATCGTAGGTTTCCTTGCGAGCCCAGTCGCGCTGCCATTCGAGCAAAACCTGCTGCCAGGTGACGGGTATGACGCCAGCCTGCACCATGCGGTCCATTGCATATTTGTGCGCATCGGAAGACGTGCCGCCGGAAGCATCGGCGACCATGTAGATCTCGTACTCCGGGACGTCATGCAGTGCAGAGAGTGCAAAAGTCGTGTTGCAGACTTCTGTCCATAGACCGGAGACGACAATCTTCTTGCGGCCGTTGGCAGCATTTTTTGCCAGCGCATCGCGTACGTTCTGATCATCCCAGGAGTTCATCGAGGTGCGTTCAAGGATGTCATTCTGCGGATAGACTGCCAAAAGTTCGGGGAAGGTGTTGCCGGAGAAGCTTTCGGTCTCGACGGTGGTGATCGTGGTTGGCACGTTGAAAATCCTGGCAGCCTTGGCCAAGCCGACAACGTTGTTTTTCAGGGTCTGGCGGTCGATCGACTGGACGCCGAAGGCCATCTGCGGCTGCTGATCGATGAAAATGAGCTGGCTGTTGGCGGGGGTCAGGACTTCAAGCTTGGACATGGTAATTCCTCTTCGGTTGTTTTGGACCGCGAATGCGGCCGGTTAAAATGAGCAGGACCTGTCGGACGAACGCCATGCCCTGGGACACGACTTGTAAGACCCGAGGGCTTCCGTTCAATCGCTGCCTCGGCTGCTGAAAGGAAACGTAGCGTGACTTGCCCCCCTGCAGAATTGCAATATTAATTGCGAATGAATTGTCTTTATCGCAATAATTACTCTGCGGTCCGGTTGGTCTGTGAACGTCACACGGGGTTGCGCTACGCGACCGCCTGTTCCGAAAATTTCTGAAGGAAGCGTCATTCGGGGAGGACGTCTTGAAATAGCTCCCGGTGTCCATGGGCACGCTGTTCGCCGTGAAGCGATTTGGTTGAGCTGGCTTTGCGCGAGACAGCAGCCGGCAGTTGAGCCGTGTGTATTCCCCGAAATGCCTGGCAGTCTGCCGTTGACGAACGATGCGACCAGATAGTGAATACGCCTTCGGCGCAAAGGCTCCATACCGAGTTCACATCGTCTTTTATTTGCTTTCAACAACCGTTGTTCCAAATTGCAGGTGTTTACACGATCCCGAACCGATACAGCCGACTCCCAAACGGGATAAAGCTATCATACAGGCCGTGCCGTCAGACGAGGGCTTACATCAGTTGCGGGGAATACCTTCAAAGGAGAGATTGGAGAAGCCTGTGGTTGTGGAGTCACTATCCATGAATATGGATAAAGCTGTCAGGACGGGGCGGTGCATCGTCGTAGGCAGAAAACACGCCCGCGACCCAGTCTGCAAAGACCTGATACTTAACACTCGGAAACCGGCCCGCCGGCCTGACTATGTGAACAGGATAACGTGGTGGCGCCCAATCGTTCATGATAGGGACCAGGGCGCCACGAGCAATATGTGGTCGTGCCAGGAATTCAAATGTCTGTCCAATACCCAGTCCTGCTAATATTCCATGCAAATGCGCGGTCGCATCACTGGTGGAGAGCTTGATGGGGCTGTAGATTTCTAACTTCTCGTTACCATTCATTAGTCGGACGGGTGCAGCTTTCAAGCTGCGTGCGAAAAAGTACTGAACGAAAATATGATCACGCTGCAGATCCGATGGCGAAGCTGGCACGCCATATTTTTCGAGGTATGACGGGGTGGCACAGGTCACTATCTCGACGCTGCATAGTTTCTTCGCAACGAGAGATGCGCTGGGTAGATCGCCGGCACGTATTACGCAATCTATTCCCTCCTCAACAATGTCGGCCTGACGTTCTGTTACACCAAGATGCAACTCGATCTCTGGATAGAGGGCGTAAAACTCTGGCAACCGAGGGATCAGAACGGTATTGGCGAAGGTCCCTCCTATATCAACCCGAAGTTTCCCCCTGGTGGCCAGGCGCCCACGGGTCGCCTCGTTGTTCATTTCATCGAAATCGGCGATCAGGCGGATGGCGCGCTCGTAATAAGCAAGGCCCTCAGGTGTCACGGCAAGTGAACGCGTCGTTCGTTCTAGCAGTTTCAGACTCAAGCTTGCCTCAAGATCCTGAACAAGCTTACTCACGGAGGACCGCGGCGCACCCATCGTATCTGCGGCCTTTGCAAAGGATCCGGCCTCGACGACGCGAACAAAGGCTCTGATTGCTCCCAATTGATCCATTGGCATCTCTCCATCGAAATCTATATGTACGATGTTTTGGGGCTCAGTTATCGATTGTTGGACAGGACACAGGGCGTAGTAATGTCTGAGAATCTTACTTGCAAAAGCGTCATGGCGCCGCCTGGACAGATATATGGCGTCCCGAATTTGAGACGCCCCGTTCAATGGTATTATCAGGCCGCCAGTGGTTCGAGATTTGCCTGGATCTGGTCCCGAAATTCCTCATATCGGCTGGGCAGCTTAAGCGCCTCGCCCAGATGTGCTGTGTCCTCGTCCCGGTTAAACCCCGGCTCGTTCGTGGCAATCTCAAACAGCACGCCACCCGGCGTCCTGAAGTAGATTGCCCAGAAATAATCGCGGTCAATGACTGGCGTAACCTGATAACCGGTGTCCATCAGTGCCTTGCGAACTTCGAGCTGCTTTTCGCGGTTCTCTACGGCAAAGGCTATATGGTGGACCGAACCGGCGCCCTGACGGGCAAACGGCGTTTTCGGCAGCGCTGCGACATCAATCGTGTCAGCGCCGTTTCCATTGGGAATGATAAAGCGGGTCACGTCACCCTCCTTCCCGGCGCGTTGATAGCCCATGAAGCCCAGAAGCTCTTCTGTCGCGGCGGTATCGTGCAGGCTAAACCGGGCGCCAGCAAATCCGAGGATAGCTGCATCGCTCGGAATGCCGTCCGCCAGCCATGGCGCGCGGTTATCATCGGCAGATTCAATCAGCGCCAGGCTGTCCCCGTCCGGACCCTTGAAATGAAGTCTGTTGGCGCCAAAGACGGTTTCAGTTTTCAAGCCATCGACACCGTGCGCGGTAAACCGATCCTGCCAGAACCTCAATGCCCCCTTTGGCACGGAGAACTGCGTTTCCCCGACCTCGCCAACACCGGGACGACCCAGCATCATGTTAGGGAACGGGAAGTAAGTCATGACGGTGCCTGCGGAGCCGTTCTGGTCGCCGTAGTAAAGGTGGTAGACGTTCGGGTCGTCGAAGTTGACGGTCTGCTTGACGCGGCGCAGGCCCAGCGTGTCAGTGAAGAAGCGATTGTTCAGACGCGCATCCGAAGCCATTGAGGTTACGTGATGCAGTCCCTTGATATCCTTGATCATGTCCTTGCCTTTCAAAGTCGCCGTTAGTGTTTGACTGTTGACGAATATCTAGGCCGATTGATCACGCCCGAGAATTGCAATATTCATTTCGAGTGCGTTGCTCTTTTTGAAACAATCCCAATGAACGATTACAAAGCTCTGCGAACCTTCCTCCTTGCAGCCGAAAAGCGAAACTTCGCCCAGGTTGCCCGCGAACTGGACATGACGCCCGCAGCCGTCACGCGTGCCATTGCCGCGCTCGAGGCGGAACTTGGGGTGCAACTCTTCGTGCGGACGACGCGCCAGGTCTCCCTAACCACAGACGGCGCGATCTTCGCCGCACAGATCCAGCCAGCGGTAAAGACGCTCGAAGAGGCGCGCCGCGATGTGATGAACGCCCACAAGGCCGACGAAGGGCGTCTCAGGATCAGTGCGCCGACGTGGTTCGGCAAGGCGGTGCTGCCACCGATCCTCTCCGGCTTCAAAGAGCGGTACCCGAAGATGGGCTTTGAGATCTCACTGTCCGACGGACTGGTGAATATCGTCGATGACGACTACGATCTGGCAATCCGCATCTCAATTCAGCCGTCGGACAAGTTCACGATATGGAGAAAAATCCGCGTCGTACCGCGCATTCTGGTTGCCGCACCGGGAAGTCGGTTTGTCGACATGCAGCATCCAAATGAACTGACACCAGATGATTGCCTCGCCTATAGCGGCGAAAGTCGTCGAGAGAACTGGGTGCTTTCGGACGGCGGCTTGAGCATGACGATATCGGCAGGGCGTGCCTTCAGCGCCAACAATGGCGAGGTCCTGGCCGACATGGCAGCGGATGGCGCAGGCGTTGCCATGCTGCCGAACTTTCATGTCTCGGAGCATTTGCGCACCGGGCGCCTCGTACATGTGTTCAAGGGGTGGGTACCGCCCGACTTGTGGTTGACCCTTTATTATCCGCCTTATCAGGCACTGCCTCCGCGGATTGCTTCATTCTCGAAATTCTTCGAAGAACAGGTTGCGGCTCGCATGGTCATGTTGGACTGACAGGCATCGGTTGATCGAGGCCTGTGGCATATCGTTCGTTACGTAGCATTGCTCGCTGCCTGACGGTAGCCAGTTTCTGTAGCTCCCAAAGATTTCTGTCAAAGATCTTTCGTTTTGCCACATCTAGAACGGCTCTATGCAGGTACTCTGCACGGGGCGGGCCGGTCCACCAGTCTGAGCGATCAACGCTGCGCCTCATCAAGAGGGATATTGTGCGTGAGTTGCGACGCGTTTGGGGTGGCCCAGAACGTGAGTGAGCGGCATTCCTGTCGGTGTCCTGACCGAAACCTATCGGACCATTTCACACACGTCGGCATAGCGGATCTCGCGCGCCAGAAGCGCGCGAGGGCGCGGCGCCGACCGCGCATCCAGCGAAGCCAGCCACTCGGCGCTCATTTCCATCGCGCCCAGCAGCACCTATAAGTGTACCGCCGCGCCTCGACGGTTTCAAGATTCCACCAAGGCTGCTTTCGGCTCCAACGGGACGTGACAATGCACTTTCCTTTTGCTCAAATGTCGGAATGGAAAATGGTTGTAATCGATAAGAAACTTACGGTGCCCTTCACCTATACTGCGACGGATTACGAATTTGACGGACCTATACCTGCACTCGATGCTGTCTTTCGGATCGGTTGCTGTTGCCGAAAACGGTGAGTTTCTTGGTGAATTCGAAGGTGTCTTGGAACGCCTTGAAAGCGCCGAGAGTGATCCCACAACGATGAATTTCTGGCGCAGGTACCATCACCGCGCTATTCTTGTCACTGGGGACGCGGACAGTGATCTGGTTTGATGCCTCCTTGGAGAGGCCGGCCGATGATGGCCTCCTGCAGAGTTGCATAGCGGCCATGCTCAACTTTTCCACCGAGAGCGTGGACGTTGTCCACAGCATCAGCGAAATTAGTGATGCACCCGTCACGTGCATCGTTGAAGCTCATTCTCCGCACAAGTACTCGCAACTGATCACTCTCTACATCTCTGAACCTTTGCCACGTCCTGATGTTCCTGAGGCAGCCGCTCATTTAGCGCAGACGCTCGATAGAGCTTTGCTCTTGGCCAACGATGAAACAGCAAATCCATATTCATTCGTTCGTGTCTCCAATACCGGCCAACGCTCGGTTGTCTTGGTTGACCCGGACGAATTGGACGAGAATAACCGCTATGTCATTCAGGAACCCGGCTAATAGTGGTGGTGCCGAGCTAACGTTGCCTCAAACTCAAGTATCACAACGGTTTTTAGGAGTTGTGCGGCCTTACAGAGTGCTCCTCGGCTAGCCATATGCTTTCAACACACGCACGCTTTCCGGTTTAGCTCCGGGCCAGAGCTGAACCACGTATTGGTCATCTCCTTTAAGACCATCTTCACTGAGCGTGTCGAGACCGGAAAAGCACGCACGCCAAGTGTTCCCGCGTTCACCGAAAGTCGCGGAGCGGTGGGCTCGTAATCCGTCAGGCCAGCCAGCACAAGTTGACCGGAGGGACAATCGAAATGTGTCTCGACAACGTGTTGGTACCTTAGACCTTGAGTTCGTTGTCGATCACCGACATGCTGTCGCGTCCCTTTTTGCCTGTGCAGGATTGATGCCAAAGGTCGCGGCCGAATGCCGGATAAAGTCGATCAATGCCCTACGCTACGTCGCCGCAATTCGTTGAACAAAATCCAGAAAAGCCCGCACCTTGGCAGGCGGCATGTGGCGTGACGGATGATAGGCGTAAAGTGGAAACTGCTCGCCGGACCATTCCGTCAAGATCGTCGTGAGCGCCCCGCTCTCAAGCCACTCGTCGAGACCGATGGCGAAGCTCTGGAATATGCCTTGCCCCGCAAGACAGGCCGCGACGGCAGCGGAGGGATCGTCCATGACCAACCGCCCCGCTGCCTTGATCTCGATGGCACCGTTGTCCCCCTGGAATTCCCAGGTGAACGCCCGTCCGGTCTGCGGGTCGCGAAACAGGATGCAATCGTGGTGCATCAGGTCGTGGGGCGTCGCTGGAACTCCGTGGCAGGCAAGATAGCCTGGGGCGGCACAGGTCAGCACGGGTACGTCCAGCAGTTTGCGCGCGATCAGCGACGATTCGTCCGGCGGACCAAAACGCACGGCGACATCCGCGCCGCTCATCATCTCTTCGCGATAGTTGCTGGTGGTCAGATCGAGCGTCAGAGCGGGATAGCGCGCCAGAAATTCACCGATCCTCGGCGCCAGCACCATGCGCGCGAACCAGGGATCAATCGAAACCCTTAGCCGCCCGCCGACGAATGCCGCCGAACCGGCGGCTTCGGAAGCCGCCTCCTCCAACCCGGCAAGCAACGGCATTATCTTTGCATGGAAGCGGGCGCCTTCTTCCGTTAGCGTAACTTCGCGCGGATTGCGGTCGAACAATCTAACACCGACGCGTTGTTCGAGCCGCGCTACCGCACGACTGACTCCCGATGGCGTGAGGCCGAGAACATCCGCCGCCCGCACGAAATTGCCCGCTTCCATCACCGCCCCGAAAATGCCGACCCCGGTCAGCAGCCGCGTGTCGAAACTCATGTCTTCTCTCCGTCGCAAGGTCGGTCTTTGCCGACCGTCTTGTCATGATGATTTGAAGTCATCTTATCTTTGATTTTAATGCGCGTGAATCATCTTTCTGCGTCCGGTAGATACTTCCTCCTCGCCCGGATGGCGCCAGCGGCCTGCCGGAACCGTGGAAGTCTCCGGCCTTGCAGAGCTCTACGGCACATTTGAGCGCCGCCTCTACGACGGCGTCGCCTGATCCATCCCCGACCCCAACACCAGGAGACATATCATGTATGCGATTACAGGAATTACCGGCAAGGTCGGCGGCGCGCTGGCGAAAGCCCTGATAGGAGCCGGAGAACCGGTCCGTGCGGTGCTGCGCGATCCTGCCAAGGCGGAAATCTGGCGCAAGCGCGGTTGCGACATCGCCTTTGCCGACATGGGCGACGCGACGCAGCTTGCCGCCGCGTTCAAGGGCGCCACTGGCGTCTTCATCCTGCCGCCGTCGGAGTTCGATCCGGCGCCTGGCTATCCGGAGGCGGCGAAGCAGAATGAAGTGCTGACGACCGCTCTGCTTGCTGCCCGCCCGGAAAGGGTCGTCTGCCTCTCCACCATCGGCGCCGATGCAGAAGTGGACAATCTATTAAGCCAGCGGACGATGCTGGAAGAAGCCCTCAGCGAGCTTGATCTCCCCGTTACCTTCCTGCGACCCGGCTGGTTCATGGAGAATGCGGTCTGGGACGTGGCCTCAGCCCGCGACGAAGGCGTGCTGCACAGCTTCCTCCAGCCTGCCGACAAGACCTTCGCCATGGTGGCGACGCAAGATATCGGCCAGCTTGCCGCAGAGCTGATCCGCGAGCAATGGATCGGCAAGCGCGTGGTGGAACTGGAAGGTCCTGCACGGGTCTCGCCCAATGATCTCGCCAATGCCTTCGCGTCGGTGCTCGGGCATCCAGTGCGGGTGGAGATCGTCCCGCGGGAAAGCTGGGAGGGCCTGTTCCGTGCTCAGGGGTCGCGTAACCCGCAGCCGCGCACGCGTATGCTCGACGGCTTCAACGAAGGCTGGATCGACTTCAAGGCCGCGGGCGGAAATCGTGCCAGGGGCACGACGTCACTTGAGCAGGTAATCGAAGCACTGGTCCGGCAGGCAACGGCGAGCGAGATCGTCTGAGGGACGAGCAGAAGGTCGTGTTTGCCAATGGGTTCGGGACAGACATAGAGAGCTGGTAGTGGCCTTGCCACCCAAAGCCTCGGAAGGGGAGATGGTCAAACAAAAGTACAATACGGTCGCCGATTGATATCTTTGAGCGCTCATCCGCGAATAGGTTGAGTGATCGGGCGCGTCTGATCCGTGGTACAGATCAAATGAACCGGCTCGATGGGTGCACGAGGAGGTCGCCACGTGTGAAACCACGACCTCCTCTATCGTCGTTAGATCACCTGCCCGCCCGAGACTTCGATGCGCTGTGCGGTGATCCAGCGATTATCAGGACCGAGTAAGCTGGCGACCATTGGTCCGATGTTAATCGGGAACACCGACCCGGCCCAGCGCGATCATGCCTGCAAACTGCCTGTTAAGGTCGGGCATGTCGCGCACGGCACCGCCGAGGAAGTCCGTTTCAATAGCGCCAGGCGCTACCGTATTGGCGGTGATACCACGAGCGGCCAGTTCCTTGGCCATGTAGACAGTGAGGATTTCGACTGCGCCCTTCGCGGCAGAGCATGCCGAGAAGCCAGGTGCGGAGAAGGGTTGCGACAGCGCCGCAATGGCCAGCGGAAGAAGGTCGGAGATCAGCGCGACAATTCCGGTTGGCATCTTTTGCTCGATGGCAAGCGCGAAGCCTCCCAGATAGAGGAATACCGCCATGATGCCGAACACCGCCTGATCTCTGACGGCACGCATAGATATTCTCGGTCCGATGGCAAACGCGAATGGCAGGAGGATCAGACCCGAAGATCGCAAAGATCAGCCGCCCATTGGCCGTTGTCGTGTCGATCGAAGCGCCCTCACCGGCAAGAAACTTCAGGCCGATGTTTCGGTTGGTGAGATCGCCAACCAGGTTGACCAGATGGCGAAGATCACGGCCAAGACGGTCAAGCTTCCAGACTGTGAGCGTGTCACCTGGGCGCAACGCTTTGAGACATGCTTCCAGACCTGGTCGATCATCGCGGCGCTCGGAAGCTGCATCCTCATAGATGTGAGCGGGAACGCCAGCTTTGATCAGCGCATCGTACTGCAGGTCATGAACCTGACTGTCATCCGCTTTCGAGACCCGTGCATAGCCAATAAGCATTGTCATTTATACGTCCGTCTATGTGACAACGTTCGCTTGGCACCGCCAAAGCGAATAGAGTGTCATTTATCCCGTCCTGTAATGTAAGTACCATAAAAGGTGTATCCGATCATTTTATGGACACAAGGCGAACTCCAGTCCCTGTGTACACTCTGACAAATGCCGAGCCACGACTTTCACCCTGCCTGCGTATGACAATGCCTTGACCTACAGGGGAATAATCCATTGATCAGTATGAAGAATTCCTGCTGTGCCAACGCTTCATGAGAACCGCCGCCGACACTTTCGTAGTGCAGTCCTTAACTAAAAAAACGATCGTTTTTACCTTGGAACTGCAAAATTGCAGTTCTTAAGTAAAAGCTACAGCCACACCCCGCTTACAGTTTGAAATTGCATAGACGAGCGTTTCGTGGACGGTCGTGCATTGTTTTTACTTAATATTTATCGTTATCCCGCATCTAAACCCTGCTTCGCTTCAACTCGTCTGACTATAAAATGAAGAATTCCCAGTCTGCCGTGGATAACTCCCTCTACCAGTCCTGCAACCGAAGGACTATGCGTCTCTGTGGTCGTCCAAATACCCGTTTTCCTTGTATTTCGGGCGTTCTGTCGGTCGCAGAGACGCTCATTTTCCTATTATCGGCATTTTCAAACGACCGTTTTCTGATAACTTCCGATATTCTACAAGCGTGCTTTTCTGCCTAGAATCCTGGTATGAAACTCCAATCCAAGCCACGACTGATTGGATATGCCCGCGTTTCCACGGAAGATCAGTTGAGCGATCCTCAGCTGATTGAATTGCAGGCAGTTGGTTGTCACAAGGTTTTCGAAGAGCGGGGTTCTGGTGCGTCCCGCGCGCGGCCAGTTTTGGCAAAGCTGTTACGGGAGATCAATGCAGGAGAAGTCCTGGTAGTGGTTAGCCTGGACCGCTTGGCGCGTTCTGTCAGTCATCTGCTGCAGGTCATCGAAAAATTTGAGGACAAGGGCGCACATTTCCGCTCGTTGAACGATCCGATCGATACCTCGACACCACAGGGTATGTTCTCGCTGCAGGTATTGGGTGCCGTTGCACAGTTAGAAAGGGCCTTGATTTCGGAGCGCACCAAAGCGGGTATCAAAGCTGCCAAAGGCCGCGGCAAACTTCCCGGCAATCCAGGTCTCCGCGCGCGGACACCCGAGGCCATTGCCAAAACATCAGGCGCAAGAAAACGCGATCATCTCGCTGATCTGACCGCAATGATGTCTTCCTGGTTGCCAATCGTCCAGCGCATGTGTCCAGACCACCTATGGGAAGACGTGACGCGAAGCCTCAATCGTGAAAGCAGGCAGAAATGGTCTGTCGATCAACTGCGGCGTTCTGTAAACCGCCTCGTGCACGAAGGTTTGGCTGATCCGGGATTGGTCAGTGCTGCTCATCGTCGCTTGCCGGAGGACCGGCTGATGGCTCTGATCACCGGCATTGCCAACGCGAACCCGAACCTCACCTTGCGTGACATTGCCGCCCAGCTTGAAGCTATGTACGAGCGCACACCGCGGGGATCGGCAACCTGGACAGCCTCGCCGGTCAAGCACCTGCTCGATCGGGCAAAGAAGCTAGGCCTGGTCTCGGCTTCTTTAAGCGATTGAGGTGTTTGGTGTAATTAGTGCCAGGGTTGGAAAATAAGTCCGGTATCGGCTGATATCGCGCGTTAATAGCGTAAATCCACTTACGGCGGCTTGAGCCCCAATAAAGAAATCGGGAAGAACGCCGGTTCGCGAACCTCCGAACTTGCGATACCGTATAAATGCTTTTCCGGCCAAATAGAGTGCAGCTCGGGGCATTGGCTGAATTTCAAGGCCTGCGGCATCAATAAATGCGTCAAGTTCCTCGATAGCCTTATACCGCACAGCTAGCTCGGCGTAGACGATATCGTTAATCAGTAGCGGGCCGCGCAACGAAGCGGTTTCCAATTGTGCAATCGACCAATCCGCCCAATTTGGGTCATCTGTAACAAGATCAAGAAGCACATTCGTATCGATAAGTGTCATTCTTCACCGCGCGTGAGCGCCATGATCGCGTCCGTATTAAGCCCCTCACCGGCATGACCACGCAGATTGTTAAATCGGCTTGTCGGCTGATGTCTGTCAGCGCGAGTAATCACAACGCTTCCGTCGCTCGCTCTATGAAAATCGACTTTGCTACCAGGTACGATACCAAGAAAATCACGCACCGGCTTAGGAATGGTCACCTGGCCCTTTGTCGTCACGGTAGTTGTCATTTCTGCCTCGGTAATGATTGTTTTGCAGAAAGTAATACCTTTACGGCAAGGTTTCAAGTATTCGCCGTCCTGCTTCAACAGAAGACCCATTGCCAATGCCAATCGTGCAGCGCCTACGTTCAGCCATCCATGGGAAGACGTGGCCCGCAATCTCAGCCGGGAAGGCGGGCAGAAATGGTTCGTCGATCGACTGCGCGTTCTGTAAATCGTCTTGTGCGTGAAGGTTTGGCCGACTCGGATTGGACCCGCCCTGCCCGTCGCCGCTTGCCCGGCGGACGTCCTTGGTCACCGGCATCGCCAATCCAAATCCGGACCTCACCTTGCGTGACATCTCAGCCCAGCTTGAAGCGATATACGAACGCACCGCGAGGATCGGCAACCTGGTCGGCTCCTTCGGTCAAGCACCTACTCGATTGAACTAGAAGCTTGGCCCTACTACACAATAGTTTTGCCATTTGTTGATATCACTTCCAGGAAGCGCTTGTTCGTGTGAAACATTTTGGCTCGAACGGAGTTCGAGAATCATGGTTGACATCTTTTGGCAGAAGATTGGAGTGGGAGCGCAAGAGCCGTCGCATGAATTTACAGCGATTGCGCCCAACGGCATTGATATCGGTCGTATCTATCGCATCGAAGGAGGCCCGTTCAACGGGCGCTGCGCTGGCGCTTCCTGCTTGGCCATTAGCAATTTCGCCAAGGTATAATGAGCGGTCACCAGGCGTCAAAGCAACGAGCCACAAAGATGGTGCGAAAGACCCACCAGCTCTACCTTGAAACACCGGGCAGCGGCGGCGAAAGTCGAATACCCCTCAAAATACGCTCAGATTAAGAACTGGCTATTTGCAGCCCGGTCCGCCGTGAGTTGGGTTATGCCACATTGTAGACGACGGCGTTATCCTGCAATTCGCGCAGACCCTTGTAGGAGGCATGCCTGAGGTTGCCAGCATGGGTCCAGGCGCAAATTCAATTTCCGCAATCAGCGTTGGCGAGACGAATGGCACACCCTTTTCCTGGATCGGAACCGGTGGCTTGGTGGTTTTTAGCTACTCCAGTTCCTTGGGCCGTTGCCGTGCGTTAGTTTAACCCGGTGCCCCTACTCCTCCCAACGTAAACGAGATCATGACCAAGCCAGACAGGGCTCGACACGCTCCGGCATGGGATCAAGCGCCAGTTGCGGCTGTGCCGGATCACGAAGCTTGCGCGGCTTGCTCTGCAAAGGACTCTCTGTTTCACGGAGTAGCAGTCGAGAGGATTGACGAGCAGTTGTTGCTATAGGGGCATTTGACGCAGAGACTGGTTAAAGAGTCGAGTCTGCGAGTATTTTGCCCGGTGCCGTCTGCAGATGCGCTCCGGTCGAACGAAGTGCCGCCACCCGCATTGATCCGGCAGAGAACTCTTTTGCCCTCGCCGGTCAATGCGCAGATATCCGCCGTCCGACTTGATGGATTTGCGCTGAGTATCGGGGCAGTGGTTATCGTATTGGTGATCGAGCTCATGCACTCGCAATCCGTTGGGTGGAGCGAACACAAATGCCGACTCGCTATACACAATTCTGCGACGGTAAGGGCACGTCGTTAAATGCGGCACGCCATGTGGTTGCGGAAGCCATCTCACTTTCAACTTTTGTCTGCTGACAAATTGCGCAATTATTCTGTAAAATCATAATTAATGACTTCGTCGTGAAGCTGGCTCCTTTTTTGAATTAATCTGGTGCTAACTTAAATTCTCAGCTGAGAACTTTTCCTGCTCCATATATCGCCCGCCCCGCATTCGTCGCCGAGCATCGGCGCTCGGGTTCTGTTCCGGCGGCATTTTACAACTACAGCGCCCCAGGTCTGGATCCGTGATTTCGAGATATCACAGGTTTGCAGTGTGCGAGCCTATGAAGACTGTCTGATGGCAAAGCGAGCTGTTCATCCAGCACAATAATAAATGTAACGTTCTCAGAGAACTGCAGCTTATAATGGTGTCGCTACGATGATCGCGATGATGCGGATTTTAAGCTCTATTGCTATCGGCTGGTTCACCGCGCTCCGCCCGCGACTTCAATCAGGCAGGGGCACGCTCCTTCCAGTGCGGAACTGATCGCAACTTTCATCCAGTCGACATGCTCTCCCTGACTTTGTCTACTTCTGGCGGATGAAACAAGTCTCAACAGTCGAGCTCTTCGCACGTCAAATGCATCGCTGCAGACTGCCACCTACATCCGTGGAGACAGAAAAGACAGCTAACATGTCTGAAGTCACGATCGGGAAAGATATGCCCCTACATTTTTTAAAGCACAAACACGACACGGCAATCGACTGCCCTGAGGGTCATTTAGGGGCGGGCATGGAGCGACTCGGTTTCCAGCTAAGAGTTGGCTTCCGCCAACTCTTAGCTGACCGGTACAGTCATGCCGACGAAGGCACCGAGACAGTCGACGCGGGAGGTTGCGTTGAAACCGAGCGCGTACGACCGCCAAGCTGCACCAGCGGTGACCGAAGTCTAAACCGAGTTTCTGGGGGGGGGGCAGGAGAGATCAAGAGTTCTCAGCTGAGAACTTTTTGAGCGATCTCACGGCTGCTCAGTGCTTACAGCATAAACAATTGATTTCGCAGCTTACGAGCCTTCCATAGGCTCAGGCAATCACATATCTTTGGTCAGGCCCGCTCGTTTCACACGCCGATCTAGCGGAAACCAACTTGCTTTTAGCTATTGTTATACGGCGTTGCTGATTGTTTATCAATAACTTGGCAATGGTGCCTAACAGACAATAGAGGCCGTGTGACACAGTCAATTGTCTAACGCAATATGCACGATCGCTGGCTATAATTCAAGCTGCGACTTCAGTCGCCCTTAAAAGACAAGATTCCCACCCGGGAGATCATTATCTAATGTGGAAATGACCTGCGACTGGATGCCGTTATTTACTTTGTCGCTCTCCAGCAATCCCTAGAGCTAATCAACACGTTGCCAGACTGACGTTTTGCATACTAGCCCGCCAAGAATACATCCCGACAGTGCAACATCCCTGTCAGAGAATTTCGCTTTGCCTGAATAGGTCTTGCCGCTTTCTGTATCGTAAAGAGAGCCGGCATAGGTAGCTGGACCGGTGGATTTCAGACTAACCGCCTGAATGCCAACGACAGACCGGCCACGTTTAGAAGAATCCGGATTGTTAACATCATTGACCGGGTTTTTCATCCAGACAACCGTTCCGCAAAGACCTGCCCCACAATCAGTCAACTGAACCTTGGTACCACCGGACTCATTGATGTAAGTGCCGGTTACTTCCTGATTCTGTGCCATCGCACCGGTTGCGATAGTTGCAGCCATAATAATAGCAGTGGCTATTTTCGTATAAACAGTCAAGTAAACTCTCCATATGCGTAATGCCCGTCATTTTTGAGCGGGCTAATGGTTTGCTGAATAAACACATAACCTGTGAATCAGACAACATTAGGGGCAAAGTATGCGTTAAAGTGGCTTGCCCATCTCGCCGATCCAGCTGATATGCTTGGCAAATCGCCTCGCCTGTATAGAGCGCTTGCGAATCATATAAGTGTATGCTTATATATCCTCATGAGCGATACAGAGCTTTTCAAGGCACTTGCCGACCCCACCCGACGTGCTGTTTTTGAGCGTCTTGCTGACGGCGAAATGAATGCCACCGCGTTGCGGCAGGGGTTTGCAATGTCTCAGCCGGCCATCTCGCAACATCTTGCTATCTTGCGTAGCGCCGGTTTGATTGCCGAACAAAAGCTCGGTCGCAACGTGATGTATCGAATAAACCCGGATGGGATCGCGCGAATGCACCAATGGCTAAGCCGATATCACGCATTCTGGCCGAAGCGGGTGGACGAGCTGAAACGGCTTCTCAAGGAGATGGATCAATGACACCGAAAAGCGAAGCGCGGATCAGGCTCACTTACGAACTGGATGCTGAACCAACGAAGGTGTGGCGCGCATTAACCATCCCTGAATATGTCTCGCGGTGGCTGGGCATCCCCCCATGCTCCGATATGGACGATGAAGCCGCACTGGACCGCATCGAACTACGCCTCATCTCTGCGGAACCGGGCACGCATGTGCGCTATAGCATCAAAGATAATGAAGCGGTCAGTACCGTGACGTTCCAGATCAACGCGAATGACAAAGGTGGAACCACTTTTCATATCGTGCATGAGCAATCCATGATTGCTGACAACTGCAATTTTCCAAGGCAACGCTTGGCCGCCTGACCACAACAAACTTTCAATTTGACGGAGAGGAGTTCGCCTATGCGCGACATGATGCAACTTGTCCCTATGGTCGTGGAACAGTCCAGCCGGGGGGAACGGTCCTTTGATATATATTCACGACTGCTGCGCGAACGTATCGTTTTTCTCAACGGTCAGGTGGAGGATGGAATGGCTGCGTTGATTTGCGCACAATTGCTGTTTCTTGAATCCGAAAGCCCCACCAAGCCTGTCTCCATGTACATCAATTCGCCTGGCGGCGTGATAACCAGTGGTCTTGCAATATACGATACAATGCAATTCATCACATGCCCCGTTGCAACATTGTGCATGGGTACCGCTCGATCAATGGGTTCATTTCTATTAATGGCTGGCGAACCCGGTCACCGAACTGCCTTGGTCAATTCCAGTATCCATGTGCATCAGCCACTTGGTGGATTCCAGGGTCAGGCCTCGGATATTTTTATCCAGGCTGAAGAGATGCGGCAAACGAAGCAGCGTGTGACAAGGCTTTATGCACAACACTGTGGACGCTCGTTTGAAGAAGTGGAGCGGACATTGGATCGCGATCATTTCATGACCGCCGACGAGGCAAAAGCGTGGGGATTGATTGATACGGTTCTGTCAAAGAGGGAAGGCCCGCAGCAATTGCTGCCTGCGTGAGTTTGGCACCTGCAAACCCGCTGACTTCATATGCAAAAACATGTAGATACTTGTCTACAATAAACAGCACGTGGAAAGCAGGCGGTATGAACAAGGCGAAGCGAACAATTTATTTCGCGCTCGGCTGGCTAATGGTCGCGCTCGGTTTCATAGGTCTGCTTCTCCCAGTAATGCCCACAACAATCTTCCTGATTTTGGCCGCCTGGTGTTTTGGGCAATCATCGCCGCGTTTTGAGAAATGGCTGCTTGAGCATCCCGTCTTTGGGCCGACATTGGTCAAATGGCGAGAGCATGGGGCCATACCAATGCGTATTAAATGGATTGCCTGCGGCGGCATGGCCTTTGGCTATGCTTCATTTTATTATTTCGCCCGGCCGTCACCATTATTGGCAGGGTTCGTGGCTATATTTTTTATTGCCAGCGCTGCATATGTTCTCAGTCGACCAAGCATTTAAATTCGCTTTTCTGTCAATTTGTCGAACACATGCAGAGCGTCGGGATCAATGGCAAAGCGTTGCATGGCCCCCACTGTCACCTGCGATCGAGGGGGCAGACTGGCAGTAAGGCGTTGCGTGCCAATGGTGGCAGTGACAACAAGTTCCGGCCCTGTCAGTTCGACCACTTCAATCTTTGCATCTATGCCAAAATTCGTGACCCCTACCTGCGCAAGCGTCAGACCTTCGGGACGGACGCCAACTGTAATGTTCCGCGCTTCAGCGGCGGCCTTGTGAAGATGCGCGGGGAGGGGAATACTGCTCAGTGTCCCGTCAATATGAGCAAATCCATCGGAGAAAGTGGAATCCAGCATATTCATTGGTGGAGAGCCGACGAAACTTGCCACATAACGCGTAGCGGGGCGATTATAAATTTCATCCGGCGCGGCCAGCTGTTCGATTTGACCATCGCGCATAACCGCGATGCGCGTTGCCAATGTCATGGCCTCAATCTGATCGTGCGTCACATAGACAATCGTGGTTCCAAGCATCTGATGCAAACGCTTCAGTTCGGTTCGCATCTCCATTCGCAATTTCGCATCAAGATTTGAAAGCGGCTCGTCAAACAGGAATATTTGCGGATCGCGCACAAGCGCACGCCCAATGGCAACACGCTGGCGCTGACCACCGGACAGTTCGGACGGTTTGCGCGCCAGCAAATTCTCAATCTGAAGTATCCTTGCCGTTTTTTGCACCGCGACATTGCGGTCGGCTTCGGAAACTTTGCGCATTTCCAGACCAAAGCCAATATTTCGGGCCACCGACATATTCGGGTAAAGCGCATAAGACTGGAACACCATCGCTATATCCCGGTTCTTCGGATGAATTCCGGTTACAGAGCGGTCACCAATGCGCACATCACCGCCCGTAGCCTCGGCCAGTCCAGCGATAATATTGAGCAGCGTGGACTTGCCACAACCTGAAGAGCCCAGCAGCACGAGAAACTCGCCATCGGCAAGTGACAGATCAATCCCTTTTAAAGTTTCGATGTTCCCATAGCGTTTGCGAATATCAACTAGTTCAAGCGCGCTCATGACTCTTTCCCCGAAACGATTTGAAGATCTTCACCATCATAACGGCGAGGCACAGTGGATATGGCCATGGTTGCGATACGCACACCAGCGCGCAGGCTTTCCTCAATGCTCTGGCCGCTGGCTTGTGCGGCAACGAAGCCAGCATTGAAAACATCCCCGGCACCGATCGTGTCGACGACGGCGACAGAAGGGGCTTGCGCCGAGACAACAATATTGTCCGGTCCTATGGCAAGCGCCCCTTTCGGGCCACGTTTGACCACAACAATTGCATCGTCCGGCATCAATGCCTTCAGCTTGTGCGCAGCTTCAATTACATCGGTCGCGTGGGTAAGGGAGATGGTTTCCACCTCATTAAACAAGGCGATATGACAGCGGCTTAGCCAATGTCGTGTGCGCGAACGATTTTCCTCTGTCCATCCGTCTATAGGCCAGCCTGTATCAAGAGCGATCTTGATATTATGCGTTTCTGCCCAGTCAAACAGGGCATCATAATCATTTGCAAGTATGCCGGTCAGGAACGAGCCGCACAGGATTGCAGTGCCACCTTCCAGAAGCTTCGGATCAAGCATTTTGTGCACGTCTGTCCACGACAAGTGCGCAATGTGGCCTTTGGTTGTGAAGAATGTGCGTTCGCCATTGGGATGAGTGATCCCGACGGAAAGAGTTGTTCCGGTCCGGCACACGGGCCAATGCACGGCATGGTCGTTGAATGCCTGCCGCAACCATTCGCCGAACTGATCATCGCCAACATTGGCGGCGATCTGGCACTCAACGCCCAAACCCAGCAAAGCCAAAGCCGCATTGCCAGCCGATCCGCCGACCCGAAGCTCATCATGATCGACCATGATCTCCGTACCTGGCTGTGGCCAAGGTTCGGCAGGCCCCAGTATGAGGTCAACATTGACATTACCGATAATGGCAAGAGGCCGCAGCGCCATATTATTCACTCCGCGTAATTTTGGTGGAACGTACAGGCGTTCCAAGGTCCTTTACGCGCGAACCGGCAAAGCCGAGCATGAAATGTTGCGCAGCGGGCAGAAGTGCAAAAACAGCGGCAATACCTGATGCGGCACCGACATCAATCATTACCGCCTCTTTGATCGGCTCTTCATCCGATGCATCAAACACAATAACCGGCGATCCGGCCTCGAGCGCCGAGAGCGCCATGCGGCTGACGAGTTCCGCCGTTCCGTCCTTGGCTCGAAACAGAACAACGCCAACATCTGGTCCGAGCATCTCCATTGGCCCGTGTCGCAATTGACCGCCTTCCAGCGAGAAACAAGGAATACGCGACAACTCGGTAAGACCCAGCGCTATGGCTTCGGCCACACCCTGCATTCGCCGCCCGGATGTGACGATCGCCCTCACATTGGAAAAAGCGGAAATCGCTTCTTTGACTTGGGTAACGTCAGACGATCCCAGGATCCGCAAGGCTTCCGCCGTGTTTTCTCCCAACGCATTGATGATCGCGAGGTGCAACGCAAAGCTTATGGTCAGACTGCGCGTCGCAGCAAATGCCTTTTCAGTTCCGCCAGCACCTATGAGGGAAGGAATTGTCCGCGCCAGCGTCGACCCTTCTTCCAGCGTCAGACCGAACGTATCAGCTCGAATGCCTGTCTCACCGAACCAACGCAAAACTTCGGCACTTTCACCTGACTGAGACGTGACAATAATTGTTTTGCCATCTGTCGACAGTGGCTGACCCAGTTGTTCGGACAAAGGAACCGCAATCGCATCAATACCGAGGCTTCGGTAAAATGGCTCAACTGCACGACCGACCGCATGCGAACCGCCCATGCCGAACAGCAGTAACTGCCGGGTCTTGCGCAATGACTGTGCAATTACAGCTGCCAAAGTCGAGGCGTTTTCAAAGGAAGCCAAGGCGTCTGCATTCTGCCGTGCCATTTCTTTTTCAATAGCGACAAGTCCGTCGGGCTTTGTAGTTTCAGAAAGCATATTCATCCTTTAACGCCGCCACTTGTGAGGCCCGAAATTAGAGCACGCTGCATGAACAGACCGATCAACAGCGGGGGGAGGGCAGCCAGTACGCCCGCAGTTGCAATCAAACCGTAATCCGACACGCGACCGCCAGCCAGATCGGCAATAGCCACGGTCAATGTCTTGGCGCGCTGATCAGAGGTGAAAAGCAACGCATAAAAGAACTCATCCCACGCAAGCAGAAACGCAAACAGAGCGGCAGTGGCCATAACCGGTGCCGCCAGGGGCAGAGTAATGAGGCGTAATATCTGATCCAGCCGCGCTCCATCCATAACCGCTGCGCTTTCGATTTCTCGCGGGATAGAGTCAAAACCTGATTTTAACAGCCATGTGGTGAAAGGTGCCAGGATCGTCAGATAGACGAGGGCGAGTCCGAAGACATTGTTGAGTAAGCCCCACCAGGCAAGAGCCATGTAAAGCGGAACTGCAAGAGCAACCGGCGGAAGCATGTAGGTGGCAATGACCGCATAAAGGGACCAGCCAACCGCAGGTGTTCGCGAGACTGCCCATGCCGCCGGAACGGCAATGGCTAGCGCTGCTATAGTCGCCATGCCTGCAACCTTGAGGCTGTTGAAAAGAGAGGCGACAAATGCTTCACCCGCACTGTTTGCAACAGAAGAAAGCAGCACACCATATCGCGAAAGATCGACAGTATCAGGCCACCAATGCAATGGTTTTGCGAGCAGGTCAGGTGTTGAGGAAATGCTCATAACAAACAACCAGGCAACTGGCGCAAGAATGACGATAGCCAAAACCAGTGCCGCGATATGAACGAAAATGGTCAGGGTGAGGCTTTGACGCTCCATCATGACGCTCCTGCAGTTTTGCGTATAAGTGCGGCATATGCGACGGCAAGCACCGTTACCAGTAAGGTCACGATCAGCGCCAGCGACGCACCTGATCCGGCCCGCTGGAAAGAGAACGCCTCCTGATAGACAAGTATAGACAGGGTACGCGTGCTATTTGCAGGACCGCCACGGGTCATGACCCAGATAATATCAAAAACCTTGAAAGCTTCGATGGTCCGCAACACCAATGCAACCATAAGTGGGCCGGCCAGATAGGGCAGGGTGACAAATCTGAAACGTGACCAGACACCTGCACCGTCCACCATAGAAGCGGCGGTAATATCTCTAGGTACCGCTTGCAAAGCGGCAAGAGCAATAAGTGCGACCAGCGGGAAGTTTTTCCAGCAATCGGCAAGAATCAGCGATGCCAGTGCTGTCCCGGGTTCGCCGAGCCATGAGCGATAGGAATCAAGCATCCCTATTTGCACGAGGAGTGCATTCAGTGCTCCATATTCGGGGTTGTATATCAGGCGCCACAAGGTGGCGTTGACGACAGTTGGCAAGGCCCAGGGTAAAATCATCAGTGCACGCAAGACTGAGCGGCCGTAGAAACGTTGATTGAGAAGCAATGCCGCCAAGACCCCGATCACCATCTCTGCGGAGACGGAAAGAACCGCAAACCAAAAAGTTGTCAGGAGTGAACGCTGGAAATTTGAACCAGAAAGGACCTTCACATAATTGTCCAGCCCAACAAAACTGCCCTGGGTTCCTACCAGCTTTGCATCGGTAAAGGAGAGCCGGATCGTATCGATCAGGGGCCAGCCAATAACCGCTATCATGACGACAAGCAGCGGCAGCATAAGCAGCCATGCCCGGGTCGTAATCCAATTGTTCGTCATGAAATATTGCCCGTCACATCATCAATATTATAATGAATGAGGGAACGGCGGCAGACAACGCGGCCGCCTTTCCAATCAAATCATAGTCCGCTGTTTTCAGCCGCCGTTTTCAGCGCTGCTTCCGGCGCTTCTTGGCCCAACAGTGATTCTTGAACTGCTTGCTGCAATGCCGTCGACAGTTCCTGATATTTTGGTGTGGTCGGGCGCGGATACATGGCAGCCAAACCGGCCTTGGCGGCCGCGATCAGTTCTTCCTGACCTTTCGAAACAGCCGGGTCGTCATAAGACGATGCCCAAATTGGCAAGCTGAGCTTGGCATATTGGTTTTGCGTCGCCTGGGAAGTCATGAACGTAATGTACTTCCACGCCTCATTAGGCTGTTTGCTGGTCGAGGTAATCCCGAGACCCATCGAGCCGTTAACTGCCGAGACCGTGCTTTTTCCTTCTACGCCGGGAGCTGGAACGACTCCCACCTTGCCTGCAACTTTGCTGTCCTTTGGATTGTTGGCCATGTTGTACATATAAGTCCAGTTCAAGGCGAAGGCAGCTTCGCCATTCTGGAACACGCGCCGGACATCTTCTTCGAGAAATTCCTTCGAGTTGGGGTTTGTCAGGCCTGACTTGTAGCTTTCGACCATGTAGTTCAGCGCATCAAGGCCGCCACCTGTCTGGAATACCGGTTTGCCATCCTTGATAAAACTGCCGCCATAGGCGCTGACCAGCGTCGTGTAATCACAAATCGCCGCCTCGGCCTGAGACCAACTCCAGGCTATCGGCGTTGAGAGTAGACCCTTATCCTTGATGATCTTGGCCTGCTCGGAAAGCTCGGCCCAAGTCTTGGGCGGGTTCGCGATACCGGCTTTTTGTAGAATTTCCTTGTTGTAGAACAGATATTTGGTGTCGAGTATCCATGGCAGACCATAGCGCTTGCCTTCATATTCGACAGTCGTCCATGCACCGGGAAGAACGCCTGATTTCATCTCGGGAGTGATCTTGTCCGACACATCGAGCAATACTTTGTTCGTTGCATATTCCGCAGGCCAGATAACGTCGAACAATACAACGTCATAGCCGCCACCCGATCCCTGTGCGAGGACAGTCTTGTCATGCAAGCCCTCGTATGGAACGAATTCAAGATTGACCGATATATCCGGATTCGCCTTTGTGAAAGACTCTGTCATGGCGCGCACATCAGCTTCGCTGTAAGCGGCCTGTGCCATGAACAAGGCATTGATCTTGGTTTGAGCGTGAGCGGGTGCGGACAGCGCCGCCGCCAGCAGCGTTGCGCCTAAAAGCGCGGTCGTGACGGATTTCAACATTCTTACCTCCTGTTTAGCTCTGGCAGTTCTGAACGCTGACCGGTATGGACAGTGCTCGGTGATCGCTACAGATCGAGAGCTTTTGCTCACGTTCCCCTGGAGACGATTTTTCGGCGACTCTTTCGGTCGACTATTAAATCAATTCTCTTGACTTATTAGTCGATCAATATTCTGCTGCTGTCAAGAGGGCTTGGACATGGACGACAGACCAACGATAAGAGCCAAAAGCGGCACCAATCTTGGTGGAGCAAGCGCGCATAATCGACGTATCATGATTGATGCGCTACGGATTAACGGAGCCTTGTCTCGTGCCGACTTGGCGAGGGCGACCGGGCTGACACCCCAGACAGTGTCCAACATTATCGAAGAGCTTGCCGGTGAGGGTCTGGTACGCTCGCAAGCCAGTATCCGAAAGGGCAGAGGGCAGCCGGCAACACCCTATCAACTGGTACCCGAAGGAGCCTTTGCAATCGGCCTCCAGATTGACCGACATGTAACGCGCACTGTTATCGTCAACCTGGTTGGTGATGTGCTGGTTCAAATCGAGGCAATGCTCCCGTCAGGGGGACCGGAGGTAGGCGTCGTCGTAGTGCTTGATCTTGTAGCACGGGCAAGAACAATGTTAGCCGAACAGGTTTCCGGCGGTGAAGATCGCCTTGTCGGGCTTGGGATTGCCATGCCCGGACCTTTTGGCATTAACACGCTCTATGACGATCCATGGATGATGACCGCCTGGCAGAATTTTCCACTTGTAGAACGTATCGCCGAAGGTACGGGGCTTGAGGTTGCGTTACAAAATGACGCTTCGGCGGCGGCGACAGCGGAGCGGTTACTCGGCGCAGCACATGGACTTGACCATGCCATCTGCATTTATTTCGGTTATGGCTTGGGTACGGGTCTCATTCTCAACGGCGAGCTTTACGGAGGCGCCCATTCCAACGCCGGAGAGATCGGCATGATGCTGACCTTGGTGCCGGGAGATGGTGCCGATGTCGAGCCACTGGAGCACTATGCTTCGATGGCGGCATTGTGCAAATTACTGGAACTTGATCCATCTGCGCCTGATCTGTTTGCAATGGTGACCGACGCAGTGCAGCAGGGCGGGTCAAAACTTGAAAAATGGATGGATGACGTAGCGGAACGGTTGCGGCGCGCGGTCCAGATACTCGAACTGGTTTTCGATCCGCAAACAGTTATCCTGTGCGGTGGCGCTCCCCGAATTCTGATCGACCGGCTTGTTGAAAAAATCGAGCCCTTACTACCATCCATTGCTGATCGGACAAACCGCCATCCGCAGCCGCGACTGCAAGCTGGACTTGCCGATCCTTGGTCTGCTGCAATAGGTGCCGCAGCTGAACCCATTGCACGCGCTTTCGACCCGCGTTTTTCCGCCATTCTCAAGAATGCTTGAGCTGGGAAACAGTATAAAAGTCTGATTGCCCCGAGCGAGCGGTAATTTCTTTGCTTTAAAAGAAGTGAGAAAATGGCGACGGTGCTTCAAGCCACTCCTTTTGATCATTTCCCGGAATTGCTTGTCTTGCCAAAATCCTGATGCTAACTTTTCTCAAAATCAGAAAACAAATGCACAGCCGGTTGGTATCTCCAGCGTTCGAAAAAGTTGTGCAATCCATAGCGGAGGAAGCAATATGGAACGCCGTCAATTTCTTGCTGGTGCAGCAGCATTGTCCTTGTTTGGTGCTTCAAACTCAAAGTCAGGGGCTCAAACGACAGGGGCACTAGAAAAAACCAGCATTACCCTAGGCGTTGGTGGCAAGCCTCTGCTCTATTATCTACCGTTGACGATTGCCGAACGCCGGGGTTTTTTCAAGGAAGAAGGACTAGACGTTGCCGTCAATGATTTCGGTGGCGGCGCAAAATCTTTGCAGGCCCTGATCGGTGGATCAGTCGATGTCGTAACCGGCGCTTATGAGCATACGATCCGGATGCAGGCAAAGGGTCAGGACGTACGGGCTCTGTGCGAGCTTGGTCGATTCCCGGCCATTGTTATCGCTGTGCGCAAGGAACTTGCTGACAAAATCAAATCGCCAGCTGATTTTACCGGATTGAAGATCGGCGTGACAGCACCTGGCTCGTCAACGGCGCTGACAGCGCAATATGCGATGGTCAAAGCCGGACTCAAAGCCAATGCGGCGCCTTTGATTGGTATTGGCGGTGGTGCCAGCGCTGTGGCTGCCATCAAGCAGGGACAGGTTGATGTAATTTCACATCTTGACCCCGTAATTGCCAAGCTTGAAGCAGATGGCGACATCACCGTCATTATCGATACCCGCACAGAGGAGGGAACAAAGGCACTGTTTGGCGGATCAAATCCGGCGGCAGTGCTCTATGTCAAGAAAGAGTTTGCCGACGCAAATCCCAACACTTCAAAAGCCTTGGTCAATGCCTTCGTCAAATCGTTGAAATGGTTGCATGGTGCTTCGCCAGAAGAAATAGCAGACAGCGTTCCAGCGGAATATCAATTGGGTGATAAATCGCTTTATTTGAAAGCAGTAGCCAATTCATTGCCCACCTATTCGCTTAACGGCGTCCTGACAATGGAGGGCATGCAGTCGGTTCTCAATACACTAAAAATCCTCGATCCCGAATTTGCAAAAGCCGATATCGATCTTGCTGCAACGTTTGATGACCGGTTCATCAAGGGATAGGCAGCATCAATGACAGTACCCCTATCCGAGGTGGGCACCCGTGCAGACGCCGTCGAGTTGCAAGGCATTACCATCGCTTTTCCGGTTGCCCATGAAAAGACATATGAGGCCGTTGGCGAAACAAATTTGAGTGTTCGTGATCGTGAGTTCGTTGCAATTGTTGGACCAACGGGCTGCGGAAAGTCCACCCTTTTAAATGCGACCGCTGGTTTGCTCAAACCAGCACGGGGCCAGATCAAAATCTTCGGCAAGACACATACCGGGATCAATGGCCATGCCGGATATCTCTTTCAGCAAGATTCGCTCATGCCGTGGAAGACATCGCTTGATAATGTTGCGATAGGGCTGGAAGTAGCCGGAACTCCGCGTCGTGAAGCGCTTGAGCGCGCTCGCACATGGCTGGGGAAAGTCGGACTTTCCGCCTTCTGCGACCGTTATCCGCACATGCTTTCCGGCGGTCAGCGCAAACGTGTGGGATTGGCACAGGTCCTTATCCGCGACCCAAAGATCATATTAATGGACGAGCCTTTTGGGCCGTTGGATGCACAGACCCGCCTTATTATGGGTGATCTGCTGCTTGATTTGTGGACAGCAGATCGCAAGGCAGTCATGTTTGTTACGCACGATCTTGATGAGGCAATCGGACTTGCTGACCGGGTGGTCATTATGTCTGCTGGACCGTCGTCGCGCATTATTGGCGATTACACAATTCCACTAACCAGACCACGCAATATGGCTGACATCAAATCCGAGCCGCAATTCCATGAAGTGCACCGGGAAATCTGGAATGCGTTAAAGGAAGAAGTGCTCAAAGGTTATCGGCAGGCGGAAAAAGCATGATGAATCGGGGACTTTTACTTCTCCTGCAAATTTTAGTGGCTGTCGTCGTTCTGGTAGCCTGGCACGTTGCCTCAACCACAACCCTTATCGGTGATCCTAAAACAATCAGTTTTTTCTTCGCCGAGCCATTGGCCGTTGGCAACCGCATTATCGACTGGTTTGCCGATGGTTCGATTTGGTATCATCTCGGCATAACACTCACTGAGGCCGCACTTGCCTTCATCATCGGTTCGCTCGGGGGCGTGATTGTCGGGTTCTGGTTTGCGCGCAAACCACTCCTTGCTGCCGTTTTCGATCCTTATGTGAAAGCAGCCAATGCTTTGCCGCGCGTTGTTCTTGCACCAATATTTGCATTGTGGCTCGGGCTTGGCATCTGGTCGAAAGTGGCCTTGGGCGTTACTCTGGTTTTTTTCATTGTGTTCTTCAACGTCTATCAAGGTGTCAAGGAAGTAAGCCCTGCTGTGCTATCCAATGCGCGCATGCTTGGCATGAACGGAAGACAGTTGCTGCGCCATGTCTATATGCCGTCCGCGTTGTCCTGGATGTTCTCATCTTTGCATACGTCGGTAGGTTTTGCGGTAGTGGGAGCAGTGGTCGGTGAATATCTGGGCTCAGCAGCGGGCCTGGGATATCTTATTCACGAGGCTGAAAGCGTCTTCGATGTCACCGGCGTTTTTGCAGGAATGTTTGTTTTGACTTTTTTCGTTATTCTTGTCGACTGGCTGGTGACACTTGTTGAAAACCGTCTGCTTGTCTGGAGGCCAAAGAGCGCTGCTTCCTTCTGATCAACGCAGACTTGAAAACCACGCAATAAGTTCCGCGCTATTGTGCAAAGAATGGGCCCGCATAAGGCGTGCCCTGTGCGCTTCGACAGTGCGTTTCGACAAGCCTATTTCCGCCGCAATCTGGGCATTGGTCTTGCCTTGGGACACCAGGGTCAGAACTTGTTTCTGTCGATCGGAGATGAGGCTCATATTTCCTGTCACGGCCCGGTTTGTCGGCTCGAAACAATAAAGTGCCTCTGCAAACGGATCGGCGTTATTGCGGCTGCGACCGCGCACCCGGCACCAGAAGCTGGTTCCGTCCCTGCGCCTCATCAAACGTTCATCGTAATAGACCTTACCGCCTCCAAGATTGCTTCTCCACATCTCGCCGGTGCGAACGAAATCTCTGATCTTGGGATAGAGCCGGCTGAAACTCTGATTGATCAACTCCAGCCGCTCATAGCCAAAGGTTTCAGCAAATTCGGAATTGCAATCCCTTATGATACGGTGCGTTGCATAGACCATCGGCACTGGCAGGTCCGTCAACTGAAAGCGTTTTTCGCTCGCAGAATTCACAATGTCTGAACTGGAAAGCTCCGGTACTGTCATGCAGTATTAATACGACTATCTGTGGCACCGGCACAAGCTTTACCGTTGATAAGGAGGACGAAAGAAATGGGAGACTATTCTTGAAAAAAGTTCAATCAAGCGTGGCCGACGCACTGGAAGGTGTTCTGTTCGACGGCATGACGATCATGGCCGGTGGATTTGGCCTTTGTGGTATTCCCGAAGCGCTGATTTATGCAATCCGCGATTCCGGTGTTAGGGATCTGACCGTAATATCCAACAATGCCGGTGTTGACGGCATTGGTCTTGGCGTATTGCTCGAAACCAAGCAAATCCGCAAAATGATCTCGTCTTATGTTGGCGAGAACAAACTTTTTGCGCAGCAATATCTATCGGGGGAACTGGAACTGGAGTTCAATCCGCAAGGCACGCTTGCCGAGCGCATTCGGGCAGGAGGAGCCGGAATTCCAGCCTTTTTCACCAAGACCGGTGTCGGCACCATCATAGCAGAAGGCAAGGATGTGCGGGAATTCGATGGCGAGTCTTATGTCATGGAACGCGGGCTTTTCGCCGATCTGTCCATAGTCCATGCCTATAAGGGTGATACGGAGGGTAACCTCGTTTATCGTAAAACGGCCCGCAACTTCAATCCGATCATGGCGACTGCCTCAAAGTTCACTGTGGCGGAGGTGGAACACCTAGTCGATGCAGGCATGATTGATGGTGACCATGTTCATACACCCGGTATTTTTGTGAAGCGGATTGTACACGTTCCAAATCCGACAAAGCATATTGAACAACGGACAACGCGACCGAGACTTGTCGCTGAAAACGGAGCGCACTGATATGGCGTGGACACGTGATCAAATGGCCGAGCGGGCTGCAAAGGAACTTGAAGATGGTTTCTACGTCAATCTGGGAATTGGCATCCCCACTCTCGTTGCCAACTACATCCCAACCGGCATGAGTGTACAGCTCCAGAGTGAAAACGGAATGCTTGGTATGGGGCCATTTCCATATGAAGGCGAAGAGGATGCTGATCTCATCAATGCCGGCAAGCAGACAATCACGCAGTTGCCGACAACGAGCTATTTCAACGGTGCTGATAGCTTTGGAATGATCCGAGGCGGCCATATCGACCTTTCCATCCTGGGAGCCATGCAGGTTGCAAAAAATGGTGATCTTGCCAACTGGATGGTGCCCGGCAAAATGGTCAAAGGCATGGGTGGCGCAATGGATCTGGTCGCAGGCGTCAAGAAGGTCGTTGTTGTGATGGAGCATGAAGCAAAAGGGGAAGCCAAACTGCTCGAAGAATGCACGTTGCCACTAACGGGTCAGCGCGTGACAGACCTTGTTATCACCGATCTTGGCGTTTTCACTATCGAGAGACGTGGTGAGGCCAAAATGACCTTGATAGAAATCGCCCCCGGTGTGACCGTTGCAGAAATCAAAGCAAAAACCCAAGCCGCTTTTGATGTGGCCGTTTGAATTAAATGGCCCGGGAAACCGGGCTATTTAATCTTCTCGACTGTGCAGAGTGTTTCACCATGTTGCGGGCGCTCCAGACATTGAGCCTCATAGCGGAACGTTCCGTAGTAGACCTGAGCACAGCCTGAAGGCAGGCAAACCAATGTTACAAACCCCAAAACGAGACTCGTGAAATAAATCCAGCCAGAAGCCTTCTTTTTCATGATGGCATACCTATATATGTCGAGCTGCAAGTGACACAGCGGCGTTACAATCCACTGATATTCTTCAGAAATTGGTCAAGTCAACGATCGGCATATTTGTCATTTTACCGAGATTTGGTGCTACTTTAAGGCAAGCGCTCCACATAGTTTTCGATCACGTTTTATGTGAACAGGCATAAAAGGGTTGATCCAAACCGACGGACGTATAAGTTCTGCCTTCCGATTTGTTAACCAAACCATTCACGTTAGGAGCAAAGCGATGAACAAAACCATCGATAACTATTCATTGCCAGAATCGATTACAACAGCTTTAGCCAATGGTATTAATATTGTCAGGGCATTTCGCGAACAATTCGGATATTCAATTGAAGATCTGGCCGTGTCATGCGGTCTGACATCTCTCGAAATCGAGACTATTGAAAGCGGTCAAAATTCGGACCCGAGCAAGCTAGAACGTATTGCTCATGCACTCGGTTTGCCGAGCAATGCAATGATCATTGAGGATTCAAAGCGCCTTAGCGCCTGACACTTCGATAACAACAAATCGGTAAAAAGGCTGCCAGGGTGATATCCCAATCCTGGCAGCCTTTTTGCTACAGTCCCAGCAATGTACGCGTCAGCGGATGATCCGCCTTCGTCAGGCCTTCGATAATATTGGCGTGGTGCTTCGTCGGCTCTTCAACAGCCGTAATACTGCAATCAAAGCCAGCCCATATATTGGCAAGCAATGCATTCTGCCGGATAAACTCCGGACGCTCATCGGCACCAACCCATGCAGTAAGGTCGATCCCTTCTTGCGGTTCGAGTAAAGCCGGGCTCTCCAACCGCGCTTCTATGGCATCGAGATGAAGCGTCTCGTTCATTTTTGTTTTCATTAAAGGTCGAAGGTCCGTGATAGCAGATATCGGAACGGTCTTGCGAATGCGCTGACGGATCGTTTGCGACAATGGCGATGTGACTGTAACCATGCGTGCCACGAGATGGCCACCTGCTGAATGCCCGGTCAAATGAATCGGACCTGCAACTTCTCCTGCGGCTTTGGTGATAGCAAGACCAATTTGAACCGTAATATCGCTGATGCGAATTTGCGGGCAGAGCACATATGATGGAACGGCAACAGCAAATCCATGAGCATGCGCGCCCCTGGCCAAATGTGACCACACGCTTTTGTCGAAATCTTCTTTCCAATAGCCCCCATGGACAAATATCATAAGGCCCTTTAGATCGCCCCAAGGCATGAAAAGGTCGAGCCGGTTTCGCGTATCTGGGCCATAGGCGATATCTGCCTTCAGCAGACCTCTATCATCCATTTCCGACCGGAACTGGGCTGCCTCTGTACGCCATTTTTGCGGATAACTGGCTCCGTCCGGAATATAGGCGAAGTTGGAATAGGCATCATCCCAATCGATAGCATTCGTCATGATTATCTCCCGATTGTGATTATTCCCTTATTTTCTCACGAATCTGGTTTCCTCCGCCGGACTTGCGCAGATTCGGCAGAGCCAGCATCAGGAGCACAAAGGCACCAGTGGCAAATTTAAGGTCTGCTGGAGCAAGTCCCAGCGTCAAGCAGAATGAGATCAACTGGTAATAAACCAACGACCCGACAATGGGGGCAAGGATTTGCCGCAAGATCGTCTGACGACCGGTAATCGCTTCACCGATAATAAGAGCAGCAAGTCCATTGATAAGAATGCCAAAACCCATATTGACGTCGGCAAACCCTTGAGTTTGAACCATGATGCTTCCACCTGTGGCAGAAAGCGCACTGGCGACACCAACCCCAATGATCGTCGCAGTGCTGACATTGATGCCTTGCGCTTCAGCCATATCTGGGCTCGCCCCGACCGCACGCATTGATGTGCCTTTCTCCGACATGAAGAAGTACAACATCGCGGCAATAACAAGCGCGACCAGTACCCCTACGATCGCAATTTTTACCCATGCGAAATTGGCAGCCGGTCCGGCCAATAAAGTAAAGGTCGTGTCATAGGTAAAAAGCGGAATATTTGTCCGGCCCATAATACGCAAATTGATGCTGTAGAGCATCGTCATCACCAATATACCGGCTAGGAGCGTGTTGATCTTGAACCGGAGGTGGATAAACGCCGTTGTGCAACCCGCCGCAAATCCGCAAAGCAGAGCAATAAAAACGGCGAGAAAAGGATTTACCCCGGCCGCTATCAGGGTTCCGCAAACACACCCGCCGAGCGGAAACGCACCTTCAGATGTCAGATCCGGGAAATTCAGGATGCGGAATGGCAACATAACGCCAAGAACAACAAAGGAAACAATGAGGCTTTGCGCAATTGTGACCGGGATGAGCCCGTAGAAACTGTTAAAAACATCCAGCATCTTAGGCCCCCTGCAACGCGATTGCGTCAGACTTTGTATGGAACCGGTCAATAAGGTCCATCACTGTGATGCCGCGCTTCTCTTCGGGCCCAATATCTACAAGAACCTTGCCAGCATCCATCATGATAATCCGGTTACCGTAATTGATGGCATGTTCCATATTATGCGTGACCATCATTGTCGTGAGCTTGAGCTCATCGACGGCGCGCACTGTCGTGTCCATGACAAGTTTGGCAGTGCGGGGATCAAGGGCAGCAGTGTGTTCATCCAGGAGCAGCAGTTTTGGATGGGTTGAAACGGCCATGACCAGCGAAAGTGACTGACGCTGCCCACCGGATAGCAGCCCGACTTGCATATCGAGGCGGTTTTCCAATCCAAGATTGAGTTCAGCCAATTGCTTGCTATATCGAGCGCGGCGGGATGTTGTCAGCCCATAGGCAAAGCTGCGCTGTTTTCCCCGCAGTTCGGCAAGGAGCATGTTTTCGCCGATTGTCATGGTCGGAGCAGTGCCTATCATCGGATCTTGAAAGACTCTGGCAATGAACTGGGCACGGCGATGGGCGCTTAGCTTTGTGACGTCTTGACCGTCAATGAATATTTTGCCGGAATCCAGCGGCAGTTTACCGGAAACAGCGTTGAGAAAGCTCGACTTTCCAGCACCATTACTACCGATCACGATGCAAAAATCACCGGATTTAAGTGTTACATCCAATCCATCGAGAGCACGTCGTTCATCCTGCGTGCCGCGATAGAAGATTTTGGTGCCGCCCTTGACGGAGAGCATGTCGGTCATGTGAGCCCCTTAAGCTGAGCCGCTATAATATGATAGTTCCCGCGCTACAGGCGGGAACTATATGCTTATGGCTTGTAAGAGAAGGCTTATTTGACGAAACAACCGCAATCTTTGAGGCTATCCGGCACTTTTTGTCCGGTTTTTGCCAGAACGGCTTCATTTATTGCTGCAGCATGGTCTTCATAAGCCGGCTTGATGGGCGCCAGGCTTTCCGTCGATTTTCCGGCCAGAATTTCAGAGGCAAGTTTTGCCGCGTTTTGACCGACTTTGGTGTAGGAAACTTCGAAAGCCGCCGCAACAAGCCCATCGCGCACCGCTTGCGCAGAGGCATTGACAACGGGAATGTTGATGCTCAAGGCGGCCGCCGCAACAGCCGGAACGGCTGGTTGTACAAGATTGGAGCCCGGCACATAAATCACGTCAGCTTTCCCTGCCAGTGAACCGACACGAATTGGAATGTCGTTCGTGTTGTCGAGGCCGACTTCAACGAGTTCCAGACCCTGCGCCTTGGTGACTTCCTGCATTAATTTGAGTACAGCAACGTCATTGTCTTCGCCGGGATTGTAAAGATATGCGATGCGCTTTGCATCTGGCAGCAGCTTCTTGATGAAGGTAATTACGGAGGCAACATCCTGCAGATCGGAGGCTCCGGTCATCGCCTTATCGCCAGCCTCCCAGGATGGTGTCAGCTTGGCTGCAACCGGGTCCGTAACGGCAGCAAAAACAACTGGCGTATTGGTATTTCCGACGATCTGCCGCGCGCCTTGTGCAACGGGTGTCGTGACAGCCAAAATAAGCTTCGGACTGTTGGAGGCCAGCTTGGTTACCATTTGCGGGATCAGCGTGGCATCAAAGTTAACCTGGAGCTCATCATAGACGGCATCAGTAACACCGAGCTTGGTCATCTCTGCCTTGAAAGCAGTAACCGTCTCATCCAACTGGGGATGTTTGCCAAACTGCGCAATGCCAATGCGGGTTTCTGCGGCCGCGGCACTCAAACCCAAAGCAAGTCCGAGCGCCGTACCTATTGTTAGACGGGCCAATTTATTTGCCAAAACCATCCGATTCTCCCTTTTTATATGTTCCGCTCTGTAAAGCTTGAAAATAGTATAACAAACGTGAAATGATATACAATATGGAATTAAGCACCAACGTGACAAAGGGACCAAATGGCCGATAGCGTCAAATCTGATGGCCTCTATACCGTGCTTCGATCCCGCATCCTCAATGGAGAGTTGCGGCCTGGACAATCATTGCGGTTGCGAACGATGGCGCACGAGCTTGGCACCAGCGCTACTCCCATGCGTGAAGCACTCAATCGCCTTCATGCTGAAAACTTCGTCACGACCGAAGCCAACAAAGGTTTTCGTGTGGCCACCATGACGCTCGAAGAACTTGAAGATCTTGAGACCGCCCGGTCCGTGATTGAAACTGAATTGCTTGCGCGTTCCATCGACGAAGGTGACCGCAACTGGGAGGCTAATTTGGTCAGCGCGCATTACCGCCTTGCCACTTGCATCACACCCAATTCTTTTTCACAATCAGAGGCAATAGATGCATGGGATATCGCTCATGCCGAATTCCATCTGGCGCTGATAGCGGGAACATCCTCAAAATGGCTGATGAGCTTTGCCCAGCAGACCACGGCGCAGCTTCAGCGATATAGGCGACATATAATCCTGCGCATAGATCACCTGAACCGTGCTGCGGAAGGAGCAACCGGGAATGCTGTCTTATCCCGTGAAGCGCTTGGCATCGAAGCGCATACAGCCCTGCTCGAAGCAGCACTCGCACGAGACAAATTGAAGGCCGAAGCCTTGCTGATTGATCACGTCCGCCTCGCCAAAGAGGCATTTTTGAAACTGGCCCGCGCTGGTGGCATACCTTCTGTCGACACAGCGGCCTGATGGAACAATGAAACCCATGACGAGCACCAAAGCCATTTTAGCCGACCAATCTGATCCGCTAAGGTCCTTTCGCGACAGATTCGAGCTGCCCGATAATGTAATTTACCTTGATGGTAATTCATTGGGCGCGCTGCCGAAAACCGTTAGGCAGCGGGTTGCAAAAACCATAAGTGAAGAGTGGGGCGAACAACTCATTCGAAGCTGGAACACTGCCGACTGGGTCCATCTGCCTCAACGCGTGGGAAATAAAATTGCCGGCTTGATCGGCGCGCCTGCAGGAACCGTCGTTGCCGCCGACAGCACATCGATCAACCTTTTCAAGGTGCTGTCAGCCGCTCTCGGGCTCAATGCCGGACGCAGCAAGATTGTTTCGGAAAGAGAAAACTTTCCAACAGATCTTTACATAGCAGAAGGCGTGGCAAAGCAGATAGGAAAAGGCCACAGGCTTGTGCTGGTTGACAAACCGGCCGACATTGCTGACGCGCTTGACGATGATGTAGCCGTTCTCATGCTTACCCATGTCAATTATCGTACCGGCTACCGTCACGATATGGCGGCAATAACGCAGGCCGCCCACGACAAAGGTGTCCTTGTTGTGTGGGATCTGGCTCACTCAGCGGGCGCAATGCCCGTGGATCTGACCAGCGCAAATGCCGATTTCGCTATAGGTTGCGGCTATAAATATTTGAATGGGGGCCCCGGCGCTCCGGCTTTTCTATATGTCAATCCGGCTCATCAGGGAGAATTCAATCAGCCACTATCGGGTTGGTTTGGCCATCGTGCGCCTTTTAACTTCGAAACTGCTTATGCTCCGTCCAGAAACATCGAACAATATCTCTGCGGTACCCCGCAAGTTCTGGGCATGATCGCTCTGGATGAAGCACTGTCAGTTTGGAATGATGTCGACATGGAAGCTTTGCGGATGAAGTCGACGGCGCTGTGCGACAGCTTCATCGAAGGCGTTGAAGACTTTGCAGCGGAATATCACCTAAAGCTGGTCACGCCGAGAGACGCCGATAAGCGGGGGAGCCAGGTTTCTTATTCATGCGAAAATGGCTACGCCATCATGCAGGCGCTGATCGCCCGGGGTGTGATTGGCGATTTCCGGGCACCCGACATTATCCGCTTTGGATTTACGCCTCTTTATCTGAGTTTTGCTGATGTCGAAAACGCCGTTTCTATACTCAAGGAAGTCCTGGTAACACGCAGCTGGGATGCACACGAATATCGTGTACTCGGGGCGGTCACATGACGCGCACACCTTACGATCCCTCCGGCGAGGGCGCACAGATGTCCTTCGACGGACGGATGTCTTACGGCGATTATCTGCGGCTGGATACAATTTTGACTGCGCAAGCCCCGCTTTCCGATGCGCATGACGAAATGCTTTTCATCGTGCAACATCAAGCTTCCGAAATCTGGATGCGGCTGGTCATTCACGAATTGACATCCGTGTGCGATCACATTGCCAAAGATGATCTTGCACCCTCGTTCAAAATGCTTGCTCGGGTTTCGCGCATTCTTGACCAGTTGAATTCCGCATGGGACGTGCTGAGAACCATGACGCCCAGCGAGTATACGACATTTCGCAAGGCGCTCGGCATGTCTTCCGGCTTTCAGTCATTTCAGTATCGTGCAATTGAATTTTTGGCGGGCAATAAGAACGCGGCGATGATGCGCCCGCATGCGCATAAAGCCGATATTCACGCATGGCTTGAACGGATTTTGCAGGCACCAAGCATTTATGACCAGTCGATCCGTCTTTTAGCCCGGCAAGGGTTTCCCATTGATCAGTCTATTTTGACACGCGATTGCTCGCAGGCCTATGAGGCCAATGAAAGCGTCCGTGCCGCCTGGCTGGTTGTCTATAGCAATCCGGAAGCACATTGGTCGCTTTATGAGCTTGCCGAAAAACTGGTGGATTTTGAGGATTATTTCAGGCGCTGGCGGTTTAACCACGTCACGACTGTCGAGCGCATTATCGGCTTTAAAACCGGGACAGGCGGGACTTCAGGTGTCAACTACTTGAGAAAAATGCTCGACGTCGTTTTGTTCCCGGAGCTTTGGGCTGTTCGAACCGATCTATGATCACGCGGCATATTTATCTATGGCAACACAGTCCATCGCAGATTTGGCGTGAATATGATTGCTATGGGTAAAGCCATGTTTTGCAATCGCTGCAAGATCGTCATCCGGTTTAATCGGGCGGGACCACCAATTGTCGTTAAGCGTCCAACCATGGGCTGTTGCGCTTTCGACTTCGGAGCTATCGGGACGAAGTGTGCAGGATTCGTGGATGATTCTAGCCTGGGGTGAACGTTTACTCATAAGCTGCCGTCCTTGCGCCAGCGCACTTGCTTCATCGTCTGCAATCACCAGCTGGTGAAACAGATGGCGCGACTGCTTATACTTCGTCAGATAGGCAAACTTTATTTGATAGGCTGGCACGGAGCACTCCTGCATCAAAGACTCAGTCGTTAACCAATTATTAATATTGGTACTTGACAGGCTTTTTGCAAGGCTAGAACCAGCTTTATACACACGGAACGCAAGTTAGGCAGAAGCGTGAGCCTCTGTCTAACTTGCTGTTAAATATTCACAATTTTCGTTCGTTACGACAACGAAATATAGTTTGATCAATCAACCGTAGACCAACTTGTCTTGCCGTGCGCGAAGCTCGACAATTTTGGATCCCGGAGCTGTGGTGGCGTTGGCATGGGTGATGAGCTCGCCTTTTTTTATCGGGGCCGTAACCAAGCCGCCTTGCAAAAGTCCGCAGGGAATTGCACCAGCTGACCGCGCTTCAGGCGCAGTCATGATCCAAGCCCGATAGCAATATTCCCCGATAGCATCGAGCTTGTCGCCGGGTTTCATATCTTTTTTGGCAACAGCGCACACTTCTGCAACCGGCGTGGCCAAAGGAACCATATCCGCCTTACCGTATAGAACGACGCGCGCGCATGTTAGCGGCACTTCAAGAGAGGTGAGATGATAGGGACGATGAAATGTGAAATAGGGACCTTTGCCCATTTTCAGATCTTCCATCCGCTCTGATATGCGAGGATGCGACATATCGGCAATAACGAACACGCCGGGAGCCACTCCCTTGCCAATGGAATAGTCAACGACGCCAACCTTCGACAATACACCACCATCTTTTTCCGGTACCAGTACCTTGGAAAGCTGATCAAGAGTTGCGGCAGGACCGTGCATGCCTGGCTTGTCCGGGACAAGCCCTGTTGCATTTGCAATTGCCGCCATTTCCACCATGGTCTTGGAACCGTCCACAAACTCGACGAGCATGCGGACATTCATGTGCCGGCGCGCTGCTTCTTCCTCGTAATCGTCGGGAATGGCATCAATATTGAGAGGATTGTTCTTGCCCTTGCCCGCAGCAACGATCGGGTGGCCCATGGCAGAAACAAACTCGATCAACTCCATGCAAGAGGAAGGTTCATCACCCGCACCAAGGGAATAGGTGACGCCGAGCCGATCAGCCTCGCTTTTGAGATAGGCGCCAATAGTGACGTCAGCTTCAACATTCATCATGACCAGATGTTTGCCGTGCTCCATGGCCCGCAGACCGATCTCGGCTCCAACCGCCGGCACGCCTGTCGCATCGATGACGACATCTATCAGTCCGTTTTCCAGAATGAGATTCGCATCATTGGTGACAGCAATCTTACCCGCTTCCATCGCTTGTGTAAGAGCGGAAGCATTCGATACTTCACGCGAATGCCCCTCCTCGCGATAGGCGATATCCACCGCCTTAAGCGCATTGGCCGTATTGAGCTCTGAAATAGCGCCGATTTCGATACCCGGCATGTGCGCTACGCGTGTAACGATGTCGGTTCCCATCTCCCCGGAGCCGATCAGGCCAATGCGGATTGGGCGTCCCGTATCAGCGCGCGCCTGCATATCCCGCGCCAAGCCTGTCAATGCAACATTTGTATTCATAATTCCTCCAATGTTCTATAACTGGAATAGGACGAGAACGCGTGATTGGCAACTGACTATGCCGCTTTGTAGCGAAAATCCAGGATTTGTTATGACCTTGGCCTGCGAAACGCTGGCGCTAGAGGGCCGAAAAACCTATTCGACAGTTATGGTTTGGTAAGGGTCGCCGTTCTTTTCGATGACAGCAACACCAACAGACGTTGCAAAGCAATGAATGAGAAGAGAAGTATTCCCACAACGATCTTTGTCCACCAGCTCGACAAAGTTCCATCGAAAACAATGTATGTCTGGATAATGCCCTGAATAATTACACCGATGAAAGTGCCCGCGACATAGCCAACGCCACCGGTCAGCAGGGTTCCGCCAATAACAACGGCCGCAATTGTATCAAGTTCGACACCAACTGCTGCAAGAGAATATCCGGCCGAAGTATAAAGAGAGAAGACGATACCCGCGAGCCCTGACAGAAAGCCCGACATCGCATAGATGCCGATGGTTGTTTTGGCAACGGGCACTCCCATAAGCTCGGCAGAAGTACGATTTCCTCCGACGGCATAAATATATGAGCCAAATTTGCTGAAATGGGCCATTACAATGCCAAATGCAAAGATCAGCAGCATCAGGCAGCCAATGAAAGTCAGTCTTCCGCCACCCGGCAGCAGATAATATAATCCCTGCAGATATGTATAGAATTGATGATTGACCGGTATTGAATCCGTCGTCATGACAAAGCACATGCCTCGCGCCAGAAACATTCCTGCCAGCGTAACAATGAAGGCGGGGACTTCCAGATAATGGATAACGGCACCCATGCTTGCCCCGAAAGCAGTGGTAATGACGAGCGCAATGGCGAAAGCGATGAGGGGATGAATTCCGTAATGCGTGATCAGCACCGCAAGCAATACGCCGGTGAAGGCAATCACCGATCCGACCGATAGGTCGATGCCACCTGAGAGAATGACAAAGGTCATACCCACGGCAGCAATTCCAAGAAACGCGTTGTCAGTCAGCAAATTTCCGGCGACCCGTGTTGAAAACATCATGGGGAACTGAAAGACGCAGACAGCATAAGCAATGATACAGATCAACAATGTTGCATAAAGAGGTAAAAGACGTGTGTTCACTGGCTCTTCCGCCCTTTGGTACCGAATTCTGCCTTAACGAATGCCCAGCCGCCAGCCGATGAGAATGACTGCGCAAGCAAGATCACGATTATGACCAGCGCTTTCAAAATGAGATTATATTCTGGCGGGAAACCGGACAGCAGTATTCCTGTGTTCATTGCCTGAATGATGACCGCTCCCAGCGCCGACATGAGAATGGAGAACCGACCGCCGAAGAGCGACGTGCCACCGACAACGACGGCAAGGATAGCGTCCAGTTCCAGCCAAAGACCAGCATTATTGGCGTCCGCTCCACGTATATCGGCTGCAATAATGATCCCCGCCAATGCCGCACAGAACCCGCAGAAAGCGTAGATTACAAGCAGCAGCAGCTTGCTGTTCAGGCCTGCATAATTGCTGGCGCTGCGATTGATACCAATGGATTCGATCAGCAGCCCAAGTGCTGTGCGCCGGACAACCGCAATCGCCACGATGAGAAGCAGCAACGCAATCAGGATAGGCATCGGAACCCCGGCAAATGATCCGGTTCCGAAAAATATCAGGCCAGGTTCATTGAAGGTGACGATGGAACCTTCCGTAATCAGCTGCGCGATACCCCGCCCGGCAACCATCAAAATCAACGTTGCCACGATGGGTTGCAGGTCGAAATAGGCGACAAGAATACCGTTCCACAATCCGCACAACAAACCTACCCCAAGCGTGGCAAGAATGACGATCGGCAGGGGATATCCGGCAACGGTCATCGTTGCCGCTATCGCACCGGACACCGCCATCACTGCACCAACGGAAAGGTCAACACCGCGGCTCGCGATGACAGCAGTCATGCCAACTGCAAGGATAATCACCGGCGCACCCCGGTTGAGCACGTCGATCAGGCTACCGAACAACCGCCCGTCTTGAAGGCGTATGTCGAAAAATCCGGGGAAGGCGAGATAGTTGAGAAATAATATCAGCACGAGCGTAAGCAGCTGCGGCATGGCCTTCGTCAGTGCTGTGACACGCGGACCGCTCATGCCGAAGCCCTTTCGGGTTCAGCAGCAATCATCCGCATGATATTAGCTGGAACAATATCATCACCGGAAATTTCACCGCGATGGGCACGGTCACGCAAAACGACAACGCGGCTGCTATAGGCAACGATCTCATCGATTTCCGATGAGATAACAAGCAGGGCCATGCCGTCGTCACACAATTGATGAATCAAGGCAATAATCTCCGCATGAGCACCCACATCAATGCCGCGGGTTGGTTCGTCCAAAATGAGAAGCCGTGGATTGGTGGCAAGCCAGCGTGCAAGAATGACTTTCTGCTGATTACCGCCAGAGAGAAATTTCACCGGCTTTTCGATGTCGGTCGTTCGAATATCGAAAGCCTTGACGAATTTATCAGCCAGTACAGTCTGCTCATGAGTTGAGAGCCGATTGAACCAGCCCCTATGCGCTTGCAGCGCAAGACAGATATTTTCCCGCACTGAAAGGTCACCGATTATACCGTCGGACTTGCGATCTTCCGGACATAAGCCAAAGCCACAGGCCACTGCGTCCTGTGGAGTCCGGATAAGCACCGGATCGCCATCAATGTGAATCTGCCCTGTGTCTGCGGCATCAATACCAAACAGAACTTTAGCGGTTTCCGTGCGTCCAGAACCCAAAAGTCCCGCCATGCCAACAACTTCGCCCTCGCCAATATCCAGATCAAATGGTGCGATGCTACGACTGCGTCCGAGCCCTTTGAAAGAAAACTGTCTGATTTCGGGAGCGGGCCGGTCACGGCGCGTATTATGTGTGGCAACAGCCAATGTTCGCCCGAGCATAAGCGAAACAAGCTCAATTTTTGGAAGCTCTGTTGTTAACGCGCTTCCGGCCAGTTTGCCATTGCGCAGGACCGTCACCCGGTCGCAGATTTCATAAACCTGATCGAGAAAATGGGTAATGAAGACAATCCCCAGGCCACGGCTTCGCAACTTGCGAAGAATTGCGAACAGGATTTCGGTCTCATGGCGGTCGAGACTGGCTGTCGGCTCATCAAGAATGAGAACACGTCCTGACATATCGACAGCGCGGGCAATTGCCACAAGCTGCTGGACAGCGACGGAATAGCGGGACAAATCCGATGAGACGTCCAGATGGAGATCGTACTGGGTCAGCAGCTCCCTGGCACTTTTTTCCATCAGCTTGCGATTGACGAAGCCAAAACGCATTGGCTGGCGACCAATGAAAAGATTATCGGCAACAGACATATCCGGCAGCAAGTTCACTTCCTGATAGACGGTGCCGATGCCCAGATTTTGCGCATGCTGCGTGTCGCGCACGCTCACAGGCTGCCCGTCGATCTTTATCACGCCGGAATCGGGCTGATGCACGCCTGTCAGTACTTTGATAAGCGTCGACTTTCCTGCACCATTCTCGCCGAGAAGTGCATGGATTTCTCCGGGGCGGACGGCAAAATCGACGCTGTCCAGAGCTTTAAATCCGATGAATGATTTGCAGATGCCTTCTACGGCCAGAAGACTGGGATGTTCCGTCATTGCGCCTCTCGCGAGCGTATTGTCAATCAGTAGCCAGCCGCCCCGATAGGGCAGCTGGCAATGACGGTTTGATCAGTATCCCAGACCCTTTTTCTCCTCGTAGACCTTCTTTGGATCATCCGCCTGCGTATAAAGCTTCGATTCCGTCTGGATCCACTTTGGCGGGGCCTTTCCGTCATCCTTGAACGCCTTGAGCGCATCAAAAGCCGGGCCGGCCATATTTGGGGTCAGTTCAACGGTTGCGTTGGCTTCGCCCTCAGACATGGCCTTGAAAATATCCGGAACCGCGTCAATCGACACGACGAGAATATCCTTGCCTGGCTTCAAGCCTGCTTCTTTGATTGCCTGAATTGCACCGACAGCCATGTCATCATTGTGGGCGTACAGTGCGCAAATGTCTTTGCCGCCATTTTCGGCTTTCAGAAAGCCTTCCATGACTTCCTTGCCCTTGGACCGGGTAAAGTCGCCTGTCTGGCTCCGGGTAATCTTGATGTTGGATGCAGATGCGATACCTTCTTCAAAGCCCTTCTTGCGGTTGATTGCCGGGCTCGAGCCAACAGTTCCCTGCAATTCGACGACTTTACAATCCTTGCCAGCTACTGTTTTCACCAGCCATTCGCCCGCAACCTTGCCTTCGTGCACTGTATCTGACGTCACAGCTGTCAAATACAGATCATCACTGGCTGTTTCGATTGTGCGGTCCAAAAGTATAACCGGAATTTTGGCTTCCTTGGCTTCTGTGAGAACAGTATCCCAGCCCGTCGCAACGACCGGCGCAATGAAGATTGCATCGACGCCTTGAGCGACGAATCCACGGATCGCCTTGATTTGATTTTCCTGCTTCTGCTGAGCGTCGGCAATCTTCAGATTAATACCGCGCTTTTCCGCTTCGATTTTAGACACGGACGTTTCAGCGGCTCGCCAGCCGGATTCAGAGCCGATCTGCGAAAAGCCAACTGTCAAATCTGCCGCGTTGGCATACCCAGCAAAGGCAATTGCCACCGTAGTGGCAAGCAGAATTCTCTTCGTAAAAGCCATGACTTCTCCTCCCTAATTGGTCAAACTGTTAAGATCCTCCCAGACCTCAATGTGTTACTATAATATAGTAATATAAATAGCAAGAAGACGAACGGATGGTAAGTTGCAGAAACCGTTTTTCAACGATTGGATATCCGGATTATCGGGTGTTCCTTGACGATAGAAACCCGGCGTCGACCGTACTGTCTCGCCAATGTCTGGCGTAGAAATCAAAATCGGCATCAAGCGGCAAGATTGTTTTATCACCAGATTCGACGGGCAGGTGTGCACCCGCCAACAGGGCAGCGCCAAGACTCGTGCCCGTTGAACCCGGAGCGGCAATGACTTCGCGGGATGTGAGGGATCGCAAGGCGGAAAGATATATTTGGTTGCGGGAGAATGGCCCCTCAACAATTGTCGGGCCTATCGCGCCGATCAATTGAAGGCTCGTCTGCGTCATCAGCGCTGCATAGAGAGAAGCTGCTGCATTTCTGTCTGAGGCACCGTCCGGCTCACCATTCACCCAAACAGCCTTATGGTTGGGGAAGGGTCCCGATCCTTGTATAATACTTGGAAGGATCATTGTCCGGTCGGCGATAATCCGGGCAAGCGTTTCAGCGTCAGGTTCGGCGATTTGACCTTGCGTCAGTTGATCGAATTCTCTTCCGCCCATAAAGCGGGCGGAAGGTACAGCTTTGCCGTAAACATCAACATTGGCCAACGTGTCACGATCCGGGTCAAGTTGTTCAAGCGTTCCTCCCACCGCAAACAACACCACCCAGGTACCTGTAGAAATGACGGAAAAACCAGACTTGCGCCTCATCAGATGGGGCAGCAATGAAGCGTTGGAATCGTGAATGCCGCAATAAACCGGAATTGATTGTTTGCTACCGATCTCGGCAGCCACTGCAGGCAGAATACCGCCGATCCTCTCAAACGCCGAGGCTATAGGAGGAAGCAACGGCCGTAGCTCAAGCTTATCGACAAGACTGGAATAGCTGCATGTTTGCGGATTCCATAAATCGGTGTGACAGCCCAGAGATGTCACTTCGTTTCTGGCAATTCCGGTCAGACGCCACACCCAGTACTGAGCGTAGGTGACAATCGTCCTGACCTTGGCAAACTCGGCCGGAAATTGGGTTTTCTGATAATGGATTTGCGCTCCAACATTCAGGCCACCAGACTGCAAGGGGGAACCGGTTTCTGAAAAATCCGGGCGCAAAGCCGCATAGGCTGCGCAGACCTCATCGGGATAGCTATATTCATAATCAATAGCCGGCATGGCCAGACCTTGCCCATCAAGCAAGACGGCGGCTGCGCCGTGCGCCGTTACGGAGATTGCGTCAAACCCGGGAGCGGAAGCAAATTCCGACAACGCACCGAGACAAAACTCCCAAAGAGTCTCGACATCATAGTGTGGGTACAGGCCGGTCTTCAGAACACGATTGGGCGTACTTCTCGCGACGATTTCCAAGCCGGTACCGGTGTCAACCACGACAACCTTGGCATTCGTCTTGCCGATATCCAGAACTGCAATATGACGAATTGCGCTCATGGGAGATGAAACATGTTCGTGAGCGGAGTTTGGACAGGCGAATTATCCTCATTGGTTGCCATGATGTCAGCCATGTAAGCCCACCATTTTTTCATAACGGGATGCTCTGCCAGTTTTTGCATCCCATGATTTGCTGGTCGGGTTAAAACCCCAAAAAGCGTATGGGTAGCCGGATCAAGGTGGATCGAATAATCCCTGACACCCGCATCGTGCAACAGAGCCACCAGTTCAGGCCATATTTCCGTATGGCGGCGCTTATATTCTGCTTCCATGCCCGGATTCAGCGTCATGGTGAATGCATATTTCTCAGTGAGATTCATGCTGTTCTGCCATATCTAAATCGACGGATGATGATCGGCAACGTGATTGTTGCGATTAACAAAAGTCCGATGAAAATCGACATAACAATACCCGGCACATTCAGCAGACCGAGACCAAATGTTACCAATCCCATCACAAACGCAGCGATAACGACACCGCCAATGCGGCCCGAACCACCGAGGATCGAAATTCCGCCAAGAACAACCATGGTCACGACCTCCAGCTCCCACCCTTGTGCAATCGAAGGACGGGTGGAACCTAGGCGGGACGTCAGGCAGACAGCTGCGATACCGGACATCAGGCCAGTGAGCAGAAACAACAGAAACTTGACGCGTTCGACACGAATGCCGGAAAAACGTGCGGCAAATTCATTGTTACCAATGGCATAGATGCGGCGGCCAAAATTTGTGGCATGCAGCAAAATCGCGAAAAGGCAGGCAAAAACTGCAAACAAGGCGAATTCGAATGAGACGACCCAAAAGACATAGCCCTGGCCGAAGTACGCAAATGATGCGGGATAACCACCATAAGCCTTGTCGCCCAGCACAATATAGGCGATGCCTCGAAACAGGCTCATGGTGCCAATAGTGACGACGATTGAAGGCAGGCGCAGACCGGCAACGAGTACGCCATTGATTACGCCGCATCCGAGGCCAACACCAATGCCGATCAAAACAATACCCGGTGTACCCACCCCCATTTGAGCCGCTGTTCCCATGGCAGTTGAAGCAAGCGCAATAATCGCGGCCACGGATAGGTCTATTTCGCCCGCTATAATCAAAAGCGCCATAGCAAAGGCTATCAATGCCTTTTCAGTGAAATTGAATGTGGCGTCCGACAAGTTCCAAGCATTGAGGAAGTAAGGTGAGGCAAGGCTATTGGCAATGAAGATCAGCACTGCCACACATAAAAGCAGCGCTTCCCAGCTTGCAAAAAGACGCGAGGCAGATGTACCCAACCGATCAGGAATATGCCGTTTTTCCGTGACTGCGCTCATGCTGCTACCTCGATTTGTTCCGATGCACCGCGATCTCGAAGGATAATCCGCCCGCGTCGACGCTCTTGTCGCGCATTGAAGATAACTGCAGCAATGATTACCCCGCCTGAAATTGCCATTTGCGAGAAAGGCGAAATGTTGATGACTGGCAGCGCATTCTTGATAACACCAAGAAACAGCGCACCAAGAACAGCGCCTGCGACGGAACCTATGCCGCCGAGGGTTGAAATTCCGCCAATGACGCAGGCCGCAACACTGTCGAGCTCGAAGCCTGCAGCGATGTCGACATACGCGACCGCGTAGCGCGAAACCCAAAGATAGCCGCATAGACCCGCGAGCGTGCCGGAAATTACGAAAGCAAAGAAGCGGGTGCGCCCAACGTCGATGCCTGCGTAAACTGCGGCAGTCGGATTCCCGCCCGACGCGTAGATTGCGCGGCCAAGGAATGTGCGTGACATGACGAGATACATTACAGCCACAATGATAATGGCTATCCAACCAAGAACTGGCAGGCCAAGAAACAATTGGCGCGGCGTCTGAAGGAATGGTTCGCTCATCTGATGGGCGTTAACCCACGCGCCGCCGGAAAGCACAAAAGCCATCCCCCGATAGATGGTCAAAGTGCCGAGAGTAACAACAATCGAAGGGATCTTAAGCTTCCACACAAAAAGCCCGTTGAGGGCACCGAGTATCGCGCCAATTGCCAGTGCTACAAGCACAATCAGAGCCAATGGCAGATCCGGATAAGATGCATTTAACATGCCCACAGCCATGCCGGTAAAGGCAACATTGGCGGCCACGGACAGGTCAATCGACTTGGTAAGGATTACTGTCATCTGCCCCAAGGCCAGGATGATAAGAATCGACGTGTCGTTGAATATGTTGGATAAGTTACCGGGCCTGGCAAAACCCGGCGCGCGCGTTGAAAAGACCGCAAGCAGAATGGCGATAATAATTACCAGCAATATTTCGCGGTATCTGAAGATTTGTTTGATCATTACACACTCGCATTGCCGGTTGCCGCACGAACCAGTGTTTCGGCGCTCAAACTGTCACGCTCAAAGATACCTGCTGAAAGACCTTCACGCATAACAAGCACCCTGTCTGACATGCCCATTATTTCCGGCAGTTCCGAGGAAACCATGATGATGCTGAGGCCTTCGCCAGCAAGCTCACTGATAAAGGCGTGAACTGCAGCTTTTGATCCGATATCAATGCCTTTCGTCGGCTCATCAAGAATCAGGATTTTGGGTTGCGTCGCCAGCCATTTGCCAATGACGACCTTCTGCTGGTTGCCCCCTGACAATGTTCCCACCGGCACGGAAAGCGCTGCAGCGCGCAGATCGAAACGCTCTGCATATTTGCGCGCAAGAGCAAATTCTTCTGCCGCATTCAGGAAGCCGGAACGCGATGTGCGTGCCAGCGAGGGTAGGGAGACATTTTGATAGATTGGCAATTGCAGCACCGCCCCATGCCGCCCCCGCTCTTCTGGGACATATACAATTCCGGCATTGATCGCTTCGCCGGGGCTACGAACGGTAATTTCCTTCCCGTCCAATTTCAGTTTCCCGCTGGAGGGCTGGGTGATACCGAAAAATGACTGGCAGATTTCCGAACGCCCTGCACCGACAAGACCATAGATGCCAAATATCTCACCTTTTCTCAGCTCGAACGATATGTCGCGAAATTCTGTGGGATGCGTATAGTTCTCAACGGCGAATACGGTTGTTCCCAAGGCAATATCTACCTTGGGAAACGCATGTTCGACGGATCGTCCCACCATCAGCTTTACGATTTCATTTTGCTCGACACCGGCAAGCTCTCCGCTGCCCACGGCCTTGCCATCACGAAACACCGCATAGTGATCAGCGATCTCATAGACTTCATCAAACTTGTGGCTGATGAAAAGAATGGCTTTGCCTTGCGCCTTCAGCCTTTTGACAATCTGGAAAAGATCATCCACCTCCTTGCGCGACAATGCGGCTGTGGGCTCATCCATGATGACAATACGCGCATCGACCGACAGGGCTCGGGCAATGGCAACGAGATGACGCTGTGCAATGGACAAATCCTTGAGTCGTATGCGCGGATCAATATTGCTTTCCAGTGAATGCAGCAGGGCGAGTGCCCGCGCATTAACCGCCTTCCAGTTTACCAGCCCGAGCCGGGACTTCGGTGCATGGCCAATAAAGATATTCTCTGCAACGGACAGCTCATCGAAAAGGACCGTTTCTTGATGAATAGCTGTTACGCCGACGTCTATCGCATCTTGCGCATTGGCGAATGCAACCGGCGCACCGTCGACATGGATTTCTCCCTCGTCGCAGGAATAGATACCGGTGAGGATTTTTACGAGGGTGGACTTTCCGGCGCCATTTTCCCCAATCAATGCCGTCACCTTGCCGGCATAGAGGGCGATATTCACGTCGTTCAAAGCCTTTACGCCAGGAAACGATTTGGAAATGCCGCGCATTTCCAGAAGCGGCATATCAGGAATTGGCATTGGCGCTGCAGTCTGGTTCATTGATTTTACCGAACAGGAAACGCCCGGCAGATTGCCTGCCGGGCTTGAGAATATTGATCGAGATCAGAATATTTTGGAAAACTGGTCTATATTCTTGGCGTCATAGACGAACGGGTCAGCCATGGCGGCTTCACCATTGTCACCGATCTTGATCTTGCCCATGCGGCCAGCTTCGATTTCACTGCCCGGTGCACCGTCGGTTTCCTCTTTCACAAGGCGATAGGCGATTTGAGTAGCGGAATAGCCGAGGTCGATCGGGTTCCAGATTGCAAACTCCTTGGTCGCGCCAGACTTGATCGCGCCGGCCATTTCGGACGGAAGACCAAGGCCCGTGACATAGACTTCACCGATCTTCTTGGCATCTGCAACGGCTTGAGACGCCGCAAGAACACCGACGGTCGTTGGCGCAACGATAACCTTTACATTGGGCTGCGAGGTCAAAAGGCCCTGTGCTTCGCGGTAGCTTTTGTCGGCAAGATCATCACCATAGACCGTTGTTGCCAAATTGAGGCCGGGGAAATTCGGAAGTTGCTTCTTCATTTCCTCAATCCAAGTGTTCTGATTGGTCGAGGTTGTCGTGGCGGACAAAATTGCGAAATCGCCTTTGCCATCCTTGAGGTGATCGGCAGCAAGCTGCAGGCACATCTTGCCGATCAACTCGTTCGACGATGGGTTGAGGTGAACGATACGTCCATCCTTGCCCACTGCCGAATCCCACGAGATGACCTTGATGCCACGCGCCATTGCTTTTTTGAGGGCTGGAACAACCGCATCAGGATCATTGGCCGAGATGGCGATCGCGTTGACGTTCTGGGCGATCAACGAATTGATGACCTCTATCTGCCCTTCCGCCGTCGTCGATGTTGGCCCCGTATAGATGACTTCGACACCGCCCAGTTCCTTGGCCGCTTCCTGCGCACCCTTGTTGGCAGCTTCAAAGAAGCCGTTGCCGAGAGATTTCGCTACAAGACCGATCTTAATCGTATCGGCCGCCTGAGCATGGGATGCGAACATTGCAACGGCCAAAGCCGAGCCCAACGCGATTTTCTTTAGTAATTTCATTTTCTGTCCTCCCAGAGATTGATTACTGTATTCCTTAAGACCGCTGCAGCGCTTACGCGACCGAAGCGGAATCCCGTCGCTTGTCCTGAACCTTTGCAACAATGAGCTGCACGCCAGCCTCCTCAACCATTCTCCGATCCGCATCGGAAAGACCATCATCAGTGATAATCGTCGTTACCCTACCCAGCGGACACAGAATGAGGCTCGATCTGCGCGAAAACTTTGTCGAATCGACCAGCAGAACAAGTTCGTCGGCCTGATTGATGAGCTTCTGTTCGCCTTGAATGATCAGTGCGTCGGATTCCATGACGCCAAATGGCCCCACACCCTGGGAGCCCATGAACATGCGCTTGCCGTAAAAATTGCGGGTCACATCATTATCGAATGGCGAAAGAATAATGCTCTGCTCTCGATAAATCGCACCACCGGGAACTGTAACCGAACTCTTTGAATTTTTGACAAGATGCTCGGCGATGGCAAAAGAATTGGTCATCACCTGCAAGCGGCGCGACGCAAGGAAATGCACCATCTGAAATGTCGTGGTACCACCATTTATAATGATGGCATCACCCTCTTCGCACAGGGCAACAGCCTCACGGGCAATGGCACGTTTTTTGTCGGCATTTTCGGATTCAGAAACGTGAAAATGCCGCCCGGCAAGCGGGGCCAACTGTGCCGGGTGAACGGCTTCAGCACCACCGCGGACCCTGCGCAGCTTACCTTGCACATGCAGCGCGGCAATGTCACGGCGGATCGTTGCCTCTGACGCTTCCGTCAGCTCAGCAATGTCCTGAATGGTGATGACCGGTTTTTCCTGAACAGCGCTCAGAATGATGCGGTGACGCTCACGCTCGTGCATATGGATGGCTCCTCCTGCTTTAATCTATTGCGCAAATTCAATCTCAGTGTCAATCAACTTCAATCAAATAGTTTCATATTGCACTGCACAATGTAAGTTTATGACTGAAATTGATGGTTTGTGATTGACATCAAAGTGCCGTCTGCCGCATAGCTTAGCGAAATTCTGAGGGGGTTTATTGGCCCCGCATAACTTTTGGGAGGCAATCATGGCAGGCAGCATCCAACTTTTGGATAATCGTTGGGATGATCAAAAAGCAGCTGGTCTCGATGAGCCGGGCAAGTTGCTCTATCGTTCCAACCTGCTTGGTGCCGATAAGCGCATAACCAATTATGGTGGCGGCAATACTTCCGCAAAGGTAACGCAGACGGACCCGCTTACCGGCCAGCCTGTGGAAGTATTGTGGGTCAAGGGTTCCGGTGGCGATGTCGGAACCATAAAGCTTGATGGCTTTGCCACTCTTTACATGGAAAAGCTCAACTCCTTGAAGTCGATATATAAAGGGATTGAGGATGAAGATCGCATGGTGGGATTCCTGCCCCATTGCACCTTCAATCTGAACAGCCGTGCCGCCTCGATCGACACCCCCCTCCATGGCTTTGTACCTTTCAGGCACGTCGATCACATGCACCCCGATGCAATTATCGCCATCGCTGCGTCGAAAAACTCCCGTGAACTGACAAGTCAAATTTTCGGTGACGATATCGGGTGGTTGCCTTGGCGCCGCCCCGGGTTTCAACTTGGCCTTGACCTTGGTGCCTATGTTGCAGCCCATCCAAACTCCAAGGGTGTCGTGCTGGAAAGTCACGGGCTTTTCACCTGGGCAGATGATGCCAAGGATTGCTATGAATTGACGCTGGAAATCATCAACAAGGCAATCAGTTGGTTCGACCAACAGACATCTGGCAAGGATGTCTTCGGAGGTGCGGCAACGAAAAACCTGAGCGCATCAGAACGCCGTGCCATCGCAGCAAAGCTGATGCCTGAAATTCGCGGGAAAATCGGTATTGCCGAACGCAAGCTTGGTCATTTTGATGATCAGCCTGCCGTGTTGGAATTTGTCAATTCGCACGATCTGCAACCACTGGCCGCGCTAGGCACAAGTTGCCCCGATCATTTCCTGCGCACAAAGATCCGGCCGCTTGTGCTCGATTTTGACCCGGCACAACCCGATGCGGATGCCATAGTCGCCACCCTGGATAGTGCGCTGGAAGCATATCGAGCCGACTATGCCCGATACTATAATGACTGCAAGCATGGCAACTCACCTGCGATGCGTGATCCAAATCCGGTCATTTTCCTCATTCCCGGTGTTGGCATGCTTTCATTTGCCAAAGACAAGGCCACCGCGCGTATCGCCGGAGAGTTTTATGTTAACGCGATCAATGTGATGCGCGGCGCATCATCTGTGTCGGAATATCAGGGGCTGCCTGAACAGGAAGCCTTTGACATTGAATATTGGCTGCTTGAGGAAGCCAAACTTCAACGTATGCCGAAGCCGAAATCATTGGCTGGCCGTGTCGCTTTTGTCACCGGCGGGGCCGGTGGTATCGGGCGAGCAACCGCTGAGCGGTTGCTCGGGGAGGGCGCTTGCGTTGTGCTGGCTGATATAGATGCTGAAGCCTTAAAAGCGACCAGTGAGGACCTCGCCAACCGTTACACAGCTGATGCTGTGCGCAGTGTGCAGCTGAACGTTACCGATGAAGCTGGCGTCATTGCCGGTTTTGCCGAAGCGTCAGTTGAATTTGGCGGAATAGACATTCTCGTCTCCAATGCTGGCATCGCGTCATCTGCGCCCATTGAAACCACTGAACTCTCCATGTGGACCCGCAATATCGACATTTTGGCAACGGGCTATTTTCTCGTGTCACGCGAAGCTTTCCGTCTGTTCCGCCGGCAAAAGATCGGCGGCAATGTTGTGTTTGTCGCTTCCAAGAATGGTCTTGCCGCATCGCCGAATGCCAGCGCCTATTGTGCAGCCAAAGCTGCCGAGATTCATCTTGCACGTTGCCTGGCGCTGGAGGGAGCGGATGCCGGAATTCGTGTCAATACCGTTAATCCTGACGCAGTTCTGCGAGGTTCAAAAATCTGGAACGGGGAATGGCGCGAGCAACGCGCAGCTTCGTCGAATTTGCAGGTTGATGAACTGGAGGAGCATTATCGCAAACGCTCAATGTTGAAGCTGAACGTGTTCCCGGAGGATATTGCCGAAGCTATCTACTTCCTGGCTTCCGACGCGTCGGCCAAATCGACAGGCAACATCATCAATGTCGACGCGGGTAACGCGCAAAGCTTTACACGTTAGCTGTCCGGGGAGAATATTATGGCTGAACTGCAGATTTCAGGCGATCTGATCGCGAGTGAAAACGACAAAGTACGAACTGCCCAAAAGAGCGACTATGATGCGCTGGGCGCACGTCTTGACCGGCACGGCGTCGACATCGAAACGATTACGAACAAAGTGGCGGCGTTTTTCGTTGCCGTACCTTCCTGGGGAGTCGGCACCGGCGGCACGCGCTTTGCGCGCTTTCCAGGACATGGCGAACCACAGGGTATTTTCGATAAGCTTGATGATTGCGCGGTGATACAGCAGTTGACCCGGGCTACGCCAAATGTGTCGCTGCATATCCCGTGGGACAAAGCCGATCCAAAGCAATTGAAAGCCCACGCGGACGCGCTCGGTCTGGGTTTCGACGCAATGAACTCCAACACGTTCTCGGATGCCGCCGATCAGAAGCATTCCTATAAGTATGGTTCACTTAGCCACGTAGATCAGGCTACGCGCAGTCAAGCCATTGATCACAATATCGAATGTATCGACATTGGCGTTGCGATTGGCTCGAAAGCGCTTACGGTGTGGGTTGGCGACGGTTCCAATTTTCCAGGTCAAAGCAATTTTGCCAAATCATTTGAGCGGTATCTCGGTTCAATGGCGGAGATATACAAAGCTCTGCCCGATGACTGGCGCATCTTCTCCGAACACAAAATGTATGAGCCTGCCTTCTATTCAACGGTCGTGCAGGATTGGGGTACGAATTACCTCATTGCTCAAACTTTGGGGCCGAAAGCATTTTGTCTCGTCGATCTCGGCCACCATGCCGCCAACACCAATATTGAGATGATTGTTTCCCGGCTTATCCAGTTCAAAAAGCTCGGTGGTTTCCATTTCAACGATTCCAAATATGGGGATGACGACCTCGATGCGGGATCAATCGATCCCTACCGGTTGTTCCTTGTCTTCAATGAACTTGTTGATGCCGAGGATCGTGGTGTGCCGGATTTCCGCCCCGCGCACATGATCGACCAATCGCACAATGTCACCGATCCTATCGAAAGCCTGATCTCAAGCGCCAATGAAATTCGCCGCGCTTATGCGCAGGCTTTGCTGGTGGATCGCAAAGCGCTCGGCGCCTTCCAGGACGAGAACGACGCGCTGATGGCTTCGGACTCTCTGAAGCGGGCTTACCGGACTGACGTTGAGCCCATTCTTGCTGAAGCAAGACTGCGGGCGGGTGGTGCGATTGATCCTATCGCTACCTATCGCAAAAGCCAGTACCGGCTGAAAATCGGCAAGGAACGCCCTGCCAGCCTGGCCGGCGGTGGCGGCATCATCTAATCCGTATCATCTATTAGAAAAAATAAGGGCAGCGCCTTAAAGCGCTGCCCTTATTTTTTGAATTGACAGCATCCCCAACATTTGTTCTTATTCTATTATAAAGAATTCTAATCCATAATAATAGAATAATAGGGGAATGACCATGAAACCATTAAAGCTAGCATTGCTTCTCGGTTCCGCATTGATTGCACTGAGCCCATCTGCTTTTGCCCAGACCAAAGGCGGCGTGATCAACGTCGCCACGATCGGCGAACCGCCAACGCTGGATGCAATGGCATCAACGGCGGATCTGGTCGGCATTGTTTCGCAGCACATCTTCGAAACGCTCTATACGTTTGACAAAAACTGGAACGCCACGCCATTGCTGGCGGCAAGCCTGCCCGAAGTATCGCCAGACGGCAAAGTCTACACAATTAAGCTGCGCACCGGAGTTAAGTTCCACGACGGAACAGACATGGATGCCACCGATGTCGTAGCCTCGTTAAAGCGGTGGACCCAAATCGCGTCCCGCGGAAAACAGGTCGCCTCCTTGATCACGTCAATTGACGTTGTTGATCCGGCCACTGTCAGAATAACACTCAATGCGCCTCATGCGCCGCTTCTCTCGCTGCTGGCATTCAACAATGCAGCCGCGATCATCCTCCCGAGCGAAAAACAGCAAAGCCCGATGACCGAACCTGTTGGTACCGGACCCTACAAGCTTAAAGAGCGCAAAGCTGATCAATATATCCAGCTGTCACGCTTTGATGATTACAAGTCGCCTGAAGGCGAAGAAACCGGCTATGGCGGCGCGCGTCATCAATATCTCGACGAAATTCGTTTCGTACCCGTTCCAGATGCCAATACGCGCGTCGAAGGTGCCGTCGCTGGCCAGTTCGATTATGTCGACAGTCTTCCGGTTGAAGCCTATGCCCGATTGAAAGATCAAAAAACGACTGAAGCCGTGCTGCTGAAACCTTTTGGCTGGCCAGTTTTTGTCATGAATACAAGCGCAGGCATCACCAGAAATCAGGATATCCGCCTGGCTATCCGTGACTCCCTGAGCATGGAAGACATGCTGGCCGCGGCCTTTGGAAGTACCGATTTCTATTCTCTGGATGCTTCACTTTACCCTGATGGCTACAGCTGGAAAACAGATGCAGGAACGGAAGGCGCCTATAATGTTGCTGATCCGGAAAAAGCTGCAGAACTGATGAAAAAGGCCGGATATAACGGTGAACCGATCCGCATTCTTACCAGTCGTCAGTATGAGTTCCATTATAAAATGGCGCAAGTTGCCGCCGAATATCTGAAAGCTGCGGGCTTTACAGTGGATATGCAGGTTGTCGATTGGGCGACACTGACACAGCGGCGAGCTGACCCGAAGCTCTGGGATATTTACATCAGCCATAGTCCGTTCTTGCCAGAACCCGCGCTCATTGGTGCTATGTCAACAAGCGCACCAGGCAATTGGGATACGCCTGCGCGTAAAGTCGCAGTGGATGCATTCAATTCCGAAGTGGACCCGGCAAAACGTGTGGCTCTTTGGGCAGAGGTGCAGAAGGTGATCTATGCCGAAGTACCGATCATCAAGATCGGTGATTTCAACGCGCTCTCAGCAAAATCACCGAAGCTGGAAGGCTTCACACCAGCGCCGTGGCCCTATTTCTGGAACGTCTCGCTCAAACAGTAGGACCTGTAAGACTTCAATGGCAGCGGAACGAACGTCCTTCCGCTGCCAAACCGGATTTTGTTCCTTCTGACAGGACGCCTGATGCTTCGCTACATCATCCAACGCTTTATCGGTATGATCATCGTCATGTTTCTGGTGGTGACGATTGTATTTGTCATCGTGCGTGTCACACCCGGCGATCCGGCGGCTGTCATGCTCGGGCCGGAGGCCACGGCCGCTGATATCGCTGCCTTGCGGCAACAGCTTGGGCTCGATCAATCGATCTTGTTGCAGTACTTCTACTTCATCGGCAATTTGCTGAAGGGAGATCTCGGTCAGTCGATTTTCCTTAATCAGCCAGTACTTGAAGCGCTTGTACAACGTGCAGAACCCACCTTCTTCCTGACCATATTCTCGCTACTGATCGCAAGTATCATTGCGATACCGATTGGAATTTACGCTGCCTATCGCCGTGGCTCGGTGTTTGATCAGGCTGCAACAGCCCTTGCCATGCTTGCGGCAAGCATCCCAAGCTTTTGGCTTGGCCTCATATTAATGCAGGTTTTTGCTGTGCGCTTCGGCCTGTTTCCTGTTTCCGGCTATGGGGGGCCCGGCACATCGCTGCTCGAACGGCTTGAATATCTTGTGCTGCCGGCCTTTGCATTGGGCATCGTCTCGTCCGCACTGATCATGCGTTTTACACGAGCCTCCATGCTAGACGTACTTGGCGATGATTATATCCGCACAGCGCGCGCCAAGGGCGTCGATGAGCGCCGGGTGGTTCTGAAGCATGCCTTCAAAAATGCATTGATCCCCATCCTCACTGTCATTGGCTTGACCGCTGCCGTGCTGATTTCCGGCGCGGTTGTTACAGAGACGGTTTTTGGTCTTCCCGGCGTCGGCAGTCTGGTTGTATCGGCGGTTTTGCGCCGCGACTATCCCGTCATCCAGGGTGCGTTGCTTATTATCGCAGCACTCTACGTGCTCATTAATTTCGCTATCGACATGCTCTACCTCGTCGTTGATCCAAGGGTGCGTTACTGATGACCGATATCGTCTCAACAGCGCAGCAAAGCGAGCGCTCCAAATTCTTCCATGTGCTGATCAAGCGAAAGACCGTACTTTTTGGCCTGATTGTCCTTGCAGTTTTCGTAACGCTGGCAATCTTTGCGCCTTTGATAACGCCCTATGCGCCTAACAAGCTCTCAATCGTTAACCGGCTAAAACCACCCGACGCCAGATGGTTCTTTGGCACCGACGAGTTTGGGCGTGATGTCTTCTCCCGCACAATTTTTTCCGCACGGCTATCACTGCTCGTAGGCTTCGCAGTAGTTGTCCTTGCCTCAGTGATAGGCGTGACGTTGGGTATTCTGGCTGGCTTCTTCCAAAGGCTCGATGCGCCGATCACCCGGCTTATCGACGCCATGATGGCGTTTCCCGATATTCTGCTCGCCATTGCGCTTGTTGCCGCGCTCGGGCCATCACTGACAACCGTGATTGTGGCGCTGAGTATTGTTTATGCACCACGATTGGCACGTGTTGTGCGGGCGTCGACACTTGTCATCCGTGAATTGCCCTATGTGGAAGCTGCAACATCGCTCGGTATCTCCAAATGGCACATCATGACGCGGCATATATTGCGAAATCTTCTGTCTCCAATCCTCGTTCAGGGAACCTTCCTTTTTGCCAATGCGATGCTGGCGGAAGCGGGCTTGTCATTCCTCGGTCTTGGCGTCAGCCCCGAAGTACCCACCTGGGGAACGATGATCGCGTCAGGACGCCAATATATCGGCACCGCAGACTGGATGACTTTGTTTCCCGGTATTGCGATCGTGCTTGCCGTTCTCTCCCTGCAAATGGTCGGCGATGGCTTTCGCGACCTGTTAGACCCCCGTCTCAGAAAGGATCTGTGATCATGCCTGCCACTTCCGCAACCGCTGCTTCATCTCCCAGGGAAGGGCGCTTGCTTCTGACCAACGTAAATCCGGTAGCATTCGGCCCGAATACCCCCGCAACGAAAATCGATATCTTGATCGACGCTGATGGAAATATTGCGCAGTTTGGTTCTTCGCTGAACGTTACCGGCGACGTGCAACGGGTCGACGCCAAAGGATCGTGGATTTCTCCAGGCTGGGTCGATCTGCATGCGCATATATGGCATGGCGGCACCGATATCTCCGTTCGGCCGCAAGTATGCGGCGTTGAACGTGGCGTTACGACGATTGTGGATGCAGGCTCAGCAGGCGAAGCCAACTTTCATGGCTTCCGCGAATATATCATCGATCCGGCAAAGGAACGGATCAAGGCATTTCTCAATCTGGGCTCAATAGGCCTCGTAGCCTGTAATCGCGTCAGCGAGCTTAGCGATATACGCTCCATTGATATTGATCGGACCGTGGCGTGCGTCAATGAAAACCGCGATCACATCGTGGGTCTGAAAGTGCGCGCAAGCCATGTCATCACCGGGTCATGGGGCGTTACTCCGGTAAAACTTGGCAAGAAAATCGCCAAGATCCTTAAAATTCCCATGATGGTTCATGTCGGCGAGCCTCCAGCTCTATATGAGGAGGTTCTGGAGATCTTGGGGCCAGGCGATATCATCACCCATTGCTTCAACGGCAAGGTTGGCAGCAGCATTATTGAAGACGATGATTTGTTTGAGTTGGCTGAACGTTGCGCAGGCGAGGGCATTCGTCTCGATATCGGCCATGGCGGTGCCTCATTCTCGTTCCGCGTCGCGGAAGTTGCCATTCAGCGCGGACTTTTGCCTTTTTCCATATCAACCGACATTCACTTGCGCAGCCTGAACTTTTCGGTATGGGACCTTGGCACAACCATGTCCAAATTGCTGAGTGTGGGCATGCCTTTTGATAAGGTGGTCGAGGCGGTCACGCTCTCGCCGGCCTCTGCCATAGGTCTGCCGACGGACAATCTCTTGTCTGTTGGCAAACGCGCAGATTTTACGATCTTTGATCTTGCCGATTCAGACCTCAAGGTCATCGACTCCATGGGCTATGAGGCCAACCTCAGCAAATTATTCGAACCACGTATGGTTGTTCTGGGCACCGAGACGATTGCGGCCAGCCGTTATCAGCCAGTCGTGCCGGAGACCTCCGGCGCCATTGCGCCCTATTCGTACCGTTAGGATTTCGTCTTGAGTCACAGTACCCCTACAACACTACAGAGCGAAACCTTGCCCTATGAGCGGTTAAGGGCGCTTGGAATTACGTTGCCCCCGGCGCCAAACCCGATAGCAAATTTTGTCACCCACATTCAGGAAGGCAATCTGCTCTATCTGTCAGGGCAAGGACCGCGTGAGGCCGACGGTTTCATGCATACGGGAAAAGTCGGCGGCGATGTCGGCGTTGAAGATGCATACCAACATGCACGACTGACGGCCATCAATCTCCTGGCCGTCATGCAATCAGCACTCGGGGATCTGAACAGGGTCAAGCGCGTCGTGAAACTGCTTGGAATGGTCAATGCCGTTTCGGACTTTGCCGACCATCCCCTTGTTATCAATGGCTGCTCGGACTTGCTGATCAGCGTTTTTGGCGAAGCAGGCAATCACGCCCGCTCTGCGGTCGGCTTCGGGTCACTTCCAGGCAATATCACAGTCGAGATCGAGGCGATCATCGCCTTGAAGGATTAGGAATCAGGAATGACTGCGCCAACCCATAATGGTTTCGATACGGTCCGCAGAGGCTTTGACCTCACTGGCGTAGCGGTCCGGGTTGTCCGCAATTTTCTGTTCTGCAAGGACTATGGAAATAGTCGCGATGCATACACCTTTATCATCGCAGATCGGCGAAGCAACGCAGGCCACTGCATAGTCGGATTCACCCGCCTGAATGGAAATGCGAGCCTTCAAAGCTTCTCCGGCTGCCGCCGACAGGGCCGAGGGATCAATGACTGCACGTCCGGTGGGAGAAGATTTTGCACAGTGCTCGAAAAGATCCAGCCGTTCTTTTTCCGGAAGGTGCCCAACAAGCAGACGGCCCGAAGCGGTCCAATTCAGCGGAACACGCGTGCCGACGCGGGAAGTCACCTGGAAATGACCAGGACCATCTGCCATGGCCAGCACCATCATATGGTCGCCATCGCGTCCGCATACCTGAACAGTCTCGCCGGATATGCGGCTCAGATTATGCATTTCATGATTTGCCACATTCAGGAAATCCAAAGACCGCGCATAGGCAAGGCCATAATGATAAAGGCGAGCCCCCAGCCAGACAGTGCTGTCGCTGTTGCGCGAAAGCATATTCTTTTCAACCAAATCGTCGATTATCACATAGACGGTCGAAAGCGGAGCGCCGATAGCTTTGGCGATAGCATAAATGCCTGCTGGAGAACCCGTCTCGTAAAGATAGTCAAGCACCTGCAACGCGCGGTCCATACCGCTGACGCGCGAGCGTTTTCCGGTCGACTCTGCCTTCTCGTAACCGCCGGATGTGTCCATGTCTGATATTTTGGCGGTCACGTTCGCAGCTCCTGCTGGTTGGTTTGGGTTACACCACTCTTATTACATTATAGCGGCATATATGCCAAGAAAATGGAATGCAAGGAGAATACTATGACTGACATTCGCGCATCGCGAGGGTTGCGACCGGTAATCAATGTTTCGGGAACAATGACGGCATTGGGCGCATCGATTGTTGTGCCTGAAGCGGTCGCAGCGATGACCGCCATACTTCCACAGTTTGTGGAAATCAACGATCTGCACAAGCTTGCCAGCCCCGTTATTGCCCGTCTGACCGGCGGAGAAGCGGGCTTTGTAACGGCCTCATGCTCTGCAGGAATTACGCTTGCGGTAGCGGCAGCCATGACGGGCAATGATCTGGCCGCCATTGAACGGTTGCCGGATGCCACTGGCCTCAAGGACGAAGTGATTATTCAAACCGGTCACGTTGTCAGCTATGGTGCGCCTGTCGATCAGGGCATTCGTCTGGCAGGTGCCAAGGCCGTCCTGATTGGTCAGGCAACCTCCTGCTACCCCTATCATCTGGATGGTGCGATCAACGAGCGCACCGCTGCTGCCGTTTTTGTCGTGTCCCACCATACGGTCCAGTATGGTCTGATTGCCCTGAAGCAATTTGCCGAAGTTTGTCATGCTCGCGGCGTTCCAGTTATCGTTGATGCGGCCTCGGAATATGATTTCAAGATATTCCTTGAACAGGGCGCAGACATTGCACTCTATTCGTCGCACAAGTTCCTTGGCGGTCCAACAGGCGGTATTGTTGCCGGAAAGAAGCAGCTTGTACGCGATGCCTTCCTGCAAAATCGCGGCATTGGACGCGGCATGAAGATCGGCAAGGAGAGTATTCTTGGTACGATTGCAGCACTGGAAGCATGGGAGAAGCGTGACCATATCGGTATTCGTGAGCGGGAAACGGGCTATCTCCACCTATGGAAGCAGATACTGACCGGCAAACCGGGCGTCACTGCCGAGATCGAAGCGGATCCGACACACAATCCTCTTGATCGGCTGCGGGTAACCATCAATCCACAGGAAGCCCATATAACTGCCTGGGATTTTGCTGATGCACTGGCAGCAGGATCACGCCCGGTCATCGTGCGTGATCATGAGGCTGAGCATGGCTATTTTTATCTGGACCCATGCAATCTGCATCCTGGTGAAGAGACAATCGTCGCAAGCCGTCTTGAGGAGGAGTTGGCCAAGGCCCGCGCTTCCAACCAGATTATCTCCTCGCCTTATGAGGAGCGATATCAGGCGCGCATTGATGCCTTGATGCGCTGGCCCGATTGATCGCACATCTGAAAGGACCAATCCATGGATAAATCCGTTTCCCCTGTCTTGTCAGTTTCGAACCTGACAACGTCATTTCTGGCTGACGGCAAATGGCGGCCCGTGGTGCGCAATGTTTCATTCGATGTCGCCCCCGGCGAAACAGTTGCCATTGTTGGTGAATCCGGTTCCGGTAAAAGCGTCACCTCCTTGTCGATTATGCGGCTTCTGCAGAAAGACAAAAGTCGCATCGAAGGCAGCATATTGCTTGATGGTAAGGACATACTTAGCTTGCCTGAAAGCCAGATGCGCTCGGTCCGGGGCAACGATGTCGCAATGATCTTCCAGGAGCCGATGACCAGTCTCAACCCGCTGTTCACCATCGGCCAGCAGATCAGCGAGGCCCTGCTTTGCCATCACGATATGTCTCGGGCCGATGCACGGGCCGAGACGATCCGACTGTTGGAAAAAGTCCGTATCCCGGCAGCAAAATCGCGGTTCAACGAGTATCCGCATCGTTTTTCAGGTGGCATGCGTCAACGCGTGATGATTGCCATGGCGCTTGCCAGCAAACCGAAACTGCTCATTGCCGACGAACCGACCACGGCGCTCGACGTTACGATTCAAGGCCAGATTCTGGACCTGATAAAGCTTCTGCAGGATGAGGAGGGCGCTTCGGTCCTCTTCATCACCCATGATATGGGTGTTGTTGCCGAAATTGCGGACCGCACGGTGGTTATGTACAATGGCGAAGCGGTTGAAACGGGTCCCACTGAAGACATTTTTGCCCGGCCCCGGCACCCCTATACCCGCTCATTGCTATCGGCGGTGCCCATCCTTGGCTCTATGCAGGGCCGCGAGCGCCCGCTGCGGTTTCCAGTTGTAGACCGAAATACCGGCACGTCAGATACGCCTGTCGAGGCCGCGGACACGGTCCAGACGGAAAAGCCACCATTACTTGAAGTCCGCAATCTCACGACGCGCTTCAACATTCATTCCGGCATGTTCGGCCAGTTGGAGGGCAGGGTTCATGCAGTGGAAAACCTGTCCTTCAGCCTGCAACCTGGTGAAACACTGTCCTTGGTCGGCGAATCTGGCTGCGGAAAGTCAACAACGGGTCGTTCCATCATGCGGCTTGTACAGCCGCAATCGGGCGAGGTTCTTCTTAACGGCAAAGATGTCTTGATGATGGAACCAAAACAGCTTCGCGATATGCGACGCACCATGCAGATGATCTTTCAGGACCCGTTCGCTAGTCTCAATCCGCGTATGACCGTCGGCGCAGCGATCGCTGAACCCTATCTCGAGCATAAACTTGGAACGCGCGCACAGGCCCGCGACAGGGTTGCGGATCTTTTGGAGCGGGTTGGCCTGAATGCCGATATGGCGGCACGCTACCCGCATGAATTCTCCGGCGGTCAGCGCCAGCGCGTGTGCATTGCGCGCGCCCTGGCTCTCGATCCCCGGATTATTGTGGCAGATGAATCCGTTTCTGCACTGGATGTTTCCATCAAAGCGCAGGTGATTAATCTCCTGCTCGACCTGCAATCCAGTCTCAATCTTGCTTATCTTTTCATCTCACACGATATAGCTGTCGTCGAGCGCGTCAGCCATCGCATTGCTGTTATGTACCTTGGTGAGATCGTTGAAATCGGACCACGTTCGGCGATCTTCGAAAATCCCCAGCACCCCTACACGAAGAAGCTGATATCGGCTGTACCCGTGCCAGATCCTTCCCGGCGCGGTATAAAGCGGCCGGTTTCCAATGACGAAATTAAAAGCCCTGTACGCACACCCGATTTCGTCACGCCGGTGAGACAATATAAGGAAGTTTCCACCGGGCACATTGTTCAAGTTGCCTAGAACAATTCAGCAAATTGCCGGAGCCGAGAGCGTTTCATAAGAAATATTGCCAGAAAGACCGAGTAACCGTTCCTTATCGTGCGGTTTTCCGCAGGTTTCATGCGAGGGCTTGAGACATTTGTCTGATCGTGAGATGAACTGACAACACCAGCCCAGAGCAGGATCCGTCATGACCAATCCATTTATCGATCACCTTATCAACGAAATCGAGGGACTGAAGACGTCAGGGCTCTACAAATCCGAGCGCGTCATCACCTCCAAACAAGCAGGGCAGATAGAGATCGCGTCCGGCGCCAAGGTTCTCAATTTCTGCGCGAATAATTACCTCGGTCTTGCCGATAATGACGAGCTTGCCGAAGCGGGCAAAGCCGCTCTTGATCGCTACGGTTACGGCATGGCTTCGGTCAGGTTTATCTGCGGCACGCAAGAAGAACACAAACAGCTTGAGGCCCGCATCTCAAGATTTCTTGGTCTTGAGGACACCATTCTTTATTCCAGCTGTTTCGACGCAAATGGTGGCCTGTTTGAAACCCTGCTCGGTGAAGAAGATGCAATTATTTCCGATGCGCTGAACCATGCCTCGATTATTGACGGGGTGCGTTTGTCAAAGGCCAAGCGCTTCCGTTATGCCAATAATGATATGGTCGCGCTGGAAGAAGAACTGAAAAAGGCTGAGGGAAGCCGCTTCAAGATGATTGCGACCGATGGCGTGTTCTCCATGGACGGGATCATTGCCAATCTGCAGGGCGTTTGCGATCTTGCCGAAAAGTACGGTGCAATGGTCATGGTCGACGACAGCCATGCGGTCGGTTTTGTCGGCAAGAATGGCCGTGGCTCTGCAGAATATTGTGGTGTCGAGGGCCGGGTCGATATTATCACCGGCACACTCGGCAAGGCTCTTGGCGGCGCTTCGGGCGGTTACACATCCGGCAAAGCCGAAGTGATCGACTGGTTACGCCAGCGCTCCCGCCCCTATCTTTTTTCCAATACGCTTGCGCCGGTTATCGCCGCTGCATCGCTCAAGGTATTCGATCTTATCGAACAGGGCTCTGAACTCCGTAACCGGCTCACTGAGAATGCCGCACATTTCCGTCGCGACATGACCAAGCTTGGCTTTACGCTCGCAGGCGCGGACCACGCCATCATACCGGTAATGCTGGGTGAAGCGACACTGGCACAAGAAATGGCAGCCCGAATGCTGGAGAAGGGCGTATATGTCGTCGGCTTTGCATTTCCTGTTGTGCCAAAGGGTCAAGCGCGTATCCGCACCCAGATGTCGGCGGCCCATACGAGTGAAGATGTAGCACGCGTTATTGAAGTCTTTGCAGAAGTTGGGCGCGAGCTCGGCGTCATTGGAGCAAAATGAACATGTCAAACATGATGAAAGCACTGGTGAAGGCCAAGGCGGAGCCGGGGATATGGATGGAGCGTGTGCCCGTTCCCGAACCGGGACCGAATGACGTTCTTATCAAGGTCAAGAAATCCGCCATTTGCGGCACAGACGTTCACATTTACAATTGGGATCAATGGGCGCAAGCGACAATTCCCGTACCTATGGTTGTCGGTCACGAGTTTTGCGGCGAAATCGCTGATGTCGGTTCTGCCGTAACCAAGTACAAAGTGGGGCAACGGGTATCGGGCGAAGGCCACATCGTCTGTGGTGTCTGCCGCAACTGCCGTGCTGGTCGTGGTCACCTGTGTCGCAATACGCTAGGCGTTGGCGTTCACCGCCCCGGCTCGTTTGGTGAGTATGTCTGTATTCCCGAGTACAATGTTGTTCCAATACCTGACGATGTGCCGGACGAAATCGCTGCCATTTTTGATCCTTTCGGCAATGCGGTTCACACTGCTTTGAGTTTCGACCTTGTTGGCGAAGACGTGCTTGTCACCGGCGCTGGCCCCATCGGCATTATGGGAGCGCTCGTCGCAAAACGGTCTGGCGCTCGCAAAGTCGTCATTACAGATATCAATCCTTCGCGGCTGGCGCTCGCCACCAAGTTGGGAATTGACTATGTTGTCGATGCTTCCACACAAAATCTCGCCGATGTGATGCAAGAAATCGGAATGACTGAAGGCTTTGATGTTGGCCTTGAAATGTCTGGTGCAGCGGTGGCATTCCGGGACATGATTGACAAGATGAACAATGGCGGGAAGATCGCCATTCTTGGCATTGCTCCCACCGGATTTGAGATCGACTGGAACAAAGTGATTTTCAAGATGCTCAATCTTAAAGGCATCTATGGACGTGAGATGTTCGAAACCTGGTATAAGATGATTGCCTTTGTACAGGGTGGACTGGATCTTACTCCGATCATCACACACCGGCTCCCGATTGATGATTTTCAAACGGGATTTGATGCCATGCGCTCGGGCAGTTCCGGCAAGGTTGTTCTTAGCTGGTAGACTGTTCTCAGTTGAGAACAGTCTTGTGCCAAAAAAGGGCGTAACGCGCCCTTTCCAATATCTGGCCACGGCGACAAGAGCCGATAATTTGCCGCGGTAAATTATCGGCTCTCATCGTGGAAACAGGATCACTTTATCTCTGAATTCTCGTTATTTATCCGGGATTTGTCGTCATCGACAAGCTCGTACCACATTGCATTTAATACGGCGAAAGCTGCCGCAAAAGGTAATCCCAAAAGCCACGCAAAATACCACATGTCAGTTCTCCTGATTAATAAGCGTGACCGCTTTTGTCGCCAATAGCTGCCTCATCCACCTTGCCCCATAGAACTTTGTAGACCCAGCTCGTATAGGCAACGATCAGCGGAATGAAGATTGCCGATACAACCAGCATAATGAACAATGTCAGGTGGCTTGATGAAGCATCCCAGACTGTGAGGCTAGATACGGGATCGAGCGATGATGGCAGGATGATCGGAAACATTGAAATGCCGACCGTTGCTATGATCGATGCCACAGACAGGCCGCTCAACAGTATCGTGGTGCCTTCACGCCTCGCCTTCAGGCCAAAAAATGCGGCGATTGCCCCAAGAACAGCCAGAACAGGGACCGCCAAAAGTAAAGGCTGGGCGCTATAATTGGCGAACCAGGCGCCTTGCTCGATCACAACCGTCTTCATCAGCGGGTTGGAAGGAGCAGCCTTGTCGAGAAGGCTTGTTACCCTGTAACCGTCAATGCCCAACCAGAGAAATAATCCTGCAAGGGCAAAAATCACCACCGTTAAGGGTGCCGCAACCATTCCGCAGCCCCGCGCCCTGTCTGCGACAGGACCGGATGTTTTGATCATCAGCCAAGCACTGCCATGCATGATGAGCATCACTACGGAAAGGACGCCGCATAGAAGTGCAAAGGGATTGAGCAGATCGAAGAACGATCCCTCATAGAATATCCGCAGCTCACTGTTGAACCGAAACGGCACACCCTGAATAACATTTCCCACCGCAACGCCGAAGATCAGCGCCGGCACAAAACCACCCACAAAAAGAGCCCAGTCCCATGCGGAGCGCCAGAGCGGGCTTTCCCTCTTGGAGCGATATTTGAACGCTACGGGCCTTACGATGAGTGCTGCAAGTATAACGAACATGGCGAGGTAGAAGCCGGAAAAAGAGACGGCGTAGAGCGGGGGCCATGCGGCGAATATGACGCCGCCGCCCACGATCAGCCATACCTGATTGCCTTCCCAGATGGGGCCAATCGTATTGATGACGACCCGCCGCTCCATATCATTTTTTGCAATGAAGGGGAGGAGCGTTCCAATTCCCAGATCAAAACCATCGGTGACGGCAAACCCGATCAGAAGAGTTCCGAGCAGTACCCACCAGATGAGACGCAGCGTTTCATAGTCAAGAAGTTGATGCAGGATCATGATCGTCTACTCCGCTGGTACAATATGTGTGGAAATGAGGGCGGCTTCCGGCTCGTGATCCGGCTCAGGTCCACCCTTGATAGCTTTCAACATCAAGCCCATCTCGATGATGAAAAGCGTCGTGTAGATGACGACAAAGCCTGCAATCGTGATAAGCAAAGACTTGGCGCCGAGGTTGGAAACCGCAGCAGCGGTGGGTAGTACGCCCTCAATAATCCATGGCTGCCGTCCAAACTCAGCAACGATCCATCCGAGTTCCGCTGCGACCCAGGGCAGCGGAATCGAAAAAACCGCAATACGCAAAAGGAAGGGATAGGCATCAATCTTTCTGCGAACAGAAAGTATGAAAAAGGTCAAAGTCAGCAGAATGAAGAACATGCCAAGCCCGACCATTATACGGAATGACCAGAACAGCGTGGGTACATGTGGAACAGTATCCCAGGCGGCTTTCGCGATCTGCTCGTCAGAAGCCTCCCTCGGATCGTCGACATAACGCTTTAGCAGCAGCGCATAACCAAGATCGGCGCCGTTTGTTTCGAAAGCCTCGCGGACATCCGCGCCAACTGTCGTGGTACTGCCTACCTCACGAATCTTCTGAAGTGCATCATAGGCGATCATGCCTTTCCGGATTCTGACCTCCGCGTGTTGCACAAGCTCTTCTATGCCGGGAATGACCGTCGTCAGCGATCGCGTACCAATCAGGCCCATTACCCATGGAATGTGGACTGCATAATGTGTCTCACGCGCTTCCTGGTCCGGAAAACCGAATGCCGTAAAGGCGGCCGGGGCGGGCTCTGTTTTCCACATGGCCTCGATTGAAGCCAGCTTCATCTTTTGGTGCTCTGTTGAAAGATATCCGCTTTCGTCCCCGAGAACGACAACTGAGAGGGCAGAAGCCAATCCAAATGACGCGGCGATTGTCATTGAGCGCTTGGCAAGCTCGACATGCCGCCCCTTCAGGATATACCACGCGGATACGCCCAGCACGAAGATAGAGGCTGTGACGTAGCCTGCGGAAACCGTATGCACAAACTTGGCCTGAGCAACGGGGTTGAATAAAACTTCAAAGAAATCAGAGACTTCCATGCGCATTGTCTGCGGATTGAATGCCGAGCCCACCGGATTTTGCATCCAGCCATTGGCGATCAATATCCATAGTGCGGAGAAGTTGGATCCTGCGGCAACGGCCCAGGTGGCGGCCAGATGGCCCACCTTGGACAGCTTGTCCCAACCGAAGAAGAAGAGACCAACGAAGGTCGCCTCCAGAAAGAACGCCATTAGACCTTCAATCGCCAGTGGCGCACCAAAAATGTCGCCTACATAATGGCTGTAGTAGCTCCAATTCATCCCGAACTGGAATTCCATAACGATGCCCGTCGCCACGCCGATGGCGAAGTTAATTCCAAACAAGGTTCCCCAGAATTTGGTCATCTGTCGCCAAATCACACGGCCGGTCATCACATAAACCGTCTCCATGATTGCCAGCAGCACAGAAAGCCCCAGCGTTAGCGGTACGAACAGAAAGTGATAAAGAGCTGTGATCGCGAATTGCAGGCGCGAGAGCGCTACTATGTCGAGTTCCATTGCTTTGCGTCGGGTTATCCGACCCCCTGTTGATTGGCTCGTCTCATACGAGCCAATAGAAATAAGCGTCTAATCAGGCCTCAGATTGTTGAGGATTGACTGGTATTCAGGTTCGCCCTTGCAACACACCGCTTTGATGCGCCCATGCTCAAGAACCAGCAGTTGATCAGCCAGCATGGCCTCCCGCCTGATATGTGTTGCGATGACAACTGTCTTTTTCTTCATTTGACCGGCCAGCCGTTGCAGAACATCGCGGGCAGTTTCGCCGTCGATCCCTTCCGAAGGCTCGTCCAGCAGCCAGACAGGCGCGCTACTCAACAAAAGCCGGGCCAATGCAAAGCGTCGGCCTTGTCCTCCAGAAAGGCCAATTCCACCTTCGCCGAGCTTCGTGTCCAGTCCCTCGGGCAGCGTCGCAATCAACTCGGCTAATCCGGCAACTGATAAAACGTCCAGCAGATGCTGGTCGGTTGCGCCGGGAGCCGCCAAAAGCAGATTATCGCGCAGGCTATCTTGAAAAAGCTCCGTCCTTTGGATGAGCGATACTGAGGCAATGCTCCTTGCAATCCCGGTCGCAGCTTTGATTTCGCCCGCCAGCAATGCGAGCAATGTCGTTTTACCCGAACCGCTTGCACCAATGATGGCCACACGGTCACCGCGCTCAAGTGTCAGCGACACATTCTGCAAAGAGGGCAGGGCAGACCCGGGGTAGGTTACACAGGCCTCACGCAGTTCGACCGCCAAATTTTCCGCAGGAACCTGCAAGGGGAGAGGGTTAGCTGGGGTAACCAAATCCGGTCCAAGCCTTCGTGCGGCAAGGACCGTTCTGCCGAGCTCGATGGCACCACGTCTTAAAGCGGCAAAAGGCTCCAGCGCTGCAAGAGCAACCAGAATCCCCATCACCGCCACAGGGCCACTGATAGTTCCCAGGCTCGCCAGATAAGCAACGCCGTACAAGACAGCACCGAGCAAAACGGCTGAGGCAATGCCGAAACCTGCGGCTACCTTGGTTTCGATAAGGTTCAGAGTGCCATCAGACAGAGCTAGCTGGGTGTCTGCAGTAAGAGCCGAGTTTTTAAAAGCTGATAATTGCCCTGCCATAACCAGTTCGGTTTGGCCCGCCACCACGTCAATCGTGCGCGACCGAAGCGCTTCAAGCCTGTAAGCGCGGCGACGCGCTGGCACGATACTCCCGCGTGCTGCAAGAACAGGAATTCCCAATCCTGTTGCAAGGAGCCAAGCCGCCACCGCCAGACCAAGCAATGGATGCATCACGCCGAATACGACGGCAACAGCCAAAGCCGTGCAGAGCGCTACTGCCATCGGAACCAATATCCGCAGATACAGGGAATCCAGCGCATCAATATCGGCTGTCAGCCGAAACAATAGTCGGGAAGGTTGAAGTGCCAATCTGTTTGCTGCGCTAGGTTGGGCGGTATTCCTGAAGAGCCGTTCACGCAACGCTGCAAGCACACCCAACGTTGCCTCGTGCGTTGTTAACCGCTCGCCGTAGCGGGCAGCAGTTCTGGCAAGCGACAGAAACCTTATGGCCGCCGCAGGAGCGAACACGTCAAAAACGAGGGCCGTTGCTACCGAGGTACCAGCAATTGCCGTCGCTGTAATGAACCAGCCAGACACGCCCAGCAAAACAATGCCTGCAAAGACAGTACCCGCCGCAAGCAGAGCGCCAGCCAGGAGCATTACGCGTCGTTCGGCAAAAAAGAGACCGATAACAGGTTTAAACACACGCCAGAGGGTCATGGATGTTCCTCCCGGCAGGTCTTATTTCCAATGATGATTGTCCTGCCCATGCGCGCGGCCAGCACCGGGTCATGTGTCGCGACGATCAAGGTTTTTCCGGCAGCAACCGCTAGTAAACGATCTGCGATTTCATCTGCTGTTGCTTTGTCGAGATGTGCTGTCGGCTCATCCGCAAGGATTAGGCCAGCGTCGCGGTCAATGGCCATTCGGGCCAGCGCAAGCCGCCGGATCTCGCCCCCGGACAAGCCTGAGCCACCCTCGCCAAGATAATTGTGGCGTTGCGCATTGGCGACTTTGTGCAAGGAAGAGACACGCAATGCATCGTCAATATCATCTTTGGTCAAGCCGCGCCGGTGCAAGCATAGATTGTCGGAGATTGTACCTGCGAAAATATGCGGCGTTTGCCCCATCCAGCCTATGCGCGTGCGCAAGATCCCACTGGTGTTTGCATCAAGCACCGTATCACCGATCCTGATTGTTCCTGCCGTGACAGGTGCTAATCCTGCAATCAATGCCAGCAGGGTAGATTTGCCCGCGCCACTTGGACCCAGTAGTGCGATATGCTCGCCAGGGCGCACTTCAAGATTGAGGCCATCAAATAACGGAGAATGCGATCCTGCATGGCTAAATGACAGGTTTTCTACCGTTAGCGCCACAGGCGCTCCCGACCATCTCACCGCCTGCAACTGCGTAGAATTATCCGTAATGGGCAAACCCGTCACTGAGAGGCTGTCCAGTGCATCGATTGCGGCCTCTCCAGCGGCTCGGTCGTGCCAGACTGCTGACAACTCACGCAGCGGTTCAAAAAAGGCTGGTGCCAGCAAGAGTATAAACAGGCCTTCGCCAAGACCAAGGCGGTGGCCCCAGGCGCCGAATTCAAGCTGTCCAAGAAAATGAAACCCAACATAGACGGCGACCATGGCAACACCCAATGCCGCAAAAAGCTCAAGAACGGCCGAGGACAGGAATGCGATGCGCAGAACTGCCATCGTCCGCGTTCTAAGCTCATCCGCATTGGCACGCAGTCTTTGGGCTGTGAAATCAACTGCACCGAGCGAGCGTATCGTCGCAAGACCACGCAATCGGTCTAACAGGAATGCGTTCAGATCGCCCATTTCGGCCAGATGCCGCTCGCTTGCCGCCTTTGCACGCCATCCGATCAGAGCCATGAAAATCGGGATTAATGGCGCCGCCATCAACAAAACCAGCCCTGCAACCCAGGACAGTGGAAAGATGCAGATCAGGATAACCAAGGGTATGATTGTGGCCTTCATCCTTGCAGGGCGGAAACGGGCAAGATAGGGCAAAATGGCGTCCGCCTGTTCGGCGATGACGCTTGCTGCGAGGCCAGATGCTGGCTTCTCGATGTCGAGGGGAGAGCGCTGGGACAATGCCAGGATTGCTTGCCTTCTTTTTTCCGACAATGTTTCCCGTGCCTTGCGGAAGGTCAGTCTTGCGCCGAAAGCATCCAGCAGTGCTCGTAATACGCCTACAATGATTATAGCTGTGACGATCCAGTGAATTTCCGCCATGCTGCCGGCGATGATGATCGTTGCACCTTTAGCCAGCAGGGCGGCCTGCGGTAGCCAAAGCAGCGATGCCAGTACCTGCATAATGGCAGCACCGCGTTCATTCTCGGAATTCTTCTTTACACAGATCCGAGCCTCGCCATCAACGGGATTGGGGCGCACTGACGCATCAGTGTCTGCCAACCCTTCTCTGGTAAGCGCTATGGTGGATGGGTGCAAAGAGCTCATACTCAGCCCTTGTCGTTGGTACGTTTTGACCGGCCAAGAGAAACGATCTTGTCCTTGGCTTCCAGAAGCTTTGTGACCTTTGCGCCAAGCGTGAGCAGTGTTGCGAGGCGATCCGTTTCAAGTTGCTTGACGTCTTCATACCAGGTTGTCAGCTGCTCGATCAGGCTATGCATTTCTCCCATGCGCACTTGTGCGTGGCGCTCAGCATCGCTTGCGGGTTTCTGCATGAGGATTTCACGCAAAACCGACAATGTCGGGTCAACTTCACGCTTCTTTCGCTCTTCGGCAAGCGTCCTCAAAATCTGCCAGACATCATCGGGCGTCGTGAAAAAATCGCGCCTGTCATCTGGAAGATGCTTGAGCAACACCAAATTCCAGGCTTGCAGTTCACGCAGGCTCATAGAAACATTGGAGCGGGAAATACCAAGGGATTCAACGATTTGCTCGGCATTCAGCGGCTCGGGCGAGACGTAAAGCAGGGCGTAGATTTGACCCACGGTCCGGTTGATACCCCACCGACTGCCCATTTCCCCAAAATGAAGCACAAAAGATTGGACAAGGGGCGGCAGGTTCATCATGTTTTCGTCTCATCAGTTATTTCAGTAATTACTGAAATAACGATACTACATGAAAACTCCTTCTTCAACGCCACTCGCCAAGGTGCGACGATTGTGCTCCTCTGCCCGTTAAAACAAAAAAAGCCCGGCCAGATCACTTGATCTGGCCGGGCTTCAAATTGACGATGTGATGACTTAGTTTAGACCAAGCTTGCCACGCAATGTGGAAAGGTCTTCTGCAAGCGTGTTAACTGCCGCTGCCAGCACGGCACGGTCATCGTCAGTCAGCTTGTCATAAAGCTCATAACCATCACCTTTTTTGTACTTTGCAAGCGTGACATCAACCTTGTCGAAATTGCCTGAAACCTTGGTGATGAACTCACCATCGCTTTTCTCGATCAAAGGCCGCACGAGATCGAAGATCTTGCGCGAACCATCGAAATTCGCCTTGAAATCCCAAAGGTCAGTGTGGCTGTAACGATCTTCTTCACCGGAAATCTTGGTGGCGGCAACTTCTTCCATAAGGGCTGCAGCGCCGCCCACGACCTTTTCGGGTGGCAGCGTCAGCTCAGTAATGCGCTTGTTGAGCTCTGTCACATCTGCCATCAGCTTATCGGCAAAAGGAGCCAGATCCTTTGTGCTGTTTTCGGAAAACAGACCATATTCGATACGGTGGAAGCCCGTGAATTCGGGATCCTTTTCCGCTTTCTCATGGTCGTCTGCGCGAGAATCGATTGATCCGTCAAGATCGCTGAAAAGTTCTGCGATCGGTTCGATTGCTTCATAGCTCATACGCGTCGGAGCAAAGAGCGACTTGGCCTTGTCAACATCTCCAGCCTTTACCGCATCGGTAAATGCCTTGGTATCCGCGACCAGCTTTTCCAAATTTTCTGATACATAGATCTTGTAGTCGGCAATTGGGCCAACCAGATCAAGTGGAGCAACTTCGGCTGACGCTACGCGCGGCAGGAATGCAGCTGTGATCGCAAAGAGGCTTGCAGAGAGAGTTATCTTCAACTTCATCGTGAGTTCCTTAGGATTTGATGCGGGTCATCTGATGGCCCGATGCTTCAAGAAGTGTCCGGCCTACGAAGTCGTCCTCGTTCGCTGGGCCGGGCAGTGTAAAAAAGAAACCGCCACCAATCGGTTTGATATATTCTTCGAGTGGCTCACCATCGAGCTGTCGCTGAACGGTGATGAAGCCCTTCTCAAGGTCGGCCTGGTAGCAGATGAAAAGCAGGCCCTGTTCAAGCTGGCCTGATTTACTCACGCCGTTTGAATAGTTGAACGGGCGGCGCAAAATGCGATTCTCGTCAGATGTTTTTGTGCGTTTATTGGCCAATCTGATATGGGCATCCAGCGCGGTGACTTTGCCTTCCGGATCATTTGAGTAGTCCGGAACGTCAAATTCCGCGGTGCCACCGAAGGGCGCTCCACTGGCTTTTTTTCGTCCGATAATTGCTTCCTGCTCGGCCAGCGGCGTCCTATCCCAGCGCTCAACGAAATTGCGTATGATCCGCACCACCTGATAAGTACCCGCCTGGGCCCATGAAGGCTCGTCGCTTTGGCGCACCCAGACGAGTTGGTCCATGAGCGCAGCATCATTGCCATCGGGATTTGCGGTTCCATCGCGGAATCCCAGAAAATTTCGCGCCGTTTCGTGAGTGCCATCGGCTTTTGGCGGAAGAACCGGAACGGAACCCTCCTGCTTCCACCGCAGGACCATCAGATCCGGCAAATTCTTCAAAATATCCCGCAGGGCGTGAATGTTTGTGTCCGGTGTATTTGCACATATCTGCAAGCTCAGATCGCCGTGACATAAATCGGCGTCGAGTGCATCGTTGCGCGACGCTTTCATGCGCGAGAGCTGCTTCGGCTTATGGTTTATGAGCCAATCACGCTGATCAAAGAACGAAGAGCCCAAGGACACGGTGATCGTCAAATTATCCGGCGGGATAACCGGGCCCAGAATACCTGAATCCGACGGCGGCAGTTTGTCGTCAAACTCTGGCGGCGTGCCACCTTTCATCAGAAAGTCGATGCGCTGTGATAGTGTTCTGAACAGCCGTTCAACTTCTTCAGGCGTTTTGGCGAGAACGTGAAAAGATGCAATCATCCCTGCTGCGGGCCGCGGGGTGACAATACCGGCTTGATGGACGCCGTAAAACGATTGACGTTCCTGCGTCTTGTCGCTGACAGGAGCGTCGGTAACCTGTTCACCCTGCTTTTGTGCGGCGCTGGCAGCTGTTAATCCTGCAACCACGGCGGTACCCGCGCCAAATAGCACGCTGCGGCGCGTTGTCGTAAATTTATCAATATCCTTGCCCATCTCAAATTACTCCAAACCAACTGCAATATTCAGTTTGCCGATAGCATCGGCCAGAGCCCTGATCTTCTGCGCCAGCAAGTCCCGACTTTCTTTTGTAACTTTGTCATAGGACGGGTAGCCATCAGCGCCGCGCAAGGCGGCCAATGTCGTGTTGGCCTCGGCGAGCCGGGTTTCAATATCAGTCACGACTGCCGGCGCTGCCTGAATTGCAACCGGCTTCAAAAGCGCCATCATGCGCGAAGTTCCCGCCAGATTGCCTTCAAAATCTACCAGATCGGTTTGGGAATAATGGTCCTCGCCATTGGCTATTTTCGTATCGGCGATTGAGCCCATAAGACGGGCGGCACCCTTGGCTATTTGCTCCGGTGGTATGCGCAAACCACGCACCCGGTCTTTTAGCGCCGTTACATCAGCCAGTAATTTGGCTGAAACCGGTGCCAGCCCATCAAGGCTATTGGAAGCGTAAAGAGCATATTCGATCCGGTGAAAGCCGGTAAATGCCGGATCCTGTTCGCGCTTTTCCAGATAATCGGCAATGGGGTCAATGGCGTTATGCAAATCGGCAAACAGATCGGCCATTGGCTCAATCTGCTTGTAAGGAATCCGCGCTTTTTGATAAAGCACGCGCGCCTGATCGAGATCACCCGATTGAATTGCTGCGTCCAATGCGGTTGTCGCCTTTACCAGATTGTTTGTCTGGGACATCAAAAACACCTGAAACTCGGCAAGTGCACCAACAAAAGAGACGAGGGGAGGGCGCGCTGCTTCTGCCTCGGATTCTGCTGATGGCGTGACGTGCAATGTCCCGCGCGGACTGCTGAGAAGCCCGCAGGTGATTTCATAATCCCCGGCCTTCAGCTTTGCCTGCATCGTTTGCGTAAAGCCTGGAAGGATATTCTCGCGCTCTTCCAGAACCATAACGCCATCAAGGATTTCCCACTCAAGCGCACGGTCGGAATTATTGATTATCTTGAACGTGGAGCGGCCAGCAGGAACGGTGATGGCGTTAGGGTCGCAAGCACCATCTTTAATCGTGACGACGACTGCATTGTCAGACGCCCCTGACTTCATGTTCTTTGACGCAAAATAGAAAGCGCCAGCTCCCGCAACCGCCAGAATTGCAGCCCCGGCAACGGCCAGTTTCATCAGTTTCGGGGAGGGAGCGGAAGGGCCGGTATTGCGCGTCATTCGCTGGTTCCTTCAATCAACGGGAAAATTTTGGCGATGCTGAAGGTGCAGGAGCACTTGCAGGGCGCAGGAAGAAGAAAAGGCTGATTAACAGAAAACCTATATAGACAATCGCTTCGCCAAGTGTCGGAGCATCCTGATAACCGAATATGCCTGACAGCAAAGTGCCAAGCGGGCTGGCAACCGGCAAAACACCGCTGAAATCGAAAAGAACCGTTTGAAAACTGTTCCAGACCCCGGCTTCATGGAAATGACGCAGTGACCCTGATAGGATGCCCGCAGCGACGATAATGATGAAAATTCCGGTCCAGTAGAAGAACCGGCGAAGATTGAGGCGGATACCGCCAGCATATATTCCGTAACCGATGACAATCGAAACGAGTATGCCAAACAATGCGCCGAGCGGAGCATCATTATTTGTGCTCTGCTGGAATATTGCGAGCAGGAAAAATACCGATTCCAGGCCTTCACGTGCGACTGCAAAGAATACCATCGCAATCAAGGCAGTGGCCTGACCTGATGAATGCGCGAGCGCATTGTCGATGGATGCGTGAAGTTCGGACTTGATCGACCGTGCCGCTTTGCGCATCCAAAATACCATGGACAACAATACGATGGCTGCAATAACCCCGACAATCGCCTCAAAGAACTCTTGTGCCTTTTGCGGGAACTCGGCACTTACCAACTGAAGTCCCGCGCCAACAAAAAGCGAGAGCGCAATCGCTAAAAATATACCGATCCATACCGCAGGCATCCAAGCGCCGCGTCCTGTCTGTTTCAGGTAACTGGCAACGATACCGACAATCAAAGCCGCTTCGATACCTTCGCGCAACATTATCAGGAATGGAACAAGCATATGACAACCTCAGCTTGCATAACGTCCAAAGGGAGTCATACAAAATCGCCGGAGTCATAGACCGGCTCAGAAAACGAAGCAATAACAATATATTAGAAGAATTCTAATATGATTTGGCGTCGAAATTACTCAATCTTTTCCATATGTTGACTGATTTTCTCACAATTCTATTAGATCGAGTTAACCACCAGTAGCGGCACATCCTGACTAACGCGCTTATCCAATCCTGTCATCTCGCCAATAAGCCTTGAGTTTTTGCAAATGGGCAAAATAATTGAAACCTCGGCTGCTATGTGCCGTGAAACCTCAAAACAAGTGCTATCCTTCCATTCCAAAAAAACCGCCAAAAACTTATCCAACAGTTCCCGCTCTGAATTATTCTGTTCCTGTCCTTCCCGCGGGGAACAGCTTCCGGAGCCGTTCGAAGTTTGGGGAAGGATGGGCGCCTCCGATGGCGGGTTACGGACCCGCTATCCGGGGACGTTCTGTCCAAGGGTTCCCCTGCCGTTACTAGGAACGGCGCGTGCTGGACGAGCACTTTAAGGGGCGCAAGGCTGACGCATGGCGTGCCGCAAATGGCATGCCTTGGGTAGCCGAGGCCTCCCAAGCGGAACGGACAGAATGCAAAATCGCCGGACGGGCGGTCTTCGGATCGCTTTACCTACTACAAAGACGCGCTTCGATGACCGCCCGTCTTTCCCACCATCTCAATAGCCAGACGCAAAAGCGGGCGTGGCAAGGGATCGCCACACCCATGTTCTTTGACAAAATGGACAATTATGAAGAGCGGGCCGCGACCTTTTGCGTGCTCAGCCGGTCCAGAGTTTTGACAGCCCAATCCCAATCTGGCGCTAGTTCTGTGCCCCGCGCCGCAGCATCGGTTGCCTTGGCTCTATCTCCATTGACCTCGTGCAATTGCGACCTGAGCATATAAATTTCTGCCCTTTGCCGGGCATGAAAAAGTGTTTCAAGCAATCGGTCGGTGGCAACGAGACCCTGCTCTGGATTGGTTTTGGTGTGAACGCGCAAATTGGCGAGCTTGAGCAAGGGCCACGTCCATTCAGGCTTGGCATCCGAAGCGCGGACAAAAGCTTCGGCAGCTTCTTCAATATTTTCAAGTGCCTCATGGCACCGGCCGAGTAATTGCCAGGCATCTGCAGAATCAGGGCGCCGTGAGAGATAGTCTCTCATGATCTCTACAGATTCAGCATGTTTCTGTTGCCGGAACAGCACTTGTGCAAGCTGATAGTTCCACCAGTCAACATTGCTATCCAATTCGATTGCTTTTCGAAGCTGCTCTTCGGCTTTTTCCGGCTGCTCAAGCCGCATTAGTGTAAGAGCCAGCTGATGCCGGGCACGGGCATTCCATGGTTCGGCGGCAACGGCACGTTCGGCATAGACTTTGGCATCCTCCAACCGCTCGCCCAAGCGGGACAATTCCGCCGAAATCAGATGATGGGCTTCCGGATTTTCCGGATGGTGCTTCTTTAGCTGCTCGATCAGTACAGCGCTGACAGATTTGCCGCTATGAGTTGAAATCAATGCCTCATAGATCGGCCGCACTGGGAAGACTTCCAGCGGGACCTGCAAGGTTTGTTTGGTGGCCTCCGCAAGATCATCCCGTGACAGGAGTTTCATTTTCGAGCGGACCACGGATGCATAGCTGAAATGTGGCGTATCGACCGGAGGATCGATCAGAAAACGTTCGACAAATTCAGACAGTACAACATCGGGCTTGTAGGCCTCAATCAGTTCCCGGTCGAACGATTTGCCATAAATATAGACCAGCGTACTGAAACTCTCCTTCAAAAATGGCAGGAGATTGCCACCAAAGGAATCCCCAAACATGACGCAACGCGGCAATGTCGTGTCCTTATTGGTGAAAACCCGGATACGGCCACGATTTGGAATCCGGTTGTCAAAAGACAGCTTCCCGGCCGCGTTATCTATTCTGGCAGACAGGGTGGGCGCCGACACTGCCGGCTCGAACTTTATGCCGAGATCGCCAACATAGGGAACTTCTTCGAATGAAATGCGCGAAGGCTCGATCTGCAGGGGTTCAATGCCGTTTTGCGACAGTCCCCGACAGAACTCCTGATAACCGATATAGGCCCCAAAACCGCTCCAATGAGTGTCTGTTTTGGGATAGGTAAGTCCTTTGGATTTGCCAGCACGTATTGCTGCAAGCGGATATACTATCTTTGATGCACGGCGCGGTCCAAGCGCAGTCATGATCTGGTGCAGTGGTCTGGTATCGGCAATCTCCACCCAGTCCGGTAATTGCTCGGAGTAGACGAGCTCCTTGTTCGGAGCGACGAAAACCAGATGTTGTGCGCCAAGCGATGAAACATAGGCGTCACGCTCAAGGATCAATTTACGCCAGGCTTCGATGCCTTTCTGGTCAAGAATATGTCGCCCGGTAATCTGGTCGATAACGCGATTGGAATCGTGATCGAGAAATATCCAGCCATCCTTGCCCAACAGGTATTTCTTGCTTTTGTCGGCGCGCGACGTTGAGGTAAAATCATCGGTCATGAACATCTCCTGACTTGCAATTCCTGCCATTCGGTATTTTGAAAGACACGAATATTTCTAATCGAGGTCGCAGCCCCATCGACATCGCCATCGTCTTTCCCTGCGAAAGATGCCACTGCATTGCTGAACAGTAGCTGCGCTGGCGTATGCGCAAAATCATTGACGGCTTCGAAGATTTTCTTTTCATCGAAATAGAATTTGAAGCTGTCTTCGCTCCACAGCATGCCATAACGGTGAAACTCGTTTGCAAGCTTGAGCCGCGGGCGGTAACTCTTTGAGAGCACCTTCTTCACTGGCAGCCATTGGCGAGCTGTTACATGCACGAGATTTGGGAATTTGGCTTCAACTACATCGAGTTCGAAACGTTTATCCCCCTCGCTATCCGGCACGGAGGTCAGCCAGAATGCATTATTGACGCCCGCTTCATTGGCAATTTTCATCTCGCATTCAAAATAACCATAGCGCTGTCGAAAATCTTTTGTCCGCACATAGCCACCAACGAAGGGTCGATTGCCGCCCCGGTTGTCGCGATTTCGCCCCAGATTGAGCGAAAGCCCGGCACCGGAGATCGTGACATTTTCCGGCCGCCGGACAGATTTTGTTTCGCCGCCGCTATCGGTAACCTTGACCCACCGCTGATCAAAACCCGCATTATCGGTAAAATCATCGGTGAATGATAATTGCCAATCCCCGGAGGCGCGCTGCAGAGCAGACGGCAGATTGGGGCAAAGCGCACGGGCAAGAGCGGGCCGTGCAAGCAAACCAGCCGATGCAACACCAAACCCTGCAAGGGTCAGAAAGGAGCGTCGGCTGAGTTGTGCACGGCCTTCATTCATTCAGCAGCCACCTTTGCTGCCGGTGTTTCCTTAAGACTGCGCAAGCTGGTTTCAAGATTCCATGCACGGTTGCGAAGCACTTCAACTTCACCGGTCATGAAATCGATTTCGCTACGGAACCACGAAACCGCTTCATGAATGTTATGCGGTACCTGTACCAGATTAGGTACAGACTGGGGCTTGTCAGCTGGCGCTGCCACTGGCTTCGGCAGTACGTGGTTGAGCTTGTTCTCCGTCAGGAAGCGATGATACTCGGCAAAGTTCTGGCGGTAGATATGTTGAACCTTGGTGAAATCAGCCTTTTCAAGCAGTTTCTCGAGGTTGATCGGAAGGTAATCCTCGATCTCTATTGAAGGAATAGCAAAGAGTGAGGACAATTCGCGGATGCGTGAGTCATAGGTAAAGAAGATTGCCGGTATGCCCTGATGCAGGGCAATAACATTGCCGTGCAGACGGAAGCCGACCATGACATCGACATTTGCAGCCGCGTCTGCTGCCCACTCGTCGATATCGAAGAACGCGCTCATGCGGTTGTTGAGCATTTCCTCAGCTTCAGGATGGCCCAGCAAACCGAATTTGGTCAGGATGGCCTTGACGTTATCCTGCTTTTCCTTGCCCGAAGAGAAGATCGCCAGCGTCTCTTCCCGCTCACCCTGTGAATAGAGCTTGCTGGATGGGCGTTTGGCAACGGCATCAATCAAAGCGCGCTGCATGCGATTGGTCTTCGTCGCATTACTTGCATAATCAGCAGACAGATATTTGTTCAGGGTCAGGCCAATACGTGCCTTCTCCGGATCAATCGACTTGATCGCAATTGAAGGACGCAAGGAACGGTAAAAACTGGGGCAGCCAATAACGCGCACGTTCTTGATACCAAGATCGTTGAATATCTCGGCACTGTAGAAGCCGCGAACGCCGATTGTTTCGCACTTGTCAGCGATGATCTTCCAGGCTTCAACCGTGCCCTTTGGAACATTGAGCTTCTTGTATTTGCCAGCCTGCGCGCCAACGCCGATAGCAACGACCGGACCTTTGAGCTTCTTCAGCAAAGGTACAACGTGACCAAGATCAACGGTCTCGGTCAGATAGTTCGATCCACGCACAACAGTGGCTTCATAGCTGTCATCCTGAGGCCATAGCTTTTCATTTCCCGCATGGGAAAACTGCACGTTCCTGATTTCATCATAGGCTAGCGCCTTGAGCGTGGCGTCATAGACGAGAACGTCGCCTGTGTTAATGCCGCCCTTGTTGAAGGCCGCAAGCGGATCTTCAAACTTTAGATAGGCTGCCTTGTTGCCGGGCTTGACCGCAGCACCACCATTCAGAACGAAAAGTTTCTTCATCGCTAGTTCCTCAAATTATTCATATTGGCTGACCCGGCAGCAGCGATTTGCAACGGCCTGATTTCGGTAATTTCATTACGATCTTCTTGATCTTCGTCGATTGCTTCCACGTCGACGCGGTGAATCCGACTGGTCGAGATTGGTACAACCGTCTGCTCCAGAACTTTCGGAGCCTGTTCAACGCTCTGCGGTAACCGGTCGGGGAACCATGCTTTCAACTGCTTGACCAGCGGTGAAACACTTTCCTCCCAGGCGAGGGCGCCGCCGCGAATGGCTGCCGCTTCCGAAAGACGCTGCAAGGCATCATGGTCGGCCGCCAAGGCGGAAATAGCTTCCGTGAGTTCGCGGATAATTACTGTGTCATCTTCAGACCGGATAAGCAGCCCATCCACTGCGTGATCGATAAGTTCATCGACGGCACCGACAGCTGTCGCAATCGGCACACAGCCAAGCCGTTGAGCTTCAATAATGGTCAGTGGAGCGCCCTCCCAGCGCGATGGCAATACAACAACATCCGCCCATGCGAAGGCCTTGTTAAGATGACGGCTTGAATACACCGGTGGTTCAACCTGCACGCCAATTTCGGCAAACCGGTCTTTCCACGATCCGCCCGCACCCGCATCCATCACGTCGCTGCCAATAATCTTCCAGTCAACGGGCTCTCCGCGTTCGCGCAAATCCCTAACTGACGCGAATAGGCGCTCAATGCCTTTTTGTGCATCTAACCGGCCAAGAAACAGGACGTTGAGCTTGTCCCTTTGGGACTTTATCCGCCGTGCCGACAGTATGGTGTCTCGCTCTTTGGCGGCCAATGCATAGCTTGCTGCATTTTGTATATGCGTGAGCTTTGCTATTGGCACACCCATGCCATGCAACCATTCGACCATATCGTTCGAGCAGGTAAGAATCGCGTCATAGACGTGCTCAAAGGCCAGTGTGAGATAGGGATGACCGGCATCACGCCCCATTCGAGATTTATCCAGCACATGGACATAGTTCAGAACCTTGACGCCGCGGCGGCGCAGATCGCCCAGCAAGGCGTTCACTGGCGCCACCTGATTGTTGATGACGACATCAAGACCGGCCAGAAAACCCATGATCTGCTCGGCCTTGGCTGCTTCGTCATGCCCCATCATCAGGTCATGGCCCGCAAATTTGTTTGGCCCACCCCACAGTGGATAATCGTCGGACAGAAAGTTAACTGATTTGAATACGCCGTCATTTTCCGGGACGCGATTGTAGATCGCTTTTCCAAACAGGAAGAGATGTACTTCACATCCGGCATTCTTCAAAGTGTTGGCAACCGCATAGGCTACCTTTTCCACGCCGCCAAAACTGGCGATTGGCAATAGGAAACCGACGCGCAGCGGGTTCGAAGCCTGCGGCAATCGTGGCATGACTGGCCTTGCGCCCACTGCATGGCGCAACAGCTCGAAATAGCGGCTCCGGTTGGGAAAATAAACGGATCGCCAAAGCCAACGATTCCTGGTCTTTGAGCGATATCCTGAGTCACGCAATGCTCCAAGCGTAGCTAAAAGTGCATTTGTTGACGATAAAGCCGTGCTTTGCATTTCGCGTGCTGTAAATGGTCCACTCACAACAATTTCCACGACATTGGGCGATGGAACAGCCTTGTGCAGCGAGCGTATCCAATCATCGGAGGTGTCATCTGCACAGGTGGAGAAAATATCGAATGTGCACATCCAGCCGAAGGGCTTGTCGGCAAGAGGCTCACCATCATTAATGGTGCGGATATCTATTCCCATCCTGGCATTATTCCGTTCGAAGCGTATCGCCACGAAATGATGCTTCTCAGCGATGCGTTCACTCAACCATAGCAGATTATGAATGAGGCCAAGGCGGGTTAGAGCTTCGCGATGGGCGGCGGTCATCCAAAGCATGAACGGCGGAACTCCGAATGTTTCCGGTTCCGTCTTTGCTGCCCAAAAGCGGGTTACAAAATCTTCGAGGCTGCATTTGGCGTGGTCAACCGTCGGGTCGGTAAACATATCGACTGCATAAGCCCCCATGCCGATTGCAGCATATCGGGGTGCCTCCTGATGCTCCCAGGTCAACAATGTTTCCGTGGCGAAGAGTTTCTTATGCTTCTGGCGGATATAGGTGAGAATGCCCTCTCGGGTGCGATTGGAATCGCGAAGCATGCTCTCGGCACGCTGCCGGTACTCGAACCCGAAAAAGGGATAGTTGGCACCAAGAAACCCGCGCCCGATTGCCTGTAGCCAGAAATCCCAGTCTTCAAACCCGGATGTCATGCTTTCATCGAAGCGAATGCCTGCGTCAAGCATGCGCCTTGAGACCAGACTTCCAGCCTCGCAAATATTATCGAAGGTCAAATGCAACAGGCGTGAATATTGGGTCGTATAGTTCCCATTCCATTCAATCCCGAACTTGTCGATGTTGGGGTATACCCAATCAACCTTGTCATCGGCCTTCATGAAAGCCAGAATGTCGCGAAGGGCAGTGCTCGTAATCCGATTGTCAGCATCAAGAAAGTAAACAGCCTCGATGCCATCGAAATTGCGTAGCGCAAATTCAATCCCGTAATTGCGCGCTGAACTTAATCCGCCGTTTGCCTTGCGCAGATAAAAGACATTTGAATGCGCCATGGCATAGGTTCGCCCGATTTCGCCAGTCTCGGGAAAGGGGCAGCCATCATCGATAACCAGTACAGCAATCTCAAACGGTGCCTGTTGTGCCAGCGCCGATTCAATGGCTTCTGCCAACAATACCGAATGTTTATAAGCGGGAATGATGACGGCGACCTTAGGCGAAAAACGTGGTTCCGGCTCTTCACCCGAAGGCAACTGATCCACGACTTGCTCCCGTAAACGGTTTATCTGGTCCAGCATGAAACTACCCGTTGACCATAAGACTGACATTGCGGAATTTGGCCCACGCGAAACTGTTGTCACCCGGTGTCGTCATCCGCGTTGCGAAATAGATATTCTGCCAAACACCAATCTGATCATTGATGAAAGCGCTGATCCGATTATTTTCTCCCGGCGCAATACTCACCCATCCAGAGAACCCTTCTCCCGGGTCCACCGTCCGTTGTTCGGCAAATAGCGGCCGCGCATTCTCGAGGCTCGCGGCTACGACAATCGCAAATTCGACATCCTGCGACTCTTCGTTGTCGACGACGACATCCGAAGAAATCCTCAATATTTTAGGAGGGCACGCGGCGGGAATCTGGCCGATTGTCATGCCTGTTGACGGAGGGTGACAACCCACCGCTTTCTCTTCCGGCAAAGGAAGGATGGCGGCAAACTCGAAAGAGATTTCATTGGTGTTTGCCAATGTGGCAAGATCAAGGATACCAGACGCAAGCGGCATCTCCCTGAATCCGCCTTCGCGAACCTTTTCCGACTGAGCCGGCAAATAATTGGCCCAACTGGGCAGAACAACACCCGGCATTCCGCACCAGACCTGGATAGCCAAACTGTTCTTTAGCAGCGGCACATCATTGGCGGCATCGCGCACCTGAAACATCTCCAGCGGCTGAAGCCCGCCGAGCGACAAGAGGGGCAGTTCATCATCAGCGCCGTCCACCTGCACCCGCAAGTTCAGCGTGCGCCGCAATCCCGCAAGAGTTCTGGAAAGACCAAGGTAATTCCAACCATGCTTGAGCTTGCCCAGCGGAATGACCCAGCTCTCGACGATAGCCATGTCTTCCATAGTCACGAGTTGCGCATTTAAGGTAGCGTCATCGCGATGTGACAGGCGATCGAAATGTATGGCAATGGCACTAACGCCCGCGCTTGCGACAGGAAGCACCTGTGATACGCCATCAAAGGAAGCATCTGCCAATACGTTTGAACGAGATGAGCTGGTTACAGGCTCGTTGGAGAAAGCAAGTTCGAAGGGTTGCATCCCCTTGCGATCAATAAAGCTTTCGACAGTGGCAAAACGATTTTGAAGGTTATCGTTCAAAGTCCTTAACGCCAACAGCTCCCGGTTTGATTTGACCATTCGCCGTGCATCAGAAACCAGCATTCCCGACAGTTTCCTGATAAGGACACCGGCCGTCTCCATTTCCTTGCCCGTTCGCCACTCAAGGATCACCGGTTCCTCAATAATACCTCGGCCCTTTAGCCAATCGAGCAATCGCTTCTCGCGCCCTCTGTGTGCTGGATTTAAAAGAACAGCCAAGATGCACAAAGGCGCCTCAAAGGCTTCTGTTTTGCCCCCAGTTGCATCGGAGAAAATGGCGGCCTCATCCTTGACGCCTTCGAATCCGAGTATCTTTACCGCATTGGAAAGCTCACTCGGCAAATCATCATGTTCGATGCCCAAGCGTAATAGGATCGGTTCTTTTAACAGATCAATGTTTTTCGAAGATTTCGTAGCCGGCGAAAGCTTGTACGAAGTCTGAACCGTCATATTCTGGACCCTTGATCGATTGATGTGTTGGAATTTGAATTTCTATACATATAAAATGGCAACTTCATGAAGATTGTCACATATTTCTATTGCAGTGCAACAATAAAATTATTTCAACTGTTTGGCATTATTCTAAAACCAAACTGGTATTATTATGGACACAACTTGACTATATTATAATAGGACTTTACTTCAATATTTGAAGTATTATTTTCCGGACAATAGCTTGCCGAGCCCGGCAATCGACTGCCGGGTTAGGCCTTCAGGTTGATATGCTTAGACGGCCACGCGTTCCTGCTCTTCAAGCCGCATTGCCTGCAGCTGACGTTCCCAGGCAAGCGCATCACCTACAATTGTATCAAGATCTGCACGCTTTGGCACAAAACCGAAGTCGTTACGGACACGATCATTTGCGGCCACCAATATTGCCGGATCCCCTGCACGGCGGGGAGCCATTTTTACGGCGAAATCCACCCCGGATACACGCTTAACAGCATCAATAATTTCCAGAACCGAGTAGCCGTATCCATAACCACAATTTGCTGTTGTGCTCGCACCGCCTGCCTCAAGATAATTGAGGGCGCACAGGTGAGCTTCCGCCAGATCGCTGACATGGATGTAATCGCGGATACAGGTTCCATCGGCGGTCGGATAATCCGTGCCATAGACCTCGATATGGGACCGGTCACCGGTGGCGGCCTGGCTGGCGATCTTGATTAGATGGGTTGCGCGAGGAAATGATTGGCCAGAACGCAGCTTCGGATCAGCGCCAGCCACATTGAAATAACGCAATGCAACAAACCGGAAATCCTTATGAGCGGCAGCGGCATCACGTAACATCCATTCGGTCATAAGCTTGGATGTTCCATAGGGAGAAATTGGCTGGTGCGGCATATCCTCGGTGATCGGTGTCCGCTCGGGTTCGCCATAAACGGCGGCGGTCGACGAAAAAATGAAATGCCGGATGCCTTCCGCGATGGCGGTTTCCATCAATGCTCGCGACTGTACCGTATTGTTACGGTAATAAGATAGCGGGTCACTAACGGAATCGGGCACGACAATGGAGCCGGCAAAATGCAAGATTGCCGTGATGCTGTGCTTGCGGATCGTGTCAGCAACCAGGGCCTGATCACCGACATCGCCCCGAATAAAGGCAACGCCTTCTGGTACCAGCCACTCGAACCCACAACTAAGGTCGTCGAGGACAACAACATCTCTTCCCGCATCTTTCAGGGCAAGAACCATGTGACTGCCTATATAGCCTGCGCCACCTGTAACAAGAACGGTCATTGATAACTCCTGGGAGGTTATTTCTAGCTTTGTTGAAGATTCTGGCTTTTGCCAATTAGTGAATTTTGTCTAAGCCACACGCCGGACGGAATCCGGTATGTTCTCTTTTGTGTCGACCATCTTGTGGTCGACATGGTTTTCATCAAGAAATCTGCGCATTTCGCCATATGTTCGATACCAGGCGTCATTGTATTTATCGAACAATGACTGATCCCAATAATCTTCAAGGCGAAACCTATCTCCGCTGAAGACATCGAAGCGGGGTATCTGGTAGGTTTCAGCGAACTCAACTGTGCGGCTGTCATAGGTAAAATAGATTGATGGCACCCCATTCGCCAAAGCCATAAGATTGCCGTGCAGCCGGTAACCCAATACGAGATCTTTTGTCTGCACCAGTTTCTCATAGTCGACCACAACGTCCGAATAGAAGAGTCGCTCGCGGTAAAGCTTCTCGATTGTATCGTCGAGATACCAGTCGGAAGCCCATCGATTGGCCTTCAGCGCCGCGATTGCATCTTCCTTCTGTTCATCAGTTCCCAATACAAGCTTCTTTTCCTCAATCTCGCCCTGCGCCATAAGCGTTACATCAAAGCGGTCCGCCATCTGCTTAATCAGATCGCGGTGGAAGGTCAGATAACGCTCAATGTCACGAGCATATGCTGGCGACACTTCACGGCGCACGGTAAGGCCAACATTACGAACTTCCTCAAGCGGAGGAAGGGTGACTTTCAACGTGGGATCATTGCGCCGAAATGCAGTGGGGCAGCCAACGATCCGAACGTTGTCAATGCCGATATCTTTGAGCACTTGCGCAGAATAGGCCCCTCGCACGCCAATGGATGCCGTTGAATCCGCCATGATCTTCAGGAGCGTCTTGAGTTCTTCAGGCAGTTGTATCTGTCCTTCGACAGGCGCCTGTGCCCCGATGCCCCAGGCGATTACAGGCAGTCCAAGACGCTTCAAAACCGCAATCGCATGTGGCCACCCCATATGCTGATGAATATAGTTCGACCCACGCAGAATCACGTAGTCATATTCTTCTTTCAGCCGGTCGATTTGATCAAAATTTGGCTCACCGAGCGGCAATTCCCGCAGCTTTTCGAAGTTCATCAGCTTGAGCGAGGAGTCAAAGACAAAAGCATCGCCGATATTATGATAATGGTCGATATATTTTTGAATATCACTGTGCTGGTACCAGCGAACATTATCGTGGTCGTAAACTTCGCCTGATGGGCTCATTACGAGTACACGTGCCATAGGGTATTCCTTTTTGTAACTTTGAAAGCAATCAGCTTGCTTGTGAAAGAACGACTTCGTTCGCTGCCACTGTCTGGGTTGAGCCTTGATGAACGGATCGGAGCAATTTTGCGTAGAGGGCAACGTGCTCTTCCGCACAATCGACATAGTTGGTCGGCTGTCGAATTGAGTGATGCAGGTGATCCCAAATGAACGGGTCGCTCAAAACCTCTGTGAATCGGTCAGCAAGGTCTTCTGCACTCCGCACGCGGAAATGTAATCCATCTTGCCCATCCCGCACCTTTTCAGCCATACCGCCAATATTTGAGCAGATAATAGGCCGACGATGATGCAACGCTTCCTGAATAACGATTGGAGAATTCTCCCACCAGATGGAGGGCATCAACACCCAATCGACGGACTGCATCAGCCGAGGCATTTCGTTATTCTGGTAAGCTCCATGAAACCGCACACGAGATCCTGCATCTGCAATGAGCTTTTCCATGCGCGTTCGAAATTCTGCGGGCTGCTTTTCAAGATTTCCGCCAAATATCATCAGCCTTGTATCTTCGCCCCAGACTTCCTCTGGCACTCGCGAGACCGCATCGATAAGCACGTCAATGCCTTTAAATGGTGTGATCTGGCCGAAATAAGCGAAGCGGTTCCGGCGTGGCTTCGGTCCAGAGAGTTCCCGCGGCGGTGTGACGCTATCGATCGCCACACCATTTTCAATGACATGCAGTTTTTTCGGATCCAGGCCCCATTCCGCATATTTGTCAGCGAGAAAACCGCTTGGCGAAACGAAGGCGTCTGCGAGTTCGAGCATTCCGCGCACAAACTTTTCACGTTTCAAAAATCGAGCTGGCGGAATATCAGGAAAACAGGCGTGACAGTCGATAGGGGACGCTTCATGACAAAGTTTGGACGTACCAACTTTGACCATCTGCCCGTCATTGTTGCAAATGGAAAGGTATTCATGAAATGTCATCAATATGATTGCCTTGGGAAGCGCCTCGCGAATAGCATAAAGAGTTTCCAAACCAAGGCCCAATACATGGTGGAAATGCACCACGTGTGGATTGAGATCGCCGACAAAACGTAAAAGGTCGCGATGAATTTCGTCTGTGTTGTTGTTTGACAGATAAAAATGATCGTACTCGTCCGAATGAAACAGGATTTCATCGCTGGAGCGCCGCAAGCTCATAAGTGCAGTCGTTCCGTGACGCGGTATCGGGTGTCCTGCGCGGGCAAGATATACAGATTGAACCCGTGGCAGGGCATTCAGGCCCTTGTGTAAATTGTACGAGGCAATTTCACCACCTCCCAGCGAAATGCTCGGATGCGCGTGAGAGATTACCAGAACGCGGAGTTGTTCGGTCATGCCGGAGTCTCCGTTTTCAAAGTGTTTTCTTTCCCGAAACTCTTGGCCCATCGAGCGTCAAAAATCTGTCTATCAATCCGCTCTATCAGCGCGATCGTGGAAGCCTTTTCGGAGACTATGATATCGTCAGAGCCCAGCATTTGGGCTGATGGCAACCAATAGGATTTGAGACCCGATTGCTTTAACTTGAGCCCGAGGTCCAGGCCTTTCTCATGCGTTCCCATGTAGCCGCGTGTGAAGCCGTCTACTGAAAACAGCGCCTCTCGGGGCATGATACAACATTCAAATGTCGCCGTCGCCACTTCCGTCGTCGCCATACCGGTCACAGCATCAATAGGGTAACCTGCATAACGACTGATCAAGGCGCGATCCGAATGTGCACCGGCTACCCATGTTCCGGCCCAGCGTATGGAATCATCTTCATATGCGAGGGTGGGGGAGAGGACGCAATTTTTGCGCATCTCATAAGCCGTCAGCAATTTATTGAACCAACCCTTGTTCCGGGGGAGCAATGAGGCGGCAAGAAACACAACTGTTTCGCAAGATACTGCTCGCGCGCCAACTTCAAGTGCATCGTAAAGATCCTCTGAGCCACTAGCCGACACCAGCCGGACACTTAGCTTGTAGAACTGCGCCAGTCTTCGCACCCGCACGCCGATACGATCTATAACGTCAGTGGCCCCGGCAATTACGATAGGCAAACCCCGTGTTTCGGGATCAAGCGCTAGCAAGGCTATAAGCGGTCCAACTTCTTCAACTCTCTCATCAATGCCGATGATAAGCGCCGGACCCTCAATATCATCAAATGCCCCAACATCCACGACACCGAAGATTTCCGGTGCAGGACGGCTCACATTGCGCAAAAGTGGTACAAGCTGTTGGTCGACTACGTGGCGAAGTGCCCATGCATTTGGGTCAATCGCACGGATCTGTCTGACCACAGCTTCTCGTGATGTGACCCGGATCGGTGTCAAAGGCAGAAAGGCGCGCCGCTGATCGCTGAGGCAAAGCTCGAGATAAAACGGGGCGGTGCTGTCTCCTGATAGTTCCGGCGCAAAGGCAACAAATCCGTGAGCATGCCGATTTGGATCAAGACCAGCATTGAAAGGTGCCCGATTGTCGAATTCGGCGGTGACATCTGGCCTGTCGATACGGGTCCAGTTGCCATCAAGCTGGCACTCGCCGCGATGACGACGCAATTTTACGCTTTCGACATGACCGTCGGGATCAAGCAACCAGCCAGAAACCAAGAGGCCACTGCCGTCGACACGCAGGACATTATCAATGCCAGCGCGCACCGGAAGCGGCAAACCGGAAACGGTCTCAGTTCCGTCAAAGCGGTTGGCAGCCGAACGCATTCGAAGCAATATTTCTGTAGAACCTCTAACGCGCGGCAAAATTGCACGCACATGACTTGGCGTTTCCCGCGAACCGACAATCAGACGGCGATCATAGACTTCGGTGAAACGCCATCCGCGCCGTCCGCGAAAGAGCAGGCGTTCGATATCACTTGCTTCGACAGTTTCATTGGCAAGCAACAGTCCGGCAAAGCCCGAAGCTTGGTCGTTCAGATCCGGGCGGGCAAACACCGATATCACACATTCTGCCAGAGACGAAGCGCGTCCGCTGATGAAAAGCCGCGTCACTGATGGCGTGAGGTCTTGAGCCCAGCCTTGTACAAAGATTTCACCCTCATCACTGCCACCGATAAGCTCGACACATCCATCCGACCGCGCGCCCGCCTGTAGCAAGACGGTAATCGCCGCGAGCTTCTTTCGGCCTATGGGGCCGGAGATCAGGGCCTCCACAAGCCCGTCAATGACGGACGGGAGATTTGCCCCTGCTAGATCTGCGATCATGGCAATCAGATCGCCAACCGATGCGCCTCTATTGGCGAAAGTATAGCGCGTTACCTTTGCCTTATGCTGGAACATGATGGTTTTGAGCGAAGCCCGACGCAGTATGCCTGTAGGAAGAACTGCTACAAAACCATGGGTTCCTGCTGGCGAGGCATTTTTCAATGGCCAGCACACCAAGGTCGCCTTGAGGCTTAGGGCAGGGTCGCCATTGAGGAACACCGCCACGTGCTCCAGGTTGAAATTCCCTATGCCCATGACGAGCACCAGCGTATCGTCAACAGGGCAACCAACAACCATTTCGCCTTCCATGACAATGGAATGGTTTCCCGCTGGTTTGGCAGCGTTGGTTATCGGTAATATGTTCCTGTCATCGCGCAAGTGCATTACTCCCGAGTTCAGTGGAGTATCGTCAAGGAAACAAGGGCTCCCGCGGCAAAACCGACAAGAACAAAAAGCAGAAGGAACAGCGGCTTCACATCACCATTGGACCGCTTCTGCAGCGATTCAATACGCTTTTCCAAGCCTCCGACCACACCGTCAAGACGCATCAAATGTACATCGAGCTCGGTCAGACGATTATTTACGTCGCCCCGCATCGCTTCAATTGAACCGCCAATATCCAGGCCTTCGACAGACGAGCTACCGCTATTGCCATCAAGCACAGGCGCAGCACGTTGCAGAGACCTCTGGTTAACCTGCAGCTGACGTTGCGCTGCCATCAGCATGTCGAGCTTGTCCAATATCCGCGTCATTGGCGCAGCGATAAGTGCTTCTGCTGCCTGTTCGGCGGGTTTGGGGACACGCAAAGCCTGTTCGATCCCTGAGGCACTGATAGCAACCACAACCAGTTCGGCCGCCCTTATCGAAGCAAATTGCGGCAACATGACATTGAAGGCATGCGCGCCATCACCGATGCCGCTTCGCTTCAAATCTGGGCGATCCTGATCAGCTGTTGCTTCGGCGATTGGTTTCCCATCCAGCAATACCCGGATGGTCACCCGCGCGGTGGGTGCAGATGGATCGAAGGCCCAGCCGTAAAGACGTCCATCGTCGACGGCGTCGACCCGGCCCTTCATCGGTTCTATCTTCAGTGGTCGCGCATTATCCTGCACGGGTGCAGCAGGAGGCTGTGGTAAAGCCTGCGCTGGGACTTGTGTCGCTATAGACATGATCTTCCTTTCAGGCGGCTGCCACACGATCCGAGCGCAATGTCCCGATCAAGTCGAGATACTTCGCTGCCGATGTGGCAATGGTGTCGGGATGGCGTGCGCGACTGGAAAGCTGCTGACGCAGGTCGCCGTCTTCCGCGATACGCCGGATAGCTGAAGCCAATGCCATAGGATCGTTGGGAGTGACGGTCAGACCGTTTACTTCGTCCTCGATTGCCTCGGCCATGCCTCCGATATTACTGGTAATCACCGGGCAATTGAGGCCCTGGGCTTCCTGGATGACCAAAGGCGCATTTTCCCACCAGATCGAAGGCATGATTGCACAATCAACAGTGGCAATGAGCTTGCCAATATCCTCGCGCCGATAGGCTCCACGTCGCTGGACGAAAGGGTACGTCTCGGCGAACAACCGGTCTATGTCGGCAATAAAGGTCTCGCTTTGGAATGGCGCCGCGCCATGGACCCGCAACTCAAAGTCCAATCCTTCGGAAATCAGCTGCTTTGCTGCTTCAAGCAAAACCGTGGTGCCTTTCCACGGATTAAGGTTGCCGAAATAACCAAAGACCGGCTTGGGGCGGGCTGTCTCTGATGGTTTGACCGGCGCACGTTCGGGCTGTCCATTCGGTATCACGCTAATAAGATGTTCTGACAAACCCCAATCAACATAACGCTGCTTCAGAAACGCGCTTGGTGAAACAAAGCTGTCCACTGTGCTTAGCAGCGATTTCAAATGCCGCTCCCGTAAAACAAACTTGTCGAGCGCGATCTCTTTAAAGCAGCTATGGCAACGGTCAGGACTTGCGCCGTAGCAAAGTTCCTTATTTGCGGTCCGAACCATCAGACCATCATGATGGCAGATCGGGTAATAATCATGCAGCGTCATGACGATACGGCAATCGGGAAGTGTACGCCTGACGATATGTGGAAACTCGGCACCCAGCAGCAACAGATGATGCAGGTGAACGACATCTGGCCGAAAATCGCGAAGCAGTTCCACAATATCCGGCACGATTCCATAAAGGTCGACCTGACTCATGAAGAAGCGATCGAAATGGCCGGACCACAGAAGAATTTCGTCGCCAGTGGTGCCGATACTCTGGAAACTGGTTCCAGGGCGAGCTTCACGATGAATATGATTGGTTGCGCCCAAAAAAAGCGCGTCGCAGCCAGCCCTCTGATACGCCCGAAACAGATCGTGCGCAAAAATCTCAGTCCCGCCAGGATGAAGGGCGGGATGGTTGTGGGCGGCAACGAGAACCTTCATCGGCGGATCCCGTCTTTTTCTGCAACAAACAGATCCTGATAATGATCCGACGAAACACCGCGCCAATGACCGAATGATTTAAGGACAGTGTTCAAACCGGCGCCAGTAATCGCTCGGTCCAGAAAGCCATCATCGAAACCCACAGCTGCTAGCGGCGGCAGTTCCGGTACGAACCAGCACGGTCCATTGTCATAGCGTTGAAACCCAAGCCGGGCGTCACGTTTCTTGGAAACATTTTCCTGTGCCACCTTGTCGACGACAAATGCTGTCATGAAGAGACGGCCACCAGGAGCAAGAAGGCGCTCGATTTCGCGCAAATAGGCGCTGACTTCTTCATCCGGGAGGTGGGTGACGATCGAGGTCATGATGATGAAATCGAACTGATTTCCATCGTAAGGAAGGACAAGCTCAAGGCCGTCGATCGCGCCTTTTGGATTGTACAGGTTATGCGCAATATCCACGTGGCGAAATTCGAAGTTTGAATAGATGGGGCTAAGTTTTTGATTACACCATTCTATACCGCCAGCCACTGGATCAATACCGCAATAAGTGCCTTTTTCGTAGTCGAGATACTGCGTGAGCGGCACCGCCATGCGTCCGATGCCACATCCGATATCCAATATGCGGTCTGTTTTTTCCAGTCCGCCCTTTCGAATGAAATGGCCGAGAAATTCAGCGCCAACGGCCTGATAACTGCCGTCCCCAACAAATATGCTCTCAAGCTCGGGGGAGGGGAGAAACCGGTTCTTCAACACGGTCTCCATCAGCCATTCAACGTAATCATTATCATAGACCCGGACATGATCGGCTGGTGATTGTTTGAGTGCGATGACCTCGGTCAAGCGGCGCTCCTTTCCGACTTGTTACTAACAAAAGGTGTGACCGTATCCTCGTCAGTCTCGTCGAGATAACTCGTCATCAATTCTGAAATGTCGCGGTTCCAGCGCTGCGTATGCAGCCATGAATTGTACTGGCTGGCCAAGCCCCGCATATAATCAGAACTCCGGCGTATTGACCGGCGCTCGAAGTGGTAAAGTGCGACATTCGGCTCGTAGGCAATCTGGAATCCTATCTGGCGGATTTTAAGGCAAAGGTCGCTGTCCTCGTAATCGCCGATCACATAGTCTTCCGTAAAACCTCCAACGAGGTCGTAAATATCCTTTCGCGTAACGAGGCACGCGCCTGTTACACCTGGCACAAAGCGGGCGACCCGAGCTGGCGCATAGTCCCCCGGCATTCCTTTGTAAAAATGGTGATTGAGCCATACTCCGCGCTGATCCCGGGCGAAATAAAGACCTGCATGTTGCAAAGAACCGTCTTCAAACAGCAATTTGGGTCCGACAGCGCCAAGTTTTTTCTGTTTGAATAGCGGATTGATAAGTTCATCCAGCCACCCCGCCTTGCAGGGAACGACATCCGAATTCAACATCACCAGTATCGTGCCATTGGCGAGGCTGGCGCCGGCGTTGCATGCCCGCGCATAACCGCCATTGCGGTTCATCGTTGCAAGCTTCATGGGCAGATCGTGAAGAATGTGCAGTCCACCCAGCATGTGCTCGGTATCATCCTGAATTTCAGGGGAATCGAGCACGAAAATGATTTCGGCGTTCTCGACGAGCCAAGGATCTGTTGCCATAGCGGAAAGTTGGAAACGCAGAAAATCGAGATTCCGGTACAAAGGAATAACAAGGGAAACCAACGGTGATTCCGGCATAATACCGTAATCCTTCACGTCGGCGATCTTGACCATTTTTCCTATCTTTTGCTCGACCTCCCGCAGGGCTGGCGCCAGAATTCTTTCAAAAACCTGCGCCTTGGCATGCTGTGGCGGGACAGCGCGTAATATACAGTTGCGCTGAGCACCAGCCTCAAAGGGCTGCATCTGTGGCACAAGTGCAGAGGTTGCACCCGAAATCAGCCGCATTTGGAACCGCGGCTGCAACAGCGGCCCAAGATTGTTGACCTGCGGAAGCCAGGCAGCAAAACCTGTCACGTCAGACCGTGATCCGTCCTCACCTTTTCCAGTTTTGCCTGGAAAACTGTAGAAGTTTGGCTTCAGTGGAAGGGCTGTTCCATCTTCGGTTACGTATTCGATACCGGCGAGCATTCCGGACGGATCGTTCGTCCAGCCCCCAACCAATAAGCCGCCATCCAGTGCCAGCGCCAGATCAATTTCGCCGGAAGGCTGAGTAGCAGATTTACCGATTTGACGGGCAGGGAGCGGAGCCCTTATCTGCATGTCGATTGCGGTCGCGATGCCGGCGCCAGGCACCTTTGCAAGATGGCGTACCAGAAAGGCGCGCAAACTTGCATCCCCCTGTTTTTTTCCCCACCACTTCTGGAAATCCGAGGCACTGGCATTGTCGGAGAGCTTGCGCACGGCAACGCCATTCTTGCCTGAAATAACCAGTCGAAACGATTGGGGAAGGGCGCGGGCGGATTCCACCAGCAGGTGGCATTGTTGCAGGCCCTTTTTGACCGCAGGGCCAATAACCAGCTTCACCGGCAGTGAAATGACCGAATTGCCGCTGATACCATATATGGCGGTAACAGCTCCAAGGTCCGGGTTGAGACCGGTCTCCAGCAAATGGAGGCCATCAATTGGCTGTCCACAACTGCGCACTTCCCGCGGCTCGGGTGTAAGTGCCACTGTGACCTCGCGAGCGACGCCGGCGAAAATTGAGTTCTGCGAAAGGCGAAAGGCACTTCGCCACGTGCCGAGCAGGTTGTTGAGGAGTTTGACCTGTCCGCCCGAGCCGATATTGCTCAAAGCACGCTCTATATCAAAGGCACCCAGCTCGGAAGCTGGATAGAGCATTACTTCCTGGTCTGAGGTCGAATTGCCATTGGAAAGCCTAAGCGAAACAGGATCGGCCTTCGTCCGCATTGCCCAGAACATACGCTGACCGCCCGTTTCGAGCGGCATGCTGAGGCTGACGAGGGGCACCAAAGGATTTGATGCTTCGATAGTGCATTTTGTCAGCGCTTTGGAGGAAGCTGGAATATCCCATATTACAACAGCCACGTCGGCGCAAAGGCGCGAGATCGAAAGGTCCTGTGGGTAATCTTCAATTTCCGTTGAATGGTCTAGGTGCAACAAATTGCCCTTTCACTCACTGCGCAACGCGAGAAAAAAAGCGTGCCCTGTGGGAGACAGGGCACGCCATAAATCGATATTAATGAACGACGAAGAAATCGCCTGGGTTTGCGAGTACATCGTCAGCGTTCACACCAACCAGTGTGACAGAGTCGCCATTGCCGAGATCGACAACTACGTCACCACCAACCTGGGTAACATGGGAAGCCACATCGTCAGCCGAGTGGATATCCGTTCCGTTAATGCCACTCGAAATCTGGAGATGATCCTGACCTGGAGTGAAATCGAGCACGACGTCGTTGCCGCCGCCGCCATTGAAGACAAACGTATCGCTGCCTGCACCACCGATGAGTGTGTCATCGCCAGCACCGCCAGAAAGGATATCGTTTCCAGCACCGCCAGAAAGGATGTCATCACCTTGCCCGCCGAACAGAATGTCATTGCCTGCACCGCCGAGAAGAACATCGTCTCCACGACCGCCAAACAGAACATCGCTGCCGTCATTGCCGGTCAAGACGTCGTTGCCATTATCACCGAACAGGATGTCACTACCAGCGCCACCGAAAATGGAGTCATTTCCGTTGCCGCCGAACAGGAGATCATCCCCATCATCGCCGAATATTGTGTCACTTCCGTTCCCACCAAAAACAACGTCATCACCGCCACGGGCGTGGATGAAGTCATCAAAACGGGAGCCAAACAAAACGTCGTCGTAGGCGCCGCCTTCTAAAGTGGCCATCTGCTTCTCCTTTGTTGTCCTGCATTGAGTTATGCATTGCCGGAAAAATACCCCGGCGATCGAGTGCTTTGACGATTGTGCGCTGCACCAAATCGAAATGCAACATATGTTATGAATATAAATGTGGCAATCTATAGTAACAATTTATTACATGAATGTATTACGACATATTTATATTAGACTTATAATTGCGCTTTAAACTCAATATACTTTAGTTATGCATCCTTATTATGCGTAAATTATTTTTAATTTTGAAGTACCCTCAAAAACATCAGCTGTACCAGCGCTTTCCGGCTAATCTTCCCTGAAGGCACGGTTGAAACTATCGGTGATTGGGCCAGCGATGTAATCAATCGCTCGACGTGCCTTATGAACGATCAGGATTTCGGCGGGCATGCCTGGATAAAGCTTGATGGACGGATTGGCTGTCAGCGACTGGGGAGAAATTTCCGCCCGTGCCACAAAGTAGGCTGTTTCGCTTTTTTCATCGATAAGCTGGTCAGCGGCAACATAGGTGACCTTGCCGTCGAGCGGCGAAAGGGATCGTTGATTAAACGCCGTCAATTTGACCTGAACTGCAGAATTCACAGCAACGCCATCAATATCGCGTGGACTGATCTTCATTTCGACCACCATCGGCTCGTTTTCCGGAACAATATCAAGAATTGCTTCGCCGGCTGCAACAACACCGCCCGGTGTACGCAGACGAATATTGTCGACGATACCGGCCTGTGGCGAACGTATCTCGACCCGGCGCATGACATCTTTGGCAGCGACAATTCGCTCTTCGGTGTCAGCAAGATCAGTCTGGCTGGTGGTAATTTCACCTGCAATCTCTGATTGCACATCACTTTCAATGCCGGTCAGCGAAAACTCGGCACCTGCTTTGGCCTGTTCCGCTTTGGCCTTATCGCCGGCATATTCACCACGTTGGCCGGCAAGTTCGCTTAGCCGGGTATCGATCTCCGTAAGTTTAGATTTTTGGGCAAAACCCTTTTTGACCAGGCTGGCGATTGCATCGCGCTGTTCGGTGATAAGGGCAATCTGTCGATCTGTGGCTACGATCTGTGCCTCTGATGCCTTTGCCTGCTCGGTATATTGTTCAATGGTTTTTTGCTGAACATCGATGCGACTTGTCTTTTGGGAAGAGCGCTTTTGGAAAAATATCTGCTCGGCTTTCATGGCATTTTGTGCCGTAACATCATCAGCCGCACCAAAATCTTTTGGAAACTCGATTTCAGTAGCGCCCGCCTGCTCCGCCCGCAGGCGAGCAAGCTTTGCGATCAATCCGACGCGGCGGCTTTGCAGAGATTGCAACTCCGAGCGGGCCTTTGTGTTGTCCAACCTTACCAGCGGCTGCCCAACTTTGACGACGTCGCCTTCCTGGACCAACAAGCGATCAAGGATACCACCTTCAAAATGACTGATGGTTTTACGCTTTGAATCAACGATTACCGTTCCAAGCGCAACAGCAGCGCTGCCAAGCTCAGCCGAGTAAGCCCAGCCAAAAAAACCACCAAATGCGATGGCTATCGTTGCAACACCGGCAATGATCAACCTGCGTAAAGGGCTCTTTGCATCTTCCTGCTCGAGGTCGGTGACCCATTCAGGACGAACCGTGCCAAATTTCGTAAGCAGATTATCGCCGGTCGATGCGGCGCGCGGGGCAAGCAATTGGGAAACCCGTTTGGGCAGATTGATTTTGTCGGTCATGATGCAGTCGCTCTCTTAGGACCGGTCGGTGTTATCGAAGCAACAACATCCGTGCGCGGCCCGAACTGGGTAATACGGCCGTCCTCAAGGACGAGAAGCTTGTCCGCCACCTGCATAATTGTGGGTCTATGAGCTATCATGATCACGATCGCACCATCATCGCGCGCCTGTTCTATGGCCCGCATCAATGCTCTCTCGCCCACGGCATCAAGATTGGCATTGGGTTCATCCAACACGATAAGGCGGGGCCGGTTGTAAAGGCAACGAGCGAGGCCAATCCGCTGGCGTTGACCACCCGACAGCGTTAAACGCCCGTCGCCCACAGGCGTATCATAACCCAGCGGCAGCCTACCGATCATCTCGTGAACATCAGCAAGCCTCGCGGCCTCTAGAACACGGTGGGGGTCACTGTCGCCCATGCGTGCGATGTTGTCCTTGATCGTTCCTTCAAGCAGCGCCACAGACTGCGGCAAGTAGCCGGCAATTTCGCCGAATGAGCCGCGCTCCCACAGATATACGTTGTTGCCATCGAGGAAAACTCCTCCAGACGTGGGCTTCACGATGCCGATCATCAACCGGGCAAGCGTCGACTTGCCAGCAGCTGAAGGACCGACAATACCGAGGACCTCTCCGGGTGAAAGGGCAAATGAGATTCCCTTGATGATTGGCATTTCGACACCAGGCGCGGCATAGACCAGCCTGTCTACGATAAGATCACCATGGGGCCTAGGCGTCGGCATTGTTTGCCGCACTGCGAGATTTTGGGCCAGCAAGGATTGAATCCGCTGCCAGTTTCCAATTGCGTTCACCCATTGCCGCCAAGTCTCAACGACCTGATCAAACGGCATGAGAAGTCGTCCGACAATGATACTCGTGGCAATCATCGCGCCAGGCGAAATTTCTTGCTCCATGGCCAGCAATGTGCCGGCCCCAAGCGTTACCACCTGGATCATGAACCGTAATGTACGTGTAATGGATGTCATGGCACGGCTACGGCTGCCGCCAAGGTCAAGCAGATCCAGAGCATTCATCTGCAGGCCACGCCAGCGACGGGCCAAAGCAGGTAGCATACCCATGGCTTCAATCGCTTCAGCATGGCGCAATGTTGCACCGATCTTGGAGATTGCCTCGATATTCGCCTGATTCGCGTCTTTCACCAGGTTGCGGGTCATCAAATCCGTCACGACACCGCAGCAAATCAGAATGATGACCGCCACAATACCAATAATGCCAAAGACAGGATGCAGCAAAAATAGGACTCCGAGAAAAATAGGAGACCAGGCAGCATCAAGCGGAGCACTTACCGCTGACGACGTCAGAAACGAACGCAACTCGGTCAAATCACGTAGGGATTGTGTTGCTTTTGGAAGCCCCTGATCAACCGAGGCTTGTACTGCTGCGGTTAAAACCGGGAGGTTAAGCCGACGAACCAATGCGCTACCCATTGCCTGAAATGAGAGAGCGCGGATGAACTCCAAAATACCGAAAACAATCAATGCGCCAATCGCGAGAATCGTTAGCATTAACAACGTATCCGTGCTGCGGCTATTCAAAACACGGTCATGAACCTGCAGCATATAAAGCGGTACTGTCAGCTGCAAAATGTTGATGCAGGCACTGAGCAAAACAGCATAAAGCAGCCCCGCCAAAAATACCCGGCGGGCTTTGAAAATAAGTGTTTGAGGCGTGGGCACCGTAGGTGTCATCGCTTTTTTTCCAACATTGCTATTGCCATTCTCATTGATTTGACGAGTATCTACCATACACTTCTGCCTTGGAAATGACACAGCCGCGGTTTAGCTCCTACGACCTTGGTCTAAGGCCATAGACTAGTAAAGTAATACTGCGCAGAATGTGACAGAAAAAAGTTCTTACGGTGGGGAAATATTCGAAGGAGAACCGAAAACATACTTGTAACTTACTTCAAATTTTGAAGTAAACTTGATCATGGAGACCGAGATGATACAAAAACTTCTGCACGAAGAAGTGGAAGTCGAAACATCTATTGACGGCTATGACGCCGCCAATTTCCCCGAAATTACCGCAGAAAAACAGGGACATAGACATCCAGTTCATACAGTTGTTGTAACGCATTTTGAACTGGCAAGAATGATTGAGAGGGTCAATCGCAGGTTCGCGAGTCTGCTCAGGACAGAGATGACAAAGCTCGGCGTCGAAGATGTTGGGCCAGCTCAGGCGATGGTTCTTCTTGCCATTGGCGACGTTGAACTTTCGGTTGGAGAATTGCTGGATCGCGGCCATTATGTCGGCTCCAACATTTCCTATTACCTCAAGCAGCTAGCCGATGGTGGATATATCGACAGGGTAGCATCACAGCGCGACAAGCGATCTGCCAGGATTCGTTTGACGGAAAAAGGCGAACAGCTTTGCGCTAATTTGCGCGACGCTGGCGGTGCTTACAATCGGGTTCTAGCGCGGGATGATGGTGACCTGCGCAATCTTGAAATCGCATTTCAAACATTGCATCGGCTTGAACTGGTTTGGGGTAATGCTGCACGTTATGGCATTTAACAATCAAGAAGTATGTCGTAACGCTCGGAAAGGACTGAAATCATGCATGTGGCATTCGTGCACAGACGTGGCTTTGGTCAATTTTCTGCTCTGGCTGAGCATCTTGCCTCCAATGGGCATGATGTTAGCCTCGTTTGTGAAACTGTAGACCGACGCCTCCCATCGGTCCGCGTAATCAGACACAGGGCAGAGCCGGGCCCACGATCGGATACTCAGATGGCAAAACATCTGGGTATACCGGACCACCATGTTCGAATTGGGCACCGGGTAGCTGAAACATTTGAGGCCATGATACGTCATGACCAGCGACCAGATATTATCGTCGGTCACATAGGCTGGGGCAGCATGATGTTTGTAAAAGACGTGCTGCCACAGGTACCCGCTATAGGATATTGCGAATTCTTCTACAGGGCCGACGGCGCGGATGTCGGATTTGCACCCGATGACACACCTGACGCGGATACACGCAAGCGCTTGCGTCTACGCAATATCGCCCAGCTCATATCACTCGAAGCCCTGGATGGCGGCATTAGCCCGACAGAATGGCAAAAGAGCCTCTACCCCGCATACACACAAAACCGCATCGCTGTCTGCCACGAAGGCGTGGACACTCAACGCTTTCGTCCAGATCGCAACGCCTCGCTGCGTCTTCCGGACGGGCGTGTTTTGCGGGCAGGGGATCCACCAATCATCACATTCGTTGCCCGTGATCTGGAACCTTATCGCGGCTTTCCTCAAGCACTTGAAGCGGCATCCAAAGTTCTTGCCAAAAATTCCGACGCTCTCTTTATCTTTGTGGGGGGCGATGGGGTAAGCTATGGCAAGCCACCGCCTAGCGGAGGTACTTGGAAAGAGGTCATGCTGGCGCAACACAACGTCCCTGCTGACCGCGTCTTGTTTACAGGCCCAATCTCACATGATCTGCTTCGCCAGCTTTATCAAATTTCCACAGCCCATATCTATCTGACATATCCATTTGTCCTATCCTGGTCTGTCGTGGAAGCCATGGCCTGTGGCGCTCTGATAATTGGCTCTGACACTTCTCCGGTGCAGGAGATCATACGATCGGGAAAAAATGGCTTACTTGTTCCATTTTATGATACTGACGCTTTGGCGGATACCATTCTACGGGTTTTGCACAAGCCGGACGATTATATACCTTTGCGTATCGCTGCTCGCAGGACAGTCGAACACCGCTTCCAGTTAGCAGATTGTCTGACACGCCAAAAAGCGTTGATTGGGTCAATGGCCAAAGCAAGTTGAGATATTTATCGATTGCGATTTTGCCGGTTTACCGCTGCATTTCTGTCCTGAACTTCGCGCATGCTGGCTTCCATCGCATTGGAAGTGTCAAAATGCCCTTGCACCGTGGCGGAGTTTGCATGGTTGGCCAATCGCTTGGTGAGAGTCTTTGAACCCGCGAGCATTCCCGCGCGAACGGAACTTCCTGTAACATCATAGACATTGGCGAACCATTCTTGGCCGGCGGTCGCGATCCGCTTCGTGAGAGGTGTGATCGGGATAAGCAACAACAGGCCGGTAAAGCATAATAGCACAAACGGCCCTGTCTCCTTCATTGTTAACGTGGCCTCGCGATCATTGGCAGCATGCATGAATGCGATAATGATGTCGTAAGTACCGAATATATAGAAGCTCAAAAAAACATACAGAAAGACGGGTATAAGCGCAGTCTGGATAATCCCGGAGAGCCATCCCGAGAAAAAGCGTGATGAAACGGGGAACATCAGCAACACGATGAAAACTGGCGCTAAAGCAAGCAGAATCCACAGAGCGATCTTGGCGAATAAAAACAAGGCGGTCGCGTACCCGACGAAAAGTGCTGCAGCTATCCAGACGATAGCGGAATGAAATTGTGAGCTCAGCGCGATACTTGAAGGATCATTTGGATTTGTAAGGATTGATTGCTTTTTCTTCGGCTTTACCGGCACAGACTGTGCTTCCTCTGCAGAGACAGCAGGAGAGGGTGCCGTGTTGACGCCCGCCGCCGCCTCAATCTTGAGCGACGCGCTTAAGGCGCCTTTATAAATATCGGCGAGATCGCGCGCAGGCGTTCCAAGTGCCATAGCTTTGCCGCTACGGGGATTGACAATCTTATTCAACATAATGCCGCTAATGAAATAAGGTGCTCCTTCTATAGTCTTCGTAACAGTGAGCTGAAACGGACCCCACTGCGTTGCCGCAGCAAAGATGAGCGCGATGCGCACAAGCTTGAAAACCATAGTCACCAGATTGGTATCGCCACGTCCTTGCCAGAAGCGAAAGCCCCAGAAAATAAGATAAAGCACCAGAAGTCCGGCCAGGGCAGGTGTCAAATAGGCAGCAAAAGTCTTGTAGACAGCTCCGCTAAAATCTTTGCCCAGACTATCGATATTAGAGAACAGCGCAATGAATGCTTCCATTCGCCGAACTTATTGTGAGGTCAAAACGGCACGATTAAGCGCCTCATTGACTGGAAGAAGCGGCCCGCAATCGCGCCCAAAGGCCGCTGCAGATGCGGGTAGCGCACATGGAGTCTTCAATTTGTTTTGGCTGGAACAGGCAACCGGCAAAACAAGGACAACCATCAAAAAAAACCGACGCAGAGTTTTCAAAGCGCATCTCCTTGTTTGCAAAAAACAGGCAGCCAGTTAGCTGGATCGTCGCCGAGTTGTTCACGCAACGCGTCAAGCTCTTGTATTGTCTCCGTTCTTCCGGATAGCACCTTCAGCAGATCGTCCATCCCACTCAGCCGTAGCCTCGCTATGACCGATTCTCGACCATGCTTGATCAGAAATGAACGGCTCGACGGATCGGTTGTCTTTATCCAGTTGACTTCCCGCGAGGAAAGTCCGAGCCATCCACGGTGACTATCCTCATCGGCATGCGGGTTGGGGAAAAACACATGGGTTGCGCTCTGTTCGATGAGCGTGTTCGCTATGGGGGAGTTCACAATGTCTGCAGCGCTCTGAGTGCCAAAGCCGATGATGCCGTTAAACTTGCGGATCGTCTTCATTTTGTCCTTGATGAAGCCCGCGAATATCTCATCATCCAGCAATCGCCAACCTTCATCCAGAAAAATCAAGATCGGATCGCCATCAAACAAGTCTTCCAAGCGATGAAAAATATACATCAACGAAGCGCTTCGGGTGATGGGGTCATCCAATATTTTTGTCATGTCGAATCCGGCAACGGACGACCAAGTGAAGCGATCCTGGAGATTATTGAACAACCATCCAAGTTGATCAGGACGCAACCACTTCTCAAAGCGCGCCAGTAGATCATCATCTCCAGCGCGAATACGTCCACGTAACAAAGTGGCGAACGCGGGCAATGTGCGAGCTTCAAGTGCCAATGTCATAATATGGGCAATTGCAGTGCGGATAACCCCCTCTTCGCTGGCGGGAAGCACCAAACCATGGGGTCTGCGTAACATCAGCGAGAAAAGTTGAAAAAGAAATTCCCGATTAGTCGACGTGTCTGGCAAGTGCAACGGATTGAAACCTGTCGGCACCCCCGGCTGCAACACTTCATAGTTTCCACCAAGCGCACGGATAAAAATTTCTCCGCCGCGATCCTTGTCAAAAAATACACAGCGGGGCGTGGGTTTAATGCGTTGCGATTGCGCCATCAGAAATGAAAGGGCAACGGTCTTTCCGGAACCGGAGGGCCCAATCATGGTGAAATTGCCAAGGTCGCGGACATGAAAATTGAAGAAGTAAGCGCTTTGACTGGTGGTCTCCAGCAACGATATCGGCCCGCCCCAATGGTTTCCGTTCGGTTGACCCGCTGGAAAATTGTGCAGCGATAAAAACCCGGCAAAGTTTTTGGACGAAATCATCGCCGATCTTGCGATATAAGAGAAATTGCCGGGCAACTGCGCCCAGAATGCCGCTTCGCTGTTTAAATCTTCGCGCAACCAAAGCACGGATTGATCCGTCAAAGTGGCTCCAACTGCGCGAATACAACGATCTAATTCCGCTTTATCGGCACCAAGGCACATGACCGACAGGTGATGTTCTCCATAAATTGAGCGTGAACTTAAAAGCTCATCACGCGCTCCAGCGAGCTGATTACCGACGATAGACCCGGCTTCATCTGCCATGGCAATCTGCCGCGACACGCGTTCCATCTGGTTCTGGGCAACGGGCTTGTCGATAATCGCAAAGCTTTGACTGACCACAAATTCATGCGGGATTTTCAGCAATCCATCCAGAAGCAAAGGACCCGTATAACTTGGGTACTCGCGTACGGACAACATTGCACCGAGCCGAGAATCTTCTGGAGGAAACGCTCCGACGAATTCAACGGCGTTGCGACCAAAATGAATTCGTTTCATCGCCAGAGCGCCGTCGAGCGGCATGCGCGGCAATCGCATCGGCACGGGCTCCAACCCATTTACCAATTGCACCAGAAACTCCAGCGGCTCCGAGAAATAAACCCCCGGTTCAGTTTCCCGTATGCCAAGTATGCGCGCTTGGTAATCCTGAAGCACTTCGCGGACCCCCAGCACGGCATCGTTTAATTCATGCAGTTCTTCAGCTTCGCCTTGGCGTTCAGTCTTGTCTTTTCTTCCGAAGATCTTCTTGCTGACCGCGTCGATCAATCCTACCTGTCCCCGCAATGGGCGTCGGACAACTGTAATAAACATCTCGTTGACGAACATGCGGCGCTCTTGGAGTTGCGCCATGTAGCGCCGATTCAACTCCTCAGCGAACGCACTTTCGAAATTGCCCCCCAGCGTTGGTACCAACCGTCGCCGAAGCAAGTGTCCATAGACAGCAAACCGGCTGTTACCGAGAGAACGCAAAATTCTATTCCGGCCTTCCAACTTGGCGTTGATTTGCCCCATGTCAGCAGTTTCGAAACAGAAACCTTCAAGTTTCAAGACACTGAGAAGCAGCCCGTCCTTGGTGCGAAGCACTTTATCATCAACATGTCTCGTATAAGGAATGTGGGCGGCCACGGACCGCTCACGGCTCGCATGAGCGCCGTGAGCCATCTCCTTGCGCACTAAACGCGATATCAAGATTGCTCTCCCGGTTTATAGCTCCGGATGCCCCATAATGCTTGTGATTGTGGCGGGGTCTTAGATCCCTTTACCTTCAAAATGTTGAATATCTGCTCATCACGCAACGTAAGAAAATAACCGAAACTGTGAATGGGCAAAACAAGAAACAGCGAGATCAAGCTTTTGGTCGCCAAAAAAATGACTGCCGTTACAACCATTGAACATGGCGAACATATAGGGCACCCCGAATAAAGTTGGCGCTCGGGTCAGAGCTTTGACAAGCGGCGTCAGTTCGGGTGCTTCCTCCACCATAGATCAGTGTCCCAGCGCGCTGCGGAAAAACGCAACAATCTGTGTTGATCCAAAGACGAGAACGATGCCCATTATAACCGAGCCAGCGATGCCCCAGGTAAAGCGGCCACTCCAGGCTAAAAACCCGCAACTTATAACCGCAAGGATCGCAAGCATTGATGCGATTGGCCCTGTCAGCACGGAAATCAATGTTTCGAGCATACCGGTAACGGGCTGAATACTCTGTGCGAGAGCTTCATTGGAAAAAAGAGTGAATGTTATCAATATTACCATTTTTAAAAAGCGCGATTGAAAAAGCATAAATTACTCCACGTGAAGAACGAAGCCTTGGCTCCATGTTTCCGGAGTAATCTCCGGTTTTTGACCCTGTGCGATTGGCTTGTGTTCCGGGCCTTTTGGCACACCCTTTGCAAGTGGCTGCCATCCATAAAGATCCGTAAGAACCGCAGAGACATATTGGACTGTTTCCGGGTAGAGTGGCACACCACCATTTTGCTCTATGGCGCTTTCACCCGCATTGTAGGCGGCCAGAATGTAGATGGGATTGTGGTACTTATTCTGAAGCAACCGCAGATACCTGATAGCGCCGCGTACATTGTCCGCAGGATCGCAAATATCAACCTGAAAACGCTTTGCGGTATCCGGCATAAGCTGCATCAATCCCACGGCTCCCGCGCTGGAAATACTATCCATACGAAATCCGCTTTCCCGTCGTGCGATTGCAACCAACATATCTGCATCGAATTGCTCCTCTCGCGCAATTTTACGGACAATTGCCTCTCCCTGCCGGGTATCCATCGGCGAAGCTAATTTACAGGGAGTTGTATTAGAAGCCGGACCAAATCGCTCGGGAGCAACCAAAGCTATGGGCTCTACAATTGTTACTTTGACCGGTTCACTAAGTTCCTGCGTTGATGCTGGCGCGCTGGTAAAAAACAGTAAAGCGACTAACAAAGGGACTCTTTTCATCGTGACCACCCCGTCGCAACGGCGGCATTCTGCTGAAAATGCAATGCAGGACTTTTCGTAGTCGTGTCGGCATTATGCCGGACAAAAGGATCGTAGAATATTTCAGTCAACATACCAGGGCGGCCATTATATCGGCCAAGTTGAACAACTAAGGGCAAAGCTGCCCGTAAGGATTCCACAATTTCCCGCTGGCTTAAGCCAAGCCCCCAAGTACCGTTCTGCATGATCAATAGTGCCAATCGAGAATAAGCTGATCGCGGTGAATTGGCGTGGACGGTGGAAAGTGAGCCAGGATGACCCGTATTTATTGCTTGGAGGAAGTCCAGTGCTTCACTGCCGCGAATTTCACCAAGCAGAAGGCGGTCCGGACGCATGCGTAAAGATGCTTCAACTAGAAGCCGTGGATTAACCTGCGCAATATTTTGATTGCCACGCGTTGCGATGAGTTGGACATGATTTGACTGACTTGGTTTCAACTCAGGCGTATCTTCGATGGTAATCAACCGCTCATGTGGCGGAATTTCCCGCAGCAGAGCATTCAAAAAGGTTGTTTTCCCTGACCCTGTGCCACCTGAAACCATGATGGACACGCGGCGTTTCACTGCTTCACGTAAGAATACGTCGATATTGCCTTGCTCCAATATTTCACAAAGCATGCGTTCATCATCAGTAAGGCTTGAGATGCTATCTGTGATCCAAGCGGACTGCAGCGCACCCGAAGCGGCGTAATCCGTAATGCTGAGCTGACGTGCGACCTGTCGGCGGATAGTGATTGCACCACCTTTTACTGCTGCTGGTGGCAGGACTGCTTGAATCCGCGCACCATCGAGCAGGGAGGCTGATAATAATGGTTCTTCTTCATTAATGAACTGATGGCTCGCAGCAGCAACCCGCTCAGCCATAAAGCGTATCTGATCGCCTGATAGTTCCGGAATGACATAACGTTGCATGCCCCCTGCCGACTGACCGGGTTGCTGCACACGCTCAATGAATACAATGCCAGGCTCGTTAATGCAGACTTCGATAACGTCCGGCGCGTAAAGAAAATCCTTTAATGGTGCGAATGCCAGATCAATCAACTCGGAAAGCGGCGTGGTAAAGTTCACTACAACTCTCCTTTATAAACAGGAGTATACCAGTTCTCTCGTCCAGAACCGTGGCGGCCACGCTTTAGCTCTTTAAGCTTTTCGACTACGGGATCGGGATAGAGATCGGAAAAATCCAGATCACGTTTGACGAAAATAGCAACCGCCGTTCCCTGATTAATGCTGATCGTCGGCTGGATATTGATGGTGCCCTTTAAGGCCTCCTGCGCCACTTGGGCGAAACCTTCGGCCAGTACTTGCGTACCTTTCTGACCGAGGTTTGCGCCGATGCTGTCATTTTCATAGTCTGGATAAGCTGTGGTTTGGGTGGTCCTGCCCGTAACAGGATCGGTGACCACTGTAGTGATTGGCCTCGGCGAATGACGGCGACGAACATTTACACTCGGTTCCGCCAATAAATGTGGCGCTGCGGACAAAGCCGTCAACAAGATGGCAGAGCCAAACCGCTTAAAATAATGATTGTTAACATCACCTCCAGAACCGGTAACGCCTAACTCGTCCGTGCCAGGGGAGCCCAGATTCAGCGAAACTCCATCAGCTCGCAGCAGCCGGGTCCAAACGATGAATGCCCGCGTTTGCCCTTGCGCAAGACCGGCATTATATTCGCCCACTAAGCGCGTGCCAGACGGAACAAGCACTCTTCGTCCGTCAAATGACCAGATGTTTTCCGTCGTCACCGCACGTGCCATGCCGGGCAAGTCCGTCTCGACCGCTGTCTCCAAAACCGCGCGGATTATGGTCCCCTGTGGGAGAAGCGCATCGATGCGTTTAGCCCGCTCTGCTTTGGAAACTTCGACTGGCTTTACCGATAGCGCGCCCAAAAGTAGCGAATTCGGATTGGTATCCTGAAAAGTTGCAGCACTTTTAACGGCATCTTCGGGCATTTTGCTGGGATCAACGGAGGGGGGTTCCGAGGACGCTGCTTCCGACACAACCATTGGAGAACGATACCGCTCCCACTTTTTTTGGTCGTTTTCGGCGTCTTGGGCAATGCGCTCCGCTTCAACGATCCGCTTCTGTTCCTCGAATTCCGCTCTTTGCCGGGCGAGCTCTTCAGCTGCCGTCGTATCTATCTGAGGTTCTGCGTCGCTGGAAACATGATTTTCTACAGACGGTGCCGGTGGCGGGAGGGTCAATTCCATTCGTGGCAGCAGATTTTCATCGGCTACAACGTTATTATTCTCAATGTTTGCCGAACCTTGGAGCCAAAAGGGCACCATAAGCAACAGCATCGCCACAGCGCCAAATATAACAACCAATGCGGCCTTGCTTAAGCTCCGTTTCGGCTCGAGCAATTGCGATTGGAATGCATCATCCAGTTCAATGTTGCGATGATACTGGCGGTCAGGCATCGTTAATTGATACTCCTGACCGTCTGCGAACCAGCTGCCGCGACGGAGCTTTCGCTGAAATTGCCCTTTTTCAAATTGAAGAGGCACAACGCAGAATCCCCCCGCCGTAGCATCCATTGGCGAGCAATTTTGTCGACAACTATATAGTCGCCCTCGCGGCGAAAATTAGCGAGAATTTCCCTTTTACCGCCTTCAACGATAAAGATTGACGGGATATCGGCATCAAAGCGAAACCATGTTTTGACGCCGTCGTCGAAAGCGTTCTTTGGCTTGAGTTCACGGTCGCCGCGAAAACTGTAGTCAGTATTGCTGTTCTCGAACCGGAAGTTATCTCGATTAGGTTCAGACGCCAATTGCTGAGCTTTAGCAAGAAGATTTGCATCTGCTTCTTCGTCAGGGTAGCGGAACTTGACCATGAAAGTCTGGTCGCCGTCCGCCTCTGCACGGGACCGGAGAATGAATGTATAAACTCGCTTGTCGCTGACGACATTCATGTTTGTAAAGGTCTTTGACTCGACCGGTTTTAAAAAGATGATATTGCCACGCTTGTTAGGCTCAATCTTCCACGAAATACTGTCGCCAACTGCGATCGTTTCAATCTTCTCATTATCGCTAAGCACGATCATCGTAGAAACGCCGTGGGTTGCATCTACTGAAACTACATTGACCGGATTATAGCTGACCATTCGCACTCGTGGATCGGCTGCGCCAGGTCGGGGAGAAATCTCAGCCAAACCGAGGGTTGTGGCTCCAAAAATCCCAACCAAGCCCAGTAATAATCTGATTTGGCATAAGACCTGCCACCGCCTGCTCATGGTCGCGATCCACTGGAGCTTGAAAGACTCTCTTGATCTCAACGGTAATCTGTAATCTGGAATCCAAGCGGATTGTCAAAACGCCACTCATTGGACTGCGGTTCGCGCACATAACGAAAGTGCATAAGTGCAACCCAATGATCTTCTGCACTGCCGGTCTGTCCCACATGCTGGGTTGAAAACCTGACGATTGCTGTTCTGTTATTTGGTATTTGTACAGATTTGAGTATGGGCAGGATTCTTGTTTCCCTGCCATAAAGATTAACGGGATTGGTCGGACTGGACGGGCTGTACAAATTCAATAAATCGCGCCCCGCATCACCGGTCGATAACATTTGGGCCAGATTGAAATCTTCTTGTACTGACGCCGGGTCATAGGTTTCCCGGGCACGCAAATAGCGCACAACATTCATCCGGGTAATGGCTTCATTCTGAGTCAAGTCACCGTCTGCGAGCGGGCGCTTAATTTCCATGAAGCCTGTGGTTTTGTCTACTTCAATAACGTATGGCTCAAAACTCTTCAGGGGCAACAGCATAGCAAGGCAACCCATCGCTATGGCAGTCAACAAACCGCTGATCGCAGCAATTACCCACGCGATTGAGCGCGACCTTTTAATTGAACGAATGACATCATTCTCCCAGCGGATTGCCTCGCTGAAATAGGCAGCATCAGGCCCGGTCTTTGGTTCACCAGACAAGGAACTGCTCACCAGAACATACCAGTTTGATAAATTTGGCCGTTCCCGCAAGTGCTGGCAGCAATACTCTCAAAATTACACCCTAAACACATATAATATTAATGAGATAGATCGAAAATGGCCGATATATTACGCACAGCCGATTAAAATTAACTGGAGAGGACTGTCTACTAACAAGCCCACTTCTTTTGCGAGTATAAAGCTATACGCTTCAAGTCAATACTACTTAAGTCTGATAAGCGCTGCCCAATCCAATCAAAACTTTGTAAATTCTTTCAATTTTCCAATAGTTTACATTAAAGACTGTCGGTCGCGTGGGCGCTTTAGCTGACAATAAAATCAGTTCATATGTGGGTCAGTCTTTGTCAAAATCGCGTAACAATGATACCCATCTCGCATCTCGTAGGCAGGCACGGCAATGAACGAAGCCAAGATAGCAGAAATTGAAACCTGGCTGGACATGCAAGGGCTCTCCGGTACCAGCGAAACAGAACTTATGAATGGGTTTTGTCAGCGCTGTCTTGATGCTGGAATCAGGCTTGAGCGAGCAAATGCTTTTGTCGACACATTACATCCCATCTACGAAGGCAGAGTTTTTCTATGGCGTAGGGAAGGGGAGGTCGAGCGCGCCATCATTGAATATGGCTCTTCGCAGGAGGGTGAGAGCGCGAGCAACTGGCAGACATCGACCTTTTATAGCATGCTAAATGCGGGCGAAGATGAAATGCGCGTGCATCTGGGGCGAGAAAAAGACCCGGCATTCCGGCATCTCGTTACGCTTAAAGAGGAAGGCTGTACTGACTATCTCGCTCTTATAAACCGCTTCTCTTCTGAAGGCACCATTGGCGAGATGGATTGTTTTTATTCGTCATGGTCTACTGACGAACCGGATGGCTTTCGTGCCGAAGATCTCGTTGCAATTCGACGGATGGTTCGCGGACTAGGGTTGGCAATAAAATGTGCTTCATTGACGCGTATCGTCCAGACTTTAGCTGATGTTTACCTTGGACATGATGCTGCCAAGCGTGTCCTTGCGGGGCGCATCAATCGTGGTTCGGCAGAACGCATTGAGGCTGTCTTATGGTATTCTGACCTAAGAGGCTATACACGCATTTCAGACACGGCATCGCCTGATGCAATCATTCCCATGCTGAATGACTATGCGGAAGCAGTTATATCCTCGATACATGAAACCGGTGGCGATGTACTCAAGCTTATGGGGGACGGCATTCTTGCAATTTTTACCAACGGCAACTCCGCTCAAGATTGTGCTGCAGCGCTAGAGGCTGAATATTTGCTGCGCAAGCGTCTTGTTACCCTTAATCAAGCACGCATTGCTGATGGCGCTCCAGCAACTGATGTCTATCTTGGCCTTCACATCGGAGAAGTATTCTACGGTAATATTGGTAGTGATACGCGCCTCGATTTTACCGTTGTCGGCCCGGCTGTAAACGAAGTCAGCCGCATCGCATCAATGTGTCGCTCGGTCGATCAAGACATACTGATTTCCGATAGTTTTGCCGAAGCTCTGCCAAGTGAATTGCGCGAGCATCTCGTGTCTGTCGGGCGTTATGCCTTGCGGGGAGTGGGACGGGCACAAGAACTCTTTACATGCGATCGAGCCACGGTTGGAAAGCACTAGGGTGAATGGCGGCTGATATGGCTGACACCGACCGAGCTCTACACTTCACTAATGCTGTCCTCTGGCGGTCTCACGCATCGGCTTGACCGTCTGGAGAAAGCGGGGCTGATAAGGCGTGAGAAAGCACCGCGCGATGGGCGCAGCGTGCGCTTTGTCTTGACTGAAGTGGGATTGCGCGCGCCGAAGAGGTCTTCCGGGCCGATATGGCAAACGAACTGAAATTTCTGGAACCTCTCGACACGCAGGAAAGGCAGATGCTCGCAGGACTGTTACGCAAACTTATCGTCGGCATCGACGATAGGCAGCTGAGGCACATTAGATCGTGTAATAATAGTTATGGAACTACCGTTATCCCTTGCGCACCAAGAAAACATCATTAAAGGGATAATTCGTTTATTTTCATAGTTTTAAATTTGCATAATATGCTATTATCCCTATTCTAAAGTTCATCGAACATTCTAGGGATAACATGATTAAATTCAAAACGTTATCATCAGAACAAATTCGCCAACAGGTTGATACAGCGCAGGTTTATGATGTTTATCGAACCAGCGCGAAAGACTATGAACAGCGGTTTTCTGGGTCTATGTCATGGAAGAAAAGCACCAATGACAAGACTTATCTTTACAAGAAGACCAATGGCATCTGGAAATCTTTGGGTCCAAAATCAGCCGCAACAGAACTGATACATAACCAGTTTCATTCGGGTCGCGACGACTCGAAGGATCGTATGTCGCGGTTGGCACAGCGTCTTGACCAGCTTGCGCCCGTGAACCGGGCTATGTCCCTTGGGCGCGTCCCGCTACTGACAGCCCGTATTATTCGGGCGCTCGACAAACTTGGCCTTATCGGAACAGCAGTCGACGTTGTTGGCACCAACGGCCTGTTCATCTACGAACGCATGGCTGCTGTTCATATCAGCAGCGGGCTATTGTCCACACAGGACGTCGACTTGTTGATGGATTCGCGTTTCAGTTTAAGGCTCATCGTTAAGGATTTCTCTAACAAAGGCCTAATCGGACTATTGCAGAAAATTGATCACTCTTTTCGCCCTCTTGCTAAAAATGGATACCGGGCGGCAAACCGTGATGGGTTTCTGGTTGACCTTATCAAGCCTATGCCAAAAGATATTCTCTCCTCCAACGAGAAAAACCGCTTCAGCGCCGATGCCGAAGATTTGCAGGCGATAGAGATTGAGGGGCTTTCTTGGCTGGTTAACAGTCCCAAAGCATCCGAGACAGTGATAGACGAACGAGGATATCCAGTCAGTTTCTCCTGTCCCGACCCTAGAGCCTTCGCACTCCACAAATTGTGGCTTTCACGTCGTTCGGATCGAGATGCAGCCAAACGTTTGCGGGATGAGCAGCAGGCACGTGTCGTTGCTGAGCTTATCAATAAATACCTTGCCCACCTCTCCTTCCAATCGAGCGACCTACAGGCTTTACCATTTGCCCTACGCCAGCTTGCCTCGGAGTTCGACTCGGCTGCAGTTAAAAATGCACCTCCAAGCCTGACACCTGACTGGTAGCAAAAAAGAGCGCCGGACATGCCAGCGCTCTTTTTCTTTAATTATACGCCGTCATGGGTGGGCACGAACAAACCAGATTGCGATCGCCTGCAACATTGTCGATCCGGGAAACCGGTGGCCAATATTTCAGCAGATCCTCCGATTCTCCGCCGGGCAGACTTGCTACCTTGCGGCTATAGGGGTGCGACCAGTCATCAGCCAGAACATCGCCCGATGGATGCGGAGCGTTGACAAGTGGATTGTCATCTCTCGGCCACTCTCCGCTCGCAACTTTTGCAGCCTCACCCGCGATTGCGATCATCGCATCGCAGAAACGATCAATCTCGCGCTTCGATTCTGATTCCGTAGGTTCAACCATCAGCGTTCCAGCAATTGGCCAGGACATTGTAGGGGCGTGGAACCCATAATCAATCAGACGCTTGGCTATGTCTTCAACACCAATTCCGGCACTTTCCTTAAGTACCCGAGTATCAAGAATACACTCATGTGCCACGCGATCATTACGGCCCTTGAACAACACAGGGTAATAATCCTTCAATCGTTCAGCAATGTAATTGGCATTGAGAATCGCCATTTCGGTTGCGCGCTTCAAGCCTGCTCCACCCATCATACGGATATACATCCATGTGATTGGCAGAATTGATGCGCTGCCGAATGGTGCGGCGGAAACCGCATTGCCGGTGCCATTCATCACATGTCCAGGCAGGAATGGAGCCAGATGCTTCTTAACACCAATCGGGCCGACACCGGGTCCCCCGCCTCCATGCGGAATGCAGAAGGTCTTGTGCAGGTTCATGTGGCAGACATCCGCGCCAATATCACCGGGACGTGCAAGCCCAACGAGCGCGTTCAAATTGGCGCCATCAAAATAGACCTGACCGCCATGTTCATGAACGACAGCGCAAATATCTTTGACCCCCTCCTCGAATACGCCATGTGTTGACGGGTAGGTAATCATCAATGCGGCAAGATTTGCGCTGTGTAATTCAGCCTTTGCTTTCAGATCATCGAGATCAATGTCGCCTGCCTCTTCGCAAGCAACAACGACCACCCGCATCCCCGCCATATGCGCACTGGCAGGATTGGTGCCATGGGCCGATTCAGGGATGAGGCAAATATCGCGATGATCATCGCCGCGATCCAAATGATAGCGACGGATTGCAAGAAGACCGGCATACTCGCCTTGGCTACCGGCATTTGGTTGCAGTGACACGGCATCAAAGCCTGTGATCTCTGAGAGCCAAGCTTCAAGATCATCGGTCAGCGACTTATAGCCCAGCGCATGATCTGCCGGTGCGAAAGGATGCACATTGGCAACGCTTTGCCAGCTTACGGGAAGCATTTCTGCTGCAGCGTTCAGCTTCATCGTGCAGGAACCGAGCGGAATCATCGCACGGTCAAGCGCCAGATCCTTATCGGCAAGCCGACGAAGGAAGCGCATCATTTCGGTTTCCGAACGCTGTTGATGGAAGACAGCCTGGGTCATGAAACCCTCGGCAGGCCGCGAGCTTGGCAACTTTGAGCCGGGATCATTCAGCACCTTGGCACCGAACAAACCGGCAAGCGCTACCAGATCCTCGTCCGTCGTTGTCTCATCTACAGTGATACCTAGTCTGTCCGCATCAATATGGCGGAGCAGTCGTTCGCCTTTTTCGGCGCTGACCGCAATAGCATCTGCTCTACCCGGAACGCTGACCGTGACCGTATCGAAGAATTGCGACCCACTTAATTCAAGGCCCACAGCCTCAAGTGCAGCCGCCAATCTTGCAGCCTTTGCGTGAACTTGGCTGGCAATAGCCTGAAGCCCCTGCGGACCATGCCAGATGGCATAGGATGCCGCCATGTTCGCAAGCAGTGCCTGCGCTGTACAGATATTCGACGTAGCCTTGTCGCGGCGAATATGCTGCTCGCGTGTCTGCAATGCGAGACGGTATCCCGCCCTGCCTTTGCTATCGACCGATTGGCCGACCAGCCGACCTGGAATAAGCCGGGTTAGATTTTCAGTCACCGCGAGGTAAGCGGCATGGGGGCCACCATAACCTACGGGAACGCCAAAGCGCTGCATGGAACCCGCAGCAATGTCGGCACCCAGCGACGCGGGTGATGCTGTGACCGTCAGAGCAAGCGGATCGGCAACTGCAATAACAAGTACGCCTGCGGCCTTCGCAGCCTTGATAACAGCAGAGTGATCCCTGTAGACCCCGTAAGTATCCGGCCAAGGTACGATGACAGCGGCTGCAGTATTATCAATCTCGCCGCCATTGACCGTCATGCCCAGGGGTTCAGCACGAGTTCTGACCACGTCCAGGATTTGCGGATGAACATCTCCGGCAAGGACAATTCGCGTACGCTTTTCTCGGTGATGGCGATAGGCAATCCCTACGGCTTCCGCAACAGCGGTTGCCTCGTCAAGGAGCGACGCGGAAGCGACGGGCAGTCCTGTCAGCTCAGCCACCAGCGTCTGGAAGTGAAACAGGAGCTCAAGACGGCCTTGGCTGATTTCAGACTGATATGGCGTGTAGGCCGTATACCACGCCGGATTCTCAAAGAGGTTGCGTTGGATCACTGCCGGAACATGGGTACCGTGATATCCTTGGCCAATATAACTTTTGAAGGTCTTGTTGTGGCCCATCTTGGCGGCCAGTTCGGCGAGTGCTTCGGCTTCATTAACCGCCTCGGGAATATCAAGGGGTTTTTCGAGCCGGATAGACTTTGGAACAGCCTGTGAAATCAACGTATCGAGTGAAGGAATACCAAGCGCAGCCAACATGGCGCGCGAGCCTTGCGTACTAGGGCCGATATGCCTGTCGGCAAATGGGAATATGCTCTTGTTCATGATGTTCAACCAATAATCGCTTTGTAACCGGCTTCATCAAGCAAGCCTGTCAATTGTTCAGTGTTGGAAAGCTTCATCTTCCAAAGCCAGCCATCGCCGGTAGCGGCAGAATTGATCAGGGCCGGATCACTTGCGGTCGCTTCGTTCACTTCTGTGACTTCACCATCCAGCGGCGCGTATACATCGGAGGCAGCCTTGACAGATTCAACAACAACAGCTGCATCACCTTTGGAAAGGCTGGTGCCGATATCGGGCAACTGAACAAAAACGAGATCGCCGAGCTGATCCTGTGCATGATCCGTAATACCGACCGTTGCGATATCGCCATCAACGCGTACCCATTCATGATCTTCGGTAAAGTAAGTGGTTGCCATTTGTATTATCCTTTGTGGTAGCGATGTGGCGTGAAGGGAAGTGGATGAATGTGGACCGGAATGCGATTTCCGCGCACTTCAGCAAAAATCGGCACCGTTGCGGCAAGAATGTCCTTATTGACGTATCCCATCGCCACCGGATGACCAGCGGAGGGACCGAACCCACCCGAAGTGACAATGCCGACATGTTTTCCGTCCGCATCAATGAGGACAGTCTCAGAGCGAACCGGTTGGCGACCATCGGGTTTCAAGCCAACCCGCTTTCGCGCGCTACCCGAGGCAATCTTTTCGAGCAGAGCTTTGGCGCCGATAAACCTGGCCTTCTCACGGACAGCTTTTCCAATTGCCCAAGTAAGGCCTGCATCTACCGGGTTAAAGTCAGGGGTAATGTCGTGACCATGCAGACAAAGACCGGCTTCCAACCGAAGACTGTCACGGGCCGCAAGTCCGACCCAAGCCACTCTCTCGTCCTTGAAGAGCGTCTCTACAAGCTCAACGGCATCGGTCGCAGGCAATGCAATTTCGAAACCATCTTCACCCGTATAGCCTGAGCGACTCATGAACCAGCCCGGCTTCGGCTCAAAGCCATGCATGAAAGCTAGCTCGGTCCCCGAAATCCCTGCTTTATGCAGAACATCGGCTGCTTGCGGGCCTTGAATGGCCAGAAAAACACGGTCTAGCGCATCGATCTTGCAGTCAAAATCTTTTGCGACACCGCGCAGGTGCGCCTCGTCGGCCGCCGCATTGCCGGCATTGGCCACCACCATGTAACGAGCGGCACCCAAACGGGTTACGATAAGATCGTCGAGTATGCCTGCCTGCTCGTCGAGAAAAAATGTGTATTTGGATTGTCCCGGTTGCAATGCCCCTGCATCCAGCGGGCATGCACGTGACAAAAGCGCTGTTGCGCCTGGACCCGAAACATCGAACAATTGCATATGGGAAATGTCAAAAAGCCCGGCGTTTTCGCGCGCATGAAGATGTTCCTTCATCACCCCCAGCGGATAGGTGATAGGCATTGACCATCCGGCAAATCCACCAAAGCGCGCACCGGCAGCTTTATGCAGATCATCAAGTGGTAGTGATTTTAGTTGTTCTTCTTCGTTGCCCATTACTTCTCCAGAGTCGCGCAAAGACCTCCGCCACAACGACGGAATGTTTCTTTGCCCCTCTGTCGGAAGCCTGAGAGACTCGCACAGCCGTTACGGGACCTTGGTCCCAGCTGAACTTACACCTTCGGCGCGAGGTTTCCCCCGACTTTCCAGAGTTGCCTTACCCGTTTGCGGTTCTTGATACCTGAGAGATTTCGGGCGATTTCCCCTTCGGTGGCTCTGCACATCACTGCACAGAACACTCTCCCGCAAACTGACAGGGCCTTATGATTCTTCAATCCCAAGGCCCTCGACAAGCCCGGACCATAGCCTAGCGCAACGACCCTGTCATCCGCACAAATGGCAAATTTGGCGCTTAATGAACAAAATTTGTCGAAGTGGGGATATTTGCCGCACGCTTCAACGCCATGACTCCGAGCGTCTGCCCCCTACCCTTCACGGCATGCATTCCAAGAAATTCCGGCTGAATATCGCCTTCGAACTCCACTCGCTTTGCGAGATCTCCGGAAATCAATACTGGTGCATCAAGTGTCCGACAAAGCGTTTCCAGCCGCGCAGTGGTGTTCACCGTGTCACCAAAATAGGTAATCTTGTGATGGTCGACCCCTATTTCCGCAGTAATGATGGGACCACCGTGAAGGGCTGCGCGAAGTTGTGGAACACGTCCAAAATTTTTCAGCCACTTTTCCCGGTCTGCCTCAATGGAATCGAGAATAGCGAAGACGCATTTTACGCTATTGCCATTCTTGGTGCCTCTCGCCATTGGCCAAGTAATAATGGCGGCATCGCCAATATAATCGTCAATGGTCCCCCTATATCTGCGTACTGGCTCGGCAAAGGCTGCGAACAACGCTCCAAGGAACTGCTGGGCCCGCAGATCACCAAATTCCTGGGCAAAGGAAGTCGACCCAACCAGATCGATAAACAGGAATACCCGTTCCTCTTCGATGGGCTTGCGGTAACGCCCGATAAGAAGACTTGAAAAGACGTCACGCCCCAACAATTCGCGTACCCGCGCAACGAAACTGACGACGAGCGAAACACCCAGCGCGGCGAACATGGCGCTAGCGGGCAAAATTGCGATTTCACGCCAGGATTCGTAAGTTTGGTAACCTATAAATCCCAACAGGAGCCGACATAATGCGGAGCCTACATACATCAAAATGTATGTAACGATGAGCATGGCAATCAGATAAAGCGGGGTCGAAAGCGCGGCAATTCTTGCATAGAGTCGAGGAAACAATGCCCCACGCTCGAGTGCGATAATGGGTACGCAAGTAAAAAGCGCAAAAACGGAACCTACAATTGATGGCTCTCCGTAAAAGGCCCAGCTAAAAAGTGCGCCGCTTATGGAAACGACGCACAGAATGAATATCCAAAATCCTCCGGAGTATCTGTTCATGTCTGCTCGCTCCGCAGCAGAAGTAAGTTGGGCGGATTGATCAACATGCACATCTCCGGATAACCGTTTGATCTTATGTAGACGCTTTTGCTCGCTGTCCAAGATGAGTTGAAGAATTTATTTCACGCAATCTTGACGTGCGCTGAATCACGCATCATATATTGTTACATGAAAAGAAACAGCCGCCTTTCCGCCGTCCTTCACGTCATTCTCCACATGGCAGAGCGCGCCAAACCCATGACATCGGAGGAATTGGCCAAACATATGCATACAAATGCCGTTGTCGTCCGCCGGACAATGGCGGGATTGCGAGATGCCGGATTTGTGCGATCCGAGAAGGGCCATGGTGGTGGCTGGATTATCGCACGCGACCTCAACACTTTAACTCTTCGCGACATTTACAACGCGCTTGGCTCCCCTGACTTTTTTGCTTTGGGCAATAGAGCCGACGCACCCGATTGCCTTGTGGAACAGTCGGTCAATCATGCGCTCGACACTGCATTTCAAGAAGCCGAAGCCCTTATCATTGAACGGCTCGGCACGATAACACTCGCCGATCTCGCCGCCGATTTTCACCGGCGTTTTGATGCGATCAGAAAGGAGAGAAAATCCCATGACCTATGACGTTATTGTTGTTGGGGGAAGTTATTCCGGTCTTGCAGCAGCGTTGCAAGTCGCCCGTTCACGTCGCAATGTACTTGTTGTGGACGCAGGCGAGCGCCGCAACCGATTTGCTGAAACCTCTCACGGATTCCTGACACAAGACGGCAGTTCGGCTGTACAGATTGCGCATGTTGGGCGCGAGCAGCTATTGGCTTATCCGAATGTCACCTGGGTTGATGCCCGTGCGGAAAATGCCGAAGGTATCCTCGATGCCTTCACTGTCAGCACCTCATCCGGAGCAGATTACAAGGGCCGGCGTCTTATTCTGGCAACAGGTGTCACGGACATATTGCCAATAATACCCGGTCTTCGCGAACGGTGGGGCAAGAGCGTTTTTCATTGTCCCTATTGCCACGGTTATGAAGCAGGTGGCGGCGATATCGGCGTGTTGGCGACAAGTTCCTTGTCTGCCCATCAAGCTTTAATGCTTGCCGACTGGGGCAATACCAAGCTTTTTGTCAACAACATGTTTGAGCCTAGTGACGACCAATTGGCGGCTCTGGCTGCGCGTAATGTGATGCTCGATTATGGGACGATTGCCGCCATATCGGGCGAAGAGGCACAGCCGATTGTAGAGTTTTCTGATGGTCGTGCCCTATCGCTTACCGGATTGTTTACTCTTTCGCGCACCGTTGTCACTGGTCCACTCCCGCAACAATTGAAGTGCGCGCTGGAAGATGGACCGCTCGGAACATTCATTCAAACGGACGCAAGCAAACTAACGTCGGTTCCTGGTGTCTATGCCTGCGGCGATACAGCCCTTATCGCCGGTTCGGTCTCCTTTGCCGTGGGCGACGGCGCTAGGGCGGGGGTTTCAGCACATCAATCGCTAATATTTCCCAGCCCAATGCACTGATTTACATCGGCTGCGTCTCGGTTCGAGCTTGCCGATAGGACACCAGTACCAGCGCACCGATGAAAGTTCCCGTCATCAACAGAACGATGGTCGGCGCCGGCGCGCTGTCAATGAAGAAAGCAAAATAAGTACCGAAGAAAGAGGCCAATACCGCAACGACGACGGAGACGAGAAGCATTTTACTGAATGTCCGGGTAAGCAAAAAAGCAATTGCTCCCGGCGCGATCAACATGGCAATTGCTAATATGATGCCAACAGCTTTTAGAGCGCCCACAATCGTCAGGGAAATCAGGCAAAGCAGCCCATAATGCAGCAATCCCACACGTAATCCAACTGCGCGGGCTTGCACCGTATCAAATGCGTGAAGCAAGAAATCGCGCCATTTAAACATGATAGTTCCGGCTGTGATCGTTGCGATGATCGCCGTCTGGGCGATATCGCTCCAGCTGATACCGAGCATGTCACCAAACAATATATGGTCGAGGTGAACGTCTGACTGGATTTTCACATATAGCACGAGACCAAGGCCGAACATGCCGGAAAAAACGACGCCCATAACTGTGTCCTGCTTGATACGGCTGTTTTCCTTCAAAAACCCGGTGGCAATTGCGCAGAACATGCCTGCCACAAAGGCTCCGACCGCATAGGGCAAACCAACAATATAAGCGATGACTACTCCTGGAAAAACAGCGTGCGAAATGGCGTCGCCCATCAGCGACCAGCCCTTTAGCACCATGAAACAGGAGAGCAAAGCTGTCGGAATTGCTACGAGTACTGAGATGATCAACGCATTGATCATGAATTCGAACTGAAAGGGCAAAAGCAGGGTTTCAAAGACGCTCATAATGCGACCTCCTGCATTTCTGCGGCGCGGCGCCGGGCTGCGATCAGTCCATGTTTGGGCGCAAAGATAAAAGCGACCAGAAAAATAAGCGTCTGCAACAGGACAATGATTCCGCCGGTAGCCCCGTCGAGAAAATAGCTAATATAGGCACCGGCAAAGCTTGTCATTGCACCGATGACAACAGCGATGACGAGCAGCCGCGGAAATCGATCCGTTAAAAGATAAGCGGTGGCGCCGGGCGTCACGACCATGCAAATAACCAGAAATGCGCCGACTGTCTGTAAAGCTGCCACGGTCGACGCCGATAAAAGCGTAAAGAACATGATTTTGAGCGCCGTTGGATTGAGACCGATAGAGCGTGCATGACTCTCATCGAAAAAAACAACCATGAGGTCTTTCCATTTTACCAGCAGAATAGCCAGCGAAACGAATCCGATAATAGCAAGTTGGAGCGTGTCTTCCGGTGTAATCGCCAGGATATTCCCCAGAACAATTGTCTGGATATTCACGGACGTCGGAGAGAGTGACACCATGAACAGGCCGAGACCGAAAAAGGATGAGAAGATCAAACCGATGATGGCATCTTCCTTGAGCTTCGTACGCTGGTTGAGAAACAACATCGCAGCGGCGGCCAGTCCTCCCGAAAAGAATGCACCAATTGAGAAAGGCAGCCCAAGCATATAGGCACCAGCCACACCCGGAACGATGGAATGCGAAAGCGCATCCCCGATAAGAGACCAACCTTTCAGCATGAGATAGGCCGACAGGAAGGCGCAGACACCGCCTACCAACGCCGAAACCCACATGGCATTGATCATATATTGATAAGAGAAAGGTTCGAGCAGCAATGTCATCTAACGTGGTCCATTGCTTTTGGGATTTACGGTATTGTCGTAGAGCACGAAGGGCCGCTCATCATCGGTAATCACGCCGACAGGACGTCCTTCACCTGCGTGCGGTGCATCAAGCTTGAAATGACGCAGCACGCCGCCGAATGTCCGTTCCAGATTTTTCTGTGTGAATGTCTCGGCTGTCGGACCATAAGCAAGTACGGTGCGATTGAGTAGAACAGTGCGGTCACAGAACTCCGGTACACTACCAAGATTATGCGTTGAAACCAAAATTACCCGCCCCTCGTCGCGCAGGGCACGCAGCAATATGATAATCGCCTCTTCCGTTTTCACATCCACGCCGGTGAATGGCTCATCCAGCAAAATGACCCGTCCATCTTGTGCTAATGCGCGGGCAAGAAATACCCGTTTCTTTTGGCCACCCGAAAGCTCGCCAATTTGGCGTTTGCGAAAATCGGTCATTCCCACGCGCGCGAGGGCATCCGATACTGCCTGCCGATCTGCAGCCTTGGCGATACGCATCATGCCCATGTGGCCATAACGGCCCATCATGACAACATCTTCCACCAAGACCGGAAAATTCCAGTCTATATCCTCGCTTTGAGGAACGTAGGCGACAAGGTTCTTTTTCAAGGCTTCATTTACTGACTGGCGAAGAACTGAAATCGTTCCTTCGGAAGCCTTTATAAAACCCATGATTGCCTTGAAAAGCGTTGACTTGCCGGAACCATTAACTCCCACCAGCGCAGTGATAGTGCCTGTAGGGATTTCAAACGTCGCATCGCGCAACGCCGTATGACCGTTGCGATAGATTACCGTAGCGCCCTTTACCGAAATGCCCCCACCCGCGTCAGACGACGCGGGTGAATATCTGTGAGCCGATTGAAACGATTGGGCGTTCATTGCGTGATACCTTTGGCAAGGCCTTCCGCAACCCGGCTGGATGTGACGCGCAAGAGATCTATGTAGGTTGGGACTTCACCACTCGCGTCGGTAAGCGAGTCCACATAAAGAACGCCGCCATAACTTGCTCCGGTTTCCCGTGCGACCTGCTTGGCAGGATCAGCCGAGATCGTGCTTTCCGAGAAGACCACGCCGATCTTGTTCGCCCGGACCGCATCAATCACCTTGCGTACTTGTTGAGGAGTGCCTTGCTGATCTGCATTGATAGGCCAGAGATAAACTTCTTTCAGATCAAAATCGCGAGCCAGATAGGAGAACGCGCCCTCGCTGGACACCAACCAGCGCTTTTCTGCTGGAATGGCTGCAAGCTCGTCCTTAATCGGATCAATCGCTGCCTTGATTTGTCCCTTGTAGGTCTCGGCGTTTGCCTCATAGGTTTCAGCATTGGCCGGATCATATTTTACAAAAGCGTCGCGGATATTATCAACGTAAATCAGCGCCGCTGTCGGGGACATCCAGGCATGCGGATTTGGTTTACCTGTATAGGGCCCTTCGGCAATGCCCATCGGCACCACACCCTGCGAAACAACGACTCCTGGAACGTTTTTTAAATTGGCAAAGAACTTTTCAAACCAGAGCTCGAGATTGAGGCCATTCCATAAAATAAGTTGGGCACCCTGCGCTTTCTGGATATCGCCCGGCGTTGGCTGATAATTATGAATCTCCGCGCCTGGCTTGGTAATAGATTCAACAATCGCCGCATCACCAGCAACATTGCGCGCAATGTCGGCAATAACCGTAAATGTGGTCACCGCCTTGAATTTGTCCTGTGCCGCTGCGGGAATGATCGCCAAGATCATTCCGAAGAACGCGCCCATTATTCCGGTCAACACGGACCGCCTCACTCCATCCAGCATAGCCTCTCCTTATTGCAATTGAGTTGCAACTGCATCCTTAGCGAGGATCATCAATTATTGCAAGTGCGAATGATTTGCAAAAAGACTTGGCAGTATCTGTCAGGAATGAATTGTGAGCAGCTCGTGCAACTTTGACAGAAAATGCTGGCATTGATATCTGTTCGCTCTTGCCGCCGCTGATCCCTACCTGACATTTCGCCAATTTAAGGACTGTGACGATGGCCGACACCGCTGCGCCGAACAATGGCGTTTCATCTTTAGCAATCGAAGCGCATGGGCTAACCAAAAATTTTGGCAATGTCCGCGCCGTGGACGGTATTGATCTTACCGTGCCGCGCGGCATGATCTTTGGCATCCTCGGACCAAATGGTGCTGGCAAGACCACCTTGTTGCGCATGCTGGCGACGTTGCTGCCGGCAGATGCGGGATCGGCAAAGGTGCTGGGTTTTGATTTGAAGGACTCGCCTCAGGAGGTGCGCGGATCGATTGCCATGACCGGTCAATTTGCCTCGCTTGACGAAGATCTGACGGGACGTGAGAATCTGATCTTGCTTGCAAGACTATGGGGTTTCCGCGGACGCAACGCCAAGAAACGTGCCGATGATTTACTAACAGCTTTCGACCTGATGGAGGCGGCTACCAAGCAGGTAAAGGATTATTCTGGAGGCATGCGCCGAAGGCTGGACATCGCCGCGTCGCTTGTTGTTACTCCCGGGGTTCTTTTTCTCGATGAACCAACAACCGGTCTCGACCCGATGGCACGCAAGAGTGTTTGGCGTATGATCCGCTCTCTTTCCGAGGCGGGCGTTACGATACTTTTGACCACGCAGTATCTTGAGGAAGCTGACCAGCTCGCCGCTCGCATCGCTGTCATCAATCATGGCAAAAAGATCGCCGAGGGCACCAGCCGCGAATTGAAAGCTGCAACTGGCTCCGGCTTTCTGCACCTAACATTGGTTGAGCATTTACGCATTGACGAAGCGGAGCAGGTGCTTGAAGAAATAACAGGTAACAAGCCCCAGCGAAGCTCGGAAGGTGCGGCCTTATCATTGATGATTGATACGCCTCAAAATGCCAATCGTGCTCTGGCCGCTTTAATAAAAGCCGATATCGAACTTGCTGATTTCTCTATGGGTGCGCCAAGCCTAGACGAAGTGTTTTTCGCTTTGACTGGCCAGATTACCGAGACTCAGATTACTGACGGAGAAGCGTGATGGACGATAATAAGGCAACGGTTGCACTTATCCATGCTGCCCGCCCTCCTCAACCTTCAGCATTTTCCAATGCGCTTGTGTTTGGCTGGCGGGCAGTATTGAAATTTAAACATGTCCCTGAACAGCTTTTTGATCTGGTGATGACGCCGATCATGTTCACCCTGCTCTTCACCTTCGTCTTTGGCGGCGCGCTCTCAGGGTCAACATCAGCCTATTTGCAGTATTTTTTGCCAGGCATCCTTGTACAGACCGTGGTGTTCAATTCAATGTACTCGGGAATGGGTCTGAGTACAGATCTTGGCAAGGGTCTGTTTGACAGGTTTCGTTCATTGCCAATCTGGTCTCTCTCGCCTTTCGCCGGTCTGATGGTCGGCGATATCCTGCGCCATCTCATCGCGTCCCTGCTTATTCTGATAATAGGGATTATTCTTGGCTATCGGCCGGAAGCTGGGATTATAGGTATCGTCGAGGCTTTGCTGTTGCTTATTGTTATAGGTTTTGGCTTTGGCTGGATATTTCTGGTGCTGGGATTGGTCATGCGTACGCCCAATACGGTCATGACAATGGCGTTCACCGGCATCATGCCGTTGGTTTTCGCATCGAACATCATGGTTGATCCAGCAACAATGCCCAGTCTGCTTAGGGCATTCGTCGAGGTCAATCCTGTATCGTTGATGACGACAGCTATGCGCGGTCTTATGGCTGGTAATGCGACAATGGTTCAAATTGGCGCAGCATTGATCGCGCCCGTCCTATTGACCATCACACTCGCGCCGCTCACGCTTTGGCTCTATCGCCGTAAATAAACAGGCCAAAACAATCCGAGTGATTGAAATAGGGAGCCGAATGTGAACATTCGGCTCCCTATCCTATCACTACCGACAGTACTGTCCGCCTATGTAAGTTTCTTACTCGCCGTAAGGAACCCATATATTTTTGACTTGTACAGCCCGGCGCAAATATTCCTTGCCTTGCGCCTTGCCGCCCAGCCAGTCGCGCTGACGGCCATTGCTGACCCATGTGGTCTTCAAATTTCCACATGAGGCTCGCTCCACCATGGCGCTGCCTTCCTTGGAGCCGATATACCAGATCGCATCAACTTCATCATGTTCGGCCAAAGTTTTGGCAAGAACATCGCTTTCACCCGTGATGATATTAATCACTCCGCCGGGCACGTCGGATGTGTCGAGCACCTGATACAGATTGGTTGCAAGCAGCGGATGCCGAGCAGACGGCACGACCACCACACGATTGCCCATCGAAATGGCCGGAAGCACCAGCGAAACAAAGGACAGAAGTGGGTTTTCATCCGGACAAACTATACCGACAATGCCAAAGGGCTCATTCATAGCCAGCGTCACATGGCGTGACTTGGTCGCGTGGACAGCACCATCATATTTGTCGGCCTGTGCAGCATAATAGAAGATGCGTCGCAGCGCCGTATCAAACTCTTCTGCCGCCGCCTTGGACGACACGCCGGTGCTTTCGACCAAAAGTGCTTCGAATTCCGCACGGCGGGCATCAAGGTTTTCGCCAAGATAATAAAGCACCTGAGCGCGGTTGTGTGCAGTTGCACTTCCCCAGCCTCCAGCTTTGGTTGCCGCTTCTACCGCATTACGAATGTCTTTCCGATTGCCGATGCCGGCATGGCCGACGATCTGACCGCCTTTGCCAAGGACGGAATAGGAGTAGCCTCCGTCCGGTCGAGCTTGTTTGCCGCCGACATAGTTCTTGGCCGTACGGTCAATGGATCCACCCTGAGCAACCTTTGCATCTCCGTCCGGGGCCGCCGATAGTTTCAAAGGCTGTTCCGCCTTTGCTAGCGGCAAGCGCTTTTCCCAATCAGCGGTGAGATATTCATAAAGACCTTCGCGACCACCTTCCCTACCAAAGCCGGATTCGCGATAGCCGCCAAAGCCTGCGCCGGCATCGAGAAGATTGGTTGAGTTGATCCAGACAACACCAGCTTTCACCCGTGCAGCCATATCAAGGGCCAGGTTGATATTCTCTGACCAGATTGAAGCGGCAAGCCCGTATTTTGTATTGTTCGCCAAGGCAATTGCCTCATCGGGTGTACGGAAAGTAGTCGTCGTCGCGACAGGACCAAATATTTCGACTTCGCAGACAGTCGACGCCGGATCCACATCTGTAAAGAAAGCTGGAGCAAAGAAATTACCTTTGTCCGGGAGTTTCACGGGCGCTTGCCAAAGTGTGCCCCCTTCTGTCTTGCCCTTTTCAACAAGCGACGTCACGCGTTTCAACTGACCTGGCGAAACCAAAGCACCGATATCCATTGTCTTGTCGAGTGGATCTCCAACACGCAGCGTTTCCATGCGTTTGCGCAGCTTGTTGTAAAAGCGCTCGGCAACACCTTCCTGCACAAGAATACGGGATCCAGCGCAGCACACCTCACCTTGATTGAACCAGATTGCATCAACAACCCCTTCAATGGCGCCGTCAATATCCGCATCTTCAAAAACAATGAAGGGCGACTTGCCACCGAGTTCCAAGGAGAGCTTTTTTTCCGATCCGGCAATCTGCTCGCGGATGATCCGGCCAACCTCGGTGGAGCCGGTAAATGCTACCTTGTCCACATCCTTATGGCCGCAAATAGCAGCACCAGTTGTGCCATCGCCATGAACAATATTCACCACACCCGCAGGCAGACCCACCTCATGGCAGATCTCCGCGAAAGCGATAGCCGTTAACGGCGTCAGTTCGGCAGGTTTAAGGACAACGGTGTTGCCGGCAGCAAGTGCCGGAGCGACCTTCCATGCCAGCATAAGCAAGGGAAAGTTCCATGGAATGACCTGACCGCAAACCCCGACCGGAGAATATCCTTCGAATTCTGTCTCGACCATTTCTGCCCAACCGGCATGATGATAGAAATGACGGGCGACAAGCGGAATATCAATATCCCGCGTCTCCCGGATAGGCTTGCCATTATCCATTGTTTCCAACACGGAGAAAAAGCGCTCACGCTTTTGTATATGCCGTGCAATGGCGTAAAGATATTTGGCCCGCTCATGCCCGGGCAATACCGACCATTTTCCGAATGCTGCGCGAGCAGCCTTTACCGCCGCATCCACATCAGCGGTCGTGCCGTGCACCACTTTTCCCAACGGAGAACCGTTTGCAGGGTTCATGACGGCAATCAGATCGCGACCTTCAATGCTGGTGAACTTACCATTGATGAAATGTCCGAAACCTTGGTTATTGGCATCGAGCCAGGCTTGAACGTCAGTATTACTTTCCGGTGCCGGGCCATATTCCATGGTGCGAAGAATATCCTTGATCTGTCCCATGTTTGTTTCCTTAAGCGAGCGCGTGGCGCGAAGACGCGGCATAACGGCCCGTCACATAATGTTCGAGTTGCCGTTCGATATCTCCAAGCATCGAGCTGGCACCAAGGCGGAAAAGATCCGGCTGCAGCCAGGGCAGGCCCAATTCCTCCTTCATCAGGATCAGCCAATTCATGGCGTCCTTGGCAGTCTTCATGCCGCCGGCAGGCTTGAATCCAACGATCTGGCCCGAATATTCGCCAAAATCACGCAAGGCACGCAACATGATCAAACTGACAGGCAAAGTTGCATTGACATCTTCCTTGCCTGTGGATGTCTTAATGAAATCGGCACCAGCCTGCATTGCGACCATGGAAGCACGATAAACATTGCGTAGCGTATTGAGGTCGCCAGTTGCGAGAATTGCTTTCAAATGCGCTTCGCCAGAGGCTTCGCGCATCTGCACGATCTCGTCGTAGAGCGCTTCCCAATTCTGCGTAAGAACCTGCTCGCGATTGATAACAATATCAATTTCCTTGGCACCCTCGCCTACCGCATATTTGATTTCGGCAAGGCGCTGCGGCAATGGCGTCAAGCCAGCGGGAAAGCCGGTCGCAACCGATGCAACAGGAATGTTCGTTCCGCGCAAGGCCTTAACAGCGTGCCCAACCATAGTAGGATAAACGCACACCGCGCCCGTCGTAATATTGGCATCGCCAAGGCCAAGCGCTTCAAGTATGTCTATGCGAACTGGACGTTTTGCCTTCGCGCAAAGCCGCTGAACACGCCCTGCGGTGTCGTCACCTGCCAGTGTGGTGAGGTCAATACATGTGATCGCTTTTACCAGCCAAGCAGCCTGATATTCCTTCTTTACGGTCCGGCGTGTCGTCAGAGTGGCAGCACGGCGTTCCGTGGCAGAACGGTTGACAGCAATATCCTCAAACCACTCAGGTTTCAGTTCAGTGCCGGTGTTGCGCGCATGAGCTTTCTGCACGGCTAAGTGCGTGCCCTTGGCAACCGATAAGTCTTGCGTGTTCATCCACGACCCTTCCTGTGATCTATGAAGCGATTGAGCAAAATAGCTGCAACTATGATGAGTCCGGTGACGGTCATCTGATAGAAGGAGCCCAATCCCAGAAGATTGAATATGTTTCTAAGAACTTGAAGCAACATTACGGCAAAGAATGTGCCGAGAACACCACCGCGACCGCCAAAAAGGCTTGTACCGCCAAGGACAACTGCTGCGATGGCGTCAAGCTCCAGGCCTTGCGCTGCTGTTGGCTGACCGATGCGCAAACGCGATGTCAAAAGAATTCCACCGAGAGCCGCCATGAAGCCGGAAACAGCAAAGACGGCCGTGACAATCAAGCGGGTGGGTAGACCGGAAAGACGGGCAGCTTCCGGATTGCCACCTGTCGCAAACACATACTCACCAAAGACTGTAAGCCGCAGCACAAGCCCTGCCACAATGCAAAGGCCTATAAAGATCAGCCCCATGGACGAAATGGCAAAGCCGGGAAAGATTGGCACCATCGTTGAGCCGATGGCGGCAAAACCTTGCGGCAGCCCGCTGACTGGCACGCCATCGGTCAGAAGATAGGTAATGCCCCGGAAAGAGACGAGGCCGGCCAAAGTTACAATGAAGCTCGGCACTTGTGCCAGAGCGCTCGTCGCACCCATGGCTGCGCCACAGGCTGTTCCCGCCAAAACCGTTATTGCAACTGCGATGAATGGATCGAAACCGTTGGACATGAGCACTGCCACCAGCATACCGCACAGTGCTACAATGCTGCCCACAGACAAATCAATATTCCCTGTGAGAATGACAAAGGTCATCCCAATGGCAACGACGCCTACCACGGCTGCCTGTTGGAAGAGGTTGGCTATGTTTGCGAAAGTCAGAAAATTATCAGACAACGTTGTCGCGATCGCTACCACCGCCAAAAAGATGACAATGAAATTATACTCGATACCGAGATCAATGGCCCGTTTACCCAACCCCGGCGAAGGCAGCTGAGCGGCGGATATTGCTGTTTTAGACATGGTGTTCACCCAATATTGTAGCCCGCAGAATTGTATCGCGGTCGGTGATGGACGGATCATATCGTCCAATATTGCGGCCCTCATGGAAGACCCAGATTGCATCGCAGGCAGCATAGAGTTCTTCGAGTTCGCTGCTGGCAACAATTACCGCTGCGCCATCTTCTGCCAATTTATCCACCAGATTATAGAGATCGGCTTTCGCCCCAATATCTAGACCACGGCTTGGCTCATCCAGCAGAAGTACACGGGCGCCATTGATGATCCACTTCGCCAGGACAATTTTCTGCTGATTGCCACCGGAAAGCTGCACCACAGCCTGTTCCGGCTTGCCATACTTGGTGGAAAGACTTTGAAGGACCGGTGTTGCCTTCTGTTTTTGGAGCGAATGGCGCGTCAACCAGCTCTGGCGCATGGAAGGTAACGTCGCGTTTTTGTAGATGGGCGCGTGTAGTATCAAACCCTCGGTCTTGCGGTTCTCCGGTACGAGGCCCAAACCACATCGAATAGAGTCTGCCGGATGACGTGGATGGAAGTTCTTGTCTTCCAGCAATATCTCACCTTCGAAATGGTGCGCTCCAAACAAAGCTTTCAGAAACGACGTGCGGCCTGATCCGTTAAGTCCGGTAAGGCCGACAACTTCACCCCAGCGCACATCAAGTCCAGAAATATTGAGACCCTCTGCACCACGCAGCCTGTTGACTTTCAACGCTACCTTGCCTGTAACCGGCTTGCGGACCTTACGTTCAATCAGCGAACGCTCCTTGCCTATGATGGCGGTAACAAGTTGCTCATCGGTGGTGTCAGCAATATCGTACGTTCCGATAGTCTTGCCGCCGCGCAAAACCGTAACCCGATCACCGATCTCACGCAATTCACCAAGCCGGTGACTGACATAAACAATTGCGACGCCATGCTTCACCAAATCGCGGATAACTTCGAATATGCTCTTCAGCTCAGTCTCATTGAGCGATGCCGAAGGCTCATCCATGATAATGATTTTCGCATCCATGGTGAGCGAGCGGGCGATCGCGGTCAGCTGCTGGTTGGCAACAGATAGAGTTTCAACACGCGCATCGGCGGCGAAATTTGCACCAACCCGCCGCAGAGCTTCGTGGGCGCGCTTGCACCTTGCCTTGTGATCAATCAGACCATACTTGCCCGGCGCATGACCGAGAAATAGATTTTGTTCGACAGTTAGTTGCGGGACAAGATCCAACTCCTGATAGATCATGGAAATGCCAAGTCGCGATGCTTCTGCCGGACTGCGCAATTCTACAGGATTACCTTCCAGCGCAAGCTGTCCGCCTGTTGGCCGAAAAGCTCCCGCTATGATTTTGAGCAGCGTCGACTTCCCGGCACCATTTGCCCCGAGCAGACAGTGGACCTCACCTGCACGGACTTCAAGCGATGCCGATTCCAGTGCAATAATGTTCGGCAGAAATGTCTTTGAAACGTTTTTAACCGTCAGAACGTCACGTATCATCGCTTATCCCCAATGCATAACGGGCGGTGGCCTCATCGGTAACAATGACTGATACGTAGCCGGCTTTTAACACCGAGGTTGCGATCTTGAATTTTTCCTCTCCCGCGACCACACCAATTGACCACTGCTTGTTTTTCAGCAGTTCAAGGCGCATGCCAACGGTACGGTCATCAATCGCTGTATCAACGATTTTGCCATCCTTATCGACGAAGCGTCCGAGAATATCACCCACAGCGCCGGCATCTTTAAGCCGGTCTATATCTGCTTCATCCAGATAACCGGAACTTAGCAGCACTGATTCATGGGTAATTCCGCCCATGCCAAAGCAGACAATATCAGCCTGCATGGCAAGCTTCAGCACGCGCTCAATAATTGGATCTTCTTCAAGAACCTCCCGCGTACTTTTCTTTCCAACGATAGCAGGAACAGGCAGCAGTGTTGCCGTGCCATTGCCAGCCTTGGCGAACTCTTCTGCCACGGCACTGGTGTGTGTTACCGTCGAGCGCAAATTGGTCGCGCCATTAACCAGCACGACATGCACACCAGGATTCCAATTATTGGGCAGAAAGCGCGCCACGGCCGACATTGTGCGACCCCATGAAACGCCGATCAGTTCTGCCTTTGGATTAAGTCCTGCCAAATACCGCGCGGCAGCCTGGGCAACACTCTCCATAAGCAGAGCTGAATCGGTTGAACCGCCCGAAGGAACGACAATTGCATCGCGAAGACCAAACTCCTGCTGCAACCTCACCTCGAGTTCCGTCTTCCGGTAAGCACGCGGCGTTATCTCAATACGGACAACACCCAATTCCTTCGCCTCAGTCATGAGGCGGGCGATCTGCCAGCGGGTCAGACCAAGTTCCTTGGCGATCTCGCTCTGGGTTTTGTCGAGATCATAATAAAGCTTTGCTACGCGAACCATGAGATGTTCACGCTGCTCATCGGAGGGCAATCGTACGGACGGGTTTTGACGTGCATCGTTCATCGTTCGGCTCCTGCCCTTTGCCGTGCACTCAAGGCGTGGAGCACCGGCGTCAATGATTCCGTTGCATTTCTATAAAGTTCCATCGTCTCGCGATAGCGTTTTGACCGTTGCGCATCCGGAAGCATTTCTTTGGTCGGAGCAGCACAGGCTTCAGACGCAGTGATCAAATCCGGAAACAGACCGAGAGCATGGGCAGAACAGACGGCTGTACCGACAAGCGAAAGATTATCGTCATACGCAACATGTACCGAACGCTGCAGAGCATCCACTGTTGCTTGCAACCATAGTGGATTTTTACAAATGCCGCCGGCAACGACAATCCGCTCGACGTTGACACCGCGCTGTTCAAGGACAGCAACGACATTGGCTGAGCCTAATGCGATGGAATCGACGGCCGAAGCGTATAGGTCTGCCCGGTCGTGTCCAAGGGACAGTCCAAGTACGGCACCGCGTAGATCAGCGTCGCGGTATGGCGTACGGTTTCCCATCCAGTAGTCCAGAGTCAACAAACCCGAACCGCCCCCAGATGCATTGGAGGCCTTCTTGATCAGATCGGTATGTCCTTGCTCATCAAGGCCGAATAGCTTCTGGCTGAACCAGTTAAGGATCGAACCGGCCGACACCTGCCCGGCTTCTACCAGCCAAAGCCCATCCACCAACGCATTTGGATAAGGACCCCAGAAACCGCTTACGTCACTTTGTTCATTCAAATGGGTCAAATGAACAACTGATGTTCCGCCAATGATTAGCATTCCGCCAGCGGCAACTGTACCGGCACCGAGCATTCCTATATGGGCGTCGATACCGCCCTGCACAACGATTGCTTGTCCGGAAATACCCAAGGCATCCGCAATGCCTGGTTGCAAATTTCCGATAACATCGCCTACTGGAATAATCCGCTGCGGTAGTTTTTGCTGCAATCGGGAAATGCCAAGCGCATCATAAATTTCCGGAACGAAACTGCCGTTTTTGGAATCATAGTTCCACTTGCAGGCGGCATTCATGCGCGAGCCGGACCACTCCCCACAGAGCCGGAAATTGATAAAATCCAGCGCTTCGCAGATGACGTCCGCTTTCTCAAAAATCGCAGGCTCATTGGCAGAAAGCCACATCGCCTTGGGCACCAGCCATTCGGCAGCGTCGCCACCGCCGCTATAATCCATAACCGGATGTTTTACTGTTTCAGTGGCTCGGGCTTCTTCGCTGGCACGGCAATCCATCCATAGAATTGCCGGATAAAGCGGCTTGCTTTCCTTGTCACAAACGACAACCGAAGAAGCCGTTGTGGCCGCGCATACAGCTGCAATTTCGTTGGAGCCGCATCGAGCGATTGCCTCACGCCCGGCTGTCAGCACCGCAGCCCACCAGTCCTCAGCCTGCTGCTCTGCCCAGCCAGCACACGGATAGGTTGTATCATAACTGGCTTCCGACAAAGAGAGCATTACTCTGCCCTCTACATCGTAAACTCCAGCCCTGACACCTCCCGTGCCGAGATCAAAGTTCAGAACCAATGTCACTCTTGTATCCTCCCTTTCCACACCATTATGGGCGGAACATCACTTTCGAGAAGAACATGGATTTGTCGGTCCGGAATTTTTCAAACATGCCTGGCAATTCAGCGAGATCAAGGTCGTGGGTGATCATAAACTCCCATTCGAGTTCGCCAGAGCCGAGTTTGTCCAATGTAACGGTCCACTGGCGACCAGGATATGGGGAGCCAAAGGAATTCCATGAACCGTGCAGCGATATCTCCTGGCGGAGAAAATGCTGGAAAGTTTTGTTTTCCAAAGCCACTTCCGCAACCGGTATCCCAATGAAAACAACATGCCCGCTTGGCGCTGCCAACTTCACCGCCATATTGACTGACGAAGGATGCCCTGCAGCTTCGACAATTGTATCGCAGAGCAAATCAGCTGGAATCTCAGCACCGGCAAGAAACGTATGCTTGGCGCCTGCACGCCGCGCCATCGCCAGTTTCTCTTCGGAAACATCGATTGCTACAACTTCGCTGGCTCCCATCAGCCGCATCCATTGGATAGCGAACAGACCAATGGGACCGCAACCGATGACACCGCCACGCTGACCCATCGTCATTCCGTCTGCTTTCCAGATCGCGTGGAGCGCAATTGAAGCAGGGTCGGTCATTGCCACCGCTCGCGGATCTATATTTTTTGGCGTCTTCAACAAATTGGATACCGGAACACAGACATATTCCGCATAGGCCCCATCACGGCGTGAACCGAAATAATCATAGTCCCGGCAACGCGAAAACTGTCCCTGCTGACATTGGTCACATTTATAGCATGGCAGCATCGGTGGAATGGCCACAAGTTCGCCAATTTCGAAACCTTCAACGCCCTCACCAATTTCGGTGATATGACCGGAAAACTCATGACCGCAAATGAGTGGCATCTTGTGTGCGCCCTTGATCAGCATACGCGGCATGTCAGAACCGCAAACACCAACCGCTGCAACCCGTATTTTCACATGGCCGGAAAGCAATTGCGGAACCGGGACATTTTCAAGACGAATATCGCCTGGGGCATAAAGTACTGCAGCACGCATCTGGTAATCCTTGGAATTGATAAAGAGATCGCGGGGCAGGATGTGCCCTGCCCCGCAGGCCTTGGGAGAGGTTATTACTGACCGAGAACGCTCGGGCGATATTCGGCAAAAAGTCCCTGACGCGGGAAATCAGCAACATTTTTGGAGGTGACAAGTGTCGAACCTGCATCGACGAATTTCGCCACTTCCTTCTTGGCAGATGCCTCCCGCGCGACCTGAATCGTAACGTCCCCGAGATATTTCGGATCGTTGAGAGCTGAACCGATATAGTTGCCACCATCGGCAATGATGCTCAGCGCTTCAGACAAGCCGTCAACACCCGCAACGAGAACATCATTCCGGTTGTTCTCCTTGAGTACCTGCAAAGCTCCAAGCGCCATATCGTCATTATGGGCATAGACAACTTTAACATCAGGGTTTGCCTGCAACAGATCCTGCATAGCCGTTACTGCATTGGCGCGAATATATTCGGCATAAGGCCCCTCGACGATGGTGTGGCCAGTACCCTCCAGGGCCGCATGAAAGCCATCTCGGCGATCCATCATGACAGCGCCGCCCGCATCCCCTTGAATTTCAATAATTTTGGCCTTTTCAACTCCGTCCGCTTTCAATCTGGCTACGACAGCTTCACCGACCAATTGGCCCATTTTCTTGTTATCGCGACCCACGTGAGCAGTTACACCAGTACCGTTAACGCTACGATCCACCGTGATCACCGGGATACCAGCAGCCACAGCTGCTTCGAGTGATGGAACGACCGCATCCGGGTTGACCGGATTGATAATGAGCGCATTGACGCCCTGTGTAATCAGATCCTGGATATCATTGTTCTGCTTGCTGACATCACCGTTTGCATCAAGAAATATCAATGTATCTCCGCCCGCCTTAGCCGCGGCCTCCGCACCGGTTTTCAATTGAACATAAAACGGAGATTGCAGAGTTACCTGGCTAAATCCAATCTTCAAACCCTCAGCGTGAGCCGAGAGCACGGGCATTCCCAAACCAAATGCGAGAGCAAGCGTAAAAACAGAAGCAGCGGTTTTCGTAACGAAACGACGACGGTTGAGCATGGTTTTCCTCCCCAGAACTCTTCTAGATAACAACAAAAGTGCAAACATTTCACATTTGTATTGTTAAATAATCAGAAGCAGGTCTGTCTGTCAACGGCTGTGGGCGATTGAATGTAACCTCAGGCGCGTTTGTCTGTCGGCCCTTCAACCGAAAAGGCCGGGCGACGCAATGGGTTCATGCTAGTAGGTAATATCTGAAGAGGTCCCCGAGCTTCGATGCTCTTTAGGCAGCGTTACCCGCACAAGTTCCTGGTCCAAGACTTTCGGCGGCTGCCTCATTCCCACCGAGCTCAAAATGTTTTCCGATGCCTTGCCTTGACATGCAAGTAAATACTTGCATGATTAGAGCATGGATATTGATACAACTTTTCGCGCTCTTTCACATTCAACACGCCGACAACTTCTGGATCGATTGTTTGAACGTAATGGGCAAACGCTATCGGAGTTATGCGATGATTTGGGAATGACAAGGCAGGCCGTGACGCAGCACCTGTCTATACTGGAAGAGAGCAATCTCGTGGTGAGCCAGATGAGCGGTCGCGAAAAATTGCATTTTCTCAACCCCGTTCCAATACACCACATCTTTTCACGGTGGATTGGTAAGTATGAAAATGCCCGCTTGAATGCCCTGGCTTTGCTCAAGGATAACCTTGAAAGAGAGAATAATGACAGCTCAAAATGAAAATAAGGCCGGTGAACAGTTCGTGTACGTCACCTATATATTGTCTACCCCGGAAAAGGTTTGGAAAGCCTTGACCGAACGCCAATTCACCGAACAGTTCTGGTACGGCCTTTCCGTTGAGTGTGATTGGCAGCAAGGCTCGCCGTGGCGCCTTCTTGCACCCGACGGAACACTGGCCCACACCGGGCGCGTGTTAGAAGTAAATGCACCGTACAAGCTCGTTTTGGCTTGGCAGCACGAATTTATCTCAAAGCTCAAGGCAGAAGGGCATACCCGCGTCACCTTTGAAATAAAACAACTCGAAGAGATGGTAAAGCTGACGGTTGTTCAAAGCTCTGATCGAACGGACGGTAACACTATCAGCGTCATGGCTCGAGGGTGGCCGCTATTGTTAGCCAGCTTGAAAACATTGATGGAAACAGGCGCATCCCTCAAAAGTTCAAGACACTGGCCTGCGGTTCGACGATCGGCTTGATACAGCCACACCACTAATTCAACTTTGCACACTGAACGCCAGCACTTACAGGCTGGCAAACGAGAAACTGTGTCTTTGGCCTCTCAATAACTGAGGATTCCCTCTCAAAAACTGACAATCTCACCGAGCACGGAGTGTACCTATGAGCAAATTACTGGTTCTCTATTATTCAAGCTATGGGCACATTGAAGAAATGGCGCAAGCGATTGCACAGGGAGCTCGTGCAGCTGGCTCCGAAGTGGATATTAAACGTGTGCCGGAAACTGCTCCTTTTGAAGTTTCACAAGCAGCAGGTTTCAAACTGGATCAAACGGCGCCAATAGCCACTATAAGCGAACTAAGCAATTACGATGCGCTTATTCTTGGCGTTCCGACACGATATGGGCGGATGCCCTCCCAAATGGCTGCCTTTCTTGACCAAGCCGGCAGTTTAGTGGTGAGTGGGGCATTAACTGGGAAGATCGGTGCTGCCTTTACATCTACAGCCAGCCAACATGGCGGACAAGAAACCACACTATTTTCTGTCATTACCAATTTGATGCATTTCGGTATGATGATTGTTGGAATACCGTATGATTTCAGCGGATTAAGCGCCATTAAAGAAGTACATGGTGGTACGCCCTACGGTGCAAGTACGATTGCAGACGTAGATGGAAGTCGAAATCCAAGTCCAATCGAACTCGACGGCGCAAGATATCAAGGCCGTCATATTGCACAGATCGCCAACCGCTTATTCGGATAGGGAATAGTTTAGCAAGCATCAGAACAAGTAGGGCTACAGGAAAGCATGCAACAGGTCGGTGTGACCTTGGAGATGAGCTGATCAAATTGTCCTTCAATCCGGGAAAATCCCCCACATTGAAACCGTCGCAAACGCGTCATCGTTCCCTATACGCGAGAAGAAGCTGGCTTTAGGGATGTGTTCACGGCTAGATGTGGGGCAGCCGTTTGACCGTCTGAACTGTTTGTG
>UICE01000019.1 GCA_900471815.1 Hyphomicrobiales bacterium
ATGGCTAAGAGCAAGTTTGAACGTAATAAGCCGCACGTAAACATCGGCACGATTGGTCACGTTGACCATGGCAAGACGTCGTTGACGGCAGCGATTACGAAGTATTTTGGTGAGTACAAGGCGTATGACCAGATCGACGCTGCACCGGAAGAGAAGGCACGCGGCATCACCATTTCGACGGCACACGTTGAGTATGAGACGCCTGCGCGTCACTATGCACACGTTGATTGCCCTGGCCACGCCGACTATGTGAAGAACATGATCACCGGCGCTGCGCAGATGGATGGCGCTATTCTGGTTGTGTCTGCCGCTGACGGCCCGATGCCCCAGACCCGCGAGCACATTCTGCTTGCCCGTCAGGTTGGCGTTCCAGCGATCGTCGTGTTCCTGAACAAGGTTGATCAGGTTGACGATGCCGAATTGCTCGAACTGGTTGAGCTTGAAGTTCGTGAGCTTCTTTCCAAGTATGATTTCCCGGGCGACGATGTACCGATCGTCAAGGGTTCGGCTTTGGCTGCGCTTGAAGACAGCAACAAGGAAATCGGCGAAGACGCAGTTCGCGCGCTGATGGCTGAAGTTGACAAGTACATTCCAACCCCAGAGCGTCCGATTGACCAGCCATTCCTGATGCCGATCGAAGACGTTTTCTCGATCTCGGGTCGTGGTACGGTTGTGACTGGCCGTGTTGAACGCGGTATCGTCAAGGTTGGTGAAGAAGTTGAAATCATCGGCATCAAGCCGACGACAAAGACAACAGTTACCGGCGTTGAAATGTTCCGCAAGCTGCTCGATCAGGGCCAGGCAGGCGACAACATCGGTGCACTGGTTCGCGGTGTTGGCCGTGAAGACGTTGAGCGCGGTCAGATCCTTGCCAAGCCAGGTTCGGTCAAGCCGCACACGAAGTTCAAGGCAGAAGCCTATATTCTGACGAAGGACGAAGGTGGCCGTCATACGCCATTCTTCTCCAACTACCGTCCACAGTTCTACTTCCGCACGACCGACGTGACAGGTGTAGTGACTTTGCCGGAAGGTACGGAAATGGTCATGCCTGGCGACAACATCTCGGTTGATGTGACGCTGATCGTGCCAATCGCCATGGAAGAGAAGCTCCGCTTCGCTATCCGTGAAGGTGGCCGCACCGTCGGTGCTGGCATCGTCGCTTCTATCATTGAGTAA